>CAZBZP010000005.1:0-165806 GCA_964496435.1 Uncultured Candidatus Berkiella sp.
TGGTAATCCCTTGGCATCACGGATTGGTCTTGCAGTCTTAAATATTTTGGATGAAGAAGGTTTGCTGCAAAGAAGTGCCGATATGGGTAAGTATCTTTTAGATAAACTTAATGATATTAAACATCCAGCCATTAAAAGCGTTCGAGGTATGGGGTTATTTGTGGGCGTAGAGTTTGACACGCAAAGGGTGTCCCCACGAAAAATATGTGAGAAGCTGATGGAATTAGGGGTTTTAACAAAAGAAACGCATGAAACAACCATTCGCTTTGCGCCTCCGCTTATCATTAAACAAGAGGCGCTTGATTTTAGCATCACACAATTCAAGAAAGCACTAGATTCCTTTTAATGCACCTTATGTGCACTAAATGCTTTTTGCCATGCATACAAACTGTCGGTCATTAATTTGGTATAAAGCCTTGAAGCATTTAAGGTTTGTGCTCCCAAATTAACATAAGGTTTTTGCCAGTTGCGTCTCATGTAGCGATACATGTGAGTGGGTTTTGCAGATAATTGCATACAGTGCATCATGATATTAGCTGAATCAACCATGTTTTGTTGCATCGTTTGTTGTTGCCAAGTAAACCACTCAGTATATTCCTGCCAAAAACGTTGTTGCAATTCTATCCAGCTTTGGGTCAATGTGTGTGCTGATGTCCAAGGATTAGTGCTGGGATCAAATTTAAAAAATGCGGCATAGGGTTTAAAAGGATCTCCTGATTGAAATCCTGTGTTACTTGCTTCAAATAAGGGAGATTTAAAAAAGGGATTAGTAAAAGAGTGTACTTGCGCCATAGTGTTGTCCTTCGCATGAAAAATAACAAAAACCTTAATAATAAGTGTAGAAGGACATTATCATGCTTTGCAACAAAACCAGTACTGTAAACTCATTTGGGCCCCATCACTGGGGCCCGTTAAAGTTAATGCAAATTTTGTTCAGCAAAAAAGATCATCGCTTTTGCAAGAAAGTCACACATCTCTCGATGATAGCTCTTCAAAAATTGATTAAAATCCGGTTGTTCACAATAAAACTGTGCTAATTTTTTATAACTTTCCTTATCAGGCGTCCAAAAATTTTTAATGGTTTCAAAGTGTCTGCTGATTTGATTTTGTACGGAATTAGCTTGTGGGTTTTCACCCTGCGTCATCAGAACAGCAATTGCTTTTAAAAGCGCATCTTGTTCTTCTTTTATGCTTTTGACTTTCTCCTCGCTCCAAGATTGTGTCTTAAGATTACACTCATCAATTTGGGCTTGGGTTGCTAAACCAATGGCTACCAATTCATTTTGGTAAGACAATTGTTTGTCAGCATTTAAATCAGGTCCCCAGATCATTTTAGTTTGTGGCTTCATACGATAATCCTCAATTAATTGGATAATTTGATTCCAATGAATTGATCTATTGTGCTTTAGCGAATCAATAATACCTTCTAAGGTCATATTGGCATTCTGAAGCTGCGTGATTTGCTGTTGAATTGATTGCCTTTGCTTCATAAAGTGCGCTAGCGCATCAGATTCTTTTTCCAACAGCATTTGCACTTGTGAAAGCTCAAAGCCAAAAAACTTCAAAGCTAATATTTGCCCTAAGCGCAAAAGATCAGTTTCGGCATATAAACGATAGCCATTCGCTAAGCGGATAGAAGGTTTTAGCAAGTTTATTTTGTCGTAGTGGTGTAAGGTCCTCACCGACACATTCGATAACTTGCTAAATTCTTTAATATACCACTGGGCCATCATTTACTCCTTGCTGCTAGACTAGGGTATGACGTAACGTGAGAGTCAAGCGGGTATTTTAATATTTGAAAATAAACTATACCGGTATAGCGAATAGTTCACCTTCAATAGATTTTCCTAGCGTTTTTAAACAATGGGCACGAAATTCAATTCCGCTGCCTGACAAAGCATAACCTTGTAATTTGTTGTCATTATCAACAAATAAAGCCTTGATACCATCTTCACTTTCTTCAAAATGCCATTGTCCCTCAACCAGAGGAGGCTGCACAATAACTGGGTAGCTGCTTACTTTCAAGGCAATGGGCATGGTGGGCAAAGTGACTTTGGTCGGATTGCCACTTAAGGTTTGCGCCAGTGCGCGTGCGCTTTGTAATATAGGTGCGACATATTGTCTGCAGATCCCTTGAAATTCAGCACAATCTCCCAAAGCATAAATATGTGCATCACTGGTTTTTAAATAATCATCGACAACAATACCTTGGCGCGTTTGTAATCCTGCTTGGGCTGCAAGCGTGGTATGTGGCTTTAAGCCAATTGCTGTTAAGACGGCATCTACTTTTAGCGTCGTCGAATTCAATTGTAGATTTATACCATTATCAACATGTACCTTGTTCAGCTGAGCATTTGTATAAAAGCAAATGCCCATGCTTTCTAACTTGCGTTGCAAACCTTGCCCGATACAAGCTGGTACTAATTGATTAAGTGGTTGTGAATCAAGCGTGATGATGCTGATTTTTTTATTTTGAGACGCAAAATCATGAGCAAACTCACAACCCACCAAACCACTGCCAATAATGGCAAGATGATTATAATCTGCAAAGGCACTCATCAATTGGGCATATTCAAGGCGATTATTGACTCTGTAATGTGCGCTGATGTTATCAAGCGCTGGAAACGGCTTAGGCTCGGCGCCCAGGGCTAACACAAGATGAGCGTAATCTAGGGTAAAATGCTCATCGCTTGCATGAAACTGAATTTGCTTGGAAGCAGCATTAATATTGTCAACCGTCGCAAAAGTATGGATTTTCGCATTTAATTGCGCCATCATCGTGTTTGCCTCAGTAACGATGAGTTGCGTCGCTGTTTTTGCTTGGCAAAGAGCTGTTGATAATTGCGGTTTAGAATAAAAATGACCATCATCCTGCGTTAGCAGCACTAATGGCGTTTGTTGATCTAACTTGCGGAACTCTTTTGCAACATGGATACCGGCAAGACCAGTACCAATAATGACAAGGGGTTTATTCTTTGTTGTTTCCATAGGGTATAATTTTCATCAAGTGTGAGAAATTGAGTTGAATAACTTTTTTGGACCAAAGCTGACATCATACCATAGATCGGAAAGCCGCTGAATGTTCTTATTACAACGTTTAAAACAATATGCCCTATTAATGCGATTACATCGCCCTATAGGGACTTTATTACTGATGTGGCCTGCACTTATTGCGCTATGGTTAGCAAATAACGGGATGCCTTCATGGAAACTGATTTTGGTTTTTGTGGGCGGATCTTTGGTTTCACGCTCAGGTGGTTGTGTTATTAATGATTTTGCTGATATTGAAATTGATGGTCATGTTGATAGAACCAAGCAAAGACCCTTAATAACAGGCAAAGTCAGCAGTATTGAGGCCTTATTGCTGTTTATCCTTTTGATATCCATGGGGTTTGGTTTAATCTTATTAACAAATCCTATGACTATTGCACTATCTTTAATTGCGTTGGCTTTGGCCGCGCTTTATCCCTTCACAAAACGCTATATTCAATTTCCACAGGTCATATTAGGCGCAGCCTTTGGCTGGGCTATCCCTATGGCTTATAGTGCAACCGGCTCTGCTTTAACCATCGATTGTTGGTTATTATTCTTTGCTACGCTTCTATGGGCCATAGCTTATGACACAGAATATGCCATGGTGGATAAAGAAGACGATATTAAAATAGGTGTTAAATCAACGGCTATTCTTTTTGGCAAATACGATAAATTTTGGATTGGCGTTTGCCACTTTGGCATGTTGGGCATATTGGCGGTTATAGGTAATCACCTGGAATTAGGTGAAACATATTTCTTTGGTATTTGTATTGCAGCAGGTCTTGCGCTCTATCAACAATGGCTTATTCGGGATAGAGATCCTAAAGCTTGTTTCGCTGCCTTTTTAAATAACCAGTGGATTGGCGCTGCGCTTTTTCTGGGCACTTTAGCAAGCTTTTCGCTTCATCATTTTGGCTTATAGTCTCACAAGGTATTGAACTTCGCCTCATCATTTTAATCAAATAAATAAAATGATGAATGTTGTGCATTGTGAGTAGTTACACATGAGCAATCTCGTTAGCGCGCTTCAAGATTATCATGAATTTAAAACTAATACTTATCCAGAATATAAGAAAGTTATTAAATCTCAAAAGGAAGCAGACGATTTAGAAGAAGAGTTGTCTGATTATTTCAAGGATGTAGTAAAAGAGTCTCAAATCGCTACAACAGCGGAATTTGCACAAGCACTAGAAGCGGCTTGTGCCAGCGGATATCACAATATTGTTGAATTATTGCTTAAAAATGCAGGTGTAGCCCCCTTGTGGGACGATGAGCATGATCCCATTGCAATTGCCTTTGCTAATGAACAAATCGAAATCATTAAATTGTTAATTGCCAATAATAACATTCAAAGAAGCTTTAGATTCAAAATTGGCGATAATGCAAATGAAGATAATCTTCGTTCATGCTTTGTGGCTGCAATATTATCAGCAGATAAGGAACTTATTGCTTTAGCATCAGGAATAGTAAGACAGACTTTTGCACTCAACCCTGATGGTTTTACGCAATTTAATTATAACAATCTGCAGTTCGCAGCAAGAAATGGCTTAGTTGAGCTCGCCGCACAAGCTTTGCCTTACCTGCTCATGGATAAAAAAGAAACGGCATTCAAGATTGATCAAGCCATTACACAGGCTGCTCAACAACAACATTCGAATATAATTATCCAATTATTAGATGCCAGAAAGGATTTACAACCTCCCTGGAATGACACTGCTATGCTTTATGATGCCTTTTGCAATGGTGAAACACTTTTTATCAGTGATTTGCTTGAAAATGAGACCATTATGGCCTCACTTCTCAATAATATTCAAGAAGAGGGTTTTGGAAAAAATGGCGTTGATTTTGCTTTAAGAGTTGCTGTCTTAAGTAAGGATGAAGATAAAGCGCTTTTAAAATTAATGCTGAAAAATGAAGTTGTCAGAAATTATTTGCTTAAAAGCGTAAATGAAGGCAATGATTATCTAATACGCTTGGCGCTAACCTATGCAGATGGATCTCTTGTTGAGGCATTAACACAGCATATAGTGCAAAAACCACGACAGAAACAACGATATGGTATTATTAATATAGATCCCCAAGAGTGGGAAATTGCAAGAAAACATTTTGCAGATCATCCTCATGATGTAAAGTATAAGAAAAAAAGCAAAAGCTATCATTCATTTATTAAAGTGGACGATCGTATTTATGCTATCTCAAGCCGTGAAATGCTGGGTGGCAAAAAGCCAGGGGTTCTAGGAGAAGGTGGATTTGGTAAAGTGAAAATAGCACAATCTGAATCAGGATTGAATTTTGCTATCAAAGTAGAGGGTGCTAGCTTAAAGGAAGATAGAGATGCAGAATTGCAAATCATGAGATTGTTGCAGTTTACACAGGGTCAAGCGGTTCGTAAAATTCCTGAAAAATTGTTTAAAGATAAATTAACCAAAACTAAACTCTATACAATTATGGAGCTCAAAGAGGGTAAGGAGCTGCAAAAATTAATTTTTGAAAATAGAATAATTGAAACTTTAAGCGAAGAGCAAAGGATAGGATTGGCACTAGCTTGTTGTCAGGCAATACAAGATTTGCATCAGCATCGTATTATTCATGGCGATATCAAACCCGCCAATTTTATGACCAATATAGAAGGAGACAATATTGTTATTGCTGCCATTGATTTTGGTTTGTCGGCAAGACTTGCGCAAGATAATGACGTCATTATAAAAGAGAAAAAAGGAAGCGAAGGTTATATTGCACCAGAGATTGAACAAAGCGGTGAATTCTCTTTCAAGTCGGATGTTTATGCCCTAGGCCAAATGCTGCAAAACGATTTAAAGCTCCCTTCTTATATCGTAAAAGAGATGATTAATGCATCGCCCGACAAGCGATGTGATTTAAGTGTCGTCATTAAAGAATTACATCTTCTCTTAAATGCAAAAAGTGAACAATCGCAAAAAAGAGCCGCATCCTTAACGACGAAACGTGAGCTCCATGATTCTAAAGAAAAAGCAAAATTAGCAAAAGAGCACAATAAAGAGAATCGTAGTAAAAATAGTAAAAATCCTAAAAAATAGCACGCCGTTTAATTTTACGTAACATAAATCTCGACATCTCACACATATCACGACAAATTTTACACAGCAACGTATTATAAAACTATGTTCTTGTTTTGCACATTGCTATACTCAGCGACTTTTAGCTTCAACACCCATCGGAGAAAAAGTGATGAACCTGGGTCCTGATATTATCAAAGCAATGACATTAATTGAAATCGCACAACAAAATGGCCACCTGCCAGGCTTGGATAATTATCTTCAAAATAAGGAGCTAGATTTACTGCTTCTAGCACAAGCTAAAAGGGGAGATACGAATCAGCGCTATTTTGACAGCACAGATTGCCCCTATACCTATCGCTTAAAGCCAAGGCAGAGCGCATCAACAGCGATTGAAGACTTACATCAAAATGGTCAAACGCTCATTGAATGTGGGGTGGCAATTAACATTTGTTATTACTTGGTCATTTTATGGCAGATGGAAAAAATACATGGTAAGGAAAAGGGAAGAAAACGATTTGACGAGATTTTTGGTGAGAAGGATAATATTACTTCAGAAATCCATAGACTAATTATCTCTCCTTTACCGCTTGTCATGGGCACAAAAAATTTTCCACCTGAGAATTGGCCAATTGATCCGCTTTCCTTTATTGCAAAAAGGGTTAAATTTAAAAGTAAATCTCAATTAACCCAATCTGCTCTAGAAGGTGATATGATTATTTTTGTAGGAAGTCCCAATTATAGACAAAAACATCCATTTGGTACGCATACCAATTACAATTGCATCGTCTCATCGACTTCGCCCCTCAAAGTGCGTAGCTTTGAATTAGGTCAAGAAGAATTAACAGAAGATGAAATTTTTGTTATACATGAAAAGGCCTATGAGAAAGCGCCTTCAACAGTATCGATGCTTGTGCAAGAAATGAAAAAAATTGTCGAGCCAACAGAAAAGTCGACAATAAATAACAACGATAACCACATTTTAGGATTTGTAAGAGAGCTAACGAGAATAGATTTAACCAAGCTTGAATTTTTATTAAGGGCAGACATTGAAGAAATTAGATCAGTGTTAAGCAAACACCATGAAACTGTCGCACATCAGCTTCGCATCTCGGATATTTCTGCAGGCATAGAAGCATTAAATCTGGGTAAATCATCCTCCTCGGGAATAAGCAAAGATACTTCTAAAACAGCGCCGCGAGTTGATAATACGACTTTTGCTGGATTGCCCGGCTTAAAAGGGGCATTAGTTACAGCAACAAAGAAAAATCAGGACGAAAAACCACATATAGTCACAACAAACAAGTCGACAAATGCAACCCAAAAAAACGATTACCTTGTAGGTTTTAAAAGCGGATTTTTAATCGATAAACCTCAACCCAAGCCTCATGTAAAATCTCAAACTAAGGAAAATAAGCCCCAGAGCAAACAAGGCATGCAAAATAAATAAGCATTTGTATTCTTTGGCAAGACAGTGGCTGTACTAAAGGGAAGTACAGCCTTAGTGATCAAACTTACAATAAAAAGATCACTGTGCAGGCTTATACTTGATTTGTCGATATATTAAGGTAGTCTGTTGCAAAGTAACTATATAAAAGGAAGCAAAGGTGAAAAATCAATTTACGCTTTTAACCAAGCGCCGCTTTTTGCCTCTATTCATAACCCAATTTCTTGGCGCATTTAATGATAATTTATTTAAAATTGCGCTGGTAACACTCATTACCTACTTTGTTGCAGACAAATTAACGGTCAAAGCTGATATCTTGGTTCCCCTGACAGGTTGCTTGCTGATTCTCCCCATGTTCTTATTTTCAGCACAAGCAGGCGCCATTGCTGATAAGTTTGAAAAAGCCAAACTCATTCGCATCATCAAAATAGCTGAAATCATTTTAATGTTGATTGGTGCGGTTGGCTTTATTTTACAGAATGTCACGTTGCTCATGACGGTGCTCTTTTTGCTGGGTGCCCAAGCGACCTTTTTCGGCCCTATCAAATACAGTATCTTGCCACAGCATTTATTAGATGATGAGCTGGTTGCAGGTAACGGCTTAATTGAATCAGGCACCTTTTTAGCAATATTATTAGGAAATATTTTAGGGGTTATTTTCATCTCCATGCCAAATGGTTTGGTCGTTATTTCAGCCATGGTTATTTTAATGGCAGCCCTGGGATATTTCAGTAGTTGTTTCATTCCGCAAGCGAATGCACCTGCACCAGATTTAAAGTTATCCTTAAATTTGGCTAAGGAAACTTGGAAGGTTGTTAATTTTACGCGTAATCCTACCAGCGTCTTTTTATGTATCTTAGGTATTTCTTGGTTTTGGTTGATTGGCTTTGTCTTTTTATCTGTGTTTCCCAATTATGCCAAGGATGTTATTGGCGCTAATGAAGATGTCTTTATTCTCTTTTTGGCTATTTTTTCTATTGGTATTGGTATCGGTTCTGGTTTATGCAATAAATTACTTAAAGGTCAAATTGAAGCAACCTTTGTTCCCTTAGCAGCCTTAGGGATGAGCATTTTTACATTTGATTTATATTTTGCCAGCCCAACCGCAATCGCGCACAGTGGCCACTTATTAACCATCAAGCAATTTCTGCATAGCCCACATCATTGGCGCATCATGATAGATATGCTGTTAATTGCCGTGTGTGGTGGTATTTATATTGTACCCTTATATGCCATTATGCAGCATGTTTCTGAAGATTCGCATAAAGCGCGTGTTATTGCCAGCAATAATATTATGAACGCATTGTTCATGACGGTGGCTGCTATTGCTACCATGCTCATGTTTAAATATAACATGACCATTATGCAGGTATTTCTAACGGTAGGTTTTATCAATTTAATCGCCGTAGTTCAAAGTTGTCGCTTATTGCCTGGTGATTTAATCAAATCCATTTTAAGGCTGGTTTTTCAATTACTTTATCGCGTTGATGTGAAGGGCTTGGAAAATTTCCATAAAGCAGGTGAACGTGTCGTTATTTCACCCAACCATACTTCCTTTTTGGATGGACTTTTGCTGGCGGCCTTTTTGCCAGGGCGTTTATCCTTTGCGATGTACAGTGGTTATGCCAAAAAATGGTGGATGAAGCCCATCGGCTATTTGGTAGATATTTTTGGTTTAGATCCCACTAATCCTTATATTATGAAAGCCATTGTTAAATATGTTAAGGAAGATAAAAAATTAGTAATTTTCCCTGAAGGTCGTATCACGGTCACAGGCGCTCTCATGAAGGTCTATGAAGGCCCCGGCATGATTGCAGATAAAGCTGATGCGACTATTTTGCCGCTGTTAATTGAAGGTGCTCAATACTCACCCTTTTCGCGCTTAAAAGGGCGCGTTCATTTGAGATGGTTTCCTAAAATTACTTTAACGTTGTTTGAACCCAGAAAAATAAAAGTGGATGAAAGTGTTTCAGGAAGACGTCGTCGCCAACTTATTGGCGAAGAACTTTATCAAATCATGTCGACAATTTTCTTTTTAGGCACTAACTTAGACAAAACCTTGTTTAAATCTTTGCTGGATGCCAAACGTCTGCATGGGGCCAAGCATAAAATAGCAGAAGATATTAAACGAGAACCCCTGACTTATGGTCGTTTAGTGTTAGGTAGCATTGTTTTGGGTCGAAAATTGGCGAAAATGACAAAGCCAGGTGAGGTCGTGGGACTGCTCATGCCCAATGTGCTGGCCAGCATTGTTACTTTTTTTGGCTTGCAAGCCTATTCACGGGTCGTTGCCTTATTAAACTTTTCAAGTGGGGCACAAAGTGTTTCCATTGCTTGTGTGACCGCGCAAATTAAATTGGTGTGTACATCTCGGGCCTTTATCGAAGCCGCTAAATTGCAAGCCATGATAAAAGCGATAGAAGAAAAAAATGTTAAAATTCTTTACTTAGAAGATTTAAAACAGCAAATTGGCATTTTTGATAAGTTGATGGGTATTATTGGTGCAAAACTTCCTTGGTTAATTGGCCTAAGACAAAAAGCAGAATTTGCCAATAAACCTGCCGTCATTTTATTTACTTCTGGTTCAGAAGGTACGCCCAAGGCAGTTGTACTAAGCAGCCGAAATTTACACGCTAATAAGGCGCAACTCGCAAGCCGCGTTGATTTTACCCCCAGTGATATTGTGCTTAATGCCTTACCTATTTTCCATTCCTTTGGTTTAACTGCGGGCACCATACTACCTATTTTATATGGCATGAAAGTGTTCTTTTATCCTTCCCCCTTACACTATCGAATTATTCCAGAACTTTCTTATGATATAAACGCAACCATTTTATTTGGAACCAATACCTTTTTAGCTGGCTATGCGCGCTTTGCACATCCTTATGATTTCTATAGCATTCGTTATGTTTATGCTGGCGCTGAAAAATTAAAAGAAGAAAACAGGCGTTTGTGGGCGGATAAATTTGGCGTGCGTATATTTGAAGGTTATGGAGCAACAGAAACAGCGCCGGTTATTTCAGCCAATACACCCATGCACAATAAACCAGGTTCAGTAGGGCAATTAATGCCGGGTATTGAATTCAAACTTGAAACAGTTCCCAATATCAATGATGGGGGCAAGCTATGTGTCAAGGGGCCCAATATTATGTTGGGTTATATGTTTTATGATAATCCTGGTGTTTTGGTGCCACCCGCTGAAGGTTGGTATGACACTGGGGATATTGTTTCAATGGATAAGGATGGTTATATCACCATTCAAGGGCGAGCAAAACGTTTTGCTAAAATTGCCGGTGAGATGATTTCCCTGAGCTTTGTTGAGCAATATCTGGATAAATTATGGCCCGATGCGCATCATGCCGTTGTTTCAATACCAGATGAAAAAAAAGGCGAACAATTGGTCTTAGTGACCACGCAGCAAGGTGCTGATAAGGCAGACATTATCCAATATGCTAAGGCCAATGGAATTACTGAATTGTCCGTGCCAAAAATGATTCATTTTGTCGAAAAGATGCCCTTACTGGGCAGTGGCAAAGTAGATTATGCTGGTGTGAGCGCTCTTATTAATAAATATCCAAGTCAAACTTAAAACATCTTTTTCTTATAACGGGGTTCATTAGTAAAAAGATCTTGCGCTATACTTGCGAGTGTAGATAAGAGCTCAGCGCATTCCTGAGCCTCATTTTCTGTACACATAGGTTCATTTTCAAAAGCATCATGGTTGAGAATATGTTTGCAGCTATAAAAACCATCTATTACATCTTGCATTAACTCATGGCTGCTATAACAATCAAAGCGATTCGGATTTTTTAGCATCGTGAAGGGGAAGTCGTTCTTCACTAATTCTCGCAATAGAGTGATAATGCAAATGGCTCTGCAGTTAGCATCCCAAAAAGGATGTATGCGCTCTATTAAACCAATCATGTCAACTATTAAGCGAAGCTTTTCTTCTTTCGTGGAAGCCATGCCTACATTTTGGTTATATGCTAATAAAATATCTTCTAAACGTTTTTTTAATGCCTCTCCCCAAAGGACTGTGGAGATGCGTGAGCTTGTTACATTATAATCAGAGCCTAATCCTGCATGACGACACACTTCATGATAGCCATCGATTGAAGCATTGCTGTCTTTGCCAATTTGGGAGATCCCAAAACCGACTGTTTCATCTCTGTCACGATAAGGGCTGGAAAAGTTAGCCTGTTGCAAGTCATTAACACCCTGTACATTTTGTACGCATGCCTCATGAATGGCAACGAGTAATTTAAAATCTAAATCACTTTGTAAATCGGACAAGGCCAATTTTAAAGCTTTTGTCATGGCAACTAAAGCACCATTTTGACGTTTTTGATAAGACAAGGGTGGTTCATCCTTTTGCTTGTCAGTACCAACAAATAAACGCCATAGATTTTGCGATTGGATTAATAGCTTTAAATCAGCTTGATAATTACATTCTTGTTTAAATTCTTGTGGTATAACCGGGCTTGCCATGGGGTTTTCAGTGGTGGGGAATGCGGCATGGGAAAATAACCCTTGCTCTAACCATGATTTTAATAGTTGCAACTCTTCTGCATTCTCGGTGTTATAACAATGTACTATGATGGTATCAATGCTTAAGCCTTTTATAAATATAGGGGATTTTTCTAAAAGTAATTTGGCCGGCTCTGATAGCAGAGAGTGAAAGTGTTTTGCCAGTAAATGGATGTTAAATGCTTGGAATTTATCTTTCTCATTTCGATATTCGTCTAATAGCTTTTTTAAGCCAAGCTTCATGTACAGCCAAAAGTCACGCTCTTGTTCAAATACGCCATGATTTATCATTTTAGGCCCATATAATTTTTGGTTTTTTTAATCTCGTGTAAATACTGCTAAGTATTCAATAATCAAAGGGAAATTCTACTTTGTGGCGCTCAATGTTTGAAGTATTTATATCGGTTAATACCTCGCTCTGAGCGCAAACTAACACGTGAGGATACACAAGTCTTTCATACATTGGAACTATTAAGCCTCATTTTCAGTCTTTTTAGGAGAACTCCAATTTTGGTGGATGAGATGTCAAGATATTCCAGCAATACCATTTTTGAAACAGCAACCAAAGCTTCTCACAATCAAGAGGCTGAAAAAAAGAAAATTTGGATTTTAATCAAAAAAGCCTTGCTGAAACAGTATGAACAAAATAAGGAAAACAACAGCGCTAATCTGTCCGTCGAAGAAATTGCAGCAGACATCAGGCCCAGTCTGGCGCAGGGCGGGCTCGATAGTTTATTGAACGCAAATCCAGTTTATTCGCTTCATACTTTAAAAAAGCAGATAATTGAAAATGAACTTAACTTTAATACGCCACAACCCTTTGAAACCATTAAAAGCTGGGTAGAAAAGGGGCTTTTAGCAGAATTGACCTTGCCAACAGAACCTTACGACCCCGCTATGGTGCCTGAGCAATATTATCAGCAATCAACTTACAAAGAGCTAATGTCCGATCTTGTTACCAATAAGGTAGGCTGGCGTTTGTTTGTGGATGGAACAAAACAATGTGCAGAAACAGCCGCCAGTTATGATGAGCGCGAACCCGGCTGTTTGTTAGCAATGGCCAAAGCCTTTACCCATGCAATGCACATTGTCCCAGAACCACTGACATTTGAAACTATTATAAATCTACACAAATTATGTCTTGAAGGGGTAAACAAATTAAATGAGGATCCTCTCAGCGTGGAGCCATTTCGCAAGAGTAATGATATTGTTGGTTTTGGTTTGACAGAAATTGGAAACGAAAAAACCAAAACGATAAATGGTTACCGTGAACTATGTTTATACCCCGACATTGATAAAGATTACACCGTGCGCTGTAATCGCGTGCAGGCTATTTTGTATGGTGAAGCCTTGGAGAAAAGAGTTAAGACGATTCTAACAAATTACGAAATTGTAATGAACACTAAGATGTCTAAGGAAGAAAGATTACGTCAAATTGTTTCGCTCGTTGCGTTGCTTGAACGTATACATCCTTTTTGGGATGCTAATTGTCGTACCTTATGTGTTATGGTGCTCAATAAAGAATTGGTTCGCCACGGCTTTCCTCTGACGATTTTAGAAGATCCTAATCGTTTTGATTGTTTCAGTCGTGAGGAATTAATGAATGAAGTAATCAACGGATTTAAACATTATGATTATGTCAAAGAACATCATTGCTTTCCAGGTGAAGATGTTACGACTAAAACAGGTAAAAACGAAGATCCCATACTTGTGCATGCCATTGAAGATGCGCTGAGTGTATTAAAACCTTATTCATTATCTAATCGCTATTAAGACCTGAATTTAAATCACTCCTCATTTATCCAGAACTTACAAAAAAATATTAAAATTCCCTAAAACAGTGTCAAACTTTTGACGAAAACATATTGTCGAGACAAGAAATCTTTCGAAAGAGTATGGGGAAATAATATGAGAACATTACTATTTGCAGTATTAATGAGTGTTTTTTGTTCAGCTTTTGCAGTAGAAGGTTCGCTCAGAGCGACAAGCTATGCGCCACCTGTTGATAGTGAAGGCTGGAAACATCGTTTTGATGCTTATTATGGCGATGGTTTTGGTAATTACTGGGATTTAAATTGCCATCAAGCGAAGAAAAATGGATACTACTTCCATAAGTTTAATGGTCGTTACTATCCAATGTACCAATATCCTAGATTTGGTCATTATGGTCACCACTATCATCCATTTTTCATGAAACACTCACAAAACAATCCAAAGGGATTTTATCGTTGCATAAACCGCGAAGGCTTATCAGTCGAATGCTATAAGCAGCACGGCAAAAGAGGATAAAAAAAGGGGCCAAAGGCCCCTTTTTTTTGCTTGCAATAATTATGATATCGCTTTTTTGATAACTACTGAAGTCGAATCATCTGACATTAAATTCAGTCGCATCTCTTCCAGTAAAGCCTTCTTTTGCGGTTGTTTTTCAACCATCTGTGCTAATGCGTTATAGTATTGCGGACGTTCCTCAAGGCTAAATTTTGATTTAAAGTATTTTTCACATAATTTCTCCTTGCCAGGCACTAAAAGTGGCAAGAGTATTTTGAGATGAATACATTGCTTTATATCAGGTTGTTGGGCACTGAAAATAAGTGGTTTAGCGCTTTCTACTATATTCAAATTGAATTTGATTTTTATCAGTGCCTTAATAGGGTTATAGCGTGTTTCATCAGCATGTGCTAAATCAGCTGCTTGATCATAGAAAATTTGACCGTTCACAGACAAGAGTGAGGGAAATTCATCAAGTAACCACTGTAGAGCCAAGAGATCTCCTGCTTGAATGAATTGTTTGATTAGCGCTGGGCCACTTTCACGCAAGCTTAGAAAAGGATGATCTACTTTTGCAATGGCATCTAATTTATTTTGCCTTTTACGGCTTTCTTCTCTTTCCTTATCTCTTGCTCTTTTTTGGGTTTCCTTAAACTCCTGAATGACAACATCAGGGATAGGTTCTGCAGCGGTTTGAGGCGCTGTCGCAAAGTGGGCCGGGGTTAATGCAGACACCATGTCCTGTTGCGATTGTGCACTCGCACCGCTATCTGATACCGGCACATGTACCGCATCAGTACGATGTTTGCCTGCAAAGACATTTATACTGGTTGTGGGGCGTCCGCCGGTGAGATCCAAGGTTTTTGCCCGTGGTTTATGATCTAAGTACAAATTTGATGAAGGTCTTTCAAAACATAAAATTTGTTCCATGCTCAGCGGCATTTGGTATTGTGCGGCCACCATCAATATATCTGAAATCAGATCCTTTACGGTCTGCAGTGTAACATGGTAATCATTGAAAAACATTTTATCTATTTTTTGATGCTCTCTAAATTGTGCTGCTTTGGCATTTTCATAAGTATATGCTTGATATTTTGAACTAACACCGTCAAATTCATTTGATTCAAACCAGGGTAGCCCGCAGATGTGCATGGCTAAGAAAACAGGTGCTCTTTTGTCACTTAGAAAATTTATTTTTTTTGCAAGCGAGTAAGTGATGCTTAGTCCAGAAAAATCTAATCCTAACTCATAGAAATGTAAAATTAACAATATAGCTTTTTCATTGCTAAGTTGATGAGCGCTTTTATCAAAAACAGCCATGAGAACTTCATTCATTTCAGATATGTTCTCTTCAATAAATTGTTGTAACTGCGCTTTGTTGGTTATAAAGAAATCAATGTCTGAAATATCTATAGCTGTTAATATTTCTTTTAAGGAGAGAGAATGTTGTGTTGCGGGGGCGTTTAACATAGTAGAAATTTCTCTGATAATTAATAAAGGCGGAATATAGCAAGCAAGTTGAACAAAATCTGCCAGAAATTAATATATTAAGAGGGGGCGATTCACAACAAGTGAAAAAAAAGGGGCTTATACCCCTCTTTTTATTTATATTTTTGTCTGTGCGCTTCGTGCCAAGCTTTGTAGTTTTTGGGCTTGCTTAAATCTAAACTCAAGATTCTAAACAGCTTTGCATGGTTTTGGCGATGCCCAGCATAATTTCTTGATAAGCATAGATCCCTGCTTGTATTCTCGCACCCAGAGGATCTAGTTCCCTAAATGTAACGCCAGCATCTTTGAGCAGCTCTTCCATTTTACTATCATTGAATTCTGTTTCTCTAAAAACACAGCGCACCTTTTGGTCTTTTATAAGTGTTTTTACTTCAAGTAAAGATTTTGCACTTAAGGGTAAATGCGGGTTAAGCATAAATGTGCCGACCGCATCTAGGTTAAATTCCTTTTCGAAATACTGATAACCATCATGGTAAACCATAAAGGGTTTGTCATGAACTGATGCTAATTTTTGATTAATCATCGATTTTAATTGCATGATACTATTTTTTAGTGTCTGCGCATTTGCTTGGTAGTGGCTTGCATTTTCGTGATCAAGATTAGCTAAATACTGAGATATATAATCAATCACTATCAAAGCATTATCTGTTGATAACCAAAAATGAGGATCTATGCTGCCTTTGCCATGATTATGTGAGTCATGGTTATGTTCTTGTTCCTCATTTTCATGCTCATCATGATCATGCGAATGAGCCCATTGTCTGCCTGAACGTTGCTCAAGTAAATGTAAATTTGGGATCTCAAGAAAAGTAATAACACCATATTGTGGATGCAGGGAAGCCAAAGGTCTTTGCATAAATCCTTCTAAAGAGGGCCCGACCCACATAATCAAATCAGCTTGCTGAAGGGCTTGTAGATTGGAGGGTTTAAGCGAAAAGGTATGTGGAGAGCTATCATCAGGTAAGAGCAGAGTTGGTTTTGCCACATTTTGCATAATAGCGCTCACCAGCCCGTGTAAAGGCTTTATGGTTACCACCACGCGAGGGGCGCCATAGCAAAGCCCAAAGCAAAAAAATAAGCTCAAGAAAAGAGTGAGTCGCTTTAACATAAATCTCATCGGCCTTTAAAATAGTGTGTGCTAGAATCTATCACATCTGTTAGTATCATAAAAGTTATGAGCCCAACCACACCTACATCCTTAATACAGATAAGTAATCTGTCCTATGGCAACGCGAAGCGAATGCTTTTGCAGGCTATTGATTTAACCTTAATGCCTGGCAAGATTGTGTCCGTGGTTGGACCCAATGGTGCAGGCAAAACAACCTTGGTTAAATTGGTTGTTGGCTTGTTAGCCCCCACAGAGGGCTTTATTAAGCGGGCACAGGGTCTCTCTATAGGCTATATGCCGCAAAAAATACATATTAGTCCGATTTTTCCCCTGAGCGTATTACGATTTTTACAGTTAAACCAAACATGGTCTGAACAAGAATTGATGGCTATGTTGGATGAAGTGGGCGTTAGCCACGTCCTGCACAGTTCCTTGGACGCTATTTCCGGAGGGGAATTGCAACGGGTTTTACTTGCGCGTGCACTATTACGTAAACCCCAATTATTAGTCTTAGATGAGCCTGCGCAAGGGGTTGATTTGATTGGTCAAGGTGAGCTTTATGACTTGATTGCAAAGATCAGAGACAGGCATCACTGTGCCATTCTTATGGTTTCTCATGATCTTAATCTGGTCATGGCAAGAACTGATACGGTGGTGTGTTTAAATCAACATATCTGTTGTTCGGGGCATCCTGAACAAGTCAGTCGGGATCCCGCTTTTGCACAAATGTTTGGAAAAGCGGCAGCAGGGCTTGCCTTCTATACCCATCATCATGATCACCATCATGATGTTCATGGCAAAGTCGTTGAACCTTGCAAAGGGGAGAAGCATGACTGAGATGTCATTCTTTAATATGGGTTATTTGTTGATTCCTCTGCTGGGGGGTATCGGCGTTGCACTACTCTGTGGTCCTTTAGGTTCTGTGATGGTTTGGCGACGCTTATCCTATTTTGGTGATACTTTATCCCATTCAGGTTTATTAGGGATAACGCTCGCTTTTGCGCTGCATGTGAACCTCACCTTGGGTGTGTGCTTGATTGGCGTGTGCGTTTCTATATTACTGCTTAAATTACAATCTCATCTCAAAGTGGCAAGCGATACTTTGTTAGGCCTTCTTTCTCATACCACCTTGGCACTGGGACTCTTGGTCTTGGCCATGATGCCTGAGCTCAGAGTAGATGTGCTCGGATTTTTATACGGTGATATTTTAACCGTCTCTTCAAAAGATGTTGTTGTTATAGCGCTTGGTGGCAGTGCCATTTTGTTATTTTTATTTAAAATCTGGCAGCCATTGCTATTGATAACAGTCGATGCTGAGCTAGCACAAGTGGAAGGTCTTAAAGTAGAGCGCTTACAGTGCTATTACATGATTTTACTTGCGCTGGTGGTGGGCGTTGCGCTGAAATTAGTAGGTGTTCTTTTAATCACGGCATTGCTTATAATTCCTGCAACAGCAGCCAGAGCCTTATCGCGCTCGCCTGAGCAAATGGCCTTATTTGCCAGTGTGTTGGGATGTATCTCTGTCATGGGAGGCTTAACCCTCTCTCATTACTGGGATTTACCCGCTGGACCCGCTATCGTCGTTGTGAGCGCGGGCCTTTTATTGATGACGACCCTTCTTTCTAAAATTAAGTTGATTAACTGAGATATATTTTCTTCAGAGAATTAACTAAATTTCTTTGCATTGTGAAAAAGTCCATGTTAGTGTTGAAATCCCCTTTTTTAAAGGGTGAGTAGAAGACACAAATTTAGTGTCGCTTGGCATTAATGTTGTAGGAGGTTGTATGCCGTTTCCGCGTTTAACATTCGATCTTGGTGATTTTTGGCAAGATACTAAAAATTTGATTAATGATACTATTTTATTCTGGGCTGAGCCAAAGGAAGCACCACCTACTGTACGTCGTATTACCATCGCACATCAGCCCCTGAAAGATGTTGGTACCTTTGCACCTGAAATTTATGAACTTGCATTAGTGCGCGGTTTAAAAGCGCAGCAAGCAGAAGATGCCTTTCTTTTGCAAAATCCAAATGCAACCTTAGAAGAAAAGCAACAGCAAGATTTTTATGCTGCACTCTATGATGCAGATGGTGAAGCTAAATCTGCTTTTCATTTAGCGGTTTTACCGGTTATTTATGAAGATGATAACCAAATGTCTTCTGCTAAAATCAGGGAAATTGTCAGTGAAGAGCTAAATAATCGTATCGCGAAAGATCAACCCTTACCGCCTACGGTTTATAAATATTTGACCAAGTCAGATTATTTAAAAAACTCACCTTATGAAGTGTTGGGCCCACGTGATATCACCGTTGAGATCCAAAACCCAGCAGATAAAACCAGGTTGCGTGATAGATTTGCTCACTATGTATCAAATCAGCCTGCATCATTGGTATTAACCTTGGTAGCAGCTTTGGCTGTGACTGCTTCAACCCCTTTCTGGTTTGTTGTTGCAAGCATGGGCGTGTTGTTAGCAAAATGGTGTGGTGAAGCTTTTGGTACCTTTGGTATTACCGAAATTTTACTGCGCGATTATAAGAGCCTTTTCTCTAAAGAATTTGCTTTAGGCGATAAAATCAGCTTTAAGAAAACCATTAAAACAGCTGTACTCCTAGCATCAGTGGGCGCGCTTTCCTTAGCGGCGTTTAGTGCAAGTTGGGCAGGTGTATTTAGCTTACCAGTGTGGGGCTTAGCACAAACAGGCGTGGCGGCAACACTTTTAACAGGTTTGTCTTATGTTACAGCCGGTTTTGTCAGTGGTTTGGGTGCTATCATGACATTTGCAGGCGCCAAAGAAGCTATCCACTTTTTCTGGGGCGTTGGTATTTGGGACAAGCACATTGATTTTTCAAAAGAAAAACAATTAGCGCCTTTAACCAAAGTCGTTGAATTAAGAGCAGACTTAGCGCGTGAAGAGAAAAAATTGGCAGCAGAATGTGAACTTGCAGGACATAAGCTTGATGCACAAGAAAGCAACCAATTGCATGCCTATATGGTGCAATTAGAAACTTTTATGGCACAAAAGCTTACAGCACCAGTGGTTGAAGCAACTCCTGCACCAACACAAGATCCCATTACGGAATCTGCACCTTCAAACGTGGTGGCATTTGATGCCAGCAAGAAGAAAGCGCAAGAAGAAACTTCAGCAAATAATGTTGCACAAGAAGAATCACCAAGACGTTCTCCACGTCTTAAGAGTGGCTCTGCTTCATCCGATTAAGCTTATTGCCTTCTCTCTTATCAAAAGCAGTGTTGTTAGCAACACTGCTTTTGATTTTTTCTCCTTGACAATCCTTACACACTATCAATTCACCTTATCCGCCTATCTTGCTAAGCGTTCCGTTTATCTGCTTTCATAAGTTTGTCATCAATAAATATATTAAGATCCAACTAAGTAAAAATATAAAATTTTGGATAAGATATGTGGGAGCAATCGGCATTCTGGTATCAATATCAGCTAGCCCGTTTGAAGCAGGAGTGCTTACCTTCTTCCTATCAATATGTCCTGACGCAGTTCAAACTCTCAAGGCTACATAAATTTATAAAATCCCAACTGCCCTTTTATCATGATCTTCAGACATTACGTTTTAATCAGTTACCTATTATTGATAAAGGGGTGATGCAGGAGAATTTTGAGCAGTTGAATACTTTAAATATGTCTTATATAACAGCCAAAGAATTGTTGATGAACCATCGAGCTTGGCATGCCAATCAATCTGTGGGGACGGCAGGCAAATCAGGTATTTATTTATTTTCTGCCATGGAAATAAGGAACGAATTGGCCAGTATTTTAAGCAGGCTGTTACCAAGCAATGGCATTGTCCCCAAAAAAGTTGCTATTTTTTATCTTACACCCACGCCTTATTTTTCAGATATCAAAACACGCTGTTTTCAATGGCAATTTCTAGACTTGAAATTAGATCCGCAGACTCTTGTGCAACGTCTTCAGTCTTTCTCGCCTGATGCTATTGTGGCGCCGGTTCAAATGCTTTGTAAATTAGCACATTTGCAACTTGAAAATAAAATTAGCTTAAACCCGAAGAAATTGATTTCGGTTCATGAAGTCTTAACGCCTATCGAAGAAAAATTAATTTCAACTACTTTCAAACAAAATGTGCATCAAATTTATCAATGTGCAGAAGGTTTTTTGGGCACAACATGCGAGATGGGAACATTGCATCTCAATGAAGATCAATATTTTATCGAACCCGAATGGATTGATGAAAATAAACAAAAATTTATTCCCGTTATTACTTCCTTGAATCGTTTTGTTCAGCCCTTAGTACGTTACCGGCTGCATGATATTTTGAGTCAGCGCAAAGCACCCTGTCCTTGTGGTAGCACGCATATGGCCATTGAATCCATCATTGGCCGCTGTGAAGATATGTTGTATTTTCAAAAAATAGGTAACAGTGGTGCTTTAAAACTTATTTATTCTGATGAAATTCATCAGGCCATTGGTAGAGCAAGCGGCGGTATTGAGAAATACCAATTCATTCAACACTCTCCTTTGCAACTCGAAATTAGAATACAGGCAAAAAATACACAGCTTGCCAAAAATTGCATTAGCCAACAGTTAGAAAAATTAACCCAACTGTTTGGTGTGCGCTGCCCTTATGTTGAATTTGTTTCACTTGATTTTCCACCTATTTGCTCTCTTTTCAGGCAGACCATGCGTCTGGTTAAACATCCAATATTGTAGCCTTGGACTTTTCTTTTTTCGCATTATATTCATTGATATGAATCTTCTACTGTGAGCATACCAGGTACAGTTGGTGCTACTCTTTAGTGTTAGGTCATCATTATTGCCTGCTGTTAAATGCAAAAGAGGTCCTATGGGTACAAATAAGAAAATTGAAGCACTTAAAAAGGAACTTAAAGAAGCGCAAAAAATCATGGCAACGAATATGGAGAAGCTGATTGTTCGCGGCCAAAAATTAGAAGTACTTAAAGATAAATCCAAAGCTTTAAAGGAAGAGTCACACTATTTTAATAAAAGTGCCACGCAATTAAAAAACCACTTAAAAGCACGCAATTTGCAAATGCTCTTTATTATCCTGGGTATTATTTTAGGCTCATTAGGTGCACTTGTTAGTGGCGGAACCTGGCTGGGGTTTGTATTACAAGGTGCATTAGGTGGTTTGCTTGGATATGGTTTGGGCATGTGCGCGTCAGTGGTCCAACAAAAATTTCAATTTCTTTCTCCCTGGCAGCGCGCCGTTTCCCAAGAAAAAGAAATTGCAGTACACTTGCCACACCAACCAAAAAGGAGTTTCTTTGGCATGTTCAAAAAGAAGGATAAAAAAACAGTAGCAAAGGATAAAAAAGCGGCAGCTGAAGATAAAGATGTTGATGCTCCACTGACTGATGAACAAAGAGCGCGTTTAGAAGAAGCAAGGCAGCATATCAGTGCCTTTAAAAAGCAAGAGGCGGATAATGCAGAAAAGCTGATTGAACGTGGTGAATTGTTAGATAAATTAAACTCAACGACAACCGACTTAAAACAGCAAACAGAAACTTTTCAAGAAACAGCCCATAAAGTCGAACGTTTTGAAGAGGCGAAAAACAATCATTACACTTCTATCATTATAGGTTTAGTCGGCGTGATGCTGGGTGGATTGTATGGTTTAATCATGGGCTATTCTTGGCCTCTCATGGTAGTCTTTGGTGTATTGGCAGGCTCATTAACCTATGGTTTAAGCACTCTTGTAACCAAGACCGGGGAAAGGTTTATTGCTATTGGTGATTGGTTTAAGGGATTCTCCTTGTTTAACCGTGCCATCTCGGATAATCGAACAGAACATGTTTTTGAGAAAACATCTGCTCTAAAGCAAGAACAATCCTTCGTGCAATCATCCGCTAAGGCTATTGTGCTCAAATATGATGCTAAAGCAAATCATGCTGTCAATGATAAGGCATTACAAGAAGAAAACACATTGCGACGTGCTACTCGCTTTAGCTTGCACTAGCGTATGATTAACATGATTTATAAAGATTTTTTTAAGTAATAGCGTTTGTGATTTGGTGGGCAATCATCTAACACCCCAAAAATTTCAAAGCCATTTTTTAAGTAAAAATCTTTAGCTTGGAAATCAAAAGTGTCTAAATGAAGTAAGGAGCAATTATTTGCTATTGCCTCTTCTTCAATTTTTTTGAGTAAAACCGTGCCCAGACCTTGGCCACGGTAATGATCGTTTACCCACAAAATATCGATAAAGACCATGCCCCAACAGTAAGACTTGGCGATGATCCCGCCAATAATAACACCTTGTTGATTTTTAATGGAGTAACTGAGCTCTTGGAATGAGGGGTGCGTAAAAGGGACTTGTTGATTATTAAATTCTACGAGCGCATCGACGATAATTTTCTTTTCATCTTGCGTGCATTTTTTAATTTCTTTAAAGTCCATTTTATAGCACCTAATTAAATGATATTAACAAGTTCCCTCTGTTTTTTAGACCGCGCTTACATAGTAGTGCACTATCTCTTTGAAATCTCTCACAATGGCATTTGGTTTATCGGTGGTGGTAAAGATAGCCATTAACTTCGCTTCAGGATTAACTAACAATATGGCACCACCATGCTCGATATGTTCCTTGCTGATGGGAAGCTTTTGTTCTTCTGAGACATGAATGCCCACTTTTTGTGCTAAGGCAGAAATGTCCTTTTTGTCACCAGTTAAACCAATAAAGGAGGTTGATTGAAATTTTTCTTGTTGGAGAAATTTTTTCAATATGGAAGGTGTGTCATGTTCTGGATCAATGGAAACAAAGATAAACTGCACATTATGATGAGCGCCTAATCTTTCGGAGATCTGATTCATTGTGCCTAAAGTAGCAGGGCAAACACCTGGGCATTGGCTATAACCAAAGAAAAGAAAAGTCCATTTATCTCTGAGCTTATCATTGCTGAAATTTTTGCCGTTGGTATCAATTAGTTTGAAAGCGGGCAATTGATGAGGCTGCGGCAAAGCGGTGCCAACAGCTAATGGCAAACTGGTGTATACATTAGCTGTATCATCAGCAGCCATATGCTGATTATCTCGCCACACACCAATCGCAATGGCAATGCCAATTATCAATATAATAAATAAGGTATGTTTTTTCATACTAATGAATCTCAATTCAAAATAAAATGTAAATAATGATCAACTAATAATCCGATGAATAAAGCCATCAAATAAATAATTGAATAACTAAAGGTGCTCATTGCAGTGCGTGGCTCTTGTGAGCGATAAAGCAAGAAGCCGTAATAGAGGAATCCAATACCTAAACCAATCGCGCAGATTAAATAGGTAACACCACACATACCTGTTAGATAAGGCAAAATGGTCGAAGCAATTAACAAAACAATGTAAAGTAAAATGCACAGTTTGGTAAAACGGATCCCATGGGTAACAGGCAACATAGGCAATTTAGCTTTTGCATAATCTTCATGGCGATAAATTGCTAGGGCCCAGAAATGAGGTGGTGTCCAAGTAAAAATGATTAATAAGAGTAACAAGCCAAAAGGATCAATTTGTCCTGTCACGGCGGTCCATCCCAAAAGAGGAGGGGCTGCACCAGCAAGGCCGCCAATCACAATGTTTTGAGGTGTGGCGCGTTTTAAAAAGATGGTATAGAAAAGCGCGTAGCCAACCAAGCTGATTAAGGTTAACCAAGCGGTTAAAGGATTAACAAAGGCAATTAAAATGCCAAGCCCCAAACTGCCAAGAACCAGTGAGAAAATCATTCCCTGCAATGGTCCCACACGTCCTGTCGCAATAGGACGATGTTGGGTGCGGCGCATATGAACATCAATATGACGTTCGACTAAATGATTGACTGCAGCGGCCGAACCTGCACAACAAGCTATGCCCAAGGTGCCAAAAAGCATGGCCTGCCAGGGAAAGATTTCAGGAGGCGATGCCAGTAGCATGCCTACCCAAGCAGTGAGTAGCATTAAGGCAACGACACGAGGTTTGGTCAGCTCCCAATAATCTCGCCATAAGGTTGGTTTGATGAGTGCAACTTTGCTCAACTGTCCCCTCGCGATTTTATCAATACATAGTTAATGGTGATGACAGTGAGCAATAAACATACGGCTACGCCATTGTGAGCAACGGCGATACTTAAAGGCAAATGCATCATCACGTTTGCTACCCCCAGCAACACTTGTATTAGCAAAAGCATCGCTAATGAGTGACTGCAAGCAATGAATAGTCGTCTACTTTTTTTCTCTAAGTCCTTGCCAACGCGCCAGAGATTAAAGCTCAAGATGCATCCCAAGACAAAAGTAATCAGGGCGCCTAAGCGATGGGTCACGTGAATAGTTGTTTTTTCAACTGCATCCATAAAACTTAAGGGCTCGCTAATGCCAATGGCACCAAGCACATTAAAGGCTTGCAGACTCAGATCGGGTAACCACTTTCCTTGGCATTGGGGAAAATCTGGGCAAATCAAAGCCGCATAGTTGGAACTGGTCCAGCCACCTAAAGCGATTTGTAAAAATAAAACGAGCAAAGTAAAGAGGGCCAGTTTTCTAAGGCGGGAAGAGTAAAGCACCTTGGGTAAACTTGGAAAACGCAAAAATAACCAGCATAGCCATAAAAGAGATAAGGTTAAAAATCCACCCAAGAGATGACTCATTACGATGATAGGTAACAATTTGAGTGTAACCGTCCACATCCCTAAGAGTCCTTGACCTATAACAAGGAAAACCAAGGTCATTGGCAGAAATAAAGGAATACTTATTTTCTTTCTTTGAAAAAAGGCGATGCAAGCAAAGAGAACAATTAGAAGACCTAAGCTTTCCGCAAAATAACGATGAGTCATTTCTGTTTGCGCTTTGGCGGTATCAACTGGCGCTTGGGGAAAGGCGCTATTGGCGCTCATGATATCATCAACACTTTTAGGTGCGGTTAATTGTCCATAACAGCCTGGCCAGTCAGGACATCCAAGACCAGCATCTGATAAGCGTGTGTAAGCGCCAAGCAAAATAACACTAAAAGCAAGCAGAATGCTCAGTAAATTGATGCTATTTAACCAAGGTTGTTTTGTACTAACCAATTTTTGATACTCTTAATAAACGTTTCAAATCGCTCAATATCGCTTTTGCTTCCATGTCGGCATCATAGTGCATCATGATATTGCCTTGGGGATCGATAATATAAAGTTCGCCTGCCAAGTCTCTTGCCGTGCTGTTAGAGATTTGATTGAGTAAGGATTCATAATCTTTAGCATTCAGAGTTACTCTTTGCATATCAGGATAATTCTCACTGACATAAGTTTCACAAACGCTTTGTGGGCAGTTGGGATGTGCTAAAAATAAACGTTCTAACCTTTGTGTATCTTTGCCAAGCGCGGTACGGATTTGGCGCATGTTATAAAGTATGTCATGACATGTTTGTTGACATTTGGCGGGGCTTGCATAAACCAACCACCATTTCCCTTCTAAGCTTTTAACTTCAAAAGCCTTTTTTTCAACCATATTAAGAAGAGGAACTTTTGTGATGCTCACAGCAGGTGAGATAAGATCACCGTGATTAGAGGTTTTAAGTTTATACCTTTCGCTTTTTTGCACCATCATATAAGCAAAAAGAATGGGTAAGCCAATGATGATGACAAATAAGATTAAAATAAGTTTAGGATTTTTCATGCCTTACCCCTAAAATGGTATGCGCTTAAAAGACTCAACACCACTAACAGGGCCGCCAATGAAAACCATTGAAAGGCATAACCCCGATGACGCGAAGGGGTCATTTGAGTACCAGGTGTATGCGGTAGCTCAAATGCATAGGGTGAGGATTTATCTAATACAACTAACATTTTGTTAATTTTTTTCCCTGTAAGATCCCCTAGCAACCCTAAATCAAGTTGCTGGACCCTCAACGGCCATTGAACTGAGTCAGTTTCCAACGCATGTCGAATAAACGGGTTACGATACGCAAAATCTAAATAACCTTCAATGGTAACTTCACCCTTCACCCCAGGTGGAAGGGGAATTTTTTGTCGTGATGGTCCCAAAGGGATCCAACCTCGGTTGACCAGAACATAATGACCTTCATTGAATTGAAAAGGGACATAGACATAGTAACCTGGGCTCGATTTATTTGTTACGTTGTCTAACAAAATAGTATATTGGTTTAGGAATTCACCCTTTAAAGCAATACGGTGATAACGCAAGCTGATGGGGGCAATGGGGTGGGTGAGGGCTTCTTGATTTAAGATCTGATGGCGCATTCCCTTTTGCAATTGCGCTAGGATATCTTCCTTTTGCTTGGCGCGTGAAAGTTGCCAAAACCCTAAGCTACACAGTAAAGTGACGCCTGCTACGACTAACAGCGCAATTAATCCAATCTTTATAAAAGGTCTTTTGGCTCTCATGGAAAATCATTGGCTTATCAAATTAGTTATTTACGTTTTTATGATCTCTATCGTATTTTCCCTTGGTTCGGGATTTTATTACATTCTCTTTAGGCGGGATAACAGCGCGCAAGCAGTAAAAGCATTAACATTGAGAATTAGCTTGTCTTTGGGATTATTTGTTTTATTACTGGTAGCCTACGCTATGGGGTGGTTAAAACCCCATAGCCTCTTTCCTATAGCCAGTAAACAAATACAAAGAGAAATAACCACACCACATCCACAAAGTGCCAATACCAAGCCACCGCTTCAAAACCAAAATGGTGCTCCGGAGTAAAGTGGCCTTTGAGGCAGCGCAAAAGAATGATGATAAGCATGATGGTGCCGATGGTCACATGGGCGCCGTGAAAGCCAGTTAGCATAAAGAAGGTTGAACCATAAATACCTGAGCCCAAGGTAAGATTAAAATGGTGATAGGCTTCATAGTACTCATAGGCTTGGCAGCATAAGAAGCTAATACCTAAAGCAACTGTTAAGAACAGACCTATAATCAACTGAGCTCGGTTCTTTTTGACTAAGCCCCAGTGTGCAATGGTGATGGTGACGCCGCTGGTTAATAAGATCAGGGTATTGATAGCAGGCAGTCCCCAGGCATTAATAATTTCTTTGGGTGCTGGGAACAATTTTGGATCCGGCGTATTAAGCAAAGGCCATGTCGCTTTAAATTGAGGCCATAAAAGATGAGAAGAGCCTCTGTCACCTTCGCCGCCCAACCAAGGAATCGCTAAGTGGCGTGCATAAAATAAGGCGCCGAAGAAGGCTGCAAAAAACATCACCTCAGAAAAAATGAACCAAGCCATTCCCCAACGAAATGAACGGTCCATTTGCTTGCTATATAAACCTTGTTGGCTTTCCTTAACAACATCACGGAACCAACCGAACATCATGTAGGCAACACATAATGAGCCAACAAAAAAGATATAATGACCTATCGCATGACCATGGATCCAATTGGCAAGACCCACCATAAAGATACCAAGACCAATAGAGCCTGCAATCGGCCAATGGCTTTGGGGTGGTACATAGTAGTGCTCATGGTGATGCGTCTTTTCTGACATTCACATTCTCCCTAATTTTGGGTCACATCAAATAAAGTGTAGGCTAAAGTAACAGTTTTGATTTCTGGAGGAAGCTTAGGATCAACCGCGAACACCAAAGGCAGTTCTTTTCCTTCATTCGCTGCTAAGGGTTGGTGTTGAAAACAAAAACATTCCATTTTTTTTACGTGCTTGGCAACCAGGCCAGGGCTCACACTGGGAATAGCTTGTACCACTTTGGGTTTATCACTTTTGTTCTTAACCCAAAAGGTGGTAGTGATGTATTCACCAGGATGCACCGTATATTTTCTAATTTTGGTATTAAATTCATTTTGGGCATCGGGTAAGGAGTCATTCAATGTTGCAAGCAACACAATGGTTACAGTGCGACTGGTATCCACATCGCTACTGACCGTTTCCACAATGCCTGATGTTTTGCCATTTAAACCAGTTACTTTGCAAAACACGCTATAAAGCGGTACCAAAGCAAAGCAAAACGCGAACATGCCCAGAACCACGAGTGATAGCAGGGTTATTTGTTTGCGGATTTTTTTTGGCTGGGGTGTTGTCATCGCTCTTTTGTGTGTCCTCAAGAGGACACACACCTTTAAATTACTTCACATGAGGCGGTGTCGTAAAGCTGTGATAGGGAGGTGGTGAAGGCAAGGTCCACTCTAAACCTTCAGGATTATCCCATACTTTATCAGTTGCTTTTTTACCACCACGAATGGTTTTAATAATAATATATAAGAAGAAAACCTGACTTGCGCCAAAGATAAAGGCGCCCACACTCGCAATTTGATTAAAGTCAGCAAATTGCAGAGCATAGTCTGGAATTCGTCGTGGCATCCCTGCAAGACCTAAGAAATGCATAGGGAAGAAAGTGATGTTGATGGAAATAAAGGATAACCAAAAATGTGTTTTACCCAATACTTCGCTATACATATGGCCTGTCCATTTGGGTAACCAATAATAGGTTGCTGCAATAATCGAGAAAATAGCACCAGGCACCAGTACATAATGGAAATGTGCTACCACAAAATAGGTATCTTGATACTGAAAGTCAGCAGGAACGATAGAGAGCATCAACCCTGAGAAGCCACCCATGGTAAATAAGAATAAAAAGGCTAAGGAAAACAGCATCGGGGTTTCAAATGTAAGCGAGCCTTTGAGCATCGTTGCAGTCCAGTTGAACACTTTTACGCCTGTTGGTACAGCAATCAACATGGTGGCATACATAAAGAACAATTCACCAGCTAAAGGCATACCGGTGGTAAACATATGATGCGCCCACACGATGAAAGATAAAAAGGCAATCGAACCAATTGCATATACCATCGAGGCATAACCAAACAATGGTTTGCGGGTAAAGGTTGGTAAAATCTGAGAAATAATACCAAAGGCGGGCATGATCATGATGTAAACTTCAGGATGACCAAAGAACCAGAATACATGCTGGAACATTACAGGATCGCCACCACCTGCGGCATTGAAAAAGCTGGTGCCAAAATGACGGTCAAATAGCATCATGGTGACGCAGCCTGCTAAAACGGGCATAACAGCAATCAACAAGAAAGCCGTGACTAACCATGACCAACAAAAGATCGGCATTTTCATTAAGGTCATACCAGGTGCACGTAAATTTAAAATGGTGGCAACCACATTAATTGCCCCCATGATAGATGACATCCCCATTAAGTGGATGGCAAAGATGAAAAAGTCGGTAGAAGGTGGGCCAAACTCGGTAGATAAAGGCGCATAAAATGTCCAACCGAAGTTAGGGGCAGAGCCTTCCATAAAGAGGGTGCTTATTAAAATACCAAAAGCAACCGGCAGGATCCAAAAGCTCCAGTTATTTAATCGTGGTAGTGCCATATCAGGTGCACCCACCATCATAGGGATTAACCAGTTGGCCAAGCCAACGAAGGCAGGCATCACCGCGCCAAATACCATGATGAGTCCATGCATGGTGGTTAATTGATTAAAGAATTCAGGATTAACAATTTGCTCGCCAGGTTTAAATAATTCAGCCCGGATAAGCATTGCCATGCAACCGCCAAGCAAAAACATAATAAAGCTGAACCATAAGTACATGGATCCGATGTCTTTGTGATTGGTGGTATATACCCAGCGCATTATCCCTTTAGCAGGGCCATGATCATGATGATCATCATGATGGGAGTGAGCATGATCTGTATCTGAAGTAGTAATATGTGTTGCGCCCATTGTTCTCTTGCCTTGTTAGCTTAGGAGTGCTCGGTGTTCTTTTTAGATTCATCACAGGGTTGCATCAAAACAAAATCATCTGTGGCAGCCTCATCTTCATTAGACGCTGCTTTCGTTGCTTTTTGTTGTTCACTGACCCAGGCTTTGTAATCTTCTTCTGACTTTGCATCAACTACAATGGGCATATAACCGTGTTTAACACCGCATAATTCAGCACATTGTCCACGATAGATACCAGGCTTATCGGCGTCGATAAGTGTCCATACTTCATTAATGAAACCTGGAATAGCATCCTTTTTCACGCCTAATGCAGGCACCCACCAAGAGTGGATAACATCTTTACCTGTAACTAAGAAACGAATTTTCTTGCCAACAGGCACCACCACAGCTCTATCTACTTCAAGTAGGTAGTGTGGATTCTTTGGTGCTTTATTATTGATTTCATCTTCATTTGTTGAAAGATAACTGAAGAAGTTAATATTTTCATCGACATAATCATAATGCCAATACCAACGATGGCCTGTTACTTTAATCGTAACTTCAGCATCTCTGGTATCACTCATTTCAATCAGTGTTTTGGTAGCAGGCACGGCCATCGCAATCAATATGATAAAGGGAATGATGGTCCAGATAATTTCTACCGTGGTGCTTTCATGAAAAGCGGCGGCTTGATGGCCTGCGGCCTTTCGGTGCCGAATGATTGCCCAGATCATTAAGCTATAAACAATAATGCCTATCGCTACGCATATCCATAGGATAGTCATATGTAAGTTGTGGATATTATTGCTAACAGGTGAAACCCCTTTGGTCATATTAAGGGTGTAGTCAGCCCAGGCATTGCTAGCGTAAAGTCCAAACATGGCTACGATTAGACGTAAAACCTTCGGCAATTGGAACATGCCGTTTTCTCCATATATTTTTTGATTCTAGCGGCCTGCGTCAAGAACACTAAGTCAGTTCTTAAACGCATAAAAAGACGCGAGCGTCTTTTTATCTCCATTCTAGAGTGTTGGTTGCATTATATTGTGCTGCGCTACTTTACCGTGGTTTGGCGTCAAGGGAAAGGGGCTTTTGGATGTAATCCTTGCAATCAATGCTTACTTTTTGCTTGGTTTCTAAACAAAAAGCAGTTAGACAATTACCCCAGACACAACCCGTATCCAAGGCAATTATCTTTTGTGATTTTATTTCTTGGCTGGAAAGTGCAGCCCAATGACCAAAGATCAGATTTTCATTTTGTGTTTTTCGACCTTCATAAGCATACCAGGGGATAAGTTCGCTATGTTGTTCGGGGCTGCCCTTTGCTTTCAAATCAAGTTCACCTGCTTGAGTGCAAAAACGCATGCGGGTAAAACTATTGATAATAAAACGTGCTCTGTCCCAACCAATTAAATCATCTTTCCAAATAAGAGGTGTATTACCAAAGAGATTATCAAGAAAGTCATTAGACTGTGGACCTTGCAGCAAAGACCCCACTTCTTTGGCAAGCTTGATAGCTGTATTCAGATCCCAAGCGGGATAAATACCAGCATGCGTCATGGTAAAGCCGAGCTTGTCATCATGGTGCAATAAAGGACGGTGTCGTAGCCACTCTAATAGGGAAGCTTTATCTGCTGCTCCTAAGATCTCTTCAAAAGTATCTTTGGGGTGGGCTTTGACACTGCCACGTGCAACAGCAAGTAAGGCTAAATCATGATTACCCAAAACAACCACGGTATTGGCTAGTGATTTGATAAAACGCAGCGTTTCTAATGAATGATATCCACGATTGATTAGATCCCCTGTAAACCAAAGTTGATCACGCGTGCTGTCGAAAGCAATTTTGGCTAATAGTTGTTCTAAGGGCCCTAAGCAACCCTGAACATCACCTATTGCATAAGTCGCCATGCTTAATTGACGAGTTCTGCGAGGGCAAGACTAAAGGGAGAAATAATGGCGTCAAAGTAATTACCTTGACTATTCAGCATGGTATAAGTGCCGTGCATGGTGCCAACCGGCGTGGGCAAAATAGCGCCGCTTGTATAACGATAGCTTTGTCCGGGTTGAATCAAAGGTTGTTCGCCAACAACCCCTTCGCCATGAACTTCCTGGGTATGACCATTGGCATCGGTAATAATCCAATGTCTTGTGAGTAACCTAGCTGCTTTTGTGCCATGGTTGCTAATAGTGATGGTATAGCTAAAAGCATAGCGCTGTTGGCTGGGATCGGAATGTTCAGGTAAATAATGAGTTTGTGCCGTAATACCGATGTGATTATCAATTGGCATTATGTGGCCTCTATTCAACTAGATGTAGTCCAGAATACGGGCAATGCAGCAAATAGTAAATCCCCCGCCCTTCTTTATAATAGAGGGGCGCGCTTTAGCGAGATGGGGTATTCACGGCATCACTTAAGGCGATAAACTCAGCAATGCTTAATGTTTCAGGTCGACGAATGGCGTCTATTTGCAGCTGTTCAAAAATCTCTGGTGCTACCATACCATTGAGTGCATTTTTGAGCGTCTTTCGGCGATGTGAAAATGCAGTTGTCACCAATTGCGCAAAAACTTTTTCGTTCTTTGCCACAGGATGAGGACGATTATCGCCATAAGGGATTAAACGCACCATGGCAGAGGTTACTTTTGGCGGCGGTGAAAAAGATTTGGGTTGCACTTCAAATAAGGATTGCACCTGGCAATGATATTGCAACATGATGCTCAAACGACCATAGTCTTTGGAGTTCGGTTTTGCCGCCATACGCACAACCACTTCCTTTTGCAACATGAACAACATGTCTTCAATAATGTGGGCATAATGCAAAAGATAAAAAAGCAAAGGTGTTGAAATATTGTAGGGTAGGTTACCGAAGATTCTTAACTTATGTCCTGGCTCATATAAAGTGTCAAAATCAAATTGCAAAGCATCTGCTTGATGCACGCTTAATTGTTCTTTAGCGTAATCACGGATAAGTTTTGCGCTTAAATCATTGTCAATTTCAATGACATGCAAATGCGTGGTATGTTCTAACACTTGCTTTGTTAAAGCCCCCAATCCTGCACCTATTTCAACCAGATGTTGATTTGGTTGAGGATGTAAAGCCTGCACAATCCGGTTTATAACGTTATTATCAATTAAAAAGTTTTGGCCAAAGCGCTTACGCGGTTGATGATGTTCGCTCATGATAGGGCAACAGCTTTTTCAATAGTACTGTAGTGAAGCGCAAGCTGTAAGGCTTTTATAAGACTGCTTTCTTTGGCTAAGCCTGTACCTGCAATCTCTAAAGCAGTGCCGTGATCAACAGAAGTACGTAAAAAAGGTAAGCCTAAAGTGATATTAACGATGTCACCAAAATAAAGTGCTTTGATAGGTGCTATGCCTTGATCATGATACATGGCTAAATAAGCATCCACGCTTTTTCTATTTTCAGGTGTAAAGGCGGTATCACCGCTCACAGGACCGGATACGGGCAAGCCCTCTTCTTTTAATTTTCTAATGAGGCCAAACATAAATGATTGTTCTTCATCCCCGATTTTGCCGTACTCACCAGCATGTGGATTCAAGCCCAACACGCGTATCCGTGGGGAGCTAATATGAAAAGTGTTGACAAGCCCTTGATGCAATAGACGAATTGCACTTTCTAATCTTTGGGGCGTTAACACATGGCTTACATCGCGCAAAGGAACATGCGTTGTCGCCATACCAACAATGATTTCTGGTGTATAAAAAGTCATTAATACCGATTCAACGCCTGCTAAGGCTGCTAAATATTCTGTATGTCCCAAAAAGGGAACACCACTTTGTTGGATAATGGCTTTATGGATGGGCGCCGTAACTAAGGCGGCTGTTTGCTTGCTTGCGCATAATTCAAAAGCCTTATCAAGCATTTTAAGTACGGCGCTAGCATTGGCCACATTTAAATCGCCAGCAATACATTTTTCAACGAGCGGCACATCTACGATATCGATGCGGTGATTGCCGTTCGCTTTTGGCGGCGATGCGGCATCAAAATCAACCAAATCAATAGGAATATCTAATTCTTTGGCTCGTTCTTTTAAGGTTTGGGCACAGCCGACTAAAACGACTTGTGCCTCTAAGGGTAAGCTGGCCAATTTTAAACAAATATCCGGCCCAACACCGGCAGGTTCACCGAGTGTTAAGGCTATGCGCGCAACCGTCATCGTTTAGGTCTCATCAAAGATCTTAACATAGGCTTCATCGCGTAATTGCCGTGCCCAAATTTGGATCTTTTCATCAAGTTTACGTTGTTGCAGCATCTCTTTCGCTCTTTGGCGTAAAGCGACTTCATCATTGCTGAGCGTTTTTCTGTCAAGCACTTCCATAATGTGCCAGCCAAAAGAAGTTTTAAATGGCTCTGAAACCTCATGGGTAGGCAATTTTTCCATTACTGCGCTAAATTCAGGAACAAGCACTTCATTGCTGACCCAACCGAGGTTGCCGCCGTTGCTGCTCGAGGCAAGATCGCCAGAATACGTTTTTGCGAGTTGCGCAAAATCTTCACCTTGTGCGATTTTTTTCTTGAGTTCGTTTAATTTTGCTTTGGCATCACTGTCTGTGGTGTTGGCATTGGTTTTAACCAAAATGTGCCTCACGGAAGTTTTAGCAACAGCCGTTGATGCACCTGTTTGGCGCTTATCCATTAACTTGATGATATGGATACCACTGCTGCTTCGAATAGCATCAGGAACATCACTTACTTTTAAGGTAGGAACAACTTTTTCAAATAGCGTGGGTAATTCAGGTAATTTACGCCAGCCAAGATCGCCACCATTCAAAGCGCTTTCACCTGTGGAATTAGCAATCGCCAACTGGGCAAAATCACCACCTTGGCGTAATTTGCTGACAATTTGGTTAGCCTTTTCTGTCGCTTTTTCCAATTCTTCAGGGCTTGGAGATTCAGAAAGCGGGATCATGATGTGACTTAAATGATATTCCGTTGATAATCCACCTAAACCATGAGAGGAGTTTAAGAACTGATTCACTTCTTGCTCTGTTACTTGAATGTCTGGCAGTAAATCACGTTGCTGTAGTTGGGAAATCATGATTTGTTGACGGATGCTGTTGCGATAAGCATTAAAATCCATACCTTGTTGAGCTAAAGCTTCACGCATGCCTGTTACCGTGATTTGGTTATCTCTGGCAATCTTATCAATAGCATTATCTAACATATTGTCATCGACTTGGATGCCGGTTTTTTTGGCATATTGTGATTGGGTGTGCGTCATGATCAAATGATCTAGCACTTGTTTTTTTAGCGCTTTTTGATCGGGCATTTTATTGCCGCTGGCATGAATTTGTTGGGTAACAAGGCCTAACTGGTTTGCAAGTTCACTCTTGGTGATAATCGCATCATTAACGACAGCTGCGATCCCATCAATGGGCTCTGCTTTACCGATAGCGCATGTACTTAATCCTAAGAGTGCAAAACTTAATAAGGTTTTCAGCTTTTGCATAGTTCGCCTATATATTTTTAAAAGTTATCTAACATTCTTTTTGGCTTGGAAATTGTTAAAAAGTATATCTCATTTTTAGTTGCTTGTTAGGTGCTAATACAATGGAATTTCCTCAGGTGGGAAGTAATTCTTGTTAGGATTCGAAAGCCATTGTTGTCGTGAAGCCAAGGGGGTATAGCCAGGAATTTTTTGTCTTAAACGACCATCAGGGTTATTCATACCAATCGCACTTAAGCCTTTGAATACCAGTTGTGCAAAGAATCCTGTGGCATAGGCATTAGGGTAAAAGTGATTGTTTGAAATGCGATAGCGCGAGCCAACCAGCTGAACAGCAATACAACAAGCGTTATATTCGAAGCCACCCACCACTTCAACAGTTTGCTTTTTCTCAAAATCATAGCGCCAAAGCGACAACAAATCCCAATGCAAACTCACCGGCCAAAGAATGGATGCATCTGCTTGGCTTAAACTGCCCATTTCGCCGGTATTGACGTCCGTTTGGGCAATGTCATGCTTTAACCAATAGTAGTTGGCATTAAACACTTTATGGGCACTAGGACGGTACTGCATATTAAAGGCAGCTTGCTCTGCTACCCTTTGCACGCTATCCCATTCCCAGAATATGCCACCGGAAAGTGTCGGTGATGCATGTAACTCTGCTTGTGCTATCAGCTTGGAATGTTTTTCGGTATCGCTATCATCTTCAAATGAAAAGCAGCCATTACCTTGACCTAAATCTTCGCACAAAGAAACTTGCCTATCTTGGAAGTAAAATATTTGACCGACACTGGCCCGTAATAATTCGTGGCCACCATTTATCGGCAGAAAGCGTGACATGACACTGACACTGACTTGGTTTGCATCACCTATTCTGTCTCGTCCGCTGAAACGATTATCTCGGAAAAGTTGCGCATAGCTAAAATTCATCACACCACTGTCAAAGTCAGGGTATAAATGTTGATCGCGAAAAGGAACATATAAATAATAAAGGCGTGGTTCTAAAGTTTGAACACCACTAAAAAAACGATAATTAATATCACGTTCAAAAAATAACCCAGAATCAACGTCATATAAGGGAATTGAGCGATTGGGCTCTTTGGGTAATTGTTGATTTTGGGCATCTTGCGACAAAGTTAAAGAATATTGTAGCCAATCCAGCTGCATGCGGGGCGTAATATAAAACCATTGTTCTTCTATCGGTAAACTCAGGCTTGGCCGCATGTGGAAACGCTGGCCAGTTGTTACAGGATTTTGCGTTACCAATTGGGGGCGATGCGTAAAATTAACCGTTTCACCATTGAGCGCAAAGGTGAGTCCAAAAATTTGGTTTGGATAAATTCCTTGAAAAACCCATTGAGGCTGTCTTTTATAAATTTCTTCATTAATCGGTTTAGAGAGGGGCTGTAAGACTTGATATTCTTCAATATTAAAATAATGCGTCCAATAATCGCCATAATAAGACAAATTGGCTTGTTGTGGTAAATGGATAATGCTGGCTGTATTGATATCATTACCTAAATCCACAAAATAATTATCATCAGACACATAATCAAAAATAGCATTGAATTGCCAGCGACGGTTCCATTGGGTGCTGTGTCGAAAATTAAAAGCCGATCTATCATTGCTACCATGTAAGGCTACAATCCGCGGATCTTGAAAGGACAAACCTTCAGGCGGCGATAAGCGATTTTGCTGTTGAAAAAGCCCATATTTTCTATCATTGGGCAAAAAGTGCCATTGTAGGGTCCCTTCGCTGTTATTAGCCCATAAATAACGTAATTTAGTTTGACCTTCCACGCCACGCTCAGATAACCACTTGCCGGCAAAAAGGAGATCATAATTGGGGGCAATATTCCAGTAATAGGGAATCGTAAATTCATAACCTGAATTACTACTTGAGCCATAACTGGGGAATAAGAAACCACTATGGCGTTCATTATCAATAGGGTAATTTAAATAGGGAAAATAAAAGACAGGGTAGTCTTTCATTTTTAATTTTACATGCTTGGCTGTTGCACGACCGCTTTTTGGATAAAGAGAAATCTTATCTGCTTTTAAGGCCCAGGTGTTTTGATTGGGTGCACACGTCGTATAATTTGCTTTCTCTAAATGTAAATTCGAATCCTCATCGACATCAATGCTATCTGCATAGCCTCTGGCATGACGAGGATAGTAACGATAAAAAGCATTCTCAAAATGAAAGTGTTGTGGCTGGTGAATATATTCAGCCGAGGTTCCCCACACTCTTAAACTGGGCGCCACAAAGTGAATATTGCCATTGGCAATAATTTTATTCCATTCTTGTGATATTTCATCTCGCTCGACGATAATTTCATCGGTGTGTAAATAGCTTTCACCTTGATTAAATGTAACATCGCCGCGTAGTAATGAACGACCTTGGAGAGTAAACTCAGTTTCATTTGCTGACAGCACTAAGGGTAGTTGCCAATTATCTTTGGCTGAGAGTGTTGTGCTCTTGGCAAATGGCGCATAATGTCCTTGACATAGGCTCAATGAAGCAGGTTCTACTACCCAATCACTTTCTGGATCGATGCGCGTAGAATCACTTGATGGGTCTTGAGAACTGGCAAAGCAAGGATAGCTTGGGGCCAGTAATGCAAGTAAAAAAACTAGCTTCTTTATGCTGATCAACTTTATTATATCTATTATTAAATAAGGTTCCCGGCGAGTATATCATCTTTCATGTGGAGTTCATTCTGATGGAAAATTTTGAATTAAATTTACGGCAATGGATTAGCCAACAACTTGGGACGCATGAGTTTCAGTTTAATGCTCTACCTGGAGATGCAAGTTTTAGAGCTTACTTTCGAATAAGACAGGGCGCAAACAGTTACATTGCAATGCTGGCCCCCCCTAGTAAAGAAAGAACGGATGATTTTGTTCGCATTGCTTGCGCTTGGCATGAGCAGGGGGTGCTTGTTCCTGAGATCTTAGCCTGGGAAAAGGCGCAAGGTTTTGTTTTGTTAACTGACTTTGGCGATGCCTTGCTGCTGGATAACCTGAATCCACAAAATGTGGAGAATTATTATCGAACGGCGATGCATGCGCTGGTTGATTTACAAAAGACTTGTCCCAAAGCTATTCATTTACCGCCTTATGATGCGCAATATGCCATGTTAGAGTTGAGTTATTTCCAAGATTGGTTTGTGCATCAGTTATTGGGGATTTCTTTTAGTGCCGAAGAAAGCACAGCTTGGGCAGATGCGGCGGAATTTATCATTCAACAATTTTGTGCTATCCCCCAAGCGACGGTACATCGTGATTATCACTCACGCAATTTGATGGTAGTAGGACAATCAAAGCTGGGCATAATAGACTTTCAAGATGCTATGGTGGGCCCTATCACTTATGATTTAGTTTCACTCTTAAAAGATTGTTATATTACCTGGCCCCATAACGATATTAACCGTTGGGTATCTTATTTCTATGAAAAATTACAAGAACAACAACAGCTAGCCCAGAACATATCATTGGCACAGTTTAATCAGTGGTTTGATATTGTTGGTTTACAAAGACATCTTAAAGTATTGGGGATCTTTTCTCGTTTAAAACTGCGTGATAATAAAGCCCACTATTTACAGCATTTACCGCGCATTATGCAATATATTTTAAATGTGACAACAAAATATGCCGTATTGGGCGGTTTTCATCAGTTTATGGTGAACACGGTTTTACCTAAAATGGAAGCTGCCTTATTGCAGCAGGGAATTCATTCAGCAACAGAGGTCAAAGTAGCCTGATGCGCGCCATGATTTTAGCTGCAGGTCGAGGCACACGCCTACGGCCTTTAACAGATACATGCCCTAAACCACTTATTAAAGTGTGTGATAAATCTTTAATTGTTTATCATCTTGAGAATCTTAAATTGGCAGGATTCTCCGAGGTCGTCATCAATGTGCGTCACTTGGGTGAAAAGATCCAAGCTTATCTGGGTAATGGTCATGCTTTTGGCTTGAATATTGTCTACTCAGTTGAAAATGAAGAACTTGAAGTTGGCGGTGGGATCTGCCAGGCCTTGCCTTTATTAGGTGAGGATCCCTTTGTCATTGTTAATGGTGACATCTGGACAGATTATCCCTTTGAAACTTTAAAACACAAGGCCAAAGGTTTGGCTTACTTAGTGTTGGTGCAAAATCCGCTTCATAATACAAAAGGGGATTTTGCAATTGGTGAAAACTATTTGTTAATAAGATCAAACCTTGAGCCAACCTATACCTATGCGGGCATCTCTGTTTTACATCCGCATCTATTTGCAGATGCGACAAGGGGTGCTTCATTTCGTTTAGCGCCCTATTTAGATAAGGCAATTGCACAACAGGGTCTATATGGCGAATATTATGATGGTGAATGGACTGATGTTGGCACGCTTGAGCGTTTGCAATTTTTAGAACAATCATTGAGCGCTCACTTTGCCAAAAAGATGAATTGTTAAATGAACATATTTGGCAAGATATTTGGGGCCATTTTTGGCTATTTAATGTATGGTCCATTGGGCTTAATTATTGGGGTTGGTATCGGTCATATATTTGATAGGGGACTATCCTTAAATGATGCGATTTCCAAAAATCCTGATGTTGTTTTAGCCAGAAAGGTTTTTTTTAAGACAACATTTACCATGATGGGCTATATTGCCAAAGCTGATGGCAGAGTCTCTGAGCAAGAAATTCAAGTGGCAAGAGAAGCGATGTCTCACCTGCAACTCACTGCCGATCAAAAAATGTCGGCTATTCAATATTTTAATCAAGGAAAATCACCCGATTTTAATTTTAATGCGGCCTTGGATAATTTTGTTAAAAATTGTGGCCGTCATCCGCAACTGGTGAGACTTTTCGTTGAAATCCAAATTCAAGCAGCATTAGTTGATGGACAGCCACATCATATAAAGCGCCAAGTATTAGAAATATTATGTGATAAATTACATATACCACGCTCTGTCTTGTGGCAAATGGAATCTGCACGTTCTACTGACAAAGGTTATAATTATGAACAGCGTGAAAGCCAAGTCTCTGTAAAACCACAAGATGAATTAGCAGATGCTTTTAAAGTGCTTGAAGTGCCAGATACTTCAAGTCATGCCCAAGTGAAAAAGGCCTACCGAAAACTGATGAGCTTACATCATCCTGACAAATTGCTGGCCAAAGGTTTACCAAATGAAATGATCAAAGTAGCTACTGAAAAAGCGCAAAAAATTCAGAATGCTTATGATTTAATTTGCAAATATCGGGCTTGGCATTAATATAAGCTTCATCATTATTAATTGATGCTAAAACATAGGTAGCGCCTATTATTTAGGGCGAGCTACTTTTTGTTCTTGCTCCACAGGCTTAGAATCTTGCTTTTGGCTAGGGGAACACACGGACAGTGGCATTCTTTGATAGTGAGTAATGTGTGTATTAATACGTTCTTCAGCGGCTCTTCTTTGTTCTTGCGGTAATTGATTAAATATCTCTTGCGCCATATTCCACATGATTGTGACCTTTTTTTAAAAAAATATGTAAGAGTGTAATGAGTATAAAGGCCAAAATCATATTAAAACTGACAGCTGCTTAGAAAAAAGCGACGCATAAACGAAAGTAGCACTAAATTCGACCTAAAATGCTGCGCAAGCTTAAGCGCAGCATTTTGGATTATCTAAAAGATAACTCAGGCAGTTTTAGCAGATTGTGCTTTGGCTTTTGCTTGTTGCCAAGAAGCAATTGCCTTCTCAAAGTTACGGCTCACCGCATCAATGAGGGCTTGATTGCTTATCATTTGTGCACACCATTGGTTAAGCTCAACTTGGAACAAACTCTTATCAACCACAAAGCCTTTGCAGAAATCTTGTTTGGCTGCATTATTAAACATCATTTGTAGTTGCTCATTAGTGGCTTGTAAGCCCAAGAGCATAACACCTTTGCAGAACCTATCGTTTTCAGTAATGACACGTTGCATATTTTCGAAACTACGTTGATCGCGCGGTGGCACTATTTGCCACCAGTCAGGGTAAATACCAATTTCATACATGCGCTGCATAATATGACTAATCGTGCTGGCAGTTATTAAGCTGCTAGCGCTGGGGGCTAAATCTAATATTAATTCATGTCCGGTTCTACGTGTTGCTAAATAAAGATGACTTAACACGGCTTCTTGTTGCTGACGTAGCGCATATCTATCATCAGGATGATAAACAAAGGTTAATTTAACCGCGTGATGTTTGGGCCAATGTAACAAAGTATGTGTGACATCGGTATCACCTTGAAATTGCAATGGCACTTGTCCTGGCACTTCTAAACCGCGCATCAGAAGATGAGGAGCACTTAAGGCATCAAGCAATTCATTTTCAGGGAAAGCATCTGTCAAAATGCTCACATTCGGATAATCCATCGCTGCTTTTTGAATACCGGTTGCTATCAGCATTTTGGCTTGGGTGATGACTTCTTCATCCACATTTGCCGCTTCGGCCATTTTTAGCCATTGTTGATGTGTGCCAAAATTGAAGGTGTAGAGTTCATCTTGATGAGAAACACGTCTTGTTGCGTAATGTATATGTTCAAACAAAGGCGTACGAATGGTTTGTACCACTTGTGATTGTGAAGATAAATAAATCGTTAACTCATCTAAGCTGGGTAAACTGTCGCTATGATCTTCTCGTTCTTGGGTAAGGCTTAAGCCTGCCATCGCATATTCACAACATTTTTCCTGCGAAAATCCATTTAACCAAGCATAAACACCGCTGATGATAAAAGATTCTTTAGCAGTAAAAGGCGTATTCTTATCAAGGCCAAAACCCTTATGGTGAGGGGTGGATTCAACATCTAGAGGTATTTGTGAGAAGCAAAAACAACCTTGGTTATTTTTTAGCATAAACAGTGCGTTGGTTAAGGTGCGCAATTGGGTTAATGCGTTGTATGCCTCTTTTTCACCAATGAGATATTTAAAGTCTTGTTCATAACCAACGATCAATGAACAATGCGGTAATATTTTAAGTAATGTGCTTTGATTGTTATCATCAATATAATCTAGAGCAAGAATAATCTTAGTGTCTCTTTGTTGAGCAGCATCAATGGCGGCATTAATAATACGTTGACCATTTGTGGTCTCAAAACTAGAGCTGGTGATGAGCAGTGCTTGTGCTTTAGCAATAAAAGCAGCAGAAAGAAAAGCTTCATCTGCTAAGATAGGTGCGCCTTGATTTTTATAATGAATTAAAGGAAAGGACAATCGATTTTGCGTAGCACGGAACATGATGGCGCTTTGATTTTGGCTATCCATTTGCACCTGCGAGATATCCACCTTTTCATGTTGCATCGTTTCAATAATAAATTGACCCAAATCATCTTGGGCTATGGATGAAATCAAAGCGGTATTCAATCCCAAACGTGCAAAACCTTTGGCATAAGCGGTTATTCCCCCGACATGCTTTTTAAAAGAGAGCATGTCCTTAAGGCTGGCACCAATTTGCTCGCCATAAAAATCGACAAAAGATTGCCCAATTACAATAATGTCGAAGATAGGTGGGGTAGGTGTTTTCATCGTCCGGGTTCCTTTTTGAATCTGATTATTTTGTAGACTAAATCAGTTAAAATAACCAGAAGCGCTAATCCATAAGCACAAGTTCTATCAATCTACAATATAGTATGGACTGCAATTTAGGAATGAAAAGTGCGCCATGAGAGAAAATTTCATGGCGCAATCAAAGAAAGGCAAAAATGGTACTTTAGACAGTTGCTAACCATTCTTGTAAAGATTCACTTTGGCGTTCCATGTATTGTGGCTCTTTAAAAGTCAGTGTTAACAAGTTCATTCCTTGGATAGCTGCTAAATAATAAGTAGCTAATTGAGAAGAACGTTCACCTTTGCCCATTTCACGGAATTGGGATTCAACCCATTTAAGAATGTCAGCCATGAGCTTAGAAGCTGCTGTAGCAAGCACGCCACCTTGTTTGCCAAGTTCTTGGCAAAGGCTACCAATTACGCAGCCAAAACGAGCCAAGGTTTCTGATTGCGCGTTGTTATGGTGCAGCAAAGCAGTTAAACGTTGTTTAATATCTGGAATTTGTTCCCATTGTTGGAAAAGATTACGCCATTCGGTCATACGGCGATGTAATACCGCATCCATGATGGCTTCTTTGGTTTTAAAATAATAGTAAACGTTTCCTAAAGGAACGTCCGCTAGCTTAGCGATATCCGCTAATGTAGTGGTATGGAAAGTTTGTTCATAAATTAATTTATCGGCGGCTTCAATCAGTCGCTCCCGCTTGTCATTTCTTCTTGCTCTTGGCATGTCAGTCTCCCTTTACTCCAATGTACAGCCGATGTTAATAATCTAGTTAAACGAGAAAGGCTGGAATATTAACATAAGTTGATCTGCTTGTCATATCCCTTTTTAATTTCTACGGCGGTATATGAGGTGGCTTATGTTAGCAAAATTTTCAATAAAAGGTGGAATTCTTCAGCATACAAGTTAAACTCAAAAAAACCCCTTTGATCTTAAGGATGAGAACAAGGTGTTTTTAGTTAAAAAACAAACTTGTGTAATTTTTCTCTTGTGCATGTTTAGCGTTACTGCAAAAGCTAACCTTGGTGTTGCTTTTGGTAGTGGGCAAGGCATTCAAGATATTAAACCCTATCGCTTAGCGCTGTCTTGGGATTTTGGACCCATTTGGCGAAAGGATGAGCTATGGGGACTTAACGCAGTATGGGAAAGTAGTTTCGCTGTTTGGAATGGTCCTGATAGACCTCACCTTGGCCCTGACCGTGCAACAAATTTAAATGCATTTACCTCCGGCCCTATGTTTCGTTGGCAACGCCAACAAGCATTTTCTTCAAGCAAGATAAAACCTTACACTGAGTTAGGAGTGGGACTATCTTGGTTATCAGAAACTGAAATTCAAGGGCGCATTTTGTCGCTGCACTTTCAATTTGAAGATAAATTTGGATTAGGCTTTCGTTTTGGCAAGCATCAGCAGTATGATGCCTCCATCCGCGCTTACCATTATTCCAATTGCTCCATTAAACGACCCAACAGTGGTGTGAATTTAGCCATGGCCAGCGTTGGGGTATGGTTTTAGAAATATTGCGAGGGCGGACTTCATGTGGGCCCAGTTTAATGAGAAAATAGAAGAATTAATAATTCCAAATTTAAGATGAAACCATGCAACCCTATGCTATAGCCCCTTCCATTTTATCCGCAGATTTTGCCAAATTAGGCGATGAAGTTAATGCCGTATTAAAAGCCGGCGCTGATATCATTCATTTTGATGTCATGGACAATCACTATGTACCCAATTTAACCATTGGACCCCTTGTCTGTGAAGCCCTACGAAAACATGGTGTTACAGCACCGATTGACGTTCATCTGATGGTACAACCGGTTGATGCTTTAATTAGTATGTTTGTTAAAGCGGGTGCCTCCTATATTACTTTTCATCCTGAGGCCAGCAACCATATAGACAGAAGCTTGCAGTTGATCAAAGAAGGTGGTGCCAAAGCGGGTTTGGTATTCAATCCAGCGACCCCTCTTAATGTGTTAGAACACGTCATTGATAAAATCGATATGATTTTATTAATGTCAGTGAATCCTGGTTTTGGTGGTCAGCAATTTATCCCCAGTGTGATGAATAAAATTCGCCAAGCCCGTGAAATCATTGATATTTCAAAAAGACCCATTCGCTTAGAAGTAGATGGTGGTGTGAAAATTGATAACATTGGTGAAATTGCTAAAGCAGGCGCAGATACTTTTGTTGCCGGCTCGGCTATTTTTCAAACGCCTGATTATCAAAAAACCATTCAAGCGATGCGAGAGGAAATCAAAAAAGCTGTGGGGTAAACCCCCGACAACTAAAGGTTGTCGCCCCCCTTTGATAACAAAGGGGGGGCAGATCTCATCCCCCCTTTGTTATCAAAGGGGGGAAACCCGCAGGGAGGGGGGTTTATGGATTTAGATCGCGCTCGAATAATTGATTCTAACTTCAAAACCCGCGTTCTTGCTCAACATTTCCCTGCACCCAAAAGTCTAACCAAACCCCAAGATTGTGGTTTAAGCCGCGAAAGCTTTTTGCAGATCTTTGATTCACAGTTGATCAGCCGTCATCTTGATTTGATGGCGCGTATCTTGCGAGAACAGAACAAAGGTTTTTACACAATCAGCAGTAGTGGTCATGAAGCTAATGCAGCTATAGCGCAGGTCTTTAGAAAAGATGACATGGCATTTTTGCATTATAGAAGTGGGGCTTTTGTTGTTGAGCGTGCAAAAAAAGAAAGCAATATCGATATCATTTACGATCAAGTGCTTTCTTTGGTGGCTTCAAAGGAAGATCCCATCAGTGGGGGACGTCATAAAGTTTTTGGTAGCCTGCCATTATTTATACCGCCTCAAACCAGCACGATTGCATCTCACTTACCCAAAGCATTGGGTGCAGCTATTTCTTTAACCAGTGCCAAAACACTTAAATATAAGGAATTTACCAAATTACCACATGATAGTGTGATCTTATGTAGCTTTGGTGATGGTTCGGTCAATCATTCAACAGCCCAAGGGGCTTTTAATGCTTCGCGTTGGGTATTTGCGGCAAGGCGCACACTACCCTTGGTGTGGATTTGTGAAGATAATGGCATTGCGATTTCAGTGCCAACACCACCTCTTTGGATAAAAGAGACATTCGAACAGCAAAAAGGTTTACATTATATAGCATGTGATGGTTGTAATATTGCCGATGTTTATAGCGCAGCGCTTAAAGCTGAAAAATGCGCACGTAAAAAAAATGAGCCTGTCTTTTTGCATATGAAGACAGTGCGCCTTTTAGGACATGCAGGCTCGGACATTGAATATCATTATCACCATGAAGCACAAATTGAAGAAGCTGAAAATAATGATCCTTTGCTACATTCAGCAAGAACACTTTGCGAAGAAAAATGGTTAACACCACTAGAAATAATTGCGCTTTATGAAAATGCTAGAGAGAGAATAAACCAAGCAACGCAGCGGGCATTACTCGCCAGTAAATTAATCAGTGCCAAAGACATTATTTCAACTATCATTCCGCCTTTAAATCCTTCACCCATTAATCCACATGCTTACGCCCAAACTACAAAAAATATTCAAAAAAGAAATATGGCGCAAAGTATTAACTTGGTTTTAGCAGAAATCTTAAGTCGTTATGATAATGCGATTATTTTTGGTGAAGATGTTGGCAAAAAAGGGGGTGTTTATCGTGTCACGGCAGATCTGCAAAAGGAATTTGGTCCAACAAGAGTCTTTGATACTTTGCTTGATGAACAAACAATTCTAGGCACTGCAATAGGTTATGCGCACAATGGTTTTATTCCCATCCCTGAGATTCAGTTTTTAGCCTATACCCTTAATGCGGTTGATCAAATAAGAGGGGAGGCTGCTACCTTGTCCTTTTTTTCGCAAGGACAATATACCAATCCGATGGTGATACGGATCCCTTCATTTGGTTATCAAAAGGGTTTTGGAGGTCATTTTCATAACGATAATGCTTTTGCCTTTTTGCGTGAAATCCCAGGCCTTGTTATTGTTTGTCCTTCAACGGCAGCTGATGCGGTTAAACTTTTTCGCACAAGCATTGAATTAGCTAATACATTTCAACGCGTGGTGATATTCCTTGAGCCAATTGCTTTGTATATGGTGAAAGATAAATATGAAGTTAATGATAATCTTGCACTAGAAGATTATCCTAATATAACTGATACAATTTCAGTGGGGGAAGTGGGTATTGAAGGTGATAGAAATAGTAAAATTGTCCTTATCAGTTATGGTAATGGCATGACTTTGAGTCGCAAGGCAGCATATCGATTAGCACAAGAGCATGGCATATCGATTAAATTAATAGATTTAAGATGGTTAGCGCCATTAAATACCCAAGATCTTTTAAAAGAAATACAAGAAGCTAGTCATGTGCTGATTGTAGATGAATGCCGAAAAACAGGTAGTTTAAGTGAAGAGCTTTTTGCTTTGTTGGTGGAGCAAAGTGTCCATCTGCCCACCATCAAGCGTATTAGCGCACAAGATTCCTTTATTCCGCTAGGAAGTGCTTGGGAATATATCTTGCCAAGCGTTGAACAAATTTTAGAAACCGTTTTGCGAATGCAAATATGAGGTGAAAAAATGGAAGATTTTCTATTATTAGATGAACAATATAGTGTTGAAGAGAAATTGATGAGAGACGCTGTGAGAAAATTTGTAGAGGCACAAGTATTGCCAAGCATTACTCAGCAATTTGAACGGGGTGAGTTTGCTCTTGAAATTATCAAAAAAGTAGGAGCATTAGGGATTTTAGGGATGACGTTACCCCAAGCAGAGGGAGGCCTTGGTGCTTCTTATGTGGCTTATGGTTTAGTGTGCCAAGAACTAGAACGTGGAGACAGCGGGCTAAGAAGTTTTGCTTCTGTGCAAAGTTCTTTATGCATGTATCCAATTCATGCCTTTGGAAGCCCTGCGCAAAAAGCACGATTTTTGCCGGAAATGGCAAATGGTAATCTAATTGGATGTTTTGGTTTAACCGAGCCAGATTCAGGTTCAGATCCTGCCAGCATGAAAACAAAAGCAACCAGACTTGATAATGGCTGGCGTCTTAATGGTTCGAAATTATGGATAACCAATGCAACGATTGCAGACATTGCAATAATTTGGGCTAAAGATGAGTCAGATACAGTGCGTGGTTTTATTGTTGAAAAGCAATTTCCTGGTTTTAAAACAAATGAAATTAAACATAAATTATCCTTAAGAGCATCCATCACTGGTGAAGTAGTATTGGAAGATTGTTTTGTGCCAAATGAAAATGTATTGCCTGACACAAAAGGTTTGGCCTCTGCGCTTGCCTGCTTAACCAAAGCGCGCTTTGGGATTGCTTGGGGCGCCATGGGGGCAGCGATTGCTTGTTATGAAGCGGCACTAAATTATGCTAAAGAACGTATTCAATTTGGCAAACCCATTGCCAGTTTTCAATTAATACAAGCACAGCTTGCTACGATGTTCACAGAAATCGTAAAAGCGCAAACACTCAACCTACAAGTCGCTAAATTAATGGATAAAGGAAGTGCAGACTATGTGATGGTTTCCTTAGCTAAGATGAATGCTTGCAAAGAAGCCTTAAAGATAGCCAGAATGGCGAGGAATATTTTAGGCGCGAATGGTATAAGTTTAGAATATCATGTCATACGTCATATGAATAATTTAGAAGCTGTTTTTACTTATGAGGGAACCGATAATATGCATAACCTAATTATAGGCAGACATATTACCGGCATTAATGCGTTTAATTAATTATACTTTTAATTTACTGTTTGAAGCTTCACTAAGGGGTTCATTTTGAGTGTGAACCGCAGATATTGCTACAGGTTGACGTTGCAGCCCATTCAAAAATTTTCTACCCGCATTTTGATGCAGCGTAAAGAGGTGACTTAAGGCATCATAAGTAGCATTAGAAAGCCAAGAGCCTGTTGGCTCACCTGAGTGTTGTCCTGAGGAATAGGTTGCAATCGAAAGAGGGGTAGATATTCTTGTAGGTATATCGCCGCTGTCTTTTAGCAGATTTCTTTGATTTTCTTCTAATTTGTCAATTGTCTGTGCGAGCGTTTGGGCCAATTTTGTAGGTGTTGGTGCAATCAGCTCACAAGTTGGTGCAGCCTCTTCTTGCACTTTTTTCGGTGCGGTTCCTGAAGGGGGTGGTAGTTCTTGTGTACCTATCACTTCGCGTATAGCTTCTATTTGAGGCTTGCGCTTTGGTTGCTTTTTTGTGGTCTCTATGCCGTTAACGCCTTTTATCATTTCAATCTCCTTTTCAAAATGAAAAAGCTGGAATAGCTATATTAAAGCTATCCCAGCTTTGATTTTCTAATTATTCTTGCTTATTATCCTTTTCCTTTTGTTCTTTTGTTTTATTCAAAGGCCGCTTACCGACAACAACACGGTAGTCCAATGTTTCACCATTGCGAACAATAGAAATAGGATAAGCTTCATCAGGTTTGAGTTTTGAGGTAATACTCAAAACTTGAGAAGGTTCTGTTGTTGTTTTATTGTCAACGCTGATAATGATATCGCCTGGTTTTAATCCCGCATTGAATGCAGGTCCTTGACGAATGATACCAGCTATCACCACACCATCACCCTTTGGATAATTTAAGGATTTGCGCATTTCATCTGTCAGTTTCGCGACAGAAATTCCCAACCACCCGCGTGTTACAAAACCAGAATCAATTAACTCTGACATAACATCTTTAGCAAGATTAATGGGTATAGCAAAACCAATGCCTTGAAACCCGCCAGTACGAGATACGATGGCAACATTAATGCCTATCAAATTACCATTGACATCAATTAATGCCCCACCTGAATTTCCAGGATTAATAGCGGCATCAGTTTGAATAAAATTTTCAAAAGTGCTTATCCCTAAATCGGAACGATGTGTTGCACTGATGATGCCATGCGTTGCGGTTTGTCCAACACCAAAGGGATTACCAATTGCAAAGGCTAAATCTCCCACACGCAAGGCTTCGGAATCTCCCATTGCAATCACTTTGAGATCAGCTAAATCAATTTTGAGTATGGCTAAATCTGTTTCAGGATCTGAGCCAATAACTTTGGCCTTTGTTTGACGACCATCAGCTAATTTAACAGAAATATCATCTGCATCATGGATAACATGGTTATTGGTAAGAATATATCCATCTTTGGTTACGATAACGCCAGAACCAATCCCAGATTGAACTTCTGGCGGCATGTTGCGTGAATCACCAAAAAAGTAACGATACATAGGGTCGCGCATCGCGGCATTTGCATCTTTGGGTATTGCTTTGGAGGATTGAATGCTTACAACAGCAGGAAATGCACGTGCGATTGCATCCGCATAGGAAATGGTGGCGTTACCATAGTTGATAGGGTCATTTGCTTTTTGAAATTTTGGCGCAGCGATAGCGGTTCCCCAAAACCCCAGTTTTGCCAGCAAGATTGGCGAACCAACCGCAATCGTCACTACAACGACAAGAGTTTTAATCCATTTAAATAGTGCTTTTTTAGTGCTCATCATGTTCACTCATTGTTCTGATAACAGGAAATTGCTTCATTATGCCTTTAAGAGCTTAAAAAATCATCCCACTTGGCTCGAAGTACAGCCCTAAGATGGGTATAATGGCCCCCGTTGCCCATTTTGGGCTGTTTAGAGACGGTTTTTATGGATGGATAGTGAATTGAAGAAACTGAAACTCCAAGGTTTTAATAATCTGACTAAGAATTTAAGCTTTAATATCTACGATATATGCTATGCCAAAACCGCTGCGCAACGTCAGCAATACATTGAATATATTGACGAAGCTTATAACGCCAGAAAGTTAACTGAGATAATGTGTGAAGTAACACGTATTATCGGTGCCAATATCCTTAATATTGCTCATCAAGATTATGATCCTCAAGGAGCGAGTGTCACGATTCTCATGGCAGAAGAACCTGTCGAAAAAAGACCCTTACAAACCGAATCTCCTGGCCCCATGCCAGATGCGGTGGTTGCACATTTAGATAAAAGCCATATCGCTGTTCATACCTATCCTGAGAGTCATCCTGATAATGGGATCTGTACATTCAGGGCTGATATTGATGTATCCACCTGTGGATTAATTTCTCCACTAAAAGCATTAAATTACCTTATTCATACTTTCGAGTCGGATATTGTAACTGTTGATTATCGTGTTCGTGGATTTACGCGAGATGTCAGTGGTGAAAAACATTTTATTGATCACCGTATACATTCTATTCAAAATTATTTTACACAAGACACTTTAAACTTGTATGAAATGATAGATGTGAATGTTTATCAAGAAAATGTCTTCCATACAAAGATGTTATTAAAAGATTTTGATTTAGATAATTATTTGTTTGGCACTCAAGCAGACATGTTATCAGAAGATGAACATCATGATATCCGTAGCCAATTAAAGCGCGAGATGTTAGAAATCTTTTATGGGAAAAATCTTAAAATTCCAGTATTAGCATAAGTTCTAGCGCCTGCCCTACTAAGCTTGCTTAGCAAGCTTAGTAGAGTCAATCATCTACCAAGCTCAAACCACCACTTCCTTTGCCACCCGTTTTTTTATCATCTTTGTTAGGATTTAGTGGAAGTAATGTTGATAAAGGAGAGGTTTCTTCTTTGGGGGCATGGCTTTCTTCGTGATGTTCGTCAACCGCGGCTATGCTTTTATCCTTCATGCTAATTTTTAACCTTAAGTTATTCCGTGAATCAGCATTACGTAAGGCTTCTTCAAGTGATATTTTCTTTTCAAAATAAAGGCGTTCTAATGCTTGATCAAAGGTTTGCATGCCAAGGTTTTCTGATTTCTCCATTGTTTCTTTAATCGCAGAGATTTCACCACGTTGAATTAAGGTTAAAACAAGGGGTGTCCCTAACATCACTTCAATGGCAGCAGTTCTTTTGCCATCCATCGTTTTGACTAACCGTTGAGAAATAATTGCTTTAAGGTTGAATGATAGATCTAGTAAAAGCTGTTGACGTCTGTCTTCAGGGAAGAAGTTAATAATCCTGTCTAATGCTTGATTGGCATTATTTGCATGAAGGGTTGATAAACATAAATGACCAGTTTCAGCAAATGAAATAGCATGTTCCATCGTTTCACGAGATCGTATTTCACCGATTAAAATTACGTCAGGTGCTTGTCGTAATGTATTTTTGAGTGCTTCCTCATAGGTTAAGGTATCCATTCCAACCTCACGTTGGTTAATAATGGATTGTTTATGTGGATGCACATATTCGATGGGATCTTCAATCGAAATAATATGGTTTGCGCTATTTGTATTACGATAATCAATCATGGCTGCTAAAGAGGTTGATTTTCCAGAGCCAGTTGCTCCTACTATCAATATTAAACCCCTGGTTTCCATGATAATATCTTTTAATACAAAAGGTAATTCCAGAGATTCAATGGTAGGAATTTCTGTTTGGATGCGTCTGATGACAAGGGCGACATCACCGCGTTGAATAAAAATATTAACGCGAAATCTACCTAGTTTTTCATTAGCGATGGCTAAATTCATTTCCATTTTTTGTTCAAAGATAGCTGTTTGTTGAGAGTCCATTATTTCATAAGCTACTTTTTTAATTTCTTCTTTGATTAGGGGAGTATTATCAATTTGGGTTAATTTCCCATAGGATTTTACTGAAGCAGGTTTTCCTGTTGTTAAGAACAGATCAGATGCCTCAAGCTCTTTCATTTTAATGAGGTATTTATCAATTTCCATTTAGCATCCTTTGGGAAAGTATCGTTACATACTTGCTATAATTATTAGAATAATTATAGTAACTTACTTAATAAGTTTTTTTAATAAACTGTGTTACTATCTAGTGAATTACTTAAATTGCTCGTTTTGTCTTAGGGGGCCCTATGGATTTTGGTGGAGTTGTATTTCTGATCCTTATTTTGGCTGTTTTTGTGATATTCATGGGGGTAAAACAAGTACCTCAGGGTTATGAATGGACAGTAGAGCGCTTTGGTCGTTACATTCAAACTTTGTCCCCTGGTTTATCACTCATCGTGCCTTTTGTTGATAGAATTGGCACAAAGTTAAATATGATGGAACAAGTGGTTGATATTCCTTCCCAAGAAATTATCACCAAAGATAATGCGATGGTGAAAGTGGATGGGATCTGTTTTTATCAAGTCGTTGATGCTGCTAAAGCAGCTTATGAAGTCAGCGAATTAGACAGAGCATTACGTGCTTTAACAATGACCAACATTCGTACCGTTTTAGGTTCTATGGCATTAGATGAAGCTTTATCTAATCGCGACCATATTAATACCAAATTGCTGTCTGTTGTTGATGAAGCTACCACGCCTTGGGGTGTGAAGGTAACACGTGTTGAGATTAAGGATATTTCTCCGCCAAAAGATCTTGTGAATGCAATGGCGGCGCAAATGAAAGCAGAACGAGAAAAGCGCGCGAAAGTCTTAGAAGCAGAAGGGATCAGAGCATCTGCTATTTTAAAGGCAGAAGGGGATAAGCAATCTGTTGTGCTATCCGCAGAAGGTAAAAAGGAAGCGGCATTTCGTGAAGCCGAAGCAAGAGAAAGAACAGCGGCCGCAGAAGCTAAAGCAACAGAAGTGGTCAGTGAAGCCTTATCAAAAGGAAATATCCAAGCCTTAAATTACTTTGTGGCACAACGTTATGTTGATGCTTTGGGTAAGATTGCAAGTGCAGAAAACCAAAAAGTAGTCTTGATGCCATTAGAAGCTGGTAGTGTCATTGGTTCAATTGCGGGGATTTCAGAAATCGCCAAGCAAACTTTCAATAAAGCGAAGGAATAGATATGGACGCGTTTTTTTCACACCTGGTATTTTGGCATTGGTTTGCGCTAGCGGTGGTGCTGGCCATTCTCGACGTTACTATTGGGGCAAACTTTTTCTTTGTCTGGTGTGGTATTTCCGCCGCCATTGTTGGTTTATTGAAACTAATAGTGACGGGTATGAGCTGGGAAATTCAGTTTTTGATTTTTGGTATCGGCGTCATTGGTAGCGTGTTCATTTGGCGAGCCTATTTGAATGCACACCCGCGCCCCAGTGATAAACCAGGTTTAAATCAGCGCTCGGCGCAATATATAGGCAGGACCTTTGACTTAGAAGAAGCGATTGTTAATGGTCGTGGAAAGGTGCGCGTGGCTGATACATTATGGATAGTTTCTGGTGAAGACATGCCACAGGGAACAAATGTGAAGGTTGTTGCCGTAGATGGAACGATACTAAAGGTTGAAAAAACCTAAAGCTTATAAAGGAGCGGACATGAAGTCCGCAATTTTCCAGGGATAGGAAAACGTGCAAATACGGTTTGATAATTATCTCAACACGCTGCCTGCCACGATGAAGAAAAACTTACTTCAATCATGGCAGGCTTATCAAATTAGAGCACATACCAATCAAGTTCGTATCCCACAAGACTCATCTTTTTTACATGCCTTATGGTTGGTGCTAGCTTCAAGTGATTATGCGACGCATCAGTTTTGCCTACAACCTGATTTGCCTATCAATATTGCACAAGAAAAGCACCAACAATACACCGCAGATTTTTTCAAGCAAGAATGGTTATCGTTCGTGGATGATATTCATGATGAATCATCTTTAATGAAAGCATTAAGGCAGTTTCGCCATAAAGCTATCACCAGAATTATTTGGCGCGAATTAAATCATTTATGTACTTTTGAAGAGCATTTACAAGAATTATCGGACTTTGCCGATGTTTGCGTGCAGGTGACGACAGACTTTCTCTATGATAAAGCATGCGAGCAATGGGGTATACCTGTAAATGACAAAGGCGAGAGCCAACCATTTGTTGTTATCGCTGTAGGCAAACTTGGTGCTCAAGAATTAAATCTTTCATCGGATATAGATTTAATTTTTGCATATCCTGAAGAAGGTACAACCAGTGGACCGCAACGCAATATTACTAATCAACAGTTTTTTACTAAAATTGGCCAGCAATTAATTAAGACTTTAGCCAACATCACGGATGATGGCTTTGTATTTCGTGTTGATATGCGTTTAAGACCGCATGGTCATAGCGGTAATTTGGTCTTAACTTTTAACGCTATTGAAAATTATTATCAATACCAAGGTCGTGACTGGGAGCGTTATGCTCTTATAAAAGCAAGAGTCATCACAGGAACTGCGCCTATTGCACAAAAGCTCTTAGCGTTATTGCACCCCTTTGTTTATAGACGATATTTAGATTATGGCGCTTTTGAATCTTTGCGTGAAATGCGTGATTTAGTAGCAGCAGAGGTAAAACGCAAACCCATTAAAAGAAATATCAAGCAAGGGCCAGGCGGCATAAGACAGATTGAATTTTTAGCGCAAGCTTTCCAATTAATCAGAGGTGGACAACACCCGCAATTTCAACATCCCAAACTATTGATTATTCTAAAACGCATAAATGAATCTGGATTGTTGGATGATGCGACATGCCGTGATCTTGAAAAAGCCTACATATTTTTGAGACAAAGTGAGCATCGGTTGCAGTTAATGCAAGATCAACAAACCCATGAGTTGCCCAAAACACCATTAGATAGAGCCAGGCTTTATTTTACAATGGGTTTTTTATCATGGGCAGAATATCGTGTGGTGCTTAAAAGACATACCCATCATGTAGAAACCTACTTTAATACAATTTCCTCGACACCCGCAGCTGAAAAAGAAGTTAACATTCCTAAAAATGAGTTTGATTTCATTTGGTCGAGCTTGCACGAGCCTGACAATCTAAGCATGCTGGAAAGTGTTGGTTATCAAAACCCCAGGGAAATACAGCAAATGTTGCTTAATTTCAAGGAAAGTAGAACTTGTCAAAATTTGAAAAAACATGCGAGTAAGCGTTTAGATAAAATAATGCCGGTTTTAATACTCATGATTGCCAAAGAGGATAATCCGGTTTTAGTAATGACGAGAATGTTACGGCTAATGCAATCGATTGCGCGTCGTTCTGCATATTTGTCTTTGCTTCTAGAGAAACCTAAAGCCCTGGCCTATCTCATTAAAGTTGCTAAAACCAGTGAATGGATTTTGGGCCAATTATGTTCCTATCCTGTTCTACTTGATGAACTCTTAAGCCCTCCTTCTTTGGAGGAAATTACAGATAAAAAGCATTTGGAAGAAGCATTAAATCAAAGAATAGGTTGGTTATCATTAAATGATCTTGAAGGACAGATGGATCATTTGCGACAATTTAAATCTGCTTGTTATTTACATGTTGCACTATTAGAGATGGATAAGAACCAAAACAATATTAATGTGCCGCTTGTATTAAACAATATTGCAGAAATTATCTTGCACAAAGTTTATGACTTGAGCCTTGATTTCATGATAAATCATTATCAGCTGCAAGAAACACAGGAAACGCTAAAGGCGAAAATACCATTTGGTATTATTGCTTATGGCAAGTTAGGTGCGCAAGAACTGTCTTATCAATCTGATCTTGATTTAGTCTTTTTATATCAAACCTTTGATAAAAAGGGTTTGAAAAGTGCCTCAAAAACCATGGCTTATGAAGAATATAGTTTACGCCTTGCGCAACGTATTATACATATGTTGAGTACGCATACGAGCGCTGGTACCTTGTATGATGTCGATGTGCGATTACGTCCTGGTGGTAGTGCTGGATTATTGGTTAGTCATTTTGATGCATTTAATAAATATTTGCATACACAAGCATGGACATGGGAGCATCAAGCGCTTGTTAAGGCAAGATTAGTGATTGCGCCATCTACCTTGTATAGCGAATTTGAAGCGTTGCGAGGAGCTATTTTAACGCAAGTACGCAATCCATTGCTTTTAACGAAAGATATCGATCTGATGCGTGAGAAAATGCATGAAGGACATCGCTATAACAAAAATGAAATAAAAATGGTCAAAGGAGGACTTGCAGATATTGACTTTATTGCTCAGTATTTTTTATTACTGTATGCCAATACAACGCCCTCTTTAATAAATTTACGTAGTAGCTTAGAGATAGTAGAAGAATTGCGCGCCAAAGAACGTATTCCCAAAGAGAATGCGATTCTTTTAATTGCGGCATTAACTTGTTATCAAAAGCATATCAGACGTAAGATTTTCGATCGAGAGCTAAGCTTGGATGAAGACAATGAAGTCAAAAATTATGTGCAACAAGTTAGTCAATTGTGGTTTGATATATTTAATTCTGTATAAGTAGACTCATAATAGATATTTTATCTCGTATTGCGTTATACTCAAAGCCGATAAAAAATGAATGCAAAAGGAGCCCCGCATGGCATCAATGGCAGATAGAGATGGATTTATATGGATGGATGGGCAATGGCTAAAGTGGCGAGAAGCTAATATCCACGTATTAACGCATTCATTACATTATGGCATGGGGATCTATGAGGGAATAAGGGCTTATCCGACTGCGGATGGTACGGCGATATTTCGCCTTAAAGATCACACCGAAAGGTTTTTTCGCTCTGCACATATACTTCGTATGCCAATGCCCTTTGATAGAGAAACCCTCAATGAAGCGCAAAAGGAAGTTATTGTAAGAAATCAACTCAAAGCTGGCTACATTAGACCCATCTGCTTCTATGGCAGTGAGGGAATGGGGTTGCGCGCAGATAATTTAAAAACACATGTTGCAATCGCTGCCTGGGAGTGGGGTGCTTACATGGGAGAAGAAAATCTTGAGCGTGGTATCAAAGTCCGCACCTCTTCCTATACGCGCCATCACGTTAATATCATCATGACCAAAGCTAAAGCAACAGGAAACTATGTAAACTCGATGTTGGCTTTGCAAGAAGCGTTATCCAGTGGGGCAGATGAAGCATTACTATTAGATCCAGAAGGTTATGTCGCTGAAGGCAGCGGTGAAAACTTTTTCTTAATTCGAAAAGGTGTTTTGCATACACCACAGTTAACATCCTGTCTTGAAGGTATAACCCGCGATACATTGATTACTATTGCACAAGATTTGGGCATGAAGGTAGTTGAACGTTCTATTACGCGAGATGAAGTCTATGTGGCAGATGAATGTTTCTTTACCGGCACTGCCGCTGAAGTGACCCCCATAAGAGAAGTGGATGGTCGTGTTATCGGCAATGGTGGCCGTGGCCCTATCACAGAAAAACTCCAACGATTATTTTTTGATCACGTTTATGGGAGAATCCAGAAACATCCTGAGTGGCTAACTTATGTCTCCTGAAATAGCTATTTATGATTTAAATAACTATCTAAAATAACTTAAAAAGCTTTCTAAGGGTGGGCTCATCTATTCTGCGAATGTTACAATGCTTCCTTTAAGTGAGAAGGGACCAAAGGCATGAAAGCGAGTGATGAGCACATTCCAGCAAGTGCATCTAAAGAATACCAAGTCAGCACAAAGGACTTACCTTTATCATGCCCTATGCCCAACATGACACTATGGAATGCGCACCCTCGCGTATATCTTCCTATTGAAAAAACAGGTAAAGCAACCTGCCCTTATTGCGGTGCTCACTATACCTTGACAGATTTTCAGCAGGGCGCACATTCATCAGGGCATAATGCATAAAATGAACAGTTATTCGAACTCTGCCTCTGATAGAACTTTAGTCATCGGCCCTTCATGGGTTGGCGATATGGTCATGGCACAAGCCTTATTCAAGGCTATCAAGCAGCGTTTTCCACAAACCGCCATCGATGTGCTTGCACCTCAGTGGAGCCGACCATTGACCGAGCGCATGGCAGAGATCGCAGGCAGCATTGCTATGCCGCTCAATCATGGTGAATTTGGACTGGGCACCAGGTATAAGTTGGGCAAGGAACTATCCGGGGCAAACTATCAGCGCTGCTACGTACTTCCTAATTCTTTTAAATCCGCGCTGGTACCTTTTTTTGCCAAGATCCCTGAGCGCATTGGTTGGCGTGGGGAATGGCGATATGGTTTATTGAATCAAGTTCGTATTTTATCCAAAAAGAAATACCCTTTGATGGTGCAGCGTTATGTTGCGCTTGCCTTTGAGAAAAATAAATCTATAGATGATGCAAGTGTTTATAAACCAAGCTTGACGGTGCATAAAGAAAATAGCGAAGCGGCCCTACAGCGCTATCAACTTAACACACAATCACCTATTTTAGTTATGTGTCCTGGTGCAGAGTTTGGACCTTCTAAACGTTGGCCAGAAAAATACTATGCAAATTTAGCAAATCATTACCTTGATAAGGGTTGGCAAATTTGGGTCTTTGGTTCTGCTAAAGACAGCGTTGTTGCTCAAGCGATACAACAACAAACAAATCAAAGATGTATTGATTTAACAGGCAAAACCAATTTGGGCGAAGCGATTGATTTGATGTCTTTAGCTTCTGTTGTCGTTACGAATGATTCAGGCTTAATGCATATTGCCGCCGCATTAGATCGCCCATTAGTAGCCGTTTATGGTTCTACTTCTCCGGGTTTTACCCCGCCCTTAAACGACGAAGCGTATATTATTCAAGAACAACTTTCTTGCAGTCCCTGTTTTAAACGTATTTGTCCTTTAGGGCATCACCAGTGCATGGAAAAGCTCAGTGTTGATAAAGTGATAAAAGCTGTTGAAGGCGCAATCAGACAATGAAGCGAATTTTAATTGTTAAAATGTCCTCAATGGGCGATGTGCTGCACACTTTGCCTGCGCTCACGGATGCTATTCAATTTTATCCTGATGTCACCTTTGATTGGGTCGTAGAGCCTTCCTTTGCCGAGATCCCGCTTTGGCATAAAGCCGTGAGAAAAGTCATTCATGCCCCTTTACGACGCTTTAAAAAAATGCCAGTAAAAACCTATAAAGCAAAAGAATGGCATCAATTGATAAAGCAACTACGTTATACAGATTATGATGCTGTTATCGATGCTCAAGGGCTTGTGAAAAGTTCACTTGTAGCCAATTTTAGTAAAGGAAAGCGTTTTGGTTTGGATTGGCAAAGTGCAAGAGAGCCCATAGCCAGCATATTTTATGACGAGAAAATTGCTGTTGAAAAAAATCAACATGCCGTGGAAAGGGTAAGACAATTATTCGCTAAAACGCTACATTATCCCCTACCAAAAGATGCGCCTGATTATGGGATTGATAAATCAAAATTAGCAGATATATCCTATGGTGATAATACGCTCATTTTTTTACATGGCACAACATGGGCAACCAAACACTGGCCACAAAATTATTGGCGCCTGCTTGCACAAATTGCAACCCAAGCAGGCTTTGATGTTTTACTGCCTTGGGGCAATGAAACTGAAAAAGAAAGAGCGCAGGATATAAAAAATGCCTGCCTAGCAAAGAATACAGCAGACAAAGTAAGTGTTTTGCCTAAACTGTCTTTAGGCGAGATTACCAGCTTGATAGCAAAGGCCAAAGGGATTGTTGCTGTTGATACGGGGCTTGGTCATGTTGCTGCGGCAATGGCAACAACAACAGTATCTGTTTATGGGCCAACCTCACCATTACTTACCGGTGCTTATGGTCCTAAGCAATACCATCTCACAGTAGACGCTTCATGTTCACCTTGTTTTAGCAAAGAGTGTAAAAAAGGAAAGGGTTATGCCTTGATGCCGCCCTGTTTTGAAAGTTTGCCGCCGGAAAAAGTGTGGCAGAATTTAGTGCAAGCAATGGGCACGTCACGCATCGCAATGAAGGAAATTTAAAAATTGAGTATGCTCAATAATCTACGGAATGATTTTAAAAAGCTCGAGCCTGACACTTTAGGGCAATTAGCAGCCATCATGCTTGCTTTTTTTGTGCCTACCTCGACCTTTATGACCAATGTGATGGTGTTATTGATAGTTTTTCTATGGCTGCTAAACCCTCATCGGGAACGCAAAATTCATATTTTAGTCAATCACCCTTTATCCCCATGGATATTCTCCTTGGTGGTGCTGACATGCATCGCCATGTTCTATTCTATTGGTGATACCAGAAGCACATGGCTTGGCTTGAGAGATATCATGCGCTTAGCCGTGATCCCGGTATTAATTTATTATTACCAACCAAAGCACATGGCTAAATATGCACTATGGGCATTTACATTGGGCATGATCTTAACCTTGATTTTGGCTTTTCTTAAAGTCTACGCCAATTTACCAATTGGCCTTAAATACACCACAGGTGGTGTATTTAAAAGCCATATCAAAACCAGTTACTTTATGGCCATGGCAGCCTTTTTCCTTGCAACACAATTAAAGAGCTTACAATCACATCAGCGTACCATTGTCGGCATTATCATCGTGTTGATGAGTTATTATTTATTCTTTATGAATGAAGGACGCATTGGCTATATTATTTTTATATCCTGTTTATTTTGGCTAGCCTGGCAATCCTTTCGCGTCAAAGGGCTCGCTATTGCCTGCGTTGCGGCTGTCACCATGTTAGGAGGGGCTTACTTAACCTCATCAGTTTTTAGTGCTCGCATTAATTTATTGGCCCAGGATTTAGATTTTTACCACCAAGGCGGCAGATTATTGGAATCTTCGCTTGGTTCTCGAATTCAATTTGCTGAATCAAGCAGTGAACTGATAGCACAAAAGCCTGTTATAGGATGGGGCACAGGTAGTTTTGGGGCAGCTTATGCCAAATTGTTTGAAGGGCAAAACACATTGCTTACCGATAACCCACATAATGAATATTTGCGGGTTGGGGTCGAATTAGGTTTATTAGGCCTTGGATTCTTGCTTATGTTGTTTTACCAGCAATGGCGTTTATCAAAACAGTTGCCAAGGGATATCCGCGGATTTTGTCAAGGCGTATTGCTGACATTTATGATAGGGTGCTTATTAAACTCCTGGCTCAAGGATTTTGCCGAAGGCTATTTTTATTGCTTGATGATGGCAGTTTGCTTTGCATCTTTGCCAATTCAAACTCATAAAGTATTAGTTAAAGCAACGTTGCATTGAGAAGGTGTTGAATGACATTACCATTCGTTAGTGTAGTTGTAACGACATATAATTGGCCATTAGCACTAGAGCGCGTTCTCTGGGGGCTCTTGCAACAAGATTATCCCAGAATGGAAGTCATCATTGCTGATGATGGTTCAAGAGATGATACAGCGGCGGTCATTAATTCATTTCGAGAAAAAATGCGTTGTGCCTTAGTGCATTGCTGGCAGCCTGATGATGGTTTTAGAGCCGCGATGTGTCGTAACAAAGCAGTTGCTAAAGCCAAAGGCGATTATATCATTTTCCTCGACGGTGATTGTGTTCCGCCACAACACTTTGTATCACGCCATGCAAAGCTAGCGCAAAAGGGCTGGTTTGTTGCCGGCACCCGTGTTTTACTGAATGCAGACTTTACGAAATATGTTCTTGAGCATTCTGTAAACATAGAAAAGTGGCAGCATGGACGATGGCTGCTTGCAGGATTACAAAGAAAAAGTAATCGTTTTATGCCAACCTCCTATTTAGCATTTGGGAAATGTCGTCAACTACGCCCTGATAAATGGCAGGGTGCTAAAACATGTAACTTAGCCATTTGGAAAGAAGACTATATCGCAGTGAATGGGTTGGATGAGAATTTTGTAGGCTGGGGTTTTGAAGATTCTGATTTGGTCATTCGCTTGATGCGCTATGGCATAAAGCGGAAATGGGGCAAATATGCAACGGAAGTGTTTCATCTTTGGCATGCTGAAAATAGCCGAAATGAAATGCAAAAAAATAAAGCGCGTTTGCAAGAAACCCTCGACGGCTCGCATATTAAAGCGCAATTGGGGATCCGGCAGTACATCTCATGACAATTATTCATCACACAACGCTGCATGAAACCATTTTATGCCAGTCAGACTATTATAGTCCGAGAATGCAGCGCTTACTGAAAGACATCGATGGCTATATTGCCAAACCATTAAAAGTTTTAAAAGATGATCCAACTTCAACTGTTGTTGTGGTGGAAGTTGATGGGCATAAACTGGTTATAAAGCGCGCCAATACCAAAGATTGGATGCATGTCCTTAGACGATTTTTTTCTGCCTCAAGAGCCAGAAAAAATTGGCACTATGCACATCAATTATTAAAAATTGGTGTAAAATCATTTAAGCCAGTTGCAATTAAAGAATTGCGATTTGGCCCTTTAAAAGGGCGATCGTACCTTATTACAACTTATATTGAAGGTATCAATGCACGTCAGTTTTTTGAAAAAACCGCTTTAAAAGATGCGAGCGCACAACGTGTTGCCAATAATATTGTTAAGATGATTGATAACTTGGCTTATCACTGGTTAAGCCATCGAGATTTAAATTTAAGCAATATAATTTTGGTCAACGAAGAGCCTTGGCTGATTGATTTAGACAGCATGCGTCATCATCTGTGTAAACCCATGGCAAGAAGAGGCGCAAAGCGTGAACGCGCGCGTTTTTTAGAAAATTGGTGTGAAGCGCCGCTCATCTGCCCTGAGACAGTTGCCTTATTTCAAGCCATTTTTTCAAAATCTCAACCCACGTGAAATTCATAAGTTCTGTGATAGAATGAGCAAAAATTTCATAAAAGCAAGAAAAGAAAAGGGAAACGCATGTTAAGCTGCCCAGATTTTTCAAAGGTAAAAGTTATTGTTGTTGGTGATGCCATGCTCGATAGATATTGGCATGGTGATACATCCCGCATCTCCCCTGAAGCACCTGTCCCTGTTGTTCGCATTGAAAAAAATGAGGACAGAGTAGGAGGCGCTGCTAACGTTGCTGTGAATGTGAAAGCATTGGGGGCAAGCAGTGTATTGGTTTGCGCAATGGGCAAAGATGAAAGCGGGCAAGCATTGCTCAACTTATTGCAGCAGCAAGATGTGCTATGTCAATTTATTGAGTTAGACAACATAAGAACCACGCTTAAACTCCGTGTCATAGGCCGCTCACAACAACTGCTTCGTTTAGATTTTGAAGATAAATTTCGCATAGAAGCCAGCGAAGTGATCAGGGCTTGTGAAAAGGAAATGGCAGATGCGGATGTCATCATTCTTTCAGATTACGCAAAGGGAATGTTAAGCGCTCCTCAAGAGATCATTCGCTATGCCAAGCATAAAGGCATCAAAGTATTGGTTGATCCTAAAAATGCTGATCTTAGCATCTATAAGGATGCAACTTTATTGACCCCGAATTTATCTGAATTTGAAGCAGCGGTGGGGCATTGTGCTAATGAGAAAGAAATTGAACAAAAGGGCCAAGCTTTAGTACAGGCTTTAAATTTGGAAGGTTTATTAGTCACGCGTGGTTCACAAGGCATGACCTTGCTAACTAAAACGCAGGCACCAGTCCATATCCCAGCCCAAGCAAGAGAAGTGTTCGATATCACCGGTGCAGGTGATACCGTGATTGCGGTGTTGGGTGCTTGTTTGGCAACCAATATGCCAATGGAGCACGCTGCAAAACTTGCTAATATCGCAGCTGGTCTTTCTGTTGGTCATTTTGGTACAGCAACTATCACGGCGCAAGAAATTAAAGATGAACTTGCCAATAAGCCATATCAACCCGTTGCAACAGGTGTGCTAACAGAACATGCTTTAATTAAGGAAGTTGCTAGAAGAAAAGCCTATGGTGATAAAATCATTATGACCAATGGCTGTTTTGATATATTACATGCAGGTCATATTGCCTATCTACAACAGGCGCGGGCTTTAGGAAGCTGCTTGATTGTGGCTGTAAATGATGATGCATCAGTTCAGCGTCTTAAAGGCAAAACACGCCCCATCAATCCTTTAGATCAGAGAATGCAAGTGCTTGGAGCTTTGGGCTGTGTCGATTATGTCGTTTCTTTTAGCGAAGATACCCCACAAAGACTTATCGCCAATGTTCTGCCGCATGTTTTAGTCAAAGGCGGCGATTATAAGCCCGAGCAAATTGCGGGTGCTATTGAAGTTATTCAAAATGGTGGCAGTGTTGAAATCTTGCCCTTTGTTGATGGATGTTCCACCACACAAACAATTTCCCGCATGGTATTTTCTGTAAACCAAAAAGAAATGAACACAGAAGAGATTTTTGTTTAGAGGTATGAAACGATGATCATAGTAACTGGCGGCGCCGGCTTTATTGGCTCTAATATTGTAAAAGGTTTAAATCAGCGAGGCATTACAAATATCCTCGTTGTTGATGATTTAAGTGACGGCACCAAATTTAGCAATTTAGCCTCTTTAGAAATTGCCGATTATTTAGATAAAGATGATTTTCTAGCACGTATCCAAAAGCGTGATAGTTTTGGTCAGGATATAAAAGCCATATTTCATGAAGGTGCTTGTTCAACCACCACAGAGTGGGATGGGCGTTTCATGATGAAAAATAATTATGAATATTCAAAAGAATTATTAGCTTATTGCTTGGATAGAGGCGTTAATTTTCTTTATGCTTCTAGTGCAGCTGTGTACGGTGATGGCAAAGTTTTTAAAGAAGAGCGCGACTTAGAATGCCCTTTGAATGTTTATGGTTATTCTAAATTCTTATTCGATCAACACGTTAGAAAAATATTACCAACAGCAAAAAGCCAAATTGCCGGCTTTCGTTATTTTAATGTCTATGGTCCCAATGAAAATCACAAAGGCAGTATGGCCAGCGTGGCGTGGCACCAACATCAGCAACTTCCCAAAAATGGCGTCATCAAGTTATTTGAAGGCTGTGACGGTTATGGTGATGGTGAACAGCGTCGTGATTTTGTGTATGTTGAGGATGTGGTTTCTGTGAATTTATGGTTTATGGATAATCCAAAAGTATCAGGCATTTTTAATGTTGGTACCGGTAAAAGCCAGCCCTTTAATGATATAGCCAAAGCCGTGCTAGCATGGCACAAAACAGGCAAATTAGAATATATCCCTTTCCCCGAACACTTGAAAGGCCGTTATCAAAGCTTTACTGAAGCCGATATCTCGTCGCTTCGCAAAGCGGGTTATGATAAACCCTTTAAAACAGTTGAAGAAGGCGTTAAGGCTTATTTAGACATTATTGGTTTATCTAAGAATTAGGTGTGCAATTTTGTAGACACCTAATTCTTAATGGAAAGCGTAAATGCAATACAAAGGATTTGTTGCAAATTTCTATTATGTGGGAGATATAGGCCTTTTTGTAGGTGAAATAGCCCATTCTCAAGACACCATTTCCTTTGGTGCCCCCACCCTTAAAGAACTGCAAGAAACCATGAAAATCGCAGTAGATAATTATATTGCTAACGATGTATTAGCTCAAAAACAGCTTACTTTAAGTCCTAATAGCGCATAAGGTATATTCTTTAAAAGAATATGATTAGGCACGGGTTGATTATCTTCATAATCCAATTGTTGAACACCAACAGCAAATCTGGGATGAAACAAAATATGTTTGGTTAGTGCTAATTGTTTGTTCAAACCTACTTCAAAGAGTGCATTGGTGAAATTGGTAATCGGAAGTGGTGGCGTTAAATTCATATCAAAGCTAACTGTTGTCGTAATAGGATAAGTTGCTTTGAGCCCTATATTCGCTCCCATCACATTATAAGAACGTGAGCCTTTAATCGGATAGGCTGCATATTCATAGTGGAATTTCAATAAATCGATTTGCGCAAAAGGCTCCAGCATCCAAGAAGCAAAATTAAAATTGCGTCCAAAACTGAGCGTGTAAAAATCATATTTAATCAAGGTGGAAAGTGAAGCGCCGGCTTTGATTTGTTTGCCATGGGTATTAAGAATATTTTTTAAATTGGTCCGGCCTCTTGGTGCAAAGCGACTATATGTAAATAAAAGATTATAAGCTTCATAGTCAATTTTAGCGCCAATCGTGTAAAAATTATTGTGATTAATATTTAATTCATGGAGAGTTGGGCGGCCTATGCTGGTTGTGCCAATCGTACCTCCCTGAGGTACTTGGGTAAAGCCGTTTAGTTGGCTTGAGCCCACATTGCCTAATAAAGTACCATGAAAGTTTGATGCGCTTGCGTTTTGCACTTGAAACATTGTGAGAGCTAAAAGAGAATATGTAATTTTTTTCATGCCCTTCCCTGGCAAATAATTATTTAAACCTAATTCTATTGCCCCAATACTTCAAGGCTAAGCGATTAATCAAGAGCGAACCAATCGGACGTTGTTTTGTCCATAAGGGATCTGCATTGATGCGATAGACAAAGCGCTTATCATGATCCCATCCCCTGTTTAAAGCGCTGCCAATACGAATTCCAAAGTCATAGGATTGGCAGACTAATTGGTGCGCTTCATTGTTCATGCGCCCATAAGGGTAAACAAAATATTTGATAGGCGTTGCTAATTTTTCCTGCAATATTTTTTGAGAGACGACAATTTCTTGGTGTAAATTCGCTTTTGCATCAGCCAGGTTTTCATGCATAAAACCATGCGAGGCAATGACTACCAACCCACTGTCTGACATTTCCTTGAGTTCTTCCCAGGTGCAAAAAGGTGTTTTGCTTGCATAGGCCGGATCTTCCATGCCTTGCACATAAGGCACGCTCAAACGCACTTTGGCATCAACGTTGGTTGAATCAACGATATAGCCAACAGAAACAGCTAATAGTGCTTTAACTTGGTATTTTTTTAATAAGGGAAATACATCGTGATAAAAATCATAATAAGCATCATCAAAAGTTAAACAAACAGCTGTTTTATCAGCTAAGGGATCACCTGGCACCACAATAGGAAAATTTTTAACTAAATAGTCCAAATAGCGTGCAAAATCTGAAGGTTGATGACCAATCGATTCATCATTGACGCGATGGAACATCAGTGTGATAACGCGCGTTTTTAAATTCAATGGTCACCTTGATTGTGTGCTTGCCACAAATACATTAATTTCAAATAGCGATAATATGTTCCTTGTGCATTGCTGACGGCAAGTAAAAAACCCTCACGTCCATCAAGGAAACCAAGTTTAATGATGTAGCCTCTTAAGAAAGACCAGATACTGTGAGAAAGGGCTGTACATAAAGAAGATTTTCTACCCTTTGCAAATAAGAGCTTGGCGCTTTGGTTAGAATAATCATTAAGTTTATGAAGCATGGCGCCCAAGTGATGAAATGGATGGTGAATAATAATGTTTTTTAAGGTACCAACCGTTCCTTTTACATCAAGATGACAATGAACAATATCTTCAGTAAAGCGGGCTTTGCTTTTTCTAAATAAACGTATATGCGATTCCCCGCGCCAATCCCCAAAACGTATGGCTTTGCCACAATAGGTAGATTGATAAGGAATATCAAAAGCATCATGGCTTGAATTGCCATTTATGACGCTGAGTATTTCTTGGGCGAGTTCAGGGCTTACCCTTTCATCAGCATCTAAGCACAATATCCACTCACCATTGGCTTGTGCAATAGCACGATTTTTTTGTGGCCCATCGCCTGGCCAATCGGGGGTGATTGTTACTTTTGGGGTATAGGTTTGGCAGAGTGCAGGTGTGCCATCGGTGCTACCTGAATCAAAGATGACGATTTCATCTGCGAAGGAAACGCTCTTTAAACAATCTGCTATGTTATGCGCTTCATTTTTGGTAACAACAATAACTGATAATTTTGTCATCTAAATTATTCTTAGGTAGCTTAATATTCCCCTAAATAATAACGGATCTGGTCAAAGATGAGAATCTAACTCGGATCTTTAGCTGAAAACAAGTTAAAATAGCGCGCTTAATAGTGAGGAAAGGCCATGATTTTTAGACTATTACGTTGGTTCTACAGTGCAGTATTTACACTCTTGTTGCCCTATGTCTTTTTTAGAATGTGGGTTAGAAGCCTAAGATTGAAAGCTTATAGGAATCGTTGGGCTGAGCGTTTAGGCCGTATACCCTTGCCACCGCTTGAAGAAGTGCTTTGGGTGCATGCTGTTTCTGTTGGCGAATCCGTGGCCGCTATTCCCTTGATTCACCGAATTAGACAACTCTATCCTCATACACCTATTTTAATGACAACTACCACACCTACAGGTTCTGAAAGAGTACAAGCCGCTTTTAAGGACACCTTAGGGAAGCAAATTTATCATTGTTATTTGCCTTATGATTTGCCTTTTGCTTTGAACGCTTTTTTTAAGCGCATCAAACCAAAATTATTGGTACTGATGGAAACAGAATTATGGCCTAACTTGTTGCAAGCTTGTCATCAACGCGGGTTGCCCGTTTTAATTGCTAATGGTCGCTTGTCCCCTATTTCCGCCAAACGTTATCGATGGCTAGGATATTTTATGCGCAAGATGGTGAGACCAATTTGCACCGTCGCAGCACAAAGTGCGCTTGATGCAGAACGTTTTAAGGCGCTGGGCATTGCGCAAGATAAAATAAAAGAAACAGGCAATATCAAATTTGATTTGCAGTTACCGCAGTACTTGGCTGAGGCCGGCATGATGTTGCGTCAGGAGATGGGTAAAGACAGGCTTGTTTGGATAGCGGCCAGTACGCATGAAGGTGAAGAAACGATTGCACTTAATGTATATAAAGCCCTTAAACAGCGCTTTCCTGAACTCTTATTATTTTTAGTGCCAAGACATCCCGATAGATTTAACAAGGTCGCCAATTATTGTACTGAGGCTGGCTTTAACATTGTCAGACGTAGCCAAAAGCAAGCGCTTGCGGCTGATACGGATATTTTCTTGGGTGATTCCATGGGCGAAATGCCACTCTTTTATGCGGCAAGTGATGTTGCCTTTGTCGGTGGGAGTTTTGTGCCTGTGGGAGGCCATAATTTATTAGAGCCTGCTGCTTTAGGGCTACCAGTTCTGACTGGCCCTCAACTTTTTAACTTTGTTGCTATCAGTGAAATGTTAACCACCGCCAAAGGTGCCACCATCGTGCAAGATGAACAAGCGCTGACAGATGCATTGGCGCAATTGTTGAGCGATGTGAATTTACGTCAAGCGCAAGGCAAGTTAGCGAAAAATGTCGTTGAAGAAAACAAAGGTGCGTTGGATAAATTGGTGCAGCTGATTGACAATGCTTGGCAAAAACCAGTTTTGAACTAGTACTTTAAAAAGCTTGCAAGGCAAGGCTACAGACTTAAGCGTACTTAAGCCTGTGCTTTGCCTTCAATTAAACTGCATACGGCATATAAATCATCTGAGGTTAAGGTGCCGGCTTTTTGTTTTAAAATCAGACCTTGTAGTAGATATTCATAGCGTGCTTGGGCATGTTCACGAATAGCATTCAATAAAAGTGTTTCAGCATTTAATACATCAACAATGGTTCGGGTGCCAACTTCATAAGCTGCTTTGGTTGCTTTAAGTGAGCTCTCACTTGAAATAACAGCTTGTTTAAGAGAAGTAACACGGCTCATCGCTGTTAAAACACCACGAAAAGCTTCTCTGGTATCACCGTCAGCAAGACGTTGTTGTTGCTCCAAGGCTTGCATGGCTTCATCATAACGCGCTGTTGCTTCACGTGTTTTATAAACGACGCCGCCACCTGCAAAAATAGGCACGCTGACATTCAATGAGACACTACGGTTATAAGTAAGATCGTTGAAAGGCGGTGCACTTTTGTTTCTGTTGACCTGACCTTGCACATCCACTTTGGGGAAATGTCCTGCAACTTGTGCGCCAATGGCTGATTTAAGCTGATAGGCATGTTCTCTGGCAGCAATGACATCCAGATTATAAATGTTAGCCATATCGACCCAAGCTTCTTGATTATTGGGTGTTGGGTTCAATAAGGGTAAGTTTTTTTCCATGGGGAAAAGATTAACATGGTCGATTTTTTTGCCAACAATTTCTCTTAATTGTTCATATTGATCAGCTACTGCATTCTTCGCTGAAATTTCAGTTGCAACCGCGTTGTCATAACGTGATTTTGCTGTTTCAACATCAGTGATTGCAATTAAGCCAACATCAAAACGTTGTTTTGCCTGCTCATATTCGCGTGAAAAAGCCTTCGCTTGTCCTTTGGCATAGTCTAAGTCATCGATGGAAGCTAAAATCGCAAAATATTGCTGTGCTACGCGAACAATTAAAGCTTGTGCTGCGCTTAAATAGCTAGCGCTGGCACTTTTTAGAACATGCTTAGATTGTTCTAGTTGTGCCCAGTATTCTGGATGGTAAATGGGTTGTGTAAGCGTAAGCCCATAACTTTGCGTATTATAACCGCCTTTGGCTACGAAGGGGCTTGAAACAGACTGAGAAGTTTCTGTGCCCGCCGTTGTGTAGTTGCCGGATAAATTAGGCAACATTTGCGAGATAGCCTCAGGCAGCAATTGTCTATTTGCTTCTAAACCGTAGTAAGCTTGTTGTAAAACAGGATCATTTTCAACCGCTAAACGATAAATTTGTGTCAGATTTTCAGCATATAATGGGCAAGCCCAAGCTAATAATAAAAGAGGTAGTTTGCGAAACGAACCCATACTTCACCTTGTTTTAAAATTGAAACTTTTTGGGTTGTGGTGCATGAATAAGCGCAGGAACAACCGTTTCAAAAAGTGACTTCGTCGTAAATTCTTTAGCGTGGCGTTCTATTAAAACGGCTTTCATTGTGGGGGCAAGGCCAGTAAAAGCAAAAAGCCGTCCGCCAACTTTGAGTTGCTCACAAATTTTTTCAGGAACACCAAGCGGATAGGAGCCGGTTACCACAATGGCATCATAAGGGGCATAATCATCCCAGCCAAAAACAGCATCACCCTGACTTAAGGTTAAATTACGTAAATTAAGCGCTGATAAGTTAAGCTGAGCTTGTGCCAATAAAGTAGGTTGAATTTCCACACTAATAATTTGATTAGCTAAATGAGCCAGGCATGCTGTCATGTAGCCTGTGCCGGTACCTACTTCTAAAACATTATCTTCACTTGTTAAATTTAAAGCTTGTAATGCTCTGCCAACAACCTTGGGAGCTAACATAGTTTGCCCGTCGTTCAAAGGAATGTCGGTGTCACTGTAAGCTAAATTATGAAAAGCCAAAGGAACAAAATTTTCCCGAGGGATCTGGGATAAGGTCGATAAGACTTGTTCGCTAAGCACATGCCATGGCCTAACTTGTTGTGCGACCATATTTGAGCGCGCTAATTGAAAATTCATTTTTGATCCCAAGAAAGCTTAATAAATAATTTTTGAACTGCTAATTAACCATATATCGTAGCATATTTCTTAGGTATACAAAGCAGCTTATTTGCCTTTGAATATGAAATTGTCAATTATTCTAAGCCTCGGTAGACTTTGTCACCAGCACAGTTTAGGAAGAAGTGAAGCGATGGTAGATCCCATATGGCGCCCAGCCTGGCAACAGGAGGCAGTTGAAATTGAGTCTAATAACTATGTTCATGATGGTTTTTTTAAAGTTGAAACTTTAAAATTGCGCCATCAGTGCTTTTCCGGTACGTGGAGCCCCTGGCTCGACAGGGAGCAAATATCTCATAGTGATGCCTCAGCTGTCCTTCTTATTGATCCCGCGCTACAAAAACTGGTATTAGTGGAGCAATTTCGGGTAGGTTTGGTTAATCGCCTGCAAACAAGCCCTTGGCTTTTGGAGATTGTGGCTGGCTTAGTTGAAAAACACGAGTCACCGCAAGAGACCATGATACGCGAGGCCAAAGAAGAAGCCGATTGTGATATTAAAGCGTGGCTTAAGATTGCAGAGTTTTACAATAGTCCCGGCGGTTTTGCTGAAAAAACAAGTATTTTTTGTGCAAAAGTGGATGCTGACCAAAAGGAAGGCATACGGGGAATAAATGCAGAAAATGAGGATATTAAAGTTCATGTGCTTGATATCCAGGCTGTTTTAGCAGCCTTTGAGCAAGGTTTGATTATTTCAAGTTCTGCGACAGTGATAGCCCTGCAATGGTTAGCGTTGAATTTAAAAAATAAACACCCTTTTTTGATTTAAATTTGAGAAAAAAAGTAAAGAAATATGGCAAAACAAGCATATAACGCACAAGCAATTGAAGTCTTAAGTGGCTTAGATCCGGTTCGTAAACGTCCTGGCATGTATACGGACACGACAAGACCAAACCATTTGGCGCAGGAAGTCATTGATAATAGCGTCGATGAAGCGCTGGGAGGGCACGCCAGCGAAATCTTTATTACTGTTCATAAAGATGGCTCCTTGTCTGTAAAAGATGATGGCCGTGGTATGCCTGTTGATATGCATCCAGAAGAAAAAATGACGGGTGTAGAACTTATTTTAACGAAATTACATGCGGGCGCTAAATTCTCAAATAAAAGTTATGAGTTTGCTGGTGGCTTACATGGTGTAGGGGTTTCGGTTGTTAATGCCTTATCTAAGAAATTGGATGTCACGGTATTTCGAGATGGCAAGCAATATGAGATGTCATTTAAAGATGGCGAAACGCACACAAAACTCAAAGCAACTGGGACAGTCGCTAAAAAGGATACGGGAACCCTTATTCGTTTTTGGCCAGATGCCAAGTATTTTGATCATCCCAAATTTTCCGTTTCTAAACTTATACATGTTTTAAAAGCAAAAGCAGTGCTTTGCCCAGGTTTAACAGTTCATTTTAAAGATGAAGAATCAGGCAAAGAAGAAACTTGGCATTATGCCGATGGTTTATCTGCTTATTTGCGTGAGTGCTGTCAAAATAACATGATTTTACCGGAAATTCCTTTTGAAGGGCATTTCGAAGGTGAAGCCGAAACAGCAAGTTGGGCATTGGTATGGATGCCTGAAGGCGGAGAAGTATTAGCTGAAAGTTATGTTAATTTGATCCCCACGGCGCAAGGCGGAACACATGTGAATGGTTTGCGCACTGGTTTGCTTGAAGCAATGCGTGAGTTTTGTGAAAGACGCAATCTTTTACCCCGCGGTATCAAACTGGCGCCAGAGGATATTTGGGAGCGATGCTGTTATGTGCTGTCAGTGAAAATGCGTGATGCGCAATTTTCTGGACAAACCAAAGAACGCCTTGCCTCAAGACAGACTGCGGCTTTTGTTTCTGGCGTTGTTAAGGATGCTTTTAGCTTATGGCTTTATCAAAATGTGGAGCTTGGCGATCAAATCGCTCAGCTTGCCATTAGTTTTGCACAAACACGATTAAGGCAAGGTAAAGTCGTTGCGCGTAAGAAGCTTACCCAAGGTCCTGCATTGCCAGGGAAATTAGCAGATTGTTCAAGTGGCGAACCCATGAAAGGCGAGCTCTTTTTAGTTGAAGGTGATTCTGCTGGTGGTTCTGCTAAACAAGCACGCGATAGAGAATTTCAAGCAGTGATGCCTTTGCGCGGTAAGATATTAAATACTTGGGAGGTTGATAGTGCAGAACTATTAGCTTCACAAGAAGTTCATGATATTGCAGTCGCTATTGGTCTTGATCCTGGCGAAACTGATTTGAGCAAGCTCCGTTATGGCAAAGTATGTATCCTGGCCGATGCGGATTCTGATGGTTTGCATATTGCCACCTTATTATGTGCACTATTTTTGAAGCATTTCCCTGTTCTTGTTGAAAAAGGCCATGTCTTTGTTGCCATGCCGCCGCTCTATCGTATCGATATTGGTAAAGAAGTTTTTTACGCATTGGATGATAGTGAAAAGGAAGGGATCTTAGATAGACTCAAAGCTGAGAAGAAAAAAGGCAAAGTCAATGTGCAACGCTTTAAAGGGTTGGGTGAAATGAATCCCATTCAATTGCGTGAAACCACAATGGCTAAAGACACACGACGCTTATTACAATTGCACGTGCCTGATGCCACAGTAGCAGCTGCTAAATTAGATATGTTATTAGCTAAAAAACGTTCCGCTGACAGAAGACAGTGGTTAGAGGAAAAAGGCGATCTCGCCGAAGTTTAATCTTCGCCTATATTAAATGAAATAAAAGATTATAGATTTTTTAGAGTTTTTAACTCTATTCGTTAGAGGAATGAGAAAGCATGACAGATACGACGATGGCGGTTTTTGAAGGTGTAGAACGCCAGCCAATAGAGACGTTTACAGAGAAGGCTTATTTAGACTATTCCATGTATGTCATCATGGACAGAGCTTTACCCCATATTGCCGATGGTTTAAAACCTGTACAACGACGCATTATTTATGCGATGTCAGAATTAGGTTTAAATGCGCTCGCTAAGTATAAAAAATCTGCCAGAACAGTGGGTGACGTATTAGGTAAATTTCATCCCCATGGCGATAGCGCTTGCTATGAAGCCATGGTGTTATTAGCGCAACCTTTTTCCTATCGCTATCCTTTAATTGATGGTCAAGGGAACTGGGGTTCGCCTGATGATCCCAAATCCTTTGCCGCCATGCGTTACACAGAAGCAAGGTTATCAAAATTCAGTGATTTATTCTTATCTGAATTGGGTTTAGGGACTGTTGATTGGGCGCCTAATTTTGATGGCACTTTAGAAGAACCCAAAATTTTACCAGCGCGCTTGCCTACGATTTTACTCAATGGCACCTCAGGTATTGCTGTGGGCATGGCAACGGATATATTGCCGCACAACCTCACTGAAGTGGTTAATGCTTGTATCCATATTTTAAAGAAACCAAAAGCCTCTTTTGAAGAAATCATGGAATTGATTCCAGGCCCTGATTTTCCAACTGATGCTGAAATCATAACGCCACTTGATGAAATTCAGAGAGTATATAAAACAGGGCAAGGCACTATCAAAATGCGCGCCCAAGTGACTTATGAAGATGATGATATTGTTATCACAGCGCTGCCTCATCAAGTGTCGGGCGCAAAAGTTTTAGAGCAAATTGCCAATCAAATGACCGCTAAAAAATTACCGATGGTAGGCGATTTACGTGATGAATCTGATCATGAAAATCCAACACGTTTGGTGATAGAGCCTCGTTCTAATCGGATTGATAAAGAAGCATTAATGCTGCACTTATTTGCAACAACTGATTTAGAAAGAAGTTATCGCATCAATATGAATGTGATTGGCTTAAATGGTCGTCCTCAAGTTAAAAATATTTTAGAGATCTTGCAAGAATGGTTGGTCTTTAGAACAGAAACAATTCGTAGACGTTTGAGTCACCAACTTGATAAAGTCCAAGCACGCTTACATATTTTAGATGGTTTATTAATTGCCTTTTTAAATATTGATGAAGTGATTGCGATAATTCGTCATGAAGAAAATCCTAAGGCTGAGTTGATTAAACGATTCAAACTATCTGAAATTCAAGCTGATGCGATTTTAGATTTGAAATTACGCCACTTAGCTAAACTTGAAGAGCAAAAAATTAAAGGTGAACAAAAAGACTTAGCCAATGAGCGTGATAGATTGCAACAAACACTTGATTCAGAAACAAAATTAAAGAATCTGGTGAAAAAAGAATTAGAGCAAGATGCACAGACATTTGGAGACAAGAGACGATCACCCATCGTTGTGCGTGAACAAGCGACTATTCTTAAGGATATTGATAAAGCACCCAGTGAACCTGTTACCGTGGTGCTTTCCACCATGGGTTGGGTCAGAGCCGCCAAAGGGCATGAAGTTGATGGCACCACGCTAAACTACAAAGCGGGTGATGCCTTTATGATGCAACTGAGAACCAAGAGTAGCGATCCTATTTATTTCCTAGATTCCATGGGGCGCAGCTATAATTTACTTGCCAATACTTTGCCCTCAGCACGTGGCCAAGGTGAACCCTTAACTTCCAAGCTCAAACCAGAAGCGGGCGCAACCTTTGTGGGAATGTGCGTTGGCGAAAATGCACAAAAAATCATCTTGATGTCAGATATGGGCTTTGGCTTTGTTGCCACTATCGAAGATTTAGCAACCAAGAATAGAAGCGGTAAAGCCTTGTTAAAAGTGTCCAGCGATGCAAAAGCACTTAACCCCGTTTTAGTTTCACCAGAAGATAAACGTGTGGCATTGCTTACCAACGAGGGCAGACTGCTTATTATTGATTTGTCAGAAATTGGGCAAATGTCTAAAGGAAAAGGCACCAAGATTTTACAAATTGCAGCAGCCAAAGATAAGTCTGAGCAAGAGTTGGTTATATCTATTGCAACCCTCTCGCATAAAGACAGTGTTGTTATTAGGCACAATAAAAAGGAACTTGTTTTAAAACCGCGCGATCTTGATCAATATCTCGGTGAACGTGGAAAACGAGGACAAAAATTACCCAAAGGATTTATCCAAGCAACCTTAGTTGAAAAATTTATCCCAAAATAGATTTGACCGCAAAATTGCTTGTTAAGCGAATGAGATCAAGGCCGCCACCTAAAAGACAATATTGAAAACCGGTCTTTAAGGTGCAAAGGCCTACTTCGCTTAAGGAAATGGGAGGATTGTTATATCGCGTGCGCGCTATAACGCCAATACCAACAGAAAAGCTAAGACCAATCATAGCGCCAAGCATGAAAGCATCATCAAAGGCGTAGTTCTCTATAAGGGTATATAAGCCCCCATGGACTGATTGGCTTTGTGCTGTTGTTAATACACGCATTGTTAACCTCAAATTTTCATTGAGAAGACTTTAACAAATGCGTTCACAGGGGAACAGTTTCTTTCTTTAATCCTATCTGGCATTCCATGCTGTTTATCTGAAAAGACGCAAAACCACCTGATGGTGGTTTTGCTATTAACGCAATCTCGTGCGTTGAAAGTTTCTCGGTTGTGCTTCTTGAGCATCGCTTTGGGCAACTGATATATCGCTTTGCAAGGATGGCTCAGCAAGGGGTGCTGCTTGTGGAGATTGTGATTGAGCAAGATAATGGCTTAGATTTGTTGTAAGTACAGCATCTGCAGGTGAGTGTGTGGCGTCAGCAGAAATAGCACCTAGTCGTCTAGAACGCCGATGATAATTGCGTACAACTTCGAAAAGCGCTGCACTAGCTAAAATAGCAAGACCAATAACCGCTGCGCCTATAGGAACAATTGTCCACGCTGAAAAACTAAGGCTAATAATTTGAAAGAAGCTGGCGCGATAAATATAGGCCGCAAATGCTGCGCCGATTACTAACAGTAACAACGCATCGTTTGATCTTAGGTGCGGCCGCGGTGGTGGATTGTTATTGAATCGGGGGTGCACTTGGTGGTGCTGGCGAAGATGATTAACGATATTTCTGCGACGCTGGGGATGCCCTTGGGGGCCTGCTCTTCTTCTAGCTGCATTTTCTTGAAATCTAAATAAAGGATCTGCTGCCACATGGGGGCGTGCTCTTCGCTGGTTAGCAATTGGCGCAATTATTGGTTGCATTCCCTCATTTCGCTCTGGGGGTGGAGCTACTTGTAACACAGGCATTTCTGCATTGTTGGGAGCATCTTGTATCGCTGCTTGATTACCTGGTTGCCAGGTTAAAATAATTTCTTTACCGCCCACCATAGGAAAAGCTTTAGTTGGCACTTTGGCTTGTGCATTTTTCACATACCGATGTGGATGTGCAACGATATCTTTAATATCATCAAATTGTGATTGTAACCAAGCCAAATCGAAATTTTTTAATGAGGGAAAATTTAGATCACAGGCTGCTTGATTTTCAGCTTTAAAATTTTCGATTTCTTTGAAATTATTGCAAAGATAACGTATGAGTGTAATTTTCGTTAATGTGTTGATTAACAAGGTTAGGTTATAAGCATTCAGCGAAACTTCATCTTGATTAAAATTTTTAATTAATTGGCCAGGTTTATAAAGTAATTGCTTTAATATCGTTAATTCATCTTTGAATTCATCATCTTGTGGAATTTCAACATCAGGATTGCTAAGCAGATTTAAAAGCCAATGAGAAACGAGGTGCTCGAGCCCGGGTTCATGCATTATTTCAAGCTGAACAGCGCTATAAGGTGCCAGCATTCGGGTCACCAGATCTGAAAATTCCAAGTCGGCTATCTTGGCTTGGCCGTTTTCTTGAATAAGATAGTCTTGTAAGAAAATATGGAGTTGGGCTAAGTCTTGTTCTAACTTTTGACATACTTCATTTGTCATTCGAGCAACTCATTTTACTGCAAAATAAGGTTACAAGACTAGCATTAAGAAAGCGAGAAATATATAAATATGTTAAAAAAATAGCTAAAACTAACTATAAAGAGGAAATCAAAGTTCTTTGATGCTTCAAATCACCGTGTTTTGATCTGTATTTGAGGCTTCACAGTATGCAAAAAGCGCCTTTTTGGGGAATTCAATATCATTGTTTACAAAATGTAGACCAAACTCTTGGTAGCTAGGGCTAGCAGAGAAGCTCTTTTGTAAGACAGCACTAAAGACTTGGTTATTAAATTCAATCTCAAGCTCATTACCGGATTTAAATGGTAAGGGCGGTGTAACCATTCTCTTTGGTAAGTGGTTACTGTCTTCATTGCGCAAGATAAGTGTAGGTACAAGATAAGATGAGGCAGATTCGCTTAAACGCGCTTTGACGGGGATGACTTCTTTACTGATTAATTCAATACCCACCAAGGTTGAATAAGAACCTTCATTCTTTAGCCAGCGAATAGTGCCAATCACCCAATGTTTTTGGTGGTTTGGATTTTCTACTTCAAGCCCAATGATTTCGCCGTTTTGTAATTGTGGCGGCACTTTTTCTGTCCAATTGATGCAATACCCTTTTTCGCTTTGATTAACTAATTGGCATAGATAACGTTCATATTTATTGGTAGCAGATGTAGCATTTTGCCCGGGTTGTGCTAAAGAATCCATATTGATGGTTTCATGCTGTATTTCTTCTTGCTGACGCGCACATGCCCCTTCAAGCGCTTGGCTGACATACCAATGACAAGTAGAGATCCCCAGGCACACATTGATATCACCACTGATGCTAACGCGTTCTGTTCTTCTTTTCTTTAAATTGAGATAAGACTGATGTAAAGACTCTAAATAAGGCAAAGGAAGGGTAAGTTCTGAAGCTGAAAATGTTTTAGCAACGCGTTCATGATTATTTTTGGCGTGAACAGAAATTAATTTAGAAATTCTTTCATTCACTCTTGTTAAATCTAAATAATGGCCATTGGGCGGTAGCTGTTGAAATAAGCCAATATAGCGTGGTGGCCCATCTTGGGTTGGCACAACCACGAACAAACAATTGTCAATTTTTTGAGTATCTTTGAGTTCTAGCAAAGGAGCCCAGTTTTCCAATGAATATAAAAGTTGCACAATTTGTGCGCGCCTTAAATGACTGGGGTTAGAGATGGCAAATAACAAGCAGTGCTTATAAATATCAGCTATCGTATTAAAACGAGATTGCCATGTTAGGTATTTTTTTAAAGTCTTGTTAGCAACGCCAGATTTTTTAGTTACTGTAAAAAGCAAATGAAGTTCAAGCCAACTTCCATCTGGAGGTGTTCTATGTTGTTCAGAAGCATAAAAAATGATTTGAGCACAATAGGAAATAGCCTGTTGTAAGGATGAGATAAAAATATGTTTATTCATAAACACATGCTGACTTGCCTCATCAATGACTAACTTGTAACCATTGATAAATTCAAAGTGTAGCGCATTGACTAAATCAGCGATAGCGCGATGATTATCGTCAAGCACTTCTTGTTCTTCATAAATTTTCTGTAATGCTTGTGTTAGGTATTTTAATGTTGGACGTAAAAGCGATAATATTTCAAAGCGTTCCTGATAAGTCAGATGTGCTTGATGGCTATCTTGCAAGGTTAAAAACAGGGCCTTGGTGCTGCCGGCGATATCGGATAGCGGCAAGTGATTGCACCATTCGCTAATTGCTTGTGCAGAAAAATCGCGATTGGAAGACATCTTCCCTGTCAATTTGGGCAGCGTGAGCCCAGAGTTACCAATTATGTAAGCCATTGTTAGTGCTTTAATATGAGAAGGTTACTCTAAAAGTTCGGCAAAATGGGCACTTACTTGATAAAAACAATGATAATAATTTCAGCTCTTGATGAGATCTATCGGTATTTTGCTTTCATTATGAGGGATTTCGCGCACAAATTTTGGAACAAGATAGCCAGGCAGCGTTGCGCGCATCGTTTGTTGCAAAGCTTGTGCCTGCTTAAAGTCAACTGAAAAATGTTTTGCGCCCTGTATGGGATCTAATAAATTAATGTAATAGGGCAAAATGCCATTGGCAAATAAATCAAGCGATAACTGTTTCAAACAGTCTGCGTTATCATTCACATCTTTCAACAGCACACTTTGGTTCAAAACGGTTATATTATGCTGTTTTAATCGCAATACCCCTTCTTTAATTTCAGGGATGAGCTCATTGGGGTGATTGATGTGATATACAAACACAACTTCAAATCGACTTGACGCCAGAATATTGATTAAAGATTCATTTATTCTTTGTGGAATAACAATGGGTAAACGGGTATGAATGCGTAATAATTTCACATGAGAAAGTCTATCTAGCTCATTGAGAAATTGCTTAATTACATCATCCTGCGCCATTAAAGGATCGCCACCTGATAAAATAACTTCAATCACCTCAGGATGCTGTTCGATATAATCAAGCATCTTGCTCCAGCCTTTACGCCCTGGATTATTTTCTTGATAAGGAAAATGACGGCGAAAACAATATCGACAATGAATGGCGCAACTTGAAGCAAAGGTAATCAGAACTTTTGAGCGGTATTTATGTAAAAGACCGGGCACAGGATTAAATGCAGATTCGTCGAGAGGATCTTTAGTAAAAGAATTATCTAGCTGACTCTCTGCGCTGATAGAGAGCACTTGTGCGAGCAAAGGATCATGGGGATCCCCTTTTTTCATGCGGGCAATGAAGCTCTTTGACACGCGCACAGGGAAAGCCTCATCTCGCTGCCAAGGGACAGTATTAGGATCTAGCTCTAACATTGAAAGCAAGGCTAAGGGACTGGTGAGCATCTCACTTAAGGCTTGTTGCCATGTTTGTGATATCATTGCTTTTCTCAAGAGTCAGTTTGATTCGAAAGACGCAATGATACACAAAAATATAATAGAAGCTATGGTGAATTATGGCTACATTCAGTACTAATGAGTTTAAAGGCGGTTTAAAAATCATGTATGAGGGCGATCCATGCTCCATTCTAGAGAATGAGTATGTGAAGCCTGGTAAGGGCCAAGCCTTTAATCGTGTTAAGTTCCGCAACTTAAAAACAGGCCGGGTTCTTGAGAAAACCTTCAAGTCTGGCGATACCGTTGAAGGGGCAGACGTCTTAGACGTTGAAATGCAATATCTTTATAACGATGGCGAGCATTGGCACTTTATGATGCAAGAATCTTATGAGCAACATGAGATGAATGCGCAAGTTGTCGGTGAAGCGGCCAAATGGCTTAAAGAGCAAGATATTTGCATCGTTACCTTATGGAATGGCTCACCTTTAAGTGTTGCTCCACCTAATTTTGTTGTTCTGAGTATTACAGAAACCGATCCCGGTTTAAGAGGTGATACCTCAGGTGGTGGCACTAAACCTGCAACCTTAGAAACTGGTGCTGTAGTACGCGTTCCTTTATTCATCAGTATCGGGGAAAGTATCAAAGTGGATACCAGAACCGGTGAATATGTTTCGCGTGTAAAATGAGATGGCAATCTACTGCCACGCTGGAAGTTTTGCGTGAGCGGGCTCAATTTTTACAAACCATCCGTGCTTTTTTTGATAGTCGCGGTTTATGGGAAGTGGATACACCGTTATTGTGCCAAAGCACAGTAACGGATCCTTTCTTAAGCTCCTTTCACATCGAAAATCGTTATCTTCAAACTTCACCAGAATTTGCAATGAAACGCTTATTGGCACAGGGTGCTCCTTCGCTTTATTACTTAGGTAAAGCCTTTAGGCAAGGCGAGGTGGGGGCCAGGCATAATCCTGAATTTACCATGTTAGAATGGTATCGGGTGAATTGGAGCCATCATCAATTGATTGATGAGGTTGATACTTTATTTCGCGCTTTAATTGGTAGCCCAAAAGCCATCGTGCAGACATATCAATCCTTATTTGAATATCATCTCGATCTCAATCCTCATGTGGCGCAAGTGGCACAATTGCAAAAAATTGCGCTTGATATGGGATGGGTTGATAAAAATAATTGTCCTGAACTCGATAGAGATGGATGGTTAGATTTACTCATGACCCATGCAATTGAGCCGCATTTAGGTTTTAAAGCACCTTGCGTGGTGGTGGATTATCCCGCTAGCCAAGCAAGCCTTGCAAAAGTGAGAGAAATTCAAGGCGAGCCTTCTTATCATGTTGCTGAGCGTTTTGAATTTTATTATCAAGGCATTGAGCTATGTAACGGTTATCATGAGACGAATAATAGCAAAGAATTACGTGCCCGCTTTCATGCTGATAATCAAAAACGGTTGGCTTTAGGCTTAAAAGCCATTCCCATAGATGAACTATTATTGAGTGCGCTTGAGAACAATTTCCCCGCTTGTGCTGGGGTTGCTGTCGGCGTTGATAGATTATTGATGCTAAAATTAGGCGCAAAGCAGTTAAAAGAAGTCATTCCCTTTGATTGGTCAAACTCTTAAAGTCCGCCCCCTTCGCAGATCTCAAAAAGTGATTTTTTAGGTTGTAACCCAACTCATTTAAAAGTAAAATCCCTCAATTATGCTGATTATTTGAGTTATTTATGAGAATGCTGTCGCTTGAAGAGTGTAATATCACTGCTGCTGGGCTTTATTACCATACTTATTATGATCTCGATGAACAGTACTTACTGGCTCATTTAACCCAAGAGCAAAGAGATAGATTTTTAAAAGTAAAATTATTGACCTCAGGCACCCTTTTGGGAGGGACTTTAGGTGCAGGCAGCACTTATGCGCTGATTTCTTGCCTAACTGCCTGCCCATTTCTTTTGGGAACAGGTATGGTTATTGGTGCAGCAGGTGGTGCTTATACGTTGTACAGCGGCCTGAATTACCTGGTAGCTGATTTAAGCATTTCATAGTCTGCTTTGTTTACTTTTACTGGTTAACTACTTCAAAGGAACACAGTAAATCCGCCTTAGCCAAAGATTTTCTTTGCAGTTTTCTTATTTTTATCTAAGTTTTTATAATGCAATTTCTCTATTGAGGTGTAAATAACGTTGGTTATTTACACTGGTTTAATATCAGGGGAAGACTTTATGAAAGCCAAAGGCTTATTGATATTATTCACGTTAGGCAGCATTAACGCTGTATATGCTTCAGATGGTAAACCCCTTCCGGATGGTGAGGCCAGAGATTTAATTATTCGAGGTTCAATAAGCTCTTATGAAGGCGATTGTCCTTGCCCTTATAGCATTGATAAAGAACGCAATGAATGTGGAGAGAACTCTGCTTATCGTCAAAGCCCAGGATCAATAAAATGTTATCCAGGTGATATATCCGAGGATGAATTGCAACAATTTCGTTCAAACAGCAACATTCCAGAGCCCAAAATGCCATGGGATAAAGAAAAGAAACCTGGCTATTAAGATGTAGGATAGGTATACCATGAAAAAGACATTGCTTCTGAGTCTCATTTTTGCAAGTGCTATACCCAGCGTTTATGCTTTTCGGGAAATGAAACCCATGACAGATGGGCAGATCCGATCCCATATCATTGATGGTATATTGCAGTCTTATGAAGGTGACTGTCCTTGCCCATTTTCTAAGAACAAATTAACTGGAAAGCCCTGTGGTGATGACAGCGAGTATTTTAGAACACGCGGCAGGATTTTATGTTATCCACGAGATGTCTCTGATGCCGAAGTCAATTTTTACAGACAAAAATATATGATTAGTGATCCCAAAGCTGATCCTAATGGACAATTAAACTTTGGCATTAATCCTTTGCCTTCTGATTCTGATATTGGTACTGATGCAGGTACGACTAACCCCAATGCGAGTGGTGATACAGGCTCGGGGACTTCGCCACAATAAATTTAATCATTTCTAGTGCAGGTAAAGCGGTTCCAGTTTACTGGTCGCTTTATTTGTGCCTTCTATCTTTTTGCATTTTAAATTGTAGCGTATTATATGGCATTCTTTCACTATTATAAATTGAGTGGAATATCCCCATGCTCGCATTACAAAGATTAAGAAATGAAATGACTCAAGAACAAAGAAAGGAAATGGAAGAAAGACGTCTTGAACGTGAACAGCTTCGTGCTATGTTCAACTTTGATCTATTAAATCAAATTGCGAGAGATCAGGCAGAGCAAGCCGCTGCGCAAGCAACAACCCAAAACGCCGCTATTGCTTCCAGAAGAATGAGAAACAACTAAGCAGTTCTTTTCAAATGAGAGCTACTACTACTTTTAGGGTAGCTCTTTTCAATTATTTATAACCGCATTTCTTTGCTATCCCTCCTTAATAGAGTTAGTTAAATATAGGTCATACATTCACACAAGATGATTGTCCGATGAAAGCGCTCGTTTAGGCGATGAAATTAATGCCTTTTTTTTTAGCATTTGGATAAAATAGGAAGAAATTGCGAATAATTTTGCAAATTGTGTGCAGGGATAGCCCAAATTCAAGTTTTATAAATAAGAAAAAAATTACTTGAACTAAAACTTTATATAAAGCTATCACTTGGGGGCAATTGTGATAAACGGTTTAGATTCATTTCTTCAAAATCCTGATGTATCAATCTATCAAATTCAAGAATATCTTTTAGCGCATAAAGAAGAAGTTTTTCAGCTAAATAGTGTTTGCGGCCAATTCAAAAACATTTATAAAATATCGGACAAATACGCTGTTGCTTGTATCAATAAATTACAAGGGGCTGACATATTTAAAAAAGAAATTGCATTATTAGCTCACCTTAGTGCTATTGGGCTGCCAGTCATTCAATATCATGGTGAGCTTTTTGAAATTGAAGAAGGTCATTTTGCCCATATAATCGATTGGATCAATGAGGCGACCTTACTTGATTCCAAGGATGGTGATTCAACTAATAGTAAATTGCTCGCATTATTTTTAGGCGTCACTATTCCAAGCGGTGAAGGTTGGGTATTGCAAAAATATAAAATAGAAAGTGATATCAGAGCCGTTTTAGATAACGACGCATTTACTTTAGAAGATCTAAAAGAAAAAGCCAAAAAATTACATAGTGCTTTAGTAGAAATTCAAAGCAAGCTCACGAAAAATAATTTTGCCATATGCGATTTACAGCTCCTTGTTACACCGACATGTGAAGTATGGTTGATAGATCCACAAGATATTGCAAAAGAAGATAACCTCATTCCAAATAAGCCCACTTATACTAGTTTTATAGATTCCGCTGAGCAAGATAATCTTGATTATAAAAGACAATTATCAGATGGAAAGTTGTTACTTGGCAAAAGTATAGCTTGGTGCAAGGAAGTCATGTTAATGCAAACGCAAGAGCAATTGCTTGAATTTATACTGAAAAGGCCCCAAGTGATGCCTTCTGCCCCTGGTGGGAGTTTGTTCAAACAGATGATGCTAACGCGACCGGCAATTGAATTATCGCAAGTAATGCAGGGACAAAGTGCTTCTAGGAGCAAAACACAATCAAAACCGCGGTCTTCACTTCGACGACATATGCCCGTAGTCTTCACGCAGATCCAAGAACCTAGCACGGAAGATCAATTGCTTGAAAAATTAGAAAGTATGTCTGATTTAAGTCCTGCCTTTGAAAAAGAAAATCTGCCAGAGAACCACAATGCATATATCCAAGATTCTTTAGCTGCAAAAGGTAGCTCTTTTCAAAGCATTTTACCACAATTAGATTTACATCATGCCAAAATGTTACGGCAACAACTTCATCCTGATCATAACTTATCGCCCAAAGAGCCAGCCTCTATGCAAATGTCCCCCACCGGAAACTTAAAGAATGCTTAAGTTTATAGCAATGGCTTAGGTAAGTTGTTGTTGAGAGTTGAACTATCGGTGCTTGGACTTGGCGGCGTTGTTTTTGCAAGTGCGCCATACCTTAGTTGATTAACCCTGGATTTGTTTTTAAAATCTGCGCCTTTTGATAACAACAAGGGTTTGTCTTGTTGCCACAAGAGCGTGAGGATATCGTTGGCATGGGTGGCATTAACAATCGCTTCACAAAAAGACTGTGCTGATTTAAGCCACATTTTGCTATCATCAAGGAAGGTCTTAAGATCCTTTGCCTCTTCCATATTGACATCTTGTTTAAGAACACTTTTGTGAGTTTTGTTGTTAACAATATCCAAAGGATCGATGATAACAAGATTACCCTCTGTGCTGATGATCATTTGTAAATCAACAATCATTTCTTCTCTATTTTCTAAGCGCTGAATTAATGCTTTAAATTGAGTGCCTAAAGTCTTTGCTCTTTCTTGGCATAAACCAAAGCATTTTTCTACATTTAACTTTGCTGCGATATCATTTTTGAGTTGCGCTAAGTTTTGCGCCAACCAGATCTCTTGCTGAGGCTGTGCGGGTATTTCCAATAAACAAGCAAGAATCAGTGCTTTTAATGGGGCTGGCGTTTTGGCTTCGATAAATATGCCCTTAATATGACGCTCTAGCATTGCAAAGCGAGCCCCATGGATTGTTTGCTCAACAATAAAGGCATCACCAAAAACATCAACCACGGGATAACCATGTTCTGCTAAATGAGAAAGGCATAAACGTTCTTTAAAAATAAGTGATTGGGCTGAGGGTGAAGTGGTTTTGCAGCTAACAACGCACATTGCTGGCCAGTCTATGATAGCTAAAGGCAGCATTTTTTTGCATGTCCCCGTTTCACCGGTTTGCTGATTGAGGGCAGTAAAACGCGTTATAACGTCTTGTTTGCATTTTTCATACACAATCTCAGGTTTCTCTTTGCTGAAGGTATTTAGACTCATATTTTGCCCCTTTGCCACAAGAGAGCACCTTAGCAATTTTTTTTAAGCAAAGGCAAGGAAAAGCCCTTGTCAGTAAATGATTATCATTAGGTGTATGTGCGCTTCTTTAGGAAAGATTGGTTTTCCAAGAATTTTAGCTATTTTTATCAGGATTTATTTTTATTCTCTTTTTTCAACATTAGGCGTTGACAGCTAACACAAATGTCAGTAGATTGACTTATAAGTTGTTTTTAGGAGGTTTCCCATGAGATATTTAAGCCAATCAGAGGCATTTGCCGTTTCAGGCGGTTTCTTAAGCGCTGAGCATGTTACCTATGCCGCAAGTTCACTTGCGCCAGTGCTTGCAAATGTAGGATATCAATTGGGCTTTAAAGCATTAGGCATTAGCAATCCAAGCTTTGGGGTTACCTATTTGTTGTTGCCCACCTTGAATGTTGCTTTGGGCGGCGCTGTAAATGAATTTTGCAAACAATATTTTTCTGAAAAAGCCTCATAAAAGAGGCTTTTTCACACTTCCCTTGGTCTTTGGCTTAAATACACTATTGATGACTGAAAAAGCGCGTCAGTGTTGGCATCTGTATTTTCTTGTGTGCTAAAGTTTTGATAAATACGTTTTACCTGATCCCGAAATAAGAAGGGTGTGCAGTGTTGTAATAACGCTTGGGTCATGCCATGGGTCGCATTATTAACGGATGCTTGTAAGGCCCAACACAGTGGACCATTGGGTAATAGATGTAAGTAACCCTCAAAATAGCCTAAAATGGCCCTAACCACCTCTTCATGACCCTGATTTGCTTCATTGAACAAAGCCTGGGCTGCAAGGTGTGCATTAGATAAATTGCTTATCACAGATTGAATGTAAACCTCAGAACGATAATAGTCTGTAAAGTAAACATGCGCTAAAGCATTAGGATCACGATAGTGTGCATCACGCGTACTTTTTGAAGAAGATAAGCTCGTATGTAAATCATTAGCTGATATGTCTGCACCACGTTTCATAGTTACTTGAATCCAAACGACAAAGGCATAGTTTATGCTCATTCAGGGCTTGGGGGTTACGAGGTTTATCTGGCTTATCTTGCCGTTTATCGCTAAAGGCAACTGTTTTAAAAGTGTATGACATAAAAAAAGCAAGCTATCTTGCGATAGCTTGCTTTTGTGCTCAAAAGAAATAAAACTTATTTATTTTATTTCTTTTTACGGCCACGTCTTGATGCAGGTTTCTTGTCTTCCTTGCTTTGTTCTGCAGCAACTTCTGATTCAGAAACTTTAGAGCTTACATCGCTGCGCTTTGTTCTCTTTTGACGCTTGCTGGTATGGGTTGCTGAGTCATCAGCGCCTTCATTAACAACTACATCAGCTACTGGTGTGAAAGTAGGAACCGCAGTAGCAGCTAAAGTATCAATGTTGAGTACTGGAGCAGTTTGTTGACCTTGCATAGCCAAAGCAGCTAAATCATCAACTGTAGGAATTGGTTGTTGACCTTGCAGAGCTAAAGCCGCTAAATCATCAACAGAAGGAACTGCTTGTGTAGGTTCATCAGCTACATCTGGATTAGCGCCGCTTTGCACTTCAGCTTGTAATTGAACAGCATCAGTCAATTGCGCTTCATCAGCAGTACGCTTTTTCTTAGCTAATCTTTCTTTGATAGCGTCTTTTGCTTTAGTGAATAGCTTGGTACCACCAATGGCAGTAGGAACAGTTACCACTGAAGTTGCTAAAGTAGCTAATGTAAATACGCCAGCTGTAACTGGGTTTTGTTGTCTGAAATAGTCAGCAGCCATAATGCCAGCGGTTGAAATAAGGCCACCACCGATAGGATATGCATTGTTTTGAACGAAATCAACTGTACCTTGTCTGGCATAATCCAAACCTTCCAGTGTTCTTTGGCTCATGCGACGCATTAAAGATGGTCTTGTAGGAGCAACTTCTTGGGTTTGAGCTGGTTGAATTTCGACGACTGGACCAGTTTCAACAACACCTTCCATTGCATCTGGATTGGTGGTTTGTTCTGGAGCTGTTTGATTTTGTGCAACAGGTGCAGGTGTACGGAAAAAATTCCAGTTAAAAGGATTGTACTTACTTGGACCATTTTCTTGTGACATGATAATTACCTCTTCTCAGTGAATGAATATAACGAAAACCAGGTAATCATACCCAATCAGTTAAATAACACAATTTTTTACGTCACAAATAAGATGGCTGGCGTTATTTTGTAGATAAATGCGCAATTAGACCTATTTTGGCCTTAATTAAGGGAGGATAAGTGGCGTAAATAGAGGGATTAGTTTACTAATCGTGGTACCCAACCAGGTCTCATACGCTCTTCTGGGCGCTCTTCTTCTCCTCGGCAGCTCTTTACAGGCTGTTGTCTTGGCATCTTGCTGTTCAGCGCGCGAGGGGTATAAGTGCGTGAGAACTCTAATTCTATATCCTTTTTATCTGAAGCTGAGTAAGGGGAGGCTGCACTGTTATTTAAGGCTGCTATCAGATGTTTGATGGCATCAGGCAAGCTTGAGTTATCAGGGGTGTCCGTCAAAGTGTTCAGCTGTTCGCTAAAGCGTGCACTTTGCGCCTTGGGGGTGAGCTTCTCCAATATCTTGCGAATGATGCTATGCCAATTCGCAGGCAGATCTTGGAAATATTCATCCTCAGATAAAACTTTCAGGGCTTCTTCACAAGCAATGATATTGAAATTGTCTTTTCGTGCTTGTTGTTGTGCCATGACCATGATTTACGCTCCCGCCAGAGTGGCAAAGTTTTGTAACATCGGGAACAGCGAAGACTTCACCCGTGGAAAAACATATTCTCTAATGCGATTTCGGATTTCATGCAGTGTTGCAGGTGTAAACCCTTCAGGTAGGGGTTCCTGCGGATAGAGTTGTTGTAATTTTTTAACAATAGCTTGCACATTATCTTGGCGATATGCCCACAGGGCAAAGATGCCAGGATAAAATTTGAAGTTGGAATTCTTAAATACATCGTTTTTAGGGACTAGTTCGACGTAGGGAAGCGCTATGATTGGCGTTCCTTGCACAAGCATGTAGCAGAATTGCACTTGTTCTGGCGTCACTGGTTTCCCCTTGCTCTACGTAAGAGTGGTATGAAATCATGGCAGCAAATGACCAATCTCTTGGCCGACAACAAGCCGAGAATTCTGTGTTAGAGCATACTCCCAACCAGCATTCTCATCAAGCAAGACAATTACAGTCGAGCCCAATGAAAAGTAACCCATTTCATCGCCTTTGTCTAATTTGATATGTTGCTCGGGCAATTGGGGGTAGTGAATGTCTCTGGTTTCATTAGCACGATGAGGAGTGATATGACCTCCCCAGCGAGTGAATATGCTGCCAACGATCATTGCGCCTACTAATATTATGGCAAAGGATCCCTGGTCGTGCTTGAAAAAAGCGACTACGCGTTCGTTTTTTGCGAATAAATTATCGATATGATCTGTAGTAAGAGGATTAACCGAGAAAAGATTCCCTGGAATATAGCGTAAATGGGTAAGTGTGCCGGACAATGGCATGTGAACCCGGTGATAATCAATGGGGGCAAGGTAAACGGTCATGAACTTACCATTAGCAAAAGGCTTTGCGTCTTCTTCACTTCCAAGTAGGGCATTAACACTAAAGGTTTTGCCTTTTGCTTGAATCAAGGTGCCTTGCTCAATGTTACCAAGTTGTGAAATCTCGCCATCACAGGGAGAGCAGATGGTGTGTTTACCTGCTGCAATAGGTCGAAGTTCAGGTTTTAAATGTCTAATAAAGAACTCGTGATAGGAAGGATAGGCATAAGGATCCTCAATGAGCGCTTCCTTCATATTGACGTTATAGCGTTTTAGAAAATAACTGATTAAATAATTTTTAAGCCAAGGCACTTCAGAATGGGATAACCAACCACCAAATCGAGTAAGGGCATGTTGGGGAATACAATATTGACGCAAAACCTTATAGGGAATAGGCACCGAGAATTCTCACTATTATTTGTTATCCGAATCACCAATAATGCTATGGTAATTTTGCAGACGAAAAGGGGCAATTTTGCCTAAGCGACAGGCCTCCTGTAAAGCACAACCTGGTTCTTGGTGATGAGCACAATTTCGAAATTTGCACTGTCCATAAAGTTCTGTGAATTCTCTAAAACCTTGCTTGATGGTCGTTTTGCTAAAATGGCTTAAATCAAACTCATGGATCCCAGGAGAGTCGATAATATTGCCACCATGGGGTAGATGATAGAGTTTGGAAGCCGTCGTTGTGTGGCGGCCAAAGCGATGTATTTCAGATAATTCTTGGGTGAGTGCTTTTGCGCTGGGTATTAAAGCATTTAAAAGGCTTGATTTGCCCACCCCTGATTGGCCCATCAATACAGCTGTTTTGTCTTTTAACAAAGCTTCTAGTTCTTCTAGCCCCATTCTGGTTTTACTACTGACTTCTAAACAGGGGTAGCCTATGGCGCTATAAACATGCGCTTTATCTTTGAGTTCTTGCATAGATGTGCTTAGGGGAAGATCAGATTTATTGATAACCATAAGCGCAGGTAAGTGCAAACTCTCGGCAATGATGAGATACCTATCAAGCGTTGTTTTACGGGGCAGTGGCTCAAGTGCGCTGACAATGATGATGAGATCAACATTTGCAACAATAGGTTTTGCGCCTCTTCTGTCGGGACGCGTAATCACGGAACGTCTTTCATGACATGCGACAACAATGCCTGATTTTTCATCAATTTGTTGCCAAATGACTTCATCGCCCGTGACCAAAGTGCCTAAGTTTTGCCTTGAGGCACAGCTAAAATGTTGGCCTACTTGGTTTTCTACTATCAGGGTGGTACCGTAATGCGCTACCAAGACACCAGACTGTTCTGGGCCTAAACTTTGGTTTAGGGTGCTGTCTTCGCTGTTAATAGCTTTACCGGCCCGGTCAAGACGCTTTGCTTGCTGGGCTTTTTGCCGTGTCATTTGGCGCTGTGTAAGTCGACGTCTCGCCATAGTCGTTTAAATAAGTCAGTCTAAGGAAACAATATGAATGATAAGCCAACCCATTTGATTTGGATAGATCTAGAGATGACTGGCTTAGACACACAACATGATGTCATCATTGAAATTGCCACCATTGTCACTGACAGCCATTTAAATATCGTTGCCCAAGGCCCTAACTTAGCCATTCATCAGCCAGATAGCATTTTAGCAAAAATGGATGAATGGAACCAAAAGCAACATGGCCAGTCTGGCTTAATAGCAAGAGTCAAAGAAAGCACCATCAGCACGCAAGATGCCGAACAACAAACCTTGGCATTTTTGCAACAATATGTCCCAGCAAAATCCTCACCCATGTGTGGGAATACCATTTGCCAAGATAGACGCTTTTTACATCGCTTGATGCCTTCTTTAGAAGCCTATTTTCATTATCGCCATCTTGATGTCAGCACCGTCAAAGAATTGGCGCGGTTTTGGGCGCCCAGTGTTTTTCAGGGATTATCTAAAAAAGGAGCCCATTTGGCCTTGGATGATATTAAAGAATCTATCGAAGAGCTTAAATATTACCGTGAGCGCTTTTTCAAATTAGAGCAGCCAAAGGAAAATGAAGCGTGAGTGACTTACCTTTAGCGTTGTATTTTGCAAAAGATGTTAAATCGATTGATACGCTGGCGATATCACATATTCCTATTAGCGGTTATCAACTGATGACACGTGCTGCGCAAGCGGCATTCATTGTGCTTCAAGAACAATGGCCAAAGGCAAGAACATTGTGTGTGTTATGCGGTCCAGGTAACAACGGTGGTGATGGTTTTGTTTTAGCAAGATTAGCCAAAGCAGCAGGTTTAAGTGTAACGGTTTATGCTGTTGGCGAGCTTTCTGAGAAATCCTCTGATGCAAAACAAGCGCGCCAAGATTGGCTAGACACGGATGCACAAATAATGGCTTATCAAGGTCAAGCCTTACAAGCAGATGTGATTGTTGATGCCATATTGGGTACAGGTAGCCACTTTCCTATACCTAAGCCATATCAAGAAGCAATTTTAGCTATTAATAATAGTCATTGTCCTGTTTTTGCCATTGATTTACCCTCAGGCTTGAATGCAGATTCAGGCGCTTTTGAAGTAGCAGTTCGTGCTGATGTCACTATCACCTTTATTGCGGTGAAGGTTGGTTTGTTAACAGGTAATGCTATTGATGTCGTGGGTAAATTAATTTTCGATAATTTAGGCGTCACGGCAAGCCTTTATAGCGAGATAAAACCTTGTGCTTGGCGTATCGAATACCAAGATGTTATTCATGCACTCAAACCCAAATCCCTTTCGCAACACAAAGGGGATAATGGACATGTCTGTGTCATTGGGGCAGGGCAAAGCGGCTACAGTGGCGCAGTATGTTTAGCAGGAGAATCCGCGCTACGTGCTGGCGCAGGTTTGGTTAGTGCCGTCGTTGCCGATGAAAGTTTGCCTTTGATGGCAAGAGCCCCTGCAGAGTTAATGTGCTATGGCATCTCGCATCCTAAACATGTGGCTGCTTTGCTGGCAGCGGCAACGGTTATCGTCTTAGGGCCAGGCTTAAGCCAAAACGCATGGGCTAAAAAAGTTTTTCAAGAAATCATCAAGCAAAACAAACCCATGGTCGTTGATGCCGATGGCTTAAACTGGCTTGCTACCTATCCATGCAAAAAAGAAAATTGGATCTTAACACCGCATCCTGGAGAAGCTGCGCGCTTGCTCAATATAAGCACAAAAGAGGTTCAAGAAAATCGAATTCAAGCAGCTATAGCCTTAAAACAAAAGTATGGCGGGGTTATTGTGCTTAAAGGTGCTGGCACTATCGTCGTGGCTGAAAATGGAGAGATTGCTGTTAACGCTGTAGGTGTGCCTGCTTTAGCAACAGGCGGCACAGGAGATGTGTTAGCAGGGCTGATAGGCAGTCTCGTTGCCCAAAAGTTGTCTTTATCAAGCGCGGCAAGTCTGGGGGTGAGTGTGCACACCAGTGCGGCAATTCTTGAAACAACGATGGGTTCACGAGGGATGATAGCCTCTGATCTCTTTTTACATATTCGAAATTTAGTGAATCCAGAAGAAATGTAATGAGTAGTACTTCAATGACATTGAATATTGATAGCACAGAAAAAATGGAAAAATTGGGACAGCTTTTGTATGATGCATGTCAGCAAAAGGGAACCATTGTTTATTTATCCGGTAATTTGGGGGCAGGTAAAACCACCTTAGTAAGAGGGTTTTTGCGCGCCATGGGTTATCAAGGAAAAGTAAAGAGTCCCACCTATACTTTAGTTGAGCCTTATGAAATAAAGAACATACCTTTATATCATTTTGATTTTTACCGTCTCAATTCGGCGCAAGAACTAGAATATATGGGTATAAGAGATTATTTCCAGGCTGATGCAATTTGCTTAGTTGAATGGCCTGAAAAAGCGAATGCTGCATTAGCCCCTGGCGATATTGAGATCACGATTTCAATTATCGAAGATCAAAGAGAAGTCAACATAAGAGCAAACACACAAAGAGGCAAGGATGTTTTGGGAAGGCTTAAAACCGCATAAGCTTTTAAAAGTCAGTATGATTTTCATGCTGATGTATAGCGCCATGGTCTTTGCGCAAAAAAATGTGGATGGCTTACGTGTATGGGCATCTCCTGATAGCACACGACTCGTTTTTGATTTATCAGATAATGTAAATTACAAATTATTTACCCTCGATAATCCTTATCGGGTCGTTATTGATATTCAAGACGCACAATATAAAGCAAAATTTGATGAAAGCACTTTAACGGATTCAGGAATAACTAAATTACGTCATGGTCCTCGTGACAAAGGTGTTCGCATTGTTTTAGATATGCAGCACAAGGTAAAACCTTCCAGTTTTTTATTATCGCCTAATCAGACTTATGGACATCGTTTAGTTATTGATTTAGGAATAGCAGGACCTTCTAAAATTGCTGCTATGAGCAGTGCACCTGTTGCAAGCAAGGAAGCAAGCAGCATTGCAGATCATAGTCATCTTAAAACACGCGAATTTATCGTTGCTATTGATCCAGGCCATGGTGGGGATGATACCGGTGCAATTGGGAATCATTTGCAATTACGTGAAAAAGATGTCGTCTTAGCGGTATCTAAAAAACTACAATCTATGATTAATGCCCAGCCTGGTATGAAGGCCTTTTTAGTGCGAAAAGGTGATTATTATATCGGTTTACGCAAACGGATGGCTGTTGCACGTGAACATGGTGCCGATCTTTTTATTTCAGTTCATGCCGATAGCTTTAAAGATACGAGAGCCACAGGCGCATCTGTGTTTGTGATTTCAGAAAAAGGCGCGAGTAATGAAGCGGCAAGATGGTTGGCCGAAAGGGAAAACCGCTCTGATTTGATTGGGGGTGTCAAATTAGAAGACAAAGGTGACTTGCTTGCCTCTGTTTTATTAGATTTATCACAAACAGCAAGTGAAAGCGCAAGCCATGAGTTGGCAAATCATTTAATTCAAAACCTAAGCAAAGTGACCGATATGCATCATAAAACAGTGCAACGCGCCGGATTTATGGTACTTAAATCGCCCGATATTCCTTCGGTGCTTGTCGAGCTGGGTTTTATTTCAAATCAACGTGGCGAAAAGAAACTACAAACAGAGGCGCATCAAAAAGCACTTGCGACAGCCTTATTAACGGGTGTGCAAGCCTATGTGGCCAAAAGACCCAAACCCATTAAACATGATGATATGACAGTAGCTAAGAAGTAGTAATGAATCACCCTCGGATCCTTTCTTTGCCTACCCATGTGGCTAATCAAATTGCTGCAGGTGAAGTGGTAGAGCGCCCAGCTTCGGTTGTAAAAGAGTTATTAGAAAATGCGATTGATGCTAAGGCAAGCAAAATTGATATTGATATCGAAGGGGGCGGCTTACATCTTATTCGTATAAGAGATAATGGGATAGGTATTCTCAAAGAAGATTTAGCTTTAGCATTTAGTCCTCATGCAACCAGCAAAATCAAAACAGCGGCCTGTCTAGAAGCCATTTTAACTATGGGCTTTCGTGGTGAGGCCTTAGCCAGTATCTCCTCTGTTGCGCGTTGTCGTTTAGTATCAAAGCCCGCTAAGCAAGAGAGCGCTTGGCAAATACAGTTTAAAGAGAATGCTCCTCTTATTACGCCTTTTGCCCATCCCGATGGGACCACAATTGAAGTTGCCGATTTATTTTATAATACACCCGTAAGAAGAAAATTTTTACGCAGCGAAAAAACAGAATTTCAAGCCATAGAAGAAGTAGTAAAGCGCTGTGCTTTGGCCCATTCAACTATCACGATTAGCCTGAAACATAACCAGAAATTGGTGCGCCATTATCCTGGTAGCACTGAGATTATGGGGCCGCGTCTTTCGAAGATCTGTGGTAATGCCTTCGTGGAAAATGCAGCTTTTCTTAGGATGCAGGCAGGTAATTTAACTTTGCACGGTTGGTTGGGGTTTCCCAGCCTTGCCAAACGCCAAGCGGATTGCCAATATTTCTTCGTGAATCAACGCATGATTAAAGATAGATTAATCAATCATGTGATAAAAACACTCTATTGTGAAGATCCAGAAATGGTATTGGGGACTTACCCCAGTTATGTGCTCTTTTTAACGCTTGATCCCACTGAGGTTGATGTAAATGTACATCCAACCAAGCAGGAAGTACGATTTAGTAACAGCCGTATGGTGCATGATTTTTTAAGTAAATGCGTGCGAGATACGCTTGTCGCGATGAAAACACAAGAAAACAAAGTGCATAACGATAGTTTTAAATTTTCTTATCAGCCAGTGCCTGCAACAGCAAGTGCCGCAGTTTCTGCAAAATCAAGCAGCAGCACAAAATACAATCATTTTTCGCCTCTAAAGGAAAAAGGTGCCTTAAGTGCACTTATAGACGCTTGCGAGGAGGTTAAGCCAGATATCAAGCCTCAAGTAATGATGAGCACTGGCAAGCGTTATGCATTTTTGGAAGATGATGAAGGTGTGCTCATTGTTGATTTAGCAAAAGCAAAGCCTTCGCTCACGACCTTTTATTTTGAGCAGCATGTTGGACAAGTGCCTACTAAAACTTTGCTTTTTCCTTTGCAGTTGACTCTTAAAAAGAAAATAGCCTCCACGCAACAAATAATAGATTCATTAGCGCAATATGGTTTTCATATTCTGTTTGATAAAAACCACTTAACTTTGTTGCAGCAACCTGCACTTATAAATGAAGTAATCAATGAAGAAAGTCTTGAATTAATAGTTGAAGCGGCAAATCAACATAATTTACCCAAAATGCTTGGACAAGAAATCAAGCTAGAGATTGCTGCGGATTTGAATTTGCTCGCACAATGGGTGAGCACCCATCCAGATGGGGCTTACTGTCGATTGACTCACGAATCAATTGAGCATGCATTAGCCAATCAAGAAATTGAATTTGTTTAATTATCGCAATGCGCAGTTCCCTTGTAGGGGCGGACTTCATGTCCGCCCGTTGGACACTTTATAACGTCGTGGGTGGACATGAAGTCCACCCCTACAAAGAAAACGTAATCAGCCAGATCGTCAGCGTAAAAGCTACTTTTCCTACTTACTAAGCTGATCTCTCCTCTCTAAAAATGCTATGATGTTTGTTTTGGTATAGTTAACAAAAGTCAGTTAGTAAAATAATAAGTCAGGTGTATTGAATCATGGCAGCGCAAACTCTAGGCGTAGTGGATATTATTGCGGATATTGTCGGCATAGTTGGGGTAGGGCTGACCTTACTTGCTTATTTTTTGCTGCAAATTGATAGGATTACCTCTACAGGCCGTAAGTATTCTCTATTGAATCTTGTTGGCGCTGTGCTGATTATGTACTCGCTTTATTTTAATTGGAACACGCCAGCTGTAATCATGGAATGCGCTTGGTTTGGCATTAGCCTTTATGGATTAATTAGGCATTACCATACAAATAGCACGTCACATTAATGAATAACTTAGCACCCGTCTTTTGCATTATGGGCCCAACAGCTTCGGGTAAAACAGATCTTGCTATTGCACTATCAAGAGATTTGCCCATAGAAATTATTAACGTGGATTCTGCACAAATTTATCAAGGGATGGATATAGGTAGTGGAAAACCCAGCAAAGAAATTCAACAACTAATTCCACATCATCTGATGGATTTTTTAGATCCAGCTATTCCTTATAGTGCTGCGCAATTTCGACAGGATGCCATCAGAGTAATACAAGATATTCATGCGCGAAAGGCGCTCCCTTTGTTAGTAGGGGGCACCATGCTCTACTTTAAAATATTACAAGAAGGCATCGCTCAATTGCCTGATAGAGATAATGATATTAGAGCTCTCATTGAAGCTAAAGCCAAAGAACAGGGTTGGGTTGCTCTGCATGAAGAATTAGCGCGAAAAGATCCCCAAAGCGCAATCAGAATTAAACCCACTGATCCGCAGCGTATTCAACGGGCATTGGAAATCATCGAAATTACAGGCAAATCAATGTCATCGATGCTCAATCAGCCCAAAGTGGCAGCCCCTTTTAACTTCATTAACATAGGGCTCATGCCGCTGACCACAGAACGTGCCGTATTACATCAACAAATTGAAAAAAGATTTGATGCCATGTTGGCGCAAGGTTTGATAGAAGAAGTACAATCATTAAAAGCACGCCAAGATCTCAATTTAATGATGCCAAGTATGCGCGCTGTAGGCTATCGACAAGTTTGGCAATATTTAGATAATGAATTCAATTTTGACATGATGCGCGAAAAGGCCATCGTGGCAACCAGACAATTGGCCAAGCGGCAATTAACCTGGTTGCGACAATGGCTAAATTTAACAACCTATGACTTTTTAGATACAGAAAGTCTAGGTAAATTAAAAGCACTTATCTCCAGGTATGCTTTCGGGTCCCATTCTGTAACTCACGCATGAGTTCCGCTCTTTCGCCAAAGGGCAGTTTTTCACCTTTATCATTTTCAAAGATACTTTTTAATTCTCTGCCATTGAGACCATAAGTATCTTTGCCTGTACCGCGGTAATACTTGTTGTGATTATGGGTGCGATTACGAACTTCTTTAGATTTTCGTAGGAGTTCCTCTTGCATGGATTCAGGTTTGTGATCTTCTTTTTTATGTTTTTCCAAAGTTACAGCAACTTCTTTTGCTTTTTCACAAAGTACCTGTTCATTATCTTTTGCTGGTATTTTTACAGCGGTGTTTTTTTGCCTTTTAAGCTCATTTTCTGCTTTGGGTTTCACCTTAACAGCAGTTGCTTTTGTTCTAGTACCATAAACATTACGCGAAGATGAAGATTCTTGAGGCTTTGATTCCCCTTTAGCTGCTTGAGGTGCTTGGGACACTTGTGGTGCGATGGTGGGCTCAACTTGTGATGAGATGGCCACTGTTGGTATGGCGTTCACTGCAGAAGAAGGCATCACTTGCGCGGCTGGTTCAATGTCGTGGTGGGAGGATTCTGATACGGCTTGATGCTTATCTTTTTTGCCTTTTTTTAATAATTTTTTAAAAAATTTTAACATATGGATACTCCTCAAACTTACATTTCGTGCTAGGTCACTTATTACAAAAAAAACCTCTCAATGTGTGTTGAGAGGATGTAGAGGTATCCTTACCTTAATAGGCCTTTTTAACGACCTTTCATGCCTCCTTTGGGTTGATTATGGGTATGCTGAGTAGATTGTTGGGTATGGCCTTGGCCCTGCATTTTTTGATTTTGACCCTGCATTTTTTGGCCTTGAACTTGCCCTTGTCCGTGTGTTTGCTGTGTCTTTTGATTTTGGGTAGTGTTAGTGCCTTTATTGTTAAATTGCTGGGTATGTGTTTGCTGGTGTTTCATATCTTGGTTTTTGTCTTTTTTCATGACGAATCTCCGCGAATGTGTTGATACTATGGAAGACGATCAGTGAGAAAAACATACAATCTGTTAGGATTGATAAGGTTCTTCTTGAACGTTATGTCAATAAACTATAGATCAAGAAATTGGAGAAAAGCTTGGCAATTAACATAGGCCAAAAACTAACAGTAATCGAATTTTTTAAGTTGTGAGGGGTTGAGGATCCGTAGCAAAGGGGGGGGTATTTTCTTTTGATTTGTTCAAGAAATTACGCAAGAAATAAACTGTTGCATAGAAAGGGGCGGTGCTAAGAAGTGTAGCAATCGCTTTAAAGACATACCCTGATAGGATTAAAGTGAAAAGCAGATTTAGAGAATGATGCCCAGGTAAGTGATCCATCGCATCTGTAAAATAGAAGTTAAAAGAACAAATAATCATGGTATCAACTAATTGGCTGATAAGCGTTGAAGTATTGGAACGTAACCATAAATGTTTTCCTTTGGTGAAGTTTTTGCACCATTGAAAAATATTCACATCCAATAGCTGTGCAACAAGATAAGCTGTCATAGAACCAATAATGCCAGTCATGGTATAGGTGCGAATTTGATAAAAAGTAAAGTTAGGATCGGTTATCGCAGGTAAATGGGTAAGTGGATCAAGTGTTATATGCGGTGGCAGGAAAGCACTTATCCAAAGAATAAAAGCAATCCACATATTGATAATTAAGCCTAACCAAACGACTGTACGTGCCCGTTTTTTACCGTAAAATTCCGTAATGAGATCAATTAATATAAAAGTAAGTGGGTAGGGCAAAACACCAAGAGGCAGGATAAGGGGAATATGCAAACTGCCTAGGGAAAAGCTAAGGTCAATAATTCTGGTTAAGCCCAGAACATTAAGTAAGGCAAAAGTACTTAAAAATATGCCGGCCAATGTCAGGAACACTATTTCGTGTCGCGATTGACGAGGATCTATCTGGAATTGGCGCTGATACAAGGGTTGCATAACACTATTATAAGTTGCCGCTAAGAGCCAAATGATACCCTTTTAAGCCAAGTTATACAATTTAGAAAAAGATTACTGTGCTATGAGGCCTGACAAGAGGAAAAAGGACTTATTTTTCAAGAAGTTCAATAAGTTCTTGGCATTTTTAAAGTGTATGCTAAAGTGTAGTTATATTTCATGGAGGTTTTAGTGGCCAATCCCCAGCTGATTCTTAAAGACCCAAAGGTTAAATTAGCCCTCATCGTTGTTGGGGTGGCTTTAGCGCTTTATTTATTAACAGGTAGTTGGTTAAACAATATCAACAATGCACAAAAAACGGTGCATAATAATTTTCTTTCTCTTAAGCAAAATTGTGAGCATCGTCTTGCCATGATTCCGCAATTTGTACAACTTTTTCAAACACTCTCACCAGATGCACATGCACCTGTGCAGCAGCTTACTCAAACCTATATGTTGGCATCAAAATTTACGATTGATGAAAATATTCTTACAAATGCGGAATTGATGCAGGCTTTTATTCAGATTCAAAGGCAGATTGGTAATTCGTTTGCATTAATGGCCCAGCAAACAAAAAACTATCCAGCTATTGAGGATAACCGCCAATACATAATGCTGAGAATGCAATTACAATCATTAGATCAACAAATACAATATATGAGCGTATTGCTTAATCAAAGCATCCTCATTCACAACAGTTTATTGTCAGGCTTTCCAAAAGCTTGGCTCAACTCATTTTTCATAGGCGAAAAGCCCTTGCAGCTCATTCAAGCCTCAGCACTTCCTAACGACCAGGCAAAAGAATTAAAGTAAGCCCCTCATTTTGGACAAGCGCATCGTATTGAGAGATAAGCTCAATTGATAGTTGGGGTTATAAATTAGTATAATACACCCATTTGATGGAATGAGTGCCTCATTGAACACAGGCTCAGGAAAATTATTCATAAGAAGGGTGAGTAACGTGCAAGCTAAAGTCTTATATCGCACTTTTTTAAAGGTTGTTTTATCTATAGGCATCCTTTTAGGACTTTCGTTTTTTTATGTAGCCAATGCCCACTCATCCCCAGGGTCACTACCTTGGGTAATTGATGAACAAGACATCTTTCCCCTAAGCCAATCATCTGGCATTACACATGTTCTCGCCTCATCAGCAATGAATAGAGATATTCATGTGCGTGTGGTTCTTGTTAATGTTCCAGCTGAAAATGCCAAAGAGCTAATCAATCAAAAAGTAGTCGAATATAAAAATCGTATCCCGCATAGCATGAAGGAAAAAACCAACTTTTTAGTTATCAATTTGAGGACCAACGAAAGTAGAATTTTGTTAGGTAATGAGATTCAAAGAACAGATCCGCTCATAGAAAGTTTGGTTCGAATTCAAAATGACATTGTTTTACCCAGCTTATCACAAGGCGATATTAAAGCTGCTGTAAGCCAAGGTGCCGTAGCGATTGCAACGGTATTGGACACAAGCCCAGTTATCCATAACACTTCCTCGCTATGGCATGCCTTTAAGGCTTGGATATCTTCATATTATCTATGGACACCTATGCAAATTTTCTTTTGGTTAGGTGTTTTCTTTGCCCTGGCTTATGTGCTGTTTAAATTCTTTGATAAGCCCAGCAAGAAACCCGAAGAGGTTGATATGATAGCTCTCCAAGAAACTATCATCGAGAATAGCCTGATGCTAAGGCAGCAGTATGGCCATTATTCAGATCCCCATGGATATTAAACCTATTTTGCTAGTTTAGATTGGCATAAACCCGTGTTACTATGGGATTTCAAGGAAGGAATTTGTCGAAAGACAAAAGGACATAATAAGGAGAGGGCCAATGTCAAAAGGGCAATCTTTGCAAGACCCATTTCTCAATGCCCTGCGCAAAGAGAAAATCCCCGTATCGATTTACTTAGTAAATGGTATTAAGTTGCAAGGCCAAGTTGAATCATTTGATCAATTTGTGGTGTTATTAAAAAACAGTGTTAGTCAGATGGTATATAAGCATGCTATCTCTACTGTTGTGCCAGCCAGAAATATTACGAGTAAGCTACCGCTGGTGGGGCAAAATGGTGATGACTTCGCTGCAGGAAATACCTAAGCAATAGCTAAAGCAACGGTATAATTATAAAAACATAGATCCATAGGAGCGAGAATTTTGTTCGAGCGGCCTAGTAGCAGTGATCGGGCTGTTCTTGTCCATATACATTTTCGTCATCTTGCAGAACATGCAGATCTTCCAGAATTTTGCGAATTAACAAAAGCCGCAGATATCGTACCAGTCGAAACCATTAGCGCAGTGCGAGACAAACCTGATCCGAAGCTTTATATCGGAAAAGGAAAATGCGAAGAACTCAGCATGGCTGTCAAAGCACAAAATGCAAACCTGGTTATATTTAATCATGAATTATCTCCTTCGCAAGAAAGAAACGTTGAGCGTATTGTTAAATGCCGCGTCTTATCCCGCACTGGCTTGATTTTGACTATCTTTGCCCAGCGTGCACGAACTTTTGAAGGCAAATTACAAGTCGAGCTAGCCCAATTAGAGCATATGTCCACGCGTTTGGTGAGAATTTGGACTCACCTTGAACGTCAAAAAGGCGGAATAGGTTTGCGCGGTGGCCCGGGTGAAACACAGTTAGAAGTGGACAGACGTCTGATCCGTAATCGTATGCAAGCCATTGAAAAGCGGCTTGATAAAGTAAAATCGCAAAGAGAGCAAAGTCGAAATTTAAGACAGCGTCAACAAGTACTTACCGTTGCTTTAGTTGGCTATACTAATGCGGGCAAATCTACTTTATTTAATGCATTAACAGGTGCGCATGTCTGGGTGGCAAATCAATTATTTGCTACTTTAGATCCAACCATGCGCAGCGTTGAAATCCCACAATTAGGGAAGGTAGTATTGGCAGATACTGTGGGCTTTGTGCGAAATTTACCTCATGGTTTGGTGGATGCCTTTAGAGCAACCTTAGAAGAAACAACACAAGCTTCCTTATTAGTACATGTCATAGATGCACATGATGAACAATTAGCTGAGCATATTGACCAAGTAAACCAAGTACTCACAGAGATTGGCGCACAGGATGTTCCGCAATTACTCGTATTTAATAAAGCAGATTTATTAGAAGATTCTCCTTATCATCCTGGCTATGCAGAGTATGATAAAGATGGCAAAATAACTAAAATATGGGTCTCTGCCCTCAAAGGAGAGGGTTTAGATTTGCTGCGAGAGGCATTGCAAGGTAGGCTAAGCAGCACAAGGGTCCATGGCGTGTTACACTTAACACCAACCCATGGTCAGCTTCGTGCTCAACTATATAGCTTACAAGCAGTGCTTCAAGAGACAATAACTGAAGCAGGTGGATGGGATTTAGTAATTAGTTTAACAAATTATCAATGGCAGAAACTATGCAAAGAGCATAGTGAACTAACTCAAATCTTCGCACAAATATAGATTTAAATAAAAGAGGTCAGACATGTCTTGGAATGAACCCGGTGAGCGGGATAAAGGTAAAAAGAAGGACCCTTGGGGAAAAGATGAAGAAGGCCCACCCAATATTGACGAGGCACTGCGTCAGCTACAAAAAAAACTGCGTGGTGTTTTTGGGCAAGGCGGTGGCTCCTCTACTTTTAACCCTGCAAACAAATCCGGATCCAGTAAAACTTTTGGCTTTGGTTTAATTGGCGCCATTATTTTTCTTGTGTATATCATTAGTGGGATCTATGTTGTTGAACCTGCAGAAGAAGCGGTTGTAATGCGCTTTGGTCGCTATGTGAGCACCCAAGGCCCAGGACCACATTGGATAGCACCGCTTTTTGAATCCAAAGAAATCGTCAATGTGCAGGAAGTTAAAACAACCAAGCATGGCGGCCAAATGCTAACAAAAGATGAAAATATTGTTAGCGCTGAGATTGCTGTTCAATATCGCATTAGTGACGCTAAGGACTATTTATTTAATTTAGTTCAGCCAGAAAAAAGCTTACAACAAGTTTCTGAAAGTGCATTGCGTTCAGTGGTTGGTCAATCTACTTTAAATGAAGTCTTGACCAGTGGTCGTGGTGAAATCGGTGTTGAAATCCGTAAGCAAATTCAGCAAATTTTGGATAATTATAAATCTGGATTGCAGATTTCAGACTTGGCGATGCAGCAGACCAAAGCGCCTGAAGAAGTCAAAGCCGCTTTTGATGATGCGATTAAAGCACAACAAGATGAGGAACGTCTGGTGAATGAAGCAGAAGCTTATGCCAGAAAAATCATTCCAATTGCAGAAGGTCGTGCTAAACGTACTTTTGAGGAAGCCAGAGCTTACAAAGAAAGGTCAATTTTAGAGGCACAAGGTCGTACAGCAAAATTTGCGAAAGTGTTGCCTGAATATCAACGTGCGCCACAAGTAACACGTGATAGATTGTACATTGATACCCTACAAGATGTTTACACCAATACATCTAAGATCCTTGTTGATGTGAATGGTGGTAATAATTTGGTGTATTTACCTTTAGACAAGCTCATGAATGATAATAAAGCGGCACGTAGCGCACCTAGAGAAATGGATGATAATCCCATTTCTTTAAATGATAAGTCATCACAAACCATGAGTTCATTAAATCGCAGTATGAGTCGCCGGCCGACTTATGAAGATGCTGAACGTCCGAGCCGAGAGGGAATGTAATGATGAATGCAAAAACGAAAACAATATCATTAATTGCATTAGTAAGTATTATCCTTCTTTCAGGATTAAGCTTATTCATCGTTGAAGAAACAGAACGTGCGATTGTTGTTCGCTTGGGTAATATTGTAATAGATCCTCAGTCTAAGGAAGCGGAAATACTGCAACCTGGGCTGCGGGCTAAATTACCGTTGGTTGATAGTGTTCGCTTTTTTGATAAGCGTATTCAAACATTAGATATTTCATCTTCTCGTATCCCAACCCAAGAGAAGAAGGAATTGATTGTCGATTTGTTTACCAAATGGCGCATTCAAGATTTTGCTAAGTTTTACAATGCCACTGGTGGCGGAAATAAGAAAAAAGCAGAGCAGCTGTTACAAGAAAAAATTGTTGACGGCTTACGCGGTGAATTTGGTCGACGCAAATTAAATGATGTAGTTTCACAAGATAGAAATAAGGTAATGGAAAAAATTCGATTTGATGCCAACAATGCTTCAAAGACTCTGGGTGTTGAAGTTGTTGATGCACGTATCGTCAGAATTGATTTACCTAAAGAGGTCAGTGAATCTGTCTTTAATTTGATGCGAACTGAGCGTCAGCGTGTTGCAGCAGAACATCGCGCCCAAGGACAATCCCGCGCTGAGGCAATACGTGCAGATGCCGACGCGAAGGTGATAGTGATAGGGGCTACGGCGGAAAGCCAAGCTAACCAGGTCAAGGGTGATGGGGATGCTCAGGCAGCTAAAATCTATGCAGACGTTTATGGCAAGGATCCTGAGTTTTATAGCTTTTACCGTAGTTTGGAAGCCTATAAAGAGACATTCAAAGGTAATAATGATATGCTAGTCGTCAAACCAGATGATGCTTTCTTTAAGTACTTTAGACGTAGTGGTAGCGCGAGTGCCAGTGCGAATAATGGAAAAAGTTAGTCAATCTTGGTAAAATGCGATTTGAAGTGAAGACGGGCGCCTTGGCGCCCGAGTTTTTTTCTTCTGGAAAATAGTATGTTGAACGATTTTTTTGCAGCGGCAGCGTTGTTATTGGTCTTTGAAGGAATAATGCCTTTTACGAATCCTGCTAAATGGCGTCATGTGATCCGCATGGTGACCTCCCAATCCGATTCTGCACTCAGGGTAATGGGCTTAATAAGCATGCTCGCTGGAGCATTGCTGCTATACATGGTGCGATAAAGAAAATTTTTCATATTTAACTGTAGGAAGCCGATTTATGGCAAAAACGATGGTGATCCTTGGCGGCCAATGGGGCGACGAAGGAAAAGGTAAAATTGTTGACTTGTTAACCGAGCGCGCTAACGTTGTGGTGCGATTTCAAGGTGGTCATAACGCAGGTCATACCTTAGTGATTGGTGATAATCGCTTGGTATTACATCTGATCCCTTCTGGCATTTTGCATGAAGGTGTTACTTGCGTATTAGGTCAAGGGGTTGTGATTTCTCCCAAAGCATTGATGGAAGAAATTGATTTATTAAATCAAAAAGGGATCCCTGTTCTTGAGCGTTTAAGAGTGAGCAGTGCGGCGCCTTTGGTATTGCCTTATCACGTTGCATTAGATAAAGCCCGTGAACATGCTCAAGGTGCAAAAGCGGTAGGTACAACTGGCCGTGGGATTGGTCCTGCTTATGAAGATAAAGTGGCAAGACGTGCTATTCGCATGATTGATCTATTGTCTCCAGAAGTATTTGAACAGAAACTCGATAAAAACTTGGAATATCATAATTTTATTTTAACCCAATATTACAAGGTTGAGCCTGTTGCCAAGGGACCTATCTTAGAAGAAGCTGCCATCATCAGAGAGCGTTTGGCGAATGTAATTATCGACGTACCAGCATTTTTAGCGCAGAGCTACAAAGATAATCAAAATATCATTTTTGAAGGCGCTCAGGGAACGATGCTCGATATCGATCATGGTACTTATCCCTATGTGACATCCTCTAATACAACAGCAGGTGGTGTAGCCACAGGCTCTGGTTTTGGACCGCGCTATATTCAAGATATCGTTGGTATTGCTAAAGCTTATTGTACGCGCGTAGGCGGAGGCCCATTCCCTACTGAATTACATGATGATATTGGTAAGCAAATTGCTACCATTGGTAAGGAAGTCGGCGCTACAACAGGGCGTGCTCGCCGTTGTGGTTGGTTTGATGCGGTAGCAATGCGCAAAAGTGCAGAGCTCAACAGTATGTCTTGGCTTGCCATTACAAAGCTGGATGTTCTTGATGGATTAACAGAGATTAAGATCTGTACGGGTTATCGTCTCAAAGATACAGAATGGGACGTTCCCCCTGTTGATGCTGAGCTATTAGCTTTGTGTGAGCCCATCTATGAAGTATGGCCAGGTTGGCAAGAAAGCACCCAAGGCATTAAGAGCTGGGATGCCCTGCCAAAAGCAGCGCAGAATTATCTTGAACGTTTATCACAGTTAGTCGGGACACCTATCGGTCTGATCTCTACAGGCGCTGATAGGCGTGATACGATTATGCTAACAACATTTATGTGAAAAGTTAGTTTTGTAAGTTTGGAAGTAGATATCAAGAGCTTAGCTATTTGAATATAGGCAAGGCGCCTAGCAAGCAAATCCCTAGGAGTGCACTTCTTAGTGCATGACTAGGGTGAGCGCGCGACGGCAACGATGCATAGATTCAAAGGGCTGAGCGATATTGGTGCCGAGGAGAGGACTTGAACCTCCACAGGGTTACCCCCACAAGTACCTGAAACTTGCGTGTCTACCAGTTTCACCACCTCGGCAAGAAATGGATTGCTCGCGAATCTAACGTGCCATGACGAAGAAGTCAATATAATTAACATGTCAAAAAATAAGCACCCACACGCTTCACCCCACCAGGATCCTTTCTTAGAAAGGGAAGCACTCAAATATGATACGCCTATTCCTAGTCGAGAATATATTTTATCTGTCCTCACTGAGCTTGGCATACCTGTTAAGCGCAAGGAATTGGTCAAACATTTTTCATTAGATGACCCTGAGTTACAAGAAGGCTTGAGAAGACGTCTCAAAGCCATGGTACGTGACGGTCAATTATTTAAATCACCCGATGGGCTTGTGCCTATTACCCACACTGAATTGGTTAAGGGACTCATCGTCATTGAAAAAGAAGGTCTTGGTTATCTGAGATCTGAAGAAGGACAAACAGTTACGCTTGCAGGACCTGCATTGCGTGGATTTTATGATGGTGACAAAGTTGAGGTACAGATTACTCAAATTGATAAAGAAGGCTATGCAAGGGGCAGAATAGTCAATCTGCTCGAAGCAGTGAGACCACTTGTTATCGGGAGATTGGTTAAATCCCATAAACAATTTGAAGTGCTGCCTTTAGATAGAAAATTTTCACAGCATATTACAATCCCAAAGGACCACAAAGGCGAAGCCAAAGATGGTGATATTGTTCAAATAGAGATATTGCGTGAAGAAAAATACCAATATCATGTTGAGCCTGTTGCCAAAGTCATTGATGTGCTAGGTGATTTTTCAACACCGGGCATTGAAGTCAAAATGGCTATTCGCAAGTTTGGCATACCCGAGATCTGGCCCAAAGCTCTTGAAAGAGAATGTAAGCAATTTAATGTAAAGCAAATTAAAGCGACTGAAGATAGAAAAGATTTACGTGATTTACCCTTAGTAACCATAGATGGTGAAGACGCCAAAGATTTTGATGATGCGGTTTACTGCGAACAAAAGAAAGATGGCTGGCAATTATGGGTGGCCATCGCCGATGTAAGTCATTATGTTCAACCGGGCTCAAGCTTAGATCAGGAAGCTAAAAACAGAGGGAATTCAACTTATTTCCCAGGTTCTGTTATTCCCATGCTGCCCGAAGTGCTTTCTAATGAATTATGCTCTCTTAAACCAGATGTTCCCAGACTATGCGTTGTCTGCCAAATGAGTGTGAGTAATGAAGGGCAAATAACACGCTCGACATTTTATCGTGCCATTATGCATTCCAAAGCACGCCTTACCTATACTGAAGTCTCGGAAATAATCCGTGGTAATGAAACAGTGCGTGAAAGATATGCGCATCTGTTAAAGCCCTTAACGGCTTTGCATGATCTCTATCAAGCATTCTATAAAGAACGAAAACAACGCGGCGCAATAGATTTTGATACTATTGAAACGCGCATCTTGTTTGATGTCACAGGTAAAATTAAGAGCATTGTGCCTACAACGCGCAATGTTGCACATAAAATGATTGAAGAAAGCATGTTGGCTGCCAATGTATGTGCGGCCCGCTTTTTACAACGTCACAAAAAAGAAACCTTATATCGGGTACATGATAGACCACCGGTAGATAAGCTAAAAGCCTTGCGCCAATTTTTATCTGAATTAGGTCTTGATTTGCCAGGTCAGCAAAATCCAACTGCTAAAGATTTTTCAACACTTATAAAAAATATACAGCACCGTGAAGACAGGCATATGATTGAAACGGTGATGTTACGGTCTTTAAGTCAGGCGCAATATAGCCCTAAAAATATTGGGCATTTTGGTTTAGCTTACCCAAGTTATTTACATTTTACCTCACCTATTCGCCGTTATCCTGATTTGGTTGTTCATCGAGGGATCGTTGAGGTTTTGCTCAGCAAGGGTAAAAAGAAAGCGGATAACCAAGATTATGAAAAACTGGGTCAGCATTGCTCAGATACCGAGCGCCGCTCAGATGATGCCACCAGAGATGCGGCTTTAGCATTAAAATGTCATTTCATGCTTGAAAAGCTGGGTCAAGAATTTCATGGCATTGTCTCTGGGGTTGCCAGCTTTGGGATCTTTGTTGAATTAAAAGATATTTATGTGGAAGGCTTAGTACATGTTACCCAATTAGGGAATGAGTACTTTCATTATGATGCTGCCCATCATCGTATGATAGGTGACAGAACACGAACCGTGTTTCGTCTGGGTGATAGTGTTGAAGTGAAAGTTGTGCGTGTGGATATTGAAACCAAACGTATTGATTTAGAACTCCTAAATCAACCGGTACATCTGCATAAACCTTTATCTAGAAAGAATAAGAAAAAAGATTTCAAGAAAAAGGAAAAAGTAGAACGCGCCCAGGCTAAAAAGCCCAAAAAACAAAGAAAACCGCGTAAACCAAAATCAGCCAGAAAAAAGAAGAAGAAATAAATTTTGCTCGAAAGTAGTATGAAGTTAGGCGAGGCGTAAGCGTAATGTCGATAATTTATGGTATTCATGCTGTTTTGGCAGCACTCAACCATCATCCTGAAAATATATTAACACTCTATCAAGCAGGCCAAGGTAATACCAGGCTTGATGAAATCAGATCTTTAGCCAAGACGCATCGTATTGCTATTGAAGAGATGGCGAGTAGCAAATTAGAAAACCTAACACAATCCACTCAGCATCAAGGTATTGCAGCCAAAGTAAAACCGCTTGCCAGCAAAACTGAAAAAGATGTATATACATGGCTTGAACAAACCCAAGAGAAACCCTTGCTGCTGATATTAGAGAATATCCAAGATCCGCATAATTTGGGTGCTTGCCTGCGAAGTGCTGAAGCTTTGGGGGTTGATTGGGTAATCGTTTCTAAGGCCAATAGCGCCCCTATAAACGCTTTAGTGAGCAAAATTGCCTGTGGAGCAGCACAGACATTACCTGTCGTGGAATGTGCCAATGTGGTACGTTTTATTGAGCAAATTCAAAAGCGCGATGTGTGGGTGGTTGGCACTTCAGGTAATGCAGAGATTTCACTGGCAAAAGCTTCCTTGAAACGATCATTGGCCATTGTGATGGGTACTGAAGATAAAGGACTGAAACGTTTAACCCTGGAAAAATGCGATGAAATCGCTAAAATTCCGCTGGTGGGTACGGTTGAAAGTTTGAATGTCTCCGTTGCGACGGGTATTACCTTGTATGAGGTAATGCGCCAGAGAGCACCTTAAGAGCTGCCATTTATCTCAATCCTTATTTTTTATGACAGTGACAGCTTTTCGTATTTAATATACTTGGCCTCTTTTCACTGAGGTCAAGGTTACACACAATGAATAATGGCGCAAGTTCATCAACGCAAAAGCCCCTCGTTCAGTTTTTAAAAACATTATTTGAATCTATAGAAACTAATGAAGGCGAGCTTTCTCATCAAGCTTTATTAGATAAAATTTCCTTGGCAGCTATATTATCTAGTGCTGAAGATGCACAAGAAATTAATGCACTTGTTAGCACGCATAAACAAACATTATTGGAAAAACTGAATCGAACAACTTCGCCATCTTCATCTGCCTCATCGACGGCCATGTTTGCAACCGCCGGTGCAGCTTATGCCATCAGAACCAAAGCAATCCCTGAAGTTACAAAGCTATTAGCGAAAAAAGGTGTTCCCTTTGCTATCAATTTCATTCCTGGTGTTGGACCTGTCATTGCCCCTATGGTTGTTCCTGCCGTTGAGTTTTCAGCTGAATTGGGATTGCATATACTGAGTAAATATTGTGAAAGAATTGAAGTAGCACCTTTTTCAGCAAATTTACCACAGGCAATAACAAGACAATTTCAAAATGGGTTAAGCACAATGCATAACAGCTTAAGCTCATTAGTGCCGCAAAGATTAAGAGCACAAGCCACGCTAGCTGCAGCCCCAACTGCGCCAAGCACACAAGCTTTACTTACAGCAGATCCTATCGCTTCTTTAGCAGCGGTTGCTGTAAACGATATGCAAGTAGTTAACCCAACAACAGTGCCAAGTGCTGAAGTAGCTGCGCCATGTGATGATGAAAAGGAACTACCTGCAGCTAAAAGACAAAGAGCTGAAAAGTCAAAAAGCCCTTCGCTATAAGGGCATGGTAAAATAGACAGTATTGGAACTATTATCAAATAGATATTGTCTATTAAAATTAATTAAGAAAAGCAAAATTTAGCGATGGCCTTTTACCTTACAATGGCTACACATGAAAATTAAACATCCTGCATCAGTATTTGACTACAGATTAATGGCAAAAGCCAAATTGCCTAAAATGATTTTTGATTATATTGATGCAGGTGCTTGTGATGAAATTACCAAAAATGCTAATCGAGTGGCTTTTGATAATATAAGCATGAGACCCTTAAGCTTAAGAGATGTATCTACGATTGATCATGCCGTTGACATATTAGGTAATACGCACAAAGCCCCCATTCTTATAGCGCCCACTGCCTTTCATCAACTGGTTGATAAAAATGCTGAAATCAGTACGGCCTTGGCTGCCAAAGCAATAGGGATCCCCATGATTGTCAGCTCAATGTCAAATAAGTCGCTTGAAGAAATAGCTAAGTGTTCATTAGATCAAAACTTATGGCTTCAAACCTATATCTTTAAAAATCGAAAGCTCACGGCTGAGCTTATACAAAGAGCAGAAAAATCTGGATATCAAGCGCTTGTAATCTCAGTGGGAACACCTGTTTCAGGTAAAAGAGATAGAGATATTCATAATCAATTTAAGTTTCCCGCCAATCTTTCAACAGGTAATTTTACAAGCACACTCAATAATGAAAATATTTATGATTATGCAGCCCATGAATTTGACCCTTCGCTGACCTGGAAGGATATAGAATGGCTACAATCAATAACGTCATTACCCATTATATTAAAAGGTATTCTCAATCCAGTTGATGCCAATATTGCTTGTGAATTAAATTTGGCAGGCATTGTTGTTTCAAATCATGGGGGCAGACAACTCGATACTGCTGAGGCAAGCATCCTGGTATTGCCTGATATAGCCAAAGTAGTGAATAGAAGAACAATGATATTAATAGATGGCAGTGTCGCACGTGGTACAGATGTCTTTAAAGCGATAGCATTAGGTGCACAAGGAGTTCTTATTGGTAGACCCGTTCTTTGGGCATTGGCGGCACAAGGTCAAACTGGATTGGAAGCGATGCTTTCTATCATAATAAATGAATTAGAAATAGCGATGAAACTAACAGGCTGTTGCAATTTGAGTGAAGTTAGTGCATTTGTTAACCATTTGTCCATTAACGCAAAAAAATGACAAAAAAAGATGCTAAAGAAATGAATGGTTTGTATCAGATTGGTTTAAATAAGCAATCTGAATCGGTTATTAGTGCTCATTTTATGCATAAAGTAAATGTAGATCTTAATAATGCGTTATATTCAACGGAAGCCTTTTTAAAAGCAGCAAAATATTTAGATGCGAACTTAATTTTGAAAAAGCTCATTCCCATTCTATTAGAAGCCAGTGATAAATTTATACTATTGCGTGCAAAAGCAGCCAAAACAAGAGCCAAAAAGAATTTCAAAAAATTTGGTTTGTCCTCAGAGCACGAAGTTGGTCTTGCTGAAATAATCACAGAAGTGATGTTTGATAGACAGTTTTTAAAAGGCCCCAAAGAAAATATCTCAAGATTAAGTTTGCATAAAAAAATAAAATATTTAATTGCACAAAAAATGCCAATTAAAATGGTTATACTTGCTTTGCCTTATAAAGCCTCTTCACCACTTAAATGCAAAGGATCATGGCCCGATCTGGCAGAGCTAAATTTTTTGCTAGATATCTACGAGATAGCAAAAGTTATTGATTATCATTATCGACAATTTTTTGACCTAAAACTTCCTATGGCCTCATTTAGCATAGTTTCTGATGGAAGCCGCTTTAATCATATTATGAATGAAAACAATGAAATGATAGCGGATTATCAAAAGAGCTTAAAATGGTGGATAAAACACTTAGCGATTGAAAATTATGTGGAGATCTTGGATTATCAAGAGGTGATGTCAACCTTGCTTCCTTTAACTTTGCAACACCAAAAGCAAACAATTAAAGAGCAAGTTCTTAATGAATATCAGCATAAGATGTTGCCTTTGTTAAATGTTTATAACATGACTGAAACAATTAATAAAGCGATACAATTAGATCCCGATCCTGAATCAAACAACCCTCAGGGCCGGTTTATTCCACTTTTTAAATCGCTAATCTATATTGTAAGATATAAAGAGCTCACAAACTATGCAAAGGTTCATGCTGAAAATTATAATGAACTATATCAAAAACTAACCCGGCATATCTTTGAACCTTATATACAATTATCTGATTCTGATATTAATCAAATTGCATCATACATAGATAAACCGGGCCTATTATCTGTCAATGAAGAAAAACTAATGGAATATTTACGTCAATCTATGCTGAGAGAAGCTTGGGTGGCAGCGATACAATATATTGGAGAAATTCGAAGTGACAGAGATTTACCTTCAGAACCTATCGGCAGCTGCTTCAAAGATTACATTCGTTGGACAATTCATGCAAAATCAGGGCAAATTGCATTATTAAGTTCAAGGTCAAGCGGTGACACTATACAAGCTTGGCATGGGATAGGCTTATTTAAAGAATCCAAAAATCATAAAATTAAAATTTATAGCTTGCCTAGATTATCATTGGAAAGTGCCAATGCCGTGCCTGTTTTGCCTGATAAAATTGAAAAAGTGCCTCTCTCAAGCGAGCAACCATTTTTTTATATTGATGCACAAATAAAATTTAGGAATATGGATCAATTTCTTGATATTGTGGCCTTGAATCTAATAAGAAATCGAAAGGGCTAGATTCATGTCATTTTGATAAAACGTCTTAGTTTTCCTGAAGGAAGATATTCAAAGTCTTTGACTTCTACTATATTTATTTCAGGATTAATTAGATTTAAGGCTGTCAATTTACTTGAAATGTCCTTCTTCAGCATCTCAATATTGACGAAGCCATCATTTAATATTCTGATATCAACGCCCCTTTTTGTTTGGAATACTTGATAATCCAATATGTTTTTTTCAAGTAGAAGTGGTGTGACAAAGACAAGATGATGTACAAATATGTTTCCATCATAGATAAAATCATATTCAAGTCGTCCTTGAGGCTCCTCAATAAGCTGATGATTTGAACCACATTCACAGGTTTTATTAAGCAAACGTATTTTATCAGTCATTTCATAGCGTATAAGGGGTAAGGTATAATTATACAAGTTGGTAAAATAAAATTTATTTGCTAGCGTTTCTTTCTCTACAGGCTTATTGTTTTCATCGACAGGCTCAATAATATAGGCATCATCATTGAGATGCATTTCAGTGCTGTCGGCGTGGCAATTATTGGCAATAAATCCCTCACTTGCACCGTAATAATTGAGTATATTTGTATTTGGCCATATTTTTTTCATAAAAGAACGCATTGGCTTATATAATGATTCACCCGTTAGAAAAATTAATTGGGGTTGAATATCTAAAGTCCCTTTACTTGCTTCTTGACACAATTTATAGATGGTGGTTGGTGTGCCTTGTAGTATATGTGGTTGAATGCGATTTAGCTCATATATTATTTGAGTTGTAGGCAAAGTAACAGGAAGATAATGCCGTTGCAAATGCTTAAAATCAAAAGTTCTAGAAAAGGCATATGCGACATATATCATGTTGCAAACGATAACCTGCGCGATTTTAAGTATACCAGGGTTGGTAAATATCTTATTTGCCTTTTCGTCATGGAATGAATAGCGTAAAAAATAGGCATAAAATTCGTTCCACTCATTTTGGTCGTATATGAATACGCCGTGCTTTCCTGTTGTTTTACTTGTTGTTAATACATGGTAATGATTTTGTAAATACACCGCATTTTCATCTTGGCTCATCTTCTCTATATGTTTTTCAACTAAAGTTAAAGAAAGTTTAGGATTGGTTACAAATAAATCCCAATTGTCCATCAATGTTGAACGATTAACAGTTGGAATTTCAATTAATCGCTCTTCAGTAAAGTTTTCAATATCAATTTTTGCTAAAGAATTTTGATACCAAGGAGAATGTTGTTTAGCGAAAATGAGCAATTTTCTTAATCGTTCATTACGTAGCTGTTTGATTTCTTCTTTTGATAAATGAATGTTGGCTTGGAATGCTGCTAAACATCTTGTTAGATCATTTGTTTGCATTTGAACTAATTTTTTTGTATCTGAGGATAAGTTCAGTAGCCTTGAAATGAGCTGCAACATTGCTTTCATTTATTATTTACGAGCCTCAATAGATTCTTTCAACTTGTAAAGATCAGTATACAATAAGGACTCAAAGAGGTAGGGATCTATCATCGATAAATATGGTAGATCCTAAAGTGAAGCTGCACGAAAACAGCGTTAAGGACAAAAATGCAAGATTTTAGCCGCAAGGAAGGGCTTTAGCACATGCTATTGAAAGGACTTTAATTTTTCAATTATATCCAAAGACTCGTGCATGTAAGTATCATCAATTCTTAAGCAAGGAACTTGCGTCTTACCCCCCGTCAAGGCTAAGAGTTCTTGATTAGCCTTTTCATCTTGCCAAACATCCTTTATCTCTATATCCATGGGATGTTGACGTAAATAATCAGTTACACGACCACAGAAGTGGCAAGTACTGCCGATGTATAGTGTTAATTTTGGCACGTGTCATTCTCCTATAATAATTGATGAATATCATGTTCTTCATTTTCTGATAATTCAAAACTGAAGATTGCCAGATCTTCAGCCATATGAATATCAGAGGTAGTTCCTGTCAAGGGTGTAACACCTACTTGGGTTAAATAGCGGAACAAGACTTGAGCCGGCGTTTTTTTATGTAAAGAGGCTATGTCAGTGATTGTATCGCTTTGAAGCAAAGTAGGATTCGCTGTTAAGGTCCAAAAGCTTTGATAAGCGACATTATTCTCTAAGCAAAATTGACGCAATTCTTTATCGTAATGCGTTTCTCTATAAAATCGATTTTGTAAAACAGCAGGTTTTATGCTTGCATCATGGTAAAGTTGCTGGAATGTCTTCAAATCATAACAATTACTGATACCTATTTGCTTTGCACCTGCGCGATTAACAATTTCTTCCATGACTTTCCAGGCAGCGAATGTTTGATTGTAAGTAGATAGGGGAGAGTGCAAGATTAATGAATCTACATAATGTGTTCCCAAATTTCCTTTTGATCTTTCAAAAGATTGCATGACTTGCTCATCAAGCGATGCTGTAGCATCATAAGGAATATTGTTTGGGTCTTGCGCGCTAAGTGGGCTAAACTTTGTTTGAATAAAAAGTTCTTCTCTTTTAATGTCAGCGCTTTTTAGCTCTTCGATCGCTTGACCTACGCCAGGCTCAAAATAATGCTTGGGCTGACAAGCCGTATCTATAGCCCTAAAGCCATGCTTTATAGCTCTAACAACACAGGATGCTGTCTGTTCCTTTTTCCAAGCAGTGCCATAAATAAGGCGAGGCTTTTGAATTTCCGTATTCATGTGTTTATCCTAATAATCAGATAATGATTCTTCATCTAATGCTAATAGCACGCAGGGCCTTTGTTTTATGTGCTCATAATAACGTAATATATTCGGCCATTGTTTCATATCTGCCTTGAGCATAAAAAGCCAAATAATAATAACGATAAGATAACAATCTGAAATAGTGAATGAAGAGCCCATTAGAAAAGTGTTATTTTCAAGATGGTTTTCAACAATCGAAAGTTTCTGTTTTAAAATGGGCCAATAGAGTTCTTGTTTTACGCTGTCTGGAACCCTAGACCAAAATAGTGGTGAACAATAGCGATGTAAATCCATACTGATGAAGTTCAACCATTCCAATGTACGGTATCGATTAAAATCTCCAATGGGTGCTAAGAGATTATGAGATGGGTGTTTATCAGCCAAGTACTGTAAAATAACGGCATTTTCAGTAAGAATATTTTTATTATCCAATACTAAAGCTGGCACTGCCCCTTTGGGGTTGATAGTGAGATAATTTTCGCCCGATTGGGTTTGTTTTGTTTTTAAGTTTACTGCCTCAAAAATGCAAGGCAATTTCAACTCATGTAGTATTATTCTGATGGCAAGAGAACAAACACTATCTTTATAATATAATTGCATGTTTTCTCTCTTTAAGCTTTTTGACATAGAATTTTAAAAGCATCATGTGTTTGATAGTGATGCGTTCTACCAATTAATTCAAACTCTAAAATGCTAAAATGTGCATCAATAAGGATTTTACGTAATTCATCTTGTTCATAATAAGACCAAAATTTTCGCACATTACCCTCATAGCGCATGTCTCTTTCAAAGGTTTCATTTTTACCTTGCTTGAGAGCCAAATAGAAATAACCTTCATTTTTCAAAAAGCGATGAATTTGTTTAAGTACCTTTGGTAATGAGAGCTTGGGAATATGCATTAAAGAACACGCTGCCCATGCAGCATCAAATGTGCCTTCATCAAAAGACATGTTCTCAATATCCATATTTAAAAATTGTGCTTGTGGTGCGTGATTTTTAGCAATTTCTAGTAATTTTTCACTAAAATCAATACCAGTTACGATGGCGCCTAGTTCACTAAAATGCTTGGCATCGCGTCCTGAGCCGCAACCAATATCAATTATTTGCGGATTTTCAGCCAATCTAGAAATCATACTTTTTATAGACTCAAGAGGAGCAAGATTTATAACATTGGCTGCAAATTCATTTGCCGTTGCATTGTAGCTTTCTTGGGTAATCTGTTTGTAATTCATACACTTAGCAATCCTGTGCAAAATTGATAATTGATATTATCTGACTTGCCTTAAGAAAGCTAATGCAAAGGCTGTGTTACTAGTTTGCTGTTGAGATTGTTGTCTGTAATGGCATGATAAGGTTCTGGCTTGACGAATATGATAAGCGCGCTTACTATATCCTTTTTTGTGAAGGCAGAGATCATTATGTGGCAGCAAAGTTATTCAACTACGGTTAAAGGCTTAAAACCAACACAGATATGGAAAATTTGGGCGGATGTGAGCAATCGTCACCTTTGGGATGATGACATTGAATGGGCTAAAGCAGATGGCCCCTTTGAAAATGGGACGAAGATTGCCATGAAGCCCAAGGGCTGGCCCAAAGTGGTGAATATGGAAATTGTGGTGAGTGTCCTCAATCAGGCTTTTACTGATCGCACTACATTTTTTGGGGCAATTTTAGATGGTATTCATACGATGGAAGAAACGAGCGAAGGTCTCAAGTTAACGACTACAATTAAAGTAACTGGACCACTTGGGTTTTTGTGGCGTAAAATAGTGGCTGAAGATATTGTAAAAACATTGCCCCATCAATCAGCATTATTAATTGAAGCAGCAAAACAAGTAACATGACAACAACAATGAATTTCACTTTTAAAAAGCCAGAGGATAGCCCTGGCTTTTTGCTATGGCAATTAACCAATCAATGGCAACAACAACAACGAAAAGTCCTCAAAACCATAGGGTTAACCCATCCTCAATTTGTGGCAATGGCAGGTATTTTGTGGCTAAACAATGTGAATGAACAGGCGCCCTCACAAGTTACAGTTGCCAACTTCACTAAAATTGATAAAATGATGATGTCTGATTTGGTGAAAACATTATTAGATAAAAAATTGATCAAACGTGCTCCGCACACAGAAGATAAACGCGCCTTTGCCTTAACCTTAACTGCTAAAGGCCATCAGCTAACCCTTAAAGCCATTCCACTTGTCGAAGGAATTGATGCACAGTTTTTTGCTAAACAAACGCCTTTGTTAGCAGAATTAGTAGCGATTTTAAACAAAAGACTTAAATAGTGCTTTTGGCTTAAGTTGATTTCTTATAATGAGCTGGCGTCATTCCCATAAAAGTTTTAAATACTTTTATAAAAGCGCTTACATTCTGATAACCCAAAGTAATTGATATCCAGGTGACGGATTTTCCTTGTGTTAAATATGTTAGCGCTTTTATGAGGCAAGCGGTTTGTTGCCACTTTTTAAAGGACATGCCTGTTTCTTTGCGAAAATGTCGCGTAAATGTACGCGTCGTCATATTTACAGCTTTTGCCCACTGGGCCAGTGTTTGATTCTGCTCAGGATTAAATATGATTTCCTTCGCAACCTTTTCTAATTGATGTGTTTTGGGCATAGGTAAGTAAAGGGGGGATGGCGTTGTTGCTTTTATTTCATCGCACATCACTTGTACTAAGCGCTTATTTTCAAGCGTAAGCGCTGTTTTTTGTGTAACAAAACGTAGCATGATTTCTTTGAGAAGTGGATTAGGGCTAAATACAAAGGGTTGTTTAGGCAAGTGTTTGCACAGGGTTGGGGCAAGATAAAATCCATTTCCTTTAAGGGCACCATAATTCTTTGCTTGATGTTCACATCGTGGTGGGATCCAGCCTGCCATTTCTGAAGCCATAACCCATTGGCCTTTTTTAGTTTTCAGCACCATTAAACCCTGCTCAAGAATAAAGAGCTGCCCCTCTTTGTGATGATGTGCCGTACCTTCAGTGCTTGAAGGGTGTATTAATGATTGGATTTTCATGGAAGTGGCCCAATTGCAGTATCTTTTGACCCAGCTACATTAGCAACCGTTTGCCAAAAAAGCTAGTATTTTTTTCAGAAAACAAAGGAGTTAATCATGAAAAAAGCCATTAAAATACTGCCCATTCTATGTCTTGGTCTCTCGCAACTGTGTTTTGCTTATTCTAAAGAGGAAAAAACGATTTTAGAAACCTTTGCTTGGTTTAATCAGATTTCAGATGTAAAGCGTGCAGCTTTTAATCAAGATGATATAGCAGCGCATTTTGCTAAAGATGCTAAAATGATAACCAATAACAAAATTGCATGCCAAGGCATTGCGCAACATTTTGAGCATTTTATAACCTTGAATCAGCATTTTGAATCAATGCATGTCGAGCTCAATAATATTGACATGCATCAACAAGGAGACAGAGTTTATCTTGATTACAGCATTGATGTTGTCAATGATAAGCATCAAGCGCAAAAGATCCATGTCATGGGTTATATGGTAGTTAAAAATCAGCGAATTACATTATTTAAAGAAGTTGCTGTCTTTGAAACAATATGATGTCGCCTTGTCGATTAGAAACCTATCATTACTGCTATATCAGGTCCATGCTTAGGCTGTGTTGAAAGTACAATAGCGCTACTTTGAGTACCAAGCACTAAGGCACCATGCACATGACGATGTCTTTTGTGATGATGGTGCCTGTGGTGTTTATGATGGTGATGATGCACGTGTTGTACTGAATGATGATGATGATGGTGATGATGATGGGTTGCGGCCATGCTCATACCAGAAAAGCCCAGAATACAGACTGCGATTAATAATGCTTTCATAAAAATATCTCCCAAAAAATATAGTATCTTTGGGAAATATCATGCAATTAAACAAATGCTAAGGCTATGGATAGAAGATGAAACAGCCAAACTATCAGACAATATGAGGGCCAAAAAATCCAACTTTTAAACAACCTGCGCGATGCGTTCACCTGATTCAATTGCAGCTTCCATTGTGCCTATTTCGTCAAGCAATGTAGTATGTTCGCCTACAAAAAATACTTGATCGTTAACAGGCGCAAATAAGCGTTTAACATGAATATGTCGGTAAGGGATAAGGTCGATGTTGCTTCCCAGTGTGATATCACAAGCCGAATAAGCGCCTTGGGCAAAAGGATCATCCAGCCATGATTTTGCCACAGGACAATCATATTTTTCCGCATTTGTGTCCTTTGCTTCTATAGGCAAGCTATTGGCAAAATGCGAAGTGTTATAACCGCCTTTAAGAATGGCGAGGCGTTCTTGGTAAATACTAGGATTTAGGAGTGAAGCCTTGCTGCCATCCAAAGCAAATAGATTTAATAATTTCTTATCATGATTATAAAAACTGCCAAACTGGTCTGAGCAAACAGCAGTCGTCTCAAGGAGGGGGCTATGGATGGGCATCAGGATTTTGCTTGAACGACTATAATGCATAGATTGAATTGCCTTTAAAGTAGGCGTCGGTAATACACCGTGTTCAAAATGAATATCCTTATAAACAGGGGCAGGAAGAGCCAATATAAGTTTCTGCGCATAGCACACGGATCCATCTGCAAAGCGCAACACGATGTTGTTGTCTTGCCTACTTATTGCGCAAAGCACTTTTTGTAAATGCAGGCGCCCTGCTAAGCGGTTTGCCAGAGTGGAAGCTAGTTGGGTATTGCCTTGTGCCAAGCTAATACGTGAAAAAGTATTTTTTGTCGGCGTGATTTCATGTGCAGCTGAAAGACCACCCTGTATGATTGCTAATAAAGTCGTTAAATTGTGATCTGTTGTTGACAGTAGTGATGGTGGTAGGCCTTCATAAGCGTTCATCCAAAAGATCACAACCTTTTTTAGCAAAGGCGAAAAGGGAAGGTAATCTATCACTTCTTGTATATGTTTACTTTTCTTAGCTGCTGTTTGTATTAGCGCATTTATTTCTTCTTTAGAGAGTTGAATTTTTGCGATGAGATCATTTTCATTATGATAGTGTGTGCCATCATAGAATTTGCTATTAAAAAGGATTTCATCTTCTAATAAGGCTAAATTAAATTCCTTGGCTAAGGATTTAAAATGTTTTGCCTCACCACCATCAGCAATATTTTGGGCACCCAATTCAGCATAGGAATAATCACCGGCCATATTCTTAACGAGGACCGTTTGTACGCGCCCCCCGATGCGATTTCTTGCCTCGTATACATCAACGGCAAAGCCTTGCTGACTTAAGCGATAGGCTGCACTAAGGCCCGCAAGCCCTGCTCCAATAACGGCAATTTGTTGTATATCGTTACTCATATTTGCCATCTATATAAAAAGTGGGCCTCCTTGGCAAGAGGGCGCCCTTCAAAGGCGCTGAATGCTAGCATAATGTCAGCTATTGAGCTTTAGTTTGACTGTCCTGTTTGCAACCCTTTTCAAGCCCAATAAAAGGAGGTAGACTGCCCAACTCTTGGTTTTCTATGTAAAACCAAAGTTTGTTAATTAACTCCTTGCACTATTCAAGTCCCGAACAAAAGGAACTGATGAAAGTGCTAATAACCATGAGGAGCATAGATATATGCGTCATTATGAAATAGTCGTTCTTATTCACCCAGATCAAAGTGAACAAGTCCCACAAATGGTTGAAAGATACCGTTCCATGGCAGAAAAAAATGGTGGTACAGTGCATCGCTTTGAAGATTGGGGAAGAAGACAATTAGCTTATCCCATCAAAAAGTTGCACAAAGCACATTACATTTTGATGAACATCGAGTGCGATAACGAAGCTTTAGACAACCTAAAGCATGCTTTTCGCTATAACGATGCGATTTTACGTCACCTGATTTTGCAAAGAGATGTCGCTATGACTGAAGTCTCTGCAATGTTACGTTCTGAAGAAGAAAAAGAACGTATGGAACGTGGCGGTGATCGCGCTATCGCGATGGAAGAAGAAGAACTCGAAATTTAATTATAAGGGGAATAAGTTATGTCAACATGGCGTGCTCGTGGCAATAAAAAGAAGTATTGTCCATTTACTTCAAAAAAGATCCCACAAGAATTTATTGATTTTAAAAATTTCCGTTTTTTACGTAAATATATTACTGAAACCGGTAAAATCGTTCCAAGCCGTATAACTGGGGTTAAAAACATTTATCAACATATGTTGGCGCGTGAAATTAAGTATGCGCGTTACTTAGCCTTAATACCGTTCTGCGATAGGCATTAATAATTTATATAGAGGCTTAAAATGGAAGTCATATTACTCGAAAATGTTAGAAATCTTGGCAAATTTGGTAACAAAGTCAAAGTTGCTAAAGGCTTTGGGCGAAATTTCTTAATTCCTCAAGGTAAGGCTGTTCCTGCAACCAAGCAAAATATTGCGCAATTTGAAGCGCAACGTTCAAAGCTTGAAAAGGCAGCGCAAGACAGATTAGCCGCAGCAACCGAACGTGCTGCAGAACTTTCAGCAATTCGTTTAAAGATTGCTGCTCGTTCAGGTGATGAAGGTAAACTCTTTGGCTCAATTGGCACCATCGAATTGGTTCGTGCTTTTAAAGACAAAGGTGTCGATATCACCAGGCAAGAAATCAAGTTGCCTAATGGTCCTTTAAGAGAATTGGGTGAGTTTGTCATTGAGTTACAACTCCATGCTGAAGTAATTGCCCAAACCAAAGTGACTGTGGTTCCTGAAGAAGAATAAATCAGCAGAAGCTACCTTTGTGGCTTCTTCAGTGCCAAAATAGAAGGGAAATAGGTCATACAAGCTTATTTCCCTTTTTTATCTTTATTAAGTAATTCATGAGACTTACACATAAGGGCGCTATTGTGTTAAGAGAAAGCGAAGCAACAAGGCAAACAAACGATTCATTAACGGCAAAATTAAAATTGCCTCCCCATTCCTTGGATGCTGAGCAAGCCGTCTTAGGTGGTTTGATGCTCGATAACCGAGCCTGGGATCAGATAGCCGACAAAATCCTCGAGAAACATTTTTATCGTAAAGATCACCAATTGATTTTTCGCGCGATGGCGAAGCTAATGGAAGAGAATAAACCATTAGACGTGATCACGGTTTCAGAGTGTTTACAAAAAATGGAATATCAAGAAGAGGTTGGTGGCTTAGCCTATCTTGGTGAATTAGCAAAAAATACGCCCAGTGCTGCCAATATTGGGGCTTATGCAGATATCGTTTATGAACGTTCAGTTTTACGTGAATTAATTGCGGTTGGTACAACCATTACCGAATCTGCTTTTGAACCCCAAGGAAGAGCCAGCGCTGAAATTTTAGATGAAGCAGAAAAAAAGGTATTTGATATCGCTGAAAAAGGGGTTCGTGGCACGGGTCCTGAAGCTATTCGCGGTATTGTGTCAAAAACCTTGGATAATATTGAGAAACGCTTTCACGATAATACGCCAGTTACAGGTATCGCGACGGGTTTCAGTGATTTAGATCGCATGACCACAGGATTGCAGCCCGGTGATTTGGTGATTGTCGCAGGTCGTCCTTCGATGGGTAAAACTATTTTAGGGATGAATATTGCAGAGTACGCCGCCATCAAAAGCCAAAAATCAGTATTGGTTTTTAGTATGGAAATGCCAAACGAAGCACTTGCCCTTCGTATGCTTTCTTCCTTAGGTCGTATTGATCAAAATAAATTACGTACCGGTAAATTAATGGAAGAGGATTGGACGCGTTTAACCTCTGCCGTGGGCCTTTTGGGTAATGCTAAACTTTACATCGATGAAACCCCTGCATTAACACCCATAGAAATGCGTGCCAGAGCGCGCCGTGTGGCCAGAGAGAAAGATAAACTGGGTTTAATCGTGGTTGACTATTTGCAGCTGATGCGCGGTGGTAATAACACGGAAAATAGAACGGCTGAAATTTCAGAGATCTCCCGCAGTTTGAAAGCCCTTGCCAAAGAAATGAATGTTCCCTTAATTGCACTTTCCCAGCTCAATCGAAGCTTAGAGCAAAGGCCTAATAAGCGCCCAGTGATGTCTGACTTGCGTGAATCCGGCGCTATTGAGCAGGACGCGGACTTAATTGCTTTTATTTATCGAGACGAAGTCTATAATGAAGATAGCCCTGATAAAGGCACCGCAGAAATTATTATTGGTAAGCAACGTAATGGTCCCATTGGTACGGTACGCTTAACATTTATGGGCCAATACACCAGGTTTGATAATTTTATGACTGAACATGTAGCACCAACAATAGGACAATAAACATGGGTCGGTATGTGCTAGCTGAAGTTTCTCAAAGTGCATTGCGGCATAATTTGCAGCAAGTGCGTAAGTTTGCACCCCATTCAAAAATTATTGCTATGGTTAAAGCCAATGCTTATGGGCATGGATTAACGAAGGTCGCCAAAACTTTGCAAGACAGTGACGCTTTAGGGGTTGCTTGCATTGATGAGGCGCTTAAAATTCGCCAAGCAGGCATTCATACCGATATCGTGTTAATGGAAGGTTGTTTTGGGGCGGATGAATTACCGCTTGTGCAAACACATTCTTTAACCTTGGTGGTCCATCATTGGGAGCAAATTCAAGCTTTACAACATTACCAAGCTCAGCACGACAAAAAATTTAAAGTATGGCTTAAAATTAATACCGGCATGAATCGACTTGGCTTTGCTGTGCAGGAGTTTGAAGAAGCTTGGCGCGTTTTAGTTAATATCCCCCAGGTTGAATTACTCGGGTTTATGTCGCATTTTGCGCAGGCCGATAATACCCAAGATCCTTTAACACAATCCCAATTTGAGAAATTTAAACAAACAGTGGGCACACGCCCTGGCATGCATTGCGTTGCCAATTCAGCGGCCATCTTATCTTGGCCACAAACCCATGTGGATTGGGTTCGTCCTGGATTAATGCTTTATGGCGCTTCGCCTTTTGCAGATAAAGTTGGCTGCGATTTTAACCTTGTGCCTGCAATGACATTGTATTCAGAGATTATTGCTATTCGCGATATCGAGAAAGGGGACAAAGTGGGTTATGGTGGCACATGGGAAAACCTGCAACCCAAAAGCAAAATAGGTATTGTTGCTATCGGTTATGGTGATGGTTATCCATGGCATGCTAAAAATGGTACACCCGTGCTAGTCAATGGAAAACGCGTTTCAACCGTAGGACGTGTTTCAATGGATATGTTAGCGGTAGATCTCTCGCAGCTTAAAGATGTTGCCGTGGGTGCCAAAGTCACGCTTTGGGGTAAAGATTTACCTATCGAAGAAGTAGCTCGACATGCTGGCACGATTCCTTATGAGCTTTTCTGTCGCTTTACAGAGCGCGTGCATGTCGAGGTAATTGGTTAATTAATAACCCAGCTTGGTCTGTTTTCCTGCTTCTTCCTTTGGTGCTTGAGAAGTTGTTGTTCCTCTAAAAGAAGGCATTTTCTGCCAAGCCCAGCTTAATAAATTTCCAACACTTTCGACGATTTCATCTGGTGTCATGGTTGCAAGCGAGCCTTTATATTTTTCTAACTTATCAGCTTCAATATCAGGGTTCCACATTAATTCAGCAAAGTCTAAAGCTGTTTCACACACTTTTGTATCTATAGAGAAATTGCCTAACTGCTTTAAAGGTTGGGCGGCATAGTTGACTAATAATTGGGTTAGGATCATACAGGGGATCAGCGTACGTAAATCTGCTTTAACATAATCAGGCATGAGAGCATAAAATTGTTCTCGATGCTGGGGAACAGCTAAATTGAGAAGTGTTACCATTTTTGCGCCATGCTTACCAACAGCTTTGGTGCCAATCATAGACCCAATAGCATTGATAACGGCTGTTTGAGCTAATGTTTTGCCCCCTTCTAATGCCGTATGTAAAAGCATCAAATTAGGCGCATAATACATTGCTGATAGGCATAAACCTGCGTGTAATGCTTTTTTCACATTTGGATGTAAAATCTTATCTTGTTTTGCCAACACATGCGCTGCGATAGTTTCAACAACGGGTGTTTGTGCATGTAAAATAACTTGAAGTTGCTCATCCTTTAATGCATCAAGGATAGGATGATTGCCGGGGTATACAGTACGAATATGGATTAACTTGTCCAAGTCATCATTATCTTTAGCTAAAATCTCATCACTTTGAAGCGTTTTGATAAATCGTTTAAGTTCATCAACCTGTTCAGGCGATGCGGATTGATAAAGAAAATCAAGCATAAAAGGTACCCCTACTCAGTTTCACCTTATTCTACAAATAAAAATAAGTTGAATAACTTTACCTAGGGAAGCACTAATATGCATGCCATTTAAGATAAATGATGAGCAAAGGGGGATAGATGGAGATAAGCAAAGCGCTTGTGTGTAACCACACAAGCTTTCATGTGAAAAGGTTGATATCAGGTATTATGAGACTTTATTGCTATTAAGATAACGTGCTGCACTTTCCTCAATTTCCTTTTTAGCAGCAGCAGCATCGCGCCAGCCATCAAGTTTAACCCATTTTCCTTCTTCTAAATCTTTGTAATGGGTAAAGAAGTGTGCGATTTGTTGTAGGAGAGATGCAGGCAGATCTTCAAGCTTGTGAACCTTTTCATAAAGGCCGGTTAATTTACTGACAGGCACAGCCAGGATCTTTTTGTCTTCTCCTGCCTCATCAGTCATGGCTAACATACCAATAGGTCGGCAGCTGATAACGCAGCCACGATTAACAGGTATAGGTGTTATGACCAACACATCCACCGGATCGCCATCATCTGACAAAGTTTCGGGGATATACCCATAATCACAGGGGTAATGCATACTGGTACTTAAAAAACGATCAACAAACAAAGCACCTGTATGTTTATCAACTTCATATTTGATTGGTTCACTGTGTGCTGGGATTTCGATGATGACATGGATTTCATCTGGCACATTATGCCCTGCACTGATACGCCCTAAGCCCATCTCATTTTATTCCTATGTTATTTAAGCGACATTTTATTTTAATCAGTATAGCGCTTTTTAGCGCTAAAAAAGAGTGCCACACTACCATATACATGTTTGGAAATATAGTTATTGGGTTTAATTAAAATAAGGATAATAAAAATGGCAAATACCATCTTAATAACCGGTGCCAATCGTGGCCTTGGTTTAGAATTCACCAAGCAATATGCAGCACAAGGATGGCAGGTTTTGGCTTGCTGCAGAGATCTACAAGATGCAGCAGATCTTAACAAATTAAGTGCACAATTTCCCCAAATCAAATGCTATCAAGTGGACGTGACAGATGAAGCCAGCATTCAAGCGCTGCAAAAAACCATCAGCATGCCCATTGATATATTATTGAACAATGCAGGATTCTTGGAGCAAGATGAATTAGGGGACTTATCAAGCGATATCATGATGAAAACCTTTTTAATTAATGCGGTTGGCCCCATAAAAATGTTGGAAGCATTTAAAGGGCATGTTGCAAAGAGTGAAATAAAATTGATAGCCTCGCTTTCAAGCAGTATGGGCAGCATCAGTGAAAATACCAGCGGTGGTTACTATAGTTATCGTGCGAGTAAATCAGCCTTGAATATGTTCATGAAAAGCGCGGCGATTGATGTAGCCGGGAATAAAATTAAAGTGCTTTTACTGCACCCAGGTTGGGTGAAAACTCGCATGGGCGGCAACAGTGCTTCGCTAGAAGCAGTAGACAGTGTAACCGGCATGCGTAAAGTGATTGCAAACTACAATCCCAAAATCGGTGAAGCGCAGTTTATTCGTTATAATGGTGAAATTGTCGCTTGGTAACAACATCGTCTTTACGCCCAGGCACAAGCCTGGGCAAATGAAGACGGGCACTTGATCAAATTGACTCGGCTACATAACAGTTGGGACAGTATTTGCCCTCAAGATAATGCGGGGATTTTTGGTTTTCTTCACTGACAGGATGGCGACAACCATGGCATTGCACCGTCTTGGTTTCATTTAAATGTTCATCCACGGCCATGCGTTTATCAAAAACAAAGCATTCACCTTTAAAATGCGAGTCGGCAAATTCTTCTAGGTATTTTAAAATGCCCCCTTCTAATTGGAAAACATTTTTGAAACCCTGGGAAATTAAGAAAGGTGCTGCTTTTTCACATCGGATGCCACCTGTACAATAAGTTACAATCGTTTTATCTTTGATGGCAGCTAAGTTATCGCATGCTTTGGGAAATGAACGAAAATCTTTGATGTTTAAATCGATGGCCTTATCAAATTTACCCAAGGTGACTTCATAATCATTGCGGGTATCTAAGACAACGATATCTTTATTTTCATCCAACCATTGCTGGAATTGTTGGGGGCTAACATAAGGTGCTTGTTGTTCAACAACATCAAGTGCTTCAACACCCATTGTAACGATTTCTTTTTTAATTTTAACGCGCATGTGTTTAAAAGGGGCGTTTTGGGAGACACTTTCTTTAAAGGTTATCCCTGAAAAACCGATTGTTGGCAGAAATTGATAAAAGCCATCAATCTCTTTTCTGCTGCCACTGAGAAAAGCATTTATTCCTTCATGAGCAAGTAAAATAGTGCCTTTAAGCGCATTTTGCTGGCAATAATCTTTTAACTGGCTTTGTATCACTTCTAAGTTGGTTAAATTTGTAAATTTGTAACCGCTGATATTAATTAATGACATCTTCTTTTCTTTTCCCAATGATGAGGGCTGCAATGTACCACAACCTGTCTTGGGTGGTGAATCCCTACGCTATTTTCTGGCGAGGACTTAGGAATATAGCTGTAGTTTTAGGCCAAATCACTGCATTACACTTTAAGATTACGGAATAAAGGAGTTAAGCATGCTAAGCAAAAACTTAAAAAAAGGGATAGCACTGACATGTCTTTTAGCATGTCATGCAGTGTTTGCTGAGATAACCGTGGATGTGTATCAATTAAATACAGACAGTGCGAAAAAGGGTATTGGTGAAAAAATAGGCACAGTGATTTTCAAAGACAATGACAAAGGCTTAGAAATCAAAACAGATTTAAAAAATCTTAGCCCTGGTGCACATGGCTTTCATATCCATGAATTCTCCCATTGTGAAGGCGCAGAAAAAGAGGGGAAATTTGTTGCAGGCGCATCTGCAGGCTCCCATCTTGATCCACAACATACTGGCCATCATTTAGGCCCTGAAGGACATGGTCATTTAGGCGATTTACCTTTTATCACTGCCAATGATAAAGGGGAAGCGAAAGAAACCCTCTATGCTAAACGTTTAAAATTATCAGATGTCAAAGGACATTCGGTTATGATTCATAAGGGCGCTGATAATTATTCAGACGAACCGCCGATGGGTGGGGGTGGGGACAGAATCGCGTGTGGCATTATAAAATAATGCTCTTTCTAGCTTAAACTTATGTCCGCCTACACCTGAAGGCGTAGGCGTGACAAGCTATATAAAAATAATCTACCATGCCTGGGGCTTCATTCGTTTGGCGCCTCGCCTAAAATGCAATCTGGTTCGAGCACATGTTTCCCCATATGCTCCGCAATAATTCACAGCTAATTCAACGCTAATTTTATCTCTTGCGACAGAGTAGGATCCCATCTCTCACGCTCAACATGACGGTATCAACACGTTCATCTTGATTTGCCATTTTGTTTAATTTATCTATAGCACGGCCTTGATTATCTTGCGGATTGACGACTTCGCCTGCCCATAATGCATTATCAACAACGAGTAAGCCACCGACGCGTAATTTGGGGATCAGCTTTTCGTAATATGAGGGATAATTGCCTTTATCAGCATCAATGAAGATAAAATCAAACTCTTCATGCAGTGAATCGATGGTGGAGAGTGCTTCACCTAGGCGAATTTCAATTTTGTGACCGTGAGGGCTTTTATCAAAATAACTTTGTGCAAAAGCAGCATGCTGTTCTTTAAGCTCACAGGTGATTAATTTGCCATCCACGGGCAGCGCTTGGGCAATATGCAATGCAGAGTAACCTGTAAAAGTTCCCAACTCTAAGCATTTTTTGGCGCCCGATATTTTAACCAACATCTGAAGAAGTGTGCCCTCAATGGGGCCGGTTAGCATATTTGCCATCCCTATTTGGGTGGCCGTTTCCCTGCGTAAATTCTCAAGTAAAGGGGATTCCTTGCTTGAAACAGATAAGATGTAGTCTTCTAAGGCTTTGTTAAGAAAAGTGTTCATGATATCTCCCGTAGGGTTGTGATATTATACGGGCCTTGAGTTTAACTCAAAGATTAATTGGTGAAGATACACAATGAGGTATACCCCTACATGATTAGGGCTTTTCTAAAAAAAGTTGGTCTGCTTTCAAGAAAAAGCGAGAAGGCCGATCCCAGACTTCCCAACCAAACACCATTGATTATTCCTCGTAAGCAACATGGGATCTCCCGAAAAGATATTAGCGAGAATGCTTTGAAAGTGCTCTATCGCCTGAACAAGCATGGCTATGGTGCTTATCTGGTGGGTGGGGGTGTGCGCGATCTTTTGTTGGGGCTTCATCCAAAAGATTTTGATGTGGCAACAGATGCCACCCCAGATGAAGTGCGACGCATTTTCCGCAATTGTCGTTTGATTGGTCGCCGTTTTCGTCTTGCCCATGTCTATTTTGGGCACGATATTATTGAAGTAGCCACTTTTCGAGGCCAGGTTGATACTGTCACCGAAGATATAGCGCATTCGGATCATGGCATGATTTTACGAGACAATGTCTATGGCACGATGAAAGAAGATATTTGGCGCCGAGATTTCACCATTAATGCGCTCTATTACAATATTAAAGATTTCTCTGTTGTTGATTACGCAAATGGCTATGCTGATCTCAACGCAAAAAAATTGCGCATGATAGGCAATCCTACCGATAGGTATCGCGAAGATCCTGTGCGAATGCTAAGAGCGATACGTTTTGCTTGTAAAATTGGTTTTGAGATCCCAAAAGAGCTTTCAGTGCCAATGCAAGAGCTCAAAGATTTACTCAATCATGTTTCTTCAGCCAGACTCTTTGAAGAAATGATGAAAATGTTTCATTCAGGCAGTGCTAAAGCCGCTTATGAGAAATTAAGGGAACATGGCTTATTTGAAGTGCTATTTCCTTTAACAAACGATGTGCTAAAACAAAATACTTATCCTACGCATGCATTACTAACGCGTGTATTTGAAAACACGGATAAGCGCATTCAAGAGCACAAAACAGTGACGCCTGCTTTTATCATTGCAGCATTATTGTGGCATCCCATTTGTATACGTGCGCAATCTTTAATTGATGAGCAAGAGTTGGGTGTTTATCCCGCACGCATGGCGGCGATAGAAGAAATACTCAAAGAACAAATTACTAAGCTCAGTATACCTAAGCGCTTAGTGCAAGGTGCGAGGGAAATTTGGTTATTGCAAATGCGTTTAGCCAAACGACAAGGTAAACGCGCTTTTGAAATGATGGGCGAACCTCGTTTTCGTGCCGCATTTGATTTTCTTGAAGTACGTGCGCAATGTGGTGAACCTGTCAAAGAACTTGTCGAATGGTGGCAAACATTTATGGATGCCGATAATCCAACCAGACAAACCATGTTGAAAGCGCTGGGCGGACCCAAAAAGGGACGAAGACGAACCCGTAAGAAGCGTGTTAAAACTTCAAATGAGACACCCAATGCAGACAACCCCTAATCTTGTAGAAGTATTTATTGGTTTAGGCTCGAACCTCAATACACCTATCAAACAAATCATTGATGGGATTAAGGCAATAGGAAATCTAAAAGGGACAACGCTTTGCCAGCTCTCTTCGCTTTATCAAACAAAGCCATGGGGTGTTTTAGAGCAACCTGATTTTATAAATGTGGTCATTAAAATCAGCACTACCCTTGGCGCACATGATTTGCTGCGTGAGTTATTGCAAATTGAGTTAAATCAAGGGCGTGTTCGTACAGAAAAAAATGGGCCGCGTACACTCGATTGCGATATTTTACTTTTTGGCCAAGAAGCTATTAACACAGACGTCTTAACAATACCGCATCCTGGTATGTTATCACGGGCAACAGTGCTGGTGCCTTTAGCTGAAATTGCACCCGAATTAAACATTCCCTTCGCAGGTCCAATAGAGCAATATTTAAAAAAATGTGACTGCACGGGTGTTACAAAATTATTGAAAGAGGAATTGATTGAATCATGAATGCAAAATGGCAAACACTTGAAAATTTGGCAAATAAACTCAAAGAACAACGCTTAATTGATTTGTTTGAAAAAGATAAATCTCGTGTTTCACATTTTTCCTTAACAGTAGATGATCTTTACCTTGATTACTCCAAAAATTTTATAGATGAAACCTCCTTCAAAGCACTTATTGCTTTAGCGCAAGATTGTGGATTGCCAGAAAATATCAAAGCGCTATTTCAGGGGCAGAGTGTTAACAATACTGAAGGTAGGCCCGCCTTACATACGGCGCTAAGACAATGCGCCAGTAGCGCTTTAACCTTGCAGGGTGAAAACATAATTCCTCTTATCAAATCTGAAAAGGAAAAAATGTACCGCCTAGTTGATCAACTTCACCAAGGACTTTGCTTGGGAGCGACAGGCGAAAAAATAACCGATGTGGTGAATCTTGGCATTGGTGGCTCTGATTTAGGCCCCATGATGGCTGTTGAAGCATTAAAAGATTATCAACAAACAAATATTAATTTGCACTTTGTTTCCAATATTGATCCTGATGCAATCTCAAGCGTTCTCAAAGTTTGTAAACCGCAATCAACCTTATTTATTCTCTCTTCAAAATCATTTACCACACCTGAAACATTGGTTAATGCTGAAATTGCGATTAAATGGTTAGCCACAGAGCTGCCTGCACAAGGGTTGATGAAACATCTTATTGGCATCACAGCAAATCCTGAAAAGGCAAAAGCATTTGGTATATTGCCAGAAAATCTATTGTGCTTTTGGGATTGGGTAGGTGGACGTTATTCCATTTGGTCCACCATTGGTTTTGCTTTAGCAATTTCTATTGGTCTTGAAAATTTTGATGAATTCTTGCTAGGTGCAAGAAAAATGGATGAGCATTTTCAAAATGCGCCCTTAGCTGAAAATATGCCCGTCATTCTCGGTTTACTGGGTGCGTGGTATATTCGTTTTTGGCAAGCCTCCACGATTGCAGTTTTACCCTATTCTGAAAGATTGAAGCGCTTTGCTGACTATCTTCAACAGCTTGATATGGAAAGTAATGGTAAATCCATTAGCAAACAAGGACAGGCATTAGATTATGCAACCGGTCCTATCGTCTGGGGACAAGCTGGTACCAATGGTCAGCATGCTTTCTATCAGTTGTTGCATCAAGGCACCCATTTTATTCCTGTTGATTTTATTTTAGCCAAACAAAGTAATAGCGATTACCCTGAGCAACATAAGCATTTAATTGCAAATGCTATCGCCCAAGCAGCAGCTCTGATGGTGGGTAGTGAGCTTAGTACTAAGTTTGCGCATGAACATATGCCAGGGAATAAACCGAGTAATTTGCTTTTGATGGAAAAACTAACGCCAAGAGCGCTTGGTCAATTATTAGCACTTTATGAGCATAAGGTTTATGTGCAGGGTGTTCTGTGGAACATCAATTCTTTTGACCAACCTGGTGTTGAATTAGGTAAAAAACTAGCCAAAAAAGTCGTCGAATCAATGATTCAAGGGCGGCCCGATCTCAATATGGACCCTTCTACCAAATCTTTAATTGAAAAAGTGATATTCGGCTAGGTTATTTAAACAAAAATGCTATCGCGCGAATTTTCTTCGCGCGAAGCATTTAAACAAAGCAAAGTAGGCAATTAACCAACACGCGCAGCAACTTGGCTGTTGAATAATTGTCCTAAGTAGTGACCAGCTACGTAGCCACCTACGCCACCTAATAAACCACTAACGCCGCCTACAGCCCATTTGGTTACGCTTAGACCAACGTGTGGGATAGCAAGAGGATGTGATCCTACCCATGTGCAGCTAGCAGCAGAGTTGAATGCTGCTGTAGCGCCAAAATAGGCTGCGCCCCATTTCAAAGCGTCGCCAACGGTGAATTCAACGAGTGTAGTGTTAGCGCCTTGATCTGCGCCTGACACAACTTCAACTTCCTGTAAACTTAATTGCCGCATAATAGACCTCGCAATGCGTTCTAAAATATGAAAACATCTTGTACATCAAATGTACGTATGCAATTTACCATGTTTTCATGATGGGTCAAAAAATTCGATCAAAAAGAAAGTTAGAAAAGCAGCAACACAAAAGGATTTAGTACTATGGCAAAGCAGAATTCGGTTCAGCATCAAACTTTAACAGAAGATAAATATATTAAGCTTTATCAGCAATCTATTGATGATGCTTCAACATTTTGGGCCGAACAAGCAGAATGTTTTATAACTTGGTACAAACCTTGGCAAACTGTTACAGAAAGTGATTTTACACAAGGATATGTTAGATGGTTTACAGGTGCACAAGTCAATGCCAGTTATAATTGCCTTGATCGCCACTTGCCTCATAAAGCAAGTGACATTGCTATTTATTGGGAAGGAGATAATGGTCATCGACGCCAAGCGCTGAGTTATCAGATGCTATATGCGCGAGTTTGTCGATTTGCTAATACGCTAAAAAGCCTCGGTGTTAAAAAAGGTGATAATGTCTGTATTTATATGCCGATGATCCCTGATGCGATTATTGCTATGTTGGCTTGCTCGCGAATAGGTGCTGTACATTCTGTTGTCTTTGCAGGATTTTCCGCGCATGCCCTAGCAGAAAGGATCCAAAATGCAAACTGCAAAGTGGTTATTACCGCAGATCAATCTATAAGAGGTGGCAAATCATTTCCTTTAAAAATAAATGTCGATGAAGCATTAGAGCGCTTAAAAGTGCGTCATGTACTGGTCGTCAAAAATAGCGGTAATTGTGTTCCTATGCAGCCAAAACGTGATGTTTGGTACCATGAAGCATCGCGCTTTGAATCAGATGTCTGTGCACCCGTGGTGATGGATGCAGAAGATCCCTTATTTATTTTATATACCTCAGGCTCAACTGGAAAACCAAAAGGTCTTGTTCATACAACAGCAGGTTATCTTGTTTATGCTGCTGTTACTTTTCGCTATGTTTTTGATTATGCGCCCAAGGATATTTACTGGTGCACAGCAGATATCGGTTGGATTACCGGGCATACTTATGCTGTTTATAGTCCTTTACTTAATGGGGCAACCTCGGTGATATATGAAGGTGTTATCACAACACCTGCAGATATTGCATGGAAAATAATTGATAGATATAAAGTTAACATCTTTTATACCGCACCCACAGCAATCAGAGCACTAATGGCTTTTGGTGATGCACCTTTAGCAAGCACAAAGCGCACGAGCTTAAAACTATTAGGCACGGTGGGCGAGCCTATCAATCAAGAAGCCTGGCAGTGGTATCGTGAAAAAGTAGGCTTAAAACAATGTTGGATTGTTGATACATGGTGGCAAACAGAAACGGGTGGCATCATGATTGCGCCTTTAAAAAATATTGGACAACCCAAACCGGGCGCTGCTTGTTTACCGCTATTTGGCATTAAACCACAAATTGTCGATGCCCAAGGAAAGGCCGTAAAACAAGGTGAAAAAGGGTTTTTAACGATTACACAAAGTTGGCCAGGCTTAGCGCGCACGATATATGCTAATCATGAGCGTTATGTCAAAGGATATTTTGGGCCCTATGCAGGCAGCTATTTTACTGGTGATGGTGCTTATCAAGATGTTGATGGCAGTTATTGGATAACAGGTCGCGTTGATGATGTGATTAATGTAGCAGGTCATCGATTAGGCACGGCAGAAATCGAAAATGTGTTAGCAAAGCATGAAGACGTAGCTGAAGCTGCCGTTATTGGCGTTCCACATCCTGTTAAAGGTGAAAGTGTTTATGCCTTTGTTTCCTTAGCCGAGGGTAAACAATGGTCAGATAGCTTAATCCCTATTTTACAAAATGATGTTATTGAGGCGATTGGCAAATTAGCCATGCCAGAAAAAATTGAATATGTGCCTAAACTACCTAAAACCCGTTCTGGCAAAATAATGCGAAGATTACTGCGTAATGTAGTAACCGGCGATATAGATAAAATAGGCGACACATCAACCTTGGCGGAGCCAGAAGTGCTAGAGCAATTAAAAGCAGCACACCAAAAGAAATAATCAATAGTTAAGAAGCCGAGCCAAAATTTGTGCAAGTTAACCATAGTCCTGGAAACGGTTTTTTGGTAGTCTTGAATTTCTTTATTACTTCCAGAGGAAGTTACCATGCAAGAAGTTTACATTGTTGGGGCTGCAAGAAGCCCAGTAGGCAGTTTTGGTGGCTCACTTTCTAAGTTACCTGCCAGTGAGATTGGAGCGCAAGTAATCAAAGGCTTGCTACAAAAGATTTCTCTTTCTCCAGATAAAGTAGATGAAGTAATTCTAGGGCAAGTCTTGGCAGCAAACATGGGGCAAAACCCTGCTCGCCAAGCCAGCATTCATGCTGGGATCCCTTTTACAGTTCCCTCGATGACTATAAATAAAGTTTGTGGTTCTGGCCTTAAAGCGGTTCAACTTGCTTATCAAGCTATCAGTCTTGGTGAAGCCTCTGTGGTGATAGCCGGTGGCCAAGAAAATATGTCCATAGCGCCTCATGCCGTACCTAATTCCAGAGTGGGGCAGCGCATGGGTGATTGGCAATTAAAAGACACAATGATAATAGATGGCTTGTGGGATGCCTTTAACCAATACCATATGGGGCAAACTGCAGAGAACATTGCTTCGAAGTTTGAGATAACACGGGATGCGCAAGATGCTTTCGCGGCAGACTCGCAGCAAAAATGCGAAATAGCTATGAAAGAAAATCGTTTTGAAAATGAAATAATCCCTATCTCAGTCCCCAAAGGTAAGGGCGAAACCTTCCAATTCCAGCAAGATGAATATCCAAGAGCAGGGGTGACTAAGGATTCCTTGAGTAAACTCAAGCCGGCCTTTGTTGCTAGCGGCAGTGTAACCGCAGGAAATGCATCGGGCATTAATGATGGTGCAGCGATAGTAATTGTTGCTAGCGGCGAAGCTGTTAAAAAATATGGGCTTAAACCTTTGGCAAAAATAGTCGCCAGCGCTCAAGCTGGGGTTGATCCTGCGATTATGGGGACAGGCCCTATTTCAGCAAGCCGTAAATGCCTAGAAAAAGCGAAATGGTCCATAAACGATTTAGATCTTATTGAGGCCAATGAAGCATTTGCAGCCCAAGCTATATGCGTTAATCGTGAAATGGGCTGGGATGAAAAGAAAGTGAATGTGAATGGTGGCGCGATTGCCATAGGCCATCCGATAGGTGCTTCTGGCGCTCGAATATTGGTGACATTAGTGCATGAGATGATTCGCCGCGAAGCAAAGAAAGGTCTTGCTACACTATGTATAGGGGGAGGCCAAGGTATTGCCTTAGCCCTAGAGCGAGTATAAAAGTTTTTTGTAAGGCCATAACATGAGTGAACGCGTAGCATTAGTAACCGGCGGTACTGGCGGTATTGGCAGTGCCATCTGTAGATATCTTCATGACAATAAGGTTCGTGTGGTTGCAGGCTATAGCCATGGCGGAGATGCAACCCATGCCAAAGAATGGCAATTAGCCCAAGCACGTGATGGCTATCATTTTGAAATCGTCTATGGCGATGTTTCTAATTTTGAGTCAAGTGCTGGCATGGTTGAAGAAGCGCAAACTAAATTGGGGCCTATTGAAATCCTTGTTAATAATGCAGGTATAACACGCGATGCTACCTTTAAAAAAATGGAAGTAGCACAATGGGATCAAGTTATTCGCATCAATCTTGATAGCCTGTTTAATGTTACCCGTCATGTTATCAATGGTATGCTTGAAAGAAATTTTGGCCGTATCATCAATATTTCATCAATCAACGGGCAAAAGGGTCAATTTGGACAAAGCAATTATTCAACTGCAAAAGCAGGGATGCATGGCTTTACCAAATCGCTAGCCCAAGAAGTAGCAAGCAAAGGAATTACGGTAAATACAGTTTCTCCTGGCTATGTAGCCACAGACATGGTAAAAAAGGTTGCGCCAGAGATATTAGAAAAAATAATTGCTCAGATCCCTGTCGGAAGATTGGCTGAACCAAATGAAGTTGCTAGAGTGGTAGCCTTTCTTGCTTCTGATGATGCAGGATTTATAACAGGGGCGAATATTGCCATTAATGGCGGTCAACACATGTATTAGTCTTTCATCAAGTGGGTGGGGGTGAGATGATGAGCGAGCCACGCATTATCAAAAAATATCCAAATCGTCGTTTATATGATACGGCGATTAGTAGTTATATAACGCTTGAAGATGTAAGACGTTTAGTGATTGAGCAAGTAACAATTAAAGTTATTGATGCTCGTTCACAAAACGATATCACCCATAGCACTTTGCTCCAAATTATTATAGAGCAAGAAGAAAATGGTCCTCCCATATTCTCTATTGATAGTTTGCAAAATATGATCCGTTCATATGGCGGCTCAATGCAGGATATGCTGAGCAAAATGTTTGAGCAGGGCGTGGAACTGTTTTCTAAGCAGCAATCTCTTTTCAAAACCAGTTTAGCGGAAGGTCTTCAAGAACCTAAATCTCCCGATCCGCTGCGATTAATGACAGATATCGTGCAAAAAAATATGGCGCATTGGCAACAATTACAGCAGCAATGGATGCATAAGCTTGTTGAAAATGAGGCAAATAATAATGCCCCAGGCGCTTCTGATGAGCCTATGCACTATCATCCGTCTGAAGGTGATGAACAGAGCAAGCAATAGAACTCTTTGCTTGACACCTTAATTAGTACTGCCTATTCTTTTTATAGAACTGCTGCATTGCAGAATTTCTATGAGGAGTAATTTATGGCAGCTTCAATGTATGATCAGATGATGAACCCCCATAAAACTTTTTTGGGACAGCTATTGGCATTTAACGAAATGGCAATGCGCATTTATGGTGAAGCTGGTAAAGAACAAATCAAAGTGATGAATGAATTGCTACTTTGCCATGCAAAACAGATCCAAGATTTAAGCCATGCTAAAAAACTGGACCAAATGATGGATGTGTATGCGCAAGGTCTTTCTAATGTTGCCACGCCCCTAAATGACTATGCGCAATATATGATTGATGCCGTTTTAGAATGCAATGCAAATTATTCAAAATGGCTTGAAAATAATTATCAACAACATTCCCAAATATTAAAAGAAACCGTCAAAGATGCAAAAGAAGAAATAAAGGAAAGCATCAAAGAAGGAAAACACTTCCAGGAAAAAGCAGTGGGCAGAAAATAATTTTTGCCCATTATTTTACTATTTATCCACCCAACGTTTCCCCTCTAGATTCATGACATACCTATGTTAGAAAGCTTTTGAGAATCTACTAGCAAAGCCGCTTTTTTAGCTCAAAGTGATAAGTAATTTTGGTTTGGCTTTAAAACTATGATAAAAAGCGCCAGGCTCAGATATTTTATTTGTTGTATTTACCCGGAGTTGCTGAATGTTAAATTCTCTTAAAAAATTATCCGAAAATGAAGCAGGTGTAATTGTTGAAACAGATTTGTTTAAAGCCGGCTTGCAATATTTAGAGGATATTAAACGACATCACCCCCTCGCGAGCACCATGGCATTGGTGGATTTAGATAATACCGCTATAACCTATGCGCACACGCTTGTGACAGATCATTGGATTGATGAAGAATTTAAGCACCTCAGAGCGCAGGGTAAAAGCTTTGATGAAATCAAAGATTTAATCATTCCCTTATATATAAGAATGGTTGCTAAAGTGCATCCTGAGGATACAAAATTGGTTGAAGAAGATACGCCAAGTGTTATCAAAAGCCTGCAAGCTTCAGGCACAAACACCTTGGTGCTTACCAGCAGGGGTTCGCTTATTTTAGCAGAAACCTTGAAGCAACTTGAGAAATTCAATATTGATTTTAATCAAGGGGAATATGCCAACAGGGAAAAAGTGCTCTCAACATTAGGTCCAGAAGGCTTGTTTCGAAACGGTATTATTATGACCGGTGGGCAGGATAAAGGAAAAGGCCTTGTCTTGGCATTGGATGATAAATTGCCTGATTTCATTATTATGTGGGATGATAAATTAAGTAATTTGGAAAAAGTAAGAGCTGCTATTAAGGATTATAACCAAAGGAAATTGGAAGAAAATCCACATTTTACAGCAGTGAAATTTGTTGGTGTTCGCTATAGTCGGCTTGATGCTGTGGTTAATAATGTGAATCGTCATATTACACAATGTCAGTTACAGTATGTAGATAGGATCCTTTCTGATGAACATGCTGGCTACATTTTGCGAGGTGAAGCGAAAAAGACGCGACAAGCCTATGTGGATGTGCAACTAAATCAGCAGGCAACTAAATTGATTATAGCTGTCCATAAGCACGTTGCTTTTCAAAAGTTAAGCGCCTTGGCCCCAGAAATTTATGCAACAGAACGAAGCGGTAAGGTTAGTATAATTGATGGTAAACCTAAATTAGCAAGGGTCTTTGAACTTTCAACGGAATTTTATTTTAGTCTAAGAGAGAGTGGGTTAATTCATGCTAATCAAATAGCAGTGCTTGATCCTCTTCTGGATAAAACCGTTAGCCTTACACCTAGTTTTAGTGCCTTATCGCTAGGTTCTGCACGAACTACATCAGATCAAGAGCAACAAAGCGCTACGGTAACGGCATCACGCGTTCTTGTTAATAAATAAGGAATGTAATAAATGTCGCGAGGGGATTTTAGTGAAGAATCCCCTCACTTATTTCTACTTGCCTGAAACCTGCTTTAACCACTGAGCATGGTTGTAAAACCCGATGGCTTTTATAATTTTATTGTTATGGACTTCAAAATAGTTAAAAGCATTGTTTGCATAGGTTTGGCCAGTCGCGGGGATCTGCGAAGCATCTGTGTGAACATATTTTCCTTTGAAATGAAAAGTAGTCGCAACATTTTTGCCATCTGCACTTAGCATGTAAATTACATTATCAACCTGCTCATGATAGTCCGTGGTCACTTGTTGCATCATCTTGATAAAAGCAGCTTTGCCTTTTTCAGGTTGATCTTCATTCATAGCAAATTCTATATTGTCATCAATTAAAGCATAGAGTTTATCTAAATCTTTTGCGTTAAAAAGTGTATAAAATGTTTCAATTAATCGTTGAGCATCTTTTTGGTTCATTGCTTGTTCTCTTTGCTGAAGCTGCTTTTTAGGCAATTGGGCTACGGCTGATGATGAAGGCGTGATTTGTGCGCTAACAGCACTACTCGTCGTTGATATGACCAGGATAGGTAATAATGATTTCAACAAAAAACTATATTGATTCATTCTTTAATCCTTACTTTTTTTGCCAATAGTCGTATGCAAGTCAATAATGTAGCCATTTAAATTTAACTTCTCACCCAGTTTATTCATTTTTCTTATTTGAATTAATTCAGGTGAATTGACACGCAGCACATAATAGATGGCATCAATGGTTTCTGCTTTGAGGAGCTCCACAACTTGAAAGCTGATTTGTCTTTCTAATTCTATTTGTGGATTATTCATTTCATCAGGGTAAATGATGCTGATATGGGTGCCTATACCATCAGAGAAATAATCTGGTTTTTCAATATTCTTATCGTTCAGCAAAGGTGAAAGAGCATGGATGTATCCATCATCTATCGCTAAATATACAAAATTATTATAGATTTTTGTGACACCTACATTAGGCAGGTTGCGAGCAGCCTGGATTAAAGCTTGATTATCAACGGGTGTAATGATGAGGCTTGGATTATCCATAACGCTTAAAGTAGTCCTTTTACTTAACAGCTATGCAGTTTATCATTTCGTGAGAAATAAGCATCTTAAAGTTAATAGTAAGATAGCAAAATTATTTTTAATTAGCTCAAAATAAGAATCATTATGAATGCCTTAAATGAACATAGCATCATCTTAGAAATTCAACCGCAGCGTTTAGGGGTTTGCCAGCTAGACGCCAATAGCCCGATACCTGCTTGGTTAAAAATAGAAAAAGATAAATTTATATCAATTACTTATACAGCAAATGAATTATCCATCGTTTGTGATGATTCTCTGATCCCGCAAGACCTTAAAGTGCAACGAGATTGGCGTATGTTTAAAATTAAAGGACAATTAGACTTTGCTTTGGTAGGGATCTTAAAGCAAGTTATTTCACCTTTAGCTGATCATGGTATTAGCATATATGCGATATCAACCTTTGATACCGATTATGTATTAGTTCAAAGCAAAGATTTTGGTCGCTGCATTGAAGTGCTAAAACAATTTTTTGTTGTAGAAACAGCATAAGCAATAGAGCGCATATCGCAGGTTTGAATTTTCTTTTTAAAGCGCGAGAGATGTCACAGGTGAATAGCAAAACTATCCACCTGTGCGTGTAAATATGCTTATAATATAGATAAGATAATATCCTGCACTAATGCTGCAGTTTTATGATCCTCATCTTTGGTTGGATCATATTCCACAATTTCTAAGCACTTAAACAAGGTGTTATCCTTAAGTTGATAAAGAGAATGAATGACATCTTGTGGTTGCAAGCCATCTTGTTCTCTTGTCCCTGTGCCAGGCGCTGCGCTTGGATCAAATGCATCGATATCAAGGCTTAAGCCAAAACCGACAGTGTTTTTCGAGACAATGTTAATTGCTTCTTTAAAAATACTATCAAAACCACGCTCTTTAACTTCTGGCATAAAGAAAATTTTAACGCCCAGTTTTTCGAGTAGTGTAATCTCTTCTGGTTCATAGCTTCGTGTGCCAATTAAAACGACGTGTGCTGGGTCAAGCTTTTTTCCCATGCCTAAGGTATGCACTAAATCCGCATCCCCGTGTCCCAATAACGTTGCCAATGGCATGCCATGGATATTTTTAGAATGTGAGGTTAATGGGGTGTGGGCATCCATATGCGCATCTATCCATATTAAGCCAAAAGCGCCAGGAGAATTTAAAGCACTGATAAGTCCGCTCCACGTTCCTATGGCGACAGAATGATCACCACCTAATACAACGGGAAAATGCTGTTGTTGACAGGCTTTGATTTCATTAGCAAGACGCTTTGAAAAATCTTGAATTTCCGCTAAGCGTTCACTCACGCTCAGCCGTTGATTATCAAAAGGTGTTTGTGTTTGGACAATAGAGCGCCAGGTAATAGCGGGATCTTTATTTTGTAGGGCTTTGAGTATTGGGGCCTTAAACAAAGATTGAGGTCCCCATTCGACTTCATGAAAAGCAGCGCCCCATCCTTGCGCTGCCCCCACTAAACTTAATGTCTTATTTGGCATGTATCTTCCTATAAGGGGTTAGATTAAGCTTGCTAACGCCGCATCATTACTGTGGCATTGACCTTTTCTGCTTCAAAAAATGCTTTGGTAAAAGCAGTTACCACGGCAGGGTCATAAGCCTTACAGCTGAAGACATCAATATAAATATTATTTGCAGCATTCACAAAATGCCCTGAAATAAGGGAGGTTTCAATTAATTGAACCATAGAATAACCCGCAATGCGTTCATTTTCACCAAAGTGAACGATGGTTGTCTCGCCAAAGCGTTTGGCATCAATCAATTCGCATAACTCTTTAACATAAGTTCTGATATCTTCTTCAGAACGCACCAAGGCAGGATTACAATTCGTTAAATCAACACAGGTAATAACACCCCAAGCACGCTTTTGCTCGAATTCTTTTTGGATCTCTTCATGTGTTAATTCTAGCTGAACGCTTTCTGGCATTGCGCTTGTACGTAAACTCATCTTGCCTCTCCTAATGGTTAAGTTGCGACGAAATAATAACATCAATTTTTTGCTTGTCACTATTTTTTTATGACAAACGGAAAATAATGAGGAGAAGCCCGTAAGTATTTTAGCAATATATATTATATTAAGCGTTGTGAATTGGCTGTAATTATACAAATTCCGCTGACTTTAATTTTATTAGTTATAGTGATGTGCTAAAAATTACTGACCTTAAGATCAAGCGCGCTTAGGTGAGTAAAACAAAATACCCACGATAAATTAAGGTTATAATGTATATATTCGCAACAGCAAGAATTGTTGCACTGCTTTAAGCTAAGCTTATTTTATGCACCAAGAGGATGATGCGATGGCCGAGGATGATGTTCAAAATATAGATTTAAAGCGCTATCTCATGCTCAAGCAAGAAGTAAATGATTTATACAACGTAATGATGCAGATGCATATGTTGCAACAAAGAGATGCTGCTTATGCTAACGCCCGCGCTGCCTATATGGAAAAACGAAACCTTCTACAACGGGCGCTGGAAGCGCACCCCGAGTTTGAACAAGCGTGATGTCTGACCTTGTGCTAAATTGTCTGGCAATTGGTCTTGGCTAAGGAAGCGGCATGACTGCGATAAATAAGCCGCATTATTAAATCTTATTTTAAAGCCATCAGTTTAATTTCATACAGTGAAATACTATTAATGTCTTGGATGCTTAAAGGAATATTGCTACAAGCAATGGCTTGGTTTTTTCCTTGAGGCAATGATATATGACCCACTGTTTTGGCAACCAGCCCCTTTTTATCTTTAAAAATAAGCTGGTATTGGAAATTGGCATGCTTTGCATCAAGGTTATCAAAAACAAATTCACCCTTGATGACATCTTTGTAGCAAAAATCATCGTAGATGTGCGTATGGTATAAGCGCAAATTGCCCAATATCTTATTATCATTTGTTGCAAGTTTAATAGTATGGCTCTCTAAATCTTCAGTATTAATTTTTAATTTTATGCTACCAGATTTTGCTAATTGAAAAGCATGGAGCGAATTTACTGTAAAAGACAATAGGAGAAGAGAAACAATCCTTGCTAACATAACGTTCCCTTTGAAAATCCATTTTCATATTTGTAAGGTCTTATATCAAATGTAGGATATCTTTCTAACAAATTAAATAAAGATTATATTCAAGGTTTACTGTTAAAATCTAAAGTTCTGGATAAAAAGGGTGGCGCTATTTGGCAACAGATTGGTTTGCGCTATCTTTTCCCGCCTGGTTCTATCTAGCGGTGAATTACGCGTAAAACGAACCTTCTTTTGTAGTGATAGTCTAATCATACAGTACTTAACATCAAGAGAACTTCTAAGATGAGGGTAAAATGATTAAGCAGCTATTATTCCTGGCTCTTTGCTGTGGTTGTTTTGCATCACATGCCAATATTTTGCAAGAGAGCTCATCATCATCTTCTTTTGGTGAAATGGGTGAAGGCCCTCATCAAGGAGAACATCACCACCATCGCCCTGGTCAGCATCAAGGTTTTAATCCTCAGCAAGAAAACGGATTTAATGGCCAACAAGGAAATAGAATGGGCCATCAACCCAAAAACGGATTTGCTAATCAGCAGGGAAATGAATTTGGTTCTGGACAAGCAAAAGGAAATAGCAATGATAGTGGTGCTGCCAATACAACGATAATCAATAGTGGAAAATTTTGGGGATATAGCACAGGTAGTGATTCTGTAAATAATTCAAATGCGGGTCAAACTGAGAAGTAAGGCTTTGGATTTGGAGTGAAAATTATATTTTATGTCCCTATTAGCGCAATATGACAATTTAAAACATTATGCCTATTTAGCCAGAAATATCTGCGTCAGTAGCTGCCAGGAAATCAAAGGGTAATAAGTTTTTGCACTGTTTAAATTTAGCCTTGAGCGCAATTTCATTTTGCTCGCCTATATTAATTATTCCATAGCGATAACTTTTACCGTCTTGTAAAAAACTGCTGAGATTCTCACCTTCTTTGGCATAGATCTCCACATGCGCATCAGGATAGAGCGCGTTAAGCTGATTTATAGCTTCCATGCTAGGCACTTGATTGGCAAGTTTATCTTCAAATAAACGTAGTATAAAACTTGATGCGAGCTTAAAGGGGCCATTGTTTTTATGAATAACAGGCTCTTTGTTTAAGGCAATATCAATAAGCACCGAGTAAGGATTAAAGCCATCCACTTTTTCGTAAAGGTCAGCGAATTGTGAACTCATGCGCGGATTTACTTCGATAATATGAATACTGTCGCTTTGGGGATTATACATAAATTCAATGTTGAATAAGCCATTATCAAAGTGAATTGCTTCCATAAAGCAGTCTGCAATTTCTGCCATGCGGTTTTGTACATCTTGGGATAAACGCGAAGGATAGTCAAAACGCTCAAAACAAATGGTATCAGGAAACATGATGGAGTCGACGATGCCATAGACGGTGATATTGCCATTAAAAACAAAACCTTCCAGTGTAACTTGTTGGCCACTCAGCAAGGATTCAGCTAAAAGATAATTTGCATTAACCTTAAATGTGCTGTGATTTTCTATAAACCAGTTAAACTCCTGCAAAAATAATGCAGGTGGCAAGGAAGAGATTAATGCTTGCTGATATTCTGCTTGTGTCGTGATTTTATTGGCATAAATTGAAAAATACGATTTTAGTGGCTTAACAAAAAATGGAAAGGGAAGTGTTGCCTTCTTATCAGTTTTTGAAATCAAGCAAAACGCAGGGGTAGCATTGGGGACATATTGCTGTTGCAAGGTGCGGCTAATATATTTGTGTGAACAACTTAAGATGCTTTGTGTCGAAGCCGCAGGACGATTTAATTCTTTTGCAACGACGCTGGCATAAAGGCAGCCGGGGTAATCTTCTGTGCACAGGATAGCATCTATCTTATTTGTTTGTGCAAAGTGAATTAGTTCATTAATTTCATAAGAGGGTGATTCGATTGAAAGTGGAGCATCAATACATCGGCAAAGTACTTTTTCTAATAGGGTATCATCGTAGGTTTGAAAGTGAAATTGATAATTATCAAAAATAGCTTTACTTAATTCTTTTTTATCTCTTGATGTGGCTCTAATGACATAAATTTGTTTTTTAGTCACGTGCTATTTCTATAATTCTTTGAGCAGTGTTTTTAAAACGCCAAAAAAGCTTTCTTTTGCTAAATGAGGATCAATATTTCCGCTGACTAATAATACCAATTGCACCCAGCCAAGAACGGATGCCAATATAACGATTGGCAATCCAGCGCCAATACCAAGGATGACGAAGCAACCTAGCAGCGTAAATAGCTGTGAGAATAAAATGGGGGCCCCAAGCAAACCGATACTTGAAAGCGTGGCGTGGATGAGAAAGGCAACAGCAATAAACAACAAAATGATACAAGCTCTGAGTTTAATCATATTCCACCACAAAGTTGCTAAGTTCCTCTCTGGCTGTTCGATATTGATTCACCGGATCTGACCAGTCGGCATAACCCATGGCCATACCACAAACAATATGCATGCTATTGGGAATATTCAAGTGTTCCCGTATGATATCAGGATATTCAGCAAATGCTGCTTGTGGGCATGTTTCCAGGCCAAAGCCTCTTGCTCCAAGCATTACATTTTGAATAAACATACCCATGTCTACCCAAGAACCCTTATGTAATCGTCCATCGATATAGAATATGAGGGCAACTGGCGCTTTAAAAAAGTAATAATTACGATACCATTGCGCTTTTCTTTTTTCGGTATCTTCCATCTTAATGTGTAAAGCCCCATAAAGGGCCAAGCCACAGGCTTTACGGCGACTTTTATAGGGATCAAACCATTCTGTGGGATAATATTGATAATCTGGATTTTCAGGCACATTGTTTTCGCGTGCGCTGATGAAAGCTTTGCTAATTTTTTCCCGATGTAAAGGGCCGACAATTGCCACATGCCAAGGCTGGGTATTGACCCCAGAAGGTGCAAAACGAGCCGCTTCTAAGATCTGCGAAAGAATATCTGGTGAAACAGGTTTATCAAGAAAAGCACGCACAGAGCGACGGTCACGTATTGCCGCGACCACCTCTAAATCTGTGTTATTGTTGAGCTTAGCGTCCTTGCTTTTCACGTACTTCAGCGAGCGTTTTGCAATCAATGCATAAAGTAGCTGTTGGTCTTGCTTCTAAGCGACGAATGCCAATTTCAATACCGCATTCTTCACAAAAGCCGTAATCGCCACTATCAATTGATTTTATGGATTCATCAATTTTATTGATTAATTTGTGCTCTCTGTCTCTTGCGCGTAAGCGTAGAGCAAAGGTTTCTTCAAGTGTTGCTTGATCGCTCACATCGGCTGGAACTTCTGCAAGTTCCTTTAGATCATGAATTGTCTCATCACCACCTTGAAGCAAAGCCGCCTTCCAAATATTGAGCAACTTTCTGAAATGCTCTAACTGAGCTTTGCTCATATATTCTTCGCCATTATTTGGCTCATAGGGTTTGACCCCATATGACAACAACGTTTGAGTCGTTGTTGGGTTTGGCGTACTTCCTTGAACGGTAGTCTTTGTCGTTGATTTTTTCTTTGTCGTGCTGCTATTGGTTTCGGCTGACATGGGCTTCCTCCTCCTGACGTGTTACGTCCAGGTAAGATTCAAATCTATCTCATTTCTAGTTGGAACTTCAATGTTTTAAAAAAGTTCCCTTCCTACCTAGTGTATATAAGTCAGAACCTCTAGTGATTGTGCTTCCTTACACTGAGGGAGCGAATATACACGTAAAACTCGGGCTTGGCTACCCACCACTTAACTATCAAGCAAGTAGGAAATTAGACATTTTTGCCCGCAAAGCACTTCTTGCACATTTTGGACTCAACTTTATTAGTTACCCTGCCGACTATAAGTGTAGGAAAAGCCTAAAACTAAAATAGATTGGTGCCAACATGGAATTTGCGAGCCCATTAACACAAGCCGTTCTGCTAAAGAGATATAAGAGATTTCTTGCAGAAATAGTGGTTAATAACCAAGAACATCGAGTTATCTACTGCCCTAATATGGGCGCTATGACAGGCTGCGACATCTTAGGTAGCCGTGTATGGTTTTCCCATTCTGCAAATCCCAGAAGAAAGTTTCCAGATACATGGGAATTGGTTGAGGTAGATGGTGGTCATTTGGTATGTGTAAATACACAAAACTCAACCCAATTGATAACTGAAGCAATTGAAAATGGCATCATTACTGAATTACAGGGCTATACACACCTTAACATTACCCCTAATGCCTTAGGTGAGTATGCATTTGATCTTTCATTGTGTCCGCAGGCACCCTCTACACAAACGCCAAGCTGCTTTGTTCATATTAACAGTGTTACCTTGGGTGATGAGATCCATCGTGGCTTTTTTCCTGACGCACCCACGGACAAAGGTGTGCAGCAGCTTAAAGCACTTATTCATGCAAAAGAAAATGGATATCGTGCTGTGCTTGTTTATTGTGTACAACACACGGGTATAAATCGTCTATTTCCAGCTGATCATATTGATCCCAAATATGGCAGCCTTATTCGCCAAGCGATGATAGCCGGCGTTGAAATATATGCATATCGCTTAGATATTACATTAAACGAAATGTCTATAGCCAAAGCAATAGAAGTTTGCATTCCTGCACGGATGATATGTTCATCTCGTTTATAATGCATATTCTATGAGATTAAGCTGAAGTGCTTTTTGGAATAATTCAATCTCCGTTTCTACCTGGAATTTTTCTTTAAGCCTGTTGATATCACTATCAATGGTGTTTATTGAAACATCGAACTGTTTTGCAATTTCTCTATGATTATAACCCTTTGCTATCAGTGCTAAACATCTAGATTCTCTGGGTGATAGTAGATTTGCAAAATCAGCAATAGTAAATTCATCATAGATAAATTCTGGTGCATAGGCAGGATCGGGCGACATTATCATTAAAGGTGTTGGCATTACTAATTGTTGGTGGGCTGTTTGGATAATGTCATGAAATTCTTCAGTGAAGTGTTGTGCAAAGCTTTTTAGATAATCAATGTTGTTGATATAGAAATTATCTATTTTGTTTACATCAGGCGGTGTGCCAAAGGTGAATATTTCCGTCATCGTTTCTTGATGCTCAACATAGCAAAGAAGATTCCCGATGCCAAGATTGAATAAAAAGGACTTTTCGTCTTTTGCTTGGTAAGGCGCTCTTGTCCATCCCTCACCAAGAGAAAAACCTCTTAAATGATATTCATTTTGAAATACGCCCATATAATATTCAGCGTTGCTGTAAAATGTAAAGCCTGAAAAATCTGGCAGATTCACCCCATAACAAAAAAAATTAATATGAGCTGCTTTTTTTAAAGGTGCGAGCAATGCGTTAACGCGCTCTATTACATCAAAAGATATATGGTTTTCATTTATGGTTTGCATTTTTTCAAGGTCGCAATTTAATTTTGTGGTAAAAATATATTACTTTTCTTGAATGGGCTAAAGCAATGAGCCCGCAGGTTATCTATGGTTTTCAATCAACCGTTTATCAAGCCTATATTTTTATATGACAGTGCCTTTACTTGTGCAAGAGCCTAGAATATGCCGAAATCATTGAATCAATCTCCGCACTGTTTACGGCGATACTCTGGGCTTTCTCAGCAGTTGAGAGTGGTTCAAGCAGGGTAAGCTGCTGTTGCAATACGGCTTGATCTGCTTCTGAGGGATCTTGTTTTACTCTAGCGCGCAGCTTAATGCGTTCTTGTAAGCGCTCAAGAGGTGCATCAAAGGTATAAATTGAAAAAGGCACTTCCAATTCCTGCGCTAAAACACTAAACAGATCTCTTTGCCAGGCTTTTAAGCAGGTGGCATCAACAATAACTGAAATGCCTGCTTGAAGTAGCAATTTAGCGTTGGTTTGTAGAGTGATATAGACATGCTTGGTTGCATCCTGCGAGTAGAGCTGCTCCTTTTGATGAGGTGATGAGCTCTCAAAAACGTTAAAGCCAAAAAGATGTTTGCGAAAAATATCTGCACGTAATCTAATAGCGCCTGTTTGCATCAGCATCTGCTCGGTGTAAAGTGATTTACCAGAGCCAGATAGGCCAAAGGTGATACTCAGCGTTGGTTTTGAAGCGGATGCATAGCTTAAGCCTAATTGCAGAAAATCTTGTAAGTCTTGTTTTAGCTTTTGATTTAAAGGGGAATCCTCTGCTACCTGATCGAGCTGTAAGGCAGATATCTTCGCCCTTACCATGGCGCGATAAGACTGATAGAACTTGAGTAAAAGCGTACCTTGATAATCAAAAGATTGTTCTAAATATTTATTGATAAACAAATGACTTAAATGAGATAAATGATTGCGATCCAGATCCATAGCTAAAAAACCGATATCATTCATGACATCTGTCCAGCGAAAGCTTTCATTAAATTCAATGCAATCAAAGATAGTCGCTTTATTATCCAATAACACCATGTTGCCTAAATGAAAATCACCATGACATGCTCGTATGAAACCATTTTTTTTGCGCGTTGCTAATAGTGCTTTTAAATCATTAAATTGATGATGGCACCAGGTTTCTAGTTGTGAGATTTCATGGGTATAGTTCTTAGATGCCTTTAATGTTTTAAGTGCATTAAAATTATCGCTCATAGGGGCATACACAGCTTCGGGGTTGCCAAAATCAACGAAGGGATCACAGACGGTGGCTTTAAGATGAAATTGCGCTGTTTGTAAGGCAATATCTTCAATAATTGCGTTGCCAAGCTTATTATCTTGGGCCATATGGCTCAGTAGGCAGTCCTGCTTAAACTGATGCATTTTAATAGCATATTCGATAACCGCGCCCTGGCCGTTTAGCACTGGGTCTGCTGGTGTGCCTGTAATTGGAAATGCTTCTATGTAAATGTGAGGCGCAAGACGCTTGTTTAATTGTACTTCTAATTCACAATAGAATTTTCTTTTCTCTAAAGTGCTAAAATCTTGAAACCCTAAATTTAAGGGTTTCTTGATTTTATAAGCAAACTCGCCGGTGAGAATGACGTAGGAGAGGTGTGTTTCAATCACCTCAAACTCACTCACTGGATGCGAGTAACGCGTAGCCTGTTGTAAGGCTTTGATTAAATTATCCGTCATAATGCTAATTGTGCAAAGACAGCATCTGCTGCTGCTAAGGTTTGTTCAATACACTCATCCGTATGGCTAATAGAAACCATTGCGCATTCATATGCAGAAGGACCAAAATAAATACCTTTGTCCAACATGGCATGAAAGAACTTTTTAAACTTTTCGGCATCTGAGCGCATCACATCGCTAAAACACTTAACCGGTTCATCATTAAAGAAGAGGGTAAACATGCCGGTTGCCCAATTTATTTGCACAGGCACCGCATGTTTCTTTGCAAGGCGCTCTAATCCTTGTACTAAGGTTTGTGTTTTGTTGTGCAATTCTTCGTAAAAGCCTGGTCTTAGACATTTTCCAAGTGTGGCAAGCCCTGCTGCCATGGCAAGCGGGTTGCCTGCGAGCGTGCCTGCTTGATAAACAGGGCCTTCAGGCGCTAAGTGAGACATAATTGATTTTTTACCACCTAAGGCGCCTACAGGCATGCCGCCGCCAATAATTTTACCAAAGGTGGTAATATCTGGTTTAATGTTGTAAACACTTTGCGCACCACCAAAAGCAACCCTAAAGCCGGTTATCACTTCATCAAATATCAAGACGGCACCATGATTATCACATGCTTGACGAAGTGCGAGTAAAAATTGTGGAGAAGGTAAGACGCAACCCATGTTGCCAGCAATAGGTTCAACTATCACAGCGGCAATTTTATCACCATGTTCGGCAAAGGCACTATAAACCGCGTCGCTATTATTAAATTCTAAATTTAAAGTATGTTTAGCAAAATCAGCAGGTACCCCAGGGGAGCTGGGTTGTCCTAAGGTTAATGCGCCAGAGCCAGCTTTGATCAAGAGGCAATCGCTGTGTCCATGATAACAACCTTCGAATTTTACAATCATATCTTTGCCCGTGTAGCCACGTGCTAAGCGCAACGCTGTCATGGTTGCTTCAGTGCCTGAACACACCATTCTGATTTTTTCAATGCTGGGAATATGCGTGCAAATAAATTCTGCAAGTTCAACTTCTGCTCTGGTTGGCGCACCAAAAGATAAGGCTTTGCTTAAAGCAATTTCCATACTTTTAAGGACATCTTTGTCTTGGTGGCCAAGAATCATAGGGCCCCAAGAGCCCACATAATCAATGTAACGATTGTTATCTTCATCAAAAATATAAGGGCCTTGTGCGCGTTCGAAGAAAAGAGGTGTACCACCGACGCCTTTAAAGGCGCGAACAGGAGAATTCACCCCACCAGGAATGAATTGTTGTGCTCTATCAAATAAATCTTTCGAACGTTGCATATACTCTTCCCGTTTTGAATTTATGAGCTGGCGTATGAATTAGGCGTCTAATGAAATTGAATGGCGTGTGGGGAATCACTTTTTATGTGGCGAAGCCATGTAAAAAGTTGTTTCCCCATACGTCCCGCGGTCTTTGACGCCTCATTCGTAGCTGAGGATAGTATCACAACAGATGCTTTCCTTACCCCTTAGATTCATGCGAAAATTCACCCCGAATCAATTAGCAAAGGCAAAATGACGAAAATGAAACGATTTATGTGTTTGTTATGTGGCTTTATTTATGATGAAGCTCTGGGTAGCCCAAATGAAGGTATAGCACCAGGCACCAAATGGGAAGAAATCCCTATTACCTGGCGTTGTCCTGATTGTGGGGCGATGAAGGATGATTTCGAGATGGTAGAAATCTAATATTTTTGAGCAATTCCCCTCGGGGAATTGCTTATCTCAGTTTGGCTTTATAACAACAAGCAACACAATTCCTATCAGAATAAAAACCGTGATTTCGTTGAAAACTCTATAAAATAAACCGCTGTGGGTATTTTTGGCATTTTTAAAGCGTTTTACCAACACACCGCAATAAAGATGATAGAGAATCACTAAGCCCACCAATATCAGTTTCCAGGCTAACCATTTGGGTGGCGCACTAAAAGAATAGCCCATCATATGAACCAACCCTATTCCTAAGAATAAAGTGATGATGGCACTGGGTGTCATGATCCCATAAAACAAGCGGCGCTCCATGGTACAGAAACGATCATATTCAGTGCCAGGGCTTTTTATGTCAGTATGATAAACAAAAAGTCGGGGTAAATAAAATAATCCTGCAAACCAAGCCACCATGGCGATGATGTGGAATGCTTTTAGCCATAAAAACATGATCTTATATACTCTTTTAGAAATAATCAGGTATTGTAAAGAGATATATATGAATTTGAAATGAATAAAAGGAAAAGCATGTGATGAAACAAACATCGGTTGCAAAATTGTTAAAACACCGACCACGCAGAAAAGTAACGCTGGGTTCCGTCTTTGGCATCATCGCAATTGTGTTATTTGTTAGTTACAACGCTGGTTACTTAAGCGGAAAAACAAGTCAAGCTGAGCAACCTGTGCCAACGACTATGCCCATCTCTGATACGATGGCTGATCTACAAAAAGAGAACAACAATTTACAAAAAGAACTGCTAAGTGCAAAGCAGAACTTTGAAATCCAAGCACAAGCACAAAAGAATTTGAACAATGATTTAATGGCGCTACAGCAGAAAAATACGGAACTAACCCGTGATATGGCCTTGTATCAATCACTCGCCAAATCACCTACTCATACGCAAGGTGTTGAAATCAAATCCTTTCAAATTTTTCAAGCTGAAGAAAGTAATAGTTATCGCTATCTTATTATTCTATCCAAACAAGTTGCGCCTCAAACCTTTGTGCAAGGCGCATTACGCATGGTAATACAGGGAAAAATCGGCGATAGAACGGTTGAGCTTCCGGTGAAATATGTTGATTCAACACGAGCGGATGGTCTTGGTTTTAAATTTCGTCATCTACAAGAGTTGGCAGGAGAGCTTAGCTTTCCCGAACAATTTGTACCCGAAGGCGTTCAATTTAGCGTTGTGCCAGATAAAGATTGGCCACAATTTCAACGTCATTTCTCTTGGGTAACTGATAATCCTGATGTAGGCTAAGCATGAGTTCAAATTCGGTAGTAGTAAAACTGGGCAGCCAAACCATTTTAAATGCTGATGGAGAATTGGATATTCCGCAGTTAGAGAATATTATTGCCCAAATCATTGCCATTAAAGAAAAAGGATACCAAGTTATCTTGGTATCCTCAGGCGCAGTCGCCACTGGCAAAAGTCATACTAAAAACTTGCCTTTAAAATTTCAAAACATAATAGAACATCGACAAATGCTGGCCAGCATTGGGCAAGCGAAGCTAATTGAAATTTATAACAGTATACTTAAAAAATACAATTTGATAGCTGCTCAAATTTTGCTAACCAAAGAAGATTTTCGGCAAAGGAATCACTATTTAAACACTTACAATTTATTGCATGGTTTATTTAAAAATAAACATGTGCTCCCTATCGTGAATGAAAACGATGTGACCTCCATCAACGAGCTGATGTTTACGGATAACGATGAACTTTCAGCCTTAATTGCCATACAAATGCATGTTAAACAGCTCGTAATTTTGACCAGCATTGATGGAGTTTATGATAAAAATCCAACATTGCCTGATGCTAAACTTATTGAAACCTTGGATATTGCTCAAAAAGAGTCTTGGCCAAAGATTTCAACGGATAAAACCCTGTATGGCCGTGGCGGAATGCTAAGCAAGCTTGCCAGTGCAAGGAAAGCTGCTCACTTTGGCATTCAAACCTATATTGCTAATGCCCGGATTGATGAAGTGTTAATAAAGCTTCTTAATAATGAAAAATTAGGCACTCAAGTTTTGCCCTTTAAAAAAGATAAAGGGATTAAACGCTGGCTTGCGCATACTTATTCTACAGCCATGCCTTTTGTTATTATTAATGAAGGTATCAGTAGCATTTTTGCCAAAAGAGAAAAGGCGGTGAGTTTATTGCCGGTCGGGATCCTTTCTATTGATGGTGAATTTAGCAAAGGTGATTTGGTTTCCATTCGTGATGAAAAAGGTCATAAGCTAGGAATTGGTTTGGCAGGTTATGATTCAAAACAATTAAGTGAAGTTATCGGTAAACGTGGGCAAAAGGTTTTCATTCATTATAATAAAATTGCACTTTTTGACAATTAGGGCAGGGGTTGATGGATCTTATAGCACATTTTCAAACGCTTAAAAAAGGCGCATTTGATCTGCCTTTTATTGAACATGAAAAAAAACAAGCATTTGTCGAAGCATTAGCAGATAACATTATCGCCAATCACAATGAAATTTTAGCCCAAAATCAGCTTGATCTAAATATAATGTCACTCGACGATCCTAAATATGACAGGCTTAAATTGACCGTTGATAGAATTAATGCCATTGCAGCAAGTCTCAAAGATATTGCGACAATTGATTCTCCGATATGGCAAACCATAGAATCTTACACCTTGGCTAATGGCTTACATTTAGAAAAAAAGACGGTACCGATTGGCGTTATTGGCATTATTTATGAATCTAGGCCGAATGTGACCTTGGAAGCATTTGTATTGTGTTTTATGTCCAGTAATGCGTGTGTCCTAAAGGGCGGAGCCGATGCCCAAAACACAAATAACTATCTCGTCAAATTAATTAATGAAACTTTAGCACAAAAGGGGATCTCGCCAAGTTGTGTGCTATTAATGCCTCCTGAAAGGGAGTCAGTAAAGACTTTATTACAAGCCAATAAATATGTAGATTTAATTATCCCTCGCGGTAGCCAAGCATTAATTGATTTTGTAAAACAAAATACCAGTATACCCATTATAGAAACTGGGGCAGGTGTTGTGCATACCTATGTTGATGCAACCGCTAATATCGCTTTGGCCAAGAAAATTATTACAAATGCCAAAACAAGAAGGGTAAGTGTTTGCAATGCATTGGATTGCTTAATCATTAACAAAGAAATATTGCCTCAATTAAATCTTATCGTCGCAGATTTGCTGACAAAGGGTGTTCATCTCTATGCAGATGAGCAAGCCCTAACAATATTGCGGGGCAATTACCCAGCTGCGTTATTAAGTAAAGCTAGCTCACATGAATATGGTAAAGAGTTTTTATCATTGCAAATGGCAATAAAAACGGTAGATTCTTTAGAGCAAGCAATTGAACATATAAGGCAATATTCATCTGGTCATAGTGAAGCTATTATAAGCCAGGATCAAAATGCCTGTTTACACTTTTTTCAACAAGTTGATGCGGCTGTTGTTTATGCTAATGCTTCCACCGCTTTTACGGATGGAGGTGAATTTGGTATGGGTGGAGAGATTGGCATCAGTACCCAAAAATTACATGTGAGAGGACCATTTAGTTTACAACATTTGGTGAGTACGAAATGGTTAGTGCAAGGTAATGGTCAAATACGCGCATAACATGAACTCGGGATCGACCTCGTGGCGTAGACACACTTCTATGGTAGACAGCTAAGTATTAATTTCTTAAAAATTTTACTGAAATTTTCAAAATATATTTATTTTCTTGAAAAAATGAGTATTATTGATAAAATTTCTTAAATTTGATGTAAAAAGGAATTATTCACATCTTATGCGTAAGGCACCATTCTTTCTAAGCTTCAATAGCAAACTTACCTTGACTGATGATGAAGCGCTGCCTGAGGATATCCGCGGTCAAACCTTCACAGTTACTCATCTTGAAACCTTATTGCTCAATGATTTTTATTTCAATGATGAATTGTTTCCTGCTTATGAACTGCGTGCGCAAAACGGGGGGAAAATTTTACTATCCCCATTTACTTTCGAGCAGGATGATGAGGAATTAAAGCTGAGGGTAACTCGTGATTTAAGCAATGAAGAAGTCAAGGCACTCTTTTCTGCCAACACTATTATGCAAATGTTAGATGCCAATCAAGATGAAAATAATTATTTTTCCATTAGTGAAAATGAAATTGCTAACAAATTGAAACAATGGATAAGTAAAACTTATTATCTTGATATCAAAGATCAAGCCATTGCTTCTAGCACCTATATTCAATACGACATGACTAATAAAAAGAATATAAACTTTGATTTACTGCTCAAAAAGCATGTTCACCACAAATACTTTTTATTTCTAGGTGATTATAATTCGTTTTACTTGGAAGTAAATTTTGAAAATAATCCTGCTGTACGTGCCACAACTATTTTAAATATGTCCGACATAGCGAACATTGAACATCCTGCTCTTCATCAAGAAACGATGATTTAGTAAAAAAGAATTATACTCAAACTATTTTGACTTTAGACGAGGCGCCAAGCGAACAAATCCCAAGGCGTGCGGGATTATTTTATAAGGCCTGTCACGCCGTAGCTTTAGCGTAGGCGGAATGAGTATATTTGACTTGGGAACTGGTGCGGGCCATAATTGGTCAAACTTACTAAGAAACCCCTCATTTGAAGACGACATTATGGCAATCGCAGAACATCCCGTTGCTTCTATTAGCCTCACCACAGCGGCAGGCCGACGTATTCGGGAGCTGATCATTGAAGAAGGCAATTACAATCTTAAACTGAGAGTGTATATCACCGGTGGCGGTTGTTCTGGCTTCCAATATGGTTTTGCCTTTGATGAACAAATTAAAGAAGATGATTGTGTTATAGAGCAGGAAGTACTCCCCGAGGAAGATGATAATAGTGGTGAAGGGAGTTTGATGGTAAATGTTTTAATTGATGCCTTGAGTATTATGTATTTGGCTGGTGCTGAAATTGATTATGTAGAAAGTTTACAAGGCGCTCATTTCACAGTTAAAAATCCAAATGCACAAACAACCTGTAGTTGTGGATCTTCTTTTTCTTTAGGGTAGGGCTCTTACGCTCAGTCGTTGAACTTTGAAGCGCTAGGGCAAATAAACACCGCCGAGAATCACGGGCCGCTTAGAGCCTGTTACTTGCCTCAAATCAATGGGCATTTCATGAAGGCGCTTCATGGCGTACCACGCAAAGCATGTCGCTTCAATCCAATCTGGTGCAACACCATAATCTTCAGTCGTTTTAACCGTAAATTGATCACCCAAATGCTTTGAAATTGCACTGAGCAATACAGGGTTATGGCAACCGCCACCGCAGACGAGTACTTGTGCTTGCTGCCGATATTGTTTGATATGCTGTGCAATACTCACTGCTGTTAGTTCGAGTAATGTGGCTTGAACATCCTGCGCAGGTATTGCTGGCAGTGCTTTAAGGTGTTCCTCTAGCCAAGCTAAATTAAAATAATCTTTGCCCGTACTTTTAGGAGCACTTTGAGCAAAATAGGGATCACTTAAGAGTCTTGCTAATAAGAGTGGATTACATTTACCTGATTGGGCAAAGGCACCATTCTTATCATAGGGTTGTTGTAAGTGTTGCATTGCAATGGCATCCATAAGGCCATTGCCTGGTCCTGTATCAAAACCGCTTAGCGGGGCTGCATCCTGGGTCGCTTGTGGGCTAAGCAGGGTGATATTGGCAATGCCGCCAATATTCAAAATGACACGAGATTCATTAGCACCTAATATCCATTGATGAAACGGGGGAACAAATGGTGCACCTACGCCACCTAAAGCGATATCACCTCTTCTAAAATCAGCGACTGTTGTTATCCCCGTTGTTTTAGCAATGATGTTGGGGCAGCCCACTTGTAAAGTAAAAGGGGTTGGAGGATGGGGGTGATGCCAAAGGGTTTGCCCGTGGCTGCCAATGGCTTTGACTTGCTTTTCAGTGTACAAGGTTTTGCGCAGCAAGTTTTTAACACTTTGAGCAAATAATTGGCCGAATTTTACATCCAACACTGAAATAGTTGTGAAGTGTACATTAGCCTGGCCTAGGCTGATGGCTAATGCTTCCTCACGTAAGGCCAAGGGAATTTCTTCTAAATGGGTTGCATGCAATTTTACTTGTTGATTAGCTTCATCAAAGGACACTAAGGCACAATCAACACCATCCATGCTGGTGCCAGACATTAATCCGATATAGAGATCAGTGCTTAGATTATTCATTGGCTGCAACGAGAACTTTGCCCTGCGTATCCATCATGCGTAGCAAGTTACTGGAGTAAGCTAAGAATTGCTTCTTTGCCTTTCCGTCTAGTCCTTCGGCTTGTGGTAGTGCCACTTTGAGGGGATCGTGATGTACACCATTGATTCTAAATTCAAAATGTAAGTGAGGGCCTGAGGCAAGTCCAGTTGAACCTACATAACCTATCACTTGACCTTGGCGAACAGTTGCCCCATTTTTGATTTTGGCAAAGCGGGATAAATGACCATACAAAGTTGTGTATTTAGAGCCATGTTGCAGAATGATGGCATTACCATAACCGCCTTTTTTGCCAACATAAACGACTTTACCGGCGCCAGCTGCTTTAACAGGTGTGCCAGTGGGCGCTGCATAATCCACACCTTTGTGTGCGCGGATTTTATGCAAAACAGGATGGCGACGATGTAAATTGAAATGTGAGCTGATGCGGGTATATTGCACCGGTGTTCTGATAAAGGCCTTCTTTAAACTTTGACCGCTAGGTGAATAGTAGGTTGATTCACCACTGCTGTCTGTATAACGAATCGCTCTGTATGGTTTTCCGCTATTGATAAATTCTGCTGCAACGATAGGGCCATTGCCTACTTTCACACCATTCACAAAGTACTCTTCAAAAAGTACTTTAAAACTGTCGTTGGGCTGAATATCGTTGGCAAAGTCGATGTCATAGGCAAAGACTTTGGCAAGTTCCATAATTAAGGCGTCATCTAGTTTTGCTTGTTTGCCTGCGCCAAAAAAAGAATCAAAAATTTGAGCCCCACCAAAAGCTACGCGCTTTTCGATAGGCTTATCTTCGATATGTGCTTTAAGTTGTCCGTTATCTTGGCGTTGCACTATCAGCGTTGTTAAAGGATCAACATCGAATTGTAATGAATGTAATTGGTTATCGCTGTTGGCTAAGAGTCTTAATTTCTGATTAGGATAGATTCGCTTTAATTGTGATACATCTTTACCTAATGAGAGCACTTCTTGTAGCGCTTTAGAATCAAGGCCTGCTTCTTGAAAGTAATAGGCTAGGTTATCGCCGGATTTGATGGTAAAGGTTTGCCAGTCTATGTTCTCGTCGGATTGAGCGAGAGTTTGTTTAGGCTCAGCTTGTGCTAACGCTAATGCCTGAGGCTGAGAAGGGGTTTCAGAGCTTGGTAAAGAGACATCCAGGGTAACTTGATCCGAAGATGCTGACATCCAAGATGATTCTTGTTCGGTGTTCTCAAAGGAAGAACGTGATACCCAATTCCAAAGGAAAATAAAAGCAAGCACAGAAAGAGCAAGAGGCAATTTCCATTTGCTAACAATAGATAAAGTTATGGAGGGTTCTGGTTTGACCCTGCTGTCTTTATAATCGGTTTTCACTTTGATTGAACGCTGCATCCTACTTGCGACTTCTTTTAAAACTAGTTCTCTATTTGCTTTTATGCAATTTTTAGTTTCGTAAATCAACTTTTTACGATCTTAAATTACGCATTGCACAACTTTTAAGTTGGCATAGCCCACTATAAAAGGTTGGTTAACAAAATAAACGAACAATACAACGGGCTTCCATCTTAACCTATTTTTGTCTACAGCGTACACTCCCGGTGTTTATTCATTTTGTGCTAAATAGGCAGCCTAATTTGAATAATTACGCTCGGTTCGAGTATATTCAGTCGCTTAGCCTTTTATTTATCTAATTTTTGTGAGTGTTTATGTCCATAGATGACGCCTTAGAAATTTTTTGCCGCGGCGCAACAGAAGTGTTGGTTCATAACGAGTTAGTTGAAAAATTAAAATTGAATCGGCCCTTACGCATCAAAGCAGGATTTGATCCCACAGCACCTGATATCCATGTGGGACACACGGTGCTCATTAATAAATTAAAGCAGCTTCAAGATTTAGGTCATGAAATTTTATTCTTGATAGGTGATTTCACAGGGAGAATAGGTGACCCGACTGGCAAAAATGTTACCCGTGCCCCTTTAACGCCTGAGCAAGTCATTGAAAATGCCAGAACCTATGAAAGCCAAATTTTTAAAATTTTAGATCCTCAAAAAACAAAAATTGTTTTTAACTCTCATTGGTTAGATAAATTTTCCGCCAAAGATCTTATCAGCTTGGCTGCGCAACAAACGGTAGCCCGTATGCTAGAGAGAGATGATTTCTCAAAGCGCTATAAGGAAGGATTGCCTATTGCTATCCATGAATTTATTTATCCTTTGCTGCAAGGCTATGACTCTGTAGAGCTCAAGGCTGATGTTGAGCTAGGCGGGACGGATCAAAAATTTAACTTGCTTATGGGCAGGGAATTGCAAAAAGCTTATAAGCAAAGCCCTCAAATCGTGATCACGATGCCCTTACTTGAAGGGCTAGATGGCGTTAAAAAGATGTCCAAATCTTTAAACAACTATATAGGCATAGCCGATAGTCCAGATGCGATGTTTGGTAAGATCATGTCTATCAGTGATGAATTGATGTGGCGCTATTATGAATTATTAAGTTTTAAATCATTAAGTGAGATAGAGGGTCTTAAACAAAAAGTGCAGGCAGGCTTTAATCCACGTGATGTAAAAATTTTACTTGCAAAGGAAATTATTGCACGTTTTCATTCTGACAATGATGCGAATAATGCTGAGCAACGTTTTATAGAACAATTCAGTCAAGGCCAAATACCGCAAGACATTCCAGAAATTGCGATAGCTGCCAGTGGCCAAGAAGTCGCTTTAGTGCAAGCGCTTAAAGAAGCAGGCTTAACGAAGAGTACTTCCGAAGCGATGCGAATGATTCAGCAAGGTGCTGTCAAATTAGATGGCGAGCGCGTGCAAGCGATGGATCATCAACTAAAGAAGGGAACAGATACTGTTGTTCAAGTTGGTAAACGTCGTTTCGCAAAAATAAAAATTTCAGAAAGTAAACAAAATTAAAGGTGTGTTGTTCACCTTAATGCGAACAAAAATAAATTAATTCGCAATAAGGTTGACACTGCACGAAAAGAGGGTACAATCTGCCTTCTTTGATTGATAGCAAGTTTGCAAAATTTAAATAAACGAGTGATTGACAACTGTGATGAACTCGTTAAAATAAGCGACCTTGCATTGAGCAAGAGTGTTCTTTAACAAGTTGAAACCATGTTATTTGTGTGGGTGTTTTTAAAAAACAGCCAAGTCAAATGAATTGAGTTA
>CAZBZP010000006.1:0-152372 GCA_964496435.1 Uncultured Candidatus Berkiella sp.
TTCATCCAAAATATTTAAGACTGCAAGACCAATCCGTGATGCCAAGGGATTACCACCAAAAGTAGAACCATGACTTCCTGGTTCAAAGACTTGCATCACTTCCTTTTTAGCCATAAACATGGAAATGGGTAATATGCCACCACCCAAGGCTTTACCTAATATTAATGCATCTGGCTTCACGTTTTCATGTTCAAATGCAAACATTTTGCCTGTTCTACCAAGACCTGTTTGGACCTCATCTAAAATGAATAATACCCCATTATCCTTACAAATTTTCTCACAGGCTTTCAACCAGCCATGGGGAGGAAAAATGATCCCCGCTTCACCTTGAATCGGTTCAACAAGAAAGGCGCAGGTTTGTGGCTTAATCGCTTTGGCTAGCGCATCAGCATCGCCAAAAGGGATCTCAATAAAACCTGGTGTAAATGGCCCAAAACCACGCTGATATGCTTTCTCAGATGAAAAACTAATCACACTGATTGTGCGGCCATGAAAATTATCTTTAGCCACAATAATTTCAGCTTTATCTTGCTCAATTCCTTTTACTTGATAACCATAGCGTCTTGCGGCTTTAATGGCAGTTTCAACGGCCTCAACCCCCGTATTCATGGGCAAAGCCATATCCAATCCTGAAAGTTGGCACAATTTTTCAGCCAAGGGTAGCAGTTGATCACTATAAAAAGCGCGTGATGTTACGGCTAACTGTTGAGCTTGTTCATTTAATGCTTTTAATAATCTTGGATGGCAATGCCCTAAACTTACACTGGAATAGGCGCTGAGCATATCCACGTAGCGATTACCATCAATATCCCACACCCACTCCCCTTCACCCTTTGTTAACACCACAGGTAAAGGCTTGTAGTTATGGGCGCATCTTTGTAATTCCTTTTCAATCCAATGTTCTGTTTTACGCATTGTATTTCTCTAAAAAGGCGGCCACTATCTTCGAGATGATAGTGGCGGTTTTTTCATCCTGATCTCGTGTTGCATCAAATTCAGCTATTTCTAAACCTGCAAATTGCTTATCTTGTGCTAAATTCGAAATCGCATTAATCACTTCATCAATATTTTTTATGCCATCAGGTTCGGGCGCGCCTGTGCCTGGCGCAAGACTTGGATCTAAAGCATCGATATCAAGACTCACGCCAAAATATTTAGCCTGTTTCTTAAGATAATCTCGTGCCTCTTGAAAAACAGCTGCAAACCCCCGCTGCTTTACTTCATCCATATAATAGATTTTAACGTTGCGTTTTTTGAGTAGTTCTGCCTCACCTTGTTCAAAGCTTCTTACGCCAATTAAGACTAAATGCTGCGGATTTAATTTTGGCCCACTCTCCATTAAATTAACTAAGGCCGGCTCTCCATCACCCAATAAGGCAGCCAATGGCATGCCATGAATATTATGGGAGGGTGTTGTTAGTGGCGTATGAGAATCCATATGGGCATCAATCCATACTAAACCAAATTCTCCTTTTGCTTGCATGTGACTTACCAACCCACTCCACGTGCCAACAGCAATGGAATGATCACCACCGATAACAATAGGGAAGTGAGCAAAAGAAGGTTGGCTTATTGTGTTTGCCAAGCGCTGGTTAAAATCAATAACTTGTGCAAGACGTTGCTCATAACTGAGCTTTTTTCCCGTGGTATAAGGTATAGTTGCTTCTATGGTTTCCCAAGGTAGGCTTTTGAGAACCGTGTGCTGCAATACTTGCGGCCCTTGTTGGACTTCATGGCGTCCGGCCCCCCACCCCAAACAGGCAGCGATTAATGTTGCACCCTTGGTCTTCATTACAATTTCCTGATAGGCATCAATATATCAAGTTTGGCCTAGGGGGAATTGAAATGCGAGTTGATATGGATGAAATTACAACCTTGCCTAAGCTTGGGCGTAATCACTTCTGATCTGCCAGCGTTGACAAATGTCTTGAATATCCGTGACAGATAAATCTTTTAATAAGGTTTCCCATGAAGGGAGCAATTCAAAATAGGCTTTATCACGTGCAAAATCTGCCACTTTAAATTGTAACTCGCCCGTTTGACGTACACCCAGCACTTCCCCAGGCCCACGCAAAGATAAATCTTCTTCGGCAATAACAAATCCATCTTGTGTTTCGCGCATGATGCTTAAGCGTGCTTGCGCCATTTCACTCAAAGGGGATTGATACAATAGAATACAAAAACTCGGCAAACTGCCTCTGCCCACTCTACCACGCAGCTGATGTAACTGTGCTAAGCCTAATCGCTCAGGATTTTCTATGACCATTAATGTCGCATTAGGCACATTTACACCAACTTCGATTACGGTGGTTGCCACTAAAACAGCAATTTCACCACGATAGAAAGCTTGCATGACGCTTTCTTTTTCATCGGTATCCATTTTCCCATGAACTAAACCAACCTCATAAGGAATAGCATTTTTCAAATCTTCCATGGTTGTTTGTGCTGCTTGGCAAGTGAGAACTTCTGATTCATCAATAAGTGTGCAAACCCAATAAACTTGTTGCCCCTTTTCACAAACGCCTTTTAGTTTTTCAATAATTTCATCCCGACGTTTTTGAGGCACTGTAAGCGTTGTAATGGGCTGGCGATTAGGCGGCAAACTGTCTATCACTGAAATATCAAGATGGGCATAATGACTCATTGCTAATGTGCGCGGTATGGGTGTTGCTGTCATGATCAACTGATGAGGATAGCTTGCTGTTTTGGCTGATTTACCTTTTTCATGCAAGGATAGTCGTTGATGAACGCCAAAGCGATGCTGTTCATCGATGACAACCAACCCCAATTCTTGAAAGATCACATCATCCTGAAAAAGCGCATGTGTGCCAATTACAACCTGCGTTAAGCCTAAAGCGATATTTTCTAATATATTTCGTTTTTCTTTGGCTTTAAGCTTGCTTGCCAATAATTCACAACGGTAACCCAGCGCACTAAACCACTGAGTGAAATGTGCTAAATGTTGCTCAGCCAAGATTTCTGTTGGCACCATGATGGCAACTTGCTTGCCATTGGCAATGACCATCAGCGCAGCAAGTGCCGCCACTACGGTTTTACCACTACCGACATCTCCTTGCACCAAACGCAGCATTGGTTTGGTTTTGGTTAAATCAGCTTGAATATCCGTCCAAACACTCTCTTGCGCTTTTGTTAATTTAAAAGGGAGCCCTGAAATAAAATTATTAATAATTTTTTCATTGAGAGGAAAAGCGGTTGCCTCAAATGCTTTGGCTCTTTTTTTTAATTTTTTTAAACTGATGTAATGCGCATATAATTCTTCGCTTATTAAGCGTTGAAAAGCGGGATGTTGCCTTGAAGCCAAACCTTCTAAATCTTCATTTGCATTGGGTTGATGGATAAGGCTTAGCGCTTCTTGCCAAGTCATTAAAGGCATTTTGGCTTTAAGGCCATGTGCAAAGACATCATCATGCTTCACTTGGTTTTGATACTGCGCTAATAGCTGCGTTATCATCCGCCGCAACCATGCTTGGGATAAGCCTGCCACCAAAGGATAAATGGGTGTCAAACTTGTTGGCATGGGTTTATCTTGGTAGATGGTTTCACATTCAGGATGAATAATTTGATAGCCACGACTGCTTGCTTTAACTTGCCCATAACAACGCAACACGGTGTCGTTCACCCAATTTTTTTGCATATTTGGATGAAAATTAAAGAACAAAAGGGTTACAACACCTGTTTGATCTGACAAGGTGAGTAAAGCACGTTTTTTTCTTTTACCCTCAATCGTGACTTTAATTATTTTGCCCTGAATAACTACGAACTGTTCTGGGTTGAGCGCACGAATAGGAACAAGACGGGTTCTGTCTTCATAGCGATAAGGACAATGCAATAAAAAATCCCCAAGGCAATGAATGTTTAATTGCGCAAGCTTTTGGGCGATTTTGCTGCCAACGCCTTTGAGTGTGGTGATGGGTGAGGAAAACCAATCCTTATTTTCCACGAACAATACGCGTTACCTCAGAAACTGTACGTAATCTTCTCATTGTTCTGGCGAGATGTGAGCGATTATGGACGCCGACAAGAAATTTGACCGTGTTATGTCTGCCATCTCTTTCGTCAACATGCACATTGATAATATTCGCGTTAGTATCTGCGATAGCACTGGCAAGTTGCGCCAGCACGCCTTTTCCATTAATCACATCAACAACGATAGGTACTTGAAAGTCACCTACAACATCATCAGCCCATAAGACATTGATACATTGACTTGATTTTTTTACAATCTTAGCCACTTTGGCGCACTTTTCACGGTGAATAACGACACCTTGCCCCATGTTTAATTGGCCAACGATTAGATCTCCTGGTATGGGATAGCAACATTTAGCATAGGTTACCACCAAGCCCTCTGTGCCTTGAATCATCAAGACACCCGGCTTCTTCTGCGCGAGCTTGTTGACCGTGTTTACTTCTTGATAGGTCATTAAGCGTTGAGCAACTAAGGGGGCCATGCGTTTGCCTAACCCTACCTCTTCAAAAAGTTCTTCTTTGCTAGCAAGGCCAAAATCTTTAACGATATTTTGCCAATTTTGCGCATTGAGATCGTCTAAATTAAAATTCGATTGCATTAAAATACTTTGAATTAAACGCTGACCTAATGCTTGAGATTCTGAGCATTGCTGGCTTTTGAGCCAATGTCGAATATTACTTCTGGCTTTACCTGTAACTGCAAAAGAGAGCCATGCAGGATTAGGGTGCGCACCTTTTGCGGTAATAATTTCAACAGTCTGTGCATTTTTTAAACGTGTCGACAAGGGCGCCAAGCGTCTGTCAATTTTACAGCCGACACAGGCATTTCCTATGTCTGTGTGTACTAAATAAGCAAAATCAACGGGTGTTGCACCCTGCGGCAAAGCAAGAATGTTACCTTTAGGCGTAAAAACATAAACCGCATCAGAAAATAAATCAATTTTGACATTTTCAATAAACTCAAGAGAGTTGCCTGTATTTTGTTGAATTTCAAGCAGCCCTTTTAACCATTCACTGCTATGAATATTTGCTGTTTCTTTTTCTGCAGTTTTATAAACCCAATGGGAGGCCACGCCATTTTCTGCTAGCTCTTCCATTTCCTGCGTACGAATTTGAACTTCAATTGGCACGCCATGAGGCCCAATCAAGGTGGTATGCAATGATTGATAACCATTGGCTTTGGGTATTGCTATATAATCTTTAAAGCGACGTGCAATGGGTCGATACATATTATGCACCACCCCCAAAGCTGAATAACAATCTTCGGGATTTTTAAGGATGATGCGAAAGGCATACACATCCATCACTTCGGATAAGGAAAGCCTTTTTTTGTGCATTTTATTATATAAGCTATAAAGGTGTTTTTCCCTTCCCCATACCGAGCTTTCTTGAATGCCTTTATCAATCAAATGTTTTTGAATATCTTTTTCGATGGTTCTTATCAGTGCTTTGCGATTTCCCCTTGCCCGCCTCACTGATTCTTTTAGAACGCGATAACGCAGGGGATAAAGCGCTGCAAACCCTAAGTCCTCGAATTCTACACGCATATGATTCATGCCTAAGCGATAGGCAATGGGCGCGTAAATTTCTAAGGTTTCCAAGGCGATGCGACGTCTTTTTTCAGCAGGCATTGCGCCAAGCGTGCGCATGTTATGCAATCTATCTGCAAGCTTGATGAGAATAACGCGAATATCTTGCGCCATTGCTAGCATCATTTTGCGGAAATTTTCTGCTTGCGCTTGTTCTTTGCTTTCGAAGGTAATGAGTTTTAATTTACTAACACCATCAACCAGCTCTGCTACTTTTTCGCCAAAACGAGATGCAATGGTGTGTTTATCAATGCTGGTGTCTTCAATGACATCATGTAGCATCGCTGCCATGATGCATTGATGATCCATATGCATCCCTGCCAAAATCCGTGCGACTTCAACAGGATGCGATATATAAGGTTCGCCAGTATAACGCTTTTGGCCCTCATGGGCTTTTGCTGCCGTCATGTAGGCTTGCGTTATGGCCTCTACTTGCTCTTGCGACAAATATAAGGCCAGTTGATCTCGTAAATCGGTAAAATCAAACACTGGGAACAACCCCCACTGATAATTTTAGCTATCAGCTTCATTTAAAATTTCGCGCGTAACAAACCCATTGGCTATTTCGCGCAATGCCACTACCGTTGATTTATCGTTTTGCCATGGCACCATGGGCTCAGCGCCTGTCATGGCTAATTGTCTTGCCCTTTTTGTTGCAACTAAAACAAGTTCAAATCTATTATCAACGCTGTTTAGGCAATCTTCTACTGTAATACGTGCCATTTTTGTCCTTCTCCTTCATTCTATTATATAAATAATATGTTAACTCACTTTGAGAAACTACACCAGTGTGTTTTCACTCATTGGCTTCAAAGGAAGCCAGCAATTTTTCATAACGCTTCTTTTGCGTATCAATTCTTAAACGTTGGGTTTTAAAAATCGCAACAAGATCTTCTAACACCCTTTCAAAATTATCGTTCACAACCACATAATCATATTCATGATAATGAGAAATTTCTTGGCTTGCTTTTGCCATACGTGAAGCAATAACTTCATCGCTATCTTGATTGCGCGCTTGCAATCTTTCCAATAAAACTTCCGGTGATGGTGGCAGAATAAAAATACCAACACAATTTAATTGTTGCTTGATATTTCTTGCCCCTTGCCAATCAATTTCTAAAATAACATCAATGCCTGCTTGTAATTGTGAAATAACCCACTCCTTGGAAGTGCCATAATAGTTATTAAAAACTTTAGCAGACTCAAGGAAGTGACCGGCTTTTTCTAATTGCACAAATTGCTGTTCATCTACAAAAAAGTAATTTACACCATTTTCTTCGCCGCTTCTGGGGGGGCGTGTCGTATGAGAAATTGAAACTTTTATATTGTCTAATTTGGTCAGCAAAGCTTTCACAAGTGAAGTCTTTCCTCCACCAGAAGGAGCAGAGATGACAAATAAAGTGCCCATCATGTTCATGTATTACTCCACATTTTGGATCTGTTCACGCATCTGCTCAATTAAGACTTTTAATTCAATAGCAGCACTGGTAATAATATTATCTGCCGCTTTTGCCCCTAAGGTGTTAGCCTCTCTATTCATTTCTTGCATCAAGAAATCCAATCGCCGTCCCACAGCTTCTTTTGCAGTTAAACTATGCATTACTTCTGTGGTATGCGCGCTTAAGCGTTCCATTTCTTCTTCAACATCAATGCGCTGAGCGTAAATAACTAATTCTTGCTCAAGACGCTGTGGATCTAATGAAGCTTGAATATCAGCTAATTTTTGGGTCAATTTTTGCTTTTGTCCTTGCAAACTGATAGGCAAACGTTCTTTTACCAAAGCAACTTGTTCTAGTACTTGGTTTAATTTTGCTTTAATCATATGTGCAATCTGCTGGCCTTCTCGCCTTCTTGTTTGCACAAGATCATCTAAAGTTTGTGATAATAATGTCGTCAAAGCGGGTTTTAGATGAGACAAATCTTGCGCTTTTGACGTTAACACATCCGGATAGCGTAATAATTCCATCGCTTTAATCGAGGGCGTTACCCCAGGGTGTTCGGCAACAATATGGCAATTTAAAATAAGCTGATTAACTAATTCTGTATTTATTTGCAAACGCGGCGCTGTTTGGGTGCTGGGAAAAAAGCTCAAGTAACATTCCACTTTACCGCGACATACCATGGTCGAGGCTAAGTTACGCCATTCATTTTCCCATTCACGAAAGGCTTCAGGCATTTTAAAATTTAAGTCGAGATAGCGATGGTTTACAGAACGTAACTCCCATACTGCCTGGCCCCATTCTTGTTGTAGGGCGCGTCTGCCATAAGCTGTCATACTCGCTATCATTAAAACGCGACTCCTTCCTTCAGTATTGGCTTTATAGTAGCCTGGAACCTAACTGCAAGTAAAATAAGTTAGTCAATAATATTTAGTTTGGCTTTAGATCGCTAATGCCGACTTTCCAGCATATAATATTTGCTCTTTTTTTTATAGAAGGTAATCAGAATGCGCCCCTCAGCTAGAAACCGCGATGAACTCAGAGAAATTAAATTAACCCGCAATTATATAAAACATCCTGAAGGTTCAGTGCTGGTTGAATTTGGGGACACCAAAGTTATTTGTAATGCCTCTGTTATGCCAGGCGTACCACGCTTTTTAAAAGGCACTGGCAAAGGCTGGGTTACTGCAGAATATAGCATGTTACCACGCTCTACAACCGAAAGAATGATGCGTGATATCACCAAAGGTGCGCCTTCCAGTCGTTCCCAAGAAATCCAACGATTTATAGGTCGTGCGCTACGTTCTTGTGTTGAGCTAGAAGCCCTTGGCGAAAATACCATTAATATCGATTGTGATGTTATTCAAGCCGATGGTGGCACCAGAACCGCGAGTGTTACCGGTAGCTGTGTTGCGCTGGTAGAAGCTTTTCGTTGGATGGAAAAAAGAAAAATGGTTAAAAAGTTTCCGCTTCGACATTTGGTGGCCGCCGTGTCTGTTGGGATCTATAACAATGAAGCTGTTTTAGATTTAGATTATGCTGAAGATGCTAACGCTGAAACCGACATGAATGTGGTGATGACCCAGCATGGCGATTTTATTGAAGTCCAAGGCACTGCTGAAGGCAAAGCCTTTAAGCTCAATGAACTAAATAGCATGCTAAGCTTGGCGCAAAAAGGCATTCAAGAGCTTATCGGCAAACAAAAAAGGTTATTAGATATATAACTTAAATACTCTAATGATTGCGCCCTGCCTCCCAACTAGCAAGGCCGCTCCTGCTCATTGACACAGGGCGGTTGAGCAAGTGGGGAGGAGCGATTGATTCAAATTACATCTCATAATCAATAATAACCGGTGCATGATCGGAAAACTTTTCTTCTTTGTATATAGCGACTTTCTTAACCGCGTCTTTTAGATCTGGGGTGATTACTTGATAATCGATACGCCACCCAATATTTCTTTCACGGGCTGTACGAGAACGTGAAGACCACCAGGTGTATTGATCAGGCTCTTGATTGACGACCCTAAAGGCATCAACGAAACCTTTCTTATCAAAAAGCATATCCATCCAAGCGCGTTCTTCAGGCAAAAAGCCGGAAGTTTTCTGATTGGTTTTCCAATTTGTTAAATCTATATTTTTGTGCGCTATATTCCAATCACCGCAAATAATATGTGGCTTTTTAGACTTGAGCACTTTATCTAAGATCTTTGCATATTTATCTAAAAATACGTATTTTAAGGCTTGACGCTCTTCACCGCTGGTACCCGAAGGCATATAAAGTGAAGCAACGATCAAATCGCCAAATTCTGCCTGGATATAGCGTCCTTCATCATCCGCTAAAGGGAAGCCTAGTTTATCTACTATTTTATCAGGCTCTACTTTGCTTAAAATGCCAACACCACTATAACCACTTTTTTGAGCATGACAATAATAGCTGTGATAACCAGGCAGTTGAAGTGCTTGTGATGCCAACACTTCATCTGAAGCCCTGACTTCTTGTAAGCAGATGACATCAGCATCTTGTTTGGCAAGCCATGCCAATGCACCTTTGTTGGTTGCTGAACGGATCCCATTAACATTAAAGCTGATTACACGCATATCTACTCTTCCCACTTTACATTTATGCTTTGTTGCCTGCGGCATCGAACGTCAGTCATGTATTTGATACACAAATAAAATGGACATAGATTACCTTAAAATGATTTAATCCTCAGCAAAAATTTATTGCGGAGGCTCAAATGGAACACTATCAAAGATCCTTTATTGAACTTGCTTTAGCTCATCAAGCCCTACGTTTTGGCGAGTTTACACTCAAATCTGGCAGAATAAGTCCTTATTTTTTTAATGTCGGACAACTCAATACAGGTAGCATTTTAAAAGCCATTGGCGAGTGTTATGCCAGCGCTATTCATGATAGCAACTTAAAATACGATGTCATTTATGGTCCTGCTTACAAAGGGATCCCTTTGGCCTCTTCTACCGCGATTGGCTTAAGTGCAAAATTCAACCATGACGTGCCTTATAGCTTTAACCGAAAAGAAGCCAAAGATCATGGCGAAGGCGGCATGATAGTCGGCGCTCCCTTAAAGGGACGCATTCTTATCATTGATGATGTGATAACCGCCGGCACCGCTATCAGAGAATCCTTTGATATTATCAAACAACACCAGGCCACCGTTGCAGGAATTGTCGTTGCCCTCGACCGACAAGAAAGAGGAACCGGTGAACTCTCCGCTATTGGTGAAATTCAAAAAGCCTATGATATACCTGTAAAAGCTATTATTACTTTCAGTGACATCATGGAATATGTTGAAAAAGAAACACAATTTTCCGCCTTTGCCCCCAGCATGGCAGCATACCGTGAGCAATATGGCATAAAATAGCGTATATAATGATATAAGTTAAGCCAAACAAGCGAGCCCTAAAATGCAAAACAACTGGATAAAAATATCGTCAGTGATTGGGCTCTTCGCTTTGTTTTCAACGGATGGTTTTGCATCAGAACAATATTATTATCGCTATAAAGATAGCGAAGGACATCAAGTCATCACCAGCACCTTGCCACCAGAAGTGGCCGATCAAGGTTATGAAATTATTAGCCCCCGCGGCAACGTGCTTAAAACAATTCAACCTGCCAAAACCAAAGAAGAAATTGCGCAAGATCAAAATGCCATTGAAGAACGTCGCAAAGCCGATCTCAAAATAGAAGAAAATAAAAAACAAGCAGAGCTTCAAGCCAAAAAAGACGATATTTTGCTTAAATCATTTTCAAGCGAAGATGATATCATTCGTTCGCGTGATGAAAAAATTGCCTCTATAGAAGTGTTAGAACAAATTATGCATGAAAATATCACGCGTCTGAATAAACAACTTAAAGATGCCAACGATTCTAAAGCAAATTACCTTAAATCAGGTCAAAAAGTCCCTGACACGCTCAGCAAAACTATCAATGAAAGCGAACGCCAAATTAAAGAAAACGAAGCCTTTTTAGCTCGTAAAAAGGTTGAAAAAGATAACATACATACGAAATATCAAGCTTTAATAGATAGATTTGGGCAATTAAATAAGCATGATACACAAAGTCCGAGCCCAACGCCCGCCAGCAATAAATAAGCTTTATCACCTCATCATCGATAGAACTATATAAGCGCCTGCTTTTTAGTCGAATCTTTCATCTCATCAGGAAGCTGAGCTGCGTATTAGCGCTTTTTCTCTGTTAATGATTTGATAAAGCACAATAAGGACAAGGCCGCTTAAACCCGTCACCATTGCAAGCGGTACCATAGAGCCTGTGAACAGTTTTGATGAAAAGCCAATCATCCCAGCTGTCATCAATAAACGGATCCCTTGGCTAAGCGCTGCCAGCATACCTGTTGATTCTGGAAAATCTACCATCGCATCGACATAATAAATTGTGCAGGAAATAGCAACACCGACTGAACACAAACACATCGACAATGTGAGCATATAGGGCTCTAAAAACGTTAAGAGCACGCACCCAATCAAAAGCAATGAACCCACAAGGTAGCAACTATTTCCTATCCACTTTGTCTTTTGCATGCCAAATTTGCTTATCCATTTTGCACCAAGCAAACTGCCGATGAAAAATACGCCCATGATGGATGATTGATGTAAACCAAAAATTTTTTCCGAAACTGCTAAGTGATCAATGTAAATTAAGGATAAATTAGCAATAAAAACCATTAGCAAACCGAACATGATTGTCCACATCAAGGTGTTGCACATAAATAAGGGATTTACCAACATGCGGCCATATTCTAAAAGTATGCCCTTGAAGGTAAAAGGAGTGCGTTTTGGTTTTGGATGTGTTTCTTTGACAAAGAAGATAACCATGATTGCCGATAACATCGCCAGCACTGCAATGATGACAAAGTTCATTTTCCAGCCAAAAAGAATATTTACCCAACTCCCTATCAGCGGCGCAAAGGCCATTAAACCGGTAACAAAGCTGTTTAACACGGCAATCAGACGCGCTGTGGTTTCTTTGGGGAAACTATCAAAGACCATGGCGGTGCCAATACCGGTAATCGCACCACTACCCACACCTTGAACAAAACGACAAAAAATAAGTTGATCCACCGTCGAAACCAGCATACAAAAAATGCTGCTTAAGGCGAAGATACTTAAACCAATGCTAAGCAGCACTTTTCGTCCAAAAGAATCCGATAAGGGACCATAAACCAAGGTTGAGAGAAATAAACCAATGAAATTGGCTGTTAAAATCTGCTGAATGGTTGCTTCATTGGTTGCAAAATAAACAACCATATCGGGGAAGCTGGGCGCATAAATATCTGTTTCTATACAAAAGGCAGCAAAGGCAAGCACTATAAAAGACAATAAGATAAATTGCTGTTTTGTATAGCTCATATGCTTATCCTTTATTTAAAAATTTCTCTCTTGCTTATATTTCTTCGCCTTGTGTGTTTTCACACAATGTTTTGAATAATTGGCTTGTACCAATACGAAACAAATCGGGAGTTAACCATTCATTGCCTAAGGACATACTCACTTGTGCCATAAAACCTTGGGCCTGGGCAATGGTTCTTACGCCGCCAGAAACTTTAATACCTACTTTACGTCCGCTTTGTTGATAATAGGCTTTGATGCCAAGAATCATACTATCAACAGCTAAGCTGGTTGCCCCAACGGCGACTTTACCTGTTGAGGTTTTTATAAAGTCTGCGCCATTTTCACAGGCTATCTGCGTTAAGAGCTTGATATTATCCGGCGAGTTTATTTCCCCGGTTTCTAAGATGACTTTTAATTTGACGCCTGGCAATTCTTTTTTATATAAAGCAACAAAGTCTGCTACCTTGTTCAGATCTTTATCCACTAAAAAAGCTTTATAAGGTATGACTACATCGACCTCTGCAACATCAAGTCGCTTTGCCTGTGCTATTTCCTCAAGCAATGCTTGCAATGAAGCATTGCCATGGGGAAAATTGAGCGCTGGGGCTATTGCAATAGGGATATCGCTGAGCAATTGCTTTACATAAGGGATATCTCTTAAATAAACACAAATCGCCGCAGGCATGAGAGGGCTGGCTTTAATGTTGGCACAAAGCCCGTCTAAAGCTGCCTTTTCTGTTTTATCTTCAAGATAAGTAACATCGAGCAAAGACAGCATTAAAAAGGAACCTCTAAATCAGGCGCAATAGCGAGTATTGAGCGCTTAAATTGCGCTTGAATTTCTTTTAATGCTGTTTCATCATCTGCTTCGAAACGTAATACCAAGCAAGGCGTGGTATTAGAAGCACGCACTAAGCCCCAGCCCTGTTTAAATTCTGCCCTTAAGCCATCAACTGTTATCAACTCTGCTTGCGTGAATTGGTGATGTGACTTCAAGCTATCAATAAAAGGAAACTTTTTATCTTCGCTAATAGCAATGTTAATTTCAGGTGTGCTCACGCTATTGGGTAAGGAGTTAAAAATGGCTGATACGCTTCTGTCATCACCCGATACAATTTCAAGCAACCTTGCAGCAGCATAACTTGCATCATCAAAACCAAACCACCTTTCTTTAAAAAAGAAATGACCACTCATTTCGCCTGCAAACTGGGCATCCACCTCACGCATTTTGCGTTTGATAAGCGCATGTCCTGTTTTATACATCACAGGCTTACCACGACACTGGATAATTTTCTGTGAAAGTAATTTAGAACATTTCACATCATAAATGATATGACTATCTGGTTTACGATTGAGCAAGTCTTCAACAAACAGCATCATCAATCTGTCTGGCCAGATAATTTCGCCTAAATCTGTCACTAAGCCAAGTCTGTCACCATCACCATCAAAAGCAATGCCACAATCTGCTTTATGCTCTTTTACGGCTTTGATCAAATCTTGTAAATTTTTAGGTTGGCCGGGATCCGGATGATGGTAAGGAAAATCACCATCAACCTCACAGTATAAAGGAATGACTTCACAGCCTAAGCGACGATATAATTTTTCGGCCAATATGCCAACAACACCGCTGCCACAATCAACAACAATTTTTAAGCTACGTTTAACGCTGATATCTTTGGCAATACATTCAATATAGTCGTCGATAATATTAGCTGGCGTTTGCGTGCCTGTGCCTTGCTCAAAATCTTGCGCCATTATTTGCTGATAAAGGGCATGCACTTGCTCTTCCGCTAAGGTTTCCCCTGCCAGCATCATTTTAAAACCATTATAATCAGGCGGATTATGGCTACCGGTAATCATGATCCCCGTGCCGGTATTCAAGGCATAGGTAGCATAATAGACCACTGGCGTTGGCACTTGCCCTAAATCGATAACATGGCAACCGCTATCAACTAATCCTTCACTTAAAAATTTGACTAGCATAGCACCAGAATGGCGGCCATCACGCCCAACCACTACTGTCTTTTGATTCTTGCGTACAGCAAGTGTGCCAAAGCTACGCCCCAGTAGATAAGCAACTTCTGGGGTGAGAGTTTTATTCACTATCCCACGAATATCACAGGCACGGAAAATTTCTGGTTTAACATGGCTAATATTATATTGCTGTTGAATGCTCATAAAAATCCTTTTTAGCGATGTCCCGTTGAGCCAAAACCCCCAACGCCACGCTGTGTTTCATTAAAATCGGCAACGATATCAAATTGGGCACGCACGACGGGCATGAAAACCAATTGCGCAATTCTAGCACCTACTTCCACGGTATAAGGTGAGTCACTGCGATTCCAACACGATACCATCAGTTCGCCTTGATAATCGGAATCTATCAAACCAATTAAATTACCTAAAACAATACCATGCTTATGGCCTAATCCAGAACGCGGCATAATCACGGCTGCCAATTCATTATCGGCAATATGAACCGCCATGCCGGTTGGAATTAAAATTGTTTGATGGGGATCAATAACGGTGTCTTCTTTTAAACAAGCGCGCAGATCTAAACCTGCAGAACCATCTGTCGCATAAGTAGGCAATGGAATTTCCTTGCCCAGTCTTGCATCAATTATTTTTAATTTTACTTTTTGCATCATATTTCTCACTTATTATTTTTAAAAGTTGTTCTGCAATATGTAATTTGGTGTTTTTGCTTAATTCAATTTTTTGATCATGTGAAAAAACAGTTAAGGCGTTGTCATTAACGTCAAACCCAATACCTTCTATGCTGACATCATTGAGCGCAATTAAATCTAATTCTTTTTCTGCTAATTTTTGCCTTGCAAATTCCTCAGTTTGATGTGTTTCTGCAGCAAAGCCAACGCAAAAGGGACGCGATGTCATTTTAGCAACGCTAGCCAAGATATCGGGATTTGGAATCAAATCAAGGCTTATGTGCGAATGAGAAGATTTCTTCATTTTTTGATTTGTTTTATTTTCAACACGAAAATCAGCAACCGCTGCTGCACTGATAAAAATATCGCACTCATTGGCATTTTGCATGATAGCCTCATACATATCTTGGGCGCTTATAACATCAATTCGCTTGACAGCTGGCGGTGTTGCCAATGAAACAGGTCCTGCAACAAGTGTTACTTGTGCACCATTTTGGGCAGCAATCTGCGCTAGGGCAAAACCCATTTTGCCTGAGCTACGATTGCTTAAATAACGCACCGGATCGATAGCTTCTCTGGTTGGGCCTGCACTGATAAGAATACGTTTACCTGCAAGAGAGAGGTTATTATCACCCAGAATGTGGGTCACTAATTCTTGTGGCTCCAGCATACGGCCAAGTCCGACTTCTTTACAGGCTTGCTCGCCAAAACCCGGGCCTAAAATCCCAACCCCGCGTTCTTGCAAGATACGAATATTGCTTTGGGTTGCTTGATGATGCCACATCTGCTGATTCATGGCGGGTGCAACCCAAATAGGGGCTGTTGTGGCCAAACAAAGGCAAGTTAATAAATCGTCCGCCATGCCATGTGCTAGTTTCGCTAAGGTATTAGCACTTAAGGGGGCAATTAATATGCCTTGCGCCCACCTGGCTAATTCGATATGCCCCATCGCGGCTTCAAAATCGCTGTCTAATAATTCGCTGTAAACCGCGTGCCCACTGAGGGCTTGCAAAGTCATTGGGGTTACAAAGGCTTTGGCGCCTTGTGATAAAACCACACGCACTTCACAGCCCTGTTTGCTTAATAAGCGCACAAGCTCTGGGGTTTTGTAGGCAGCAATGCCACCTGTGATCCCAAGGATCCAGCGTGTTTTTTTCATAGATTTTAAGCCCATAGGAGGATGGGACCTAAGATAGCATTTTTTGGTTTTCAATTCACTAAAGTTAGTTCTATGGCTTTATGCTGCACATCAAGCGAGCAAATGCTCCCTAGGTCGTTTTGCTAAAGGTACTCTTTGGCTTTTTGGCTTGTGTATTCAAAGTAGCACTTTCTGGTATACCCGAAACAACCAAAGAAGGAATTTGAGGTCCTTGGCTTGGAAGATAAGACTTTATCTCTTGGGTATGCTGCGCTAAATCAATACTGGGCTCATGCTGAACATTGATATTGAGTCTACGCAATTCATGATGAAGTACCGCCTCGATTTGCTCAGTGTTATCAAAAGAATTTGTAATATTCGGCTTTTTATTTTCATCATGTATTCTGTGATTGGCATTCGAAATTATTTTATGCCCCTTTTTAGGAAGTTGCTGATCAACTGGCAAAGTCAGTGAGGCAGTGCTTGAGCTGATATTTCCTCTTCTGTGCGGCGAAGATGAGCCTCTTCTGTCTGATTTTACATTCTCAACTTCAGTCGGGTTATGGTCTATTCCAGATGAGTTGGATAATACAGCCCCCTTGCTGTTTCCCCTTGGTTTTCGGGGTGAAGGCTCAGCCTTTTCAATTAGATGAGGTGATTCATGCACAGAATCAGAATGGCTTGAAGAAGCCGAATATAGCTTCGCATCACTTGTTTTCGTTTCTAAAGATGTTTTCCTTTTTATCTCAGCATTATGCCTTGGAGAAGGCAATTTCATTTTAGGAAGAAGCCGTTTTGAATTGCCAGAGGATGATTTTTTTAACTCCTCATGTGATATTTCTTGCATTCTTTTTTCAATAGGATTACTTAAAAACTGCTTATAGTGTGCTAAGAAGTCATCTGAGTAGTTTTGAGAATAGGTTGAATAATGGGAAAGGTAAAAATTTCTAGTAAATAACTCATCCTTTAAAACGACGGCCAAATAGGAAGCAAAGGCCGTAGAATTTTCTTTTTGGAAGGCTCTTAAACAAAGACTATTTGATTTTTTGATATTCTCTCCTTGCATAAAAGCACTATCGCATTCAAGGGCCATAAAGAAAGGAATGCCAAACATTTTAGCAACAAAAGCAGCACTCATTCCGTTTATCTCTTCAAGTGCAACTATACGAGCACAATACTGCAGCATCAGATGAATCGCTTTGGCTTGTTGAGGATAACCATCTACAATCAACTGCCCCATAAAATCCTTAAATTCTGCAGATGAAATTGAAAGTGAAGTAATGGTGGTCTCTTTGCGTTCACCGGTAAAAAATTGATCAAAGGTAGAACCTGAAGAATGTGAAATAAAAGGATCCTCTTTACAAAGGCTAACCTCTTTAACACATGAGATGAAGTACGCCCAATTTATAGATAATTTATGATTTTCTGGAGCTTGCTCATTTTTAACGATAATAGCCGTATTGCTAATCATAAATTTAACAATGCGACACCAATCATAACTATTATATACGGCATCAATTTTCTCTTTAAATTGCTCTTCGGTTTTAGAATCTAATCTGAATTCGGCTATGTCAGCAAAAAGGCTATGTATTGTTTCTTGGGATACATCGGGCAGATTGCCTCTGTTATCATAATTTGCCAAAGATTCAGTTTTAAAATCAGTATATTCGATTGCATAGCGCAAGATGGCATTCAGTTGCTTAACATCAAAAAATTTCATATTTAGCATGAATCAACTCGCCTATATTGTGCAGTTTGAATAATAGAAAAGATGATATAAGAAGGTATATATGAATAAAAGTCGATATAATTACAGCGCATATCGACTTTAATAAAGACAAAGAATTATGCTTCCAAGAAAAGCCCTGCATGCTGCCAAGCGAGCACACCACCACTTAAGTTCTTAACTTGGGTAATACCAAGTTCGTGCAAAAACTCTAAAGCAATTTGGCTACGGTAGCCTGAGTGGCAATAGACAACAATTGGCACATCACGGGGGATCTCAGCATGCCGTTGAGAGAGCTCATTCAAAGGGATCAAATGACCGCCAAGGTTAAAATGCTGATACTCATCAAGATTCCTTACGTCCAATAAAAAGAGGGGGGCTTTTTGCTCAAGCAGTTCATGTAAGGACTGAACTGAAATTTGCTGTAACTGCATCGAAAATCCTTGGGTCTTTGGCGTTAGCCAAAGACTAACAAAATTTTCCTGTTGAGTACATAAGGGGCAAGCGGGATTATGGCTTATTTTGAAGATATTTTGTAAAGACTGCAGCATATCCCAGGTAAACAGCTTCCCCAGCAAATGATGGGGTAAACCTAGGCTTAAGCGGATTATCTCAAAGGCTTGCATAATGCCAAAGGTGGCGCTCACCATGCCAAGCACACCAAATGAGGCACAATTTGCGAGAGATGTCTCCCTTAAGCTAGGAAAAACACAGCGTAAACATGGGCTAAATGGTGCCCAAAAGACAGCACACTGGCCAGTGAATCCCTGCACACTGGCCGTGACAAGTGGTTTATGCAAAAAATGACAAGCATCATTTAATAATAATTTTGTTTGGATATTATCGCTTGCATCCACAATATAATCATATTCAGCAATAAGCGCTAAAGCATTTTGCGCATCAATAAATTCAGGGATAGCATTTAATGCAACTTGACTATTTAGTTGAGACAAATTGTGCTGTGCTACCTGGCTTTTAACTAAACCAATATCCTTTTCAGCAAAAAGCACTTGTCTTTGCAAATTGCAAAGTGCAACTTTATCCCCGTCACAGATCCCAATGCGACCAATGCCTGCCGCCACCAAGTAAGGCAAAGCCCCACAGCCCAAACCGCCTGCCCCAACACATAAAACAGAGATCTTCGCTAAACGTTGTTGTCCTTCTTGACCTATTTCTGGTAACCGCATTTGTGGGGCATAACGTTCATACATAAGGTAAAGCCTGTTTCATTTTAAAGGTAAACTGCTGACAAGCATGCGCAGGATCAGCGGCTTTTGTAATCGCGGATACAACACTGATGCCCTCTACGCCACAATCGATTGCCGCTTGCACGTTCGATAAATTCAAACCACCAATTGCGACCAGTTGCAATGAAACTATATTTCGCCATATTTTTAAACGCTCAATCCCTTGCGGTGAAAAATGCATCGCTTTGGTTTTCGTGGCGTGAATAGGGCCAAAGGCAATATAGGAGGGTTTATAGGCCAGTGCGCGGGCAAGCTCTGCATAGCTATGTGTACTAATCCCTAAACGAATACCACTTGCAACTAAGGCATCCCTATCAATGTGGTTGAGATCCTCTTGCCCCAAATGCAGGCCATAGGCTTTATATTTTAAAGCCAATTCCCAATAATCATTGATAAACAATTGAAAGGATGCATGCTTTGTATCTTCGATGGCTTGTTTAATCTGGGCCTGGCAATCATCTATTGTTTTGTTTTTTAAACGCAACTGCAGAGAATCGATTTTCCATTTTAGGGTCTTTTCTATCATCCTTTGATCATCAATAATGGGATATAAACCTATTTTACCTTGGCAAGGGGCAAATGATCTTAGCTCATGGGTAGTTAAGGGTGACTCACTTAACCAAGGCATATTGGGAGGCTGCATGTACCTATCATTAAGCTTTGCAAAAAGAACATCATGATAGTAAAGATTGGATTGCAAACTTTGGTTAAGCACCATTTTTGCTTGCACCAATGCCTCTTCGATAGGCTCATCTTTGGCAAGAAAAGCTGCTAAACTTGTACTAAAAACACAACCCGTGCCATGTGTTTTAGCACAATCAATTCTGGGCGTACTTAACCAAAAATGTGCCTTGCCGTTCGTCCAATAATCTTGTGCTAATTTCCCGCTTAAATGCCCTCCCTTTAATACAACCTGCTTAACCCCTAATGCCAAGAGCGCATTCGCAACGAGCGGAACATCCTCTGGATTTTCTATCTTTTTCCCCGTTAGCATTTGCGCTTCAAATAAATTCGGAGTTATCACCGTGATGCGCTTAAGCCATTTATCTTTGAGTACAGATAAAGTATCTGGCGACATTAATAGCTTAGAACTTGATGAAACCATCACCGGATCATAAACCACGATGCCCTTGAAAGAACGCAGGCATTGCATTAAAACTTCAACACATTCAGCATTAGGTATTAATCCCATTTTTATCACTTTGGGCCAACCACATGAGAGTAATGCGCTGAATTGTTCTTCAATATAGGTGGCTGATAAAGGCTCACAGTGTGTAACACTTGTGCCGTTTTGCGCTGTGATTGCAGTTATAATGGTTTGAGCATGAATGTTGAGTTTAGTAAAAACATGGTTATCAGCCACGATGCCTGCACCACCACTTGGATCAAATCCGCCAATTGACCAAACTTGTGCTGACATCAGTTTGCCCCACCCAAGGTTAAGCAAGGTGCCGTGCTGGGTACAGCAAGCGCTTGTTCAGGCATTACACCTGCTTCATAAGCCAAGCGACCACTTTGCACACCCAGTTGAAATGCCTTTGCCATCTCAACAGGTTTAAGTGCATTGGCGATTGCACTGTTGACGAGTACGCCATCATAACCCAACAACATAGCTTGCATAGCATGGATTGGACTGCCAATACCTGCGTCAATTATCAAGGTAGCATCAGGCAGGCGCTCTCGGATATGACTTAAGTGATAAGTGTTTAATAATCCCTTACCCGTGCCAATAGGCGCACCCCAAGGCATCAAGATGTCACAACCTGTCTGATATAAACGTTGGCATAGCAAAACATCATCCGTGCAAAAAGGGAATACGCAAAATCCAAGCGCAATTAATTGCTCTGTTGCTTTGATAAGTTCGAAGCCATCGGGTTGCAACAACGCCTCATCACCGATTACTTCTAGCTTTATCCAATTCGTTGCAAAAACCTCTTGCGCCAGTTGGGCAACATAAACAGCTTCTTTTGCTGTGTAACAACCTGCGGTATTGGGCAACACGCTACAACCCAGTGCTCCAATCGCCTCCCAAAAGCTTATGCTTGAACGCTCATTCGCATTTTCTCTTTTAAGCGAAACAGTAATCACTTCAATTTGTGCAGCTTTAATTGCAGCACATAATATTTCTAAGGAAGGGTAATTAGCCGTTCCCATGATAAATCTTGACTCAAATGTTTTATTTGCTAAATGCCACATTTACCCTCCTTGCATAGGTATAATAATGTCAATAATCATGTTCTGCGCTAAGACTGTTTGCTCAAAGTAGGCTTTGGGCACAAGCACACCATTGATGGCAACGGCAAAGACCGTTTCTTTGACACCATACGCCTTGATTGCTTGTGCCAGTGTACTTTGCTCAGAAAATGTATAGGGTTTATTGTTAATTTTTATTGCCATCATAAAACACCAAAATGAGTTGAAGCAGCCATTCTTGTTAACAGCGGCGCAAAAAGAAAGCCATGCCTGAACATGCCATTAAGAGAAATAACGCCATCATTGTCCTTAAACCTTGGCATATGAGAGGGGAAGGCAGGTCTTATACCTACTTGCATGTTCACAATGGTCGCGGATAAAAATGCTGCACTTAAAAAACTCGCACCAGATAGGAGCTCAAGCATACTTTGCACCTGAATTGACTCTGTATTTTCACTTTCAACCATTGTCGCGCCAATAACATAATGACTATTAGCACGCGGCACCACATAACAAGACACTTTAGGATGAAGCAAACGCAAGGTATGTTTGATTTTAAGGTGTGGCGCAAAACAGGTGATGATTTCTCCGCGAAGGCCTCGTAAATCTGGCTCCTCCTTTTTTGCGCCTAGGCCTCTACAATCGATGACTTTATCAAATTGATAGTTTTTCTTATCAGAATTCACCCTCATCGCTGTGATTGATTTTACTTGCTCAAAGGTATGCCACTTCACTTTATGCTTTTCAAAATATGTATTAAAGGCATTGAACAATGCTCTAGGTTCCAACTGGGCCTCAGCTAAATGAATACCGATAAATCCCTTGAGTGCTGGTTCCAATAATTGCACTTCACTCATCGAAAGCAAAGGAAAATCCATATCAGGTTTTTTCAATTTCAGCTGATTAATAAAATGTGCTAATAAATTTTTATCTCTTTGGGCGCAAAGCACCAAGGTGCCTGATTTATTAAAATAGGGCTTGCAGCCTAAACTGCTTATAATAAATGGCCAATAGCGGAGTGCTTCTAAACCCATTTCATGAAAGGCAAGCGGCATATTCGCTAACTCTGCATAAGGGCTTAACATGCCAGCAGCCATGCTACTACAGGCATCTTCTGATGCCTTGCTACCCTTACTAAAAAGATGCACCTCATAATGTTGGCATAAATGCCAAGCCATTAATCTGCCGACAATACCTGCGCCCACAATAGCAACTTTCATGTTAAGCCATCGCTTTGATTTGATGCATGATACGCATTGAACAAAATTTCGGACCACACATGGCGCAAAAAGGTGCATGTTTGGCGCTGGGTTTCTCTAAGGTTTCATCATGAAAACTTCTGGCCGTTTGTGGATCTAAGCTCAAACGAAATTGATCTTCCCAACGAAATTCAAAGCGCGCTTTTGATAGTGCATCATCCCATTTTTTGGCATCAACATGCCCTTTAGCGACATCAGCTGCATGCGCGGCAATTTTATAAGCGATTAAGCCTGCTTTAACATCTTCTTTTAAAGGTAAGCCTAAATGTTCTTTTGGTGTGACATAACAAAGCACCGCTGTGCCCAAGGCACCCATCTGCGTTGCACCGATACAGGACGTAATATGATCATAACCTGGGGCAATATCGGTGACTAGGGGACCAAGCGTATAGAAGGGTGCCTCATGACAAATTTGTTGCTGTAGATGAACATTTTCTGCAATCAAATGAAAAGGTACATGTCCCGGGCCTTCAATCATCACCTGCACATCTTGTTGCCATGCATCCAGTGTTAATTCACCAAGCACCTTTAGTTCTGCAAATTGTGACTTATCATTGGCATCATGAATGCTGCCAGGCCGCAGGCCATCGCCCAAAGAGAAGCTGACATCATAATATTGCATAATATCGCAGATATCTTTGAAGTGGGTATAAAGAAAGTTTTGCTTTTTGTGGTGTAAACACCACTTTGCCATAATGGCCCCGCCTCTTGATACCACGCCTGTTAAACGCGACGCCGCGCTTGCAATAAATTCTTTTAGCACGCCGGCATGAATTGTAAAAAAATCAACGCCTTGTTCTGCTTGTTCTATCAAAACTTCTCTCATGACTTCCCATGATAAATCTTCAACACGGCCTTCTACCTTTTCAAGCGCTTGATAAAGCGGAACCGTGCCAATCGGCACAGGGCTATGTCGAATAATGTTTTCGCGGATTTTGCTTATTTCTTTACCTGTGGAGAGATCCATCACCATGTCCGCGCCCCATCGAATGGACCACAATAATTTTTCAACTTCATCATCAATAGTGGAATGGATAGCAGAATTGCCAATATTGGCATTTATTTTTACTAAAAATTTTTTGCCCACAATCATTGGTTCTAATTCAACATGATGATGATTAGCGGGTATAATTGCTCTTCCTTTTGCGATTTCTTCGCACACTATTAAAGGACTGATATTTTCTCTTAAGGCAACAAATTCCATCTCGGGTGTTATCTCGCCACGTTTGGCGTAGGTCATTTGTGTTTTGCGATATTCTCTTGCCTCAAAGGGATATTGATTTCGCAGTGGTTTGGCAGCATGCACATCGGTATACCAGCCTGTTGTGTCATAACGAAGCAACGATTCGCTATTCGACAAAGTGATATTTTGCATCCCCACTTTTAAATCAGGATACTTTGATGAGCCAGAAATATAGATTTTGTGTGAAGATTCTGCAGCCATATCTGCAAAAATTTGAGCATAGGAAGCCGTAGCGTTCATTCGCTTATCCTTTTAAATAAATAATAAAAGATATGCCAAAATCAGCTATGATTTATGTTGTGTTAAATAATATAGATAGACGTGTGCAGTGAAGCATATGTCTCATTCCCTCCGCAGATATTAATCAGTGCAGGTTCAACGGGTTCAGTGATTGCTTCAAAGAAGCTACACCATCTCAGCTTTAAGCACCCCGAGAGTTGCTGTATAATAGCGAGATAAACCTAATTTTGTAAAGAGCCTTATGGATTTAATTATTTTTGATATTGATGGCACCTTGATTCATTCGCATGAAGATGAAGTCACTTGTTTCATTAAAGCTTTTTCGCAGGTGATGGGTGAATCTGAGATTGATACCGATTTGACCTCTTATGAACATGTCACTGACACAGGCATCGCTATAGAGTGCATCAAAAGACAATTTCAGCGACAAGCCAGTAGCACTGAATTGAAGGCCATCGAAGAACAATTTCTTATTTTATTCAATCAATGTTTAACACTAAATCCACCCAAAACTATTCCCGGCAGCCATGAAATATTAACATCTCTCCTTAAGCAACGAGATGTTGGAGTTGCAATCGCAACGGGGTCCTATTACCGTTCTGCTTTACTTAAATTGAAACATGCTGATCTCATTTCTCATTTACCTCTAGCAAGTTGTGATGATCATTTTGCACGCATTGAAATAATGAAACAGGCAAAGCAAAAAGCGCATCAACATTATGATATAGATGAATTTCGCAGTATTACCTATGTGGGTGACGGGCCCTGGGATATCAAAGCCTCAAGAGAATTAGATTGGCATTTTATTGCCGTTGCCAGTAATTATAGCGTTAAAGAATTACAAGAGTGGGGCGCTATGCATATTATTCGAGATTATCTTCGATTTACACCATCAGAAGATAATTAATCAAATAAACTTTTCTATTTTTGTTTATCTTTTATATATTTAGCGATGATTTTCATATAATCTTTTTCATGCTTTTTGAGTATTTCACCACCAACCTGTTGACTCTTAATGGCCAAGGCCGCATTTGATTTTACAACCTTTTGACCAAGTGGGGTATTATAGAAATTAATAAGTGCCATCATTTCTTCAATGCTAAAATACTCTTGGTACATAGTTGCCAATTGTTGCATCATTTCATCGGAACTAAATTGCTCATAGAAAAATTGCTTAAGATCTGCACTCAAGTCTGGGCTTTCATATTTTTCTAATTTAGGATCTTTTTTCATTTCCCTTATAATTTTATTCACAGTTATATCAGCAGTATTTTTCGCAAAGTCAGAAGCTTGCGCCCATTGGCGTATGAGCACAACATAATCCTTACTTGGCTTTTCTTCGTGCGAAGTAGGCGAAGCTTGTGCTAGGACACCGCTACTAACAGCAAGCAGGATGAGTAATGACACCATTTTAGCATGCTGTTTAAATGCTGTAATAAATGACATGTTTTTGGTTTCCCTTGGATTAAAAGCATAAAACATTATAAAGAAAGGATAACAATCAAGATGAACGATTTCCTGCTTTCAGATATTTAGTGCTTAGCTGCACCCAATCCCGTTTCAATTAAGTTCCCTAAAAATCATGAATATTTTTTAAAAAATGGTACTGAGGTCTGATGGTTAAATCAGCAAATTTTAGATAAGGTTAAAAATGAGTTTACGAACAACCAAAAGGGTAGCCGGGAAGCCATTATAATACGGCTAAGGGTGTATGAGCACGATAGAAAACGTAGGTTCTCTTCTTGCTGACAACAAGCCTATTCAAGATGGGCAAAATGGCGCGTCTCCTATAAAAAACACCCTACCCGTTGTTGCAGTTGATCAATTTGGCAACTTACAGTTTGTTTTTGAAAACCTAATTGATGACGTTTATTTTCCTTTAGTAAATATCATCTTTCCCTATAGTACTATCACAGATCCCTTCAATAATGCTTTGTTTGAATATTTGAGTGAAGATATAGAAGCCTTTAAACAAAAGTTGGCTACTTTCGCTTCATTTGAACATGATAAAGAACCCAATTTTGCAAACGCATCCTATGAAGAATTATTAAATACACCAGTAGATGAAGGGCAAGAAGAAGGTAATACCATAACCCAACAAAATACCCAAAATGTTGTCAGCTCTGAGGAACGCGACCTTGCAACCACAAGCTCATCATCATTTAGTCCGATATCTGCTTCACCATGGACTACGCATTTACTTGAACCTTTGACACAAATTCAAAGTAATGGCACTTCCGTTTCGCCATTGTCATCACCGTTTGCTTCGTTTTATATCAACAACACAAGCAATGGCTCATTACATGTTCCTTCATCTGAAACCGTCTTAAAGGACCCGCCTGAAATAATCATTGGTATACCTATTATAATTGGCAATCTTAATACCCTAGTGACTGCACCCTTTACCTTGCTTGGTATCATGGCTATAGGAGATTTACCATCAGAAAGAGCTCCCATAAAGCTATTTCATGGACAAATTGTTTTTGCTAACGAAAGAGGTGAATTTAATTATCAGCCTTCTGATGCGACACCGCATGCTGAAACATTTAAATATTACTATGCTGATGCTCAACACAATATACACAGCGCTACTGCTTACATTTCAGCAGTTCAAAACGAAAATTTTTACGCGCCTGTAAGCTATAATGAGGATGACCAGGCTATATCCTTTAGCTTTTCTGGCAACCTATTGTTTGGCGATGTTGCAGCACCTTTCTCAACTTTATCCGTTTCCTTTGTGTTTAATCCTTCTTTGGGCCAAGCAGGGCTTTATATGCCTGAATTACCGATTCCAACAGGGGGTTCCATCACCTTTGAAAGCAATATTGAAGCAGGTGCTGCAACGACGATCACAGTGCATGCCGATGGTAACTTTCAACTAACCAGTACGGTGCTTGATCCTAATAATCCTGAGGGTTTTGGCACACCCTTTGATATAAATTATATTGTAGATAATGGTCATGGCCAAAATGTTGTGGTCAGCGCTACGATTACCCCCAACTTGACACCCGTGGTTTTAGATCTTGCTGATGTGGGCTTTAATCTTATCTCACCGCTTGAATCGACCCTTAGTTTAGGGCAACTAACCGCAAGTAATATTGCCTCAACAGTTGGTTGGGTTGGAGAAGGTAATGGTGTACTAATGTATGATCCCATAGGCGCTGGGCATTTAAATAATCTAAACCAGATCTCATTTATTTCTTACCTACCTGGTGCGCAAACAGACTTGCAAGGTCTGCGTGCTTTTGATAGTAATCATAATAATATGCTCGACGCTCAAGATGCTGAATTTGTAAAATTCGGGGTATTACTTAACAATGGCCATTTTGAAAGCTTAAAAGAGCTTGGCATTAGCTCGATTTCCCTCATCAGCCAATCGACCAATCTAAAAGAAAATGGTAATACCATTTCTGGCATTTCAAGCTATCAAACGGTAAATGGTCAAACACACTTAGTAGGCGACGTGAGTTTTGCTATTGCCCCTAAATCAAGTGCCCCAACAACCTTAAGCTTAAATGATGTGATTCAGGATAATCAATCTGTGATACCTCAGGCAAACACAACTGGCTCACCAAGCACTCCCCCCCCTATTACAGCCACAGAAACGCCTGTTAGCGCCCCAAGTAGTATCATTGCTGTTACAACGACAACCGAGCATCTCACGCCACAGGTCACAGAACCCTCACATTTAGTCTGAAATCCCCTCTTTTCGTATAGACACTTAGCATAAAAAATCATATTCTAATGAGCCTTATCTATCATTTTTTATAAATCATGAGCACCTTACTATATCTTTCCATTATCTTGCTTTGGGGCCTTACCTGGTTTGCGATTAAAAACCAAGTGGGTATAGTGCCTATTGAGATATCGCTCATTTATCGTTTTGGCATTGCCGCCTTTATTTTATTCATTATGATGTTGCTAAAAGGGGACAGATTCCGCTTTAGCCTAAAACAGCATGGCATGATGGCCTTATTAGGTGCCTTATTTTTCTCAATTAATTTTTTCTTCTTTTATAACGCTGCGCATTATTTACCTTCTGGCTTGATGTCTATTATTCTCCCTGTCAGCGTCATTATGATCATGATTAATAATGTTGTTTTTTTTAGAAAACCCGTAAAGTTATCGATGTTAGCAGGAGCGCTGGTCGGCTTATTTGGCTTAAGTTGCATTTTTTGGCCAGAACTTGAATCTTTCAGCTTCACCGATAGTACCTTTGTTGGGCTTGTCTTAGCGTTGATGGGTGCCTATTGCTTTGCCTGGGCCAGCCAAGTTTCTGCCATTTGCTCAAAAATGAGCATTCCACTGATTTCCAGCACCTTTTATGGCATGGTATATGGATTAGTCCTGCTCAATGTGTTCTGTCTCTTTAGGCATATTTCCTTTGCCTTTGACAGCTCTTTATCTTATGTAATTTCGCTTTTATATCTGGCTATACCCGGTTCAGTCATTGGGTTCTTAACTTATCTTGGCTTAGTGAAACGTGTTGGCCCTGAAAAGGCGATTTATGCAACCCTATTCTTTCCTATTGTTGCCTTAATCGTGTCCACTTTCTTTGAATCTTTTACCTGGGCCTATACGGACTTTATTGGTGTGTTTTTAGTCATTGCCGGCAATGTCTTGGTCTTAGCACGGCCGGCAAAAAATCATTAAATAGCCATGCCGTTTACATTTATCCAAAAATATAGGGTACAAAATCTAACACCGGCTTAAACCCAATACTTTTGTCTAATTTTTGTCCTTGTGAAGAGGATTGCAAAATGGCAAATTTTGCACCTAAGTCTTGACTTACTTTTAAACGAAACCATTTTAATGCCGTTGCCAATTTTTGGCCACGATAGTCTGGCAAAACGGCCATATTATAAAATCCGCTCACTCCATTTTCAATGAACAGGGAAGCTGTTGCCACCATCTGTGCATTTTGTTCTATATAATAGTGCTTAAAGCGTTTATCATTCAGGTAATGCTTCAACATATGCTCGCAGTATTGCCCTGATTCTTCGTCAATGCCAAAAACAATTTCTAAGGGCTTTATCCATGCACTCAATTCCTGCGCTGATTCGATTGTCTTGATCTCTATATTCTCAAGTGCGCTAGGTATGACTATCTTTTGACTGAGATCAAAAATCATGCCTGAAAAGGCATTTTGTCGCTCAAAGCCTTCTTTGATTAATATCTCTTTTAGGTCTTGTGGCTGAGCAAAATCAGTTACCCACCAACAGCATTTTCTGTTGTTTTCTTGATAATGCGATTTGATAGCTTGGATAACGTTTACACTGTTCTTTGAATCAATATCCGTAAGTAAAATTGCGTTAAACAATGGAAAGCTCGCCTTAGGCAATGCCAACCGGCACCCTAAATGATTTTTTGCCTCTAGTGTTAGCGAGAAGTAATCTAAAAAATTATTATAAACGAAGCGTTTTTCTCGTTCTTGATGGCTTAGTTTCATCATGATCTCACTTAAAAGGCCATGATAGTTGTCTGTAATGAGAAGGTATGTCCGTAGAAAATACTTACAAGGTATTTAATAGTTTAATTAATTCGCGTTTATAGCGTAGGTTATATCGTAAGCGAACACGGTTTAGATAGGTTTCAACTGTGCGAGGCGAAACAGCCATTGATTGCGCAATTTCCTTATAGGTTTTGCCCTTAGCCAAACCCTGGATACACATCAGTTCTTGCGCAGTTAAATGCCTCTGGCAGTTTGAAGCGTGACTCGAGTTTTTTGGGTATAGCATTTTATCGAGATTCGCATCCTGTCTATTCTTTGGCACAACTATACGACACTTGTCTATGTTAGAGATTAACTGTTTATGATTGTCCTTAAATTCTTGGATGAAACACTTCATTTCAGACAAAGAATTAAAATAATTATCAATAGCCCGATGATGTTCGCTTGGTGCCCCAAAACCAATCATGTAGTAAAAGTCAGGATGCCGCTCAACAAAAGTCATACCATGAGCAATGTTAAATTGACGTGCCAAACTGACTGGCTCTTTGGGTAAATTGGGTTCCCATAAAAATATATAAGTGTCTTTATCTAAAGTGGTTGCATCAATATGAGAGTATACGGCGGGTTTATCAGTCCTATTAAGATACTCTAAGGCAAAACATGACCAATCAGGTTGATTTGTCACAAAAGAGTAACTGCCATCCTTAAATACTTTGAGATATTGAAAATAATTACAACCTAACTTAGCCAATAAACCTTGGGTAAGATTTTTTAAGTCTGCGCTAAAGTTCAAAGACGGATGCTTAAAGCTATTCATTATAAGTCATTTAAATTATTCTTAAGGCATTATAGTATAATGCCAAAAGGATTTAAGCAAAGCTTATGTAAAACAGGTGCCCATCGTGAAGGACGGCAAATTGCATTTTTAGGTTGAGAATATGGTGGTAGTGGAGACAAAGGGATAGGGTGATTTACACTCTCCTTGCCACCTAACAGCTAGCATAAAACCCAAAGATCTGATTGGGATCATTAACCAGTCTTTGGGTTTCGTGAAATTTTCAAGGAAATATCTAATTCACTTATTAGATGATTTCTATTTGTACAGGTAAGGTTTCATCTAACCTGTCATCAAGTAAATCTAACTCCGCTTCAGTACAACCACCCATGATTTGATTAATCATTTCATCTCGACTTAGGTTTGCTGCAACAGCTGCACGAACTGACGGAATCAAAATAGCCAAGCAAGCATCTGTAACACCGTCTGTAGAAATAATTTGGGTTATTTTTAAATTGCCTGCGCCTGTGACATGCATTGCTTCATCTGTATTAATAGTTCTCATCATTTCTCTCACTTTTTAAAATAAAGTCAAGAGTATATTGATTTCATAAATTGTTGGCAATGTTTAAAAGTATCTTTTATTTTTCAATAACTGTCGTGATTTCTTTGTCTATCTCAGTCTTAAATCATTATCATTTAAATCTAGTCTGCTGTTATCCGACTGGGGCATTTCAATTTGCGCTTGGGCTAAAGACTGTGTTTTAAGCTTCATTAAAATTCTCATATTATTGGCAGAATCCGCATGTTGTAAAGCATCATCTGCAGTTATTGTGCCTTGTTCATAGAGTTCAAATAATGCCTGATCCATGGTTTGCATGCCTAAACCATCTTTGCGCATGATATACTCTCTTACACCTTGAATTTCACCTTTTCGAATACACTCTCCAATAATAGGTGTATTAATCATAATTTCCATGGCAACCGCTCTGCCTTGGCCATCGGTTCTTCTTATTAAACGTTGGGCCATAATGGCGCGTAGATTTAAAGATAAATCAAGCCATAATTGATCGCGCACTTCTTCAGGATAAAAGTGCGTTATACGCTCTAGTGCTTGTGTTGTATTGCTGGCATGAAGTGTGGCCAAACACAAATGTCCTGTCTCTGCAAAAGATAAAGCATGTCGCATGGTATCAACATCTCTTATTTCACCCACTAAAATCTCATCTGGCGCTTGTCTCATTGCATTTTTTAAGGCGATGCCAAAGGAAGCGGTATCAATCCCTACTTCTCTTTGGGTAATAATCGATTTTCTATGCGTATGAAGGTATTCAATAGGATCTTCAATCGTTAAAATATGACCGCTTGATAGTCTATTATGACAATCCAACATCGAAGCTATCGTTGTTGTTTTACCCATACCGGTAGCGCCCACAACGATAACCAAGCCCTTTTTTAACATAGATAAGGCTTTAACAACAGCCGGCAAATTCAACTCATCAATGGTGGGAATTTTTGATTGAATATGGCGAACGACACAACCCTTATAATTTCGTTGCACAAACGCACTTACACGAAAACGTCCCATTTCCTTAATATCAATGGCAAAATTACATTCATTATTAGCAAGATATTCCTTTAATTGTGATTCTGTCATGAGGCCTTCAATCGCCTTATTGACTTCTTCTTCACTACAATTTGCCTGCGTTAAAGCAACAATATCTCCATGCACACGTATGCAAGGTGGCATGCCGACCGTTAAGAATAAATCAGATGCTTCATTTTGAATCATCTTTTCAAAAAGGGGGCGCATTTCCATTTTGTTAACTCATTTTTTATTAAATAAACATATCTTTATTTACTGCCTTTTCTCTGGCATCAAGTCGCGTAATTTTGCCAGAGTCGACTAAGCCTTTTAAGCATTGATCTAAGGTTTGCATGCCAGCGGCTTGCCCTGTTTGGATACTGGAATACATTTGAGCAACTTTATTTTCTCGAATAAGGTTACGAATAGCAGGATTACAAATCATGATTTCATGTGCTGCTAAACGTCCTCCCCCCACTTTCTTTAGCAAAGCCTGGGATATGACTGCGCGTAATGATTCAGACAGCATCGAACGAACCATTTCTTTTTCACCAGCAGGGAATACATCCACGATACGGTCGATAGTTTTGGCAGCAGAGGAAGTATGCAAGGTTGCAAAGACCAAGTGACCTGTTTCTGCCGCAGTGAGCGCTAAGCGGATAGTTTCTATGTCTCTCATTTCCCCCACGAGGATAACATCGGGATCTTCACGTAAGGCCGATCTCAACGCTTCATTAAAACCGTGAGTGTTAGTGTGAACTTCACGTTGATTCACCAGAGATTTTTTGCTTTGATGTAAAAATTCTATGGGATCTTCAATAGTTAAAATGTGTGAATAACGTTGATTATTCACATAATCTATCATTGAAGCCAATGTGGTACTTTTACCTGAGCCGGTTGGGCCTGTGACTAAAACAATGCCACGGGGATACTCTGAAATATCTGCAAATATTTTAGGTAAACCCAGCTCTTCAAATGTTAAGACTTTAGAAGGAATGGTTCTAAGTACAGCACCGGCACCACGGTTTTGGTTAAAAGCATTAACACGAAAGCGTGCTAAACCAGGCACCTCAAAAGCAAAGTCTGTTTCTAAGAATTCTTCATAGTCTCGACGATGTTTATCACTCATGATGTCATAAATCAGTGCATGAACCGATTTATGATCAAGTGCTGGCACATTGACCCGCCTGATATCACCATCTACACGAATCATCGGTGGTAAACCCGCTGACAAATGTAAATCTGATGCATTATTTTGCACACTAAAGGTTAATAATTCTGTGATATCCATCCTTCACCGCCCCATCACTTTGTGTAACAATCCTTCCATATAGCTATGAGAAGGTCTTGATTCAGTTATGATTGATGTTGTTAGCAACTTACAGTCTGTTCTTCAACGTATTCGTGCCCATGAGGTCGCTTACCAAAGAGCGCCCCAGAGCGTTGCTTTACTTGCAGTCACGAAAACTCAGCCTGTTTCCTTAATTGAAGCCCTTTTTGATGCAGGGCAGCATGATTTTGGTGAAAACTACCTACAAGAAGCGCTTCCTAAAATATCGGCATTAGCACATAAACAGTTAATCTGGCATTTTATAGGGCCCATACAATCCAAAAAGGCAGCATTAATTGCTCAAAATTTCAGTTGGGTCCATACACTCAGCCGCCTTAAGGAAGCCAAGTTATTGGCAGCACACCGTCCAGCATCCCTAGGCCCCTTAAATATCTGTATTCAAGTCAAGTTAGATGATAATCCTAATCGTGCAGGTGCAAGCCCCGAAGAAATACCTGCCTTGGTATCTGCCATTAAACAATTTGCTTCATTACGCCTAAGAGGGTTGATGACGTTGCCCCCTTATAGTGAAAACTTTGAAGAACAACGCAAATACTTTAATCTGCTTAAGAATTTGTTGAATCATTTAAACGATGAGGCGCTTGATACCCTATCGATGGGCATGAGTGCTGATCTTGAAGCTGCGATAGCAGAAGGTGCAACTATAGTGAGGCTGGGAACTGCATTATTTGGACAACGCTCAACATAAAAAATTGTAGGGAAACATTAGGTAACTGTGGAATTTGAATGCGCTTAAGGAAAATGAATGATTAATTTTGGCAAAATTGGTTTCGTGGGTGGTGGCAACATGGGCAGCTGTTTAATTGGCGGCTTACTCAAAAAGAACATAACACCCGATAACATTGTGGTGGCCGATCAAAGTCCACAAACATGCCAAGTTTTAGCACAAAAGTGGGGTATTAATACAACAACAGAGCCTAATGAGATAGTCTCTTTAGTTGATATCTTGGTGTTAGCAGTCAAACCTCAACAAATGAAAGCGCTACTTGAGCACATTGCCCCAAGTTATAACCCAGCAAAGACTTTGGTCATTTCAATCGCAGCGGGGATAACAACTTCGCAAATTAAACGCTGGTTACAACAAAATGACTGCCAAGTTGTACGTGCTATGCCCAATACACCAGCATTATTAGGCCAAGGCATCACCGGATTATATGCGAGCGAGCAAGTATCTCTTTTAGGAAAACAACAAGCTGATAATTTACTAAATACCGTTGGTGAAACAGTGTGGCTTAATGAAGAAAGCTTGATGGATGTGGTAACCGCCCTCTCTGGTTCTGGCCCCGCTTATTTCTTTTATATAATGGAAGCATTATTAAAAGGTGCAATATCACTGGGCTTAGCACCGGAAATTGCAAGTAAGCTCGCTTTACAAACGGCCCTTGGCAGTGCAGCCATGGCAATGCATGCTGCTCCTGATGAAGATGTTGCCTCATTACGCGCTAAAGTTAGCTCACCAGGCGGCACAACCGAGGCCGGGATAAAAGTGCTAAAAGATGGTAAACTAGAGGACTTAATATTAAAAACCCTGATTAATGCCACCGAACGTGGCAAAGAACTAAGCCAGCAATTCGATTAATCCTGCAATCCGTCTACGCCTCAAAGGCTTCGCCGGACAGGTAAATTCAAAACGGGAAGAAATTATGGGACCAGTTCAGAATGCAAGCGCATTCTTAGTACACAGTATTTTTGATATCTATATTTTTATCTTATTACTCAGATTTGTTTTGCAATATCTGCGTGTAGACTACTACAACCCATTCACGCAATTTATCGTAAAAGCAACAAGCCCCGTTGTGGTGCCACTGCGTAGAATTGTACCCGGTTTTTGGGGAATCGACTTTGCGACGCTGCTTGTCATTATTGCCCTGACCTCGCTTAAAGTATCACTGGTGATGTTTATCAGTTTACATAAGTTTCCCAACCCTGCGGGTATACTTATTTGGTCACTGGGCGAAATTGTTAATTTGACTATTAATCTGTTTTTTTACTCTATTTTACTAAGCGTAATTTTAAGTTGGGTTGCACCACTATCACAATCACCTGTTGCGCCCATTTTGTATAGACTTACTGAGCCCTTAATGCGCCCCATGCGAAGAATGATCCCACCTATTGGTGGTTTTGATATTACCCCCATACCTGTGATGATTGTTTTGCAGTTATTAAAAATCCTTGTTGGGGATCCTCTAACGCATACTGGTTTTCAATTTGGACTGCGCTAATTCTAAGGCTGTACGATGGCAAGATAACGATTTATGGTTATCTATTCTTGTTCAGCCTAATGCCAAAAAAACAAAAGTGATAGGACCTTACCAATCACAACTTAAAATACAAATAACAGCCCAAGCCTTAGAAAACCAAGCAAATCTCTTTTTAATTGAGTGGCTAGCAACTGAATTTAAGGTACCTAAAACAAAAGTTATTTTGGAAAAAGGTCAACACAGTCGCTCTAAATTATTTGTTATCAAATCACCAAGGCAACTGCCTGATTGGATACAAGACATAGCAACGAAGGATATTTCTCGTGATTAACGAAATTAAAATTCCCGTTAGAGGCAAGAATATTGCCGCAAAGGTGTGGAATGACCATGGCGGGATCCCAACCCTTGCCTTGCATGGTTGGTTAGACAATGCCGCCAGTTTTGATAACATCGCGCCCTTGTTGCCTCAGTGCCATATTGTGGCACTGGATTTGCCAGGACATGGCTTCTCTGATCATCCTTCTAAAAGTGCCACTTTGCACATGCTCGATTTAGCAATTACCACCATTTTAGTTGCCAATGAACTTGGCTGGGATAAGTTTGCCTTACTTGGACACTCATTAGGTGCCTGCATCAATGGCATTATTGCTGGTACAATTAGAGAACGTCTTCTATGGACAGTGATGATAGATGCTTTAGGCCCATTGACTAAACCTGCTGAATTAGCACCACAGCAATTTCGTGCATTTATGACTGATTTAATATCTAAACCCAATAAAAAATCACCACGTTATGCAAGCTTTGATGATGCCCTAAATGCGCGATTAAGTGCCAATCATATGCATCCTGAATCAGCCAAAATTTTGGTGAAACGCGGCCTCATGCAATTATCTGATGGTCATTGGAGTTGGCGCACCGATCCAAGGTTACTTATGCCATTGGCACAGTTATTCACTGAAGAACAAGTGTTAGCATATCTTAAAGATATTACTGCGCCAGTTTGTTTGATAAAACCTGATCAAGGATATCCATTTGGGCAAGAAATTATTAGCAAACGATATGAAGCCGTCAAAAATATTCATCTTTATGAGCTTCCCGGACAGCATCATATTCATTTAGATTCGCCCCTTCCTGTCGCCAAGGCCATTAACACCTTTTTAGCAACGCACACAAAATAAGATATAAGCATGAAAATAGTCTTAGCGACAGAAAATGAAGGGAAATTAAAAGAAATACAATTATTCTTTAAGGACTTGCCTATTACCCTCGTTTCACAAGCCGAGTTTAAGGTTACTTCCATAGAAGAAACGGGTTTAAGCTTTATTGAGAACGCCCTGATTAAAGCAAGACATGCCGCAAAACAATCTGGGTGTCCTGCCCTGGCAGATGATTCTGGATTAGTGGTTGATGCGCTTGACGGACAACCTGGTATTTACTCTGCACGCTACGCCGGGACTCATGGCAACTCTCAAGATAATATCAACAAATTGCTAGCTGAAATGCAGCATATTGAGAAAGCCCAACGGCAAGCACATTTTTATTGCGTTTTAGCTTTTGTACGCCACAGTCTCGATCCTGCACCTCTTATTTGCCAAGGTCGTTGGGATGGTCGCATTTTAACAGCACCACAAGGTCAAGGTGGTTTTGGCTATGATCCTATTTTTTATCTTGAGCAACAACAATGCTCTGCTGCCGAGCTTAACCCAATAGAAAAAAATAAACTCAGCCATCGAGCCAAAGCCTTAATGCAATTTTATGAACAATTTCAAACACTGATAAATGTAAAGCAATTATGACATTATCTCCATCCATTCCTTTATCACTATATATTCACTTTCCTTGGTGCGTTAAAAAATGCCCTTATTGTGATTTTAATAGCCATACCTTACAAAACACGTTGCCAGAACAGGATTACATTGACTGTCTACTTTTGAACTTGGAGCAACAGTTACACGCTATATGGGGAAGGCGTATTATCAGTATCTTTATGGGAGGCGGCACACCCAGCTTATTTTCAAGTGAAGCATTAGATAGGCTATTAAAAGGGATCCGTGCACGTTGCGCGCTCATTTATGATGCTGAAATCACACTTGAAGCCAATCCTGGCACAGCAGAGATGCAACGTTTTAAAGAATATCGAGAAATTGGTATCAACAGATTATCTCTTGGCATACAAAGTTTTAATGACAAACATCTCAAATTACTGGGTCGCATACATGGTGCTGATGAAGCATATACCGCGATTGATTATGCCAAGCGAGCAGGCTTTAGCAATTTTAATGTTGATTTGATGTTTGGTTTGCCAGAGCAAACACCACAAGAAGGTTTGGCTGATCTAGAAAAAGCCATCAACGTCGGTTCTTCTCATCTTTCCTGGTATGAATTGACTTTAGAGCCCAATACGCACTTTTGGCTACACCCGCCGCCTTTACCGCAAGAAGAAGATATATTGTTACTGCAAGAAAAGGGACAAGCTTTGTTGCAGCAAGCTGGATTTATACAATATGAAGTTTCTGCTTATTCTAAAAACCAAGTTTGCCAACATAATTTAAACTATTGGGAGTTTGGTGATTATCTTGCGATTGGCGCAGGTGCGCATGGCAAAATTACTTCACAAGCAACTAAGCAAATAAATCGCTTAGCGCATTATCGCCACCCAAAGCAATATATGGATACATCTCAAGGCTTTATACAAACACAGTCAACTATTGCCCAAGAACAACTGGCCTTTGAATTTATGCTGAATGTCTTGCGTTTGAAGGATGGGGTTTTAACTTCCCTTTTTTCAGAGCGTACAGGCTTAACACTCTCTCATATTCAAGATAAGCTACTCATAGCCTATAATAAGGGTTGGCTAATGCCCTTTGAAGAAAGAATATGTACCACCGAGCTGGGCTATCAATTTTTGAATGAGGTTGTTGCCTTATTTTTGCCAAGTGAGACGACATGAACATTAAGATAGAATATCAACCAAATGCCAAAGAGCTTGCCAAAGCAAGTTCATTGTATGTAGAAAAAAAACCCTTATTGATGTTTGCAGTTGGTTTTATCAATATCGGCATGGCTATCTTATTCACCCTGTTTGTCCTAAAGCTGGTAGTCCTCACATTAACGCCTCAAGATTGGTTGGCCCTTTTGGTTTGTGCATTATGGTTGTTTGGCCGTCGTCCCTTTAATGAATGGTTACTTTACAGGCGCATGATGAAATCCCTGATTATCTCTAAACCTATCATTATTGAGATATCTCGTAATGGTATCGTCTGGTCTGGCAAAGGATTAAGGCAAGGGAATATGACCTGGGATCAAATCAAATATATATTAGAAGCACAGAATGGCTTTGTATTGCCTAATACCTTTACCCGTTTTTTATGGCTTCCCTTTAGAGCTTTTAATTCACCTGAAGATTTGCAATCCTTGCGTGATTTGATAGTAGAAAAGCAGCTTATATTAAGAGTTTTTCCTAAATGGGAATGCTAATTTTAAATCTTTAATATTGAATGAGAAATATTGCTATGGACATGCACCCTGTTGTTCACATTGAAGACCCTACAGAAGATTTTTACGGTATTATTCATCAAGGCATAAATGATTATGCTGCCAAACGTGACTTAGCCGGCACAGGCGGTTATTTCTACGTTGTGTATGATGAAGATCATCATGTTATAGCAGCAATATCCGGTTTTGATAACTTTGGCCCAGCAGAAATCGGTGGTTTATGGGTCGATGAAAAATACCGTGGACTTGGATATGGCAAACGTCTTGTTGAACAAGCACAAGCCTGGGCAAAAGAAAAGGGCTGTAAATCAATGACTGTTTTTACGCTAAAAGATTGGCCTGCTTTTCAATGGTATCAAAAACTGGGATTCACCGTTGAATTTGAGCGCCAAAACCACCGCAACGGAACAACAGGCTGTTATCTCATCAAAAAGTTGTAAGAAAACCTGCACCTTATACAGTATTAATAACTCAACAGCTACACATTTTGTCTAATATTATACCTCGTGAGTCTCACAAAAAAGGTTTGCGATGGTGCACAATATTAAAGAAAAATACAGTCTTGTGCTTATTTTTACATTACTGTTTTTACAGATTGTATTTTTTAGTTTTTACATTCATAAAACATCTTCTACCCATGAATGGGTATTACATACCTATCAGGTTCTTATTAGCCTTAACAAACTAGAAACACATGTTTATAAACTTTCACAATACGAAAATATACAAGATAGTTCTAATAAATCCCTCACTGCAAATGTCATCAAATCTCAGGTTAAAGAACTCAAGCAAGAGACCAAAGACAATCCCAGACAGCAACAACATGTGACAGAAATTGAGGGTTTACTCGCTGACAGTACATCAAAAACAGACTTTCAGATGCAAAACGGGATGATTAACAGCATCAATGCGATGAAACAAGAAGAATATAATTTGCTAAGTGTAAGGACACAAGAAAGTAATCAAACAGCAGATACCTTTTTCTATTTTCTTATAACATCATTTTTGTGCACAAATGCGCTTATTGTTGCTTATGCATTTATGCTTGCATCTTCTAGAAAAAAAATAAGAGAAAGAGAAGCCAGATTAAATCTTGCCGTGCGCAGCACCAGTGATGCCTTATGGGACTGGGATCCCAATTCAGAACATGTATTTTATTCTTCGCGATTTACAGAGTTATTAGGCTACAAGCCTGATGAATGGACACCATCTTTAATAGAGTTTCAAAAGCGTTTACATCCTGATGATAGAAAAAATGTTAGCAAAGCATTTGAAAACCATTTACACAATCATGATCCTTTCGAGATTGAATATCGTATCCAACATAAAAATGGCAATTATATGTGGCATCATGCAAATGGCCAAGCTATTTGGGATAAAAAGCAAAAACCCATTAGAATGAGTGGTTTTGTATCCGACATTACACATAAAAAGGAAGTTGAACGGATTAAGGATGAATTTGTTTCTACTGTCAGCCATGAATTAAGAACGCCGCTGACTTCAATTAGGGGATCAATCGGACTTCTACTGTCTGAGACTGAAGGGCCCTTAACAGCAGAAATGAAAAATTTCCTTGAAATAGCCTATGCGAATTCTGAAAGACTTATTTTTTTAATAAACGACATTTTAGATATAGATAAAATCGAATCAAACAAATTACGTTTTGATTTGAAGCCAGAAAGTATTGGTTCACTTATCAAGAATTCAATTGAGTTAAACAAACCCTATAGTGATAAGTACCATGTCAACTTTAACATTGTTGAACCACTTATTGATGTTCAAGTTTTAGTTGACCGCGATCGTTTTATTCAAGTGATGACAAATTTACTCTCAAACGCAGCTAAATTTTCCAACCCAAACCAGAACATTGATATTTACACCTCAAACAAAAACAATATGATTCGCGTGTCCGTTAAAGATTATGGCGCCGGGATATCTAAAGAAAATCAAGGTTCTCTTTTTTCAAAATTCTATCAAATCCATATACCTAATCAAAAACAAAGTGAAGGAACTGGGTTAGGATTATATATTTGCAGACAACTCATTGAAAAAATGGGTGGTAAAATTTCTTTTGAAAGCAGTCCAAACCAAGGAACGACTTTCTATTTTGACTTACCTATTTATACAAAGCAAACGAGGGATTCAAAAGAAAAAATGGATATGGCTGTTGGTCAAAGAGGAAAATTACTCATTTGTGAAGATGATTATGAAGTTGCTGTCTATTTACAAAAAATAATAGGCAAATTGGGACTTGATTCGGATGTTGCCACCTCAGTTAGCCAAGCATTGAACAGTTTAAATACAAACCATTATGAGGGGATAATACTCGATTTAATACTACCAGATCAAAATGGTATAGATCTTGTTATTCAATTGCGCACAAATCCCAACTTTCATAATCTGCCCATCATTATTGTGTCTATTAAAGCGATAGAACAAGAAAAAGTATATGGTAATTCATTAGGTTTAATTGATTGGCTGAGCAAGCCAGTCGATGCTAATAAGTTGATAAGCGCTATCAACAAAATAGCCTCGCCAAACTCAAAACCAAACATATTGTATGTTGAAGATGATGAAGGTTTGGTCAATATTATTGGTCGAAGCTTACAAAATGTTGCTAACGTTATTTCTGCCACTTCTATTAGAAAAGCCAAAGAAGTGTTAGGAAAAAATAAGGTTGACTTAATATTACTTGACCTTAGCCTTCCAGATGGCAATGGCTTTGAAATAATAAATTACCTTGATGATGACAACAAAGTACCCGTTATCGTCTTGTCAGCAAATGAAGCACCTGAAAGTATAAGCGCTAAAGTAGCTACTACTTTTGTTAAATCTTGCACATCTGAAGCAACCATCATCAATACTATAAAACAGATGATTCAACCAAACATTCAGGAGGGCTAAACATGGAAATATTAAGTCACATTATGTTAGTTGAAGATGATGATGCTATTCGAATGATAGCAACTCGCACGCTTGAGAAACTAGGTAAATTCCAAGTTAGCACTTGTAGCTCGGGATGTGAGGCATTAGATAAAGTAACCGAAATTAATCCACAACTCATAGTACTTGATGTGATGATGCCTGGTTTAAGTGGCATTGAAACTTTAAAAAAATTAAAAGAGATGGAAAATATCAATAAAATACCTGTCATATTTTCAACTGCGCGTGTACAGCCATCACAACTAGAAGAATATAACAAAATGGATGTTATTGGTGTAATTTCAAAACCATTTGATCCTATGGCCCTGAGCACTCATATTAGAGAGCTGTGGGACAAACATCATCACATTCATTTAGATCTCGCCAAGGCCCCACAAGCGCCTGTTGCAAATAGTGATATAGATGCGCTTTATAATAGATATGCGAGTTTATTTCCTAAAATGCGTAATGAGTTAATTGAGGAATGGCTCCAAATGCGGGTGCAATATATTTCCATAGAGGATTGGAAGCGCTTACATTTTATGGCACATAAATTGGCTGGATCATCTGGTTCATTTGGTTATGTCACAGAACATGAAATACTTCGAAAACTTGAGCTTATACTAGAGCCTTTACAACATTCAAAGCCATCTTCTATCACCTATGCGGAAATTGACAACCTTATTGTTAGCTTAAAAAATGCCAGCATGCAATCAAAGCCTCCTACAGAGGTTCAATTAAAAAGGGAAGATAAATCATGAGAAAGCCACTTATTCTTGTTGTTGATGATGATCAAATGGTGAGAGAGTTTGTTATCCTAAGCTTGGGAAGAAATTTCGAGTTTATTGAATCATTTGATGGTGAGTCCACGCTTGAACTCTTGGATAAACATCAACCCGATTTAGTCATTCAAGATCTTAATCTTCCTGACATGGATGGGCTTGATTTGAATAGAATGATTCTCGCTCATTACCCTGAAGTGCCAATTATTGCATTCACAGGTTACACCTTAAAGTTGGGTGGAGATTATCGCGGATTTGTGGGTTATGTGCTAAAACCCATCGTGCCTGATAATTTACTCTCTGTGGTTGATCATTTTATAGATTGGGAGAACATAAAGTCTTCCCAGCAAAACTAATGAGAATTAATCATGAGGCTTTATTTAGAAATTCATTATTACACATTCAATGATATTTTGTGTTTTTTGTTTGGATTTTCGGTTAAGCCCATATCAAATGCTTCATTTTCAATCACCGGTTCGTTGGTGCGTTTTATACCCAGCATATGATACTTTACTTGTTCTATTAGATCGTCAATAGCAATATAATTATATCCTAGATCATCGTTTCCAACTTCTTCTAGCTTAGCATCAAATGCTTCTTGTAAATTAGTACCATTTAACAATTCCAAATCTTCTACGATGATCTCATGTATTGCCTCAAAGTCAAAACCATATGTTAAGTAGTTTGGCTTATGCCTCCTTGATTCACCAAAATCAATCAAATATACATTTAAGTATTCGTCCACTAGTATATTGCTCATATTAATATCATTATGGTTAATGCCTTTATTGCTCAGTGTTTTTAATTCATTTAGCAATGACAAAGCCATGCGCAGTCTTGATGTTTTAGGTAAATGTTTTGCTTCTCTTTCAAAGTCAAACAAAGTAACTGCTTTTAGTTTTTTCAGAAACATATAAGATTTGAATTGTTCTTTTTGTGCTTGGACTATTTCTTGATAGCCCAGTAAATAGTTAACTCTATATTCTTTTGAGCAAAGCGCTTCATTTCTTGCTGTTGCAAGAGCATCTTTTGTTTGCCCCTTTCTTACCTTTACTATACAAGACGCAGGTGAATCAATACATTCGGCAAGTTTCATTTTGCCTTCACGACTATCAATTGGCCTTTCTAAGGAAGTGACTTTAAAAAGATGGTGCGCAGAGCGAATAACATCAAAGGGTAAATTTAAAGGGCTTGTGTATCTTTTTAATTTTACAAGTTCCTGGTTATTTTTGAAAAACGTCATTATTTCATTTTTAGTCTTTTCATTTAACGCTAAGTCTGTGTCTAGCATGGTTATATTCCTCAACATCCCATCTTAAAATGCTACACGAGACTCTTTATTATCCTAAGGACATTCATCTTAAGGAGATAACAGCTCATCTGAAAGTTTTCAATACCGCAAAGGCATCATGTTAAATGGGATTTTTTACTGAAAAATAAGCCTATTTGAACATCCAATGTATCATGACCATGACAATCACGAGGTAGATAAGCGACATCAAACCACCTGCTCTTATAAAATCAGAAATCTTATATTGACCAGGCAAACTGATAAGCGCATTGGCTTGGTGAGTGGGAAGCACAAAAGAATTTGAGGTCGCCACAGCAACCATTAAGGCGAAGGCACGTGGATCTGCACCAATTGCTTGGGCCAGATGAACCGCCAAGGGGACTAATACGATAGTAGCGCCTACATTAGACAACACTAAACTACAAATTGAAGCGAGCACGCCGAGCATAAATAGCAGCACCCACTCCGAGTAGCCAGAGAACACATCCAAAATATAAAGCGCTGCCCAATCAGAAGTGCCACTGGATTGCACCGCTATACCTAAGGGCATAAGTCCTGCAAGTAAAAAAACTGTTTTCCAGCTAACCGATTCATAAGCATCATCAATGCTTATCACCCCGGAAAATATCATGCACACTGCACCAACTAGCAAACCAATCGCAACTGACAAGCCTGCAAACACAATTAAGCCAATGGCTAAGGCAAAGAAAAATACGGCAAACCACATTTTCTCTGTATGCATCTTTTGTCTGGGATAGTCTGAGGTAACGACCACAAAATCAGGGTTTTTTTGCAAAGAAAATAAAGCACCCCATTCGCAATACATGCCAAGCGTATCACCGGAACGCAAGGTTAAATCACTAATTTCCTTTTTACCACGTCGCACTTTGTCGCCACGGTGCACAGCCAGGACTTGAATACCATAGTGATGCCGCATATGCAGATCGCGCAAATTGGTTCCTATTAACTGCGAACTTGGTGGTACAACAGCTTCACACAAACCAGAATGTGTGGGATTTAAACGTTCTGCAAAAGCTGTCATGTAAGGAGACACTCTCAAGCCATACTTTTTGGCAAATTCATGGATCTCATCCCGTGGCCCCAACATCGCAATCACCGTACCTTCTTTAAGCTCGGTTTTTCTCAAGGGAGGAATATGGATATTGTTCCCCAGTTTCACACCAATAATGGCAATATCTGGTGGCAACAAGCTTTCCCACTGGCGTAAGGTGTTATTGGCAAGGGAGCTGGTTGAAGGCACACGACATTCACAAAAATCAGCCCCAATCCCGTATATTTTTTTAAAATACGCCGGGCTACCGCTCTTAGCACTCGCAATCGGCACGGCTTTGGGTAATAGCCAATTTGCAAATAAGCTGAAATAAAGAATACCAAAGAGAAGCAAAATTAATCCAATCGGGAAAACGCTAAACAAACCCAGCATGGGAGCATCATGACCAAGCTTATCCGTTAACCCCCCTGAGTTAATTAATAAGCTGTTTAATAAAATCAATGGCCCTGTGCCAAGCATGGTCAAAGTGCTACCTAAGATGGCACAAAAACTCAAGGGAATGAGCAGGCGGGCTTTTTCAAGACCTGTTGCATGACGTATTCGCATGACCACAGGCAACAATAAAGCAACTGTCCCAACACTTCTTAAAAATCCTGCAAAAAAACCACCAATGCTCATTAACAATAAACGGATGCGATTTTCATTACTGCCGCCTAAACGCATGACATAGTGTGCAATTTTTGCAACAACACCGCTGCGCTCTAAACCCGCACACATGATCATCACACCAATGAGCGCAATAACGGCATCGCTTGAAAAACCAGAAAATAATTGATTGCTAGGAACAAGCTTGGTTAAACCTAATAAAACCAAGACAAGACAGGCGACAACATCGACTCTCACTATTTCAGTGACAAAGAGGATCACGGTTATGGTAATGATCCCCAATACCAAAAAAATATCCGGCGTTAATCCTGGGACGCCAAACACGATGATGCCTCACGAATATCAATATGCGGTTGATTCAAGAACTAATAATATAAGTATAGGAGAGGAGCTTGCTTTATGCTTGCTGGCAGATTCTGCGTAGGGGCGGACATGAAGTCCGCCCCTACAAGAGTAACGGCAGCTAAACTAACTTTTTGTATAAACAAGATCCCAAATGCCATGCCCCAGCTTTTTACCACGCATTTCAAACTTCGTGTTGGGACGCATATACTGGGTTGGGGCAACATTTCCCTTACCAAAGGCATTTTCAAAGACGGGACATGCCTCTAAAACAGCTAACATATGATCAGCATAATCTTGCCAATCTGTTGCTAAATGAAAACATCCCTTAGGTTTTAATTTTTGTGCGACTAAATGCACAAAGTTGCTTTGCACAATGCGGCGCTTATGGTGCTTGGTTTTTGGCCAGGGATCAGGGAAATATAACAGCACTCTATCCAAACTCGCATCAGGAATACTATTCTCTAATACACTGATGGCATCCTCGGCAAAAATTTTAAGATTCTTTAAGCCATGTAATTGGGCCTGCACTAAACAACGACCCACACCTGGGGGATGCACTTCAATGCCAATAAAGTCCCATTCAGGATTTTCTTTGGCTAGGGTAATGAGAGAATCGCCCATGCCAAAGCCAATTTCTAAAATCCTTGGTGCTTGACGCGCAAAAACCTTTTCCCATGTTAATGGGGTCTTTCCCTCAACCGCCAAGCCATAGCTTGGCCAATGTAAAGTGCGCGCTTGTTGTTGTGATTTTGAACTTCTGCCCTGACGCAATACAAAACTACGAATGGGGCGGGGTGGTTTATCAATTATTGTCATTTGACTAAATACTATTCGTTTTGCCTATAGAAATAAGCACTGAATACTAACATTTTAGCCTAGCACCTTGGAATTCAATTTGTCATAATGATCAACAAATTTTTAGGCGGGTGTCGTACAATGGTAGTACTTTAGCTTCCCAAGCTAACAGCGTGGGTTCGATTCCCATCACCCGCTCCACTCAATCAGCACCAGAGGCACGCTATGGCTAATCCCACAAATAAAATTATTCGCCTATTTACATGGTGTGTAGTCACACTGCTCAGCATTGCCATCATCATACCTATTGCAGCATTCTTATATTTTGATCCCAATGATTTCAAAGAGGAAGTAAGCCACTTTATTACAGAAAAATCGGGATTACCCTTAGAAATTAAGGGCAACATTGAAATGAAGTATTTCCCTTGGCTTGGTATAACTGTGCATGACGTAAGCATGCCACAAGCTTCAAGCTTTGGCGCTGGCAATTTTATTAAGGTTGAAACCTTGGATTTTAAAATGCCATTGCGTGAATTATTACAAAAGCAATTTATTGTAGAGACCTTAACCCTCAAAGGTTTAGAGATCAATTTACAAAAAAACACAGATGGTAAATCCAACTGGGAAGTAGCACAAAATCAAGTAAAGCAAAAACGTATTAACAAAGATGTTTCTCAAGAAAAAACTGCGCTGCCCGAAGATAAAGCCTCAAAACCAAGCAAAAGTAAGCAAAAATTAAATTTTAAAATGGCGCACTTTGAAATTACGGATAGCGCTATTTCATATGATGATAAATCACAAGGACAAACAATTCAGTTAAGCGCCCTTGAGCTCAAAGGTGAACAAGGTGAACAGCTCGTCTTTTTACTTAAAGGACAATTTGATGTTCAACAAAACAGCAGCAAAAACAAAGCGCCTGATGTAAAAGGTCATATTGCTTTTGATGGTCAAGCAACACTAGCAGACACAATCAGCGCGCAATTTGATATCCGTTCAAACGCCGAGCTTAACCAAAATCAAATTCCTTGGAAAAACCTAAACGCAACAATGCGCCTTGATCTTAAAGCGAATAAAACACTTAATATAAACGATATTCATCTTAACTTGGACTCACAGGTTATTGATGGTAAGGCAAGCATCCCCGCAGATGAAAGCGCCCCCATCACCTTTACCCTGAGTACAAAAATGCTGGATTTGAATAAATTAAACAGCAAAACATCTGCACCGCAAGCAACTAAAGCCGCTGTTGTTAAAACATCCATGTCATCCTCATCGAGCGCAAGTGCAAAAAGCAGTGCTTCAGGTCGGGCTTTAAGTGGTGAAGTGACTATTGATAAACTAAAAGTGAGCAACATTGAGCTGAACAATGTCAAAGCGATTGTGAAAAAGACGGGCAATGTGCTTAAGCTTTCCCCCCTGACGGCTAATTTATTTCAAGGCACACTTAATGCACAAGTAAGCAAAGATTTAAAAAATCCGAGTGCGCCGACCATGTTGCTGGGCGATTTAATAAACATTCAAATCCAACCGATGCTGGAAACGCTAAAAAATGAAAAGCGTCTGATGGGTGTTGCTAACATCAATTTTAACTTAGCACAAACCAATGAGACCAATGGCATTGTAAAGGTTAATATTAAAAATGGCGTTATTGACGGCCTGGATGTTAGATATTATTTAAGCCTTGCCCAAAGCCTGGTGTCTAACAATAAACAACCCACCGAAGATACTAAGCGCACCGCCTTTGGTGATTTATCAGCTACATTAAATATTCACGATCAAACCATTGATAACAATGATTTGGCTATTGTCAGCTCAGATTTTACAGCTAAGGGTGAAGGCAGTATTTATCTTGGCAGCAAAACAATTGAATATAAAATGCAAGCTTGGAAAAAATATAGTGATGGCAAAGAAAGACCTAATGATTTGCCCTTGGCTATCCGCATTAAAGGTCCCCTAGAACATCCTAAAGTTGAACCCGATGTTGACTTGTATTTGAAAAAAGGCTTAGAACAAGAAGTGAAAAAGCAGCTGAATAAACAAGTCGAAAAAAATATCGGCAAGATTCTAGGAACTGATAATGCGACCACGCAGGAAGGTCAAGCACTTAACCCAGAACAACAGATACAGCAAAAAATTGAGGATAAGATTAATAAGGGATTAAATAAACTGTTGAAGAAAAAGAAAAAGGAATAACTAAATCTCCCTAGCTTCGCTGTCCCTCTTTACGAAAGAGGGACCATTGTTCGCTTCGCTCACGCAGAAGGCGCATTAAAATAATGACTCTTGCCCCCCCCCAAAAAACTTGGTTCCAAAAAAAAATACTGGGCTGGTATGCACAACATGGCCGGCATGATTTGCCCTGGAAAAAAGCTCTCAGCCCTTATCGTGTTTGGATTTCAGAAATTATGCTGCAACAAACCCAAGTGGCAACGGTTATTCCCTACTTTGAAAAATTTATGCGTTCTTTTCCAGAAGTGTCTTGCTTGGCCAAAGCATCAACAGAGAAGGTACTCCATCATTGGGCTGGGCTTGGTTACTATGCCCGGGGGCGCAACTTACATAAAGCCGCTCAAATTATTATGAACGAGCATGCCGGCCTATTCCCTGACAACATTGATGCGCTTGTTGCCTTACCCGGTATTGGCCTTTCAACCGCCGGCGCTATTATTGCCCAAGCTTTTGATCGTAAAGCAACCATTTGCGATGGTAATGTGAAACGCGTGCTAAGCCGCTTTCATTGTGTGCCAGGGCCATTAGGTCAAAAGGATGTTGAAAACGCTTTATGGGCATTAGCGGTGCATTATACGCCCACTAAACAAGTTGCTGATTACACGCAAGCAATCATGGATATCGGCGCTACCCTTTGTACAAGAACAAAGCCTCAATGTGATATCTGCCCTTTACAATCAAGATGTGCTGCTTTTAAAAATAATACCCAAAGTCAATTTCCCAAGCGCAAAAGGGCAAAAGCGCTCCCCACCAAAGAAACTTATTTTCTGTGCGCCATTAATGCCAAGCAGGAAATTTTACTCTATGAGCGTCCTGCCAGTGGCATATGGGGCGGTTTATGGAGTTTACCCGAGTTTGAAAGCGAGCAAGCATTAAGACTGTTTCTTAAAAGAAACAAGTTAGGGAACATCGCCTTAGCAGAAGTGCCAGCGCTGAAACATAGTTTTACGCACTTTCATTTAATACTAAAACCCTTTTTAGTGCTGCTGAACAATAACGATATAAGAACGACTGACTTAAAATGGGTTAATCCCAAAAAACGTTCCACCATCGGCCTGCCAGCGCCAATTAATAAACTGTTGGAATATGATATGATTAGCCAAAAGATGAGAGCCCACCGATGACCCAACAACGCACTGTCTACTGCCAAAAACTCCACAAAGAAGCTCCAGGACTCATGCATGTGCCCTATCCTGGCCCTCTAGGACAACGTATATTTGAATCTATTAGTTTGGAAGCATGGCAGATGTGGTTAAAGCACCAAACGCTGCTCATCAATGAGAACCGATTAAATGTGCTTGATCCCAAATCACGTGTGTTTATAGAAAATGAAATGCAGAAGTTCTTCTTTGAGGGAACAGCTGAAACCCCCGCGGGATATAAACCGGTTACTTAAGCAATTTACTTAGTAAGTTAATTATATATTAATAGTAGCTTGACAGTTACTCTAACTTACAGTTTAATTACCCCCTCTCGCTTATGGCCAGATAGCTCAGTCGGTAGAGCAAAGGATTGAAAATCCTTGTGTCGCTGGTTCGATTCCAGCTCTGGCCACCATTTGTTGGTGTTAGTTTCGCAACGTGAAACCTTAGAACAACATATGCCACGCCGTAGCGCTTGGCACAGGCGGGCCTATCAGTTACTGCATATAGTCCACCCTTAAAAGTAAATTCCGGCGCTTAATTATTCTTAGCTGTTTTTTCTTCTTTTTGTTGCGGCTCATCTTTTAAATTAGCAATAAAACGCATTATCTGACCTGCATTCTCTTTACCGCTACCTAAGATGTTGACATAGAACTCAATGATAACTTGGGCGCCCACATTGGCAGCAACCTCTTTAGAATGCGTGAAAACTTCTTTCACTACTTTCTCGCCATATTTTTCATCAAGCCCTACCATCACGCCTTTTAACAAGGGATCTGCCACTGTCGCTGTGGGTGGTGTCACTGGTGTTTTAATTGATGATTCAATCACAAAACGCTTACTATCTAATAAGTGACTTAAGCGATTTTGAAAGTCCTTATTTTCATATAATTTGTTTAAATCATAATCATTTGCCGTATCACCATTTTCAAGTTTCAGCACCGCTTTGGGATCTTGGCTGTTAAGATAATGGTATAAATCTATTGTTGATTTTAAATATAATGAGACATATTCATCAGGCGCATGCGCTAAACTTTTATAAAAAATATTATTAACCATTTCTGATGTGTATTGCGCTATTTTGCTAGGATCTTCATCTGTTTCTAAACTTGATTTTACCTGTTGCAGATATGCTTGAAATTCAGCAGGATAGTTTTGGCTAATAAGGCCGAACAAGGGTTGTTTTTTAATCTCATATTCAAATTGCCAAGCCCGATACTCAGGATAGACATAAATATTTGATAACCCAAACACCATGGCACCTACACCCAGGGCAACCAATGAACCTATGGTTTTAGTGGCATTGGACTTCATCCAGATAATGGGAAGGCCTACAATCAAGGCTGCTAATGCAGCTAAGATAAAATTAAACATCATCTGAGGCAATGCTCCCTTTGGATTGATAATATCACTCTCAATATAATAGATGATTATACAATATACAGGTGACAAACAAACTTCAAAACAGTCCTTATTTCCCTGGTTTATGTGCAACAGGGCCAGGGGGGGGCAGATCAGGGGCTGCGGCTTTGACAGAACCGCGAAGTGTGGTGCCTGAGGAAGAAGCACCGATTGATTGACGATGAGGCGTGAGAGGGCGAACATGATCAAATACCCCATCATGTTCGCTTGTTTTTTTGAGATCCGTAGGTTTGGCTGCAGTCCATTGTGTAGGCACTGAACTTGGCGACGCTCCTGCAGGCAATGGCACTTTTGCCACTGGAGAGGCTGTAGCGGGATTTGGCTGTTGCGGGAGCGTTGCCAACGTTGCATCCGCATTTTTAGCTGCTTTCTCTTCATTTTCAGGAGCGCGTCTTGCGGCCCAAAGCTTTTCTGCAAGTTGCATTGCTATGTCTCTTTTATCAATGTCCTTGGGATTTATATCTCCCAGCCTCGGCAATCTTGCATTGTTCTGAAATGCATCAACCGCTTTCCCAGCCTTTGCACCAAAAATGCTCTTGGCCAGCAACTTAAGCCCATCATTTTGGATTGATGTTGCCTTTTTATAGTCTTTTTGTATTTTTGAAAGTTCTTTATCGTCCATGTTCGCAATAAAGTAGTTTTGTAATTTTTCTCTAATATCCTGTCCTGAAGGTAGAGCACCTTCCTTATTTGTTTTTAAATCTATACGCAACTCTTCAAGGTATTTAACGGCGGATGCATCTATTGATTTACGTATCGAGTCACTGTTTGCTACTTTATCCCAGAACTTACTATGAAAGTCACCCGTTAATGTAGTCGCTTTCACCATAAACTCCGCGCTACGATTACCCTTTTTCTCATCGAGAATTTGCTGGTCCTCAGGACGAACAGCGCGCACCTCATGCTTTTCGTAAAATTGCTGAAGTTTCTTTTCATTTTTTCCTACGGATTCTGCAGGTGCAACCGTTGCTGGCTTTGCTTGTGCCGTATTTTGGTTTTTCATTGTGGGATTAAATGGCACTACAAGATCGCTCATCCAATTTTTGAATTGCGACCAGCGGGACTGGGGTTTTTCTTGGGAATTTTCTGATTTAGCAGCCATTAAGAATTCCTTGGAAGTACAACTTTTTTCTAAGGTTAATGACTCTATTATTAAATAGAATGGAGGGTTAAGCGCTACTGTCCTTTGGTAGGAGTATAATGCTAGGTCACTATAAAAAATGGTTATCTGAGCTTAAGTATCTCGATTCATAACAGGCTACAGCGCCTACCCAAGCATCCCACGGTATGCCACATCTATTCTTATTGCTTTTGAGTATGCCTATCCATTTGCATTGGTTTTGGATTTAACTCTGTCTAAATCCTTTTCAATTTGGGGCTTATACGTTTTGGGTGTTTTAGGATTTTTTAAAGCGGCATTGTACCACTTTATGGCCATGGCCTTATTTTCAATGCTGTTCTCATAGATGTTGCCCAGTTGGTGTTGGGCAAAGAAATTGTTTTTATCCGCCAATTGTTTAATTTGGCGCATCATACATATTTGAATATCAAATTCTTCTTTTAAATCAAAACAGGGTTTTTGGGAATTAAATACCACTTCTAATTCCGTGAGCATTTCTAAATGTTCTCTATCACGTGTACGCTCTGCTTTTTTAATTTCTTTGCCAATGTTTTCACGCTCATTATCAATATAGGCAATGTCATCTTTTAGATTCTGTGAGAGAGGTTTTTCTTCTTTGGAAGATTGCTCATTTACCTTTAATACAGCTTCTAGTTTTTTGGCATCTTCGAGAATATATTCTTTATATTGCGCAGGTGTTTTTGGATTTTCTAAAACTTTCTTGAACCAGCTTAAGGCCATGGCATAATTTTCTTGGGGTTTGGCTAAATAAGTATTTGCGATAGAATCTTGCGCTGCAAAATTACCTTCCTCAGCTAATTTCTTAGTCGATTCATGAATGCACAAATGCATTTCAATATCTTCATCTTTTTTAAAACACTGTGATTTAGCTTCTAATACAGCTTCTATATTATCCCATATAACTAAGGTTTCTTTATCATACAAAGGACCCACTTCTTGACGCTTCTTTTGGATCTCTTGTTTTAATTCCTCGGTACTTTTTTGCTGCTCTTTGAGGGTTTGTGAAATGGATTGCTCCTCATCGGCCCAAACGGCACAGGCACTACTGCATAAAAATATAAGGGCAAGCAGCTTTTTCATGAAGGCTATCCGTATGAATAAGAATGTAGTAACAGTATAGTTTGGAAAAGTATAAATTAGAAAAGGAAAAGCGCTTTTACCCGAGAGGTGAAGGTAAAAGCGCTTTAGTAAAGAAACTTATCATGTCAGTGAAAATCAAATTACGTTATCTGAATCACTTATTGCTACTATACCCATGCATGCTCCTTTGCGCAAGATAAAATTTAGCCATTTAACTATAAATTCTTACCGTTCGTCGGAAAATTCCTACCTTCTATCCCTCAAACATGATTTCTACCCATCTTAATAATCATTCATAGCCTGATATAAGATTTCAGGATAAAATGAAGGCTGATTTTTAAAGATAAACAACGAATATGCACGCCGACGAAATTGCCCCTTTAGATTATTTAGTTTCCTTACCTGAAGAATTAGCACTCAGTTTAATCAGCCAAGGCCCCTGTGAGGTCAATGCCGTACTCATTGGTAATGAAATTAATCTGCGGGGACTCACAAACCGTGCCATTGCCCGCAAAGAAGCGGTGCTTACCAAGCTTTCTGACAAAAGTATCGCTATGATTTACCCCTATGGGGCGATTGTCTTTTTTAATGCAACAACTGCAATGACAGTAGAGCTGATTACACGTTGCCAACGATTTGCAACCCAACTACTCAGCACCCCTGAAACCGAGCAATTTACGGTGATGGTGCAACCTGATCAGCCTGAGGGCGTGATTCAAAGCAAAGTATCGATTAAAAAATTTACCAAAGAACATGTAGAAATCATTGCTTCAGCGCTCTCTAAGAGTGTTATCTTGGAATACCATGAGAATCGCATCGGTAGTTTATTTGATAAAATTGAACCTATCGCCAAAAGCTTGAAAGAAAAGGGCAAACTAGGGCATCGCTCTATTGATCTGTTAAAACATATTGGCGCCAGCATTTTGATGATACAAGAAATGGTAGGCAAAATTGAGGTTACCGAAAAGCCACTCTTGTTATGGGAACATGCTGAACTAGAACCGCTGCATGCCCAATTGGTTGAAGATCTCGAAATTTTAGATAGACAAAGCAGCTTAGAACGAAAAATCGGGCTTATCTCAAGTACTGCCCAAATTTCCTTAGAAGTTTTGCAACAACACCACAGTCATCGACTAGAGCTATACATCATCATCTTAATTGCAATTGAAATTTTCTTGCAGCTGTATGATATGTTTTTCTCTAGCATGTTCTAGAGCACATAAAGAAAGCGCTTCTTTAAGCGCTTTCTGGCAACACGGCTCTTTGCTCAAACCAATGCACCATCACAAAGGTGAGCAGATTAATAATTATACCAATCAAAGCACCATTAAAAGTGGTTTCGCCCATCAGCGCTAACCAAAAGCAAGTTGCTGTGATCCCCGCTATGCAACCTATCCAAAAAGCATTGGCTGAAGCCCTATAACCTAATATACCTGCAACGAGTGGCACCAGGATAAAAGGGGTCCAGAAATTGTATGCCACTAATAAAATGTCTAAGGCACTTTTGGTCGAAATGGCGAATAAAGCGCCCATCGCACCAATGATAACTGTCACGACTCTAGACCAAAAAAGTTCTACTTTGGGGGTAAAGCTTTCTTTCTTAGCCAGTGGTTTCATCACATCATGACTAATTGAAATCGCTGCTGCATTTAAAAAGGAATCGGCTGAAGACATCACCACGGCCATCATGCCTGCGATTGCAAGCCCTTTTAAGCCCACCGGCATCACATGCGTGATGACATAGGGCAAGGCTAAATTAGGATCAAGTGAAGGATCCATGGTTAAAGCACTTAAACCAATGATGCCCACTAATAAGAAAAAGGGTATCGATAACAAACCACTCCACAAGGTACCCTTTGCCGTTTCTTTGAAATTTTTGCCAATTAACAAACGTTGTACATAAGGTGGCACTAAGGTTTCACCAAAGAAAAAGTTCAAAAATAAACCCAACACAGTTATCAAAGACAAGGAACCAAACAAGGAAACATGATCGCTTGGCACCGTCTTAAAGACATTTTCAATGCCACCTGCTTTTTGTAATCCAAAATAGAGCACCAAGGGAAGCGCTACGATGAGCACACAAAAATGAATAACATCATTGGCAACAACAGATTTCATGCCACCCCAAGCAGCATAGATAATAACAATGAGTGTACCAACCAGAATACCGTAAGTTGCATCGATACCCGTAAGCACATTTAACACATAGCCAAATGCTGCAAATTGCGCACCTGCAATACCAGCACAAACAAGCCCAGATGCTAAGCCTGTTAAAATTTTTGATTTTTTACCGTAAAGTTGCCCCATAATATCACCCACTGAAATCGCATTTTTAAAAGGCGTCATTTTGGGTGCAATGACTGTTGCAACTAAGATTTCCTTTGCAGAAAATCCCCACAGGGCAATAACATAAACCAACCCCATGCTAAAAGCCTTCTCAGCCAGTCCCATGGTGAAACCACCACCAATAAAAGATGCTGATAATGTGGCAAAAACAAAAGCTGAACTATAGCCTCGATTACCGGTTGAGAAATCATCGAGGCTTTTCACGGAGCGACTTACCCATACTCCAACAAAGATAATCAAAGCAAAATAAGCCCCAATAACAACATAATCGATTATCATCTCGCACGTCCTTGTAATGGATAGGCATCTATTAAGAACATATAACAAAAACGGGCTATTGCGTAGGTAAAATTACCTTGGGCAGGAAGTTGTACACAGGTGCTTTAGTTAAAAAACCAAATTTTTAAAATTAATTTTTTTTTTAACCACAGAGACTTGATTTTTGTAATCAATTGAATTTAAAGAATATTTTATAATTATTACAAGCTTGACCAACTAGCAGAAAAATTATAGCCCACCCTCGGCAGGCATTTTAGAACAATTAATCCACAGAGTTATCCACAGGATGCCCTTTGATCTGCACAGCCTTAACCTGCATCAAAAAGGGCGATTGGCTTACACATATGCGGGCAATATGGGCATACTAATTTCATGAATAAGCCATTTTTATTTGTTTTTTTCGCAGCGTTTTTAGCGTCGATGCAAGAGCTTAGACCAGTTAATTGACTTATCCCCAATGGCAACAAAAAGACTCTGCTCTGTACTGCCACTTCGATTATATTCAAGGGGATCCCCGTTCATGGTGAAAACAGCGCCGCCTGCTTCTTCAACGATGCAATGGCCGGCTGCATTATCCCATTCACTGGTGGGAGAGAGGCGCATCACAACATCGGCCTCGCCTGCTGCCAATCGCCCAAACTTCCAAGCACTACCTTGGTTCTCAATGCTGGTTTTGCCTAAATTCACTAACCAAGGTTGTAATGTCATGGGGCTGCAATGACGACTCACGATGACGCGCGTTGTTTTATTCATGGCTTGGGTAACAATACGCTGCTTATTTTGATCTTGTATGAGGTATGCTCCACCACCACGCCAAGCCATATAGCCAAGGCGCTTAGGCGGCACGTAGATGATCCCAATAACAGGTTGATGATTTTCAATTAAGGCAATATTGATGGCGAACTCATCATTATGTGCCAAAAATTCGCGGGTGCCATCCAAAGGATCAACGCACCAATAACGCTGCCAATGCTGGCGTTCTAAAAAAGGTACTTGCTCACCTTCCTCCGACATAATAGGCGCAACGCCTTCTTCGCCTAAAGACAATTGACTCAAGCCCTGTTGAATAAGTGCATGAGAGGCCTTATCTGCTTCAGTCAACGGGGATTTATCACTTTTATATTCGGTTGCAACAGAGCCTTGTGCATAGTAATGCATAATTTTTTCGCCAGCTTGCTCTGCAAGAGAATATGCTTGTGCTGCCCATGTCGCTAAAGTGGTCATAACTTGGCTCTACTATTTCAAAGGAAGGATTTCTATCACATTCTAATGATAGATAGCCTTTTTCTCTAGAACGTTAGAACACTATCTATTTAATTGCTGCTAAAACAATCCGATGAAGGGCTCCCTGCAGCCAAGATATTTCCACTTTAGAATGTTAGAATGCTTAATATTATTAATATTGGTTTACATACAACTAAAGGGTGACACTATGCAAAGAGGTCCAACCATTCGCTCTCCCCAAGAGATTCGCTTTATTCACCAAACCATTTCAACGACCTTGTCTAAACCTAAGCCTGGCGAAATAAAAACGCCCAATCTTGATGCTTTAGCAAATGAAGTAAAAGAGGGACGTCAATCAATGTTGGATTTTCCAGCCATTGAAATTTTTAGTATTCATGATCAAGAAAATGATGAAGAGATATCCTACTCTTTAAACAACCGCAAACTTTATATTGCTAAAAAATCAGGCTCACAGGTCATCAACACCGTTCATGCCAGCTTCGATGAAATCTTAGATTCGGTATGGAAAATGACCAGCATGAGCGATGGGCTTGCCTACCCCACCCCAACGCATAATTCGAATAAAGCATGCCAACCAGTGGGTTTATTACTACAATTTAGAGCTTTTCTAGAAGAGAATAAAACGACCTCAAAAGACACGCCAGCTAAAAAAGAGGAAGTTTATCAAAAAGCATGCGAACAATTTCATTTACAATGTCGTAGATAAAATCCACTCATCACGCAAAGATGACCGCTCATCGGTCATCTCTTATAACTTAAACTTTTATACGATGATTTCAGTATATTTATTTTTATAGAAATAACCGTTTATCGTTATTTTCAACAGCTTTATCATAAATGAAATCGCTTTTATTGTTCGCTATGGTATTTTCCTAAATATAAATTATTAAAAATTAAAATATTTTAGGGGTAAAAATCATGCTTGCAGGTCCAATCCAAAATCCACCACAGATGATGCAAAGAAATCCAAAAGAATTATTATGGTTGCATCAAACTATTTCGCCATGCTTTTCTCAAGGTGCGCCCGATCCTGATCCAAAGGCAGCGCCTGGTGCAAAATTACCTGGCGAGCATGTAAAAAAAGTGGCTGATGATCTCAAAAAAAATCCTGACTTAGCGCAAGATTTTCCGCCTTTAAAAGTATTTACTTTAACTGATCCTGATACAGGTCTAGATTATACTTATTCATTAAGTAATCGACGCTTAACTGCATTCAGGATGGGTAATGTTCCACTTGTAAAAACCCAACAAGCGACCGATGAAGAGATTTTCACTGCATTGTGGAAAATGACCAGCGTTGATGGTGGTAATACACAACCCCAAATGACCTTGGTTAACAAACAACATGATACCAAACCAGCAGAAACAACTACCTTGGGTAAGTTCAAAGTAGAAATGACGGAGAAAGCGCGTAGTCGATTATTTGCTTATGAACAATTCTGTGCAGCAAATGATATTGTTGGCGCAGAAAAAGTTGCATTTATTGCCGAACGTCAAGGAAATGTCGCTCGTGCGATGTTTGGATTAAGATAACCTAGACTATACACGCACCTCTTTATAGGGGGCGTGTTTCATTCTCCTATTTTGCAAAGTTCGTCGGATAAATCTCATATAAATAGCATGCACGAACATTGCGTGTTAAAATCAAACTCAATTTGTATAGATACACTTTAGGGTTCAAGTATGCTAGAAATTGATTTTTATGGGCAGCATGTAGGACCAGATCAATGCGCTGAAGTTATGAGCACTTTTCAAAGTAAAATTGCGCTTGAAAATGATAAGGATATAATTCTTGATCTCAGTAATACCCAGCTCACGGATCAGTGTATACCCCTACTAGAATCTATTTTTTTAGCACCTCGCTTAATTGAAGTCCGGCTTGATAATAATCAATTAACAGCGCAGGGCCTGGCTACACTACTTAGCATTTTTAGCAATCGTATAAACCCTGTGCAGGCTCTAAGTTTAAGTCAAAATCCACTGCTCGATGCAGGCGCAGAACTACTCAGCCAGCATTTGCCACATTTTGCATTAGTGCATTTACATTTACGTGATTGTGGATTTAGCGCGCAAGGCATCGGATGTTTAGCGACAAGTCTTTTTGAGCATCAGTATTTAGAAACGCTTGTTTTAGATGGCAATCCTATTAAGGAAGGGATGGAATTCATTGCCCATTTGTTATATAAAAATCAAAAAGTCAAAACTCTCAGTTTATGCCAGTGTCAGATCCCTTTAACAGATGCACAAGAGGGTAATATATTTGGTTCAATACTAAAGCATAATCACTCGCTTGTTTCTTTAAACCTCCATAGCAATCATATTCATCCGGATTTTTTAGCAAGCTTTATAGAGCAAGTGGCTGGCAACCATACCCTCACTCAATATGCTGGCCCTGATAATGAACACCGCTCACTTGAGAGTATTTGTCAAAGAAACAGTTTAATTCCCTGCAATGCACCGTGGTCACTGGGGCATAACCCCAATGCAAGCTCTCTTGAAAAAAGCATCGGTTTAATTGCTGACACACGCCCCTGCGCGGATGCCACCTTGCTTTTCATTGCAGGTCGTAAAGCACTTATGCAAGGAACTTTGGTTGCTGATGCCACCACCAGCCCAAATGGGCTGGAGCACCAACTCCTTGATCATACCTATGAAGCGGCTACAAAAGAAATTCTGCGAAAACATAAAATGCAGTAGCATCATTCTTTAAAGACTCGGCCTCACTTATTGCTTCGCAAATGCTTTCAAGAAGAATTCTCTTTGCTTTTCAAGTGCCGTGATTCTGTTTTTGGCCTTTCTAAATCCATGTTGTTCGCCTTCAAATAACCAATACTCACTTAAAATGCCTTTTTGTTTGAGGGCTTCATACATCATTTGCGCTTGATTTGGCAATACGATTTTATCTTCATCACCTTGAAAGAAAATAACGGGGCTATTTAATTTATCAATATGATATAAAGGAGAACGCTCTTTGTAGAGTGCTGCTTCTTGAGGATAAGGGCCAATTAAAGTATCCAGATAACGGGCTTCAAATTTATGTGTATCATGAACCAGCGCGGCTAATTCACTCACGCCATAGTGACTCGCGCCCACGTGAAAAGTATCGCTAAAAACAAGAGCCGCCAATGTTGTATACCCACCAGCACTGCCGCCAGTAATTGCCAATTTATTTTTATTGACCAAACCTTTGCTAGCTAAAAATTGTGCCGCATTCACGCAATCTTCCACATCATACAGACCCCAGTTCCGATTTAAGCTGTGGCGATATGCACGACCATAACCTGTTGAGCCCGCATAGTTGACGTCGACAAAAGCAAAACCACGACTTGTCCAATATTGAATATCAAGATTTAAATTGGAACCACAATTCGCTGTGGGGCCCCCATGGCTTCGCACAATTAACGGTGGTAATTCGCCTTTGGGGCCTTGCACGGTTTTATTTTTTGGCGCATAAAAATAGGCATGTGCAATACGATCACCACTTTGGAAACTAATATGTTCAGGCACGCTTAAATAGGCAGATTCTGGTGAGACCATATTCTCTTTAGCAATGGTTAATTTCCCGTTATCCCATAATGCAATGGCGCTTGGTTTATCAGCAGCGCCACCTATAAAAGCTATCTGATTTCCCTTAACCCGTAATTGTGAAAAATTACGAAAGGGCATTGGCATTTCTTTTAAGGTGCCATCAAAAGTAAATATTCGATTTTGACCATCTTTAAAGAAACTACAAACAAGTCCTTCTTTATAAAAGCCCCAGGTGGAAGCACCAAAATTCCATAAAGGTTGACCGATTTCGCTATCAACTTCAAAGATCCTTTTTAGGGTATCATCCTGAACTTGATATAGATTCCACCAATTAGATTTATCACTGACAACGAACAGCTCGTTATGCGGGCCCCATTGTGGCTGGAAAAAAGACTGTGCTGTTGTTTGGCTATCAATTTGCCGTTTATTCTTTAAGCCCGTTTCATCTAAGTCTGCAACCCATAGTTGCGTATTATCCCAGGGCATATTGGGATGATTCCAACATAGCCAAGCAATTTTTTTATTATCTGCACTCACGGCTGGTGAAGAATAAAAGTCAAAGCCTGAGGCTAACTCGGTTATCTTGCCTGTTTGTGTGTTTATCAGTGCTAGAAAATTCTTGGGTTCTTTATCATTTTGCAAGTGAGATTCAGCAACAGCAACAATGCCATAGCGCGTTGGTTGCATATCCGCAAAACGAAGTCCTTCTTCGGTAAGCGGCTGCGGTGCTTGATGTGCTTTGAAATGATATAAACGTTGATCTTGATAATTGCAAAAATAGATTTCACCCTTATCGACGGTGAAAGCAGCCCCACCATACTCATGCACACGGGTTCTTGCATTAAAGCCTGAAGGTAGCACCTCTTCTATTTTACCTTGTGCATACTTCATGATGACGTAGCGTCCACCATCAAGGGGACGCATTTCGCTCCAATAAAGACCCTCATCCGCTAACACCACATCTTGAAAGGAAACGATTGCAGAGGATGCTAACTCAGCGCTGATAGGCGAATCCCACGTGCCATAGGGTAGGTCAAACATGTTTAGTCCTTTAACTGTTTTTTAAAAAAGAGAGCAAACTCCTTCTTATACTATAAGAAGGAGTTTTTCAATCAATTATCTTCTTGCTCTAAGCGACATGCCATGTGTGGAAGCTACAACGGGTCTTGCCGCTTGGCCGCGCGCATGTAAACCACGAGCATGTAAGATAGGTTGGGCGGCTTGATCTTGGTTTTGCGCTGGGATATGGATAGGTGCTTGAGCCACAGTTTCTGCGCCAGCTGCAAGTATATTTATGCCATTACCCTCAGGTGAAATGGGTGCATACGCTTGGAAACGATTATTAATATATGGGATCCATTCTTCCTTTGCTTTGACCCTTGCTCGTTCTAGCTGAGCGGCTCTTTCTGCAGCGATACTGTTAACAACTTGATCGTAAAGCGGTCTATTTTTCTCTCTATTTTGTTGATCAAACAAAGACCATGTCTCTTCTGTTGCATCCTTGGAATCCATAGAGATTTCAACACCATTGATATTTGCCTTGATATTTTTAAGTACATGGCTTTTTTCATTGGTTGAGCGTGGTAATTTATTCCATAACTCATTCACGAAAAATAATGTGTAGTTCACCAAAATATCACCCAAGGCGACGATACGAAGTCCTGATTTATCAGCGTTTGCATATTCATAACGATCAATCCAATCTGCAATCCATTTAACAGGGCCACGGCCTTGATAGGGGTCTCTCTTGTTGAAGTCAAGGTTGTCGTTTAAAGTTGCTTTCATGGGGAAATTGCGTTGATTACGATTAACTTTTCTGTCCATCGCACCAACAAGATCAACACCTCTTCCACAAGCAACAACATGGCTTGATGCTTCATATTCATAACTACGGTTAATCGATCTTTCGATTAAAGTAAAAAAGTTTAGCGGTGAAGCTAATAAGCCAAGCATTTTATAAACAAATAAAGGCGATGCATTAAAACTCTGCAAAGTGGTTGATAAATCTGACATCATGCCAATGATGGTTCTTGATACTCCGCGACGCAGATAAATTTTAATCAATTCTTTTTCTATCAATGCAGCTAAATGGCGTTGATCCATACGGCTTGTGTCAAAGACGCTTGATGAGAAAATAAGCGCCGCCGTGCCTTGATTTCTGCCCTCAATCGTCACAATTTTAAAATTGGCATCGTCGGTATATGTCAGCAATAGTGGCACAGGGATATCGCGATGATTTGCACCAAGTTTTTGCCTGAAGTAAGCATTCACTTCATGACGAATATGATTCACCAATTTATTTAATTCAATTTCATTTTGTGATGTGGATTCAGCATATTTCATGATATCTCTGGCATCACGCGTTGCGAGAATCGCAGCATTGATATCACGACCAAACCAGAAATTTACTAAAGTTATGCCTAAGGTTGCGGCAAGACCTTGTCCAATGAAAGGGAGAAATCCTGACAAACTTGCATAGACACCAGTCCAAAAACCAGCCCATGCCCAAAGGCCTGTCGCCATAATGACTGAGAGTGAGAGCAATAAAAAAACCGTTTTAAGGGGTGGCAAAATACCTGCAAGTTTAGGAGCCCGCCCTGTACTATATTCAGCCAGTTTGGCAAAATCTAACATATCGCACCTCGTTATGGTTATTAACTAACACTTACTACTTCTCAATCGGTACAGTAGTAGCTGTTGCCTTGATAACTTTTTAGCAGCGATAGTACTTTTTCAGGTGCAACTCCGTGTGCGCCGCTTTGATTTAACAAAGCGTTTTCTAATCCATTAGCAAATAAAAACTGAAATTGAGTACATAAACGCGCACTAACGTCATCTCGCTTCGCGCTACGCATCTGTAACCAAATTCCCCAATTTGCTTTATCTTGAGATTGGTTTATCTGAACACCATGATTTGTCATTTCAAAAATATCATTCTTTGCAGTTTCAACGATATAGGTTGCGCCAATTTTGTCTTGCAAAATAGACTCAAGAGGTAACTCAATAATTTGTTTTGGATATTTTTTCTTCAACTTCTCATAGATCTTAAGCTGTTCTTGTGAACGATTCGCTTTTAAATCTTTTTGATAGGCTACGATGATAATGCCTTTTTTGTCTAAAAATTCTCTGATTAATTTTGCACGCGATAATGCATTGCGAACTCGTGTTTTATCAACACTTTTTAAAATATCACCGGCAATTAAACCTTCGCTCATTTCACCATTTGTAACGAAAGGCGTTGGTATCAAGGGGGTGTGAAAAATCCAAATGGATGTTTTATTTTTATCCATCTCAGAAAGCATTAATTGTTCAATGCTGGTTTGTAATTGACCAAATATGGTGCGTGCATCTTTGTCAGATTGATTAAAGCAAAGGCTATATCCTTTGGATACAACATCATCCCATACCTGATGAGCTTGTTTATTTAGTAAAGGATCGACAATGCCCATTTCTTCATCATCAAGTGATGAGGGAATTGCTTGATATAAAAAGGGAAGAAAAGAAGTATCTACACTACTTCTCAAATTTGGGGCATAAAAAAACAAAACAGCACCGAATAAAGCGGTAAAATACCCTAAATAAAGTCGCGCTATAATGTGTCGCAAGCTAACGCCTTTTTTGTTAACTTTAAGGCGGCAAAGTATAACATAGTTAAATCAGGTTCGCACTGATAAGGAAGTGAGAATACCGGCACTGGCGAGACCATATCTTTAAATAAATCTATTGTTTCTGCTAAAGAAACTGTGCTGTCTTTGGTTTCGTTAACTATCAGCCCCAAAACGGGGATTTGATAGCTTTTTAAAACATGTAAGGCTGTTAGGGTGTGGCTGATAGTACCAAGATAAGAACCTGCAACCAGCAAACATGCGCAGTTAAGGGCCTGCATCCAAGTTAAATTTGTCATGGTATCCGTGATAGGTGCCATTACACCCCCCACCCCTTCTATCAAATGACATTTACTTTCAATTTCAGCCATCTTGATAGATTGTTGGCAATGCAAAATCAGGGCCTTTTCATTGATTGGCCTGCCTTCCTTACGCGCAGCCATGCTTGGCGTTAAGGGGTGATAGTAGCGCCATGGTGAACACCGATTGATCTCATGTGGTGTTAAGGCTAGCCCCTGGGCTTCTAAAATGATGCCCGTATCAGTATGTTGAATTTCTTCATTAGTATGAGGCCAACCCGAGATGACAGGCTTAGAAGCAGTGAAGTAACCTTCGTTTTGGCGGTCAAAAGCTAATAATTGTTGTGTGAGGTAGGTCTTACCAATACCCGTACCTGTAGCTGTGATGAAGAGTCCTGACATGATTATGTTATGATAGCCCAAAAAAAGGAGATGGTACTCAACCATGACACAAAATGCCACCGTTTGGCTGCCCTACGCCCAAATGAAGACCATTCATTCACCGCTGGAGGTCATCAGAACACAAGGCTCATCCTTATTTTTAAAAGATAATAGAGAGCTTATAGATGGTGTAGCTTCCTGGTGGACCGCCTGTCATGGCTATAATCATCCACATATTATTCAAGCTATTCAATCACAAGCAGCAAGCTTGGCACATGTCATGTTAGGTGGCCTGATTCATGAAGGTGCGCAGCAATTAGCACAGCGCTTAAGTGCGCTTTTGCCAGAAAATTTAGATTATGTTTTTTACAGTGAATCCGGTTCAGTTGCTGTAGAAGTTGCCATGAAAATGGCATTGCAATATTGGATAAACAAGCAAGCGCCTACAAGAAATGGATTTATTTATTTTCAACATGGCTATCATGGTGATACTTTTTTCACAATGTCTGTTTCTGATCCCCAAGATGGTATTCATCCTCCCTTTCAAGACATTTTACCTAAACATCATTTACACAAACTGCCTAGCAACGAAGAAGAGCTTGTTCAATTTGAAACATGGTTAATGCAACATCATCATTTGATTGCTGGCGTTTTGCTCGAACCCTTGGTGCAAGGCGCTGGTGGCATGAAAGTATATGACAGCACAACCTTAGCCAATATTGTTCAGCTCTGCCAGCGCTATGACGTTTTAGTCATTGTTGATGAAATTTTCACGGGATTTGGCAGAACAGGATCCATGTTTGCTTTTGAACAAGCTGCGATAACACCTGATATTATTTGTCTTTCTAAAGCATTAACGGGTGGCACCTTAGCACTTGCAGCAACCATTGCCACGAAAAATGTGTATGAGGCTTTTTTAGACACAGACTATTCAAAAGCACTGATGCATGGCACTACCTTTATGGGGAATGCATTAAGCTGTAGTGCAGCTTTAGCATCATTAGATATTTTTGAAAAAGAACCCGTCTTAGCCCAAGTTGGCGATTTGCAAAACATTTTGCGCAATGAATTAAGTCCTTTACAAGATGTCCCTGGCGTTAAAGAGGTACGTGTCAAAGGTGGTATTGGGGTAGTTCAACTTGCTTATCCGATTATGGAAGACTTAAATTGGTTCAAATTGAGTTTTATCGAAGAAGGAATATGGTGTCGACCCTTTGGTGATATTGTCTACACAACCCCCGCACTCAATATCAACTCCGATGCGCTCTTGAAAATTACAACGACCATCGTCAAACTGGTTAAAAAATGGTCAGCAACGCGCTATGTTAAATAAGTGTTGTTCTTCCTACCATTTTTTTTTATGCTAACCCGATTTTTAACAAAATAGGACATCTGTATGCTCACGATAGAAGAGCGCATTGCTACTGAATTGAATGTTTCTCCAAGCCAAGTAAAGGCAGCTGTCCAGCTTTTGGACGATGGCGCCACGGTTCCCTTTATTGCTCGTTACCGAAAAGAGGCAACCAATGGTTTGGATGATAGCCAATTGCGCCTCTTGCAGGAAAGGCTCATCTATATCCGTGAATTAGAAGACCGACGCGCAGCCATTCTCAAGAGCATCGAAGAACAAAATAAATTAACACCCGAACTCAAAGAAGAGATCCTACAAGCCGATACCAAAATCCGCCTCGAAGATCTTTATCGTCCCTATAAACCAAAAAGACGCACCAAAGGACAAATCGCAATTGAAGCGGGCTTGCAACCATTAAGCGAAGCGTTAATGGCAGATCCCACACTAAACCCTGAAGAGCAAGCAGCAAGCTACGTTGACGCTGAAAAGGGAGTGGCTGATGTCAAGGCTGCCTTAGAAGGCGCACGTTACATTTTAATGGAACAATTTGCTGAAGATCCCGAACTCTTGGGCAAAATCAGAACCTATCTACAAGATAAATCACATTTACAAAGCAAAGTCGTTGCTGAAAAAATAAGCGAAGCGCAAAAATTCCAAGATTATTTTGATCACATTGAACCCTGGAGCAAAGTCCCCTCCCATCGCTGTTTGGCGATGTTAAGAGGTCGTAAAGAAGGCATGCTGCAATTGGCGCTGGTACTGCCTGAAGAATTGGAAAATCCAGATATCAGTGTTGTGCAATCTATGATTGCCAAGCATGTAGGCATTGAAAATAAAAAGCGCGCTGCCGACGCCTACTTACAGGAAGTTGTAAAATGGACTTGGCGCGTCAAAATACAACCTCATTTAGAAACCGAATTAATTGGTATCTTAAGAGATAGCGCAGAAGAAGAAGCGATTCAGGTATTTAAGAGCAACTTACATGATTTGTTAATGGCAGCGCCTGCAGGACAAATCACCACTTTAGGTTTAGATCCAGGTTTAAGAACTGGGGTAAAAGCAGCCGTTGTTTCTTCTACAGGTAAATTGTTAGATACACACACCATTTATCCTCACGTTCCTCACAGACAATGGGATGAAGCTCTCGCTACCTTACTGCTCTTAATCTTAAAATATGAAGTAAAATTAGTCAGCATTGGTAATGGTACTGCCTCTAGAGAAACAGAAAAATTAGTTGAAGAATTAATTAAAAAACATCCTGATATCAAATTAACCAAAGTGGTTACTTCTGAAGCGGGTGCTTCTGTGTATTCTGCTTCTGAATTAGCAAGCTTAGAATTTCCTAATCTGGATGTGTCATTACGCGGCGCGGTCTCAATCGCAAGACGTATACAAGATCCGCTTGCTGAATTGGTTAAAATTGAACCCAAATCAATTGGGGTTGGCCAATATCAACATGATGTGAACCAAACCAAACTTGCACGCACCTTGGAAGCGGTTGTTGAAGACGCCGTGAATGCGGTCGGCGTAGATGTTAACACTGCCTCAGGTCCTCTATTGACGCATATTGCAGGCCTCAATCAGCAGATCGCCAATAATATTATTGAGTTTCGTGAACAAAACGGCCCCTTTAAAAGCCGTCCACAATTGAAACAAGTTCCACGTCTGGGCGAAAAAGCTTTTGAACAAGCTGCTGGCTTCTTGCGCATCATGAATGGTGATAATCCTTTAGATGCCTCCAGTGTGCATCCAGAAGCTTACCCCGTAATTGAAAGCATCATTAGCAAATCATCGCGTGCGATTGGCGATATTATTGGCAATGGCGAATTTTTGAAAAGCTTAGATCCTAAAAACTTTGTAAATGAACAATTTGGTTTACCCACCATCAAAGACATTATCAAAGAACTTGAGAAGCCCGGCAGAGATCCTCGCGCTACTTTCCAAACTGCACAGTTTAAAGAAGGCGTTGAATCTTTAAGCGATTTACAACCAGGCATGATTCTTGAAGGCATTGTCACCAACGTTGCCAACTTTGGCGCTTTTGTGGATATTGGTGTTCATCAAGATGGTTTAGTCCATATCTCTGCACTTTCACACGAATTTGTTAAAGATCCACGACAAGTGGTTAAAACAGGACAAATTGTTAAGGTTAAAGTGCTTGAAGTAGATATAGCGCGAAAACGTATCAGCCTTACCATGTGCTTGAATGATCCCGTTCAACCAAGCACCGGTATGCCCAAAGGCCAAGCAAAACCTCATTCTAAAAACAGTTTTGCACCTAAAAAACAAGCACCTAAAGAAAGCACCGGCTCCTTAGGACTTGCTTTACTCGCTGCCTTGAAGGACAAATGAAATATCATCCTACTCAAACCATTTTGAGTTTAGGCGAGGCGTCAAGCGAACAAGAACCCAGGAGTGCACAAAAAGTGCATGACTGGGGCGTAGGAGCGTAGACAACAATGCATAAACTCACAATGGGAAGAGTATTCAGAGTGGCATTAGATGTGCCACTACGCCGTTTATTCGACTATCTTCCCCCTCAAGATACACAAACGCCCATTACACGCGGTATGCGCGTTAAAGTTCCTTTTGGGCGTCAACATCGCATTGGTATTGTGATGGGCATAGCGGATTCCTCTGAATTGCCTTTAGAACAACTCAAGGCAATCACGGAAGTGTGCGATACCGAAGATCTGTTTCCCCCCAGTCTTTGTGACTTCATAGAAAAGACAGCACAGTACTATCATCATCCTATCGGTGAAGTTGCTTTTAGCAGCGTGCCACAGTCCATTCGCTTGGGTAAGACCAAAAAAACTGATTTACCTTTGCAAACCACGCAACAAAGCAAAGCCCCCCTTGTTTTAAACAAAGCGCAAGAAGATGCGCTAACCGCCATTCTTGCACAACAAAATACATTTTCAGCCTTTTTGCTCCAAGGCATTACTGGTAGTGGTAAAACAGAAGTTTATTTGCAAGCGGTCGAGGCTATTTTAAAACAACAAAAACAAGTGTTAATTTTGGTACCTGAAATTTCCTTGACACCACAAACACATACCCGTTTTGTTGAACGCTTTGGCAGCAAGGTTGGATTATTTCATTCTAAAATGACACCCAGTGCCCGCAGCGGACTATGGTTGCAAGTGCGCCAGCAACAAGTGAGTGTTGTTATTGGCACCCGCTCCGCGCTTTTTTTACCTTTTATGGCGCTAGGGCTTATTGTGATTGATGAAGAGCACGATGCTTCTTTCAAACAACAAGAAGGATTTCGCTATTCCGCACGCGACATGGGTGTTGTGCGCGCGAAGATGGCAAACTGCCCTATCATTTTGGGCTCTGCAACGCCTTCTTTTGAAAGCTTGTATAACGTTGAAATCGGCAAATACCAAGGTCTCAATTTACCCCAACGTGCAACGCAAACAACTTTACCTACTACGACTTTATTAGATGTTCGTCATAACAAATTAGAGGCAGGACTTTCAAATGCTTTATTAGCACGCATAGAGAAAAGTCTTCAAGAAAAGAAACAAGTGTTGTTATTTATAAACCGCCGCGGTTTTTCACCTGTTTTTATGTGTTATGACTGTGGCTGGTTTGCACATTGTGATAGATGTGATGCAAGATTAACTTATCATCAAAAGAAACAATTGTTGGTTTGCCATCATTGTTCACATCAACGTAAAATGATTGAGGATTGCCCTGAGTGCCAGGCTAAAGAGCTACATCCTGTTGGACAAGGCACCGAACGCATTGAAGAGTTCTTGCAATCTCATTTTCCCACAACAAGTATTGCCCGCATCGATAGTGATGTCACCAAAAAGAAAGGGAGCCTTGAAACGCTTTTAGAAAAAGCACAAAGCAATGAAGCCCAATTGTTGATTGGCACACAAATTCTTGCGAAGGGACATCATTTTCCTCATTTGGGATTAGTCGCTATCGTGGATGCTGATGGCGGATTATTCAGCGTTGATTTTAGAAGTGTTGAGCGTATGGCACAATTACTGATACAAGTAGGTGGGCGTGCAGGGAGAGTACATGATGCAGGTGAGGTCATTATCCAAACATTTCATCCTGAGCATCCTTTACTACAACCCATATTGCAACAAGATTATCAAAAACTTGCCAACACCCTTTTAGCAGAACGCAAGCAAAATCACCTCCCCCCTTATTCTCATATGGCTTTAATTCGCGCGCAAGGCCATCAGCCTGAGTTAGCCCAGCATGCCTTAAATGAAATTCGCATTGCGCTTTCGCAATTACCCAATGAGGTAAGCATATTAGGACCCGTCCCTGCACCTATGGCGAAGCGCCAAGGACAATTTCGCTATCAACTTTTACTGCAAGCCAATGAAAGAAAACCCCTACACCAACTCTTAAACTATTCAACAATACTGCTCGAAAGCTCTAAAGTCGCTAAAAAAGTCCGCTGGTCCTTGGATGTGGATCCGATTGAAATGTTTTAGAATGGGATATAAGCAGCAGTAAACAACAATTTGAGTTATCTGAATAATATCTTGAATTTATGCAAGTGCCAACTTGCCACGCCGAAATGGGTAAATTCAAAATGGGAAGCACATTTGCTCAAACCATTTTGAATTTGGACAAGGCGCCAAGCGAGCTCATCCCCAGGAGTGCACGCTTTGGTGCATGACTGGGGTGAGCAAGAGCAGGCAACGCTGTATAAATTCAAAATGGGAAGAGCAAAAATGACAAAGGATTATGCTAAGCGTCGCCGCAACCAACATTTGTCACGTCGCAGTGAAAGCCAGGTGAAATATCAAAGCATACCCGCTTGGTTATGGATGGTCGCTGGTTTATTGGTGGGCATTACCCTTTCTGGCTTACTTTATTGGAAATTGCATCGCACCCAAAGCGCACCGCATACCATTGTAGATATTCAAGAAGATCCACCAAAAGCTAATAAAGCTGCCGTAACTAAAAAATCAAAAAAGGTCACCCTTGCGGCCAATACGCCGGATACACCCAAAAATAGTTCACGATTTGATTTTTACACTGTACTGCCCAGCATGAACAAAAAAAGCCAAGAGAGTGAAAAGGAAGCGCCCCCCACCTCAACCTTAGATATCGCATTGAATAAGCCAAACACAAATCCTGCCTTGCAATCCCATGCTTTGGACGATGAGCCAACCTTGACTGCGCAACAAGAAGCTCAGCCTGTTACAAAGTTACCCAACCCAGGAACATATTTTATTCAAGCTGGTTCTTTTCGTAGAATAGAGCAAGCTGAAGAATTAAAGGCTGAATTGGCGCTTACCGGATTTGAAGCAAGTATTCAAACTTTTAAAATGGGCGATAGAGATAACCGATACCGCGTATTGATAGGTCCTTTCTCCAGTAAAGATCAAGCACAGAATAGACAAATGCATCTAGAACAAGCCTTACAATTGCATAGTGTCGTGCTCAAAATCACTGTATAATGTCAAGTAACAAACATCTCGCGCTTAGCGTAAAAAACCAGGAAGACACTCGCGCTAATACAATTAGCGCAAGCGTCTGAATGTTAAGTTACTTACATCTTAAGGAGTTTAACTTTGGATCAATTCAGAGGAACGACAATTGTTGTCGTCAGAAGAGATGATAAAGTCGCTTTAGGAGGAGACGGCCAAGTCTCCTTGGGCAACACCATTCTAAAAGGCAATGCTAAAAAAGTACGCCGTTTATTTAACAAGCAAGTTGTTGCAGGTTTCGCTGGTGGTACTGCCGATGCTTTTACCTTGTTTGAGCGCTTCGAAGCTAAGCTCGAACTTTATCAAGGCCACCTGGTCAGAGCAGCAGTTGAACTCGCAAAGGATTGGCGCCAAGACAAAATCCTAAGACGTCTTGAAGCCATGCTTGCTGTTGCTGATAAAGACGCTGCTTTAATTATCACCGGTAATGGCGATGTCATTGAACCTGAAAAAGGTATTATCGCTATTGGCTCTGGCGGCCCCTTTGCGCAAGCTGCAGCAACAGCTTTATTAGAAAATACCGCATTGGATGCATATAGTATTGTTGAGCGTTCATTGAAGATTGCGGCTGATATCTGCGTTTATTCCAATCATCACCTTACCATTGAAGAAATAAGCAAACCTGCTTAAGAGAGTTGTTAATGAGTACCTCCGTTATGACCCCGCGTGAAATTGTTCATGAATTAGACAAGCATATTGTGGGACAAACCAAAGCAAAACGTGCTGTTGCTATTGCCTTACGTAATCGTTATCGCCGTATGCAAGTTGATATCAGTTTACGTAATGAAATCACACCTAAAAATATTTTAATGATAGGGCCAACCGGTGTTGGTAAAACAGAGATTGCAAGACGGCTTGCAAGATTGGCTAAAGCGCCTTTTATTAAAGTAGAGGCAACCAAATTTACCGAAGTAGGTTACGTTGGACGCGATGTTGAATCTATCATTCGTGACTTGGCTGAAATAGCTTATAAAATGACTCGCGAAGAAGCTCAGCTAAAAGTGAAAGAACGCGCTGAACAAGCCGCTATTGAACGTATCTTAGACGTCTTGGTTCCCAAAGCAGGTTTTAAATTTGCCCCTCCCGAAGAAAGCATGCCCGAAGACAGTGCAGCACGTAGCGCTTTTAGGGAAAAGCTCTTGAGCGGTAAAATCGATGAACAAGAAATTGAATTAGAAGTCGCTATTCCCTCGATGGGAGTTGAAATCATGGCGCCTCCCGGCATGGAGGAAATGACCAATCAATTGCAAGGCATGTTCCAAAATTTATCCGGCAACCGTACCAAAACACGTAAAATGCGAATTAAAGAAGCTTTAAAAGTGGTGAGCGAAGAGGAAGCGGGTAAATTAGTAAATGATGAAGAAATCAAAGCCAAAGCCTTAGAAAATCTTGAGCAACATGGCATCGTATTTTTAGATGAAATAGACAAAGTAACACAACGGGGCAATGCCAGTGGTGCGGATGTTTCTAGAGAAGGCGTACAACGTGATCTGCTCCCCTTAGTCGAAGGTTGCTCTGTTTCAACAAAGTATGGCATGGTTAAAACAGACCATATCCTCTTTATTGCCAGCGGCGCTTTTCATATGTCAAAGCCCTCTGATCTGATCCCAGAGTTACAAGGCCGCCTTCCTATTCGTGTAGAATTAGAAGCCCTAAAAACTGAAGATCTCATGCGCATTTTAACAGAGCCCAGCGCTTCGCTGACTGAACAATATAAAGCCTTGCTGGCAACAGAAGGCGTCATTGTTTCTTTTGAATCAGATGGTGTACAACGTATTGCTGAATTAGCGGCACTCGTAAATGAAAAAACCGAGAATATTGGCGCCAGAAGACTTCATACCATCATGGAACGCTTACTTGAAAATATCTCTTTTGAAGCAAGTGAAAAGCAACAATCATATATGATTGATAGAAATTATGTTGATCTCCAATTAGCCAATCTTGTGCAAGATCAAGACTTGAGCCGCTTCATTTTATAGGTCATTCATGAATCAAAAAACAGATTTTGGTTTTCAAAGCGTCGACATAGACCAAAAGGAAAAGCTGGTAGGCGGTGTTTTTGACTCCGTAGCCAGCAGCTATGATTTAATGAATGATGCGATGTCATTAGGTATACATCGCTTGTGGAAACGTCATGCCATTTCATTACTTTCGGTGCGCGAAGGTATGAAAGTACTTGATCTGGCCGCAGGCACCGGCGATCTCACCTGTTTAATTGCCCCACTTGTAAAAGAAAGCGGACATATCACCGTATCTGATATTAACAATAATATGCTCATGGAAGCCAAACATCGTCTTATTGATAAAGGCATCGTAGGCAATATCGACATCATCCAAGCCAATGCAGAAAGTTTACCCTTTGCTGATAATAGTTTTGACAGAGTGATCATGGGGTTTGGATTACGTAATGTTACCCATAAAGATAGAGCACTTAAGAGTATCTATCGCGTTTTACGTCCTGGTGGGCGCATGATTATTCTAGAATTTTCTCACCCGACCAATCCCTTATTCTCACGTATATATGATGCTTACTCATTTCATATCTTACCCAAATTGGGTGAGTGGCTTGCCAAAGACAGAGACAGTTACCAATACTTGGCTGAATCTATTCGCATGCATCCCAATCAAGAAACGTTAAAAGCGATGGTATTAGAGGCCGGCTTTGATAAATGCGAAGTGCATAATTTAACAGGTGGCATCGTAGCCTTACATAAAGGAATAAAATACTGATGGGGCCATTGATTACTTTGTTTATTAGTGTGGTGCAAAAGCTAGATGAAAATTGCCTAGCCCCCTTAATAGCGCACCAAGATAAAACCATTGGTATCGAAATCGAGCATTTCATACCCATTTATTTGCAAGTGACGGAAAGCGGCTTAATCTCAATTGATAAACCAGCCCATATCGATACGATTTTTTCAGGCAATCTTAATGCTTTTATGAAAACACTTTTTTCTAAGCAAAAAACACAAACTGGTATGCATATTAAAGGTGATATGGATTGTGCTAAAGCCTTTTATGATTGCGTGCAACAGATAGATATCGATTGGGAAAGTCATTTGGCAAAGGGTGTCGGCGACAACATGGCGCATCTCATCGTCAATAGCATTAAAGAAAGTAAAAATTGGGCTCATGAAACCCTTGAGGCCCGTACCGGTGATTTGGGTCATTATCTACAAGATGAAAAAGAGCTTCTGCCCACGCGCCAAGAATGTGAAGCCTTTTATAAAGAAGTAGACATCCTTCGTCATGATGTTGAACGTGCGCAAGCAATATTAAATCACCTACAACAACGCAATGAATCAAAATAAGGGATGTTATGAAGTGGATTGCTAAAACAGCGCGTCTTATCCACATTCATTTTACGCTAGCTAAATATGGATTAGATAAATTCGTTTGGCATAATCCCCTATTTCGCTCAGCAAATGTCTTGATTATTTTCTATCCTTGGCGCTGGTTTGGTAAACAAACACCTCCTGATGGTCAAGCTATCCGCATGGCCTTAACAGAATTGGGCCCTATTTTCGTAAAATTTGGTCAAGTCTTATCGACGCGACGTGATTTACTTCCTGAAGATATTGCCGATGAGCTTGCCAAGCTGCAAGACAATGTGCCTCCTTTCTCAGGTGAAATAGCCAAAAGAGCAATCGAAAAAAGTCTTGGACAACCCGTTGAAAAACTCTTTAGGGAATTTGATATTGTCCCCTTAGCCAGCGCTTCGATTTCACAAGTGCATGCCGCCACCTTACATGATGGCGCTGAAGTTGTTATTAAGGTCTTACGTCCCAACATTCATGCCCATATCATGCGTGATGTTGAATTATTGGAAACCTTTGCCGGTCTTTTACAACATTGGATGAAAGGCTTTCGCCGTCTACGACCCGTTGAGGTGGTGGCAGAAATTAAACAAACCCTTATTGATGAATTAGATCTTTTGCGAGAAGCTGCAAATGCTTCCCAATTGCGTCGAAATTTTAATAATGCTGAAAGTTTATATGTGCCACAAATTTATTGGCACCTATCAAGAAAAAATATTCTGGTGATTGAACGCGTTCGTGGTATACCCATTTCAGATTTACAGACATTAAAAGCGAAAAACACCGATCTCAAAAAATTGGCTGAGCGCGGCGTTGAAATATTTTTTACACAAGTGTTTCGTGATTGCTTCTTTCATGCCGATATGCATCCTGGCAATATTTTTGTCAAAATAGACGATCCGAGCAATCCAAAGTATGTAGCGGTTGATTTTGGCATTATGGGAACACTGGGGCCTGAAGACCAGCGCTATTTGGGCGAAAACTTCTTAGCCTTTTTTAAACGTGATTATCGCAAAGTTGCAGAATTACATGTTAAATCAGGCTGGGTACCGCCTTCAACGCCCATTCATGAATTTGAATCCGCTATTAGAACCGTGTGCGAACCCATTTTTGAAAAACCACTCAAAGAGATCTCCTTTGCACAAACCTTGATTCGCCTTTTTCAAACGGCGCGTCGTTTTGATATGCAAGTTCAGCCACAGCTCATTCTACTGCAGAAAACTTTGCTCAATATTGAAGGCTTAGGTCGTCAGCTCTATCCTGATTTGGACTTGTGGTTAACCGCAAAACCCTTTTTAGAAAAATGGGTGAAGAAGCAATATGGCCCTAAAGCACTGATGCGCGGCATTTGGGACAAACTCCCCTTATGGTCTGATAAATTACCCGATCTACCAGAAGCGGTTTACGATATCGCCAGATTCTTTCAAAATGAAACACATCGTTTACAATACAAATCTCTCATTCAGGAAATGGGCATTAAAAAGCGCCCGCATATTGGTCGAAAGATATTTGGTGCGACATTGTTGATTTGCGGCACTTTAGTTGCATTAACAAGCCCTTATGCGCATCTTATTCAAACTTATAGTCCTTGGATAATACTAAGCACTGCTTTGCTAGGCTTGTACATGGTGATTTCAAAGTAATACGCTTTAAAATCAAATAGTTAAGATAGCTACTCTTTTACATACAACAATTTATATGCGACTATTCAGGGATGAATGCTGGAATAGTCAAAGTTTGCGTACATACAAACCTCGATCATCGAAAATGACCTACCATTAATGTTACTTTTTCACTTAAATCAGCTGTGCTACTTTAAAAATGAATACTGATATTTTGTCTTTTCCATCCCTGTTAGAGGTATATACAATGAAACGTGGACCTACGGCAGAAGACAGCATTGAAGACATCCAAAGGGAAATCAGCTCTCTTGATAAGCAACTTCAGAGTTTAAAGGATGATGGCTCCGATGATGCACTGCGTAGCCAATTAGAAACCATGAAAGCCTTTCAAATTAATCGCATTAAGAAGCTCAAAAGAACGGTAAAATACAGTGCACCTGATGCATCTAGCTCTACCGCTGAACATGACTCCCCCTCTGGCTCACCAACTCGTTCAAAGGAAAATTCACCTCCCAGACCTTATTACGAATCGGCACAAATGGCAGCGCAAGCTGCAGCTGCCGCAGGGCCTTCACCCAGTATGCCATCTAAAACACATGTTTTAGGCAGAAAGATGGGCAAAGCAGTACAAGAAGGCATGGCACTTTTTGAGGCACATGAAAGTAAGGCCAGCATTAATGTCTCTGTTCTTAATGCCATTGAATTTCTTGAAACCATGGAAAACATTTTTAAGAGTAGTTTTGGCTCAGATTACAATTTATATAAAAATAATGGGCCTATTGATCTTAATTTAAGAGGGATCCAAACTGAGGGCGTTGAAGCCAGTACATCCGGACGCCTATTTGCCAGAACGGATTACTTTATAAAAGCACATGACGATAAACCCAAATCCTTTGGCACCATCGATACGCTAAAAGGACAAAGAAAAGATGGCAGCCCCTTTCATTTTGAGTCTGATTTTCATGTCCAGGTGCTAAAGGAAATGATAGCATCAAATAAGATGGCCCCAGATGATGCTGATGGGTTATTGCAACACATTGTTGATCATATCGAGACAGATCCCCAGTGGATAGCTTTTTGGCACCAGCGTCCCCATGTAGATGAAGGTTTAAAGAAGCAAATCTTGGATACCTTTGTCTATAAGATCGCCGGTGAGTGTCACAAAAGGCTAATTGAAAACATGCCCCGCGAAAAGCAAGCAGATGTTGACTCATTTATGCAAAAACTGAAAATAGCAGCTTTGCATTTCACATCTGGCGAACCCACGAAGACAAAGATCCCTAGGGTTTAAAATAATTCAACAAGATCCTTCGCCTTAAACACACCAGCATCTAGAATATAGCCTGTAATTAATTTACTAGGTGTTACATCAAATGAAGGGTTATAAACTTGTGCAAGATGGGGTGCCCACATCACTTTTCCTAAAGCCCCTTTGACTTCTTCGGGTGAACGTAGCTCAATAACAATGTCATTACCGCTAGCGCATTTTGGATCTAAGGTTGTTCTTGGGGCAACAACATAGAATGGGATCTGATGATAATGGGCCAACACAGCCAAACTATAAGTGCCAATTTTATTGGCGGTATCGCCATTGGCTGCAATTCTATCTGCCCCAACGAGAATCGCATCAACTTTACCCTGCGCCATCACCATGGCAGCCATATTATCGCAAATCAAGGTATAAGGAATTTGCGCCTTTTCTAATTCCCAGGCTGTTAAACGCCCGCCCTGCAAAAGAGGACGTGTTTCACAAGGGTAAACATGCTGCACTTTCTTCTGTAAAAAAGCTTCTTTTATCACACCCAGCGCCGTGCCTGCACCTGCTGTTGCTAAGCTGCCTGTATTACAGATAGTCATCAAGCGTGCGTTTTCAGGAATAATTTTAGCGCCATGTATTGCCATACGATTACACAGCTCAGTATCTTCTTTAAAAAGCGCTTCGCCCACTTCAAAGACAACGTTTGGATCATCTTTTAAGTGGCTTAACAAGGTTTGCATATAATTTTTGAGATTAACAGCGGTAGGACGTGTCGCAACTAATTCGCTAATCGCTGTTTTAATTTGAGCAATATTGGCACCTTGCTTTACATATTGCATTAATGAAACTAAAGCAGCGATACCAATCAAAGGGGCGCCGCGCACCTTTAAATCTTTAATCATGCCACACATATCAGCTATGGACTGACAATGTAACCAATTCTCTTCATGCGGTAGGGTTTGTTGATCTAAAACCCAAACTTCACCATCATCGTATTTAAGTGCTAAAGATTCTAATTTCATGCAAGCGCCTCTTGTTCTTCAACTGTAAGGCTAGGCGCACAAAGCACTTTCATCCACGATTGAACTTGCGGGCTTAATGTTTCTATCGGTGTGAGTAAGCCCGAGACTAAACCTTGTTCAGGGCAACCCTGTGGATATAAATCTTGTGTTTGGGGAATTAACTGTTGCATCAATCCAAAGGCTTTATGGTTATTCTGACGCATCAGGGCAATCACTTGTTCTACAGTGACATGCTCAATACTATCATCCCAGCAGTCATAATCTGTGACAAAAGATAGTGGTAGGTAATATAGACCCGCTTCTTTGGCTAATGCGTATTCTGGGAAATTGGTCATACCAACAATATCTGCGCCCAAAAGACGATACATTCTGGATTCCACCTTGGTTGAAAAGGCAGGCCCTTCCATACAAATATATGTTTTACCATAATGAATATTAAAATCTTGTGCGCTTAAAAAGGGTTTTACCTTTTCTACTAGGTTTAAATCTACTGGGTTAGCAAGAGAGACATGCGCAACCATGCCTTCACCGCAAAAAGTGAAAGGGCGAGTTTTTGTTCTATCTAAATATTGTGTGGGCACTACACAATCACCTGGCTTTAATTCCTTTTGGAGACTGCCTACGGCTGATAAGGATAATATCTTGCTGGCACCACATTTTTTCATCGCAAAAATATTAGCGCGATAATTAATATGTGAAGGGGTAAATTCATGTTTTTTACCATGGCGTGATAAGAAAAGCACTGGAGCGCCGTTTATGGTTGCTCGCATAATCGGTGCGGATGGTTTACCAAAAGGGGTATCCACGTGTATTTCTTCAATGACATTAAACCCATCAAATTTCTCAAAACCTGAACCACCAAAAACTGCCCACATAATTTATGCTCCGATAAGTATTTCATCAAAGCTTAAAACGCTTTGATGTTGGTTTTTTTCGACGACTGTATTGTTTCTGTCTAATAAAATGGTATTGATATTATTGAGTCTGGCGGCATCTAACTCTGCGACCACATCTGATAAAAATAAGGTTTCATTAGCCTTACTTTGTATGCTATTTAGTATTTGTTGATAAGAAGCCGCCTCCTTTTTTGGGCCAACCCCTAAATCAAAGTAATCTTGGAATAAATAGCGAATATCACCAAAGGCACTATATTCAAAAAGTAATTGCTGTGCTTGTATGGAGCCTGAAGAATAAACAAAGAGTTTTAACCCTTGTTCATGCCATCTTGTTAGCTTTTCAAAAGCATCCTGATAAAGATGCCCTTTATAATGCCCCTGTTGATAGCCTTGAAGCCACAACATGCCCTGTAAATTTTTTAAAGGGCTTATTTTTACATCATGATGAATCCAGGTGAGCAATTGATCAATGACTGCTTCAATCCTTGCTTGTGGGTTTTCAAGATGGGCGCGTACAACATTCAGCTCATGTAATACCTCAGGCAACTGTTGGTGCTGTAAAACAAAATCCGGAAGATGTTGTTTAGCATAAGGAAATAATACCTGATGCACAAAATGAATGTCGGTAATCGTACCTTCGATATCGGTAATAATGTTTTTGATCATAATTTAATTTGCGCTTTGGCTAATTCACATTGCATTAAAAACTCTAAGCCTTCCATGTGTCTGGTTGCTTCAAATATTGAAGTCCCCCAGCTATAAATACCATGTCCTCGCACCACAAAACCTTTGGCAACCTGAACGCGTGGCCAGAGCTCTTCTACTGCTTGCGCTAAGCGTGGAATATTTTGATCATTCTCGAAAATCATCAACTCCAAATTGTCTTCATGAGAAGTGATCCCCGAAATAACTTTTTGCATTTCATAGCCGCGAAAACTAAAACACATCTCTTTGCTTTTAAGCATGGATAATACTGTTGAGGCGATAGAATGGGTATGTAAAACACAATTGATATTTGGCGCTAATTGATACATTAAGCCATGCAAATAGGCCTCATAACTTGGCTTACCATCACCGGAAAGCAAATTTGCTTTAAAATCACAAAGGACAAAATCATTTTCGGTTAATTTTCGTTTGTCCTTTCCAGATGCGCTAATAAGCATCGCATTATCTGAAGCACGAACAGAAAAATTGCCGCCTGTAGCAGGACTAAAGCCTTTTTCAGAAATCAGTTCACATGTTTCAAGGAGTGCTTGAATAAGGGGTGCCAGCATCATTTCCCACCTATTGAATTTTTGCTGACATAGTATAGAAATGCGTCAAAATGTCAATGAAACAACTTAGAAACGAAGGGAAAGGGTGTTAAGGCCCCCTTTAAAATAAAGGGGGTCTGCTTACTTATGAGGTCTTAATGCGGTTTTTGCTTTTGGTGCATGATGCGGTGTATGCGCCACATGAGTAGAAAGATAAGGTTTATGATGATTCGTTTTCTTGTGTGAATCATACATGTTGAATATGCCCGTTTTCTTATCTACTTGTTTAATTAAAGATTCGCACACATTCATAATAAGCAGCATAAGGTAGTAGCCCAGATCTTCATAGGATTCATGCATAGCACGACTATGTAGGTTCAAGCCAAGCCTTCTTGCTCTTGCGCGCTCTCTTTTTCTGCGTTCTTTCGTTCTACTGTCGCTATCAGCTTGTGTGTGCATATTATGGGGCATTACAATTTCCCTCAAAGGTAGATTTACTTTGAGTTAAATTACCTAATATCAGCTTGAATATAAAGAAATTATAGATAATTCAAGCGTTTTAGCAGACAAGAAGAATATGTGATTATATGCACTTAAAAAGCGCTATAACCAGGTGAATCGTGCAACCTCATGAATCTCATCTTCATCTGCAATTTCCTTTTGGCTAATAGACGTTATTGAGGATTTTAGCGCTTCACAAGCATGAGATGCTCCTCGAAGAAACATATTAAAAAAGCCTGTCGATGTATTTTCATTTCCATAAATTTCAGCATCCGTTTTATTGATTGCGTTTATTAAATCGGATAGTGAAGTTATTTCATGATTAGTGCTTTGGTTTTGTTCATTTGCATTTTTATTTGAAGGTTTCATATTGCTCTCTAATTAGCTAACTATTTTTTATGTGTGATTCAAAATGCTAGCACTGCAATCTGCCATTAAAAAGCTGTTGAAAAAGTGACATATTGCAGCCAAAAGCATTGAAACGCTTTTGAGGGCATTATATAAAGAAATTTCTGCTTTTCATTTCTTCTGCTGGCTGCAATAAGTTGTTTGTTATAAATCAAACAATAAATTGATCTGCTGTGTCAGCCTATTCCGTGGTTTAAGCTAAGGGAGACATTATGCTAAGTACCAAGAAAAATATATTACTATTACTCTTTTGTGTATTTTACGCTTTGAGCGCTATTGCTGCGGATCCACTACCTTCCTGGAATGAGGGCACGACTAAGCAGCGCATCATTGATTTTGTCGGCAAAGTAAGCAAAAAAGACTCAAAAGACTATGTCGAACCAGTACAAAGAATTGCCGTCTTTGATAATGATGGCACACTCTGGCCTGAGCAACCTGTGTATTTCCAACTTGCTTTTGCTTTAGACAGAGTGAAGGCCTTAAGTAAAGACCATCCCGAATGGAAAACAAAGCAACCCTTTAAAGCTGTACTTGAAAATGATTTAAAGACCTTAGAAAAACTTGGCGAAAAAGGTTTATTGGAAATACTCGCAGCAACCCACAGCGGTATGTCTACTAAAGACTTTGAGAAGATTGCTAATGACTGGGCACAAACGGCAACTCATCCTCGTTTTAAACAAAAATATACTGATTTAACTTATCAACCTATGCTCGAACTGCTTAGCTATTTAAGGGATAATCAGTTCAGAACCTTCATTGTTTCTGGAGGTGGCATTGAATTCATGCGTGCTTGGGCACCAAAAGCTTATGGGATCCCACCTGAACAAATTGTGGGCAGTAGTACTAAAGTAAAATATGAGCTCATCGATGGTAAACCTGTTCTAAAACGTTTACCCGAAATTCTTTTTATCGATGATAAAGAAGGCAAACCTGCTGGCATTAATTTATTTATCGGCCAACAACCCATCATGGCATTTGGCAATTCTGATGGCGATATACAAATGCTGGAATGGACAACCCTCAACACTGATAAGCCTTCGCTTGCCATGATAGTGCACCATGATGATGCCAAAAGAGAATGGGCTTATGATAAAGATTCCCCCATTGGCAAATTAGACAAAGGGCTTGATAAAGCGAAGAAAAACAATTGGACGCTTATCAGCATAAAAGATGATTGGAATACCATCTTTCCTTTTGAAAAATCAGCATCCAAAAAAGATTAGGAAGATTTATCTTGCACTAATCTAAAACCAATGTGTGACATACCCGTGTCAGGCGATTGTCCTCGTCTGGCACTGGGTCTATAACTTTCACAATAATTGACATTACATAAGAAAGACCCACCCTTAATAACACGTTTTGGTGCATAAGGATCATGTGGATCAAAACTATCTTTTGGGCCTGACGGATTTTTACAAATGCCTGCTTGGGCTTGATCTTGATGATTAATCGCGCTGTACCAATCTTGTGTCCATTCCCAAACATTGCCAACCATATCAAATAAACCATATCCATTAGCTGCAAATGATTTCACCGGTGAAGTGCGAAGATAGCCATCTTCTGCAACCGCATGGTGGGGAAATTCACCTTGAAAAGTGTTTGCCATATGCTTACCGTTGGGTTTGAACTCATCACCCCATGGAAAACGCTTAGCAACTAAACCTCCTCGTGCTGCATATTCCCATTCTGCTTCGGTTGGTAAACGCTTAGATTTCCATTTTGCATAAGCATTAGCATCATCCCATGAAATATGAACAACGGGATGGTTTTCTTTTCCTGTAATATCACTGTCAGGGCCTTCTGGATGTTGCCAACTCGCACCTGGCACCCATTTCCACCAGGCAGAGACATGCTTCAATGACACGGCGTGATCTGGCGGCGTGAACACTAAAGAACCCGCCACTAATATATTATCATCTGGCTTTGGCGTACCTGGGGCTAATTGCTTCGCAAGTTCTTCCCATTCTGGTTTACGCTCAGAGGTTGTGACATAGCCGGTTGCTTTTACAAAGTTCTGAAACTCAGCATTCGTTACCGGATGAGCATCCATCCAAAATCCTGTAATACTCACCTCGTGGGCAGGTCTTTCATTCGCCATACTACGCTCATCATCCGTGCCCATCACATAGGTACCGGTAGGGATCCAAACCATGCCTGGGTGCGTAAAACGCCCGAGGATGGATTTATGCCAATAGAGCCCGAGTATGATGAGGCCAATACCAAGCAAAGCGATGATTCTAATGGTGGCCTTTGTTGATATTGCTTTCATGTGCTTCCCTACTTTTTTGCAAATTATCTTAAGAGTAGCTGATTGTATTGAGGCATACCTAGAACTATATCTTTATACAGTTAAAGATAGACAAAACAGGGATGCTTATGGTGACTAAACCATTTTCAACAGTCGCTTGTCAAAATTAAAAATGGCTGACTTAAACAGAAGAACACCATGAAAAACAAAACCTTGATTATTGCTGGCACCGAAATACAACCAGGCACTAAAACGGTAATTTCTTTACCCACACCTGATCTTTACACCCAAACCGAAATGGGGTTACCTGTTCATGTCTTTCATGGCAAAAAACCAGGCCCCATATTATTTCTGACCAGTGCTATTCATGGTGATGAATTAAATAGTATTGAAATCGTAAGACGTATTCATCATCAACGATGGATCTCTTCTTTAGCTGGAACATTAATAACTCTGCCTTTAGTTAACCCCTATGGTTTTATTATCCAGTCACGTTATTTACCTGATAGGCGTGATTTAAATCGCTGTTTTCCAGGTTCCAAGGCAGGCTCCCTTGCAGCAAGACTGGCAAACATCCTGACTAAAGAAATTATTTCAAAATGTGATTATGGTATTGATCTGCACACCGGTGCTTATGGCAGAACAAATGTACCTCAATTACGTGTTAATTTGGAAACACCTGGTGCAAAGAAAATGGCCAAAGCTTTTGAAGCGCCTGTCATCATTGATGCAAAAATAAGAGATGGATCATTAAGAGAAACAGCAAGTGAATTGGGGATCCCTATCTTAGTTTATGAGGGCGGAGAAGCATTACGCTACAATGAGCTCTGTATTCGTATGGGTGTGCGAGGTATAGCCAAAGTAATGAATTACTTAAAAATGATAAATGTTCCTAGTTTAGAAAAGCATACTGATTTTAAGCCTGTGATCACCCAAACCTCTCGCTGGGTACGCGCCAGCACCAGTGGACTGGTACAACCTATAAAAGATATTAGAAAATCGTTTATTGTTAGAAAAGATGAGCCACTGGGTATCATTCATGATCCCTTTTTGATCAATGCCTCACAAATACTGGTTGCCCCTTTTGATGGTATTTTTATCGGTGCCACCAACCTTCCTGTGGTCAATGAAGGCGATGCTGTTTACCATATTGCAAGCACCAAGAGATTAAAGCATTTGAAAGCTTATATTGATGAACTGGTAGATGAAATAACCCATCCCTAGAATGAACGGATTTAAGCAACTGCTTTAGTATTTGTCGAGAAATCTTAATCTCTACCTCACTATCAATATTCATTTCGTTTAGGTTAAGTGCAGTTGCATGTAAGGTTTTAATTTGCACTTTTCATTTCACATTGCATAGCCAAATCACTTCGATAACAAATCATTATTAGGTAGAATAAGCCCAGTGTGGATGAACCAAGGAAAGTTATATGACGGACTGTCTCTTTTGCAAAATGGCTGCTGGTACAATACCAACAGAAAAGATTTACGAAGACGACCATATTTTCGTCATTAAAGATATTCATCCTAAAGCGAAAGTACATTTACTGGTCATTCCCAAAATACATATTGAGAGTTTAAATGAGGTGAATGAAGCACACGCCCCGCTTTTGGGCTATGTGGTGAGCTCGCTTAAAAATTTTGCCAAAGAACAAGGCTTGGATTCCTTTAGAACGATTGTGAACACAGGCTCTCAAAGTGGCCAAACTATTTTTCATGTACATTTTCATTTATTAGGCGGCACTAACCTGCCCTTTTAGGAGGATATGATGGGTTTAACAGCAAATAGCCCTTTTTCTTTATTGTTGATATTCCTGATTGTTGTTTTATTATTCGGAACAAAAAAACTGCAAGGCATGGGCGAAGATCTGGGTAAAGCCTTAAAAGGTTTTAAGAAAGGTATGCGCGAAGCTGAAGATATTGAAAAGAACCATAAATCCGATGTTTGAAATCGGCTTTTGGGAATTAGTGGTTGTTGGTATTGTGGCGCTGTGGGTTTTAGGCCCCACTCGCCTACCAGCCGTCGCGCGTGTGTTTGCAAGATTATTGTCGCGTGCTAAAAATTCTTTTCAGCAAGTAAAGCAAGAAATAGAAAAAGAATTAGAAGGCACCCAACCTACAGATACAAAAGAAAAATAAATCGTGAACGGCGTTGATAAATATATTCCTCATTTAATCGAGCTACGAAAACGCCTGCTACATTGTAGCTTGGCTTTTGTTATCGTTCTTATACCCCTGATTGTATTTAGTAGTGAATTGTATAGTTTGGTTGCACAGCCAATTTTACATTCTTTGCCCGAAGGCGGCATGCTCATAGCAACAGAAGTGGTAACGCCTTTCACCGCCCCCATTAAGCTTGCTTTTTTTATCTCAGCTCTTTTACTTGTGCCTTACTTTTTATATCAAGCTTGGCGCTTTATAGAGCCAGCACTTTATAAAAATGAAAAAAGAGCTGTTCTACCACTGGTGTTTTTCTCGACCATGTTATTCTACATTGGCATGGCTTTTGCGCATTTTATCGTCTGCCCTGCGGCCTTGAGCTTTTTCTCTCATGTGGCCCCTAAAGGGGTTACCGTGATGACAGACATGACGCATTATCTTGATTTTGTCTTAGTACTTTATATTGCTTTTGGCTTATCCTTTCAGGTGCCTATCATCACTTTTATGTTAATTCGAGTCGGCATTACCAGCGTTGAAACCTTAAAAAAACAACGTCCTTATATTATTGTCGGCGCTTTTGTGGTGGGCATGTTGTTAACACCACCCGATGTGGTATCACAATGTTTATTAGCCATTCCTTTGCTAGGTTTATTTGAAAGCGGATTATTGATAGCGAAGTGGTTGATAAAATCACCCGCAATATTCATAGATGCCAAGCATTAATAAATATTGCCGCCCCCTTTCATTCACGAATTGTTTTGGTCATTTGCTCGCAGGCATTAATTAAAGCATCCGTAATCCCCGGCTCTGCGGCGGAATGTCCTGCATCTCGAATAATATGCAGTTCACTTCCAGGCCAAGCTTGATGCAACAAGTAAGCATTATCCAAAGGACAAATCATATCGTAGCGTCCATGGACGATAATGCTGGGGATCCCTTCTAGCTTGTAGGCGTCACGTAAAATTTGATTGGGCTCTATAAAACATTTATTCACAAAGAAGTGCGTTTCTATCAGCGACAAACTCATGGCCGTATGCGTGTTTGTAAAACGTTCTAAAACATTTTTGCAAGGATGTAAGGTTGCACATTGACCTTCCCAGGTAGACCAATGCTTCGCAGCATTCATGCGTGCTAATTCATCATCCCCATTCAAGCGTGAATAGAATGCTTGAATAAAATCATCTCTTTCTTCTTCTGGAATAGGCGTAATAAATTCTTGCCAGAAATCCGGAAAGACATGGTTTGCACCATCTTGGTAGAACCAAGCAAGATCAGAATCTCTTGCTAAAAAGATCCCGCGCAGAACCATACCTGAAACATGTTCGGGATGCTTTTGTGCATAAAGTAAACTTAAAGTCGCTCCCCATGAACCGCCAAATAACATCCACTTTTTCACACCAAGATGTTTGCGGATAACTTCCATATCCTTTATTAATTCTTTGGTGGTGTTATGTTCTAAACTGCCATAAGGTGTGGAGCGTCCGCAGCCACGTTGATCAAAAATGATGATGCGATAACGCTCAGGATCAAAGTAACGTCTATCATCGGTAGTGCAGCCAGCGCCAGGGCCGCCATGCACAAATAAGACAGGAATACCCTCTGGAGAACCACTTTCTTCAACGTAAAGACTATGCCCTTTGCCAACATCTAAGGTATGTTGAGCATAATTTTTAATTGCAGGAAGCAGTACTTTCATGTTTTTTCCTTAATAATGGCATTTTGAGGGGCATTCAAATGGATAAACGCTTACAATCTATAGCGAATTTCACTCTTTAGCCCTGATCACCAAAATGAGACACTTTCCTTGTCAATCTCCAACCGACGAAATTCGGATTGGCCCGGGACCCCTCCCGGGCTTTTTTTTATCTACTGATTTTATATACTTGGCAAAGAGGCTTCCCTCTATATCTACTCCGTGGCACCCATCCCCCCGCGGGGAACCCCTGCCACTACGTACATATAGAGAGAAGCCTCTTCTCTTATTTTCATTTTCTAGTTTAGATGAGAACTAGCCCTTATTCACCCGATCTGGATTCACGTTTACGTTCATGTTCCTTGAGGTACTTTTTACGTATACGAATCGCAAAGGGCGTGACTTCAACTAATTCATCATCTTCAATAAATTCAAGAGATTGCTCTAATGACATCTTGATATGCGGGGTGAGGATAATGTTTTCATCTGATCCCGATGCACGCATGTTTGTTAGCTGCTTACCTTTTATGACGTTCACAACCAAATCATTATCACGTGAATGGATACCGACAATCATCCCTTCATAAACTTCCGTTTGTGGCCCGATGGTTAAGCGACCACGAGCTTGCAAATTAAATAGGGAAAAGCCGGTCGCTTTACCTGCAGCATTCGATATCAATACCCCTTGACCCCGTTTTGCCACAGAACCTGCTTTATAAGGTCCGTAATGATCAAAGACATGGGTTAAAATACCAGAGCCAGAAGTAATGGTTAAAAAGGTAGAATGGAAGCCAATCAAACCGCGAGAAGGAATGGTGTAGTCCATACGAATACGACCTTTACCATCTGCAACCATATCCATCAATTGTCCACGACGAGCACCCAATTGCTCCATAACTGAGCCTTGATCTTTTTCTTCAACATCAACGGTTAACAATTCATAGGGCTCTGTGATTTCATCACCATTACGATGCAAAATCACTTCGGGTCTTGATAAGGCTAATTCATAACCTTCTCTGCGCATGGTTTCAATCAAAATAGAAAGATGAAGTTCGCCACGACCTGATACGCGAAACTTATCGGGATCTTCAGTATCTTCTACTCTTAATGCCACATTATGTAATGTTTCACGATATAACCTGTCTCGTAATTGCCTACTGGTAACGTATTGGCCTTCACCAGATAAAGGCGAAGTATTTACTTGGAAGGTCATGCTGATGGTAGGTTCATCTACCGTTAAAGCAGGTAGGGCTTCAACATTATTTTTATCACAAATAGTATCTGAAATCGCTAAAGGTTCGATGCCTGAAATGGCAACAATATCGCCCGCTTGTGCTTCAGGCTGTTCAATTCTTTCCAAACCTAAGTAACCCAAAATTTGTAAAATGCGGCCCTGTCTGGTCTTACCTTGAGCATCAATAATGGAAACTTGGGTATTAGACTTAATTGAACCACGTTTGATCAAACCAATGCCGATTGTGCCCACATAGCTGGAATAGTCCAAACTACTGATCTGCATTTGAAAAGGACCTTCAGGGTCACAACGTGGCGGTTTAACATGTTCAACAATCGCCTCAAATAAAGGTGTCATGTCCGTACCAGGTTGATTCAGATCTCTTGTTGCTGTTCCTAAAAGGGCGGAAGTGTAAACAACGGGGAAGTCCAACTGTTCTTCAGTGGCACCCAGTTTATCGAACAAATCAAATACTTGGTCAATAACCCAGGAAGGTCTGCTGCCAGGTCTATCAATCTTATTGATAACCACAATAGGGTTTAATCCCTTCGCAAAGGCTTTTTGGGTCACGAAACGGGTTTGTGGCATAGGGCCATCGACCGCATCAACAAGTAACAGCACCGCATCCACCATGGATAAAATGCGCTCTACTTCGCCCCCGAAGTCCGCGTGTCCCGGGGTGTCCACCACGTTAATACGGTAGTCTTTCCATTTAAGCGCTGTATTTTTTGCAAGGATGGTAATTCCCCGCTCTTTTTCAAGCTCATTGGAGTCCATGACACAAGTGTCATAGGCAACACGGGAATCCAGGGTCCCAGATTGCTGTAGCAGCTTATCAACCAGAGTTGTTTTGCCATGATCGACATGGGCGATAATTGCGATATTTCTTAGCTGCATGGTCCCCTCAGAAAAAAATGAAAAGAGTTTACCACATCTTAGGCCAAAATACGGGCAAATCATGTGCATAAACGCAGTTATTCTTCAGGACCTACCACCAAGATGACGACTTTTAAGGGTATAAACGCTTGTGTCGATACCTAATTTAGAGGGAGACTAATAAAAAAGGGGGTACCTCATTATGCCATCGCTGATATTACACCCAAGTTCCACAGCACAATGGCATGACTTATTGGGTAAGGCACAACAGTCCAGTGCAATATACCTTAAGGAAGATTTGGAAGCTTATTTGGTTTTCCTATTAATGCGATTTACTGGAGAACCCAGCATTGTCTCCAGCGTTTTAGGCCTTGAGTTTTTACAAAGTTACCATCAAGAACCCCAATATTATCATCTCAAAGATGTGGGGGATAAATGCTTGCTCTTTGCAGGTCTTTTTCCAGGTCGAGCAATAAAACGTCGTGTAAAATTGAGCTATTTTGTCAAGTTAGGGCAAATGGCCTATTCCACCATTTCGCATAATTTGAGTATTCAAGAAGAACTCTTTATTAAGCTTTGTATTGAGTTTCCTAAACTGATGGATGTCCTGCATGCAATGCGTGAGTTCACGAGCACCGTTGATTTACTCCAAGCCTTAGAATTATGGCATGAAACAGGAAGCCAACAAGCTTTGCGCAACCTTAGTAAGATAACTACCAGTTTACCACATTTTCCTGATCTTGATTCTGACCAAAAGTCAGTGCACTAGAAATCTTCTTTTTCTTTTTTCTTAAAATGACACATGATCAAAACCAAGTTTTATCACTTTTAAATTTTTAAAAATCAAGCCAAAAATTTGCCTACCCATGTGCCACCATCTTGGAGTAAGATTGTGCCCTAGTTGTATACTCTTTCCATTTTGATTTTAGACTTTGTTGCTCGCTAACGAACTTCAGTCATGTATTCTGTATACACTTCTTTGTTCGGTAGCTTCGCGCCTAACCTAAAATTAAACTGGTTCGAGTAAGTTGGAACTAGCGCAAGGGGAAAGTGATGTCTATTCAGAAAGTGTTGGAACAAATTCAAGAAAATAAAGTTAAATTTGTTGATTTAAGATTTACTGATACACGCGGCAAAGAACAACATGTGTCCGTACCGGCACATGTTGTCGATGAAGAATTTTTAGCCGATGGAAAAATGTTTGATGGTTCATCGATTGCCGGTTGGAAAGGAATCAATGAATCTGACATGATTTTGTTACCTGATCCTGATACCGCCGTCTTGGATCCTTTTCGCGAAGAAATAACCTTACTTATCCGCTGCGACATTCATGATCCTGCCACCATGCAAAGCTATGTACGCGATCCTCGCTCCTTAGCACGTCGCGCAGAACAATATTTAAAATCAACTGGCATTGCAGATACCGCCTATTTTGGGCCAGAGCCTGAATTTTTTATCTTTGATGATGTTCGTTTTAAAATCGATATGAACAGCTCATTTTATATGGTCGATTCTGAAGAAGCTGCCTGGAACACCGAGCGCGACTTTGCTGGTGGTAATATGGGCCATCGTCCTATGATTAAAGGTGGTTATTTCCCCGTGCCACCTGTTGATTCATCACAAGACTTACGATCTGCTATTTGCCAAACTTTAGAAAAAATGGGATTACAAGTTGAAACACATCACCATGAAGTGGCAACCGGTAATCAAAATGAAATTGGTACCACCTTTCGTACTTTGGTACGCAAAGCAGATGAATTACAAATCTTAAAGTATGTTGTACATAATGTTTCACATGCTTATGGCAAAACAGCGACCTTTATGCCAAAACCCATTGTTGGCGATAACGGTAACGGCATGCATTGTCACCAATCCTTATTTAAAGGCGGTGTTAACTTGTTTAGTGGCGATGGTTATGCAGGATTATCTGATACCGCGCTCTACTATATCGGCGGCATTATTAAACATGCCAAAGCATTAAATGCCATTACCAATGGCACTACCAATAGCTATAAACGCTTGGTGCCAGGTTTTGAAGCGCCTGTTTTCTTAGCTTACTCTGCGCATAACCGTTCAGCTTCTATTCGTATTCCTTACACACCTTCACCCAAAGGGCGTCGTATTGAAGTGCGTTTCCCTGATGCCGCAACCAATCCTTATCTGGCTTTTGCGGCCATGATGATGGCGGGATTAGATGGTATTCGTAAACAAATTCATCCTGGCGACCCCATGGATAAAGATTTGTATGATTTACCACCAGAGGAAGCAGCTGAATTAGACAGCGTTGCTGAGACATTACCAGAAGCCTTGGAAGCCCTGAGCAAAGATCGAGCTTTCCTAAAAGAAGGTGGTGTATTTACGGATGAGTTGATTGACGCTTATATTGCCCTTAAACAGCAAGAAGTGAAGCGTTTGCATATGTCGACCCATCCTATTGAGTTTGAGATGTACTATAGTTTGTAAGCATGAAAGCGCTACAAATTATTTTCTCTTTACTGCTTGTGCTATACGCACAAGCAGTAAAAGCTGAAACTGTGTACAAAGGCACAGATAAGCAAGGCAATACCATTTACAGTGATCAACCACTGGAAAATGGTGAAAAGATTACGGTTACACCAACGCCGAGCTTTTCCCTTCCTCCTTTATCACCGACGCAAACCCAAACAGAACAAGAAGCAACAACACCCGTTGTGAATTATAACTTGAGCATTATTGCGCCAAAGGATCAAGAAACATTTACGAATGATATTAGATCTATTACGGTCAATTTAGCACTGACCCCTAAGCTACAAGCAGGCGACAAAATACACTTAGTGATTAATGGTGAACCATTTGGCGAATATTCAGAATCACTGACTTTTACTTTGAATGAATTTCCACGCGGTGCCTATAAAATTCAAGCTGTTATTACAGCTGAAAATGAGGCGAAGATTATAAAAGCACAAAGCAATACCATCACGGTGTATCAGCAACGCGCTATCGCCAAAAGAAATGTAGCTCCCCAATTAGCCCCTCAAGCCCCCATGGCGCCGCAAGCTCCCTGATTTATGCCTGTCTTCTCTATACCATCACAGACTGTGATTGCCAACTAACTTCATGTTGTCAAAATTCCGTTTAGCCCCCCTATAACATTACTAAAAATACTAAATTTGTAGGCTTTTTTTATTTTATTTCGTCATCAGAAGGCATACTTCGTTGACTCTAAATGTTATTTAGAGTAAAAACTAAGACCAGTTTCCCAGAGGAGGTTCTATGAGAAATCTTAACTTATCTGAAATGGCTTTAGTTTCTGGCGGATTAAACTGCATTGATTCTGAAGTTTATTCAAACTTGCATAATCAAGCTAAATTTGCGGGCATATTAACGGGTACCGCAGGTGGTCTCGTTGTTGGCGCGATTGCTTTTGGTTTAACCATGCCAGTCTCAGTTGCTGGTGGTGCTATTGCCGCTTCAGCTTATATTGTACCCACGCTTTACGCTGCTACCGCAGGTGCTTTAGTGTTCCCTTGGCTCGCTATGTATGGCTATGGTCAATCCAGCGTTTGGACCCCATATTTCGGTCAAAAATAAATTCTTTTTTTAAGTGAGGTTTGTATGATTAATTATGGAAAAGCAGCTCTTGTTGTAGGGTGTGCTGTTGCAGGTGGTGCTCTCGCAGTTACTTCAGGCGCAGGCGTTTTAGTTGTTGGCGCTTGTGCGCTTGCTGGTGCAGGTGCGCCTTCTGTTTTGAGAACAGTAGGTAAAGTTGCAGCGAGAGCGACAGGCAAGAAAGTGCCATTTGACGCAGATGATGTTGTTACTATAGGTGCTGCTGCATTCGGTGTAGGCGTTGTTGCAACGCTATTCCCAGATGATCAAAAGAAAGATCCAAGCACAGTAGGCTTAGCTGCCTTTGCCGTACCAGGCGGCGTACAAATGCTAACTGGCATTGTTGCAACCTGCGGAGCTTCTCGTCAAGCAGCTGCGAACGTTGAAGAACGTGTACGTGGTCAAAGGAATCGATAGTCTTTTTTAGCCAAGGATGGCTATTCTTCTCTTTTCAAATACCACTCTATCAAGAACAACAATACTTTTGTCATCACAAAAGTAAATATCTGCCATAAAATAAACGAAGAATAAAAAACAAACATCCACATGATAGTTAAGAGCATTACCAACACCGTGATAATGCGATTCATGAGGGTTTGCTTCCAAAACTTTTTCCATAACAATTTAAGAATGGTGAATGCGCGATGTTCTTGTTGATTTATATTACTATTATTGCTTTCTAACATATTAAAACAAAGTGCAACCTGTGGATGTAGGCGTTAATTGTAATATATTTTCTTCTTCTGGGATAACTTCTGGGAGCACTTCCTCCTGCTGTCTTGCTACATGCATAGACATAAGCTGAAATGGATGATGCACATTGCGATGTCTAAAAAGGATAGGAGAAGGTAGAGGGTTCATCGTTAAAGCCGCAATGCCAATCACAAGGGTCATGTGCTCTCTTCTTAACTTTTCATTTTGAACTAAAGATAGCAGTGCTTCATGCTTGCTAAATTGTTCAAGGGCTTGGAGCTCAAAAGGTTTTAAGGAAGACATCGCACCTTCTCTTTTTAAATCTTCAAGCAATAACTCTTCTTTGTCGATACCCTTGCCGGCCCAAAAATAGCAAGGCACATCCATAAATGGCTTTAGCATTAAACCATAATGTTGCGCAATATAAACAATAGCATAATGAATTGCTTCTTGAAAAAGGACGTATGGCTCTTCATAGTCCTTACTTTCAAATTTCACTGATTGTGCAAATGCATTTGGTGTTGAGAGATATTGTATAAGTGGCGCCATATAAAGCGCTAAATCTTTACTTTGCGTGGCACAGGTGCCTGTTGCGATGATTTGTGCAAGCATTAATCCCGCATCTTGTGGGAAATCTTTTTCTATATCATCCAAATCATGCAAAATAGTACCCTTTACTCTATCACACCATAGTCCTTTTAGGTGCGCCACTTGATTTTCAAGCCTTACACGGCATGTGGCGATACCCTCAAAGTTTTCAACCTCACAGCGCCAACGTAGGCTTGAAATAACGTGCTCTAATTGCAAAAAACGATTAGGAAAATAATTTTTAGCTTGCAATGAGCGTTGTACTAAATCAATCAGTAGCATAAAGTCAGGGCTTAGTGCTGAACTTTTTTGAATAATCACGCGGGTTAAAGAATAAAGATAATCTTTAATAAAAATTTCATAACTGCCAAATGCAGCAAAGGCAGGGTTTATATAAAACCCATCTACAGGCTCATGAGCCCCACAAAGCACATAACGCTTAGCAAGTGTGTGTTGACGCAAAGACTGCCAACTTGCTTTAAGTTCCTCTATCACTATTGCTTTATCTTCTTCAACAATATCATTACTAATATGTTTATTCAGATAATCGAGAATCACACTATCTGCATCTTTGAAGATGCCTACTCTTAAATTTAATTGTGAGGCCAGAGAATAAACAATATTAGCGTTAATAATGTTTTCAATGGGTAGTTGTTTGGATGTCGTTAACAATAAGGTATCTAAGGCATGATTTAGATTATCAATGATAATGACATTAATTTTGCCATAACCATCAATTGTAAGTATGGATTGCTGATCATCCGTTTTGGCGTAACATTTTACGTTGCGTGCTCGAACCCTCGTCATGTGCGCTATCACCCTGTGAGTTTGTAAGCAATCTTCTTTTAAGTTATATCAGGACGATCTGGTGAGTGCAATACTTATTTATTGAGCATTGGATAAGATTATTTTCCAACGTGTTTGTTCTTGACTCACATAATCTCTTTGTCCAAGTTGTCCATAACGAGCTACGACTTTAAGCTGCCATGCAATATAATGAGGGTTATCAAGCGGATAGCTTATTGTTTGCAAGCAAGTGATGTTTACATCCATACCTGATAGGGCTTTTTCTTCACGATTAAAGTGATAGGTCTTATCTTGGCAACTGCGCTGATTTGGGCTTAAGTCTTGAGCAAACAGATCAAAAGCACTTAGGTTAGCTAATCGTGCCCTTGCTGTTAACAATTCATAATTAACGATTTGTTGATCTGCTATCCCCATTCTCAACAAATAGACACCAGCCAAAGAAAGTACAATAAGAATAAAAACTGTTGCCATCAAACTAAAGCCCGCTTGTTGCTGCCTCATAACCCTTCCCCCAACAGAATGGGACGGGTCAACTTGATGGGTTCTTTTTGCTGCGAATCCATTTCAAGTGAAATAAAGAGGGTTGGTGACTTTTTATCCCCATTTAAAGCAAAATGACAGCCTTTAACTTGATTTGAAACCAAAGCAGCATCCTTATCTATAAGGCGTTTTAAGCTCTTTGAGGTGGCTTCACATTGATATTCAACAGGGTTTGAGAGAATGTAGAATAGTTCGGGATGATTATTGGCAATATTAAGTTTTTCAGCAAAATCCAAGCTAAGGTTATCTTGAGATTTCTTTAAGGTGGCATCAAAATATTTATCTTTATTTTCAACACTATAGGGAAAATATATTATATAGTGTTGATTCTCTTTTAAGGTTTTTGGCAGTGTGCTTAAAAGACGAACCCCTGTCCCACCCTCTTCATTAACAAGAACACCACTGCTAAGGATCCTTTTAAAAATTATTGATTGCTTTGTATTTTCATTTTCCAATTGGAGGGAATTTACAAATACAGCGCTAAGATCTCTATTTAGCATATCTAAAGAAAGTATCGCTTGCTCAACTTGCTTGGTTCGTTGGGTCGCCCAGAAATACGTCGTAATGGGACCTGCGAGAATTTGAATAATAACGCCTGCAAGAATTGCGGTTAGCAACAAGCTAAATATGAATTCTACTAAGGTAAAACCTTGTGACTTATTCATTTATCTGTCCCGGTGATTTAATTGCACAAAATTGTGTATCACCAATTATCTCATGACCCAATATGACACAAACTAATGTTGCATTGTTATTCTTAATATAAGGTTTGGCACTGATAGCAACCGTGAGATGATTTGACCATTTGAACTGTGACGCAAGCTCAGGAAATGCTTCTACAAATGGCTTCTTTGAGATATTCAACACTTCGTTTTTTTTCAACAATCTTTCTAGTATATTCTCAGCAATAGCATTTATCTGCCATCTCAATTCGGGTGTAACACTGTTGTTTATCGTTGTCATCATCACCGATAAAATACCTGTGAGCCCTATGCTTAGCACCACCATGGCTAATATTAATTCAATTAAGCTAAAGCCGGCATTAGAATTTTTCATAGACAAAACCGCTTGTTCCATCTATAAGCAATCTGTGTTGATTAATAGATACATTAATTACTTTTTGCCAGTGTTGACTACTATCTGTCACTTGACCATTGCTATCTATATAAATTGGGAAGGAGGAAACGCTCAGGGCTTTAGGTACATTCACTAGATAGGTTGTTTGTCCATCTAAAATAAAGGGGCTTAGCACTGCGCGGGTATAATCATCTTGCTTGCAGTTTTGACGCATGAAAAGACCAAGTTTTTGCTTATCCACCTCTTTAATAACAATATCGCAACCTGTTGCAGTTGCTGTAATATTTGCAAAACGCAGCATATTCATCAGTTCATCAATAAAGAATCGTTCTTGAAAAGCGGAAGATTGATTAAACAACGGGCTTGCCGTGATACCAATAATAGACATCAGCACCATAATGAGGATAAGTTCGATAAGCGTAAATCCCTTTTCCCTGTTCACACGATCCCCATCAAGGCACTTTTTTGGTGATAGCCCCATTATTGGTTGAATAGTAAATTACACGTGGTACATCTTTGTTTTTCTGATAGGTATACACACAAGTGGATTCTTTATAAACAGAACAGTAGTTTTCGCTGCAACCTTCGCCTGCCCCAAATGACACACTTGAAGAAGATAGGAGATTTTTCATTATTTGTGAACAAATCGTATTATCATTACCACCGCCAGTCAGCACGTCCTTTAAACTGATATCTTCTTTACCGTCATTTGCAGCATTGGGCCAACCTTGATCGTTAAACCCAACATTTGCATGACCTGACTCAAGAAAATCAATGCCAGCTATAGGGGGGGTAGTTGTGGGCTGACCGCTCGCTAACCATTTTGCATGCGCAATGTTAACAGCAGAAGCCATGGCACCTGCTGTGCCACTAACGCTTGCATTATGTGCATCGCCTGTAATATCCAAAAATCGAGGTAAAGCAACGGAAGCAAGGATCCCCAAAAGAACAATCACAATCACCAATTCAATGAGTGTGAAGCCTTTTTTAAACCTGGTTATTTCCATTTTTCTAACCCTTTTAGGTTGTTAAGGGTAATTAACTTCACCCGTGCTGGCATCATAGGTAATCTTTTCATTCGTTCGACGGTAAGTATATGTACAATTGTACTCCCCTGTCGCTTTGGCGCAGAAATCGCCATTATCACACTTACCTGTTTCATCCGCGGGAATAATGATCACACCTGAGGTTTTAACAAGATTATGCAGAATTTGGCTGCAGGTATCATTACCAGACACACCACCATCTTTAATTTCAGAGAGCGCATTTATCCCGTCACCACTTATACCAACGGGGTAACCTTCATTGTTAAATTTTGTTCCAGAATGGCCATCTCCGTTGATATCCACCAAGGTATCGGTATCCTTTGATAGCTCCCATTGTGCTTTAGCCACATTTAATCCTGCACTAAAAGCACCACCTGTTGAAGAGACAACAGCTGTTCTGGCTTTTCCTGTTAAATGTAGATACCGAGGCAAAGCAACAGCTGCTAGAACACCCAGTAACACTATAACAACGACTAATTCTATTAGCGTATAACCTTTCACTTTTATCAGTGATTTCATCATACTCATTTCCAAGCGTTTTTTATCAAGTCAATAGAAAAATTATAGTTGTCAAATGCTAAATCTGGTCAAAATCCTTCCATTTTACGTAATGCGACTGTAGAAATATCCCACATTGGTAGAAATACACCCAGTGCCAACATCAAGACCATCGCCGCAATAATGATGATAAGGATAGGTTCAATAACGTGACCTAATCTCTTAAGATCATAATCCACATCCTTTTCATAATACTGAGCTACATCTAAGAGTGTGCTATCGACTTGGCCCGTTTCTTCGCCTACAATCAACATTTGTAATACAATAGGTGAAAATAATTCAGTATGTTTTGCTGCTTGGTAAATAGCTTCACCTCTTTCAACATAATGTCGCATTTGAATTATTTTTTGTGATAAATAGGCATTGTCTACCACATGCGATACTACTTTAAACCCTTTCAACAATGGCACATTAGCCTTGATAGTCATTGAAAATGCACGGCAAAATCTTGCATAGACAGAACGTTGAATAATATCACCAATAAAGGGGATCTTAAGCTTCAAAAATGACCACCACCATTTTCCCTGTTTGGTATGTGAGTACACAACAATCCCAATACTACATCCAATGGCAAATATTCCTAATAGCCATCCGTAATGAACAAAAAAATCTGAAATACTAATTAGAATCTGCGTTGGCATCGGTAGTTTTGATCCAAAAGCCGAAAAAAAATTACGGAATGATGGAATTACGACCATATTAATAATGCAAATTGCAAAAAAGATGGAAAAGAACACCATGGCAGGGTAACGTAAGGCTGTTTTGATACGCCTTCTCGTGTCTAGTTCTGATTCAAGGTAATATTTAATTTGTAAAAATACATTCTCAAGTTGACCTGTATTTTCACCTATGTCTACCATCGCAATAATCAATGAGGAAAAAATATTGTCATGCTTTTCCAAGGATTTAGAAAAGCTGTTTCCTGATTCCAAACTAATTACTACATCTGTTAGTGCATTTCGTAAAGCATTGTGTTTGGTTGTTTCACAGACCACTCTTAGTGCGCGCATTAATGAAACACCTGCTTTTAACAAGGTGTGCATTTGTTGGGAAAATAAAATAAGATCATCTAACTGTGGGCGGCCATATGAAAAATATTTTGTCAGTAAAATCTCAACGGTCATTTCATCTGATGTGGGCTGGATATACAAAGGTATGACATCAACACTGGCCAGCTTAACAATCGCACTATTTGGATTTTGGGCTTCAATTAAACCTTCAATCATTTGCCCGTTTTTATTACGTCCTTTGTATTTATAACTAGGCATATATCATCCTTTAACCTTCCATCACTTCTACTGAAAGGCGTAAGACTTCATCCAAACTAATAATGCCGTCCTTAGCATAATCTAAAGCGCTTAAACTCAATGTTCGGAAGTTTGCCTTCTTTTTAACTAAAATACTAAAGGTTTTAATATCCCCATCTCTTAAAGCGTCGATGATATCGTCTGTTAATTCAATTAATTCATAAACGCCAATTCTGCCTTTATAACCCCTCATACCACATGAAGAACAACCTCGTCCCTTTTTAAAATTAAAGGTTATATCTTTGTTGGGACAAAGCGTATTAAGCCATTCCATCTCTCTTGTCGTTGGAAGATAGGGTTCAGCACAAACTGGACACACGCGTTTGGCCAAACGCTGCGCTAGCACTAATCGTATGGCACTTGCTGCAAGATAGGGCTCTATGCCCATATCAATTAATCTTAGCGGACCACTGATTGCATCATTCGTGTGCAATGTTGATAAAACTAAATGCCCCGTCATTGCTGCACGAAGAGCGATTTGCGCTGTTTCTTCATCTCGTATTTCACCTACCATCACTACATCTGGATCATGTCTTAGTGCTGATCGCAGTATGGTAGAAAAATTCAAGCCTATCTTAGGTTGTACTTGAACTTGATTAATTCTATCAAACAAATATTCAACGGGATCTTCAACCGTTATAATTTTTTTGTCATAAGTATTTATTTCATTTAACCCGGCATAAAGTGTCGTTGATTTACCACTACCCGTTGGGCCGGTTACTAAAATCATGCCATGAGGTCTTGAGAGATGATAGCGATATTTTTCTAATGTCGTTGTTGTCATCCCCAAATCATCTAATCGCAGCACCCCTTGCGTTTGATCAAGCAAACGCATTACCACAGCCTCACCATTATGCACCGGCATCGTTGCAATACGCACATCAATTTTTCTATCTTTTAATCTAATCGAAAAACGGCCATCCTGAGGTAATCTTCTTTCAGATATATTCAATCTTGCCATTAATTTTAAACGCAGCACAATTGCAGAAATGATAGTTTTGCCTTTCATCACTTGCTCTTGCAAAACACCATCTATTCGTTGTCGTATACGCATGCCATTTTCAGCAGGTTCAATATGTATATCTGAAGCGTTAACTTGTATTGCATCTTCAAATATCGAATTCAGTAACTTCTTGATAGGCGCATCACCTACCTCTTCATCCATTTCATTACGAAATGAAACAGTACCAATTTCTTGTTCAAGCTCACCTGCTAAGGAAGCAATTTCTTCTGTCTTTCTGTATACGTCATCAATTATGCGCAATATGTCTTTTTCTCTTGCGACCACTAAGCGTAATTGCTTTTTCAGTTTTTTGGATACTTCATCAAAAGCTATCAGATCAGTTGGATCTGCGACTGCCACTAAAAAGGCATTTTTAACTCTATCAATGGGTATTACGCGATACCGCCTTGCAATGGCTTCGGGTAGCTCACGAATCACTTCGGGTTTAATCTTGTAATAAGGCAATTCTAAAAAGGGTAAATTGAGTTGCTTACTGAGAAATAAGAGTAATCCTGTTTCATCGATCAAGCCTTGCTCAATAAGGACGTCGCCTAATTTTTTTCCGGTTTGCTTTTGCTGACTCAGCGCTTTTTCAAGTTGGAATTGAGTGATAACTTTATTTTCAAGGAGTAAATCGCCTAATTTAAGTTTTTTGATCATATCACACCCCAATCCAATTCTTGTGTTGGCTTAAGGTGTAAAATGTTAATACAATTTTGGCTTGAGGGAATTGGGTAATACTAAACTCTATATTACCCCACCAAATAGGATAGGGGAGCTGCTCTACTTGCTTAACATAACTTAATAAATCTTGATACTCTCCCGTAAAGGTCATGCGAATACTGTGACGATATAGTGAGGCGTTTTCGCTTGTTTCTTTAAATTTGTCATGCACCAAGGCTTGCGGTGCTAAAGTTTCTATCTGAACAAATGTTAAGCCTGAAAAATTTCCTAGTAGCTTATCGAGCATAAGAGGGACCTGATCTGGCTTAATTAATTTTTCCTGATAATGTTCCAAAACACGATTGTGTTCTTGCAAGATAGTATCGAGCTGTTGTAATTCGGCATTTGGCTTTGGACTTGTATCCTTTTGCAACTTTTCGCGAAGCAATACTAATTCATGCTTCGTTGCTTGGTACTCTTGATCAAGATTTTGCTTTTCTTCACTATTGTCATTTAATGCTTGTGTGGCTGGTGTAATAATTCCAGTGTATAGAATGGTCCAAATAATGACCAAACCTGTAACCAATAGCAATACTCTCTCTCTTTGTGAGCGAGCATTAATAAGACGTTTAACTTTTAAATTGATATCATATAAATGTTGGTGCATTATTCAGCCTGCAAATTAAATTTCACCCATGGCTTATTCTTATCAATTTGTTGTAAATTTAGCTTTTGGAAGCGTCTACCTTTCATCACTTGCGTACTTTCCCAAGATTTAACCATCAGCGGAACCAATTGTGGTGAAAGCGCATTACCTGCAAAATTCATTCGATGACCTTCATTTTCCATATAGAAATGAGATACATACATGCCCTTTACATGAGAGGCTGCAAAACCTTCCAGATAGGAAGACAGCGGATATGATTGAAAGTTTGACTGCTCTTGTAGTAGTGCTATTGCACTTTGTGTTTTGGTAATCTTATCTTTGATAATAGCGATTTCTTCCTGCATTTTGTGTGGGCTATTTTTTGCTTTAAAATCTTTGCTCATCGTTTGTAACTGCTGGTTTACTTCTTCACGCTTTTTCTTTAAGTCTTCTATATTTCTATTTTGCTCATTGAGAGACCATTTGGCATTAATCGCTATTAATGCCAAAACAAAAAATAAGCCTAGCCACAATTGGAATAATAATGTGGCGGACAATACTGGCGTAAACTCTTCTTCCTCTTTTTGATAAAAATTTACATTCTGTTTTAATATCATCATGGATTATCTTGACCCAGTGCAGCGCCAATGGCAAAGGCACTCAGTTCATCCTTTTGAGACAGATGTTGCGGTTGTATATTTAAAAATTCTGAATAATTGATTTCTCTTACGGGCAAACCCAAAATATTGCTTAAATTTGACAATAGCTGTGGCTTTTTATCTTTTAAGGGCGTAATAACAAGGCGGGATACATTTGCGCTTTGTAGGTTGCTAGCACAATAATCAAATGAGCGTTGAATTTCGATAGAAAGATCTTGATAGATTGATAATGACTCTGTGCTGTTATCATCTGCAATCGCACTTAGCATTTTTAATCCTAAATCCAGATCGCGCATCATATACAATGTTTTATTTTTAAAAATAATTAAATGGCTCTTTTCCTCTTCAAGATGCAGCAAAGCCTGACCTTCTTCCGCATTTTCAAGATTTAAAGCAATCTGTCTAAGTGCACTTTGGCATATATCAATGCTGGTCACTCTTAAACCTGCAGCATTAATCCATGAGATTGTTTCATCTATTTTGCTTTTTTTGGTCACAACAACATAAAGCATTTTTACGCTATCTCGATGTGCCTTTTGCGGTACCTCGATATAGTCTACGACGGCCTGCTCTATAGGAAAATCAATGTGTTCAGCAATAAGCCATCGAATGGCTTTTGATTTTTCATTCTCAGGCACTTGAGGTTGTTCAAGCAAAAATATTTGATAGTCCTTCTCAAAAAGAACCACTTGGGCTTTCATCCCTTGAAGATTGAGCTGGGTGATACTTTCTTTTAATAAGGTTTTCTGCTCGTCCCTTGGGCCGCTGATATGTCCCTGATGGGTTAAATGCTTAGCTTGTGCGTCTTGTTCCACGCAGGCGAAAGCAAGCCCATCTTGCGATAAACTAATGCCTATTTGACCAGTATGACTAGCGGTTTTATTTTTTTGCCAAAAAAACTTAGGCATAATGCCCTCTACTGAATGCGAATTCAGAAATGTTGCTTTACAACACTACTGCTCCCATCTAATCTTCTACCTTCCCATAACATGAATTGTAGTAGCGTAACAAACTTATACAAGTTAACTACAGAAATATGGGATGAAGCCGATATGGAAAGTGTTGAAATCCCGAAAGGGTAACAGATAAAAAGGTGTGCCATGAGTAATCAATTAAAAACGACAATGGGGACTTATATTGTCGGCAGCATGCTATGGATTGGCACCTTTCTTGCTCCTCAAGTTGGCTTGGCAAGAACTTATGTAATCCCACACAACGGCAATGTTATCGGTAATGTACAGTACGCCACTGTTCAGTATGGTGATTCACTGTCAACACTGGGGCGCCGTTATGATATGGGTGGCTATGAAATGGTTGAGGCCAATCCTGGCGTTAATTATTCAAACCCAAATCCTGGAACCAGAATTACAATTCCCTCAAAATTTATTTTGCCTGATACGCAGCGCAAAGGAATTGTTATTAACCTGGCCGAAATGAGACTTTATTATTACCATAATGATGGTGTGCATGTATCTACCTATCCAGTAGGTGTTGGTCAAGAAGGTTGGAATACGCCCCTTGGCACAACAACAATTACCCGTAAACGCGAGCATCCTACTTGGGTAGTGCCTGATTCCATCATGGAAAACCATGCAGCTCATGGCGATCCCATTCAAAAAGTATGGCCAGCAGGTCCTACCAATCCTTTAGGTGATCATGCCTTGACCACTGGGCTTACCCATATTGTTATTCACGGCAGCCCCTATCCTAAAGGCGTTGGCGTGCGCAGCAGTCATGGTTGCATCAGAATGCTCAATGAAGATGTGGCTGAATTATTTAAAATGGTACAAGTAGGCACACCCGTTGCCATTATTCATCAACCAACCAAAATTGGTCGCTTGGATAATCAGCTCTTTTTAGAAGCGCATGTGCCACTTTCAAAATCACAATATTATTCAGACCATTCCAGCACGGGCGAACTCTTACACAAATTAGTTAAGGGTGCAAAATATAACGTGCAATGGAGAGATATTGAAAGGATCCAAAATAAGGCAAATGGTTTGCCGCAAGTTATTGGCAATATGCTCTAAGCACTGTGTCATGCCAGTGAAAGCTGGCATGACAGTCACTTACAAGAATCTATCCAAAATCTGTCATTTATCCTCAAAATCATTATAATAAGCTATCTTTGCACCCTTCGAGATTTGTTGTGTTTAATATCATCTTATATCAACCTGAAATTCCACCCAACACGGGAAATATCATTCGCTTATGTGCCAATACGGGATCTTTTTTACACCTCATTGAGCCCTTAGGTTTTGCTTTTGAAGACAAACAGCTAAAGCGCGCTGGTTTGGATTATCATGATTTAGCCCAAGTTAAAATTTACCCAGATCTTGAAAGCTGTTTAAAGCAATTTAATAGCCTTAGGATTTTCGCGCTCAGCGCCAAAGGTAGCACGCTTTACACATCACCCCGCTTTCAAAAAGATGATGCGTTTATCTTTGGCCCTGAAACAAGAGGGCTGCCACCAGATGTGCTTCAATTATTTACACAAGAACAAATCTTAAAGTTACCGCAGCATACTTCTAAACGTAGTTTGAATCTTTCTAATACCGCAGCAGTAATGATTTATGAGGCGTGGCGGCAGATGGATTTTGCTTGTCTTTCATAGCTTTATGCCATATCTATATTTTATAAGAGTGATTTTAGTTTATGTTAACACAAGTGCTATTAGAAAAACTTGAAGAAACTAAGGATAAATGCGAATTCCTTTCTGTTGTAGTAGATAACCAAGAGCGCCATTTCACTGTGGCAGCACCACCTCGCACAGTTGAGAACAGAGGCAAAGCAAACGCAGCTTATAAAGATATATATGCTAATGTCAGTGCAATAAGCTCTTTAGATTCTCTGTTATCTTATTTTCATGTCCCCTCAGAAAACAGGCTTCCACTGGAATCCCAAAAAGGATTATTTTATAGAATTTATCGTGGAAAAATGAATAAATATGTGATACCTGTCTTTGTGCCCCAAGCACAACAAGAGCAGGTTCTGTTTAAGCGCTAAACTTTCAATAATCTTAGAAAATTAATTTCCTTGGGGTTTCTTTCATTATTTGCAAGCTACCCTCTGGAATATGCACTTCCGGATGAATACCCGTATTGATGAGCCAAGTATCAACAATGTCTTCATGAAAATGGATTTTTTTAAAAAAGTTGTAGTAGAAGGGAAGTGTTTGTTCATCAACAACATTTATTATAAAACGCTGATTTTCATGCAATACATTATCAATAATGTATTGCAGTATCAATGAACCATATCCCTTGCCTTGATGTTGCTCTATAATTTCAATCCAATCTAAACGCAGATTTTCATCGCTGTTTGCAAGCATGGCTTCGCCAATTTTTTGGCCACGAATTTTTAATTCAAGCACTAGCTTTGTTCGTGTTTGAGTGACAGTAATTTTAGGCATAATTTAATCTAAACTAAAATAGGATAAATCATAGCAAAGCCCGCTTTTTTATCATAAACATAACTGATAAAAGGCACTATTTTAAGGATAAACCAGATAAAATGCTGGATAACATCCCCTTTAGTGCTATCCCTAATTATGAATGTAAAATTGCAAAATATGGTTAAGGGGATCTGCTTTGTAATGACAGGATAAATATTTAGTAATTGTTTTAGCGCTCTAATTATGTTGAGATAGTATTTTTTTAGCAAGGAAGGAAATTAAAAAAATGGAACTAGGGCCAATCAGTTCATCTGATTCTCTTCAAAAAGCAAACAGCCAGCTTGAAAAACTCGCCCGCGGCAGTACTTCTACACAAATAAGAAATGCAGCGGCATATCTTAAAAGCAATCTCTCAGATAAAACAACGCAAGCATCATTTGCTGAACTGCTTGAACAAATTTCTGAATTGATAGCATCCGTTACTAAAAAGGAGGAATCAACTGAATTTACGCAAGTTGTCAATCAGATTATGAAAACACTCCCCTTAAGCGCACCGCAAGATAAATCAAAATGCCTATTAAATGCATATCAATCAAAACGAGATCCTTCGCAACAATCTCTATCTCATAGTGAGGACAGAAAGTATAAAGAAAGTGAAAATTTGCTGGGAACTAATGCTAATAAAGAAAAAGAACGTTGCAGCATGATGTAGAAAAATGAGGCACAAATAAAAAAAAGGGCGATGGCCCCTTTTGTTTATTTGTTAGTATAATTTTGATAGTACTAAATGCTAAATTTCATTCTTTGGAGAGCGAGTAACGAGATTATTCACCGCTTGCTGGGGTAATACACCATCATAAAGAACAGCAAAGACTTGTTCACAAATGGGCATTTCAACACTGACTTTTGCTGCCAATGCCATCACTTGTTTAACATTATCTTTACCTTCAACCACCTGGCCAATTGCTTTTTCTGCTTCAACAATGGAGCGCCCTTCTCCTAGCGCCAAACCAAAGCGACGATTTCGTGATTGATTATCAGTACAGGTTAAAACTATATCTCCCATACCAGACAAACCCATAAGCGTGGGTTGTTGGGCTCCTAAGGCTTTACCTAAGCGTGCTAGTTCAGCAAAACCGCGTGTAATGAGGGCTGCCCTAGCATTGGCGCCAAAACCTAAACCATCTGACATGCCAACAGCAATCGCTAAAACATTTTTAACAACGCCACCTAATTGCACGCCAATCAGATCCTGCGATAAATAGACACGGAAAATTTCACTATGAAAGGCCTGCTGCATTTGTTCACCAAAAGACGGCGTATCAGTTGCGATGCTGATGGCTGTAGGTAAACCACAGGCGACTTCTTTTGCAAAGCTTGGGCCCGAGATAACACCATGCGGAATATGGGCGCAATGTTGCTGGCAAATGCTATTTAAAAACTGACTATCTTGCGTTAAGCCTTTGGTGCCCCACAAAATACCCATCTTCGTGCCAAGCAAAGGCTTGATGCGAAGAATAAGATCTTTAAAAGCATGACTTGGCACCACAATTAAAATGGTTGCGGTTTCGCCAATTTGTTCAAAGGCTTCATTGAGATCAGCGCTTAAGGAAAGCGTATTAGGAAAAGAGAACCCTGGTAAATAATGCTCATTAGCACCTTTCGCCCGCATCGCATTGATTTCATCTGCACGATGTCCCCAAAGGATAACACGATGTTGTAACCGTGCTAGGTAAAGAGCAAGCGCGGTTCCCCATGAACCTGCGCCTAAAACCAAAAAGTTCTCTTGTTGCTTCATGACAAGGCTTACTTAGCTTCGCCCTTTTTTTGCTGCTCAAGATGTTGCATGTAGAGTGCATCAAAATTGACAGGGGCAAGTAAGAGTTGTGGGAAACCACCACGGATAACGATGTCTGAAATCGTTTCACGTGCATAGGGATAAAGAATGTTAGGGCACATGCTACCCAATGCGTGTGATAACTGTTCTTGTGGGAAACCTTTGAGTGTAAAGATACCTGCTTGGTGAACTTCCACTAAGAAAGCCACTTTCTCGCCCATTTTTACTGTAACGGTTAAGTGCAAAACCACTTCATAAATCGAATCTTCCAAACGATTGGTTTTGGTTTGCAGATCAACATTAACTTCAGGCTTCCACTCTTCTCTAAAGATTTCTGGCGCATGAGGCGTTTCAAAAGAAACATCTTTTACATAAATTCGTTGAATGGTAAAAACCGGGCCTTCAGTCCGTGCATTTTCTTTATCGACCATAATTAACCTTCCTTTTATTAAAAACCATTAATCAATATGTAATTTATTTTTTAGCAACAGGTAAACCCTGTGCATGCCAAGCATCCATTCCACCTGACAAATGATAAAGCTCTGTAAACCCATTGGCTTTGAATATCTTGCTCAACTTGGAAGAGTCTGCCCCAAGGCCACAAATTAAAATAATGGGTTTATTTTTGTATTTGTTCAGGGTCTTTAAACTACTGCCTACATTTTCGGCAGGAATATTCATTGCGCCAAGAATATGACCCAAATTAAAGCGCTCACTTGCTCGGGTATCAACGACAACAGCATCTTTATGATTGAGAAGATCTACTAACTGTTGCGGACTCAGCCCAGGCACACCAAATGCGCGATGTCTTAATTCATTCCCTAGCAACAGGACTAAGATAACGCCAAAAAGGCCGCTTAACATCCAATGCTCAACTAAAAAAGAAATATAGGGATCCATCTGCCCTCTAACCTTCTTACTTTAAACTAAAGCCCCACATTATACACTCAATTAAGCTAACTAGCGACTTGAAAGGAAAGAAAGGCAAGCCCTAAAATGAGAGGAAGGAATAACTTAACAACAGAAGAAAAATAATGAGCACCAATAAACCAGTTGTACTACTAATATTCGATGGTTGGGGATATAAAATAAATGGCCAAGGCAATGCCATATCATCTGCTAATACCCCAGTCTGGGACAAACTCATTGAAAATTGTCCTCATACAACCCTATCCGGAAGCGGGGAAGATGTCGGTTTACCCTTAGGACAAATGGGTAACTCGGAAGTCGGTCACCTTACGATGGGCGCAGGCCGGGTGATCTATCAAGATCTCACCTTGATTAGCAAAGAAATCCGCGAAGGTCACTTTTTTAGCAACCCTGTGCTGCTTGAAGCTTTCAGCAAGGCTCAGCGTAGCAAAGGTGCTATTCATTTTATGTGCTTACTGTCACCAGGCGGGGTACATAGCCACGAGGATCATTTATTTGCAGCACTTAACATGGCAAGAGAACACCATGATGGCCCCATTTATGTGCATGCCTTTTTAGATGGTCGCGATACCCCGCCACAAAGCGCCAAAGCCTCACTTGAAAAATTAGACCGCGTTCTTGAAAAAACCCAATCAACTTTAGCGACGGTGAGTGGACGTTACTATGCCATGGATCGTGACAAACGCCATGAAAGAGTTAAATTGGCTTATGATGCCATTGTTTTTGGACGTGCGCCTTACCATGCACCTGATGGTGTGAGTGCTTTAGAGCAAGCTTATGCAAGAAAGGAAACGGATGAGTTTGTAAAGCCAACCCTGATTGTTAAACCCGGTGAAAAACCAATTAGTATTCTGGATGGCGATATTGTTATCTACATGAACTTCCGTGCAGATAGAGCCCGGGCTTTAGCTGTTGCTTTGACAGACAATACCTTTGATGGTTTTGATAGAGAAAATGCACCCACACTCGGGGAATTTGTTAGCCTCACCGAATATGATAAAAATATTAAAGCCCGTGTTGTTTATCCGCCCAAAGATCATAAAAATGTCCTAGGTGAATACCTGCAAAATCACCAACGTTCGCAGTTACATATCGCTGAAACTGAAAAATACGCTCACGTGACTTTTTTCTTTAACGGTGGCATTGAAAAACCTTATCAAGGGGAAGAAAGAATTTTAATTCCATCCCCTAAAGTAGCCACCTATGATTTAAAGCCTGAAATGAGTGCTTTTGAATTAACAGATGAACTTGTGAAACAAATCGGTTTAGAAAAATTTGATTTTATCGTTTGTAATTATGCTAATGCTGATATGGTTGGTCACACGGGTAATTTTGAGGCTACTGTCAAAGCGATTGAAACGCTTGATAGCTGTTTAGCTAAGATTGTTAGTGCCTTAGAAAAAGTCGATGGACAAATGCTGATAACTTCCGATCATGGTAATGCTGAATGTATGGTAGATGAGGAAAGTCATCAACCGCATACCGCACATACCTTATCTTTGGTGCCTTTGGTCTATGTTGGCAAACAACCCTTTCATTTTATTCATGAGAATGGCACCTTATCAGATATTGCACCGACCTTATTGAAGTTAATGGGCCTATCCCAACCACCTGAAATGACTGGTCACTGCTTAGTGGCTTAACTTGATGGAGCAAGTAATGCTAATAAATTTTCGCAAAAGATTGCCTTTGGTTTTAATTGTTAGCATTACTTCAGCTGTTTTTGCGCAAGATAATACGCAAACCCCCAAAGAAGTAAAAAAAGCACTGCTACAGGTGCAAACCAAATTACAAAAACTTGAAAAGGATGTTTATAACTCTAAGCGTGAAGAAAAAGCCCTTGTCCAACAATTGGCTAACCTTGATAAAGAAATTGGCAATAGTGCAGAAGACCTATCCGTATTACAAAGCACTCTCACTAACCATACCGCATCTTTAAAAGGTTTACAGCAACAAGAAACGCAATTACAACATTCAACACACGCTCATCAAGCTGCGCTTTCACAATTGCTTAGCGCAACTTTTGCACACTATCGCAAAGAAAAAATGCAATTGCTATTTGAACAACAAGAATGGTCTTCTATTTCTAGACAAAATCAATATTATCAATATTTTTACAATGCACGGGCACATCACATTAATGATTTGCAAAATAATTTGCTCAAAGTTAAAAATCTGCAAGCCAAAATTGAAAACGAAAAGAAAGAAATTCAGCAGCTATCAAAAAAATTGATTGTCGATCAAAGCGCACTTGTGCAAACAAAGGAAAAAAGACAAGCTGTTCTAGATTCTTTGTCTAAAAAATTGGCCACCGCACAAGACTCGCTCGCGCAATTACAACAGCAAGAACAGCATTTATCACAATTATTTAAAACTTTACAACAAAAACTCTCCAGCACACCAACCTATATTGAGCCAGCGCTTGATTTTGTTAAAGCCAAAAGCAAATTAAATCTACCTATTCAAGTGAAAGGGGCAACCTTATCCAAGTTGCCACATCTAGATAAATCTAGTGCTAAAAAATCATACATCAGTGCTGAGAATGGTACACCCGTAAGCGCTATTTTCGGTGGTCGTGTTGTTTTTGCTGAATGGCTACGCGGTTTAGGATTGTTAATTATTGTTGATCACGGCAATGGCTACATGAGTTTATATGGCAATAATCAAAAGCTGTATAAGGGTCTAGGTGAATGGGTTAATCAAGGAGATATGATAGCAACAGTAGGACAAAGCGGCGGACATGCAGAACCCGGATTATACTTTGAAATAAGAAAGGATGGAGAGGCACTAGATCCTAGCCCATGGTTTATCAGCTAGGCGTGCTCTTACTTCCCTTTGATTATATACAGCGCGCCTCAAAAGGCCGCGGGGTTGCTGCTAAATACATAAGGATAATGTATGTTCTTGAGCGCAAACACGTCAATAAAAGCCCTACTTCTTACCTTTACACTCATGGGCTTTTATGCCAAGCCTCTCTTAGCAGCAGATGATTCTCCCGAAAAAGCTTTACCACTGGATGATTTACAGCGCTTTACCTCTGTTGTTGAGCAGATCAGAAAATACTATGTTAAGCCAGTTGATGATAAAGAATTATTTGAAAATGCCATAAGAGGTATGCTTTCTGGGCTCGATCCTCATTCTTCTTATCTTGATCCAAGCGAATTTTCAGATCTGCGCGCTAATACCTCAGGTAAATTTGGTGGCTTGGGTATCGAAGTGACCATGGAAGATGGCTATGTTCGCGTCATCAGTCCTATCGATGACACGCCTGCCTCACGTGCTGGATTAAAAGCAGGTGACGTTATTGTTCGTCTTGATGAAACACCTGTCAAAGGTTTGACACTTAAAAAGGCCGTTGAAATGATGCGAGGCGAAAGAGGCTCAAGCATTCTCTTAACAGTCATGCGCAAGGGTGAAACGCAACCTCTTAAAATCAAAGTTACGCGCGATCTCATCCAAGTGAAAAGTGTGCGCACAAAATTATTAGATAAAAATTATGGTTACATCCGTATTTCCCAATTCCAAACGCAATCAGGTGAAGATTTAATCAATGCGGTTAATCAGCTTAAGAAAGAATCTAACAATTCCCTCAAAGGCATCATCTTAGATCTGCGCAATAACCCAGGCGGCATTTTAGAAGCCTCTGTTAAAGTGTCTGATGCTTTCTTAGATAAAAATAAATTGGGCTACAACGGCATGATTGTTTATACCGAAGGAAGACTGCCAGGTTCTGAAATCAAAGAATTTGCTGAAGGCACTGATATTCTCAACGGCGCACCTATTGTTACCTTAGTTAACGGTGGTTCTGCCTCAGCTTCAGAAATTGTTGCGGGCGCATTGCAGGATCATAAGCGTGCATTAATTGTCGGCACCCAAACCTTTGGTAAAGGCTCTGTACAAACCGTATTACCGCTTAAAGACAATCATGGTCTGAAATTAACTACGGCTCTTTATTACACACCTTCTGGACGCTCAATACAAGCAGAGGGCATAACACCTGATATTGAAATACCAGACTTGAAGATCCCAGAAGCAAAAACAGATGAAAATGAAAACTGGATCAATGTGCGCGAAATTGATTTACAAGGGCATCTTGATAATGGCAACAAGGATAAACCCAAAGAGTCAACAAAGGATAAACCATTATCTTCTGAAGAATCCATGCCTTCAACAGAGGACAATAAAAAACCCTTAGTGAACCAAGATTACCAGCTCAATGAAGCACTCAACTTGCTCAAAGGTTTAGCATTTACCAGCCCAGGCAATAACAAGGCGCTGGCAAAAACCAAAACGCAAAAATCTAAAGCCTTGGCAGAAGAAACTAAAAACTAAGTGATTGTTCTGTGCAGGGGCGGACATCTGTGGATGTCCGCCCTTCTTCATTTGGCCAATTCTTCGACATCTAAAGTCCACACCCTTGTGGTTTTTAGAAAATCTCCTCATAAAATGAGGAATTTTTCTCTCCCTTCAGGCTAAATTTTGCTATGATGTCCCCTTTTTTAGAGAGCTTTAGTTAGAAGTAGCCTCTTCATGATTTTAAATTTACTGCACCATAAAATAAAGCAGGTGGCAAACTTAGAAAAAAGTTACTTGCTCCGTTTAATCATTAGTGGGATAGGCGTTTTGTTTCTAGCCTGGATCTCTTTTTTGATCCAGTTTGCAAAGCCAAATACCTTTTCTTTAGAATTGTATTATATTGCAGGTCTTACCCTTAGCACCCCCATTATTTATTTTGCAGGTCTACCGCTATTTCATGCTCTCTTGAATGTGCACAAAAAACCCTATTCTATAGATGTGCCTATCATTATCGTTTTGGTCATCACATATTTTTATTCTCTTATTAGTACGCTCAACTACGCTGAAAATACTTATGCCTATTTTGATTCTATTTTAATGATTTTATTTATTGTGCTCAGTTGCCGATTTTTAGAGCTATTTTGTTTACGAAGGATTAGAAAACTTGTTCAAGTTTTAAGTAAATTACCAACCCGACAAGTTAAAATATTCAAAAAAGATGATCAATTTCATGCTTGTGATCTGGAAGATATTGTCATCGGTGATAAATTATACATTGCGCCTGGTGAGTATTTTCCTGTAGATGGCATTATTTGTGAAAGCGATACCAGTGTTGACGAATCAATGCTAACAGGTGAGGCCCATGCTATCCCTAAATTTGCACTTGATAAAGTACGTGCAGGCACATGCAATTTAGATAAAGCAGTTGTTATTACTGCCTCAAGCGTGTTTCAAGATTCCTATTTTGGAAAAATTCTAAGTGACATGCAAAGTAATGATACTAAAATGCAAGCAAGGCCTCCTTGCGACTATGTCGGTTTATGGCAGCAAATGATATCAATAACCTTATGTGCTGTTATATATTGCTGGTGGTTACCTTTTGATAATCAATTTGCACTAATGTGTGCAGTGAGCACACTGTTAATCACCTGCCCTTGCGCGATTGCAGCAGCTTATCCTTTAACGACCGCTTGCTTGCTTGAAATTTGTGCAAAGAAAGGGATTTTAATTAGCAATCCCTTGGCGTTTTATAAATTAGACAACGTGCAGCATATCCTTTTTGATAAAACAGGAACGCTAACTGAAGGTAATTTAAATATTGACAACATCGAGTATTGCAACCAATCGTTAGCCGATGATGTATTGCCTTTAATCGCTGCTATTGAAAAAAATACGACGCATCCGATTGCCGATGCCATTGTCAAATATGCCAATGAGCGATATAGCAATTTACCTCAAGTTGAAATTCATCAATTAAAAGTTTTCCCAGGTAATGGGATCCGAGCGATGGTGGATGGCAAATTTGTATTAATTGGCTCTGCACGTTGGCTAAAAAATAATGGTGTATTCATTTCTAACGATACTATCGAAGCAGAAGAAAATCACGTTCATCGTGATCATATTTTTGTTCATTGCGCGATAGCAGGTCTGGAAGTTGCTTGCATACAGTTAAAAGATAGAATCCGCCAAGAAGCTAAGGACGTTATTCAATATTTAAAAAGACGTAATATTGATTTGAGCGTCTTAAGTGGGGATAGACCTGTTATCGTAAATGCCATTGCTAAACAGCTGGGTTCCATCAGCGCAAGAGCAGAGGCCCTACCCCAACATAAAGAAGCACTTGTTGCTTCCTTGCAAGATCAAGGTATCGTTACCGCTATGGTAGGCGATGGTTTTAATGATGCACCAGCCCTAAAGCATGCTGACATCGGCATTGCGGTAGGCGCCAATAACCCCATTTCCTTGCTCTGTGCAGATATTATTTTACAAACCCCCAGATTAAAATTGATTAAAGAATGTGTGCGCTTAAGTGAAAGAGCACGAAAAATCTTGAAACAAAATTATTTTCTGGGTTTTTTGTTTAGTTTAAGCATGGTTCCTTTTGCTGCAACAGGACAACTCACCCCCATCATGATGCTCTGTGGTTTGAGTTTAAGCACCATGGTCGTCATGGCAAATTCAGCAAGGTTAAAATTTGGACTTAAAACTGAAATTGATTACTCAGCGTGAGCAAGTGCGCTTTCGCCCATGGCATTGCGTAATTTTGAGATAGCCGCTTTTTCTAATTGACGAACACGTTCAATAGAAACTTCATGGAAATCAGCAAGATCTTTTAATGAGGATTTTTCTTCATCATCCACTAACCAACGCTTAGAAAGAATATCTAAACTTCTATCATCTAAGGTTTTCAATGCATGTTGGAGTTTTGTTTGAGCATGGCTTTCATAATCACCTTCCAAAACAGCATGTTCAGGTGAACTTTCTTGTGATGCCGCTAAGTAGGCAACTGGTGCAGAAATACTACCTTCCTCTTCATCACTTAATGGATCAAAAGTATCATCATGGGCATTTAATCTGGATTCCATTTCCAGCACATCTTTTGTGCTTACCCCTAAATCTTGCGCAACGGCATTCACTTCTTCTTGGCTAAACCAGCCAAGCCTCGTTTTGGCTTGACGAAGGTTAAAGAACAACTTGCGTTGTGCTTTGGTTGTTGCCACTTTCACAATACGCCAATTACGAATGACAAATTCATGAATTTCAGACTTAATCCAATGCACAGCAAAGGAAACTAAGCGCACTTTTAATTTAGGATCAAACCTTTTAACCGCTTTCATAAGACCAATGGTGCCTTCTTGCACCAAGTCATTGAGCTGCAAACCATAACCATTGTATTGCTTGGCGATACGAACAACATAGCGAATATGTGAGAGCACCAATTGTTGAGCGGCCAGGAGATCGCCTTTCTCTTGATAGCGCGTAGCCAACTCAAATTCTTCTTGTTCACTGAGCAAAGGAATAGCATTGACCTTTTGCAGATAGGACTGCAAGCCATCAGCCGCCGGTAAGGGCAGTTTTGCTAACTGTAGTTCTTTACTCTGACTCATCTTACTATTCCTAAACATATACCTTATAAGTCTAGCACTCTCATAAGAGGAGTGCCAGAGCCTGCTAAAAAACCCAATAAAATCAATAGATTAAAATTCAAACTGGGGTGTAAAAGCACGCTTTAAAAGATATGCATACATCATTAATCATTATATGGGGGTATTTTTGCCAATCTCAAGGCCAGGTATCGAAAGTCCTACACCTGCTATCGGCGGGCATGACAGGAAAATTTTTAGGCTTTGGTTATACTTTCTAATAAGACTAACTAAATATTGGATTTTTAAAGGAGAGGGATTGTGACCTATTTTATTGTCGAGGCACCCTACGATAAGTGTTTTGAACTCTTCTTTCAAAATGATTTGGGCTATCCCAATTTTTATCGCTTAACTGAGCTACTATCCAGTAACGAGGCTTATCAGAATTTAACCTTGTTAGCGCCTTACCCCAGCAAAGAGCCAAGTGTGCTTGAAAAAATTTCTCAAAAAGTACAAAGCTTAGACATGAAATCTTTTAGCTTTGGTGACAATCTAGAAACGGCTTTTTCCTTTGATGGAGAGGGTCAATTACAAATCAACCCTCAGTTTAAACAAGCTTTAGATCTGGCTGTTACACAGTTTTTAAAGATCTAATTATTGTAGCGCAAGTATTTCTCTTCGCGGTAGATCCGGAACGCCGGGATTAAGTTCTTCAACGCGGACACCCTGATGTTCTCTCGCATGAGCCATACCTTGTGGACCATTCACAATATAAACTTGTGCTTGTGGTTGCATATGAGGCGCAACATGAGGTGATACCGTTGTTACAGGTGATGCTGTTGTTACAGGATTGGCTGCGCCACCATGTACGACACCAGGTTGAAGTCCTAAACCTTGTGGATCTTGAGGTTGTCTTTCATCACGACCACCACGATTCACGACCACGTGATTATTTTGAACCGCACCAGGACCTGCAATCCAGGCTGAATGTAATTTAGCGACCGCCAAGGAGCTGGCTAATCGACCTAATCTATACAGCATGTACCATTCTGCAGAGTAAACAAATGCCGCAGGTATACCCGTTTTGGATTCCGTAAAGTTGGCAACACCCCAAAGCGCTTCATTACCATAGCGACCAGCGCTCACAATGCCACTCATGCCATTATCAATTAAATACTGACGCCATGAATCAAATGCTGCACCAACCGTGCTTTTAATCGTTGTGAGGATAGGAGAACTATTCGCTACTTCACTTGTAAAATTGGCGGTGTCTGCTAAGCATTGTTGGAATGCCTCTCCCTTTCTAAAGCATTCTGGTGATTCATAAATGCCATTCAAGAATCTAAAAGCATATTTTGCATCTTCAGCTAAATATTCTGAAACTGATTGTCCCCATTCATAATAGCTTCTTGCAAAAACTTCTGCATCTTTGGTAGCTTGGCTGCGAAAAATGTTAAAAAAACCGCGAACAGCATAAGCTGGATTAAGGGTCTGCCATGATGGCACCAAATCTCTTAATGAAAAATTAAGATCGCCCTTGTCCCAATAGTCATAAATGGTGGGAAGCAGTCTTTCGAAAAAAGGACGCATAAAGGAAGTACCATAAAGGCGATATTTATCCCATAGGTATTTTTTTGACCACAGTTGATGTGTTACATACGATGCGCCTTCTGGTAAAGCAATATAGGCCCCAAATTTAGTTGCGGCAGATTTTGCTTTATCCCACATCGAGCCTAAAAAACCTCTTGGTGCTTCGGGTCTTTGCACAACGGCATGTTCAGGCTTTTGATTATTGCCCAACATATAATTAGCACTTGCATAGGCTAGGCTTGCCATAATAGCGGGCAGCACGACATAATGCGTTGCCATTTCAGCAAGCGTCCATGATGCTTCGGATGCATTAAAGGCCGCATTTTCTGTGGCATCAAATATTATTGGATTAAAAATGTGGTTCGCGCTCATATTTGCCTGCGCTGCGTTAGCAGCCACTCCTGTTGGGTTTGAACTAAAAGAATCAATTAAATATTGTGCAAAACTAATCATGCTCTTCACTTAGTTAGCTAGTAAAATTTTGCTCACTGTAGCGGACACACGGATTTCGTTCAATCAATGCCAACAAATAAGTGATAAGAGGCCCTCCTTGAAAGATAAAAGGTCATTTTCAAGGGTTGGCGTCTTTAAAAGTTGGAAATAGAAAAGATAAGCAGAGGTTTAGGGCGGATGGTTAACCTTGCCAAAAATCAAACACCGAACTTAAGCTTTGTTTTTCTCTTTGGTCGTAATCTTAAACGCTTAGGATTAAAAGGCAGCAGCAACATATTTTCGAGGGTTTGATATTTAGGATCACGATATTCTTCTAAACCCATCGCCAATTTGCGCTCGCTTGAAATTGGAATAAATGTGTAGGTGCCCAAGAGCTTATCCCACCAGCTAAAGACAAAGCCATAATTACTATTGGTTTCAAACATATTGGTCGAGTGGTGAATGCGATGCATGCTCGGGGTAATTAATAGTCTTCTGATAAAGAGATCCCTTTTGAAGCTAAAGATGATATTAATATGCGCAAATTGAATCATTATAATGAAGGCTATTTCATAGACTAGTACGCATAGAGGCAAAGCGCCTAAAAAGGCAATTCCCATCATCTTTACCATCATGGTGTATATTTCTTCCAAAGGATGAAATCGCAAACCTGTGCTCACGTCTACCTCTTTATCCATATGATGTACGCGATGCACACGCCACAACCATTGGTATTTATGAAGGATCCGATGTTGCAAATACATAATTAAATCTAAGCCGATGAATCCCAAAGCGAAACGAAACCAATAGGGCCAGCTATCATGGTGAAAAATGCCCATACCCTTTTTTTCAATATGAATAGCAATAGTGACGGCAAATAGCGGGAAGACGATACGCAGTATAACCTTCGACAAAAAGCTTAAAGAAAGATGGCGTGCTATGCGTAGCTTTCTGGAAGTGATCCAAGGGCGCCAAGCATAACGTGTTTCAAGCAAGCTGAATATTGAAAAGGCCAATACAAAACACCCTAATTTACATAGAAGCTGGTACTGTATTAACCACTGTTGCATAGAAGTTCCATTTTTTTATTAAAATTTGCTAAGCGCTGAATATATTATAGGCAATTTTATGGCATTTTCCCTCATCAGCACTATTTTTAAGTATATCTTTGATAGTTAAATAATCTACACATACATTTTTAAGTTTAAGCAGCAATTTTCTAAGCCTGTTCTACACTAAATAGACCCCTATCATATGTGGTTAACCAATGAGTGAACAATTAAAATATATTTTGATTAGTGCCTTTATAACAAGCCTAAACATGCTTGCAGGCATCAGTTTAAATGGGGCCAATGCCTCTTTAGTCATACAAATCGGGTTGACCATATTTGCCATTAGCGTATGTCTTATTTATGTTTATCAATTTTCCAAATCATACCGCTCCAAAACAGGTAATGACAAAATTCAGGTGAAGTCGCTCTTACAAGGGGTTCAACCTGAGCCACATCAGCCACAACAACTCACAAAGGAAGGGTTTCATCAGCCTAGGGTTGCCAACGATGCGAGCGCAGATAATAAACACTCCCACGCTTAAGTAAGTGCACAACTTTTAGCTTCTCCTCTTTAAAAAGTAAATGTGTTTTGGTAGTGTTTTGCCTTTGTTCTTGAAGCTAACAAGGTATAACATGAGTCGAACAGCTGCCTTCCCAGAAACACGTTTACGCCGTCTTCGCATGCAACCCTTTACCAGACAATTGGTCCAAGAACATCAATTAAGTGTCTCTTCTTTAATACAGCCTCTGTTTATTATTGAAGGCCGCAATCATCGTGAAAATATCAACTCTATGCCTGGCATTGAACGATTAACTATCGATGAATTGCTAAAAGAAGCTGCAGAATTAGTTGCGCTGAATATTCCTGCTATCGCTTTATTCCCCCAGGTACCTGTAGAAAAGAAATCTTTAGATGCCCGTGAGGCTTTTAATGAAAAAGGATTAATGCAAGAAGCCGCGCGCGCATTAAAATCAGATTTTCCACAGCTTGGCTTATTTATTGACGTTGCACTGGATCCTTTTACGACCCATGGCCATGATGGCGTGTTAAATCAAAAAGGCGAAATAGATAATGACGCAACCAATGAAATTTTAGTGCAACAAGCTTTAAGCTTAGCCAAAGCTGGGGTCGATTTTGTTGCACCTTCAGACATGATGGATGGCCGTATTGGAAAAATTCGCTTTGCCCTAGAAAAAGCGGGTTTTCACAACACCGGTATCATGGCCTATTCTGCAAAATATGCTTCTAACTTTTATGGCCCTTTTCGCGACGCCGTTGGTTCTAAATCCAATTTAGGCAAAGGCAGCAAATCATCTTATCAAATGGATCCTGCAAACACCTTAGAAGCCTTGCGTGAAGTTGAAATGGATATAAAAGAAGGCGCTGATATTGTGATGGTCAAACCAGGCCAACCTTATTTAGATATCATCTGGCGTGTCAAAGAAACCTTTGGTATACCTACTTTCGCTTATCAAGTAAGTGGTGAATACGCAATGCACATGGCAGCTATTGAAAAGGGTTGGCTAAATGAAAGTGTTATTTTAGAGTCATTACTGGGCTTTAAGCGTGCAGGGTGTGACGCTGTTTTTAGCTATTTTGCAAAACGTGCAGCGCAGCTTTTAAGCGCTTAATGTTGTATTCCCACGTTTTGGCTATGGACTTGAAATGCGGAAAATTCAGTGCTAACATTTAGTTAATTGAATTATTTTCTCATTTTCCCATGGCAAATACCCCCTTACCCTTGTTAGCATAGAGGGTCTATCACATCCATCTTTTAGATTGCCTATCCGGTTTTGATTATTTTGAGGAGAATAAAATGGCTAACAACAATATTGTTGCCGTCACCGACGCTACCTTTGATAAGGAAGTAATGAATGCTAATCTGCCCGTCCTTCTCGACTTTTGGGCTGAATGGTGTGGGCCATGCAAAATGATTGCACCCATCCTAGATGAAATTGCAACTTCCTATGAAGGCAAGTTAATCGTTGCCAAAATTAATATTGACCAAAATGCAGATACCCCACAAAAATTTGGCGTACGCGGGATCCCAACCTTAATGCTTTTTAAAAATGGCGAGCTCGAGTCTACCAAAGTTGGTGCCATGTCTAAATCACAGTTAACTGCCTTCCTCGATAGTCATCTCTAAGGCAGAATTGAGATTTTTGCTGGATGCTAGAAGGCCCTTGCTCTAGCATCGATAAAAAAAGTTTGATAGGATCGACACAACTTGGGCAGTGTATGTCCACTAAGCCAACCCCCAAGTTTGACTTTCCTTTTCTGTAAATGTAACCCAAACCCCTTCATAATTAACTAATAAGCACGGATATGAACCTTTCGGAATTAAAAAATAAACCAGCCGCTGAGCTATCAGATATGGCCCTTGAATTAGGGGTCGAAAATGTATCTCGTTTGCGTAAACAAGATCTTATTTTTGGGATCTTAAAAACGCATGCGAAAAGTGGTGAGGACATCTACGGTGATGGTGTGCTCGAACTGCTTCAGGATGGATTTGGATTCTTGCGTTCATCACGCACTTCTTATCTTCCTGGCCCAGATGATATCTATGTTTCCCCTAGTCAAATTAGACGCTTTGGGTTGCGCACTGGTGATACCATTTCCGGTAAAATTCGCCCTCCTAAAGATGGCGAACGTTATTTTGCATTACTGAAAGTCAATGAAATTAATTATGAAAGCCCTGAATTAGGCAGAAATAAACTCTTATTTGAAAACCTTACCCCTTTGCATGCTGAATCACGCTTAAAAATGGAAGTGGGTAATGGTAGTACCGAAGACATCACCGCACGTATCATTGATTTAGTTTCTCCCATCGGTAAAGGTCAACGTGGCTTAATTGTTTCCCCTCCCAAAGCTGGTAAAACAATGATGCTGCAAAATATTGCGCACTCCATCACGACCAACCATCCTGAATGTAAATTAATTGTCTTGTTAATTGATGAACGCCCAGAAGAAGTAACTGAAATGGAACGTTCCGTACAAGGCGAAGTGATTGCAAGTACATTCGACGAGCCACCAAATCGTCACGTTCAAGTATCTGAAATGGTAATCGAAAAAGCTAAACGCTTGGTCGAACATAAAATGGACGTCGTGATCTTATTAGACTCTATCACCCGTCTTGCCCGTGCTTATAACACCACCATACCTCACTCAGGAAAAGTACTCACCGGTGGTGTGGATGCAGCTGCATTACAACGTCCTAAGCGCTTCTTTGGTGCTGCAAGAAATGTTGAAGAAGGCGGCAGCTTAACTATTATTGCAACAGCCCTTATCGATACCGGTTCCAAAATGGATGAAGTCATCTATGAAGAATTTAAAGGTACCGGTAACATGGAACTTCATTTGGATAGACGTATTGCAGAAAAGCGTGTTTATCCTGCTATTAACATTAATCGTTCAGGCACAAGACGTGAAGAAAAACTCACCTCACCTGACGAACTACAAAAAATGTGGATTCTACGTAAATTACTGCACCCTATGGATGAACTTGCTGCAAATGAATTCCTCATCGATCGCCTCAAAGGCACGATGACGAATGAAGAGTTTTTTGAAGCGATGAAACGCTCTTAAAAACTTTCCAGTTTGTATTTATGTCAAATTTCAACGAGTGCTCTCACCCCCTTTGATTAAAAGGGGGGCGCCGTTTACGGCGGGGGGATTTATTCAAGAAAGAATCCCTCTTGGCCTAAAGGCCTTCTCCCTTTTAATCAAAGGGAGAAATATGTCGCTTCGCGACGACGCTCTAGTGAGTTCATGCCTAACTTCAGATTGGAAAGTTTTTATGTTATGAAGTATGCCGATTTAAGAGAATTTCTTACTCAATTAGAGCACCAAGGCGAATTAAAACGCATCAATCAACCGCTTGATCCCTACCTTGAAATAACTGAAGTCTGTGACAGAGTTCTTAAGAAAGAAGGACCTGCGCTTTTATTTGAATCTCCCAAAAATGCTTCCATGCCATTGCTTGGTAATCTCTTTGGCACAACCAAACGTGTTGCCAATGCCATGGGACGAAATAACTTAGACGAGTTACGTGAGCTCGGAGAATTTTTAGCGCTCTTAAAAGAGCCCTCTCCTCCCAAAGGATTCAAAGAAGCACTACAGCAGCTTCCGCTCTATAAACAAATTTTAACAATGTCACCCTCTAAAGTGAGTAAAGGCAAAGCCCTGTGTCAGCAAATTCAACTTAAAGGTGCTGATATTGATCTAGGACATTTCCCCATACAAACATGTTGGCCAGAAGATGCAGCTCCATTAATCACGTGGGGATTGGTGGTGACACAAGGACCACAAGGCGGACGCCAAAATTTAGGGATCTATCGCCAACAAGTAATTGCCAAAAATAAAATTATAATGCGCTGGCTCGCACACCGTGGTGGCGCGCTGGATTATGCAAAATGGTGTAAGCAATATCCTGACAAACCATTTCCTATTGCTGTTTCATTAGGTGCTGATCCTGCAACCATTTTAGCTGCCGTTACCCCCATTCCAGACACCTTGTCTGAATATGCTTTTGCTGGTTTGTTGCGCGGACAAAAAACACAATTGGTGCCATGTTTGTCACATTCTCTAGAAGTGCCCGCAACAGCAGAAATTATTTTAGAAGGATTTATTTACCCGAATGATACTGCTTTAGAGGGCCCCTATGGAGATCACACGGGCTATTATAACGAAGTTGAACGCTTTCCCGTGATGACAATTGAAAGCATCACCATGCGTGAAAACCCCATTTACCATAGCACCTATACAGGTAGACCGCCGGATGAACCCGCTATCTTAGGTGTTGCCTTAAATGAAATATTTGTGCCACTTCTCAAAAAGCAATTTCCAGAAATAGTAGATTTCTATTTGCCGCCAGAAGGTTGTTCTTACCGCATGGCTGTCGTAACCATGAAAAAAGACTATCCCGGACATGCAAAGCGCATTATGTTCGGTATTTGGTCATTTTTACGGCAATTTATGTATACCAAGTTTATCATTGTCACTGATGATGATATTGATGCCAGAAACTGGCAGGATGTTATTTGGGCAATAACAACGCGAATGGATCCGGTGAGAGATACTGTGTTATTAGAAAATACCCCTATAGATTATTTAGATTTTGCCTCACCTACTTCGGGATTAGGTGGCAAAATGGGGCTTGATGCAACACATAAACTTCCAGGTGAAACCCATCGTGAATGGGGTCGGGCGATTTTACCTTGTCAGGATGTTAAACAGCGCATTGATGCACTGTGGTCAGCACTAGAGCTTTAAAATGATGATTCAAGAATATCTATATCTATGCCAGCAACTACAACCTATCACACATGATATTAGCTTGCTCACATTAAGACCCGGTGATACCCCTGGCATCACTTATATCCCCGGGCAGTATGTTGAAGCATTATTTAATGATGGTGTTGTGCTTCCTTTGTCTATTGCCAATATACCAAAACCCGATGGTGAGCTTGAGTTTCACATTCGTCACAATAAAGCACATCCCTTTGCCCAGGAATTTTTAGCCTTTGTTGAAAAAGAAAAAAAAATACGCTTACGTGGCCCTTTTGGAAAAAGCACCTTAGCATGCGCATTGGACGCTCCAAAAATAGTTTTTGTTGCCGGTGGAACAGGCTTTACACCCATAAAAGCACTTTTAGAAGAAGCGCTATGCCATAAGAAAATTAAAGCCATCATTGAATTATACTGGGGCATACGCCACCCCCAAGATGCTTATAAATTGTCCCTTTTGCAAGAATGGGAACAACGCTTCGACCATTTTTCCTTTGACATGGTGCTATCTGAACCTGAACGCTTTCCCCAGTGGGCTGGAAAAACGGGTCTTGTACATGAATATGTTGCCCAAAGATATCTCCGTTTTGATAAGGAAATTATCTTTGCAAGCGGGCCCTTTTCAATGATTAAAGCTGCATTTTCACTGTTTGACCAACATGGTCTTGGAAAAAAGCAGTTTATTTCTGATATGCTTTTAGATTAATTTTAGTCCCTTTATGGACGCTGCATCATCATCAATTTCGATGACTGGTTGCGAAGTACGATTAGGTTGCGTTCTTCTTTTCTTATCTGTTCTACCGTGTGGAAAATATCCATTAATAAACGTATGGGATGTTGTATAAGCTTGTAACAAGGTTTGTGCAATCATTAAACGGGCTTGCTGATAATCGCTGCAGCTCATTTCTTGTTGTCTAGACTTGCGTTCGCAAATATTGAGTGCCTGATAACAAATAGCAGGGCCACAATCATCACCATTCGTTTGACGGGGAATTGTGAGAGAGTCATAGGATCTAACTAATGAATCATAATCTGTTTGCGAGTAGATAGCTTTTAATAATCTATCAGCAATTTGAAATATGGCATTATGCTTTTCAAAGGTATTGAAGCCATCCATGCAAGAAATGGCAACATAATTGTTAGGTCGTCTTTCTATAATCAATAAATACCAATGATTATTATCAACGAGGGGCCAAAAAATGGTATCTGCTTGCTGTAATCTTGATCTATCTTCTTGCTTCCCACCTTCTTCTGATATTTCTTGCAAGTAAGTGTTGGGTAGCTCTGTAGAGTGTATGTTAGTGGTATTCGCGTGCCTATCGCTCAGGTAATCAAACCAACGACTTACAATGATGTCAGAAAACCAAGAGGAACCTCTCAGCGTAGGAAGATAGGGCACTAAAATTCTCGCACCCGCTTCGTTAATAAGCTCTTTATCCATGAGAGGGCTGGTGCTTGCTAATCGCTTAAACTCTTCCGCTAGCTGATAAGCCTGCGCTCTTAATTGCAGATCATTTAAATTTGAGTGACTGCTACTGTATTGATGTAACACAGGCGAGCCTAAAGGACTTGTATGAGAATAATCTTCAGAATCAAGCTCCACATAAGATTCATCGCCTGTATATTCTTCAGAAGTCGAATCCATTGGTACCTTGCCACTAAAGTAAGCGCTAAATAACTCAAAAGGACTTGATGACGGCGATGGTGTCGGCGATGTTTTAATTCTTTTGGCTGGAGCTACTTTTAGCATGGCAGATCTCTCACAACAATTTAAGCCATATCTTAGAGTTAGAAAATATACTGATGCTTTAGCTAAGTGTCAAGATTTTTAACAGTTGGAGCTTATTTTATCATTCTTAATATAGCTCAAACATTTTGACTTATTTTAGGTTAAGCGTACAACTCTGATAGAGATGTACCTTTATTATAGCTTCCTTTTTGAAGTTGTGCCCCAACGATCAAACACTTAGCTTTGATTTAATTGGTTAGTTTCCAATAATTTTCGATGGTAATTTGTCCCTTAACATTGACATGATTCATTTCTAATCCACGTTGAGTCAAGATTTGAGTGGCATCTAAAACCATGGCAGGGTTTCCACATAACATAACCTGTGAATTTGTTTTATTCAGATCAATCCCCAAGCTTTGCTCCAACGCTTTATTTTCTAAGTGCGACGTGATCCTCGCATGTCTTGCATGCGCACAAGGTTCTCTGCTAACAAAGGGACACCAATGAAACTGCGTTGCATAGTTCTCTTGCCATGTCTCTATAAGTAGCTGATGTGTCAATTCATTTATATAGCGAACACTGTGCGCTAAAACAACCTTGCTAAAACGCTCCCAAACGGCTTTGGTTTTTAGTATAGAAATAAAAGGGCCTAAGCCTGTGCCTGTTGCAAAACACCATAGAACATCTGCATTTTGAACTTCATTGAGCACAAAGCGACCACTCGCTTTTGCACTTAACCATATTTTGTCATTCAAGGAAAGTGCGGTGAGCCTCGGTGATAAGGCACCATTTTTTACCAAGCTATAATAAATCTCTATGACATTATCATCAGGCGTATTAAGCAAGGAATAGGGGCGAAAAAGTTTTTGCCCCTCATCAAGACTCAGTTGAACAAATTGGCCTGGTATAAAATCAAAGGCGGGAGCCTCAATCATCAAAGAAAAAAGACCAGGCGCCCATTCGGTTTGGCCAACAACTTTACCTTGTATCCATTTCATGTGTATGTGTCGATTTACTGATAGTGGGCATCGCGAGCAAAAGTCCCTTTTTAAAATATTGCGCGCCTAAGGCAGGTTTATTCATTTTTTCCAATAGTGAGCCTAGCTCTGCATAGGTTTCTGGCGTGGGCTTCAAACTTAAGCTTGCCTCAAAATAACGCTGTGCCTTACCCCACAATTGCTGCTGCTCACACAACCTACCTAAAGTTAATAATAAACCAGGACTTTGGGGATGTTGATGTAACCAACTTTCCGCTAAGTTTAAAACTTTTTGGCCTTGTGGATGCGTTAAGTGACCATATAAGATAATCAGCTCTTCTTGCCAGTCATGCTTTAAAGCCGCTCTTAAAATATTTTCAGCATCGATGGGATCATCACTCTTGAGCAAGGCCTTCACATACGCGCTTGCTATTTCACCTTCGGTTTTACATTCTTTAGGCATTTTATGCCAAAATGCTTTGAGCTCTTCTAAGGAACCTTTTGATTTTTCAGCTAACAAATGAAAATAAACTGTTTTTTCTATTTGCTTATATTCATCATTAGATAATGCGTGATAATGCTTTAAGCGTGGCAAGAGTTCTTTTAATTTATCCCATTCATGCAATTGAAGATATATTTTCTGCATGAGCGTCAACATGTAAGGATGATTGGGCGCCTTATGACTTACCTGATTTAAGGTTTCCAAACTTTGTTCATATTGCTGGTGTTTAAATTGCAAATCAGCCGCTGTTAAACTTACCGCAACTTCAGAGCCTGGTGTTAATTTTTGTGCTCTTTTAAGATAATAATCACGTTTATCATCTTTGCCTAATTCTTGCGCCGCTTTTGCAGCTGAGAGGTAATTTAACCAAGGGATATCACTATACTCTGCCCCCTGAACCAAATATTTTTCTGCTTTTGACCAATGGCCTTCAGCTAAGGCAACTAGACCTCTGCTACTCAGTTTTTTTGCTCTGTTTTTATGAAATTGAGAAGATAAATTGGCTAAGAATTTAGTTGCACGAACCATACCCGATAAAAGACCAAACAAGGCTCGCACTAAAGCAAATAAAACTACCAAGGCAAGCGCCCCAAACCACAAGGGTACATCAACGCGCCAACCGCCCATTGTCACTATCATCATGCCAGGATCATGAGAAAGATTTAATCCCGCCCAAGTAGCGATACCTAAAGCAATTAATGCTATCAATACATATTTCATAGCCTGTCTCTTTACTGTGGCGCCTTGATTATGGGTTTGTTGCTAACTTCAATCATTGCTTTGGATAATGCTTGTACCGATTCATTAATATCAGGAACAGCTATGTTTATATTTTGCTGTTCGAGCTGTGCGATTTGGTTCAGTAATTCTTTTTGCATCTTATCTTCAGCAAAATACTCGTTCAACCATGTTTTCATAGATTGTAAACTTTGCAGGTAAATTGTATTTTCACCTTGCAAAATTGCCCATCTTGCCTGCTCGGTCATCATATGCAGGGTTCTTAATATTTGGGATTGTTCTTGCTCGGTTAATGCTAAAGGAATGGCATTTTGTGCAACTTGGGTAACTTTGATAACACTCTTGAGTTCTTGCCAAGATTTCCATAGTGCTTTATGCCATTTGCTCATATTGTTATCTTTTGGGTTTTCTTCGATGGCACTCGCTTTACCATTGGTTACCGATTTAAAATGCAATTGATTAAATTCAGCATTAATTAAACCTAATTGCTCCCAAAGTGCTTGTCGATTCACATAGGGGAAATTCTTTAATTTGGCGATATCTTTAGCTAAAGAGTCTTTTACCCAAAGTAGAGCCGGGTTTCCTAAGCGGGTAATGCGTTCATCAGCAGAATTCAGCTGGGCAAGCGCTGTAGTAACGTCTTGTGCTGTTTTTAAGCGCTCGTTTGCCATAAACGCTAAATAATTCGCTTCGGCTAATACCCAGTCGGTATTGCCTGAGAGCGTCATTAAATTAGATTGCGCTGTTAATATCTGCTTTTTCAAGTTTTCTAAAGATTGTTGCTCTGATACTGATTTCGTACTTTGCTCTTGAAGTTGAAAAAGTGCTTTTTTTGTTTGTTCATTTAAAGCAGTCACAGAGCTTTGATCATCCGTGGATTGCTTTTGTAACTCACTCAACTGCTGATAGGTTGAGTAGGAATAATAGGCAAGCACTATCACAGCAAACAAGGAGATCACACTGAAAAAGAGTGCGCCACCACCACTGCCACCGCCGCCGCCTGTTGGAACTTGGCGCTCGGTGTCTTCTTTGGGTGGCTCATAACCACCACCACCATAGGCTTGTGCAGATTCTTTAAGGGGTGCACTATAAGCCGCTTGGGCTTGTGCAGCTACTGACTCGTATTCTGGAAAAATTTCAGTTTTAGGCTCAGCTTTAGGTTCAGCTTTGATACCTGATACAGACTGAAAAGGCGCATCTGCCGTTCTGGGAGATGAGGTCCGCGCTGCGGGCATTATAGTTTCTCTTGGCTTTTGTTCTGGTTGTGTACTGGGGGCTGTTGTTTTTGACATGGCAGCGCCAATATCAACCGGACTGCTGATGATATGTTTTGGTTCGGTTGGCATAATTTCACTTGGCATATCTGATTCTTTCTTTTTTTTGCCATAATGCGTAACCACCACTTGCTTTGGGGCCGGTGGCTTTTTATCGCCTGGTGAGTCGTTATCTCTATCATCCGTCGACATTGCGTCTAATCCCTTGTCAAAAATAGTATGCACACATCATAACGCATTTCACGTGTCCCTATATTACGATAGGCCAAGGCTGGACTTTTAGCTATATTCAAACCATTTTGAAGTGATGCACCTTAGCAAAACGCCAACATAATAAGTTGATTAGTTTACTTTCTATGTGTGTCGATGCTTGCACAGGCCTGTACTATTTCTGATGGCTGTGCACCATGCGCCACATAAACGCGCTTAAAGCCCAATCCACGTGCTTGCTCACAGACTCGCTGGCTTACCACAACCAAGGGTTGTTCCAATAACCAATCTTGATAACGCTGCGTTAATGACAATAAATTTTCCACGATAGAGGCGCTGGTTGCAACAAAGCAAAGCTTTTTATTTTTTTCTAAGTCGCTAATGATGTTGTCCATGTCAAGCTGTGGTTTTTGCTGACGATATACCTTGAGCAACTTGAGATCTGCAGCGCGTGCACTTAAAGTATCAGCCAAAACTGTTCTCCCCCCTTCTCCTGCTAAAATCACAATTTTCTTTTGATGTACTTTTGCAGGTTGTAAATGTGTTTCAGCTAAAACGCTTTCACTGGTCGCACCATTTGGAGCGGTATAATGCACCATGAGATGAGGATATTTTTCTTTTAGGGCCTGAGTGCTGGCTTTACCCATCGTTACAATAAATACGTTTGGATGCAAGGCCTCAAACAGCGAAGCAGGCGCACAAAGCACAGCATTAGCACTGGTTACAATCAAAAAATCAGCTTGCGCAAACATCTGTTGCCACGCATTTAGATGCTGATGTAAATCAAGAGGAATTATATCGATTAAAGGCACGATATGGGTTATGGCTTTTTCTTCACTTAACGCATTTGACAGCATATGCGCTTGATGGCGCGCTCGCAGAATAACGATATGCCAATCTTGTAACACATCAATTCCTTGTTAATGCTTGAATAATTTCCATAGCACCCTGATCAATTAATCGCGAAGCAACTTGTTCTCCAATTTGTGCGGCTTCATGTGTTGGCCCTGATTGCATTGCCTCTAATAAGATTAAACTGTCAGGATGAGCAACTCTGCCCGTTAAGGTAATAGTATCCTCTTTCAGTGTTGCAAAACCTGCAACCGGTACCTGACAATTGCCACCCAATGCGGCATTCATCGCACGCTCTGCAATGACACAGACGCGGGTTGGCGCATGATCTAATACTTTCAACAAACCTTGAGTATTGACATCATTCATACGACATTCAATCCCTAAGGCACCTTGACCAACAGCGGGCAGTACTTGCAAAGGTGTGAAAGTGTTTTTGATATGTGCATCTAAATTCAACCTTGTCATCCCAGCTTGTGCTAAGACGAGTGCATCAAATTCACCAGCTTCACATTTTCTCAGGCGTGTATCGACATTGCCACGCACAGGCACATAGTTAAGATCTGGTCGCAATTTTTTTAATTGGATCATTCTTCTTAAACTGGAAGTGCCAACAATAGCGCCACTTTGTATAGATTCAAAATTATCGCCTTTTGGACATATCCAAGCATCAAAGGCAGAAGCACGTTCGCAAAAAGTTGTTAAGCCTAATCCTTCAGGAAATGTGGCAGGAACATCTTTTAGGGAGTGAACGGCAATGTCAGCTTCATTGGCAAGAAGGGCTTGTTCTAGCTCTTTAACAAAAACGCCTTTGCCACCAATTTTAGATAGAGCAACGTTGTCGCCTTGGGAAAGATCGCCGGTGGTTTTAACACCAATGATTTCTATATCTAACTCTTTATGATGCCCCAACAGTTGTGCACGCACGTAATGTGCTTGCCACATGGCCAACGGGCTCATTCTTGTCACAATTCTTAATTTGTTGGCAGTCATAATATGCCCTCGTAAAATGAGGACATATTACGCGAAGGAGAAGGATTGATTCAAGAAATTTAAATGTTAACCAGACATGATTTGGCGAACATGTGCCACATGGCGGCGGCTCACATCCAATGTCTCAGAAATGCCGCGCAAGCGAATGCACGGTTGGCCGCTGGCATTCTTTTCTAGGGCTTGTAAATGTTCCATCGCAACCAGACAATTACGGTGAATTCTTAAGAAACGTTCACCAAATTCTGTTTCGAGTTCCTTTAAGGTATCTTCGATAAGTACCTCACCATCTTTATGGCGAACGGTAACATATTTATGTTCAGCTCTAAAATAATAGATATCACCCACTGGCACTAAAACAATCCCACGACGTGTTCGTGAACTGATATGTGTTCTGGCTTTAGGAGCGCCTTCTTCATCGCGGTTTAATGATTTCCATTGAAGCTTGTTTGGCTTTAATGCTTTATTCAGTGCTTCACTCAAACGTTCGGCACGAACTGGTTTCATTAAATAATCAACTGCGTTTACTTTAAAGGCTTCCAAAGCATAATCATCATAAGCGGTGACGAATATAACGGCTGGTGGCTCATCCATATCTACCAAGTGGCGTGCAACTTCAAGACCATCGATGCCTGGCATACGAATATCTAGCAGCACAACCTCTGGATGTAAGGAATCAATTTTTTGCAAAGCTTCTTGACCGTTGCCTGCTTCACCAACGACTTCATGTTCGTTTTGTTCTTGCAATATTCTTTTGATTCGATCGCGGGCTAAGCTTTCATCATCAACAATTAATATCCGCATTGGAAGATTCCTTCACTGTATATTTACATACCGCTTTTCAAATAGGGAAATATTAACGTAACTTCATACTCCTGCGGAGTAGCATTTACTTTTAATTTTGCATGACTACCAAATAATAAGTTTAGTCTATGTCCGATGTTTGCCATGGCAATTTGATTGCCTTGTGAAGCACGACGTTGACTGGGAGGAGGAACAGGATTGGATATTTTTATACATACCAAATTCTCTTGCATCTCCCCAATTACTTTAATGGTGCCACCATTTTCTAGAGCTTGTATGCCATGATAGATGGCATTTTCCATTAAGGGTTGCAAAGTTAACATAGGGATTGCAGCATCTTCAGGTACTTTGGAAAGATCTGCTTCTACGGTTAAGCGCTCTGCTAAACGAAGACCTTCTATGCGCAAATAATTTCGACATAATACCCATTCTTCAGACAAGGGCACCATTGATCCGGTATCACGTAATGTTGCTCTAAAAATTTCTGAGAGATCTTCAACTGCTTGTTCGGCTTTTAGCGGATCCGTGATGATCAAGCTAGCAATAATATTCATGCTATTGAACAAAAAATGAGGACGAATGCGTGATTGAAGGGCCTCTACCCGGGCTTGGCTTTCCAATTCAATTCGTTGTTTCCATTGCTGCTGAACATAAAAATAGCGTAAGGCAACTAAAGCTAAGATGGCACTAATACTGACACAACGCGTTACAAATTGACCAATCGTTTCAGGTGTACTTCCCCACTGATAATTTATCTTCATTAAAAAATATTGTGCACCAGCGGCAATTATTGCTGTTGTTAATACAATCTGAAGGTAAGCAACAAAAGATGCAACAGGCAAGGAAAGCTTAGATAACCAGTGGCGCGACAGGCACAAAACCCCAGCGCTTGCCAATGCTATCCATTGTACAAAAACCGAGAGCAAGCCAAGCTCATCCCAAGATTCACTCAGGATGTCGCCTGTGGCTAATATCAGCATGAAAGCAAATAATTCAGCGCCAATTGCCAATATAAAAACGGATCTTACTGCACAAAAATTTGGTAAGAAGAAAGTATTCTCTTTTAGTGCAGGTATTTTGGTTCGTGATTTTTGTTCCATATGATTACATTTTGGCTTGATTATGCTGTTCTTGCGAATCCCTATCTAAGGATAGCTGCTTCTTTATCCATAACCCAATATCTTTTAATTCTTCCCAGCAGACTGAATGCTCCATGGGGTATAGATGCCACATTGGTTTAAACCCGGCCTGTGTTAACCAATTTAAGGATAGCTGAGCCATCTCTAAAGGTACCAGCATATCCATGGCGCCATGTGCCATGAAGATAGAAATATCTTCATTTGCTTTGTGTTTTTCTGATTTTACTGATTGATGTAGTGGTAGATAGCCTGACAACAGACCTACACCAGCAAGCGGTTTATCAAATTGGATAGCCGTATGAATTGCTAAAGCCCCCCCTTGTGAAAACCCCAGTAAAAAAATTCGATTTGAAGGGATACCACTTTTTATATTTTCTTCTATCAAAGCATTCAGCACTTGTTGTGAGCGCTTTATACCTTTTTCATCCTCGGGCGCGCTAAAGTCTATCGCGGCTATATCATACCAAGCGGGCATGACATAACCTGCATTTAGCGTTACAGGCTGATTTGGTGCATGAGGAAAAATAAAACGTATGGTGTGATTGCTATCTAATCCAAGTTCTGGCACAACGCTTTCAAAATCATGTCCATTTGCACCAAGACCATGCAACCAAATAACACAAGCATCTGCTTTAGCGACCGGCTCTATCGTGATAGCTTCCCATGTCATTGAGATTAATACTCCTCGTTTTTAAAATAGCCCAAATCCAAATCGATTTGGGTTTCCTGTTTGATAGATGCTTGCAATTGCGCGATGAGAGTGAGTCCTTGTTTAGTTTGCCACTGTCCTTCATATTGGAAATGATAAGCACCATGCGGCGTGGCAAGCCAGATTTCCTTTAAGGGGGCTTGTCTAGATAAAATAATTTGTGCACCCTTGGCCAGGAAAATTGTTAAAATCCCTTGTTCAGTTTCAAAATCCAGCATCGTATCTGCTGATTCAAGCCACTGTTCAATAAGCAAAAACAAAGCATCTACTTTGTCGTGGAATTCTTGTTCGTTCATCAGGCGCTCATTCAAAATGGAAAGAGTATACTGGAACTTTGCAATTCTAAATAGCATCGTTAGGACCCTTTAAGTTAAAGTAGGGCCTTGTAAAGAAAAGCTATATAGGAAAGAAATCAAACTTCTTGTTGTGGTATCATTTATGAAAATTAACTTATTCCAGCTCATGCTGGGCACTATTACCGCTGCGTTGTGTTTGCTGTGTCTAAGTGGTTGTGGTCAAACAGGCCCCTTATATCTACCCCCTCCTGATAATGTTGAATATCATGGATGAGTTTTACTATAAAAATGACGAACTGTGGGTAGAAGGCCTGCCCGTCAAAGAAATTGTCAATGCATGTCAAACACCCTGCTTTATTTATTCACATGCATCAATTGTACGTGCATTTCAGGCATTTGATACGCCCTGCCATCATCCACATATGATTTGCTATGCTGTCAAAGCAAATAGCAACCTAGCAATCTTAAATAGTTTGAGCGAGCTTGGCGCAGGTTTTGACATTGTCTCCTTGGGCGAACTTAAGCGGGTTGTTGCAGCAAAGGGCTCTCCCCAAAAAGTTGTCTTTTCTGGTGTTGGTAAGCAAGCACATGAAATAAAAGCCGCTCTAGAACACAATATTTTCTGCTTTAATGTAGAGTCATCTGCAGAATTAGCTTTGATACAACAAATAGCAAGTCATTTAAATGTTAAAGCACCTATTGCTCTGCGCGTTAACCCTGACGTTGATCCTTTAAGCCACCCTTATATTTCTACCGGTCAAAAGGAAAGCAAATTTGGGATAGATAGCAATGAGGCAATTGCTCTTTATGAACATGCTGCCACACTCTCACATATACACATTAAAGGGATAGCATGTCATATTGGATCTCAGCTCACCACCATGGGCCCTTTCATTGAAGCATGTAAACGCTTATTGGATTTGGTTGCACAATTGGAATCAAAAAATATAACGTTAACGCATATAGATGTTGGCGGTGGTTTAGGTGTTCGCTATCATCAAGAAAGTCCACCATCCCCGCAAGATTACATCGATGCGCTATTGCAATTACCAATTCCCAAGCACCTTAAGCTTATCTTAGAGCCTGGTCGTGCACTTGTTGCAAATGCTGGCATACTGGCAACCCAGGTATTATTAATTAAAAAGTCGGGCAATAAGCACTTTTGTATCGTTGATGCTGCAATGAATGATTACATTCGCCCCACCCTTTATGAGGCATGGCAAAATATTATTCCCTTGCAACAAAATTCCCATGAATCACTCGTCAATTATGATATCGTGGGGCCCGTGTGCGAAAGTGGCGACTTCTTAGCCAAAGGGAGGCCCCTTAGATTATCACAAGGTAATTATCTTGCTTTGTGTCAAACAGGTGCTTATGGTGCAGTCATGAGTTCAAATTATAACTCAAGACCAAGAGCGCCAGAAATATTAGTAAAAGCCAATCGCTTTCACATCATTAGAAGCCGTGAAACCATTGAAGAGCTGTTAGCAAAGGAAATGCTATGCTAAAAGCTATTTTCAACCTAAGTTGCACAGCGTTGTTGCTGGGATTATCTATCTGTGCTTATGCAGAAGTTAAATTATGGCAGAATGAAATTGACTTAGGCATGCTAGTTTACAATGGAAATAATAATGCAAAACATCTGAACGGCAGTTTGTTTAGCGGCTATCAACATGTCGAGCTAGAAAATAATTTCAAAATGACTGGCCTATTAGCTGTAGGTAAAAATTCAGAAACGAAATTTAAAGAACGCAATGCTGAAAAGTATACCCTTACCGATACCATACAATATGCCTTTTCAGAAAAGCACTTTGCATATCTCTCTGGCAAAGCGGTAAGAGATCATTTTTCTGTTTACGCTTATGAGTTTACAGAGTCAGCAGGTTATGGCTATAGTCTATTTGAAAGTGACGCTTTTGTATGGAAATTATCTGGTGGTCCTGGAAATCGTCAAAGTAAAGTTTTCCCTGGCTTGCATCAAAAGGAAATCATTGGCCACTTAGAAAGCGAACTTTTTTACCAAATAACAAATCATAGTTCATTCAAGCAAAGTGTTATTATTGACACCAGTGCCCTAAATACAAAAAGTATTACACTAAATGAACTCAAGACAGCGTTGTTTGGTCCGGTTGCAGCAAAGTTTACCTATGAGCTAGAACATAATTCTGATTTGCCTGTACCCAGTAGATTTTCAAAGAAAACCGATGCTATGACAAAAGTTACTTTAAGTTATAGTTTTTAAGTTGAGGAACTCCGATGTCATCAACCATACATTTTACAAAAATGCACGGCTTAGGAAACGACTTTGTTGTCCTAGACAGCATAACGCAAAACATTAAGTTGACACCTGCTATTATCAAGCGCATTGCTGATAGAAATTTTGGGGTGGGTTGCGATCAAGTATTGATTGTTGATCCGCCTGCATTAGCTACCTTAGACTTTAACTATCGTATTTTTAATGCTGATGGCAAAGAAGTAGCACAATGCGGTAATGGTGCACGCTGCTTTGGTCGTTATGTTTATGAAAGAGGCTTGACTGGTAAAAAGCAATTGTTAATCGGCACAATGGCAGGAAACCTCAAGGTCGATATCTCTGATCTCTCTTGCATTGAAGTCGATTTAGGCGAACCCATTTTCTCCCCCAAGTTAATTCCGCTCAATATTAAAGCCGTCTCTAAATTGCAAAAACAAGGCTATTATAAAATTCATTTATTAGGAAATAATCGCGAAGTCGTTATTCTTTCCATGGGAAATCCGCATTGTGTTATTTCAGTACCTGCCACCTCAGAAGCCGCTGTGATGGAAGTTGGTAAAGCTTTACAAAAACATCCTGCTTTCCCCAAAGGGGTTAATGTCAGTTTTATGCAGGTGCTTGCCAGAAACCACATTAAAGTGCGCGTTTTTGAGCGCGGCGTCGGCGAAACGATGGCTTGTGGTTCTGCTGCTTGCGCAAGTGTTGTTGCAGGGATTTTACATGGCGAATTAAATAAAGAAGTCAAAGTTGATATGCCTGGTGGCGCGCTCACTGTTAAATGGGAAAACGATGGCCCTGTGATCTTAAGCGGTCCTGCTATTGGCGTGTTCAATGGAGAGTTTAGGATCACGCTTCAAGAACAATATTAATCCGCCTACGCCATTTGTCTGTGCTCAAGCTTTTCACAGCATATGGCTACGGCGTGACAAGTGCACGCTAGACTTTTTCCATCTTATTGCCATAAATTTAAATTCGATGATGTGTGTGCTATGCTTGATAAAATAAATTGATTTTAAAAACATGAGCTTAACTATTCGTCCACTTTATTACTACTTACTTGGCTTTTCCCTTTTTCTATTGGGCACCTCGTTCGTTCTGCAATTTCATTACAACCTTGAACCCTGCCCTTTATGCATCATTGCCAGAGTATTAGTAATGGTCATTACGTTATTCTTTATTGTTGCACTGTGCCATAACCCTAAAAAGCGTGGCCAACAAATATATAGCGCCATGGGTTTTGTGATTGCCTTACTTGGGGTTTTAACTTCCCTTAGGCATATATGGCTAATCCACCTACCACCTGAAGAAGTCCCTGCCTGCGGGCCAGGCTTACAATATTTATTTGATACCTTGCCTCTCAATGAAGCCTTGGTCCATATTTTTCAAGGGTCTGGTGAATGCGCTGTTAAAAACAGCTTTTTGTTTGGATTATCCATCCCAGGCTGGACCTTGATTGGATTTATTGTGCTGGGGATTGGTTGCTTATTGCCACTGTGGGGCACCAAGAGAAAATCTCACTAGCACTTTAAATCCCCCGCTCGCTTTGCTCGCCGCCCCCTTTACAAAAATGGGCAAAATATTTCGTTGAAGCTAGCGCTTCAATGAAATGAAGAACTACTTTTTTGTTTTCTAGGTGAGCGTAGCGAACAAATATCCCACTTTTGTAAAGGGGGACAGCCCGAAGGGCTAGGGGGATTTAAGAAAAAAAAAGGGTAGCTGCGGCCACCCATTTCATTCATCCTTGTTCAATTACCAGCCCGCACATCTTGTTGACCTATGCATCCTAACTAGTCCATTATGTTAGGGTGGTTTCCTTACCTTGCACGGCAACGTTATCCCTTTAATTTAGACTTATCTAAGATAAGTCGGCACTCCTTTGCCCGATGTGCTGGCAACAATCCTTGCTACCACGCTGGCCCCACATCCATCCGTTGACATGGGATATAAGTCAATTTAACAAATTGAATTTTATTCACAAGGGACCTTTTTGTAGTTTGTCAGTGTGAAGCCATTCCTACTCAAAAAAACATTTTCTTATTTTTCAGTCACTTAGCCTTAGATCTTGGCTGAGGCAGCGCTGATCTCCACCCGCATAATGGCAATGTGTTTACAGCATTTTGAGATATCTCTTACAAACAAAAATCAAAAATAGACATCTTGCCAACAAAACTTGACGCTTTCTTTAAGCAAGCTTTACTTAAATAAAAGGAACATCATCAAAGGAGCGGTTGCATGGGTCAGTCACAACATTTTAGAAGAACAAGCAACCAAACTTTGATTCAAAATTGGTTGTCCGATCGCCAAACCGTCATTGTAACATTACATAATTTATGTGATTTACGGCCCTTTTCTCAGGATCACAATGTTGATATCAATGAACAACTACAAGAGTTTTGCACCCTATTGGTAGATTATATTTCACGTGGTCATTTCGAAATATATGAACATATCAGTGATGCTATTGATAAAAGCGGCTATACCCCCGCCAGGCTTTCCCGCAAGCTATTAGAATGCTTGATGGAAACAACCATCTTTACCTTGGACTTCAACGATAAATATTTGCAAAAAAATGAGTTAACTAGCCTTGATAAAGATCTCTCCAAACTCGCCTTGGTCTTTGCGCAGCGTCTGGAGTGGGAAGATCAATTGATAGCGCAGTATCAATTGGCTAAGCAAAATACGCTTCGCATAGCCAAAACTGCTTGAGGGATAGAGTTATCCTTCCAAATACTTTAATTTATCCTTAACGCCATTCCATTCCTCTGCATCCGGCAGGGGTTCTTTGTGCATGGTCAAGGTAGGCCATTCCTTTGATTTTGTAGCATTAATTTCTAGGAATCCCTTCATTTCAGGCGCTAAGTCATCTTCTGAACAGATAGCCTGTGCTGGGCACTCAGGCTCACATAAAGCACAATCAATGCACTCATCGGGATCTATCACCATGAAATTGGGCCCTTCATGGAAACAATCAACCGGACAAACTTCTACGCAATCGGTAAATTTACATTTAATACAGTTATCAGTAACAACAAACGTCATTATACTCTTCCCATTTCGACTTTTTGCTTCGTTGCCAGCGCTTTATCACCCCAGTTATGTACTCAGATGTACACGCCTGGGGATTCAGTCGCTTGGCGCCTCGCCTAAACTCAAAATGGTTGAGTATCGACTCTTCCCATTTCGAAATCAGACGGTGCTAACTTAGGTGGGCTCCATACTACATGAGCTCTCCCTTTGGGTGAAGATTTCAGTGAAAAAAACTTAAAATTTATTCTCAGTGTGCTATATAATACTTAATTTACCCTAACAGTTTAAGCCAATATAACCAAAGGAGCCTGGCATGGCAAAATCTAAAAAGGCAGCCCCTAAAAAGACTGCAAAAAAGGCAAGTCTTCAAAAACCACTAAAAAAGACGCCAGCCCCTAAAGCGAAAAAGCATACTCCAGCCACTAAAGCAAAGAAGCCTACTCCTGCCAAAAGCAAAGCGCCCAAGGCCAAGCAAAAGGCCCCAGCTAAAAAGGCGAGTAAAGTAAAGGCTGCTCAACCTAAAAAAGCAATAAAAGCGAAAAGTGAAGATGTGATATTGCATCAAGATTTTATGAATAGCCTGATTAAACTAGAAAATTACTGGGTTAAAAAAGCGACCCTTGCTGAAAAAGAATTAACTTCTCTTATTAACAAGCAACAAAAAGCCTTGTCAGCAAAAACGCCTAAACAAATTGAAAAAGCAAAGCAATTTGATGATGAAATTGCCGCTAAGCGCGAAGCGCACGTTATCGCATCAAATGAAGCACATAAATTTGCCAGCCTAAAAGATAATATCGAACAATTTGAAGCACAATGGTCAAAACAAAATCATGTGCTTGAAGATGAGATAGAAGAAGAAGATGAGCAAATTATTTACAAGCAAGAAACAGTTTCTAAGGAAGCTTTTAAAACGCCCATTCGACATACACCAAAGGAAATTATAGAAGAAGAGTGGGTAGAAAATGAAAATATTGAAGAAGAAAGTGATGATTTAGATGATATTTTCATGCCACAAGATGATTTATCTGAGTTTGAAGTGATTGAAGACTATTCAGTCACTAGCGAAGATGATCTCTACGAAGAAGATGAATCCTAAAGAAAAAGGGCGGACCTAAAGTCCGCCCCCTACATAGGCTCTTGTCTTTCTTAGCCTACCTCACCCGATTAGCCGAATGAGCGCTCTCTCACCAACACGCAGTAAGCTAAACCAGCCTTCTACAAGTGGGTTGCGCCAATAGTTTGTCTTTGGCGGTCTAAAATACCACCCTTGTGTAAATGCTAAACAGCTTGCCAACATGCCTGTTAATAACCTGTCATCAACCAAGACCAGACGATGAACTGGCACACCTCGATATGCCGCTATTGTTGCTAAGCCATCAGGATAAGGTTTCTTGCGAGCCCCTTCCAAAAAAAATACCGATGGAAAATTTTTGCGAAAATAAGTGATACGCGCCGGCTTGGGTTTATTGGTGAACAAAGCGACGCGATGCTCACCTATTGTTTGACATAATTTTGTCAGCCAGACTGTCGTCTCTTGGGACGGTTCTTTTGCATTGTGAGGGCCTAAGACACCGTCAAAATCAAGAACCAAGATAGCAATACCGGCATTGTCTAACTTTTCGAGCGTTATTTCTTCTAAGCTATGAATTTGTTTAGCAGGATCTTGCAAAAATCCTTTAAGATTTTTTCGCTCAATAAAAGCATTTTTGATTGCAAACCACCAGCGCACTCATACCCTCACTAAACCAAATTAATCGGCGTGCCATTTAAAAATTGTTGTATATTTTCTTTTAATTGATGAAGCAGTCTATTTCGGGATTCCGCCGTTGCCCAAGCAACATGAGGCGTAATCAGCAAGTGAGGATGCTTCTTTGAAAATAAGATGGAATCAGCAGAGGGAGGTTCTTTAGAAATAACATCCAATGCCGCTCCTGCCAAATGAGATGATAATAATGCCTCGCTCAAGGCAGTTTCATTCACCAATCCTCCGCGTGAAACATTGATGAGGAAAGAGCCTGGCTTCATTAGGGCTATTTCATCAGCGCCTATTATCTGCTGGGTTTCTAAGGTTAAAGGACAGTGCAAACTTAATACATCAATCTCAGGCAAAAAGGAGGCTAATTCATATTTACCGTTCACCCGCGTGGCGATACGAATTTTCATTCCTAATTGTTCGGCAACCTTCGCAACAGCTTTTCCAATCGCGCCATAACCAATAATGCCCAGGATTTTGCCTTCAACTTCATGCGTTTTATAGCAAGGTAAGCAAAAGTGTTTGGCTTCAACCCAAGCTCCCTCTCTTACCAAATTAGTGTAATCCCCTAATCTTGAAAACATCATTAACATCAAACCTATCGTATGCTGAACGACGGATGAAGTAGAATATCCTTTGATATTACAAACTGTGATTGAGCGTGCTTTAGCAGCCTCTAAATCAACATTGTCTGTGCCTGTTGCAGCAACACATATACAACGAAGCATAGGTGCCTGTTGCATGATATCTGCTGTAATCCTCACTTTATTGGTAACAACGATGTTTGCCTTAGCGATACGGGGGACGCATTCATCATTGGTGGTTGTAGCCCAAAGGTCCCAATCTTCTAAAGTAGAAGTTAAGATACTTAGATCAAGATCTTCTTGGTCAAGTGTTTCGTAATCGAGAAAGACTGCCTTCATGCAACCACGCTATGCTAAGTGTTTGCATGATTTTAAGCCGCATCGCTTGATTAAGGCAATCTCTAAGAAATACCACGAGGAGGTTTTATCGCCGGGGGGTACTTATGCTGCTGGGTGCAAGCTCGCCTTCGGCAACATTTTGGGCCGTTGGCTCAGGTGTATGTTCTGGATTACTAGCAAGACGAACCATCCAAGCAAACAAAAACCCTACGGTTGCTAAGATGGATAATATACTGATTGCGAAAATGAGACCTGCCATGGTAACTTCTCCCTGCTCCCGATTGGCATTATTCTTGTCGAGCATCGAGTGATGTCCATCACCCGTACGGATTATTGTAGGACAAACCTCTAAAGTGCGCAAATCACGTTGCTTGTAGTTACATTTAACTACAAGAACACTAAAAATTTCAAAGATATTAATCATTGCCCTCCCGCCAGTTTATAACCTATTCATACAAAATTCTGCATCTAAGCTGCTTGATTAGCTTGTTCTTCTTGCAGGTCCTGCCTTATTGCGGTATCTTTCAGGCCTCCAATGGGCTCACTAAATAGAGGTGTTATTTAAAGATGATTAACAATAACGAGTGGTTTACCGAATTTTACCCCAATTATGGTACTGGCTTTGGTCTACAAATTAAATCCAAGCTGCATGAAGAAAAGTCCCCTTTTCAAACGATAGCCATTTATGAAACCACCCATTTTGGTAATCTTATGACCATCGATGGCATCATTATGCTCTCAAGTCGTGATAATTTTATGTATCACGAAATGATGTCTCACCCTATTTTATTCACGCATCCTAACCCCAAAAATATCGTCATCATTGGCGGTGGCGATTGCGGCACTTTAAAAGAGGTCCTCAAGCATCCTATTGAATCTGTAACCCAGATTGATATTGATGAGCGCGTAACCAGGCTGGCCGAAACCTATTTTCCAGAATTATGTACATCCAACGCTGACAAAAGAGCCTCCTTGCTATTCCAAGATGGCATTCACTGGATGAAAGAAGCTGCAAGCAACAGTGTTGATATCATTATTGTTGACTCAACCGATCCTATTGGCCCAGGTGAAGGCTTATTTAACCAAGCTTTTTACACTCAGTGCCAACGCGTCTTAAGAGAAGATGGGATCTTAGTTCAACAAAGCGAATCACCTATCTTGCATCAACATATCACCAAGGCGATGAGACAAGCCATGCAAAACGCCGGTTTCTCTGACTTGTTGACCATATCCTATCCGCAGCCTGTATATCCTTCTGGCTGGCATAGCGCAACAATGGCGGCCAAAAAGCCCCTGTTAAAAACTTTCAGAAGAGATGAAGCGTTGCTGAATAAACTTCAAACTGAGTACTATCATTTTGATTTACATCAAGGGTTGTTAACGGAGCCGAATTATTTAAAGAAGGCTTTTGCTTAAAAACCCCTCTTAACCCCCCTTTTATTCAAAGGGGGGAAAAGAGCGTGATTTTCTACCCCCTTTGTTATCAAAGGGGGTCGCGACGAAGGAGCGGGGGGTTTAAATAGCACTTTCCTGATCTTCGCCCGTCCTGATCCGAATAATATTATCCAGCGGCAATACGAAAATTTTGCCATCCCCAATTTTTCCGGTATGAGCAGCTTTTAGGATGGTTTCTATGACGAGGCTCACCATATTATCAGCAACAGCTATCTCAATTTTTACCTTAGGTAAAAAGTCGACAACATATTCAGCACCACGATAAAGCTCAGTATGGCCCTTTTGGCGCCCAAACCCTTTTACTTCCGTAACTGTCATTCCCTGCACATTTATATCAGATAAGGCTTCACGCACATCATCTAACTTAAAAGGTTTTACAATGGCACAAATGAGTTTCATGGCCTTGCTCCCGCCCAGTGGCTGTTTGTGGTATCGTCAGCCAATACAATAATATTAATCATAGGTTAAATGATGTTCTCACCCAAAACGATTGAAGACATGGCAAAACAGTTTGTTGACTCTCTTCCTTCCAATGTGAAGAACCTGAACCAAGATATCCAACAACAACTCAATACCGCCCTACAAAGCTGGTTTAGCAAAATGGATCTGGTCACCCGTGAAGAGTTTGATATCCAGTGCCAAGTCCTTATTAAGACCCGCCTTAAATTAGATGCCCTTGAGAAACAGCTTGAGTTGCTACGCAGCAATCCTGAGCCACGATAACAAAAGACTAACCTTTGCAGTGGCTTATAATGTGTTAATCGCCTATCTTTAAATAATAGTACTACACATAAAGCCATAGACAGGACAGGGGTTTAGGGTGAATTTACGCTCGCGTTTACTCATCATGGGCTGTATCGCGCTTGTTCTGCAAATCTTTGCACTCGGGGCTTTTTACTATTACTTCATCAACCCCGTCATGAGCAACCTGGAAAAATCACTAGTTGAAAAGAATCTTCACCGTGGCCTTGAGCTATTACAACGAGAATTATTTCATCTTACCCATACAACACAAATGCTCGCTCAAGATCCGCTTATCACACAATTGCTCAATGAACCTTCCAAGCAATTGCTTCCCAATGACATCTTACAACGCAAAATGTTGCGACAAGAAATTAACATTATTTATGTCCTGGATAATGATCATAAAGTTATTTGGGATAGCAGCCTTGATTTATCAACAGAACGTCCATTTCCAAAGCAACCGCTCTTAACAAATATTTGGGAAAAGCGACCAGGTTTTTTAGATCATAATTCCGTTCTTAGCTTGTATGCAGGCATATTAAATAGCAATCTTGGCCCTATGTTTATCGTTTCAGCGCCCATTTCTTCGGCTACAAATAACAAAGTTGAAGGTACTTTGATAGTGGGTGAATTGATAACACAAGACGTCTTGCACATGATACAAAGCTTGACCTATACCGATGTCAAATTATGGCCTCTTGGGGGCACAACGCTGACCCCAAATCAGATCAGCATTATTCAACGACTTAGACAAGGCGATTCTGATTTTATTGTGGATGATAGCGGTGATCTTCATCGTGGCTATATGTCTATGCAAGACATTAATCAACAACCTAATTTCTTAATTTCGGCAACACAGTCTTTAGAAATCACCAAACGGCTGGAATTTGGTTTTAGCGAGATGATAGGACTTTTTATTGTACTTCAAATTGTCTTGTTTCTCGCCTTTTACTGGCTAGTGCGTCGCACTTTACTCTACCCTGCGCGCACATTAATTAAGCAGTTAAATCAGTCACGCATCGACTGGCGTCCCTTACAAGTCGATACAAAACCGTGGAATGAAATGGGTATGCTTGCTAATGCAGTTAGCAATGTCATCATCCGATTACATGATAAAATATCACAAGAGACCAATATGGCTTACCGTGAAGGCTGCTATCAAACCAGGCATCTCCTCTTTAAGGAAATTGAAGATACAATAAAGCCTGTGATAGATAATATAGAGATTGCGGAGAAAAAGCTTTCCAACTTACCCACTAATGATCTGGAATGGATTATTGCTGAAAGCAAAACAGGACAATACTCTGCAGCACGCTTCGCTGAATACACTACAAAATTACAAAACGTTAACGATAAATTGCGCCACTATCAAAAAGAAGCACGGCACCGTTTATACGATATTTATTCTAAAACCCTGCGCAATCTAGCTGCTATACGTGCACAATCGCGTAGTCTGGATGCTATCAGGGAATTTACGCAAATTAGAGCGGATGATGATAAAGAAAATACCAAATCCAAAAGTTATACGAGCAAACTTTAATTGCTCATCTAGCTATAAAATGTTATACAGATTTTTGTAAAGAAGAATGAAAGTTGTCAAAATATGAAAAAGCTTGGATGTAGCAAGCTCAAGTACGAAGGAAGGAGTGTAAATATCAGTGTCTAGCTTTGAAATATTATTAATAATATTAGGTCTTGCTGTCGTTATCGTATCTTTACTGCGACGGCTGCACTTGCCGCCTATTTTGGGCTACCTTATCGCAGGGGCTTGCGTAGGACCTTATGGCTTAGCACTTTTAGAATCTAAAGAAGAAATCAGAAATATTGCTGAATTCGGCGTTGTCTTTTTAATGTTCTCTATTGGCTTAGAATTATCGCTACCCAAACTGATTTCCATGCGTCGCGCCTTATTAGGGCTTGGCGGTTTACAAGTGTTACTGTGCACATTAGCTGCATTGGGTGTCGCAAAATTCGTAGGTATGAGTTGGGCTGGGGCTTTTGCTGTCTCTGGCGCTTTAGCGCTATCGTCTACAGCGGTCGCAACCAAACAATTAGTAGAACAAGATGAGCTTGATCAATCCCATGGTAAACTCGCCTTAGCTATATTACTTTTTCAAGATCTTGCAGCCGTCCCCTTCTTAATCGTCGTTCCTGCTTTAGCAGGCGTCGGAGGTGGGAATTCCATCGGTGAAGTGTTATTGCAACAAATTTTCATAGGTTTAGTCATTGTAATCATCATGTTGGCAGCAGGCCGCTGGCTACTAAGACCGCTGTTTCAACATATTGCCCAAGCGCGCTCTTCTGAACTTTTTATGCTTACTGCCCTTTTGGTGGTACTGGCTTCTGCCTTTTTAACCGAATATTGTCATTTATCTGCTGCATTAGGTGCTTTCCTTGCAGGGGTGATGTTGGCAGAGACCGAATATGTGCACCAAATTGAATCTGATATACAACCTTTTAGAGATATTCTTTTAGGCTTTTTCTTCATATCAGTAGGATTGGTGTTTGATCCTCGCGTGGTGATGGATGACTGGCAACCAGTTTTACTCATTATACTTAGTTTGATTATTTTCAAAGCACTCGTCATTACCTTGTTGGCCAAAATGGCAGGCACCGTAACGAAAACGGCTTTAAGAACCGGTATTGTGCTTGCACAAGGCGGTGAGTTTGGGTTATTTCTTATCGCCGTTGCTTATGAGTTAAACATCATTAATGTGCATGACAGCCAAATCGTCATTGCTGCCACCTTAATCAGCATGGCTGTTTCACCTTTATTAATTAGAAACAGCAAGAGCATCGCTATTCATATCCTCAAATTCTTTAACAAACCCATCGAGGAGCCCATCGAGGAAATTGCGCCCCCCAAAACACTTGAGGGCCATGTTATCATTTGCGGCTATGGCCGTGTTGGTCAAACCTTAGCGCGCTTCTTAGAGTACGAAAGCATTAATTTTGTTGGTTTAGATATCGATCCGGTGCGCTTAAGAGAGGCCAGAGCTGCTTCTGAACCTGTTTTCTTTGGTGATCCAACCCAAGAGAGCGCCTTAGTTTCTGCCGGTATTACCAAGGCACGTTTGTTGATAATTGCCTTTAGTACGCCCAAACAATCCTTAAAAATATTGCGCGCAGCCCGTCAACTAAACCGAGAAATTCCCATCTTGGTGCGCACAACGGATGACAGCGATTTAGAGGCCTTACAAGTTGCTGGCGCAACCGAAGTGATCCCCGATAAATTGGAGTCAAGCTTAATGCTTGCTTCCCATATGCTTATCTTGCTGGGGCAATCACCTGCAAAAGCGCAGCAACAAGTCGCGGAAGTCAAAGCGAATCGCTATAAAATGCTACGCGGCTTCTTCGAAGGGGAAAATATTGGCCATTTGGAAGATACCCCCTTAGAGAAAATATACTTACATGCCGTTGAGCTAACGGAAGGGGCTTATGCAGTTGGTCACACCTTAGAAGATTTGGTTGCCCAAAAGATCCCTATCAAAATTTCCTCCTTCTCACGCAATGGCTACAAATGTAATGAGCCTTCTGCGCATATGGTTTTCCAAGCTGGAGACATCTTGGTCTTAGAAGGCACGCATGAAGAGATCTACATTGTCGAAGAGAAATTATTGCAAGGCTAAGTCTTCTTCTTTTTGTCGCGTGAAGCTTTACAGAACTGGTGGATGGCCAAGGCCAAACACCAGTGCGATATCAGAGCTTTGATTTTTTCTTGCTTTTCTCTATCAACACTTCGAGTTCTTCGCGGCTTATTTCAACTTGCAGTTCATCGAGTGTCTTGAGCACTTGTGACTCTATGTCACTACTTGTTGCTACTGTTGGATTAGGCTTTACGACGGCATCATGCTGCGGGGTAAATTTCTTTGATATTGCTTCGAGTTCATCATCGTTTGCGTTCATGATTGCAAGTGCGTCAAGATGAATAGGACCTTCGGTGCTCATTATAAACTCCCTTTGAGACTTCAAAGTTCGGGATTATATCGATATGCCTGATTATTTACTATGAGTGAAATATTTGAGGTTTTACTGACGTGATTTTGACGACAAATTTAATGAGAGGAGATGCCAGCCTTGGCTGGCATCATGTTAGCTTATTTAGCAGTCTTTAAATCAAAGGCACAGGTTTCTGGGCGACCGGAAACACAATTAATACCTTTCTCAAATTTTTTCCAAGCAACATTGGCAGGAATATTCACCAATTGGTTGGCATCAGGATTAAGCAGCACGGAAGTCCAAAGAATGGTTTTATTGTCTTTTGGGCTTAGCCATTTATAGCGGCATTCTATTTTATTATCGCTGGGATAAAAATAGACCTGATCAAATCCAATTTGCTCTGCATAGGGCCAATTTCTTTCACCGATAGACCAAAAGAGGCCATCATCTTTCCATGGGCTCACGTTTTTTTCATTTTGCTTTACTAAATCTGGCGCAGGACAATGATATTCTGCACAGACCACACCTGCAAATGATAAAACTAAAAGGCCGCTCGTTAATAATACTGATGTTTTAGTCATATTTAATTCCTTAAAAACTAATCATGGGTGAATAATTTATAAATTTAGATTAATAGGTTGTTTGTTACCCTATAAAAAATAGACGATATTTTTTATTTTTTTGGAAAAATTGTATTTAAACACAGTAAATATGATTGAATGGAGAGCATTTTGAACAAAAATCGCTTAGAGGCATTCAGTGATGGTGTATTAGCAATTATTATTACCATCATGGTACTTGATCTTAAAATTCCACATCATGCTGATCTCGCCGCACTCATACCATTAGCTCCTATTTTTATTTGCTATGTCTTAAGTTTTATTTATGTTGGTATTTATTGGAATAACCATCATCAAATGCTGCATGCAACGAAAAAAATTTCGGGGCCTGTTCTGTGGGCTAATCTGCATTTATTATTTTGGCTCTCTCTGTTTCCCTTTGTAACAGGCTGGATGGGCGAAAATCACTATGCCAAAATTCCTACAGCAATTTATGGTCTTGTGCTGATGATGGCGGGTTTTGCGTATTGGATATTAGCCCAAACAATCATTCATGCTAATGGTAAAACCTCGGCTGTGGCTCAAGCAATTGGCAAAGATTTTAAAGGGATTATTTCAATTGCGATTTACGCGCTTGCGATAATAAGTTCATTTTATTATCAATGGCTTGCACAAGTGCTTTATGCCATTGTTGCCATGATGTGGTTAGTGCCTGATAGGCGATTTGCACATCTTTTTGAATAAATGGTTTCGTCTTGCTAAAACGGACCGATTTAAGTTTGAAACAACTTATGTTTTTTGGTTATAAAGGAATATACATTGTAAATAAACAACACAGCGCCAAAGACAATAAAAAGAATGGCAATTTTGCTATCAATGGAATAAAACAAAGTGCCCATCAAAAATAACATCAGCCCAACAATACTGACTGAAACATGAGATTTCTTAATTATTTGGTTACCCGTTTCCATATTATAAGCGTTAATTATTTGCCGTGATTTTTTAGCAAAGCCAAGGCAAACTTCTTTGTTACAGCTTGAAAATTCAACACCAGGTGCAAAACAGTCTGCACAAATGCCTTTTGAGCATCCCGCGCAGATAGCAGCTGCAGGTTGATTACGATGATTAAAGCAGTGCATGAGGGTATTGGCCTTAAATAAAAATGGTTCCTAATTTCTTAAATCATATAATAAACGTTAATATTAATCTGCCAGAGAAAAGCCACGATGCGATAAGTGGCGTATTTTGAAAGATAAAATACAAGTCTTTCCTGCGCTGTTAGTATGGTGAGGCAATTTTAGCCTTCTGCCATTAAGCAGCTTTATTGATAATGGTATAAAAATTATAACCTCAACTGTCTACCATAACATGCGCAAACGCATATATTGTCTGCGATATCCAGCAATATTGACGGTTGGCTATATTATTTTTTAGCGCTATACTCGCCCCTCTTAAAAAAAGCAAAGACAGAGTGCGCAGCGTCTTCATGCAAAGTGATTATGAATTTCCCAAAGCGGATCTTTATTCATTCAGAATACGATGCAGATGGATGTCCTTTTGAATATCTATTCATTACAAATATTTATGCCGAGTTAGCCCTTAGTGATCCTATCTTTTAAAGCTTGCTGCAAACGCTTTGTTCCACTCT
>CAZBZP010000007.1:0-117766 GCA_964496435.1 Uncultured Candidatus Berkiella sp.
CGCGCCCTAGGTTAATCAAGAATAAGCAGTTACACAATCTTTTTTACAGTCTCCTTTTATATCAAACATTGACAAAGTACCTGCTGTTTCTTAGCGGGGTTTAGCTAAAGAGGCCAATTGAGCGGTTACTTCCTTCCTAACACCACTTTTCATAGGATTTATTCCGACATTAGCGTAACTATTCCAGGCAGTGTGAAAGCTTTGTTTTTTAGCGTTCTCAACAAAAGGATCTGCTTTACATTCTTTGAGCAACCATAATGCAAGCTCAGGTAAATTTGCAGAATAACTATAGTTCAGCAAGGTTTGACCATGGCAATCCATTTCATTAACAAAATGTGGAGATTTTTTGAATACAAACACCAATTGATTTTTGATAAAATTGAGATCTGAATGTGTCAATAGCATCTTACAATAGGTCATTAAAGCATTGGTATCTTTGACTAAATAATTTTCAGCCATATAACCCAAGTCAAGTTTTGCTGTCATCACTGGGTATAATGCTTTATAACTATAATCCCAAGTAGGTACTCTATGATACAGTGTACCCCAATAGGATGCAGCACTTTCCCCCATATAATTGGTTATTAAAGGATTGGCTCCTTTTTCTAGCAAATACTTTGCTGTGGCATATTTCTTATTTTTTAGCGCCACTAATAACAGTGATTCACCTTTTGCATTTAGGGTGTTTATATTTGCGCCATAATTAAGTAATAGTTCAATAGCTTGGGTGTTACCATTCTCTGCTGCATCTAAAATTAAGGGCGTATCTTCATTTGAACTAAAATTAACGATGTCAGCAAAGCTCTCTTTATAATGTAGTTTAATCTCATCTAAAAGGTAATTTAATAATTCTGCTGCTTCAACACTGTTATAACGAGAGATTAATTTAAGCTGCAAGAAGCAAAACATCTTGGATTTGTTTGGAATAATACAAGGAAGTGGCATTTTTAAGCCAAAAACCAAATGATGTGCCCAATCAATTTGGCCTTCCTGAATAAGGGATAATAAATAAGGTTGATAGCCTTGCTTATATCTGTGTAATTCAATATCCATAAATCGTTGTGGTGAATCAACCAAGGTTAGTAAGACACGACGTTCTCTTTCAAGATCAGTCATGGTATTAATATCTACATCATCAGACATATTAGTCATTAGGCGTTGCTGCAAAGACTCATTTAGATTATTATCTACAAACTCATCAATATTGAGCTTTGCTGCCATAAAAGGTGTTCTGTCGTTTTCATCTAATGCTGTTAAGCTAGCACCGTTTTTAATCAATTCTACGGCAACAGCTTTGTGACCTTTGGCAATTGCACAATGGAGCGGTGTTTGAAGCCTTCTTGTGTTTCCATTGAGTAAATCACGCTTTGTCGCTTTATCAAGTTTAGACATCAAGAACTTAACAATCTCTAACTTCCCGTGGAATGCTGCTAAATGTAAAATATTTTCATTACCCATAAATGTCGTCACCGACAAATCTGAATCGAACTTTAACATTGCCTTTAGCATTTGCACACAGACGTCTTCATTTTCAACTTTAGCGATAGCCAAATGAATTGGGCTTACGCCGCTTTGATCTAAGTGATTCGGCTCAAATTGATTCGCAAGGAACCAATTGAAGACATGTAACATATTTTCATTAAGCGCAGGCTTGTGCATCGTTGCCGTAGCATGTCGCTTTTCAATAAAGTTTCTAATTGCCTGCGTGAAATAGTGATTTTTATTTACAATATTTCTAAATTGTTCATCAATTATTTGCTTATCACTTTCAGAATAGCTATCCATTATTTGCGATATTCTATCCAACAGCTTTGGCGCTCTCTCTAAATCTTCAATGCTTTGCAATAGCAGTTCGGCACATTCATTGGCAACAGCTTCATGGTCAATTTTAAAACCAGCAAATATTAGGGCATTGGTAAACACATCAAATACTTTTTTAGTAAAGTTTATTGTTGAGTTTGTGAAATGGCCATATTTATGATTATTAATTTCCTCTAAATCTTCATCGCTAAGCTCTTCACCATCCATTATTTTATCTACAATATAAGGTGGTATATTGAGTGTCTTTACAAGAAGTGCGTTCAAATTATCACTCATGTTGTAAACATTATCCATCATTTCAGGATAAGCTTCATTTGCATAGGTTGTAGCAGCAACAGTTACTGCTTTTTCTGCAAGTTCCTTCCTTTGTAATTGGCGCGCTACTTTTAGAGAATAATTATCTGTTAAATCTTCTAAAGAGATGTATTGTTGATAGGTTAATGGTTTCCCTGGGAATAAATGATCAACATAACCATCCAGGCTTGCTTTAATTTTTCCTTTAATATGTTTATCAGCGACATCTCTGGTTGCCTTTTTGGAAATTTCTGCACACAACCCACCATAATATCCTTTTACAAAATCTCTTAAAGGACCACGATAAATAGTTTGCACAATTGGGTTTGTGATATTGCCATGAATGGCATCCTTTGTTTGATTGTAAAATTTGTAGGGAGTTTCTAATATCTCAAATGTTGTATTGACATTAGATGATGCCTTTTTAGCAATAGCTAAGCCTGGTTTTGCTGCCATATATTTGAATAGCATTTGTTTTAAACCAGGGAACATGCTCTCCTGAGCTACATAACGTGTAAAAGAGCTTGCAAAGCCATTTGCAAAAACATCACTGGCACCTTTGGTTAAAAATTTTGATAAAATATCTGAAACCTGAAGTGCAGTTTCAGCGCTACCTTTCATGGAATCCATATTTAAAGAGCTCTGCACCAAGTAACCAATGGAGGCACCGGTAATGTAATCTAATAGGTAGCTGGTACCATATTTTGATACTAAATCCACAGAGGTATCAGCAATGATGCCACTGATTAAACTTGCTAATTCAAATCCTGCTTCTTGTCCTGCTAAAATGGTCACATTATAAATAATGCTTTCAATTCTGCCATTAAGTGCTTTTAATTTTCTGTTAGCAACATCACCAAAATAGTCACCTACTAAGCACATAGACTTTTTTACAATATCTCTGACACTACTAGAGCGAACACCAGAAGAAACCATTTCATCGTCGGTCATATTAGAAATAATATTAATTAAGCCTAACTTTGATTTATTATCAAAGCGATTTGATTGTGCATAAGAGTATAAGGATATCTTAAAACCTTTATTTTTTAATTCAGAGATAAGAAAACTGCATTTATGTTTATACAAATTTTCAATAATGTTCTTATCAAGCTCTAAATGCTGGATGACATCATCTTCACTGACGTTAAGAATTTGACATAATCTAATGAGAAATAGTTGTTGGGCTTCTTCTTTAGCTTGGAGATCTGATATAGTTTGTAATTCAAGAAAGAATTCTTCGAAGGCTTGGTTTATATTTCTCTGCGCAGCTTCTGGACCAAATAGCATATGTCTTCCCCACGAAAGTTTCTGTTTATTTTTTAGCCCTGCATTCCATTATATCAGTTGACCCTACAAGCTATGATTCGTTATGTCGTACTTTATCACCCGCCTATCTGCTTTGCCCTTTGGCCATTGCCCAGCTTAGATTTATGATTAAGCTACCACACTACTATATATATGATTGCTGTTGAAATTATGTGTAGCTTCATCAATACTGAATGCTCTTTAGCTGAACTATGTGATAGAACAAAAGGAATTGTTCATGATAAAAAAACTTTTAAAATTCGGCTTTCTTAGTGTTTTATCCGCACCAATTTGCAGCCTGGCATCAAATTATGAATTTAGCGCAAGCGGCCTCTTCTTACGCCCAGGGGGGAGTAATGACTATGCCGTTCTGGTTAGCCCTTTTAACCCAAGCGTGGCCTCGCCGATTCTCTCACCAAGTTGGGAACCTAAAGGTATTAATGCAGACTTTCGCAGCGGCTTTTCTTTAGGCCTTCGCCGCTTTTTCCCAGATTCTGCTACCGATATCAGCCTTTACTGGGCTCACATGCATGCATCAGATAGCGACACCTTTTCTGTAAACAGGGATGCGCCACCCGCACAACAAATGACAGGACCTTTTTGGAACATAGGCCCTAATGCTGGCCCAACCAGTGAAGCCAATGGCCATATGAAAAACAGTTATGATGTTGTCAATATTGAGGTTGGCAAACATATTGATTTTGATCCCAAACTACATGCACGCTTATTTGCAGGTCTCAGTGGACTATGGCTAATGCAAAAAATCAGGGCCGATTTTGCAGGTATTGATCCTATCCTTGGACTTTATACCTTTGACATATCTGCTAAATCCAAATTAAATGCTGCTGGTATGCGTTTAGGCCTCAGTGGAGAATATAAGAGCTGCTATAAAATCAATCCTGTGGGTATGTTAGCAGGGAATCTCTATATCGGTCATTTAACACCAACCACAGAATCCTTTGGCACCGGCGCTATACTCGCTGCTGCTGGCATGCTTGAGAATCATCAATTTATTTGGCACAAACATTATACGCAAATCGTGCCAGCTATTGATGCTAAACTGGGCCTTAAATACAATCATCCTCTTTCTAAGGTAGGCGCATTATCACTTGAAGCAGGATATATGGCTTCGGTATATATTAATGCTATTCAAAGTTATGTGCCTTCTACTTTCGTACCAGGATCGCTCGGCTTGGTTAGCGGCTCATTCTTTTTACAAAGCTTGATGAAAAATACAGATAGCTTCTCGGTGGATGGACCTTATCTCACTTTCGCCTTAAAATGCTAAGCGTTTAAATAAAAAAAAAGGCCTAATATTGATTAGGCCTTTTTTTATGTAAAAGCAGAAAACACAAGTGTTTAAGACGCTGGCCTTTGTGCCACAATGACAGAATAAGTGCTGACTTTGTCATCTATATGCAAAGTGATGTTTGTAAATCCCATTTCAGTCAACAAAGCAATATATTCATCCGTTGTTTTAAAAACAGCAACTTCTAGATCTTTCCAGAATAAATAACGATAGCCTTCGCCTAAGGCAAAATCAGGATAGGTATCTCTAAAAGCCTCACAAATTGCGATATGACCACCTGGTGGTAAAGCATAATAAGCCATTTTTAACAATTTTCTATCTGTCTCTATAGACCAGTCCCATAAAATTCGGCAAAACAAAATATAATCAAAACCTGTTGGGAAAGATTCTTCCTTTATAAAATCACCTTCATAAACGTTTATTTGATTTTCACGCTCATAAAGTGCAATCTTATTTCTTGCAAGCTCAGCCGGATGCGGCAAATTATAAACCGTTATTTGCATTTGTGGATTATGCCTTGCTAAAGCACAAGCAACTGTCCCATCTCCGCCGCCCACATCGAGCATGTTTTTAATATCATGAAGATTCAGCATATGCTCTAATGCATATATAGGTTGATAAGCCGTTTGGGACATCCATAATTCAAATTTGTATGCGTGTTGAGCCGTTTTAGGAGGCCAACTATATTCAAAATCACTTTGTGCGCCATGAAGTGATGCATTTAGATCGTGGGCTGCAGCCCATTTCCAAGCACTAACAATACGATCACACATCGCTTGTGTATCTGGATCTTCATTAAAGATGGCCTTACCGACCTTACCCAATGCATAATGATTTTCATTATCTATTTCAGTTTTTGCTAGAAAATGTTCATTGCTTAATAAATTTAACCATTTTTTGGCACGTAAAGGTTGCAATGAAAGTGTGTTGATAATATGAGATTCGGCATAGATGGCTTTGTGCTTATAAAGATCTAACAACTTGGTTTCAACCATGGATTCAAGAAGTTTGGCTCTAACCCCCCCTGCAACCAAAGCGTAATATATAGAACGCGGCTCAGCACTTTGCAGTAACTTGTCTAAATCCATCCTATTAATCCCAAACAACGTGCATACTTTATTAAAAGTATATCAAATCATCTGCCAGATTTTATTTGCAATTACTGGTTAAATTTCCATTATCTATAGATTTCTCTATATCGTCGATAAATACTAAAAATGCATTATTTGGGAAATAGGTGTAAATGGGTATCTTAGCTCCTTTTAAATCTTTATTTAGAAGAATTAAAGAGAGTTATCTAGGATATATATACAATAAAACCGCTGAGAATTTTCATACTGATCCCATCATTAAATATCCCTCCTATAAATCAATGGATGAATTTATTGATATCGAGCACTTAAAATCTCTCGATAGCGTAGTCTATAAGGCCATTGAGGCTTATTTAAAAGATCCCCCTAAGGATGCCTATTTACAAAGCCCTTATGCACCTGGAGATCATTTTTTTGTGGCAGTAACAGAAAAAATTTGGCAACCCAAGATACAAGGCTCACATTTTATCTTTTTAGCAAAACATATTGGTCAATATGATTACAAGGACATTTCAGATCCAAAAATGTTTGTGCCAACACCATTTGCAGAGCAATTACCTGAGGTGATGGCCTTTATTAAAACCCTGCCGTTTAAATCGACTGCCAGAATTATGCTGATGTTCGATACCGGGGAACATATGATTAGTCCCCACAGGGATCATATCTATCCTAATCGTTGTCATGAATTTATTTGGTTTCGAACTAATTTTAAGAAAAAATTCTATGTCTCTCATGGCGGGATAACAGAGTATATTTCAAGTTACTCAGCATGGTTTGATACAGTCAATCAGTTTCATGGTGCCGATCCCGCGGGTGAGCTTAACTTTAGCATTCGTGTAGATGGTGTTTTCAATGATGAAATTCGAAAGCTCATACCAAAACCAACAATCAATATGGCATCAACTGCTTCTTTATGGGCTACCTTATCACAAAATGCAAAAGAGTAGATTTTATTTAGATAATTTCACCCATTTCGCTTCGTAGCATTATGCTTGTCACATAGAATTGTTACTTTCTCCTATTCTTCTTATATTTGTGCGTCACAAAATCCTTACAATTGTGTTCCATTTACGTTTTAAATTCACAATTTCTTTTATCCATTTATGTTTTAAGTTAAGATCCTTTCTTTTTCTAGAACAGGGTAGACAAAAGATGATAGGTTTTAACAAAGACAAAGCTATTGAGAGTCATTTAACAAATGCAGAACCAGAAATAGCTACTGCGCAATATATGCCCTCGGAAAATAATTCAGACACAAGTGCTGTTACAGCACCAATTCTTCCCTCTTCTGTCAAAATTTCAAAAAAAGAAAAAATATATAATTTTATAACTGGCTACATGAGAGATCATGGCAACAATTTTCCACAACTAAAATTAATTATTGAACAATATGGAAGTAGTTGTATAAAACATGAGTTTAAAGAGCTCCTTGATGAAGGGCGCATAGTTAAATTAGCTCATGGCAAATACACATTAAAAGAACACGTTGACGACAAAACAAACATTAAAGCACCCAATTATAGAAAAAACTTTGTAAAACCAGTATATGAGTTCCTTTGCGCGTTCTGGCGTGAAAACAATATACTTCCTATGAATAGAACAGTTGCAAAACATTTCAACATCACTGACGTGATGGTTTATTATATTATTAAAGATTTAATTAATGATAAAGTGTTAGAAAAAAGCAAAAAAGAAGATATGACTTTTAAAGAATTCACAACGCATGTATATCGATATTTAAATAGTGAAATCAAAATTAAGGTTCAATTTTACATTACACAATATTTATTAGCACACAAGCTAATGCCAACTATCGAACAGATCTGCGAAGGCACAAAATTACATCAAGCGCATGTTGAAGGTGCTATCAGGTCAATTCAAACTCAAAATATGTTAATACAAGCACATCATGTGGCCCAAACAGTAGCTCCAAAACAACCCTCAACACAAATGTCTCCTGCAATACCGTCTTGTGCAATGACAACACCTTTATTAGCAACACCCGTATTGGCAACGCCCCTAATTGAATCGCCACCAATCGAAACGCCCCTAATGGCAAGCCCCGCAATGGCATCCCCTCTGAGAACATCTCCCATTCCATCTGTATTCATATTTGAAAATAACCCACAAAGTCTCGCTTGTTCATTTGAATCATTGAGCACAGAGGATAAAAAGAGAAAAAGTACTTTTGAAGATTATTTAATAACATACATGGTTGAGGAATTTGATAAGGCAAGAGCACAAAGTAAATATTGTGAAGACTTATTTAGTACAAAGCCTCCCCTCTCTTTTGCTTATAGAGAAGCCGTTACAAAAGTCGCAAAACCGCCTATGCAAATACAAAAGCTATCTCAGCTAAGCACAGATAAAAAACCAACTAATCCATAGTAGTGCTCTGTTGTACTCATTTCCTCATTTCGCAGGGATGCGAAAGTGTTCTCTTTATTTATTCATGTTTTCATTATAACAATGAGCCACGACTTCGCTCACATCAATTAAATTTGATGCATGTGCTATTGTATTACAAGATACTATTTTGGCTACCCCAGCTTGCTTCAATTCATCATAGGCATCATTAGCAAAAACTGGATGAACCGCAACACAGATTGACGGGTTGCTATTTTGTTTCTTAACTAATGTCACTGTTTCAATCATCGTCATTGCTGTAGAAACAATATCATCTAATATCACGGGAGTGTATTCTTTATATTTTTCTAAGCTTGGCATGGTAATACTCACCTTTCTATCTGCACTTCGATTCTTTTCTAAAACAATAAAGGGAGCATCTACGTTTCTTGCAATTTCAGACACCCATTGACTGCTTTCCTGATCTGGACCAATAATAAGAGGTGCACTCACATTTTGCTTTATCCAAACTGAGATGGGTACTGTCGCTTGTAATGCATATGCTGGCATAGAATATAATTCATTTAATGAATGATATCGATGCAAATGGGGAGAGATGGTAATCAACCAGTTAAAATATTCTGAAAGTAACTTTGCATAATATTGAGACGTTATCCCTTCACCTGTTTTAAATGTTTTATCTTGTCTCATATAGGCTAAATAGGGCGCTATTAATCCAATCTCACTGGCTCCCAAAGCTCTTGCTGTTTGTGCAGCAAATACCATCGGCAGCAATTTTTCATTAGGTCTATCTAAGCTTGCAATAAAAATAACTTTTTTATTTTTTACATCTGATTTAATTTTTATCAGAGACTCACCGTCAGGAAATGAGTGGATCTCAATATTACCAAGCTCGCAGCTTATCTGTTTTATTAAGTTATCAGTAAATGAGCTTGAAGCATATAAGGCAAAAATAAGGGTGTTCATTCCTTTGCCTTAATTTCTATAAGATTGCCTAGTCGAGAAAGGTAATTTACAGCGTAATCTAATTCACCTTGGGTTTGGGAATGAATAACAAATAAGGGCTGTTCCAATTCGACCTTCGTCCCTATGGGGCAAAGAAATTCTATACCTGCTTCTTTGGATTTTGGCGCACCTGCTAACTTCGCAAGACGCGCTAAATATCGATTATCAACAGCTGTTACCATACCTATTGTTTTTGAATGAACAGTATGTGTATATGAAGCGGAGCTTGGTTCTCGCATTCCACCTTGAGCATGGCAAATTGCTTGAAATTTTTTCCATGCCTGACCGCTATCTAGAATCCTTTGTGCCTCAGCTTTTCCTTCACCGGGCTTTAGCTTGGTTGAGAATTCAAGAATAGAACCTGCCAGCGTTAAGGCACGTTCTCTTAAATCTTGGGGCGCATCTTTAGCATTCTGAAGCACTTTTAAAACATCTTTAGCTTCTAACGAAGGACCAATACCACGCCCTACTGGTTGTAAGCCATCTGTAAAGAGTACAGATAGTGTTATGCCGAATTCCTTTGCTGTTGTTTCAAGATAACTTTTTAGTAAATTGGCAGATGCAGTTGTTCTTACTTTAGCTGTAGGGCCAATAGGCATATCAATCACAATATGTGTTGAGCCTGCTGCAATTTTCTTGGATAAAACGGAAGCTACAAGCTGCCCCTCACTATCTAATGCCAAGGCACGCTCTATTCTAATAAGAACATCATCAGCTGGGCTTAATGAGACCGAGCCGCCCCATACGATACAACCATTCTCACGTTCAACGACTTTGCGCATACTGTTCAGATCTAAATCAACAGGTGCAAATACTTCCATGGTGTCTGCGGTGCCTGCTGGCGATGTTATGGCACGAGAGGAGGTTTTTGGCATGGTTAGGCCAAATGCACTCACAATAGGGACGACAATCAAGCTGGTTCTGTTACCTGGTAAGCCCCCAACACAATGTTTATCAACAATGGGCTGTACAGACCATGATAAAGTATTACCGACCTCAATCATCGAATGGGTCAAATATAAAATTTCCTTTTTGTTTAATCTGCCATTGCCATAAGCAGCTATAAAGGCTGAAACATGAATATCGGATAGCAAACCATCTGTAATGTCTTTGATGATAATATTAATTTCATTTTTATCTAACTCATTGCCATATATTTTTGATCTAATATAGCTTAAGGAGTCTGGCAATTTGGGGTGTGAAATTCGAATTTCATCGCCCTCTTTTGCGCCTAAGGTTTCCCAGGCAAAGGTGGATAAACTAGCTTCATTATGTCTAAGCAAATCAGATTCAACCGTGTTTAATGTGGCGAGAATCGTTTTGTTCTTATGTTTTACTCTAATACGTGCTTGGGCCTCAAAGCCTTCTGATTTACATATATGGCAATCAGTACGCATATAAACAACGGCTTCTTTATAAGTATTTATGCCTAGTTTTTTTAAATACAGTGTATGAGCATTCTCTTTACTCACAAATTCACCGTTTGTAAGTATTCAGGAATTAAGCATTGCCAATGCAGTGTTTGTTCAATTTTTGCTTTTAAGGCCAAAGCTGCATCTTGCTCACCGTGGTTGATAAAAACTTTTTTAGGCGCAGTTTTAAAATGACCCAGCCATTGGAGTATTTCATGATAATCTGCATGCGCAGACATATTATCAATCATTTCCACCTGAGCGCGAACAGGAACGAGTTGTCCATGGATCTTAATTTCTCGCTCTCCATGCATGATTCTCGCACCTCTGGTGCCTCCTGCCTGATACCCTGAAAACAAAATGGTATTACGACTATCTGGGGCAAAAGCTTTTAAATGATGCAAGACTCTGCCACCCGTTGCCATGCCGCTTGCTGAGATAATTATCATTGGCATACGTTGGCTATCTAGAGCCTTTGATTCCTCAACGCTTTGCACATAAGTTGCCACATTGCACACATCAGTGCATTGATTTTTACTTAAACGAAGTTCATCAGCATATTGGCAAAATATTTTTGTAGCATGCGTTGCCATAGGGCTATCGACAAATACAGGGATATCGGGTATTGCTCTTTTGCTTTTGAGCATATGTATATAATAAAGTAAACTTTGTGTTCTTCCCACAGCAAAGGATGGAATAATGAGTGTTCCCCCTCTTTTTGCTGTTTCTTTAATAACACGCGCCAATTGCAAGTCAGGCGCCTCTTTTTGATGTAAACGATTACCATAAGTTGATTCTAAAACCAAATAATCCACCGACTCTATCATAGCCGGTTCGCACATCACAGGATCAAAAGGACGCCCAATATCGCCTGAAAATGCAATTGAAGTATTCCGGTGATTTATGGTGACAAAAGCTGAGCCTTGAATATGGCCTGCTTTTGAAAAGCTAAAATAGCTATCTTCGAAGAGTGGGTGTTTTTTATCAAAAGCCAAGGGTTGGAATTGTTCCAAAACATTTTCAGCTTCTTCTTGGGTATAAAGCGGCAATGCGGGCTTATGCTTTGAAAAACCAAAGCGATTTGCTAAATTGGCATCTTCTTCTTGGATATGCCCACTATCAGGTAACATAATCGAGCACAACGCTTTAGTAGCTTGTGTGGCATATATGGGGCCCTTAAAACCATTTTTTGCTAACAAGGGCAAGTAACCTGTGTGATCGATATGCGCATGGGTTAGAATTACGGCATCAATCGATTCCGGTTTGACAGGTAATCTGTCCCAGTTTCGAAGCCGTAATTCTTTATAGCCCTGAAATAGGCCACAATCAATCAAAACATTTTTGGAGCCCAATTGTAAAAGGCTTTTTGAACCCGTTACCGTGCCTGTTGCGCCCAAAAAAGATAGTTTCATGATCTTTCAACTATCTCACTGTTTTACAACGCCTGGTGGTGTCCATGTCCCTTTAATTAAGGCTTCCTGCGGCCAATAGAAACGCAGCATCAAAATAAAATCACCTGATGGCGCAGGTAACCAGTTTGATTCTTTATCCTTGCCTGGTGATTCATGTTGAATGTATAAATCAAGAGAACCATCTTCATTCTTCTTCAAATCATTGCGTGGACTCACAGTATAGCGATTAAGCGCATTATTCGTAAAAAAGTATTTATCATCATACATGGTTAAAGACCAAAAGCCCTTAACAGGAGGTTCTTGGCCTTTGGCAAAGTGCATTATATATTTGTTAGCACCATTTAATTTCGCCCCGGTACTATCAACCGTTGCTGTGGGATAAATCGCATCCTGTGGACGGTTTGCCCCCAAACCAATGGCTGCAACCAAAGCGCGTTGCAAATAGTCAGTACCATATAACCCAGTATTAGTGGAGTAAATCCAGCCATTTTTATCAACGCCAGCATCTTTAAAGTGTGCCATGATTGTTTCTTGGCCAAGCTTGACAGTTTTTTCAAGACTCTGTTGTTGTTCAGGAGTCAATTTAGCAATATCAAATGCTTGCCCTGGCTTGATGCCTAATTTAGCCATTTTCTCCAACATGGGCGCATCTTCTTTTGTAGGCGGATTATTTTCTAAGAGGATCGCTAAACGATTAAAATAGTCTTTGGCGTTAAGCGCATTGACTTGATCCCGCACTGGCGTTTTCATATCTACATTTGGGTCCACTTTGCCTTTGGGAGGGGTATATTCTTTGCCATCTGCACTTAATGGCGCAAGTTTATAGTTGTCTTGAAGTTCATGCACTTTTTTGTAATCTTCTGGTGTACCTGTGCAATAAGTTCGACCTAATATCCACACCATATCTGTTGCTGACTTATATTCTTTAACACCTTTGGGTAAAGTCCCCTTCCAATGAGGCCCTACAATCGCGAATTTCTGCGCTTTGGTGCCGGTGGTTCTGGTTCCAGGATCGGCAAAGACATCGGTCCATCCATTTAACATGGGCATTAAATAAAATCTGTCCCCTTCATCAGGCACTTCTAAGATATAAGGCTCTTTGCCCACATCTATCCAAGCGGAAGAATAGAGGGTATCGGCATTAGGTGCAGTGACATCACGAAAGGATGCATTAGGATATTCTCTGGCATTCACGAATTGGCCCATCGGTGCTTTTAAGGCCTCAACTGATTCCACATTTGTCATCACTTGGCGCGTAATGTCCATTGTGATCAAAGGATAACCATAAATGTAAACATCCGTGCCAAGCTTTTGCACTTCTTCTGGTGTAAGCTGCATTTCCTTAGCGCTTACCTGCACACAATTAAATGACTGTATCAATACACATAGGCACAAGGTACTGGTAACCTTAACAAAGCTATTTTTCATGATTTACCCTTTAGTAGTCCACACAATTAATACATAGTCATAGCACTATTTTGCGTGGATTTCCTAATATTGCACTGACAAACGAATGTACTCAGCCTGTTCCTGATGAAGTAAGGGAAAATATTGCTTGTGCAAAGAACTATGGGTCTTTTAAAGCATAGATTCAAGAGACAGACTAATTGATAGCGCAATGTCTGTCCCTTGATAAGGGCCGTTATATTAGAAAGAAAAACTATCCATTGTATACTTGGAGCGCGTTCTTGCTAGGTGGCATCCGCCCGTCGCTTCTTCTAAATCTTTATCTGCATTATTCAATTGTATGTGGGTTAAGCTAAGTGCTTGAACTGCTTCTTGGATTTCAGCAGGCGTGTCGAAATGTTGACTTATATATTTAGCACAAATCTGATGTGTAATCGCAGAAAGTATTTGCTTTCTATCTGCACTAGCTATGGTTGCAAATGTTTTTGAAAATAGTTCAGGGGCGCTAACAAATAAGTTGTAAATCATTTCATCGGGATTAAATTTGCGCACAGAGAAGGGTTTGTCGCGTTCATGTAAAAATACTTTTAATTCGGAATATAAGCTTCCTACTTTTTGTGATTTTGCAAACATCTGTGTACCTACTACTTACAACAAAGTGATTATTCTAACATGTAAGTACTTTTCTAGGAAGTAAGCTCAACAAAACAGATTATAAAAAACTAAAAAATAGGGGCTATCCCATAAAAAAGCCCCCATGTGGGGGCTCTAATGTAAAGCTGAAAGATCTAAGGAGGGGTAATGTTACAGCCTCCATTTATAAAGATGCTTAATGTGGTTTTAGCATAGGATGCGCATTCATTTTGTTCAGCTATGCTTATATTATAGGAATGACCTAACGAATCTTTACAAATTTTATCACTGATTTCGACTACTTCTGGATACCTAGTCTCTCCTACTAGACCATATTCAATGGACACAGAGCCTGCCCCTAGATTTGAGTCATAGCTGCAATTCAAAACCACATAATTTTGCTGGGAGTTTAACCATATTACATCTATAAGACTCTTACAACTTGTTGGGCATGTTGCCACTGGTGGCGGATCAACTGGCGGCGGATCAACAGGCTTTGTAACCGCAGTATAAAAAGCAGAATCTTCAGCAGAGACTGCCACACCATAAATGGACGTGCCTGCTACGCTGGCTGTGTTTTGGTGTGTTCCTACTTCTGCAGGAACTGCAACAGGGGATTTTAAAGGGACACCCCTTTTTAATAGTATTATAAGCAGCGTGCATAAAGTCCTCACCTGTAGAAGCACATACTGATGTTTACAAAAAATTTTGGAGTGTAAACATAAGTTTGTGTGAATAAAAATTTACTAAAAGCAGATTCTAAAATTGAGGGGGTATTTTTTAGTTTTGTCCGTCTACGCTAAGAGCTACACCGGGCGGGCACCATTCTTCGTCAGTGCTAAATTTGAATTTTTGTGAAATTAAGAAGTGTTGTGGCGGCGCCAGGCGGTCCGTCTTCGCCTAACGGCTACGCCGGATCAGTCTTCGTTGTGAATTTAATAGTATGGATCTTTGGCAGCGCCAGGCGTAGCTCGAAAATTTACGCAGTAAATTTTTGAGCGAAGACTGGTGCCCGGGGCCAGACTCGAACTGGCACGGGGTTTAATCCCCGAGGGATTTTAAGTCCTGTTTGCACTCGAATGTACAAGAACAAACTATAGATAAATCAAGGGGATAGGTCAAGTGGGTTTGAGCTGGTTTGAGTGAATTTGGGTGGAATATTGCGCTCGTAGTGCGCTTGGGAGTGGTCTTCTACTACTGTTCATACTAACCTTTTGTTCTTTTTGTCTCCTTTTCAGATGATGTTGTTCCTTCACATGAAGATTTCTTTGTTTTTGCATGGTAACTATCTTTTCCATAAGGTAAATGATGCTCCGAGATAAGACTCTGTGGTCTTTGAGCAGTTTGAGGAGATAAACTGTGCTTTCTAATTGCGACACCTTCAGTTAATAATGAAATTACCAATGTATTCAAACTTACGCCTTCTGCCTTAGCTAGAACAGCCAAATCTGCGTGCAATGATTTTGGTGCACGTTGCACCCATCTACCGCTATGAATGAGAATCGAGTCTCCCTCAGGTAGAATTGGTATTTCATCTCCCCTTTCATGAGCAGCAGCTAACCATGCTTTTACTGCTTCTTCTCCATTTAAAATAGTTTCCTCTTTAGTGTCACCATAACACTTGCAGCCAGGCAAATCAGGATATTCAATACAATATCCACCATCTTCTTCAATTGGCACTTCGCTGAGAATGAATGGGTATTTGATGTTCATGTTCTATTGCCTTACTGAATCAATCATATCCACAAAATCTATAATAATAGTAACCCTAATAGGCTTTCGAGCCGAAAATGTAGGCGTCATTGACAACCGTGGATGACTGCAAACTATAAATCCCTGCTGTCGTTGTACTCTGACTTCAAAATGTTCAGCTACACGAACAAGGTCTTCAATATCCCAACTTTCACGAGGATTCTGACGCATTCGTTCTAACATTTCTTCCATTATAGCATCTCCATGATACTATCAATAGTATCATTTATAACCATGTAAATACTGAATATTTCATTTCCTTAAAGATTAATCATAGATTACCAATAAGCGATATCATAAAAATGCAGCTATCGTGCATCTACATTGAACTATATATAACTACCAATTGTCTTTTAATTAACTGAACTTAAAAACTGTAAAAACAATGTGGAAATACTCGGAATTTGCAAGACTCGGCCCAACTCGAACAACTGATCCCGAAATATCAGCCGATGAGTTTATGAATGATTTTAATAAAGTTGCGCGAGATAATTATAGAGGTAGATTATATTGTATCAGATGCAATTCAAAGATGATTTTTATTGCCAAAGGTAAACGTAAATCTCATTTTAAACATTACCCTGGAACTGGTGAAGATTGCAAAAATGTTATTTCCATACATCCTAATAAAAAAAGAACCTTTAAAAAATTGAAAATAATTGTATCTGAAAGAAAATCTTTTCGCATTATTGGCCACATGCGAGATGCATTTGGTAATCCCCTCCCAGAACCAAATGGTAATAACAGTCAGAGCGGCATCAATGTTCCACCTCGCCCACCTGTTGCCACTCCTCCTATACGAATAGGAAAAAGCAAATACGACCTAAGCATTGAGGAAATATTAGAACTCCAAATTAAAGGAGCAGATTTATCAGATAAGACTTTTCTATTTTATGGGAAATTTAGAAAATTTGATGATATATTTATTGACGTTCATAGTTTAAATTACCAAAGGCAAAGACGATTACAAAATAATGAACCCAAGATATATTGGGGAGATTTCTATAGGATTTGTTGCGAAAAAGGTGGAAAAAATGTGATTTGTGCAAGTTTAACGTAAGTGAAATTAATAATAAACCTATAACTATATTTTGTGCAAAAGCACTAAAACATGAGCCAATAATTGATATTTCCCCAATTTGCAGCTTAGATCTGATAAAGAAATATACCTCGCTTCTAAACACTAACCCTTCAGGTTATATAGCGGTAATATCAGATCAATTTTACCCAAGCAGGCAACATCCTCATATACTTATAGATCAAATTAAAAACAATGTTAGCTACCTTGAGATTTGATAACTAAATCAGGATTTTTATCATCTTCTTTAAGAATTTTAGGTAATTCAGAAGATACAAATTGGGCAAGAAATAATAATGTTTGTAAAGAATACAAAGCTTCTTGCTTGCCTATTTCAGTTATTGCGCCATGAGAAGCCTCATCTCTCCAGAATTTAAGCAAATTATTTAATATTGAAAACTTTTCTTTTATATATTCTTTTTTATCACCTATTATTTTTTTCTCTAGTTGGCTCCTGCCATCCCTTCCTTTATATATTTTCAGTACTTCATCAAGATTGCCCAGCTTCCTTTCGGCAACAGATAAAAGAATTGCTTCTGCAGCAGCACCGCACATTACACAACAAGCGAGAAAAGCTAATCCGTTATAGCATTTAATGGCTTCTTGAGAGCGCTGCATGAAACCATCTCCAAAAGCTTCCCTATATCCTGAGATTATATTAGAAAAGGAAGACGGGTCGGTAGGTATAAAAATCTCTTCTTTAGACTGTTGCAGCCACTGATGACCTAAAGGGGTAATTGAATATCCATTTCCTATAGCAACGTTTCTAGCGTTACTTTCGCTTCTATTATCTTTAGGACTCATCCTTAATATGCCTCTTAAACATAAATCCCAAGCTGCATCATAAAATAAATAAGAATATTTGTTGAATATCGATGTGCCACCAAAATCTGGTTCCAAATGATAATTTTTTTTCAAATATGTCGCTGCAAGATGTGGTAAGTGAATGTCGTATCCACTATTAGATAGCAGCATGGGTTTAGCGCCATTAACTGAATCTTTTAACCAGCCAATTAATATTTTGGTAGCATCGTCTAAAGTCAAGCTAACCCATGGATCTTTAACGGTTGTGTTCATAGCTAACTCTTTCAATAATATTTATATAAAATCAAGTCGCTTACTTTCTTGACTCATCAACTAATTTTGCCAAAAGGCTAACAAATGCAATAATCTCTAATGCTCTTTCAGGTTCATCTTCAATTATTTTATGTGCTCTAGGATTTCGAAATGCCGCCACTGCACCACTAAACAGTTCCATACAACCGCGTTGCTCACTCTTGTCAGATTCATCAGCTAATTGGTTAATTTTCAAAATGGGATTGTTCACACTAAACACTTTCCTCATTAATGAATCGCCATCATCATTAACACCACTTTTAGCTCTCACAATTTCAGTTAATGCCTTAACGGCATCTTCAACAGCATTTGAATAATGACCATTATGAAACAGCTGCCCTGCCGCCTTTTCAATCTCTGGCTGTAATTCTAATCCTTCGTAAGCTCTTATTGCTCTAGCTGAACTATCTTCACCAGCATCTTCAAGTTTTTCTTGAAAATCTAAATTAATAGATTCTAATTTTGCAATCGCCTCTTTAATACCATCAGATATCCCGTCTTGATATTCTCGTTCCGATAATCTCCGATGAGTAAACAATGAACCACTATATAAATGTCTGACAGAACGATATCTATTATATTCAATAGTATTAACACCAAAAGTATCAGTTAGGAATGTGTCTAATCTACTTTCTAATGCAGCTATAGCTAGATCATCCACTCTAAGTGCTTTTACATCAATTTCTTTAAGTTCATTTATTCTACGTTTCAATTTAGGCTGAGCAGCTTTGATTTGATGAATTGAAAGATTTGCGCTCTCGAACTCAGGCCTTTTACTTTTAGCCATTCACTTCATCCTTACTTAAAATTTTAAGGTTAGGTTAGCTTATTTTACCTTGAGCATGCTTAAGTAAGCTATTGTGAGCAGATTTATTCATTCTTTCGTAGCCAAAAAGTAAGGCTGCTAGTAAATATTCTTCTGCGTAAAAATAAGCAAGAGGGTCTTTTAGAATTTATAATATTTGTTTTAGCGTAAGTAGATCTGGAACATGCTTACCAGTTTCAAATTGATTCCTTCTGGCACAGGCAGAGAACTCATCTATGCCAGCAGAGACACTCAACTTCTTCTGGGATTGCCCTGCCTTTAAGCGCGCTAGCTTGACAAGCTTTGAAATCAAATTCTTGCGAAAAACTAATGATTTTGTATACAGTATGTGTTTGCAAGCTAGATAATATTTTGTTTTTGGATTGACAGGATACTAAGGATTCCATAGCATCTATCTTTGCTTGAATTCCAACAAAAATATAGGTATTCAAATTATTTATGAAGCAGCTTCAAATACTTATCGTATGCTTTTTTCTTTGCTTTACTGCTTACGCTAAAAATCAACAAAACACCATTTCGAACACTACCAGTCCTGCAGAAATTATTAAGCATGCGCATGAAGGTAACGCAGAAGCTCAATTTCTTTTAGGACTTATGTATGACTCAGGTAATGCAGTTCCAAGAAATGAAGCTAAAGCCGCCTATTGGTTTCATAAATCTGCAGAACAAGAAAACCCAAAGGCTCAAACTAAATTAGGAATCATGTATGGAACCGGAGATGGAGTCCCTCATGATGAATTAGAAGGAATAAAATGGCTAAAAAAAGCAGCTGCTCAAGAATATGGGCTAGCCCAATTTGGTTTGGCTGCAAGATATGCAGATGGTTCTGGCGTGCCCCAAGACTATCAGGAAGCGTTGAAATTATACCAAAAAGCTGCAGATAACGGTATTACAGTTGCACTAGTTCATCTTGGTCATATGTATAAAGACGGAAAGGGGGTAACTCAAAGCTATTCTGAGGCATTAAAATTATACCTAGAAGCAGCTGAGTCCAATGATGCTACTGCTCAAACCGAAATTGCGATCTTGTACGAAGAAGGCAAAGGTATTACTAAAAATTATAAACAAGCCGTAGAATGGTATCGAAAAGCTGCTATCCAAGGAGAGCCTCGAGCGCAGACTTTTCTAGCTTTATTGTATATTTTTGGGCAGGGCGTCGAAAAGAATGAAATGATAGCCGTTAAATGGCTTCAAGAAGCAGCACTGGTTGGATCATACCCAGCAGCACAAGTTGCCCTTGGCACAATGTATGAAGATGGCATAGGGGTAGCTCAAAATTATGTAGAAGCCTATATGTGGTACACCGTTAGCGCATCTTTAGGTGATAAAGAAGCATCTAAGCTTAGAGATCTGCTTGCTTTAAAAATGACAAAAACTCAAATTGCTGAAGCCCAAAAGCTTGCAAGCACATGGAAACCTCGAGCTTGATAACAACGCCATTTTACCCAAGAATTTTATTGAATATTCGTGGGCTGAGATGAATTGAGTCGGTGTAAACTTAGATTATATAAGAGCACATATGTGGTATAACCTTTGTTCTGCACAAAGAGATGATCTAGCAGCTTTTTTAGGTGATAAACTTTCTATGAATATGATCACTTCAGAAATTCATATGGCGCAAAACTGGCAAGTGAATGAAAATCTTTATCAGAACGCTAGTATATATACGCTTAACCATCTGAAATTCTGACTTTCAACTTATATTTACAGAAACAAGCAGTAAACATGCTTGTTTCTGTAAACTTAATACAAAATCTCTTATGAATTGTGTTTCCCTGTTTAGACTTACTTGTACTTTACTACTAAACCAACATTCTTAAAGCTTCTTCATGGTTAACATTAATAGTTTGAGTAGTTTCTATCTTATTACCATATACTTTAGGGGCTAACTTACAAGCAATCCACTTGCGCGTATCTATTTGTAATCTCGCCCTGTTAACTTTAGCGTTATTAGCAACAAACTTACCTTCATCATTAATATAGATGTCATTTGAAATATCATCGGCAATTTCTAATATTTCATCCATCAAAACCTCAACTTGAGTTCTTTTCGCTAGCGCGTATTGCTCGGAAAAATCCGGATAATTCTTCAGCCATCTAAAAATTGTATCTTGATTTGGCCAATGAGGGTTTTCGGCGCAAAGCACTTTAATCCCTTTGCTCGTTGACATAATAACGTCACAAATTTCCATTGCCAGCTCTTTTGTATATACGCTAGGTCTGCCTCTTTTAATCCCATCATCATTCATTTTTGATCCTTAGTGTAATTTCAGTATTAACAATGTAATTACTTATATTAATAGCAAATAAAGCGTCCGAAATGACCGTATTGTCCGAAGATATGCTAGTAGCGCTAAATGTCGGACAATACGGTCGTTTTGAAAATCTTTTACCCTTCTTCTATTCAGCGCAAATGTTTATTATCCGTTTACTTTGTTTATCCGGGCTCTTTGTCCGCACAACAGCATAGCCCAATCGTTTTAGATACGGAGCATATCTGCTTAACAATTGCCCCACTTTGTGTGGTGTCTTTGGCCAGCAGGGACACTGTCGATAAACATGATTAAAAGGGATAAAATTATTAATCTCCGTTAGAAGTTCCTGCGCAGTGCCAGCGTATTCAGAGCGTACATTCATAAATTCTAATATTGCAGATATATAGGTGTTTGACTCAATTGAGTTCTCTGCAAGGTCATGTTGATTTTTCTCCATGCACTTCAATATGCACCCTTCTGGCCATTCAAGCGCCTTTTCAGCTGCAGCAATAAAATATGCAAAGTCTGCCATCCGAGGTGGCTTCTCAAGGTGTATTAATGGATGTGCCTTTAAAGCGCCGGCTAGCGCTGTATAAAGCGCACCCAATATCTTTGGCAATTCTGCTTCAAAACCGTCCATAATTTTTTGATGCGTCTGTCGATTTGAGGTAACACTTGGTAATTCAACGCATATCGACCGCTCAAGCAAGTCTGGCCTTTCTGGTAAGCTGCTAATACCGTTAATAATTATTGGGTTGCTAAGCTTTATTAGTACTTCATCAGAATCGGTGAACAATCGTCTTCTTGAAAATCCACCACCGGTTGAAATGCGGCATAGCGTATCCGACATCTGCGGCTTTATAAAAGAAGTGTTATCCATAACCAATATGTGCGCAGAAGTCGCAGATACAACAAGGTCACGCTCATCATTAATTACCCCTCTTAAGGGGACTTTTGATGGGTCAACCAATTTTCGTAAAATTTCAGTCGTTGTGCTTTTACCGCTACCTTGCTCCCCTTGAAGTATTAAAATTGGGTATGGGGGTTTGCCTCTTAATGCGCCCAAAATCCAAGCCGCAACCAAAGGAAAATCATCACTGTAGATGTTAAGAAACGTTTTAAGTGTGTTAATATTTCCGCCTAACTTCGGAGAAGGCAACGCTGACATCCCTTCTTTACGAACAAACATGACGGGTGGCCTATCAAGAATGCGCCACCCGTCTGCAGTAATTTCAACACATTGGCGTTTATCATTGCAAAGGTCGATGTAAATCTTATCTTCTTTAGCAACAACGCGTATTGCAGTGTTCCTCTCCTTTCCTTCAAAAAACGCCTTCGCTTCCAAAATCGTGATAATTTCTTTCAACGTGTTTGCAGCGATAACCCTATTATTTGCTTTATAGTATCTGCTTTGCAGCCAGCGCGTGAAGTTTTTGCCCGCAATCTCAAATACTTCCTGGTAACTGTCTATTGTTACAACTGCATAAGCTTTGTTTTCTTGGTTATGAAAAAGGCTCATAGATTCGCAAAGCTTTAGTGCTTTTGAAGTAACACTTTCTTGCTCAGCATTTGCCTTATTCGGCATTGGTGCGTGGGGTTTTATGCCTATTGATTTTACGTTTTGAGACATAATTTAACCCTCTACCATAGGATTTACATGCGCTATATCAAATTCAAGCGCACAAACGTCAGGCTCTGAAAGCGGTATGCCTTTTACCGTGATTTCAACTTTACCTACGCCTATGCTTTGAAGCTGCAGCATGTGTTTCCTTGCCTCATACCCAGCTGCTTTATGCCCCATTCTTAATAGCCCCACGTAAAGAACTGACTTAAGAACATCCTCATAACGGGATCCTTCTGCTGACGTATATTGCATATTCATTTTCAATCTCCATCATATAAAGCTTTCATCCAGGCTAATTGCGCTCGGAATGCGCTTGATTATTGCTAAACTCTTGTACCATCTGGGTTTCCAAGGGATTGTTCATCCCTCAAGCTGCTTGTTCATCTATCCATTTGAGAAACGTTGGGACGTGAAAATAAAGGCGACGGCCCAACCGCTTTATTGCTGGCTCTAAGCCAAGCTGTTTTTTGCGAACCACGAACCAACGCAACTGTCCTTCTTTGAATTGAGGGTATCGTGTAACGAAAGATCGTAAATCTAAGTATTGATCCAATTCAGCTTCATAATTTTTCATCATTATCTCTTTTGCCATTATCCTACCTCTTGCTCATTTAGCTTCACGTATGTTTTAGATTGTTCACGTTTGCACTCGTGTAGATTGGATAATAATTGGTACTTTGAGATATTTTTAGGTGTGGTAATACCACAGCGATGGGTGAGGTATATATGGTTTTTTGAAATAAAATCCCCAAGAAGCCTCGTGATTCCTAGCTTCTTGAGGCTGAGGTATTATTTTTTATTTTTATCGGGATTCGCTGCTGTGGTAATTCTTTTTGTAGGTGCGTTGTACTCTTTTGGGTCTGAATGAAGCTTTGGGGTGATATCAGGATGCTTTTCGTGAAGTAGATGTGCTGCTCGTTGAATAAAACCCATTTTGGAGTTCCCCTCCTTGTCTATAAGCACTGCTTCTTGTACCTCTAGGATGAGGTTTGCTTCCGATGAGTAATAATCCGTTAACTCAGGATTCATCAAACAGGTTAGGCTTTTAACTTTTTTATACCCTACAAGATCAACAAAGCTCTTTAATATGTCAGCTTGATCCTTTGTAAGATTTTCTAACCATTTATCGTCTTCTATCTGGGCTATCCCCATTAACTCAATCTCTAATGATTTAGTCATTGGATCATCAGCATCAATAAATATATTAACTGCGCATAGCTCTTTTTCCGAAAGGGTAATATTTAACCTATCACTTCGCGTGCCAGAATACTGCGTTAAACACATGCTTGATGCCCAATGTAGTGGATGGCTATTTTCAAAGACCTTTGGCAAGCGTGTTAATGGGAAGGTTTTAAATATGCTGTAAGGTTGAAGTGCTTTAAAGGCATTTGGAAGCTGATAATCAGACCTTTCATCAAATTCATCTAAAGTCATAAAAACATCTGGCAAGACAGGGCTAAACTCGATGGGATGTAAAATATGAAGCATAATTTTTGCTTCCTCGCTACTAAACTCTTGGCTTTGCAACCGTACAGAAAGTTCACTTAATAAAGCTTTTGGTAAAATTAAATATCCTGCCCCCCTGGTTAAGCATGGATTTTCGCCATTGCTAACGTATGTGAACGTTTTCGTGTTGGTTTCAGAGAGTATTTTTAAAATATAAGCAAGTTTAATTAAATTAGTTTTTGTATATTTATCAATGGAAATAAGATTCATAAACACCTCCTTCATGTGTTTTTTAATCCTTCATAGATAAGTCCAGCTCAGGCGATGAAGGGTCGCGGTTCGGGAGATCTTGCCCTAGAGCTGGTAAGCAGATTGTACTGCAATACATTTTCTTTTAGGAAGTCTTTGATATCCCGCTGATTATCTCGAGCATACACCCACCACATTGAATTAAAGTCAAAACCTAATCCTTGCAATCTATTATTGTTGGCTATATCATCTCGCCCAGGAGTCGAAAGCCCCGGTTGCGAGAGACCGACAAAGACGACACTTCACCGACAATCTGTTATAGCGATTTTATTAACCGCTGGGAAGATTGTGTTTAAACTCTCGCCGAAACGATCAAACACCAAAAGTTAAGGAATTTGCTATGCAAAACATAATTAAATTTTGCGCAGATCATCTGCGTTCATTATCTATCAATCAAGGCGTTAAACTTAAATCTGGACATGCTCATGAGATTGTAGCTGCTTTTTTTGGATACAAATCGAAAGCTGCCCTATATGCGGATACGCAATATCCAATTACCAATCTACCCCAAGCTGATGTCATCGTGTTGATTCCTTCAGCACCCATTGATAAGCGCCGAGAAAATCTTGAAGATTTCCCCTCTATTTTACCTGATAGTAATACGTTAGTAGAGGAGGTCTTTACTCGCCTAGTCTATGAGAAAGTGATTGTAGCCACGAAGATTTGGACGTCCTATGATCTTAAAAGACAAGCACTCCTTCTGGCACATGAATATCAACAGGATAATCAATTATTGAAACTCTACCATACTCCTTCTCACGAAGAAGTAGAAGTGGAAATCACGCATGAAGGCATACGCTTTACAGTTACACCCTATCACAAAGTTGCAGGCTACCCTGTTGATGGAAGCGGAAGGAACCAAACCACAAGCCTTTTAACCACCATATGGCTAAAACGCATTGCTGGACATATTGGTTATGCTAAACCGGAAATCAATGCTCGCCCTATTCCTATGCTTGTTAAAGTGCAATCATAAGGAAAGAGCCATGAGAGAAATTAATATTCAAGACTTCAATCATGAAGTAGATTGCATCTATGATGGTGAGCAATATTCAGTTCGGGATAATGGAGCAGTATTACGACATCCTCGTACAGGCAGGCGACCGCGCCCGACTGACAACCAATGGACTTTTGGTAAACCAAACAGCAAGAACGGATATATGTATATTACAGATGTTCGCATTCATAGAATTGTGGCCACAGCGTTCCATGGTGAACCTCCCACCAAAGAGCATGTCGTTGACCACATTGACACGAACCGTCGAAACAACCGACCAGAAAACCTCCGATGGTTAACACGATTGGAAAATGTACTTCTCAATCCCATTACTGTGAAGCGTGTCGAATTCATCTGTGGCAGTATTGAAGCTTTTCTCGAGGATCCTTCAATATTGAGCGATTGGAAATCTGATCGCAATTTTGAATGGATGCGGACTGTTAGTCCAGAGGAAGCTAAAGCCTGCAAGGAAAGAATGCATATATGGGCCAAAAGCGATAAGAGCCCCTCTGGTGGCTCCTTGGGAGAATGGGTGTTCAAACCTATTAAAACCCAAAATCTCTTACTAAAAAGTCAATCAATGTCTTCCGATTTAGAAAAGGTAAAGACACCTAACGAAGCTCAGAGAAAATCTATTTCACCACTATCCTATCCCTATTCCTCCCAAATGCAGGAAGAAGAACTTATCACATTTTATATAGAAAAATTTAGGGCATTAGGTTTAGTAATATCAGACACTCCAGGTGCAGTTCAGCGCAATTGGAGAACTCCAACTGAATTTCCTTGTTGCCCACAAAATAATGAAGCAGATCCAATTTCAGCCTATGCAGATAAATTGAAGGAGGGCGTTGTATTTGCTCGCAATAAATTTTCAACATCAGTGGTTCTTGAATCTGCAATAGCTGAAAGTGGTCAATCAATATTGGTTATGAATCAACAAGCTGAAACGGAGGCTATAAAACCATGGTCGCTTGCACAAGTCACTTATGAAGATGGTTGGTATGTGCATACAAGCGTGGGGACGTTTTTTACTAAAGATGGTGCAGAAAAACAATTCTGCCTCGCACGTGGGTCAGAATGGACAGGAGGAGACACTTTTGACGAATTCTGCTGACCTATATCTTTAGCCATTCAATCGCAGGCACCTTAGTCATTCTATAGTGCCTGCCACAATGATCGCTACTTAGGTGCGCCACCCAATCCTAGGACACCAAATGTTTTGCTCACCACTGTAGATAGACGCTTATTGTCTAGGTGGGTATATCTCATTGTGGTTTGAATACTCTTATGCCCAGCTAGTGATGCTATTTCATGTAGCTCTGCGCCTGTGTTTGCTAATGTTGAACAAAACGTATGTCGCAAGCTATGAAAAACAAGCTTTTCGCCCTTTTCATCAATAATGTCTATTTTTGCTTCTTTTAAGGCTGCAAGCCATTCAGCACGGAAATCATAAGGACTGGTGACTCTTTTGGGGTGAGCAAAGATTAGACTATTACCAACCCCGCGGAAGCGTTTCAGCTCCTGGATAACAGCATCTGTTAAAGGAACAGTTTTGTCTGAACCATTTTTTGTATTGCTGCATTTGGCTTGTGATCGCCCCCAATCAATATCGGACCACCTTAACTTTTCAAGTTCTCCCCTTCTAGCCCCTGTAGTGATAGCCATCAGCACTAATAAATAAAATTTGTCCCATAGACTTTCTTTGGCTTTAGCAATAAATCGTTGTTGCTCATCAATGCTTAAATATCGCTTCCGGCCTTTGCCCTCAGTTTTACTCTTAATATGTCTACATGGGTTTGCTTTAAGGTGATATTTGTTTCTACCAAACTCAAACACGGATGAAAGGTTAGCTTTAAAACGATTAGTAGTTTGGGGTGATACAGGGCTTTTCCCTGTACTACCAACAGTTAACAGCTTATTGATGGCATGACGTATATGATCCTCAGAAACTTCATTGACTAGTAAATGCCCATAATTATCACACCACCACTCAAGTCGCTTTTCTATGTTTTGATCTTTCTTATCATATTGGAACATGAATTGATCGATAAGACGGGATAGGGTCAGTTCATTACCAGCTACCTCCCCCAAGACACGAGCGAAGCTGGGTAACAATTGAACCGCTTCTTTTAAGTCAGGATGAAGGGTTCGATAAAGCGCAGCCATATCAATTGGTAGCTTAGCTTTCTCAGCTTCTTGAATGGTATTCAACTCAGTTTCAAGACGAAGAACATAAGCATTAGCTTCGTGCTCAGTGCTAAAGGTGTGGGAAATAAGTTTGAGATTTTTTAAACGAAATTGAACGCGGATATTACCGCTCTTGAGACGGGTTTTAGTCGCCATTAGTTTGCCCTCGTATGAGGGGCGCTACGCTCGTACTGCGCTCGCCAGGTTAATTAGGTGCAAACATGAACTAACCTAAATCACGAGAAACTAACAAAAACACTGAAATTATCAAGATTTATGGTGCCCGGGGCCAGACTCGAACTGGCACGGGGTTTAATCCCCGAGGGATTTTAAGTCCCTTGCGTCTACCGATTTCGCCACCCGGGCTCTACTAGTGTTAGAGTATAAGTCTGAACACTTAATTTATTTCTACATGCTATCCAGCTTTGGAGGCTGAGGCCGGAATCGAACCGGCGTACACGGCTTTGCAGGCCGCTACATAACCACTCTGACACCCAGCCAGCGCCTATACTCTTCCCACTTTGAATTTATGCTGTGTTGCCAGCACTCATTCACCCCAGTCATGCACCAAAGCGTGCACTCCAGGGGATTCATTCGCTTGGCGTCTTGCCTAAATTCAAACTGGTTGAGTATCTTCCATTTGAACCTAACTGGTGCAAGTGTTTTAAGTAATACAACAGAATTCTGGAGCGGGAAACGAGGCTCGAACTCGCGACCCCAACCTTGGCAAGGTTGTGCTCTACCACTGAGCTATTCCCGCATCGCGTTAAGAGGTGGCCATTGTTAAAGATTTCGGCATCGCTGTCAAGCATCTTTTTTCGTTAGGTTGCAAAGTGTTACGCGTTTTCTTCCTCTAGGATAGCAGACCATGCAGCGCGTAAATAAGACCACATAGACCATAGCGTGAGATAAGCCGCTATATACATCAAGGCTATGCCAATTTTAACCCACAGCAAATCCCAATCGGCAGGATGGGCAAGTAAAATAATGATAGCGATTATTTGTAAAAAGGTTTTAACCTTACCTATGTAACTAACAGAAACTTTTGTGCGTTTTCCAATCTCCGCCATCCATTCTCGCAATGCAGAGATGGCGATTTCACGGCTCACAATAATGGCCGCAGGGATTGTTAACCAGACTTTGCCATATTCCCCTACCAAGAGGACGAGGGCCACAGCCACAATCAATTTATCGGCAACAGGATCTAAGAATGCACCAAATCGAGAAGTCTGATTTAAAAGCCTTGCCAAAAAGCCATCTAACCAATCGGTGAAACCGGCCAAACAAAATATACCGGCAGTAATTAAGCCTGCATGTTTGGTAGGTAAATAAAACGCAACAACGAAACACGGTATCATCGCTATCCGAGCTGCTGTAAAGGCGTTGGGGATACTAAAAACGTTGCCAGACATTACATTCTCTTACCATGAATATAGGGTATGGGATATAGCCTCTTAATTTTGGTTTAGAGCCCGCCTCTGTTCTCCGTAGCACTTTCCGTCTTCGCCTAAAAGGCTAGGCCGGACAAGCATGCTTTGGCCTAACAACGGCGCGGCATATGATTTTGTAAGTTTCACAAGCTAAACTCACAAAATCTAATGAACACTAGCATGGCCCTTACAGTAAGGGCAACAATAAAATCTAATTCCCATGAAGTTTTAGATAAATTGTTGAAGCCAACGCACTTCCAATCCCAGGCACTTTGGCAATCGCTTCCTCACTGGCAGACATTAATCCTTGCAAGCCACCAAAATAATTGAGCAATTTCTGCCGACGCTTAGCGCCAACACCATCTATGGTTTCTAGCGAAGACGTTGTTCTGGCCTTGTTGCGCTTTTGTCTATGTCCCGTGATGGCAAAACGGTGAGCTTCATCTCGAATTTGTTGTAGTAGATGCAAAGCAATCGAAGTGGGCGGCAGCTTAATAATCCCCTCCCCTTCTTCTTGTGATTTAGTTACATATAAGGTTTCAAGGCCCGGTTTACGCCCCTCTCCCTTGGCGATACCAATCAGCAAAACATCAAGTATTTGACATTCTAACATTGCCTTTTTAGCACGATGTAATTGCCCTTTGCCACCATCGACAATAATCACATCCGGTAACACCTTATCCTGCGCTTTTCGTTTGAGGTATCTTTTAGTTAACACTTGCTCCATGGCAGCGTAATCATCATTGGCTTTTACTTCAATGTTATAACGACGATACTCTGCTTTCATCGGGCCTGTTTGATCAAACACCACACAAGACGCGATGGTTGCTTCACCAAAGGTATGGCTAATATCAAAGCACTCTATACGATTAAAACCATTAACAATCCCTAGCACTTTCTTCAGTTCAATCCAACGCTTTTGAACAGCGCTGCTAGCCGATGCTTTTCTTAATAGCGCTTGACTGGCATTCTCTTGGGCTAATTGTAACCACTTTAATTTTTCACCCCGTATGGGTTGATAAATTTTCACTTGCCGTTTTGCGATATCCGACAAAGAATTTGCAATTAATTCTTCATCCTCTATTGCCTCATTAACAATGATTTCATGTGGGTAATCGAGTTTTTCTTCTTGATCTAAATAAAACTGCGTTAAAAAACCTCTTAATACTTCAGCACTTTTACTCTCGCCAGTCTGCTTAGGATAAAAAGATCGGCTATCTAAAATTTGACCCTGGCGGATATAGAGCAATTGTAAACAAAACTGTCCTTTGTATTCAGCAAGGGCAATGACATCGGCATTACCTTTTTGCTTGTATACAATTTGTTGTTCATGAAGGTGGCGCAAACTCGTAATTTGATCGCGAAGCAATGCTGCTTGTTCAAAATCCTGATTAAGGGATGACTGCTCCATTTTGTGAATTAAATTTTGGATGATTTGCGCTTCTTTGCCTGCTAAAAACAAAGCAACATTTTCAACATCTTGCGCGTAATCTTCAGGCGTAATATATCCCACACAAGGCGCGGTACAACGTTTAATTTGATACTGCAAACAAGGCCTTGAACGGTTGCTAAAAAATACATCATCGCATTGACGCAGCTTGAATAATTTTTGCAAATGTTGAAGTGCATCCTTGACAGCATTCGCACTCGGATAAGGGCCAAAGTAAGTGCCTTTGAGCTTACTCTTGCCTCTAAAATAGACCAAACGTGGAAAGGTATGCTTTGATAAAAATAGGTAAGGGTAGGATTTATCATCCCTAAATATGACATTGTATTTTGGTTTTAAGGACTTTATTAATGAGTTTTCAAGTAATAAAGCCTCAATTTCACTGTTGGTAACAGTAACATCAATCGCCGCAATTTTACTGACCATTTGCTGTATGCGAGGGTCATCCTGCGTGCGAAAATAACTGGATAGTCTGGCATGTAAATTTTTAGCTTTGCCAACATATAGCATTTTCTCGCTAGCATCGCGCATGCAGTAAACGCCCGGGCGAGAAGTGACTGATGCTAAAAATTCTGAAGCAACAAACTTCATATTCTTTCCATGAGAATATAAAAAATTAACTTGCTGAGGTTTCGGTATCTAAGATGCCGTGACGAATAGCAAGGTGGGTTAATTCCACATCACTATGTACATTAAGCTTATCAAACAAGCGATAACGGTAGCTATTCACTGTCTTAGGACTTAAACATAGCTTATCTGAGATCTCTTGCACCTTTTGACCACTGGTGATCATCAGCATCACTTGCAGTTCACGTTCAGATAAGGTTTCAAAAGGAGATACTTTTTCATCAGACAAATGTTTCAAGGCTAATTGTTGTGCTACTTCAGGGCTGATATAACGTTTGCCATGAAATACAGAATGAATTGCTTGTACCATTTCATCTAGCGCTGAGCCCTTTGTAAGGTAACCTGCTGCGCCTGCTTGCAATAATTTAGAAGGGAAAGGTTCTTCGCCACACACAGTCAGGGCGATTACTTTGATGTCTGGATCAGCTCTCAGCAGCTTTCGCGTTGCCTCAAGTCCACCGATTCCAGGCATTCTGACATCCATTAACACCACGTTAGGATGCTTTTCACGGGCGATTTTAACTGCTTCTTCGCCAGTTGATGCTTCTCCAATCACTTTGAGTCCGTTAACCCCTGAGAGAAGGCTGCGGATGCCCGCCCTTACCAACTCATGGTCATCGACTATCAGTACTGTGATCAATTTTTCATCCCCAGGTGGCATTTGAACAAAGTCAGGATAACTCAGGGCAAGACGCTTTACTAGAGTAAAAGTAGGCTTATTTAAGAATTTGGGTTAGTAATTCGACATGTTACAGATTAGATTTGTAGCTGGGAGTACGTCACAAGGCAGGGATTGATTTGCAAATTCCACGGCATAGCCGTCCAAAAATGCTCGCGGATGCCTTCGGCATCGCTTCGCTCTCATTTTTGTCGAACCCTAACGGGATCTCATCCCACTTTCATCCTAGCCAATAAAAAAACACCCACTTGTGGGTGCTTTTTTATTGGCGGAGAGGCAGGGATTCGAACCCTGGAAGGGTTTCCCCTTAACGGTTTTCAAGACCGCCGCAATCGACCACTCTGCCACCTCTCCAATTAGACTGCGCAGTCTACCCAAGCTCTACTCTTAATGCAAATGCACTAAAAATTTTTCTAAGATAATTAACTTATTTGATCGCCAATCTATCCGTTAATACCGTTTGTCTACCAACTAAGACATTTAATCTGCTTTGAGTCGACAACCTTTCACTGGGCCGTTATTTTTTTCTGACATAAATAATCTCTTTGATTATTCACTACTGCATTCGATGAGGACTTTGTCATGTTAAATCCTACATTTAATTTTCTTGATAATAAAAATATACAACAAGAACTCTGTACACAATTTCCAATCAACATCAGCAAGAATGTTTTTGAAAAAACAAAAACGCCTTACTTTTTGATTAATCTTGATTTAGGGCATGACACAGCATTTAAACTTCATGGAAAAGAACTCTCCCTTATCGAACATCATATAAATGTCCCGAAAAGCAAAGATGCAAAAACCAAAGCCTTTTATCACTATACAATGCTATTACAAGATAATAAAAAGCAAAATTACAAAGTGCATGTCTATTTTGGCAAACGTGATGACATCGTTATTGAATCCAAACTTTTTGCGATAGATAAAACAACAAATAAACCAACAACATCATTTGAAATGAATAACCAAGATAAAGATGTCATTTATTATTTCGCGCTTTCACAAACCGCTCTTATTATGTTTCTTCGAAAAAAGCAAAAGGAGCAAATATCTGCATTATCACAACAAGTCCAAGACACTGAAGAAAAGCTTGTTGATTTAAGCATAGATTTAACAAAAAACAAGAAAGCTTATTTAGCCCTTGCTCAAGTTCAAATACATACCATCAATTTGCTTACTCAAATAGGCTGCCAAACCTACACCCCTTCTCTTTTAGGTTATAAAAAAATGATTAACCTTCTTAGCAACAGCCCCGAAATAAAAGCAAAAACAAAAGCACAGGAACCAAAACGTAAAGACGCCACTGAGCACCCTGCAACCGAGAACAATGAAAATAAAAATACCACTGAACAGGTAACTTTAGCGCCCAAGAAGAAAAAAAGATCAAAGAAGAAACCTACCACCACTACAGCTAGCCTCAACATAGAAGAACTCACAACACTACTACAAGAAAATAACAAATTAATTACGCTTTTTGATCAAACACAAGACTTATCAACTATTGAGCAAGCGCACATAATAGCGATGTTTAATAATTTACGTACCTGTAACGATTTCATTTTAATAGGTGAAAGTGATTCTCTGGCAAAAGTGCTAGAACAAAAAACAGCCATTTCCAATAGATTAAAAATGTTCTTTCGTAGTTGCGATCTCCATTTGTATGGTGAATTGGTTGTGCATGCTATTATCACCAACTTATTGCTGCTCAATGATGATTTAATTTCCGTCATTGTTGAATATGATAAAGCTGATCTGCTTAATCTTTTAATCAACGCGGATTTAATCAACGAAGCAACAAAGTATGAATGTGCAACAGAGGAAGGTGTTTTCTTAACAATTATTGAACTGTGTGTGCATTATGATAGTACAAAATGTTTCGCCACTTTAATGAATAGTGGATACTCACTAGGTTATATCGATGATATTGACTCTCCCCTTTTTGAGGCCCTGGAAACCCCCACCAGCCATCCAGAAATCATTGAAAGTTGCATGGCATTAAAAGCGAATGCGCATTTTGAGCTTTCAATGAAGGTGTGCCAATCTTTAAGAAACAAACGCTCAAAAACGCATGACAAAGAAGAAGCTGAACTTATTGATATTAAACTTGAAATTATTACCTACATCGAAAAAATACGCAAATTCCTTAACGAAAACCCGGTCCTGAAATATAGCATCTCAGAAGACAAATTAAACATTTTCTCTTCAAACATGATGTTGCACATAGAGCAGCAAAACAGTAAAGCTATTGAGCGATTTAATCAAAAACTTAAAAAACACCTCAACTTTCAACGTGCGCGTTTATTAGGTTACAGGGAATTGTATGATCTCCTGCTTGCCCTAAAAAACAAAATAAAGTTTAAAAATATCTTACAAAAAGAAAATGGCAGCATCTCAAACCGCGTACTTGCTATTTTCTTAACATATCCTTTTGAGTTTTGCGCTGAATATCTTACAGAGTATCATATTGTGCGTGCCCTTAGTAATAGAGCAATGAAGGATGCTATCTCAACAAATTGCATTCAAACTGTGGAGAATGGCATGCCAATTTACAAACCTACTTTACAAGGAAAGCAAATCTATCTTGAAACCAAAACTTTGAAATCAAGACTTATAGATGCAGAAAATAAATTCCTCGAAAGTACCAAAGATGATGAATCGGAGGTATTACTAATGAATGATAGTTTTGATTCCATGCTCAGGTTAAGCAACATAGACTTTACGCCCCAATACACAACATACAACGCAGAATATAATAGGGTTAGTGTGTTATCCACTAATACAAATGAGAGCGCTGATTTGCGCGCTAATGCAATGTTTTTTAGATAAAAGGCGAACCTGTTCTTTTTAGTCTCCAATGATTAAAGATAGTTCCAGCGCCAGCGCATACTGGAACTATTTCTCTTGGTGCGCCCCTTATTGATAGATATCAATATAAATTTAGAGCTGAATGGTTAACTATCTAAAAGGTATGGTGCATGGCTTTAAAAACCAATAAGATGTATGTTAACTTAATATCAGGGTTTATCCTTATTATGAACGACAAGCGGTCGCGCTTTTTGAATTTGCATGTAGTTTCAACAAAAATCCCCATTCAACTAAGCTAAGTTAAGCCTCTTAAATTTAAGCTTATGATTTTAAAGAAGAAATTCTCACAAAAAGCCACTACATATCCCACCCAAGCAGGTGGATATATGTTAAGCAAAGCAATGTGATATAATAATGAGTAATAAAGATACTAGGTTAAGGAGCACAGCATGGCTAATCAACAAACGATTATTCGTACCCGTTCTGAGTCTATTTTAGAAACAAACTCGGTAATACGAAACACTTACATTCTTTTGGCTGCCTCCATCGGGTTTAGTGCGCTTACCGCTTATTTTGCAATGGCAACGCACGCAAAATCTCTTGGTTTAGCAACTTTGCTCATTTACTTTGGCCTAATTTTTCTCGTGAATGCGACACGTAACAGTGCCCTTGGTATTGCTTCTGTCTTCCTCTTCACCGGTTTTATGGGTTACACCTTAGGGCCATTACTCAATGCATACCTTTATACATTCGTTAATGGTAAACAGCTTATTTTTACAGCTTTAGGTGGTACAGGTATCATCTTCTTTGGGTTATCAGGTTATGCCTTAACCACGAGAAGGGATTTCAGCTTCCTGGCCGGCTTCCTCATGGCAGGCGGTATTGTGCTCTTCCTTGCTGTCATCATTGGCATGTTCTTCCCAATGCCTATGTTGCAATTAGGCCTTTCAGCAGGATTTATGCTCTTTAGTGCTGCAATCATCTTGTTTGAAACCAGCCAAATCATTCATGGCGGCGAACGTAACTATATCATGGCAACCATTTCGATATACGTTGCGCTCTACAACATGTTTATCTCCTTGTTACAACTATTGTCCTTCTTTAGTGGTCAAAGAGAATAACCTTTCGCATAATAAAAAAGCCTCCTTAAGGAGGCTTTTTTTTTGGGGGATATGAAAGCTTAGGGAACCGTATAAACTACCTTCACCGTGTTATCTACAACTGATCTATCAACATAACCCATACAGTTGGGATTTTTGGCAACCAAATCTTTCACCGCCCTATCGTCGCTTTCCTGAATCGGAGGATAACCTTGGCCGGTAAATATCACCCGTGACCAATAAGATTTAACTTCGGTATCACTTTTTTTTATGACATTGTTATAAAACTTATCTCTTGCAGCACTGCCACTTTGTTGATCTACAGGGATAACTTTAACCCCATTAGATAAGAACTTTGTTTTGCCTAAATAAATTCGATTTACTTCTTCTTGAGATAAGGAAGAAACCGGCATATCTTTATTCGTAATTACCACTAAATCAGCAAGGCACTCACAGGACATCATACCAAGAAGGCTTACTAAAATTGCTGAAGATATAGGTTTTTTAAGCATATGCTTTATCATTGACATTCCTACATCACAGCATCAAGCGCAATAGAGTAAATGTTTGCCGAAGTCCAAGGATAATAATCGAATAACCCTGGGGTTAGATGATCTGGATGGACATGTTTGTATTCCCCTTTAAGGGCTATACCAGAATAGACATCCCATCTTAAGCCCACTGTCACAGATGTTTGGGAACCCGCACCACCTTCAACGCTGGGACCAGTTTCTACCATGGTCATCATGAATTCATCTAATGTCTGTTGTGAACCAGAAAGAATTTGAAAACCTGAATTAACAGCACCGTTAAAGCGTCGGACTTTATTGTCTGCCATCCTTTCTTTTGCATAGGTTATATGCGGCAAGAATTGCTGTTTAATGCGATAACCGCCCATGAGATACCAACCAATCGCATTACTGATCATTGGGGTTGCTATGGTACGTTTAACTATCTCCCCCATGCTCACAATATTGTTCCAATCGAATTGGTAGCCTAGACCACCAAAACTGGCTGAAACATTATAAGCGGTAAGATAATTAACATAATCCGTTCCAATAGGATCAATGAGACCGGGCACACCATTTGTGGCCATGAAATTTAAAATCTGGTTCACAAATTCTTTTGCTGTACCACCATTAGGATCGACGGTTAAACGCGTAATTTGGTAACCCGCGCGAACGCTAAAGTTTTCATCGCCATATTTGGTGCTAAAAGAACACATGTCTCTTAAACGTAATCGCACTGTGTCAAAGATAGACATGTCAGTACCAAAAGGCATCGATAAATAGGCAGGAAAATGTATCACCGTGCTCGTCGCACCATAGAATGCCTGGATACTGAAATCATTATTAAAAAATTGATTATGATACTTTACATCTGCACCGGTGAGATTGCTGAAAAAAGAAGGTATTTGAGAGTACACTTCTTCTGGAGGTCTCACCCAGGGATAGGCATAACCCACATTGATAACATCAGAAAGCATATAAGGGTTAGTGCGAACTCTACCCACACGGAATTGCCATTGATCACTGGGCTCCCATTTTAAAAAAGCCCAAACAGCTTCAACTCCCCAATCATTAGCCGCTTCAGCTAAGAATTGTGTTGTAATGCTGATATCTTCACGTAGTGATTTTGTTATTTGAATACCAACGTCAGAATCTTCTTCATAACCTGGTCTTCTGCGAATGTAAGAATTATAAATTAGTTCCTGACCATTGGTGACATTTTGTACGTTGTGCCATGCTGCGCCAATAGATAAGAATCCATTTATTTCAAAGCCTTCAAGGCTTGCATAGGCTGTTGCACTGCCAAATGTTAGGACGACTACGGTTGCTGCTCTTAATTTTTTCATTCTAGATCCTTGCGATCGCGAATTGATGTTCCATCATCTATATGCAGTTATAGTAAGCTACTATCAAAGTCCCAGCAACAGTTCCGTAAGCGAGGGGCGGATTTTAGCCCCCCGAGCAGATTGGTTAGTTTAATTTAATAACCCTAACATCTCCCATAAACGGATAGAGTGCCTCAGGCACATGCACGTTGCCGTCCTTATCTTGGTAGTTTTCTAAAACAGCAATTAAGGTTCTACCCACCGCTAAGCCTGAACCATTGAGGGTGTGCACCAGCTCTGGCTTGGCATTTTGTGCACGAAAGCGCGCTTGTAAACGTCTTGCCTGAAAGCCTTCGGTATTTGAGCAAGAAGAGATCTCACGGTATTTGTTTTGGCTGGGTAACCACACTTCTAAGTCATAGGTTTTGCTAGATTGAAAACCAATGTCGCCGCTGCACAAAGCCACAACACGATAAGGCAGATTCAATTTTTGTAAAATCTTTTCAGCATGGGATGTCATTTCTTCTAATGCAGCATAAGACGATTCAGGGTTAACAATTTGCACCATTTCCACTTTATCGAACTGATGTTGGCGAATCATACCTTTGGTATCTTTACCGTATGATCCTGCTTCACTTCTAAAACAGGGTGTATGGCTCACGAATTTCATGGGTAACTTATCAGCAGAAATAATGGTATCGCGAACCAAATTCGTTAAAGAGACTTCTGCAGTAGGAATCAGTGTCAGTTCCTTTTCCCCTTTTATATGAAATAAATCATCGTAGAATTTGGGGAGTTGCCCAACGCCATATAAGGCCGAAGCATCTACTAAATAAGGCACATACATTTCTTCATAGCCATGCTCTGTGGTGTGCACATGTAACATAAACTGCGCCAGTGCGCGATGTAATTTTGCCACTTCTCCTTTTAAAACCACAAAACGTGAACCTGACATTTGTGCTGCGGTTTCAAAATCAATTGTGCTTGATTTAGCGGTTAAATCAACATGATCTAAGGGCGTAAAATCAAACGTTTTTGGGGTGCCCCACTTTCTGACTTCTACATTGGCATTTTCATCTTTACCCTCAGGCACAGATTCATGCACCAGATTGGGCAAGGTGGCAAGATAAGCTTGAAGTTCTTCATGAACCACATTAAATTGCTTTTCAATCACCTCTAAATCAACGGCCACTTTTTCTACTTGTTCCATCAAAAGAGCCGCTTCTTGCTCATTTTTTTTGGCTTTGGCCTGGCCTATTTCTTTTGACAAGGTATTTCTTTTACTTTGTAAGTCTTGGGTTTTGATTTGCAGTTCTTTACGTTGCTCTTCCAAGCCACGTAATTTTTCGATATCAACGCTCACCCCGCGCTTACTTAAATTCGCGACAACTTTTTCTAGGTTATTTCTAATTTCATTTGGATCAATCATGTTTTGTCTCTCTTTTATTCTCAGGGGGACATAAAGTCCGCCGCTATAATGATGACTATGCTTGTGTTTTTCTAATTTCTTTTAACTTTTCGGCAATTTTAATTTCTAAACCTTTATCCACGGGAGCATAATAATGTCTTTGTCCCATTTCATCTGGAAAATATTTTTGCCCGCGAGCAAATCCACCTGGCTCATCGGGATCATAGCGATAGGCTTTTCCATAGCCCATTTCTTTCATTAATTTTGTGGGTGCATTACGCAAATGTACTGGCACAGGATATGAGGGATTGGATTCAACATCTGCTTTTGCCCGCTTAAAAGCCATATAGCTGGCGTTACTTTTAGGCGCACAGGCCAAATAAATAACGACTTGGGCAAGGCTTAACTCGCCTTCTGGGCTACCTAAGCGCTCAAGGGCTTGCCATGCTTCAAGCGCCATGCCTAAAGCACGCGGCTCTGCATTGCCAATATCTTCACTTGCCATACGCACGACGCGACGAGCAATATAAGCCGGATCACAACCGCCATCTAACATGCGGCATAACCAATAAAGCGCAGCGTCTGGATCTGATCCCCGAACTGATTTATGCAAAGCGGAGATCTGATCATAAAATAAATCTCCTCCCTTATCGAAGCGACGATAATCTTGTTGCAAAATAGAATCAATCAAAGCTTCATCAACTTCTGCTTTCTTATTTGCTTCAATTCGTTGAGCTACTACCTCAAGAATGGTGAGTAATCTTCTGGCATCCCCATCGCAGGATTTCACCAGCCGCTCTATGCTTGCAGATGGCAATTGTAATTGTAGTTTACCTAAGCCACGCTCTTCATCCTTAAGCGCCTGCATCAAGACTTGCTTCAAGTCTTCCTCTGTTAGGGATTTGAGCACATAAACTCGACAACGTGATAGCAAAGCATTAATCACTTCAAAGGAGGGGTTTTCCGTGGTTGCGCCAATAAAAAAGACGGTACCATCTTCTACAAAGGGCAATAAGGCATCTTGTTGTGCTTTATTAAAACGATGAATTTCATCGATAAATAGAATGGTGGGGCGCTGTGTTGCTTGTGCTGTTTCTTTAGCTTTAGCAATTGCATCGCGAATATCTTTCACCCCTGCTAATACCGCGGATAGTGCAATAAAGTCTGCATTGGCATAGTTAGCAATTAATCTGGCAAGGCTGGTTTTGCCACTGCCTGGTGGGCCCCAAAACAACATGGAATGGAGCTTACCTTGTTCTATGCAAAACCGAAGTGGCGCCCCCTGGCCGACCAAGTGTGTTTGGCCAATATACTCGTCTAAATTTGTAGGACGTAAACGTGCTGCCAGGGGTTGAGTCATAAAAAATTAATTACCTGCTTGAATGATATCTACGCCTTTTGGTGGTTTGAAAGCAAACACTTTGTCTTGAACCCCTTCATTGACAAATATCTTTGAAAATAAGGTATAGACATCTTGCCCTAAAGGATCGCGCATTCTCACTTCGGTTAATTTACCCTTAGCAAAACCGATTTGGATATCAGCAAAAGGTGCATCTTTTTGCTTAGGTTTTAGGGTATAGCAAGCATCGCTTTTGGGGCACTGATTTTTGTTTGCGTTAGAAATGTCGAAATTCTCTTTGAGCGTATCCAAAGAACCTGCCAATATTGCTGCAGGTGAATTGGCCAAGGCTTCTTTGAGTTCTTGCTTAGTTACTTGTGATAAATCAATATCGTATGTCCACAGCACGTTACCATCTGCTACCACCAGAATGGGATCAGGCAATTGGCTTTTCCAATAAAATTTACCGGGCCTTCGCACCATGATTTCACCTTCTGATTTACCCACATGCTCACCATTGGCATCATGAATTTTTTGCACAAAATGCGCTTTAAATGTTTCCATTTTTTGAAGCGCTTCAAATAAGTCATGTGAAGCATCTGCGCTAAACAGTGTTGTTGAAACACCTATAAGAATTGCGCCCAAGAAACTCTTTAACTTCGCTTTCATCTCAACCTCATTTATTAATCTACAACAGGTGGTGGCGCGAGCACTTCTCTGGTTCCATTGGATTGAACCTGGCTCACAACCCCTTGCGCTTCCATTTGTTCTATTAATCTTGCTGCTCGGTTATAGCCAATTTTCAATCGGCGTTGTACTAAGGAAATTGAAGCTTTACGTGCTTCTGTAACAACGGCTATTGCTTGGTCATACAACTCATCTATATCGCCTTCTTCCGATGAGAAAGCGCTCACAGTGGATTGTACCACGCTTTCAATATAAGTTGGCTTCCCTAATTTACGTAATTGATTGACCACTTTATGGACTTCGTCATCGCTCACAAAAGCACCGTGAATTCGATGAGGCACACCCACGCCGGGGGGTAAATAAAGCATATCACCATGACCTAGCAACTGCTCTGCACCGGATTGATCTAAAATGGTGCGTGAGTCGATTCTCGATGAAACTTGGAAGGCAATGCGTGTTGGCACGTTTGCTTTGATTAAGCCGGTAATCACATCCACCGAAGGACGCTGCGTTGCTAATATTAAGTGAATACCTGCCGCGCGGGCTTTTTGTGCTATCCGGGCTATTAACTCTTCTACCTTTTTACCCACGACCATGATCATGTCTGCAAATTCATCGACGACCACGACAATAAAGGGTAATTTTTCTAAAGGCTCTGGCTTTTCTGTACTGTTAGGATGCCATAAGGGATCTAAAATGGGGTTTTTGCTCTTTAAGGCATCTTCCACTTTTTGGTTATAGCCTGCTAAATTTCGAACACCAATGGCAGCCATCACTTGATAGCGACGTTCCATTTCAGCCACGCACCAACGAAGTGCATTAGCAGCATCTTTCATATCCGTTACCACAGGCGTTAGCAAATGGGGAATATGATCATAAACCGCCAACTCTAGCATCTTGGGATCAATCAAGATCATGCGAATATCTTCAGGTGAAGACTTATATAAAATACTCAGCAACATTGCATTGATACCAACAGATTTACCAGAGCCGGTCGTACCTGCAACCAGCAAGTGGGGCATTTTTGCTAAATCCACCGCAACGGGTCTACCTGAAATATCCTTACCCAAAGCCAAGGTTAAGGGGGACATAGATTGCTGATAAATCGGATCTTCAAGCACTTCTTTGAGTCTGACTAATTCTCGGTGAGCGTTGGGGATCTCTAAACCAACCACTGATTTACCAGGAATAACTTCCACCACACGCACGCTGACTACGGAAAGTGAACGTGCTAAATCCTTGGCTAGGCTGGTTATTTTATTTACCTTTATCCCAGCCGCTAAATCTAATTCAAAGCGGGTAATAACCGGCCCAGGGTGAACCCCCACCACTTTGGCTTCAACCCCAAACTCCAATAAGCGGGTTTCTACCAAACGAGATAATTCCTGCAATTGCGCAGAGCTAAAACCTTGGCGTGTTTTCTTTTCTGCCATCTCTAGCAAAGATAAAGAAGGTAACTCATGATTGTGAAAACTTGCGCTTGAGGGTACCTCAACCACTGCTTCTTTAGCAGGCGTTCTTTTTGGCAGAATGCGCTTGAGGGCAACAGGCTCCTCAACAACAGTTTTCTCCACTTTGGGTTTTAATTTCTTTGCAAGACGCATAGTGGGGAAAGGCTCATCAAAGTCGTCTTGCAAAAGTAAAGGATCGCGCTCAGGCGCTGCCTTCTTCGCTATTAACGGTTTTTGCTCGGCTGTTCCTTCTTGCCCTATACTTGGGAAATCTTCCCAGGTTGGTAACTTCATTTGTTTTGCTTTGTGAAAAGCCTTTTCTAATAAGGGCCTCAAAGGACCTTCTTGTTGAACGGCAAGTAAGGATTTTTGCCCCGCATCTTGCATCAAATCAAACCAGGACAAGCCCGTAAAGAGCGTGATCCCAATTAAAAACAAGGCTAACAAGATGACGCTTCCACCAACCGGATTAAGATAGGCCACTGTCCCTGCCTTAACGACAGCACCGAGTAAGCCACCGCTACTCATGGTCATAGCTTGAATTGTTTTAGTGATATGTAAGCTGGTTAATCCACAACTGGCTGTGAGCGCTAAGAGCATACCTATGCCACGCATTGTCCAAATGAGTGGGCTACCTTGCTGCGGATTTTCTCGATAAACAACAAAGCCTGCAAAGATTAATGCCATTGGAAACAAATAAGCCATGTAACCAAATGCGGAAAGCAATATATCTGAAAACCAAGCTCCGGTAAGACCTGCCGCATTATGGACTTCATTGCCAAGCCCCGTGTGAGACCAGGCGGGATCAGCATCCGAAGACGTTACCAAGGCAATAAACAGGTAAATGGCAAAAGAGCTCAGTAGGATTAAAGCCCCTTCTCTTAAACGGCGATTTACTTGTAAAGTATCAGCTACAGCTTCCTTTTTTTTTCTCGTTGCTTGCTTCATGCTTGCCCATCGTCTCTATAGTAGTGAATTCATTCTAGCATGACTTCATTTTGACACCACTGATGACGTTGTTAGTATAATGAACTTCAGCAAAACATAAAAAGCATGTTAATAAACTAAAATAAATGCTATCAATTCGGACAAATAACCATGACAGAGCATATTCATCATCGATTAATCATTTTAGGTTCAGGCCCTGCTGGATATAGCGCGGCCGTTTATGCAGCCCGCGCTAATCTTAACCCCGTTTTGATTACAGGCTTACAAAAAGGCGGACAGCTAACAACAACTACTGATGTCGACAACTGGCCTGGCGATGTTGAAGGGTTACAAGGGCCTGTCTTAATGGAAAGATTGGAACAACATGCTCTTCGCTTTAATACCCAGATCCTTTTTGATCACATTATGGAAGTCGATCTCAAGCGACGCCCCTTTATTTTAAAAGGCGATTCAGGCACCACCTATACCTGTGATTGCTTGATTATTGCCACAGGTGCCTCCGCGCGTTATTTAGGACTGCCCTCTGAGGCTGCACACATGGGTAAAGGCGTCAGTGCTTGTGCAACTTGTGATGGATTTTTTTATCGTGGCAAAAAAGTCGTCGTCATTGGCGGTGGTAATACCGCTGTTGAAGAGGCACTTTATCTTTCTAATATTGCTGCAAGCGTAACCCTTATTCACCGTCGTGATAGCTTACGTGCTGAGAAGATAATGCAGCATAAACTCTTTGAAAAAGCCGAAAAGGGCAATGTCACTCTGATGTGGGATCATGCCTTGGACGAAGTACTGGGCAATGACATGGGCGTGACTGGTATTCGGGTAAAACATGTTAAAACCGGCGCCACAGAAGAACTCAGTGTGGATGGGGTATTTATTGCCATTGGCCATACGCCCAATACCCAGATATTTCATAATCAATTAGAAATGCATGATGGCTATATTGTGGTTAAAAGTGGCATTAAAGGTAATGCAACTGCAACCAGCGTGCCTGGCGTCTTTGCTGCTGGCGACGTGGCCGATCATGTTTATCGTCAAGCAGTTACCTCAGCAGGCACAGGCTGTATGGCAGCGCTAGATGCTGAAAAATACCTTGAAGATATTAAATGAAGGAACTGGAGATCCCTTTTCACTTAACTGAGGATGTCCATTACTTTCCACCACCACACCTTGCCTTAGAAGAACCCAATGGCCTCTTGGCCATTGGGGGCAGTCTAGAACCTGAACGTTTATTGGCCGCTTACCAACAAGGTATTTTCCCCTGGTTTTCACAGGAGCCAATTCTATGGTGGAGCCCTGAACCCAGAACGGTTTTATTTCTTGATGATTTGCATATCTCTGCAAGCATGCAAAAAGTGCTCAAGCGTCAAGATTTTGAAATCAAAATGGATTCAGCATTTTCACAAGTGATTGCTCACTGCGCAAAGCTCCGCGCCAAGGAGCCAGGTACTTGGATAACCCCCGCCATGCAAGCAGCCTACTGTAAGCTCCATGAGATGGGTTATGCACATTCGCTTGAGGTATACAGGCAAAATAAGCTTATCGGTGGCATCTATGGCGTGTCATTAGGAAAACTTTTTTTTGGTGAGTCGATGTTTAGCTTGCAGGTTAATGCTTCTAAAATCGCCCTCATTTTTCTAGTTCGTCAGCTTAAATCATGGGGCTTTGACTTCATCGATTGCCAAATGTGGACGCCACACTTGGCTTCAATGGGTGCATCTACCCTCTCTCGCGATAAATTTATTGATTTAGTGAGCCAGAATAACAGCTTAGAAACCAAGCGTGGAAAGTGGCAAGCAAGCTAAAGGAGTTTATTGGGGAGTGATAATTTGGTAGGATGACGCGCACAACGTAAATTGTTAGGAAGGGCTATGGCAAAAGAAGATCATATTGAAATGGAAGGGACGGTGACTGAAACCCTACCCAATACCATGTTTAGAGTAGAACTCGACAATAAACATATTGTCACTGCTCATATCTCAGGCAGAATGAGAAAGAACTATATTCGTATCCTAACCGGCGATCGCGTGACAGTGCAGCTCACTCCTTACGATCTGACCAAAGGCCGCATTATCTTCCGTAATCGCGATGGCAGACCCGGTGGAGATAAAGATACTTCTACTGATGAAGAATAAACACCCTTGATGCCAGCGGCTCAAATGAGCTCCTGGCATCAGACACATCCCATTCGCTGTTGATGAAAATATTATGAGCTAGTGGCTAAAATACTTTCTTGCCAGAGAAATATTTAGCTCGCCTTCATTTTCTTTATTCAGGATCTTAATTCTTTCTCTCTTCGCGTTGATTGAATTATCAATATTCTCTAAATAGAAATAACAATTTAAATAATATTGGTATTGATTCCGATGCTCATTATAGCTAAATATCTTTGCAATCAGCGCTTCGCAAGCTCCACCATTAGTATGTTCGTGCTGCATCTCATCTATTTCCTTATCAATTTTTGCCAGTGCCTCTTGAATATCCTTTTTGTTTTCAAAACCACATGTCGCAACGATTTGTCTGTATTTTTCTTTGAACAATTCTTGTTGCTTTATGGTTGCCTCAAGTCCGCCTATTTCTTTAATTAAATTTTCACAAGGTATTAGTTCTTTTTCTTTGAATTGCGGTAATGCCCTAAACGCACTGGCATGCACAGGCGTTGAAATTGGCATTGGCGCAGGCGTTGGTGTTTGAGATGAAATAGGTGAATTAATAGCTTTTGTCGCAGCTAAAGCTGTTTTGCCTTTATATTTGTTAACATAATTCCTTTCAAACCATCTCTCATCCAGCTTGAATGCCTTAGGCGGCATATGAAATAGTTCTGGCTGATAGGCTTTAGTTCGATAAAGCACTATTTCAGAAGTGTTTTTTGATTTTGTAAAATCAGATTTCGTATCATAAATTAAAGGCTCAGCTAATTTTTCATAGTAATGAGATAAATCATTGTCTAAATAATACTTTAAGCAATCCAGTAATTTAATTGATTTTTTCCCTGTAATATTTGCCAAATTGATTGCCAACACCCCGCCAGTATCAAGGGCTTTATAACTGACATGAACACTATGATATAGAAAATTATATACCCAAGAATCTATTTTATTATATCTGTTATAGGATTGTTCGCTGCCAGGATATTCTTCTCTTTTAAAATAAGGTGGTGAAAATGCCACCAAATCATTTCTCACATTGTCAGGGTTTAATTCTTGTTCCGATAAATCTTCCATGGGTTTATCATAAAAATAACAAGTTGTTTCATTGTCAGGATCGTAAGCAGCTTGAATCATTTTAACAATCGGCAACAAGTTTGTATTAGGATCGGTCTCGATATAACGTTTAATGCTATCGGTTGCCAAAGCGCCAACCAACCTGTCCCCCCAACCGCCGCATAGGTTAAGATATTTCTCTACCTTTTTATTGGTTTTCTCATGGATTAAATGACATAAATATTTTATGGTGGCAGGTTTAAATTGTGCAGGAACGAAATCCCTTGTCAATCCATTCACAAAATTTTGTTTAAGACATTTGTTTTTCTTTAAATAAGAAACTAATTTGCCGACTAATTGTGGCGCCTCCCATACCTCGCTAAATGAAAGGTTTGATTCCCTTGCACAATTAAAACGTTGGTCTTGCATAAAGTAATTTGAAGCTTTCATGCCAACCAGGCTGTTGTTTAAATAGGCACCAGAATGTGCTTTCAATGCCTGAAAATCCGCCTTAGATTCTTCCAAAGAGTGTTTATGTGTATAAAGTGGCAATTTAATCTTTGTTTTTTCAATTACGATGCGAATAGCTATCGCACAATACATTAAAAGCTTAGCGTTATCTTTTTCTTTGCCAGAATATATTTCTTCAAACTCCTTTTCTTTTGCCTCAATATAATCTTTAGGGATCTCGAAGTGTGCAATGTTAATTTTATGTTTATTTGGAATTCCCCATTCTTCATTTTTTAATATCTCACTGTAGAAAGCTGAAAGTGCTTTATCATTTAATTCATCTATAGGGAAGACCATTTTTGCATTGGAACCGCTATAAAAATCAAAGTCTTGCGGGAAATAAGTTTTAATCGTATCGGTTAAGCCTAAGGAATCTAGAAAAGAATGTATTGACATCTTGCCAGCTTGACTGCCAACGCCATCGTTTAAACTTGAATTTTTCTTCAATTTTAAAGCATTTTCTTGCTTTTGTTTTATCCGTGATTTTGATTTCTTTGAGATAAGCTCTTCGTTGATAATTTCTTCTTGGGCGCCGCGTTTCATATGTCATTCCTGATGCTTGGGTTTAGGATAATAAACCCCGGCTCGTTCCCTGAATCTAGATGTGAAGCGCTAGACTACACCAGTCCTCGAATTTTCCCTGTCGAGAAGAGTAAAAAGCACATTAGCATTACTTAGCTGGGCAACACAGATGCGTAAAATGCGACAAATACTAAATAAATGCAATTTGTCTTCACACATTGCGCACTGAGCGCAAAAAGACACAGCATATCTGTCCATTTATCGGAATACATTTGTTCAATTGAAAAGACAATAAAATTGACGCACTTTATGCGTCAATTCTATTGAAGAATTGCTGAAATTATTCGGTGGATTCAAAAACCTTTATGCTAATGCCACTTTCATCAACCGTCACTTCTACTGAACCACCCAAGGAAAGCTTACCAAAGAGTAACTCATCGGCGAGCGGCTTTTTGAGCTGTTCTTGAATCAAGCGGGCCATTGGTCTTGCACCCATTTTCTTGTCATAACCTTTTTCAGCCAACCATTTACGTGCTTTTGAATCCACTTCAATGGTCACTTCTTTATCAGCTAAACGTGCAGTTAACTCATCAATAAATTTATCAACAACACGCTCAATCACTGATTCATTTAAAGGCTCAAACTGAATAATGGCATCAAGACGATTTCTAAATTCTGGTGTGAAGGTTTTTTGAATAGCCCCCATTCCATCAGTACTATGTGCTTGTTCTTTAAAACCAATGGAATTTCTTTCCATTAATGCAGCACCTGCATTTGTCGTCATGATTAAAGTCACATGACGAAAATCTGCTTTTCGACCATTGGTATCGGTTAAAGAACCGTGATCCATCACTTGTAATAACAAGTTAAAAACATCAGGATGGGCTTTTTCAATTTCATCTAATAAAACAACAGAATGTGGATTTTTGGTTACCGCTTCAGTTAACAAACCACCATGATCATAACCCACATATCCCGGGGGCGCGCCAATTAGTCTTGATACCGTATGGCTTTCCAAATACTCTGACATATCAAAACGAATAAGTTCAACACCCAAGGTTTTTGCTAATTGTTTTGACACTTCTGTTTTACCAACCCCTGTTGGGCCAGCAAACAAAAAGCAACCTATGGGTTTGTCTGGATCACTCAAACCTGAGCGTCCCATTTTAACCGCTGTTGTTAAATAATGAATGGCTTTATCTTGACCAAATACTTTGGCTCTTAAATCATCCTCTAAATTTGCTAACAAAGATTTGTCAGAGGATGAAACAGATTTTGAAGGTATACGTGCCATTCTCGCAACAATATGTTCAACTTCTTTAACACCAATCACTTTCTTACGGCGACGTTCTGGCAATAAACGTTGATATGCGCCAGCTTCATCAACCACGTCAATGGCTTTATCTGGCATAAATCTGTCACGTATATATCGCCCTGCTAATTCAGCCGCTGCTTTTAATGCTGCGCCGGTATAGCGAATTTGATGGTGTTGTTCAAAATGGGATTTGATCCCTTTGAGAATGCGAATGGTTTCTTCAACAGAAGGTTCGCGTATATCAATTTTTTGAAAACGTCTTGCTAAGGCTCTGTCTTTTTCAAAAATACCACGGTATTCTTGGTAAGTTGTGGAACCTATGCAACGCAAATCCCCTGTTGCTAACATGGGTTTAATTAAATTGGAGGCATCCATCACACCGCCAGAAGCTGCACCTGCACCAATGATGGTATGAATTTCGTCAATAAATAAGACTGCCCCTGAATCGCGTTTTAGGTGTTGAAGTAAGGATTTAAACCTTTTTTCAAAGTCACCACGATATTTGGTACCGGCAAGTAATGAACCTAAATCTAGCGCATAAACCGTGCAATGGTGTAAAGCTCTAGGTACTTTACCTTCAACAATCGCCTTAGCCAAACCTTCTGCAATGGCGGTTTTACCCACACCAGCTTCCCCCACATATAGTGGGTTGTTTTTGCGACGGCGGCAGAGGATTTGTACGGTACGTTCTAATTCTTGGGTTCTGCCAATCAGCGGATCAATTTTGCCTTGTTTTGCCAAGACATTTAAATTAATCGCATAGGCTTCTAATGGACTCTTAGCGGGCGCTTCATGGGAACCTTCATGATCAAGCGATTGCTCAATTTCAGGTTCATCCATTTCGCGAGGCTCTTCCACTTTGGAGATCCCATGAGAGATGAAATTAACCACATCCAAACGCGTAATATTTTCTTGCTTTAAGAAATACACGGCTTGGCTTTCTTGTTCACTAAATATAGCTGCTAAGACATTAGCCCCAGTGACTTCTTCTCTTCCTGCTGATTGCACATGAAAGACAGCTCTTTGCAACACACGTTGAAAACCGAGTGTTGGCTGCGTCTCACGATGTGATTCAGTAGAAGGAATTAATGGCGTTGTCTCATCAACAAATGTTTGTAAATCTTGTCTGAGGCGTTCTACATCTGCCCCACATGACCGTAGCACATTAGAAGCTGCAGAGTTGTCGAGCAAAGCCAACAATAGATGCTCAACTGTCATGAATTCATGACGCTTTTCCCTGGCTTCTTTAAATGCAAGGTTGAGCGTCATTTCTAGTTCTTTGCTCAACATGGCACTCTCCTCCCGGCGTCGGATATTTAAAGTTATACTTTTTCCATTTTGCAAAGCAACGGATGTTCGTTCAGCCTTGCAAATTCGTTAACTTGTGCTACCTTTGTTTCAGCAATATCGCGTGTGAAAAAACCGCATATTGCTTTGCCGTGGTTGTGTACATCTAACATCACTTTCACGGCTTGAGGATAACTCATAGCAAAAAACTGTTGTAAAACGACTACTACAAAATCCATCGGTGTATAATCGTCGTTGAGAAGATACACCATGTACTTCGCAGGGCGGCTGAGTTTAGATTTACTCTTGTCAGCCTTGACTGTTGGGGACACTGCCCCCCGACCAGATAACGTGCCCATAATCTGATATTAGCCAACGATTGGCATCCTCGCTGTGATAAACCAAAAAATTTCGCTTAATTTATTGTCGCATAGATATTTTAATTTAGATAGAAATATAACTATTTGCATTTTTTATTTAAAGTCTTGACTGAGTAACCGTTTATGTACAACAGTTAGGGGGTTCTCATCCTATAGGTTGAGGGGGATGAGTACGTTTAAATGATCAGTTTAGCCTCTAAAGTTAATTTTTTAAGGCTTAGTATTAAATAAAGGGATTTTATATGCCAAGCGGGATCGTAAAGTGGTTTAACAGTGCAAAAGGTTATGGCTTCATTTGTCCAGAAGACGGCGGTCAAGATGTATTTGCACATTTCTCAGCGATAGTCATGGATGGATATAAATGTCTTAAAGCGGGCCAGCCCGTTGCTTTTGAAATAAATGAAGGACCTAAGGGTCTTCATGCATCAAATATCCGCCCAGAAGGCCAGAGCGCGCCTATACAAGCTGGAAATGAACAAATGCGTGTTAGCAGAGCCGATGCGGAAGTAGAAGCCTAGTAGGCTGCTGGAGGCCTTCTCTTTAAGAGAAGCGCCCCCTATTCACCACTCTTACATGTGGCGAATAATTTCATCACCAAATGCTGAGCAACTTACTGTTTTTGCGCCATCCATTAAACGCGCAAAATCGTAGGTTACGTTTTTGCTCGCAATCGCGCCTTCCATCCCTTTGATAATTAAATCAGCTGCTTCAAACCATCCTAAGTGCCTTAACATCATTTCTGCAGAAAGGATAAGAGAGCCTGGATTCACTTTATCTTGCTTTGCGTACTTTGGTGCTGTGCCATGTGTTGCTTCAAATACAGCAACGTTATCGCTGAGATTGGCGCCAGGCGCAATACCAATACCACCTACTTGAGCAGCCAAAGCATCTGAAATGTAATCGCCATTTAGATTAAGCGTCGCTATAACACTATATTCGCTTGGTCTTAAGAGGATCTGCTGTAAGAAGGCATCCGCAATAACATCTTTAACAATTATTTCTTTGCCTGTCTTAGGGTTCTTAAAGACTTGCCAAGGGCCACCTTCATAAGGTTTTGCCCCAAATTCAGTTACAGCTAAAGCATAGCCCCAATCTTTGAAAGCACCTTCGGTAAATTTCATGATATTGCCTTTGTGTACCAACGTCACAGAGGGCTTATCATTATCAATGGCATATTGAATCGCACGGCGAACAAGTCGCTCTGTGCCTGGCTTGGAAACCGGTTTAATACCAATGCCACAATGCTCAGGGAAACGAATTTGGTTAACATCCATCTGTTCTTGTAAGAAAGTGATTATTTTCTTCGCTTCTGGTGAATCAGCTTTCCATTCAATGCCCGCATAGATATCTTCGGAGTTTTCTCTGAAGATAACCATTTCAGTATCTTCTGGCTTTTTAACGGGACTGGGCACGCCTGGGAAATAATGTATAGGACGTAAACAAACATATAAATCTAACTTCTGTCTTATCGCGACATTTAAAGAGCGAATACCACCGCCAACAGGTGTGGTCAAAGGCCCTTTGATAGCCACTGCATACTCGCTCATGGCTTTTAATGTTTCATCTGGAAGCCATTGATCTTGTCCGTATACTTGGGTTGCTTTCTCACCCGCATAGATTTCCATCCAAGCGATATTACGCTCACGTTGATAGGACTTGGTTACCGCTGCATCCACCACTTTGCGCATCACGGGGGTAATATCAACCCCAATACCATCCCCTTCAATAAAGGGAATGATCGGATTATCTGGCACACTTAAAGATGCATCCTTGTTAACATGAATTTTACTGCCCTCTTTGGGGATAACTAACTTTTGGTACGCCATAGCCGCCTCTTTTTGTTTTTTAAGTTTCCATTCAAGGCTTTAAGTTTAGCCGAAACTGAGGCTCCAATATACTAAGGCGTATGCTAAAATAGATTGCTCCAAAACTAGTTGATTAGCATACTTAAAAGTGAAGCCAGCCAAAGTATTTGTCGGGTTATCCGGCGGCGTAGATTCCTCTGTGAGTGCCTTGTTGTTAAAAGAACAGGGTTATGAGGTTCACGGCCTATTTATGAAAAACTGGGAGGAAGATGATAATGCTTCCTTTTGCTCTGCCGAAACTGACTTGGCCGATGTCCGTTCTATTTGTAAAAAACTTGATATCCCCTTGCATACCATTAATTTTTCGCAAGAATATTGGGAACAGGTGTTTAGCTATTTCTTAGATGAATATAAGGCAGGCAGAACGCCCAATCCTGATATTTTGTGTAATAAAGAAATAAAATTTAAAGCCTTCTTAGATCACGCCTTGAAATTAGGTGCCGATTACATCGCCACAGGCCATTATGCCCAAATTGTGAAGAACCATGATCAATTTCAATTGCTTCGCGGGCAAGATAATAATAAAGATCAAAGCTATTTTTTATACACTTTAGGCCAATATGCCTTATCTAAATCGCTTTTTCCGGTAGGCCATCTGGAAAAACCCTTGGTCAGAGAATTAGCGAGAAAAGCATCGCTTCGGACGCACGACAAAAAAGATAGCACAGGTATTTGTTTTATCGGCGAACGAAAATTTAAAAGTTTTTTACAAGATTTTTTACGTGACAAGACAGGCGATATGTTAACACCTGAAGGTAAATATATTGCCAAGCATGACGGCTTAATGTATTACACCCTGGGACAAAGACAAGGTTTAAAAATTGGTGGTGTCAAAGGATTTGCTGAAAAGCCCTGGTATGTGGTCGCAAAAGATATTGATAAAAATATCCTCTATGTTACTCAAGATGAAACCCATCCTTGGCACCATACACACATCGCTCACGCCAGTGCATTAAATTGGGTAAACCCACCCCCCTGCACTACCTTTAGCTGCACCGCAAAAGTACGGTATCGTCAGCAAGATCAAGCCTGTGATGTCACCATCGTGGATGATAAAGCCATCATTCATTTTAAAGAGGCACAACATGCCGTCACACCAGGACAAGCCATTGTTTTTTATCAAGGGCAAGTCTGCCTGGGTGGCGGTCAATTACAAGGTACCGATTCAAAGGGCGGCATCTTACAAACAAGAATTGAGAATTCAGATAGGGAGTTCGTATGAGTAATCTTTCCCCCATTATGGCTATTTCACCACTCGATGGAAGATATCAACACCATTGCCAAGAACTTAATACCATCGGCAGTGAATATGGGTTAATGCGTTATCGTTTTATTGTTGAGATGAGATGGTTGCAAGCACTGGCAAGTTTAGGCATTAAAGATATGCCACGTCTTACAGATGACGGAAACCGTTACCTTGAAAAATTAATTCAGGACTTTAATGCCAATGATGCCATGGCTATCAAAACCATCGAGCTCACCACAAATCATGATGTTAAAGCCGTTGAATATTACATTAAAGAAAAGCTAAGCTCACATCCTGAACTTGAAACTTTAATTGAATATGTGCATTTTGCCTGCACTTCAGAAGATATCAATAACTTATCCTATGGGCTCATGCTCGCAGATATCCGCGATGAAGTGATGTTACCGCAGCTCACTCAACTGGCATCACATTTAAGCAAAATGGCAAAAGAATATGCCAGCGTGCCCATGTTATCTCGCACCCATGGACAAGCCGCCTCCCCAACAACCGTAGGTAAAGAAATTGCGAATAGCGTGGCCAGGCTCAATCGCCAAATTGAAAATCTTAAAAACACCGCTATTTTAGGCAAGATGAATGGTGCGGTTGGTAACTATAATGCTCATCTGGTCTCCTTTCCTGAGGTGGATTGGCACAAACTGAGCAATAACTTCGTGCAGGGTCTTGGCTTAACTTTTAATCCCTTTACAACACAAATCGAACCGCATGATGCTATGGCAGAATACTTTCACTGCCTGATGCGCATCGACACCATTTTAATTGATTTGTGCCGAGATTTTTGGGGCTATATCTCAATTGGTTATTTCAAGCAAAAAGTAGTGGCAAATGAAGTGGGCTCCTCCACCATGCCTCATAAAGTAAACCCCATTAACTTTGAAAACGCCGAAGGCAATTTTGGCATTGCCAATGCGTTATTTTCTCATTTTGCGCAAAAGCTGCCCATCTCTCGCTGGCAACGCGACCTCACCGATTCCACTGTTTTACGTAACATTGGTGTTGGCTGTGGCTATATGCTTATCGCCTTAAAAGCCCTTAACAAAGGCTTACAAAAATTGGCACTCAATGCTGAGCAACTGGATGCTGATTTAGAGAACAATTGGGAAGTCTTAAGCGAAGCGATTCAAACCGTGATGCGCCGCTATCAAATAGCTGAGCCTTATGAAAAGCTAAAAGCCCTTACCCGCGGTAAAAAAATAACGCCTGCCTTATTGCATCAGTTTATTGATAGCCTTGAATTGCCTAATGATGTTAAGCAAAGATTAAAAGAACTTAAACCCCAATCTTATATTGGGCTTGCTGATAAATTGGCAGGAAATATATCCTAAAATAATGCTGACTCCTGTCTTTCAATTTCGAATGACATATGGGGAATCACTTTTTTCATGGCATAGCCATGAAATAAAGTTGTTTCCCCATATGTCCCGCGGTCTTTCACTATCCAATTCTTAATATTGAAATAAGCTATATTTGAGTCATTAGCTCTAAGCAGAATGACTTAACCATGAAAAAAACAGCCTATTTTCATACAGTGGCAGCTTTAGGGCTTTGCCTTTTCCTAAACACTGCCTTGGCAAATCCTGCACCTTTGCCCCAAGCCGCCAATAATGCAAGCGCAAATACCAGCATACAAACGGCTGTGATCCCTATAAAAAACAGAACCCCTCAAGATATTATTCCTGCCCTCATTCCTTTTCTAGAAAAAGGCGGGCAAATTAAACCATTTGAAAACCAGCTGATTATTCAATCAAGTGCAAGCAACATCAATGCACTCAAAGATATTATTGCCAGCATCGATGTTGCGGCTAAAAAATTAATGATCACGGTTTCTAATGGACATAATAAACCAAGTGAAATCACTGCAATAAGCCCCACAGGCGAAGTCACTTTTGGCCAAGATACCGATGGCACACAATCGCTTGAAATCAGCACCAACCGCGATAGCGATACCCAAGTAAATTCTATTCCCGTAGATAACGGCAACGTTGCCTTTATCAAAACTGGCGTTACCATTCCCTTAATTCAACAACAATATGCAGGCCAAGGTTCTTATAACAGCAATTGGGCTGCAAATGGCCAAGGTGCTTTAGGGCAATTTAATGGTAGCGGCCAGGCGCAAGCAGTAGGCCAAGAAGTCGACCAATCCTATAGCTATAAGAATTTGAGCAATGGTTTTTATGTTAAACCACAAGTCATCGGCAAGGATGTAAAACTTGAATTATCTACCATGAATGATCAACCCGCTGGCACCATTGGGGACACCACCCAAGCTGCATATACAACCTTCAAAGCACAAACCACCATTACCGTGCCTATGGCAAAATGGACCTATCTGGGTGGTAATGAAAGTCAGGATCAACAACATTCCACAACAACCTACCATACGCGCTCACGCGAGCAGAGCCAAAAAACCTTGTGGCTCAGAGTAGATATGGTACCTGATGCCTGATCTTATCTTTTAAATAAGACCTTCTGTCTGCTTAGGGTTGCTCAAATCAGGAAAAGAGCGAAAATACGCGCTAGTTAACTATATTATTAATTAGAGCGTATTATGAGCAACGATCTCGAATTTATCTCGATTGATGAACTATTAAACGATACGCTCGTATTAAAAGATATTCTGAGTGCGCAAGAAAATATTCAAGAACTTGAAATCCCAGATATAGCAGCACAAATCCCTGACAGTGTAGATTCCATAGAAAGCATCAATCAGCTTAGCCCAACCGAAGCGCAGGAACCAACGCAAAGACAAGGCTTTACAGAAGCTAAAACCACCAAGCACGCCCCAATGGCATTACATTATGCTGCCAAAAACGCCTGTATAGCTGAGATTAAACACCTTGTTGAAGAGCAAGGATATGATGTCAATGCAGAAGATCATCTGAGTTTGCGCCCCCTTTACATCGCGGCTCAACACGGTAACAAAGCTGCTGTGCAATATTTTATTGCAAAAGGCGCTGATGTTCATGACTTGGGATATGAAAAGGAAACTGCGTTACATGTCGCCATCGAAAAAGGAAATTATGCTATTGCACGTATACTTGTTGAAAAAGGTGAAGCCGAGATTGACACCTTAAATGCTAATAAACAAACTGCAACCAACATGTTAATTTCCCAATATATGGCAATCCTTGATAAGGGTAGCAAAAAAATACACAAAGCAGAATCCATCGAAACTATGATGGAAATTATTAAAACCTTGGAAGTCTTTTCAAAACATTGTGGCCCTCACTTTCTATATAGCACGCACGTAGCAGACAACTTGACCGTAGACATTCCAATTAGCCACTATTTAGATTTATTCGCATCACGTGCCCCAACAGTTGAGATGAGAGACACTTTAATTTCCTTATCCCAGGCAGTTTGTGCTGTTGATCCCTCTGGCAATATTTATGAACACGCTAAAAATATTCTGAACACCTTTCCCAACAACAACACATATACCCTAGACTTAGGTAATGGAAAAACAACTTATTTAACAGGCAAAGGTCATTTTGGCTGTCTTACAACGAAGTGGGCAAATGATTCACTTCATGCCTTTGAGAAACATTTAGCACAATTTTCAAGCGATAAACTTAAGAATGAAGTGTTTTCAAAACTGGCTCAAACCTTTGAATCCGCCACGGAACTAAAGCTTCATGGTGAATTAGAAAGCTATGCCCAAAAAGCATTTGAGCGTTATGAAAATGGCGAGACCATTTTAATCGCGACGGGTTGGAATTCACATTTTATCGATGTTGTGCTATCAAAAAAGCTTGGATTATTTATCACCGGGAATTCAGGCGATCGCTGTGAAGAAATCAAACCCGGCTTGAATTTTTATCATATGAACGATCCTAATAAAATATCAGCAAAATTTATGCATGATATGACAGTCAATTTAGACAAATCTAAATTTGAACGTGATTTTATGTATGAATATGAGTTACTAGAAAAAAAGGATGAAAAAGTAAGTACTCCACAAGAATTTTCCAATTGCACTTGGGTAGGACACCAACATGGGATTGAAGCTTGCCTTGAAATTGAACTCCGCAAGCTAGGCTTAAGCAAAGAACAGGCTGGCCCTTTAGCTTCAAAATACTACGGCGAGTGGGAAGATTTTCATGGTTTTTATCAAATTGATACATATATGAAAAATAGCCCTGGCCTTTCATTTAACGCCCTTACTGATATGTTTATGGATTTATCTAAAAAATTATCAGCAGGAAATATTGGCGCAAAATTAGCGCTTCATGGTAAATTCTGCCAAGCCTTAAGCAGCGAACATTATTTGGCAGATTTTAAGGAATGGTTAAAACAACCTGAAAATAAAGCAGCGAAAAACCGTTTTGAACCGTTTTTAGAGCATCATAAAGACTTTGATTCAGTTTACCATGGCGACTTTGTCAGCAAGGTGTCACAAACCTTCAAACACTTTCTCTTTGGTGATGAATCAGCAAAAATGAATAAATCGCCTGTAACTTCAGAAACTGCACAAGATGATGCGCCAACAAACCATCCTGCGCCTTCCACCAATGTTGTTAATGATACGCAAACGGCCATGATTGCTCATCACCACGATCCCATACCCCATCATGAACAACCTGTCGTGTTGGTCAGCTAGGTGTGATTTATGGCTTTTATCAATTCATTTATGCCAAAGTTCTACTTTGATTCAGAAAATGCGATATCACAAGATGAACTTGCCATTATTGCTCCAAAATCAGTGGAAGAACCCATTAGCCTTTTGCTTGAAGACATCTTATTTCTTGAGCTGAGTGAACCGCCATCTCAAGGCGAGATCTCTCGACATGGTTTTCATACACCTAAGCATATGGCACATCAAACTTCTGTTCAGCTATCAAAGCCCCCGACGCATTCGTTTGATAAAAACACAGAAAAACAGGACAAAATAAGCATTTCTGAAGAGGTTTCAAAAGAGTATTCTACCCTTTTTAGGGAGCAGCCACAAAATGAACATCAAAGCAACGTAGCGCAAGATTTTCAAAGTCAACCACTGTCAAAAGAGCAACTCACCACTCAAACAGTGGCCTTAACACATGATAATGAAAAGACGCATGCAAACGTACTGCCACCAGCTCTTGTTAAGCATCACTATGAAATTGCTGCTCATTTATTAAAACAAGGCTATGTTGATACGCACCAAGCCATTAAAAAAAATGCAACTTTACTTTTTAATATGATGTTGAGTGATTTGACACAACATATGTCAGATTATATCCATTCCCCCTTAAAAAGCACTTTGTTTAAAATTGGCGGCCTCTTAAAAACTATGGAATTATTTTCCGAGCATAGTGGTGATATTTGTTATGTTCAAGATTTAAAGCCCATAACCAGCACACACTCACCAACATATACCCCATTAAGCGTAATACTAAAATTATATGCAAGCCTTGCACCTGATACCGAGTTGATGAGCAAGCTAAGAAAAACAGCTGAACACATTGCACTTATCGACACCTCTGAATCACAATATCTACATGCCAAGTATTTGTTGCATATGTTTCCTACAGGCAAGACTTATGCATTAGCCGTTAGTGAAGATGAATCTATATCATTTGAATCACAAGGTTCATATGCCCTTTTTACAACAAAAATTCTCAAAGATTCGTTGGTCGCTTTTAGTAGCAAATTACAGAGTGAACAGGCTCCTCTTTTAGAACAAAACGTTTTTAACAAACTGGTAGATATTTTTTCTCAAGCAAACAATTGCTGTGAAAAAAGAGTGCTTGGTGAAACTGCAGATGAACTCAATGCGCTTTATCACCAAGATGCAACCATATTACTGCCTTGTGGTTGGCAAGGGCACTGCGTTGATATTGCTTTATCCAAACTGCAATCAACTTATCTCTATGCTAACAGTGGAGAACCTAGCTATTATAATGATTTTTCATATTCAACTAGCGGTGACACTTTTAGAACATTAACAGAGCCATCATTAATAGGTACAACCTTTTTCCATGAAGTGTTAACCAATAGCCACAAGCACTTTGAGCAAGCACTTTTAAATCAATACAAAATCTCATCACCGGTTGAAATTATCGAAAAACCTATGCAGACTTTTGAAACATGCGCTTTAGATAGTCATCGTGTTGCTATTGAGGGATTACTCATTATCGAATTACATAATCAGCAAGTTGCGCCAAACACAATTAAAGCACTTGCCCATGATTTATATCAGAAGTGGGATAATTTTAATGCAGGCTTTATTATTGATGCTTATATGAACAATAAGCCCAGCTTGCCTGCCCAAGCCTTACAAGATATTCAACAATCTCTATTAGCGCAAAATGATAGGCCTTCATCAAAACTTTCTTTGGCTAAAATATCCCAAGCATTAGATCACCCGCTATATCAAGCAGAACCACATGAAGTGGCATCTAATCAAAGTCATTTACCTAATAGTGAAGCACCAGCGTCAGTCACCACTCCCCACCTTTGCGGCATGCAATCCTCATTAGAGCCAATAATCATGCTTCCAGAGCCAGTATTTGCTTGCTAGCTTGCTTATTTTGGCTGATTATTTGCTGCAACCCAAAAAATACGTAGAATAGTGCCTTACTAATAATATCAACTAATTAAGATACATCATGGACTCGAAGAATAAATTAGTTAGTGCGCACGAAATCGTTGATAAAGGCAAGGGAACAATTCTTTTTGATGAGGTGATCCAAATCCAAGAGGACTTGTTTCACTCTCTTACTCCCCTGAATCCGTCTAGTATTGCTGATTTTGCAAGTTTCTATGAAAAGGATGACCTCAGTTCATATGAGGCAAAGCTTGAAATCGATATAAAAGAAACAGTTAGAATCCATTATCCCCTACATCTTGCAGCCAGAGACGGTGATTGCGATAAAATTATTGAATTAGTAAATGATGGCTTTGGTTACAATGTGAATCAAAAGGATGCCCGCAGTGTTACCCCACTTCACGTCGCTGCCCTTTTTGGTCAACTTGACGCTGTTAAAACCCTCATCAGCTTAGGCGCAACAGTGGATGCTAAAGGCTATGAAAATCATACGCCATTGCATTTTGCTTTAGCCAAACAACATTATGATGTAGCAAAATCCCTAATTGTTGATTATCAAGCAAATCTTAAACTAGAAGATTATAAAGGCACGAATGGATTCAGCTTGTTGTTTGATCCCATTCCAGAAATGTTTAAAAACAAAAACAAGAATATAGAGCAAGTAATCGAATTAGTTGAAATAGCAATTAGAAATACCAAAGGTCCTTTATACTACAATGATATTTCTGAATTTAAAGATGAGTTATACTTAACACCTGTACCCGTCCCTGTTGTCTTATCCTGGATTGCAAGCGATGCGACCACGCTCGCCCTTGCAGACAGATTCATTTACTTAATACAGGAAGCTCAGGCAAAAGATCCGAGTAGTCAAGCGTTTTGCAATGCCAAAGATTTATTTAATCGCTTTCCAACAAGCGAAATTTATCGCATTAAAATCTCAGAGAAAAAGTCAATTTGGTTTAGAACAGAGGGGCATTCTGGTATTTTTACGACCGATTTGGCTACTGAATCCCTACAAGCTTTTACCAAGCTCAACGCCTTTGAAAATAGCGATCCTTTAAAAGCAGAAATTTTTTCAGCTTTAGAAGATATCTACAACAATGCAACCATGTTTACTCAATATGCCAACACAAGGGAAGCGGCCGAAGGTGCTTTGGCCTTGTTTAACGAAGGCAAAACCGTATTGCTACCATCAGGTTGGGATGGGCATTTTATCGATGTCATTTTATCAAAAACACAATTACTCTATATCGTTGCTAACAGTGGCGAAAGATATCACGGTGAATCTCCAGATTATACCCCCGATCCAGCTGGCATTAACTTTTATCAAATGTATGAACCTGAAAAAATATCTGCAGCTTTTATGAATAAAGTGCTCAATAATACTGATAAAACCTTCTTAGAGTTTGAAAATGCCTATGAATATGGTGTTTTCGAGAGAATAGAAGAAATTTCCAAGCAAGACCAACAATTTGGCAACTGCAGTTGGGAAAGTCACCGTGATGCAGTTGAAGGCCTTATCTATATTGAGTTATTAAATCGCGATATTAATCCAGTCGATGCAAAATCAATGGCAACCGAATATTACCAAGAATGGGATGACTTCCATGGTAATTTTGTCATAGACAGATACCTTGCCTCAGAGCCAATTCTGCCTTTTGAAGCTCTCATTGATATTTTTAACCAGCTTCATACAAAAACTGATTTTAATCAGGTCGATCATGTGCATGCGCAAAAAATAGCAGAAGCATTGGTATCCCCTCATTACATTGAAGATTTTCAATCATGGATGAAAGACAAAGGCGTGATGGATGAGGATCAAGATTCCCTCGCTGATAAACTTACCCTAAATATACTCCATCAATCCCATGGCATTGATGTAGCCTGTGTGTTTAAGGCGGGCTCCATGTGTCAAAGTCATCAACCAGAAGAGCTTCAAGAAATCAGTGTACAACCTGATATACTCATCATTGAACCTTCCCTTTTGATGAGCATACCGCTTGTGCAAACAGAAATATTCTAATGTTAAGCACTATACACTGGGACGAGGAGAAGCTTGGGCTTTTTCTGGCGTCTCAGGATAGAGATCTTCACCATGAAATTCCTTATAAAATTGATAAGCTTTTTCTTGAATATGGCTTAGCAAACATCTTTTATTTTCTAATGCTTGAACATTCATTTCATCGGTCGGATTACGCTTAATCATATCTTTCAAATGAGCTGTATTTTGTATTAATGTTGATATGCCAACATGCCTATCTGAATAATAAGCTAATGTATGTACATCTAACTTTCTTACCAGCTCTTCTCTTTTGAGTATCGTAATAGCCGCAGCGCGATGCTTCAAACCCATACTATTTAAATTACTTGCAGACAGTCGTTCTACGAGTTCAGGTGTGTTGAGAATATACAGTGCAACGGCTTCATGTTCAGAACCTATACTCGCTAAATTATGCCCGTCCATTTTCCTGCATAAGGAAGCATCCTTAATAATTCTCATCGCAATATCTACGGAGTAATTGGCTAATAGGCTTAAATCGCTCCCTAAAAGTTCTTCACGCCATTGTAGGTTGTCTAATATGGACGACGCGACATCAAGATCATGCCTTCCTAAAATAGCCAAGAGATAACCAATGGAGTTATCATTTCCATCTTCATTTGCTTTTAATTTGGCATAGAATTGCTTATCTTTGAATTTATCTAAGATATGCATGGCAACCGAAGGATCTTTCCCAAAATGAACTAAATCATGTATGGAAAGCATTTTAAGGAGATCTGGTCTTTCCCATATAGTTTGAATTAAAGAAGCATGGTGAAAACCTATCATAGCTATATCATAAGCTGACATACGCGCCAGTAAGCTGGGTGTATTTATCACATAAAGTGCTGCTTCTTTGCTGTCTGAAATTATCGCAACAATATCTTCGTCTTCTAATCTATCAACATGTTTTTGTAGAACTTCAAGCGCGAGATTATCAGAAGTTGAGGTTAATTCTGCTAATTGATAACTTTCCAAAATATCCATTAATGAAGGCGTATTTAAAACATATTCTCCTGCTTCAGGATGCTCAGAGCAAAGCTCAAGTATTTCATCACCTGCTAAATTTTCACCTTCTTCTTTTAAGATATCTACAGCAGTTTCAGCATGATTCCTTGCAATGGCGATTATTTTATCTAAATCTATCGTCCGTGTTTTTTTATAGTACGCTATAGTTTCCTTAACCACGTCAAGATGTGTATCGCCAATTAAATGCCACATCGTTGCACAGCGGGAATATAAGGCTGGCGTTGCTTTAATAGTTCTGGCTATCTCTTCATGATGTTGGCTCAGAATACTTAAATCTTCCTCTGTCCAAAAATCCAAGACTGCCTCATCAGCTAATATCAAATTGGCAAATTCTTTATGTGCTCCACATAAAGACATTATTTGGGCGTGTGTTAGATTTGCACTAGCGCTTTTATGCGCTAATAAATAAATTGCGCCTTTACCGCCATCAGCTAGACTATCTCTCAATAGCTCATCAAATTGCGCGCTTGGCAAGGCCCACACTAACGATCGCCAAGCTTCACATACCGATGAAATTTTTTTCAAACCAAAACGTAAATAACTTGGCACAAAGGATAAAATAGATAGCCAAATTTCTGGCGGTGGATCAATTAGTTGATTATTTTGTGTTGGACTTTGTTCAAGTGTTTCATGTAATTGAGCAAGGATCTGATTCTTGTCTAAGCCAAGTGTTGTAGGTGCGCCTAGTGCTAGCTGTTCTGATTCTTCTTGTAATTTTTTACGTTTTGCTGAAGGTATTCCTTCTATTTCGCCCGGACTGCGTATCAATTGAGCCACCTAAGTCATAATTAAAAGTTGCCGCATTGTAACCATTTTTATGACACAATTCTAGTAAGTTAGCACAAATGTAGCAAAAATAAATGTAATAGTTGCTCAACTAGGCCTTGTTAAAGGCCACGTCTACATAATTTGAACATTGTTCAAGTACATATATCACGCACGTACACGCAAATCCTTGGCTCACAAAAGCTTAAGGCTTTATGGCGCTTCGAGGATAAAGATCCTCAGCATAATGTTCCTTATAATACTGATATGCTTTTTCGTGTATATGCTTTACAAAACTTCTTCTTTTTTCTAAAAGGGCAATATTCATTTCAGGCGATGAATTAAGTTCAACCAAAGTTCTCAAGTAAGGCGTATCTAGTAATAATGCACTAACACCGGGGTGCCTATATGCATACTGGCATAATGCGAGTACATCTAATTGTTGTGCAAGCGCCTCCCTTTGCAAAATTGTTTTAGCAACCTCACTGTGAACCAGACCAATTCTCTTTAAATTTACACCATTCAATTTTGCTACCTGCGCTGGATTATTAAGGATATTCATAGCAACATTCTTGTGATTCATAGCTAATTCTGCCAATTGAAATCCATCAAGATGTTGTGATAATTCAGGATCAGTAATTATCCTCATTGCGATAGATTCAACAATACTCCCTAAAACAACTAAATCCTTGGCGGCTAAAAAACTTCGCCATAGTGGTGTTTCTAAGATCCGAAAAGCAACACGCGCATCAAATTTTCCTAAGATAGCCAATCGAGAACCTATATTAGCTAATTCATTATTTTTTATCATTTTGGCATAAAAATGTTCATCATTTAATTTATCCAAAATTCTCATGGCAATTTTATAATTTTGCCCAAAGTAAGCTAATTGCGACATCGACATGGTATTAGCTGGTTTGAATCTTTCCCAAATGCTTTCAATTAAGGAAGGATGAAAGTAACCTATCATCGCTAGGTCATCTAGGGATAAACGGTCAAGTAAGCTTGGCTCCCCCAAGACACACAAAGCTACTCTTTCATTAAATGCTATAAGCTCAATGATATCTTCATCGCCTATTTTGTCCGCATGTTTTTTTAGAATTTCGAGCGCAACACTTTCATGACCCAGACCTAGTTCCACTAACTCTCTGTTGTCAAATTTGTTTAATAATTGAGCTGTGCTTAGTACGTATAATCCAACCTCCGGATGACTCACACTAAGTTCTATGACATCATCAGCGCTCAATTGAAATGCTTCACTTTCAAGAAAATCTAATACCATATCAACATGATTTTTGACAATTGATATTATTTCATCTGTGTCAGCTACTTCTTCTTGCGCATAGAAGCTAATAAGCCGTTGCGCCACGCTATAATGGTTTTCACCAATAAGGTATCGATGGTTGTTACATTGATCAAATAATTTCTCATTATCAATTAGCGCATGAGCGACTTCCTCATAATGTTGGCTTAGTTGGATTAAATCGTCCTCAGACCAAAATCCGAATTCGGCTAAATCTGCTAATAAATATTTAGAAAAATCTATATGAGTGCCACAAAGAGACAGTATTTGGGCATGCGTGAAATGAGTGCCGCAGCTTTTATGCGCTAAAAAATGAATAGCACTTTTTCCACCGTCTTCCAAACATTCTCTTAATAGCTTCTCAAACTGTATTGGCGGTGCTGTTGGGGCTAATAACTTCCATTTCTTGCTTACAGAGGAAACTCTGTATAAGCCATATTGAGAAAAACTGGAGACAAAATTAACGATACGTTGAAAAACCTCTGGTGGCAGAAAATTGTCTTCATGTTCTTGAACTAAATCCTGCGCCTCTACAACGCTTAATGAGGATAGAAGCTCTTCATTAGCTATGCCCTGTGAAGTTAAGCTAATTATTCCCTCACTTTCTGGTTCTTCTTCTAATTTTTTACGTTTTGCTGGGATAATATCTTCTATTTCACCTGGACTTCGTATCACTTGCGCCACCTGAGTTATAGTCGGAGGCATTGATTATAACTCTTCTATGGCACCAATCAAGCAAGTTAACACAAATGTAGCAAAAACATACAGAATCAGAATTCATTATTTGTCATGTAGGGATTTGGCTAAAAATAGCCATGTTTCTAATACGGTGTCAGGATTTAAGGAAACACTATCAATACCCTGCTCTACCAACCATAAGGCAAGATCAGGGTGATCAGAAGGACCTTGACCGCAAATTCCGATATATTTTCCTTGTTTTTTACACTCTTGAATGGCTTTTTCCATGAGGTATTTAACAGCGGCATTGCGCTCATCAAAAGAGCCCGCCACGATACCAGAGTCTCTGTCTAAACCTAAGGTTAGCTGTGTTAAATCGTTAGATCCGATGGAGAAACCATCAAAAAGGTTCAGAAATTCATTTGCTAAAATAGCATTTGAAGGCAATTCACACATCATGATGACACGTAAACCAGCATCACCTCTTTTCAGGCCATTTTCTGCCATGACTTCAAGCACGCTCATTGCTTCATCCACTGTACGCACAAAGGGAATCATCACTTCAACATTGCTGAGCCCCATTGTTTCACGTACATAACGAATAGCCTCACATTCCAAAGCAAAACAAGCTTTAAAGCTGGGCGCAGCATAACGAGATGCGCCTCGAAAGCCTATCATGGGATTTTCTTCTTTGGGCTCAAATTTATCGCCTCCCAACAAATTGGCGTATTCATTGGATTTAAAATCTGAGAAACGCACAATCACTTTATGGGGATGAAATGCACAAGCAAGGGTTGAGATCCCTTCAATCAATTTTTCAACATAAAAAGCCCTTGGGTTTGCATAACCTTGGCAACGCTTTGCAATTTGATTTTTAAGCTTTTCATCTAAAGTATCAAATTGTAAACAAGCATTAGGATGCACACCAATCATTTGACTGATAATAAATTCTAAACGCGCCAATCCAATACCTGCATTGGGGAGCGATTGAAAATCAAAGGCCCTATCAGGATTAGCGACATTCATCATTATTTTAAAGGGAATAGCTGGCATATTGCCTAATTCTATCTTCTTTATTTCAAATGGTAATTTGCCTTCATAAACAAACCCCACATCGCCTTGGGCACAACTGACGGTGACCTCAGTGCCATCGATGATTTCTTTGGTGGCATTATGCGTGCCAACAACGGCAGGGATCCCAAGTTCACGCGCAATGATGGCTGCATGGCAAGTACGCCCACCACGATTGGTGACAATAGCAGCAGCACGTTTCATAATCGGTTCCCAATCAGGGTCGGTCATATCTGCAATTAAAACATCACCCGGCTGCAATTTATCCATTTCTTCAATGTCTTTGATGATTCTGGCAGTGCCCGCCCCAATGCGCTGACCAATACTACGGCCTTCGATTAAAACCTTACTTTCTTTTTGTAAATGATAACGTTCCATTACTTGAGATTTAGCGCGACTTTTTACTGTTTCAGGACGTGCTTGAACAATATAAATTTGATTATCAAGACCATCTTTAGCCCATTCAATATCCATGGGGCGGCCATAGTGCTTTTCAATGATAATGGCTTGTTCTGCTAAAGCTTGCGCCTCAGAATCTGTTAATGAAAAATGAGCTCTGTCATTCTCAGAAACATCTTCTTTGGTCACTGCCGCATGGTTGCCAGGGGCAACACTTTCATCTACATAAACCATTTTGACTTGTTTAGAGCCTAAATTTCGACGAACAATGGCAGGTCTTTTAGCATTGAGCGTTGGCTTGTGCACATAAAATTCATCTGGATTGACGGCCCCTTGAACCACCATTTCACCTAGCCCATAGCTTGAGGTGATAAACACAACATCTTTAAAACCAGATTCGGTATCTAAGCTGAACATGACCCCGCTACTGGCCAAATCACTTCTGATCATCTTTTGAATACCAACAGAAAGCGCAATCTGACTGTGATCAAAACCATGATGAACACGATAGGCAATGGCTCTGTCGTTGAAAAGAGAAGCAAACACATGCTTCATGGCGCTTAAGATATTATCTAAGCCACGAATATTTAAAAATGTTTCTTGCTGACCTGCAAAGGACGCTTCAGGTAAATCTTCAGCTGTGGCAGATGAGCGCACGGCGACAGCGCAAAATTCATCACCTTGACATAATTCTTCATAAGCTGCGTGAACCGCGTCAATTAATTCAGATTGAAAAGGAGAATCGATAATACGTTCCCGTATGCGCTGACCTGTTTTTTTAAGAAGGCTAACGTTATCGACATCCAAATCTTTGAGTAAATCGTATATTTCTTCAGTGAGGCCGTTTTGTTTCAAAAATTCACGATAGGCAAAGCTGGTGGTTGCAAAACCATTGGGGACTTTCACACCAACCGCAGTGAGGTTACATATCATCTCACCTAAGGAAGCGTTCTTACCACCTACTTTCTCCACATCTTTGATGCTTAGCTTGCTAAATGGGATAACATATCCGACTTTAATATCTGCCTCTACTGACATGCTGCCTCCAATAAACACCTAAAATTTAAAAAATATTTTGTACATTATACTCGAACCATTTTACATTTAGGCGAGGCGCCAAGCGAATGAATCCCCAGGCGTGTACGCTTTGGTACATAACTGGGGTGAAAGAGCATAGGCAACAATGCATAAATGGAAAATGGAAAGAGTATATGAAACGACGCGTCGTCTTTTTCATCTCTGATAGAACCGGTATAACGGCTGAAAACCTTGGTTTAAGTTTACTTTCACAATTTGAAGGTATTCACTTTACCCAAATCACTTTACCATTTGTTGATTCTATCGAAAAAGCCACTGATGCCACAAATCGAATTAACACCAGTATCTCAGCTGATGGACATAAACCGATTGTTTTTGCCACGATAGTCAATCAGGAAATCCGAAGAATACTGCAGGGCAGCAATTGCTGCTATCTCGACTTTTTCCAAACCTTTATCCCCACACTTGAAGATGAATTTAGCACACATTCAGTCAGTATCATGGGTAAAAGCCATGGTGTAAGCCATGCTTATAATGCACGTATTGGTGCCGTTGATTTTGCTTTGAATTATGATGATGGCGCACGCACCAATGGCTATGACTCAGCAGATGTGATTTTAATTGGTGTTTCTCGCTGTGGTAAAACACCAACCAGTTTATATTTAGCCATGCAATTTGGCATAAGGGCTGCAAATTATCCCCTTACTGAAGAAGATCTGGAAGGCGGTGCATTACCCAAAGCCTTGCGCGCTCATCATTCAAAACTTTTTGGTCTCACCATTGATGCTAAACGTTTACATGCAATTAGAACAGGTAGAAGCCCTGACAGCCGTTATGCAACGCTAGCGCAATGCGAACACGAGGTTAAGGTCGTTGAACATATTTTTGATCAAGAAGGTATCCCCTACTTAAGCTCAACTGATTTATCCATCGAAGAAATTGCAACCAAATTAATGGTGATCACTGGCATTAAACGACGTTTACGCTAAATAAAGGATAAGGGGATTAAATATTTCGCTGCTTTTTGCTACGCGGTTCAACTTGCTTTGGTGTTTTATTACTGCTTAATTTTGCAAAAAATCCCTTTGCTTCTTTCTTATGAATAATGGCATTTTTATAAGTAGACAACTGATTATCTAAAGGCTTTTTGAATCGCACAGATTCTTGATCAACTTTTGGTTGATTATTTAGCACTTTATTAAATTCTTTAACACTTTCTTTTAAATGTTTATTTGTCATAAAGCTACTCGGATTTGCATTTTGTTGTGCTTTTTGTATAAGCGCTTTGACTTGCTCCATTTCATGTGGCTCGGGCAACCATGCTTTATCACCATTAGGACCTCTTTTGGCGTGAAATACTGCTAATCTAAGAAGTTCATCAACATTTTGCACCTTAAACTTCCCTGGTTGTTTATTAAGATTTTGCGCCTCAACAAAGTGATGCAAATGTTGCAAAAAAGGACTGGGTTGTTGCGGTTTTTTATCGAGTATCGTTCCCATTTCTTCAAGTATAGGCGCTAATTCTTTTGCTAATGCCGGGTTTTTTCTCATTTGGCTGTTCAATTCAATAGCAATATTGAGCATGACCGTTCTCAACTCAGGACGTTGTGCGGGGTTAGGTTCTAACATATGAAACCATATTTCTTGTGGAATTTTGAAATCTAATCGAAATGTCATACCTAAAGCATAAATATCTGAGGCACAGGAAAAGGGAACCTTCGCGTTGTCCTTGGAATTCAATTCTGGCGCCATAAACATATCAGTGCCTTTGCGATAATCCATCACTACTTGCTCTCCAGCTGCTGGCAGCTGCATAGATAGCCCATAATCTATCGCAGATACCACCACTGCATGACCGTTTATATCAGCCATGAGGTTTGCTGATTTAATATCAGCATGTATAATCCCTTTTTCATGTAATTCATCAATAGCCTTACATGCTCTAAATGCGGCAACAAGCTGTTGGGTTTGCGTTAATTGTACATCCTTGGATGACACAAGAAGATGTTTTTCTAAATCTTTTCCTTTTACTAATTGCATTACGGTATAAAGTTTTGTATCAGAGCCTTTAAATTTAGTTTGTAGTTTTCTTTGTGCCTCCCCTATATAAAGACCACAGATTTTGGCGATTCTGGCTTCTGCATCTTGCTCACCTCTTAGCCCTCTGCCCTCAACTTTAACTGCAAAATTTTCGCCATTTTCATTTTGAACCACTTTTACCTTACCAAAACCACCTGCACCAAGGTAACCCTGCTTTTCTTCAAAACTTTTGGTATTAGCCATGGCAAATATTTGAGGGGGATTACCTGGAATTTCTATAAAGGAATGTTGTGTTTGAGAGCCTTGTGGTCTAGGCATCTTGGCTTGTCTTTGATTTTGAGGAAGGCTGCGCTGACGCTCAAAAAATGCTTTTGCATCCCGCCATTCTTCTTCACTAACATTGAGGATCCCTGGTGTTGGCATAGCACCACCCAATAGTACTTTAACTATACTATTTAATTAGATGCTAATGCCCACTTTTAGTTCAATCGCTTTGGCTGCATATACGCTAATTGACTAAAATGCTCACTAAATCAGAGACCTTCATATCTAAGAGCTTTGCATCATTTTTGAATAATGCAATCAACTGTTCTGTTTTTGCTTTATCAAAATGCGTTAACAAGTTTTTCTCACATTTTTCCCATAATAAAGGTATACCTTCACTACGTCGACGTTTGTGCCCTAAGGGATATTCGCATTCTTCAGTGATTATGCTGCCATCATTAAAGGTGATTTCTAAACGATTGGCTATAGAGCGCTTATCTGCGTCTAAATAATCCTTACTGTATTGAGGATTTTCACTCACTTGCATTTTGTCGCGTACTTGATCAATTTGTGAGTCGCTCGCCCGCTTTTCTTCATAAGAATCAGCTGTCAATGTGCCATCAATCAGGGCGCAGGCCACCATATATTGAAGACAATGATCTCTATCTGCGGGGTTATGTAAGGGGCCCGTTTTATTGATAATGCGCATAGCTGCTTGATGGGTGGAAATCTCTATTTTTTCAATTTCACTTATTCTTCCCTTGCATGCCTCATGTAATTTAAGCGCACATTCTACCGCTGTCTGTGCGTGAAACTCTGCAGGATAAGCAATTTTGAATAAAATATTTTCCATACAATAGCTTTCTAGTTTTCTGGCAAAAGAAAGTGACTTTCCTTTAAAGAGAACATCTTGAAAGCCCCATTGTTTTGCTGTTAAGGCTGAAGGGTAACCCATCTCACCTTGTAGGGTCATCATCGCTAAACGCAATCCACGGCTACTCGCATCCCCTGCTGCCCATGATTTACGCGAACCTGTATTAGGTGCATGACGATAGGTGCGTAAACTTTGGCCATCAATCCAAGCTTGGGATAAGGCTGCTAATATTTGCTCTTTATTCCCACCCAGCAGTTTAGTAGCGACCCCACAACTGGCGACCTTCACTAATACAACATGATCAAGCCCAACTTGATTGAAACTATTTTCAAGTGCCAAAATGCCTTGAATTTCATAGGCGCGGATCATGGCGTCTAAAAGATCTTTGATGCTTACTTTCGCCTGTGGATATTCATGCGGCCTTCTTGCCATAAAATCCATGACAGCGAGTAGCGCGCCTAAATTATCTGAAGGATGCCCCCATTCAGCGGCTAACCAAGTGTCATTGTAATCCAACCAACGAATGAGTGTGCCAGTATCAAAAGCTGCTTTTAGGGGATCTAATTCAAAGGAGGTGCCAAGCACACGCGCTCCTTGTTCGATAGACATACCACTGACCACAGGACCTAACAATTTGGTGCAAGCAGGATAAGATAGCGCCAAAATGGCGCACCCTATACTATCGATTAAACAATATTTTGCCGTTTCAAAAGCGCTTTGGCTGTTAATAGGCGTATCGACAATATAATCTGCAAGACTTTGTAAGGCACTATCAAAAGGCGGACGTATGTTTGCTTGGCTTGTCATCTTTACCTCAAAATTAGCGATCTTCGATTGCCACAAATGATTGTGGTTCTGGGCCGATATAATCTGCTGAAGGCCTAATCAATTTATTATTGCTGCGTTGTTCAATGCAATGCGCAACCCAACCGGTGGTGCGTGATATAACAAAAATAGGCGTAAACATGCTGGTTGGGATCCCGCAGAAATGATAGGCCGTTGCGCTATAAAAATCTAAATTTGGGAATAATTTCTTTTGATCCCACATGAGTCTTTCAATGCGCTCAGAAACCGAAAAGAGTTTTTTATCGCCCAACATATCACTTAAGGCTTTTGATTGCGTTTTGATAATATCCGAGCGTGGATCGTTCACCGTATATACGCGATGACCAAAACCCATGATAAGTTCTTTGTTTTCTAATTTTTTCAAAAGGCCTTTTTCTGCTGCATCCGCTGAGTCATATTGTTCAACCAGCGCCATTGCCGCTTCATTGGCACCACCATGTAAGGGGCCTCTTAATGTGCCAATAGCAGCAGTAAGGGCAGAATAGATATCCGATAAAGTCGCCGTGCACACCCTTGCTGCAAAAGTGGAGGCATTAAATTCATGTTCAGCATAAAGGATTAGTGATATATCCATTGTTTTAATCATGAGTCGCGATAATACAGCTGAACTATCAAATTGCTTGCCATGTAATAACTTTAAAAAATACTCAGCAAGAGAATGAAAATCTATCATTACATCTAAACGCTGACCTGATAAGTGAAAGTGATGCCAATACAATAAGGCTGCAGGAAATAATACCAATAGTCTGTCAGCGATATCTTTGGAGTTGTGTTCTTTATTTTCTGGCTCTAATGTTCCTAAAAGCGAACAAGCTGTTCTAAGCACATCCATAGGGTGTGTTGAAGCTGGCATGCTTTCAAGCACTGCCGTCATTTGGGGTGGCAAACCGCGCAATGATTTGAGTTTTTGTTTATATTGTTTTAATTCTTGTGAAGTTGGCAATGAACCATAGATTAATAAATATGCTACTTCTTCAAAAGTAGCACGGGCTGTTAAATCAACAACCGAGTATCCACGATAATGTAAACTGCTGCCAGTGTGGCCTACTGTGCATATCGCGGTTTGACCTGCAACAACGCCTGCTAAACCGCCTCCTTTACTTACCGTCATGCTCATGCTCCATTAGTTGGTTGTACTCATCTACTGCTTGCTCATATTGTTCATAATTTAAAAACTGGTATAAATCTTTGCGCGTTTGCATCATATCAAGCACTGATTCTTGGGTGCCATGTTGACGAATAGTGTTATAAACTCTAAGCGCAGCAGCATTCATCGCGCGAAAAGCACTTAAAGGATAGAGAATTAACGATACACCTGCTTTGGCGAGCTCATCTTTAGTAAACATAGGGGTTTTACCAAATTCGGTAATATTGGCAAGCACCGGAATCGATAAGGCTTTGCAGAATTTTGCACATTGTTCTAAGCTGGTAAGCGCTTCAACAAAGATGGCATCAGCCCCGGCTGCTTGATAGCTTAGCGCGCGCTTAAGGGCGGCTTCTTCACCTTCTACAGCGATTGCATCTGTTCTTGCCATCACTAAGAAAGAGTCATCAGCACGACCATCTAAGGCTGCTTTAATTTTTACAATCATTTCTTGGGTGCTGACTAATTGTTTGCCTTGACGATGCCCACAGCGTTTGGCCTCTGTTTGATCTTCAATATGTGCACCAGCAGCCCCAGCTTGGGATAAAAGCTTAATGCTACGTTTCACATTTAAGGGGCTTCCCCAACCGGTGTCTGCATCCACTAACAAGGGTAAGTCGGTAGCATTAACTGTATTTTCAACGACATAAAGCACATCATTTAAGGAGGTCATGCCTAGATCAGGCATGCCAAAGTTGGCATTAGCAACGCCTGCACCTGAAAGATAAAGTGCTTTGAAGCCTGCGCTTTGGGCAAGCTTGGCCGCATAGGGATTGATAACGCCTGGGATCTGTAAAGGTTTTTCGTTTTGAATGGCTTGACGTAGTTTGAGCCCGGGATGATGATCCTTCATCGATGCTTTGTTCCTTAACGTGGCTGTGTAAGCCTATTCTATAACGGCTTAGGCTTCACAACCACGAGAACATATTCTAATGTTGTTTAACTACTTAACTACCCTTCTTATGACATAACAAGGGTGGCAAGCTGAACAGAACCAGACCAGCAATCAAATAGCCTTCGAAGATAAATAAATGATGAAGGGCTAAGCTATTTTTAAATTGATCAGGGGGTATAAAAGCCAAACCAAAGCTGAGTAAACACACGACAATACCACTGCCTGCAATTAACATGAGGCTTGGAAAGCCACCCGGGATTTTGTAAGGTCTGTTTGCATCAGGATGCGTTATTCTGAGTTTAATGGCTGCGGCAAAGACTAAAACATACATCGCCATCGCAAATTGGGTTGTAATAGCCGTTACCAACCAAAAAGCCACCTCAACAGAAGGCATGACAAAAAAGGCCAAAGCCAATAAGGTGCCTAAGGTTGCTTGTGCAATCAAAATGGCGACCGGTTGATCCTGTTTATTTTTCTTGGATAACCATTTTGGCATCGCGCCTGTTTCAAGGGCATGATGCAGGCCTTTAGCGGGGCCAATTATCCAAGTGTTATTGCCAGCAAAAGAGCCTACCATTGCCATAAAAGCGATAAGTTTTACAGCCCATCCCATGCCAAAATCATTAAAGAAAACATTAAAGACTTGCATCACACCAGAAACAATACTGATTTTGGGCACTACCACTGCCATGGCTAAAGAGCCTAAAATGGAGATCCCTAAAATCAAGATAGTTGAGAGCAATATCGCTTTTGGATAAACCTTTTTGGGATCTTCAGTTTCATTGGCATAGAAAGCAGACATTTCCATACCTGCGAGTCCTAAAACCACAGCGCCAAAGAACACTACATTACCTAAAGATAAATCTGGCATCAGCGCACTAGCTGAAACATCAAGCTCAACAGGCTTACCCATGAGTAACCAAATGCCGGCTAAGACAATAATGAGAAGTCCTGGAATAACGGTGCCTAAAAATGCGCCTACCGTAGAAACCAAGGCTGATGTTTTCATGCCCAAGAAGTTGAGTAAGGTTAAGATCCAAAATATCCCAACGATGCTAAAAAACATAAAGTGTTTGTTCTGCGCTAAAGTGGGATCTATTAGATAAGCAATCGTTGCCGCTAAGAAGGTTAAAACCGTTGGAAAGGAAGCAATAGAAAACATCCAATTCATCCATTGCGCAAAAAAACCAAGTCGTGGCCCAAAGGCTCTGGCCACCCAACCATAAATACCAATTGCCTCTGGCCAAGCTGTAGCGAGCTCTGCGCAGACTAAAGCGGTTGGGATAAAAAATAACAAAGCCGCAGCAAGATAAAAGAGAATGGCTGCAAAGCCATATTCCACCATAAAAGAGAGATTTCTTAAGCTGACAATCGCAGCAACGTTAATCAAAGCAAGCGAAAAAACACCAAGAAACTTTTTAGTTGTTGTCATGTCAGGCTCCCCAAAAGGCGTGTAGGTCGTCTAATCTAATCGACTAATTTAAGCACAAAGTGGGATATTATGCAATCAAAATGGATAAATATGCATCGGCCTGCGCTCAAGCTTCGGCGGGATATGACTGAGCGCACATGCTTAAAATTAGGTGGACAACTTATTCATTGCTTTGCCAGCGAAACATCAGGGATGCCAATATGAATAAAATAAGCGTCATGCACATCAGCATTAAAAAACGCATGCTAAGTTCTGACCAGGTTGTACCGTATAACAGGATATCTCGCGCACATGAAATGATATGGGTTAGGGGCAAACAATTTGCCAACATTTTTAAGAAAGGATGAGCTTCTTCTAAAGTAAAAAAAGCACCCGATAACATCAACATGGGCCATGCCGCCATTTCTAAAAGCCCACGCGACAGCTCTTCACTTTGCCCTCTTGAACAAACTAACAAGGCAACGCTTATTAAAGCTAATGCCCCTAATATTGATAAACATAAGAGCTGCCACAAACTGCCTTCGATACGAGGAGAAAAGAGCAGCCAACAACCTAAAAAGATAAGGCTGACAACTACTTGGGTAATTAACAAGCGAGATAGTACTTGTGCACTCAAGAATTCAAAAGGCTTTAAAGGCGTGGAGTGCAGACGTTTTAAATAGCCCATACGACGGTAACGTATAATGCCATAGCCAATACCATAGAGGCAGCTATACATCATGTTAATCGCTAGGACCCCTGGTAAAACCCAATCAACATATCGCAAAGGGGCGCCATTAGATTCCTGCTGTTTTAAGGTAGGGTGCTGCGTTTTAATCAAATGCGCCAAAAATTCACTTTTATCTGAGTATTGATTTACCCAATAACTTTCCTGTCCATGTTCTGTGCTGATTAATAATTCAAGCTGATGCTGTTCAAGCTGTTTTTTGGCTTTATTTACATCACTAAAATAGTGATATTTGACATTGGGTAAAGATAAAATAGTTTCGTCTTGTGCTATATGCTCTGGTGAGCTGCCAATGATGCCTATGTTAAACAAAGGTTTGTGTGTGCCGCTGAAAATTAATTGTAAGGCAAACAGCAAAAATAAGGGCACAAAGAGATTCCAGGTCATCCCTTCTTTATCACGTACAAATTCTAAATTTCGAACGTGTGTTAAAGCTAATATTTTATTCATTTATTCTCTCAGCTGATGGCCCGTTAAATGCAAAAATAAATCTTCTAAATTGTGCTCTTGAATAGAGATCCCTTCTAGTGAGACTTTTGCTTCTAGCAACTGCCTTAAAATGGCTTCAACATCTTGGGACTCAATCACAAGATAATCTCCATTCTCTTGATAAGATATGCTGCTTGGTAGCTTTGTACCATTCTTAGGTAATCGTATTTGATAATTTGAGAATTTCTGGGCAATAAGACCGCTGGGTGTGCCATTGGCTATGACCTTACCGTGATCGATGATGACTAATTCATCACATAAGAGCGACGCTTCTTCCATATAGTGGGTCGTTAATATAATTGTTGTGGACTGCTTTTTGATTTGGTCGATTAGCTTCCAAAAATTATGACGTGCTTGGGGATCAAGCCCAACAGTTGGCTCATCAAGTATCAATAATTCTGGCTGATTAATTATCGCTAAAGCCAACAATAAACGCTGGCGTTGTCCGCCGGAAATTTTTCGCGGCTCTCTACCAGCAAATTCTTGTAAACCACATAAGCAGATAATCTCATCAATATCTGCCTTACTTTCATAAAGCGCTTTAAACAATATCAAATTTTCTTTAACAGTAATGAAATCCTGCAAAGCGGTATGCTGTAGTTGAATACCTGCATAACGTTTAAAATCATCATTAATTGGCTGTCCTTTAAAGAAAATCTCGCCAGACGTTGGTTTGATTAAACCTTCAATCATTTCAATTGTGGTTGTTTTGCCTGCTCCATTGGGGCCCAATAAGCCAAGGCAAACACCTTGAGGCAAACTAAAACTAATGCCATCCACAGCCACCACATCGCGATATGTTTTTGTTAAGTTTTTGATTTCTAATAACAAAATGAGATATTCCTGTGTTATGCTAAAGTGTAATTATCTTGGGTGTCCTATGAATGAAATAGCCATAGTTAACAAGCTTATTGAAAAATTGCAAAGACAAAGCGCATTTCAAACTTATCAAGCTCTCAAGCTTCTGGCAACTGATATTCCCTTATATATTCCCCAGCAACAACCTGATCTTATCCCTGCTGCGGTACTTGTGCCCATTATTTTGCACCAACATAGTGCAAGTCTACTCCTTACCTTAAGAGCAAAACATCTTTTAGCGCATGCAGGGCAAATCAGCTTTCCTGGTGGTAAACAAGAACAGCATGAAGATGCGCTTGAATGTGCCTTAAGAGAAACCCAAGAGGAAATAGGAATAACAAAAGATCAAATAACCATTGTGTCAGATTTAGGTCATTGGCCTTCTTATAGTGGTTATCTTATCAAACCCTATGTGGGTATTATCCAATCCCCTGTTATGCCCAAAGCCTCACTTGAAGAAGTGCAAGAAATATTCGAAGTGCCTATTCGTATAGCCTTTGATAGCCTACTCTATCAACGCGTGGATAAAAGTGCCCCATTTCCCTACCATTATTATGAGCTCAATTTTGAACAAAAAAATATCTGGGGATTTACCGCCGGGCTCATGTTGCTTTTAGCCACATATGCTAAATGACATACAGTGCAGGTTCTGGTTCAGGCATTAATCCTGAGAGGATTTGATCAAATATAAGCGATCCTTGTGGTTCAAGTTCCTTAGCTTGAGATGGCATAAAGACTTCAAAAATCTTCTGAAGGGGACTCGTGTTTGAAACACTCAATATATCACTTATTTTTAAAACGTCCCCTACCTGTTGTCGATAATTGTCACATGTCTTCAAGAATTGATAGTATTCTTTTACTTCAGCTAATTTTCTGGCGCTAAAGGGAACATCGTTCTGAGGTGTTATATTATGAAAAGGCTGCATATAGCTGATTGTCTGATAGCTTAAGGGCGCATACTTTAATACATCTCGACCAATCTCATTATAAAATGTCTCAAGCACAAAAGGATCTGATAGCTCTTCTAAAATCACGACGCCTCTTTTTATATCCCCTTCATTTTTAGGATCATGATGTGCTTTTAAGGCATTGATAATTAAATCATCATAAATTTCTTCATTTTTAAAAAAAGCAGGGTTATCAACCAAGTCTTTTAAAGTATGATTGAGATCAAAATTTTCCCATACTAAAAAGCTCTGTTTGGCAAGCTCATGTGCTAATGGTCTATTAAGGCCTTCATCTACAAAATTCGCAACTAAGGCTGCTTCCAACCCTGCCTCTAAGGAAGTCCAAACACAATTGCCAACCAATTGAGGTGGATTTTCAATATCACCTACTTTTTGCAAACCTAGTATGTTAATAATATCTTCTTGCAAATACTGTGATGTTCCTTGGGCATTCAACATATGTTCAATAATTTGCACATTTAAATTATGTGGTTTAGTAATAACAAATTCTTCTACACCATGAATATCATCACTAAGATGACCTCTGTTACAGCGATAGAGCATATTATCGTGAATAACAAATGCAATGGTATGTCGCTCCCATCCTGAGGGAATAAGAACAACCTCAGCACGTTCAATTTTATTCATGTAAGCGCTTGCTTCAAAAACACTTGCGCTAAATGCTAAAGCCTCATTGACATGTACAAAGGTATTGAGTGCCCAATCAGGCAAAGGCAGCTCTTGAACTATGGTATGGTAAAAATTTTGAAAAGAATCCCACATTGCTTTTGCGCCCAGACGATTCGCATAGCCTTCTAATCTGAAGCAAGCAAATTCATGCATATTCAAGTTTTTATATTGTAAACAGGTGCTCAAATCATATTTTAGACCAAATACTTTCGCTTTTTGAAAAGCATCTATAAAGGCTTTTTGTTCATCACTGGCAAAAGTCATCAAATGTTCTTTGATACGATAAGCAGAAGAATCATTTAATAAAGCAAGATGAAAGTTTAAATCAAAACTGTGATGCTTGATTATCGCTTTTACGATATCCATTCGCTGGTAATAAAATGCATAATAAATCGCAGGTGTTTTTTTATGTGTGGGGATATTAACGTCAAGCATCGATGAGCTTAACAGTGTATTCACTACATTAAAATGCTTGTATAAAACGGCATTATTGAGCGGTGTAAAGCCATCATCAGCACGGCTATTCACATCGGCGCCTTTTTCAAGCAGAATTTTCACAAATTGAATTTTATTGGTGGTTGCCGCAAGATTAAGTGCGGATGCTCCCTCTTTCTTGTTTTTAATGTCTAGATCAAGACCAAAACTCACTAAGGTATTAAAGCTATTCACTTTATTAGCCAAAATGGCAAGATGAAGCAAGGGCTCACCATTTTCATCACGGATTTTATTAAAATTGACGCCCCAGCGAGCGTATTGCCTTAATGCAGCAATATCTTGTCTAAGACAGGCATCAATGACATCTTTATCCGCAATCCAGTCTCTGGGAAGCATTTGAGTCATCATCCAAACATACCTATAAGATGCTTTTGGGAATTGTAAGAAAATTAACTTTCATTAGCAACGCCAAATGGCACATGGCCAGATGTAACCTGCGCACTGGCATTGTCACAATGGGTTTTTTGATCATCAAAAAAGATATCTGCTTTAAATGCGGCTAAAAATTCACCCTTGGCTAAACCACCTAAAAATAAAGACTCATCAATACGTATACCCCACTCACGTAGCGTATGAATTACCCTCTCATGCGCAGGAGCTGAACGAGCCGTCACTAAAGCTGTTCGAATAGGGATAGCAAGATTATTGTGTTGTTGTAAGCGATGCATTGCAGCCAAAAAGCCTTTAAAAGGCCCTGGTGCCAGGGGAAAAACCGCTGCATTTTTTTCAGATTCGTTGAAAGCTTTTAAGCCTTGTGATTTATAAATACGCTCTGCCTCATCAGAAAATAATACCGCATCACCATCAAAGGCAATGTTTAAAGAGTCAGAGTCATTATAATGATGACATTCCGGCCAAATAGTTGCTGCAGCCAAACCATTATTGAGCGCATTTTTTACATCATCTGGATTTAAAGATAAAAATAAGTCTGCTTTGAAGGCCTTGGCATAAGCGTAAGGACTTCTCCCTCCTGCAAATGCTGCCCGTATCACTTCTAAACCGTAATGACGTAATGAATTAAAAATACGAAGCCCCGTATCAGCCGTATTACGAGAAATCAATAAGACTTCAACCAAAGGTTCTTCTTCGTTTGCTTCATTTAATTTTAAGAATTTTTGCACCAAAGGGAATGCGGCACCTGGCAGTAAAGGGTTCTTTTCATTTGCTAACTGATGCTCACGATAAGCTTCAAGTCCTTGCGTCTCGTAAATAAGGTTGCTTTCATCTAAATCAAATAAAGCACGCGAAGAAATAGCCACAGTGAGTTTTTTTGAGGTCGTCATTAATCGTTCCCTTCTACAAATCCTCAATTATATTCGTACATTATCTTTGCTAAGGGGAAATACAACGCACATTTTATTTCCCTCTTTTCAAGCTTCACAAGGACACGTTTATATTTTTCAAGCTGAGGACGATATTTTTCAGTTTCTGTTTTTAAGTCACTCTCTGAAAAACTGTGATGGTGCGTTAATTTGAAATCGATAATCCATCTCACATCATGTTCATCTACAAATGCACAATCAATAATAATGTTGTCAATACCTTTGGCAGATTGCACAGAAAGCTGCCATTCTGCTCTTCTATCCGAATGTGCCTTTGAAATAATCCACTGCCCTTTTTCACAATTAAAACAATTTTGAGCACCTTGCTCTACCAATTGCAAGGCAGTATTCAAGTGAACACCATGCAACCCTTGTCTTTTCAAGGCTAATTCTATTGCCTGAGTATCAATTGATTTACTAATAGATTGACTTTGCATTAATCGATGAAAAACAATACCGGCTGCGCGAAAAGTAAAATCCGTCGCTTGGGGTATATTCTGATCAAGGCTTTGTGCCATCCTTTGTTCCTCAAAGGCTTTATCGAGTGCTAAAGGCATTTTTTGAGCCATTGGTAGTCGGTAAATACATTCCTTTTTAAGTAATGCTGTTTGGGCAATTTCTCTGGCCTCTTCTTTGATCTGAATATGTGGCCATAGCCTGTAAAGTAATGAACCTTTAGGTGGCTCTTTGAATTCTTCTTGTTCTTTAAGCAAGTGAGCAACAAAATATAAGCGCTTTTTTGCGCGGGTAGCGCCGACATAAAGAAGACGGGTTGCTTCAAAATCAGATTTTTTGGAAATTTGCCGTTCTACAAATCGGTATAAAGGCGAAAATTCTTCTTTATATGCACGCCGTGGTGCTAACATCAAGTCAATGCCATGCTCATGAACATGCTCAAACCAAAGCATGAGCTCAGGATCTTGATATTTAGCGCGGGTCTGCAAATTGGGCATAATAACCGTATCAAACTCTAAGCCTTTAGCTTTATGAATTGTCATCAGTTCAAGTTGGGCTATATGTGAGTCATTTGATTCAGACAACATGACATCTGCGTATAACTGCAATAGTCTTTCATTTAAATCCTCAACGCTGAAACCTGTTGACTTGACGCTGTAATTATTAATGAGCTTTAAAATAGTATCGATATCTTGAACAGTATGGGCGCCCTGGTAGCAATAAGGCCCACACAAGCTTACCCATAATCCTCTTATAAAGGCATGCAAATGATGACGTTGTCTTTGCGCTAACCAATAGGACATAATAGAAACAAAATGCGCTAATCTTTCCTTGGCATCATCCGATAAATCATTCAGCTCTTGATACTGCATTAGTGTTTGCCACACAATGCCATGGGTTGTTGCTTTAGCAATAATTAATAGATCGGCTAAGGATAAACCAAGCCAGGGGGCACGCATAATAGCAAACCAAGCAATTTTATCTGACCAGTCCAAACAAGCTCTGAGCAATGACATCATGTCCATCACATGCGGCCTTGTTGCCAAGTGCTCAATTTCAACAGCAACAAAGGGTATTCGCAGCATTTTTAACTGAGAAATGAGAGACACTAAATCTCGTTTTGCTTTTACGAGTACCGCAATACTTTCTTGTGGATGAGATTTAAGTTGTTCGCTGATGAGTTTAACGATAACCTCAGCTTGTTCTTTCTCACTTAAGGTTGCATAAAATGAAACCTCAGCATTATCACAAGGCCCCTTTTGCGCTATGGCCTTAGAAAATTTAACCCCACCTAAGGATTTCTCATCATTTTTGGGAAATATACTAACAAAAGCATTATTTATCCACTCTACCACATGCGGGCTAGACCGAAAATTGGCATTCAATAGCAGTGGCGTTAATTTGATAGAACCTAAACCTTGTTCTTGGGTTTTTATAAATAAGCTTACCTCTGCCCCTCTAAATTTATAGATGGATTGCATAGGATCACCAACCAAAAACAGTGTGCGGCCATCACCTTGCTGCCAGCCCATCACTAATTTTTCAAATAATCTATATTGCATACTAGATGTATCTTGATATTCATCAATGAGTATATGTCTTATTTGATTATCTAAACTCAGAGAAATATCCGTTGGATTTAATTCATCACCCAATGCTTGCATGGCACGCAAATTAACTTCCACGAAATCAATCTTGCCTTTTTCTTGAAATATAACCTGCAAATGAGCAACCAAAACCGGCAAGAGTGTTCCCATCGCATTTAATATTTCACTTTGCTCATCCTGCATACGCTGATGAGGAAGCAATGCTATTTCAGATAATAACTTTTGAAGATATTCATCACCATTTAATTCTTGCATCAATGCATTTATAGCGTCTTTACGCTCTTTGCGCAGCAGCTTTTCTTGTTTATCTTTGGTCTCACTCTGGCTTGGAAACCCATTTTTAATATTAAACATTTTGCGCCAGCTCCCTTCTTTGGTTAACAAGAGCTCAGCCAGCGCTAACCAACAAGGAAAATCCTCTAGAGTGGCTTGGGGAAATGAATGAAAGACACCATCAACCAGTGGTGAATCAATTGCATTTTCTTCACAATTTTTTGCTGCATAGCCTATTAACTGTACAATTTCCTCTTTTAGGTGAGAGGGAAATTGTTCTTGCAGATTTTCTAAATGCAAAACAATAAATCTTTCAATTCCTTCATTGACATACATTTGCAAAGAAAGATGATCTTGCATCAATCTGCCTAAATAGGGCAACCACTGATCGCGTTTTGCAAGCATATTTTCTAACAAGCTTGAGATAAAACTGATGCGATTATCCAAATGAAGTAATAATTGCCCTAAAGCATTTGACCAACCTTCCTCTTGTGAAGTTTGGGTTATAAGGCGTTGTACTGCTTCTTGATAATATTCTTTTGGGTAATCGGCAATATCAGGGCTGCCGCCTAACAAGGATAAAACGGGCATTCTATTGGCAATATAGGAACATACGGCATCGATGGTTAATATTCTTAAGCGATTAGGATATTGAGGTAGCTCCCAATTGTGGGCTTTATCTCTATTCAAAACCTCCTTAGCGAGCGCATAGGTCATTTTTTCATGCGCACTTGTAGGCTCAGGCTCCATCGCTTTATTTAAAGCACCAATGATACGGCTTCTCATTTCAGCGGCAGCTTTTCGAGTGAAGGTGACTGCTAAGACCTCCTCCGGCGCCTTTTCTACTATGCTTAGTAATCTTAAATATCGTTGTGTTAAAAGTTCTGTTTTTCCTGAGCCCGCAGGTGCCTGTACAATAAATGATTGCGTAGGATCCAAAGCTTTAAGGCGATTGGCTTGATCATTCATCATGTAGATTAACCTCATCAATGCGGCATACAGCACTTAAATGACAATAACGGCAAGTTTGATTGCCACGCAAAGGAGATGCTTTTGCATAGCCTTCTTTAAATTCATTAATCAATGCGGTAAGTTTCTCTTGCCAATAGGGGTAAAGAGACTGCCAGTCCTGTGGTTTTTCATCTATAGAAAGTGCAGAGAGTCTCTCGACCCCAGGAATACCACTTTCCTCATCACTCACACCTTCATAATCACAGCTTTTACTATTGAGTTTAATCGCAACAATCGTTTTGGGTTGATAAGCTAAACTTGCGCAATAGTACAGTGGGAATTGTGGTGCTTCTAACCGCTCCCCCCAAGTGCCATAAAATCCACTCTTACCTGTTTTATAATCAACGATTACGTTATTACCGTAAACATCCTTATCCATTCTGTCTAAGCGCAAGGAAAAATTGATATCTGCCAGTGAATAATGAAACTTTTTTTCCATCATCATCACTTCAAAGGGCACCCGTTGCTTTTCAAGATCAAGATAATCCATCAGCATGGTGATGAGTTTGTTTTTTTCTGTCGTAATGTAAACTGGTGGCGCTTGATTGGATAAAGTTTTTAAAAGGTGTTTATCTATTAACCTGGCCATTATCTCTTGCAAATCAGCTAAAGTATGCTTGTTTAGGTTATCCTGCGTTTTTACTGCACCCCAAAAATCTTCCAAGATATTATGCAAAATATTGCCTTGCTGATAAGCTTGTAACCAGATCTGTCTTAGTTCTGGTTGATGCAAATGTAAGCGCTGCTCTGCAAACGCTTTAAAGGGGCACATTGCTTGGAGCATTAAGGTTTTAGAGGTCCCCTCAAAACATTCTAAAGCAGAAAGTGGCGGCGCATAATCATCGGTTCTTTCTTCTAAGCCAACAACCTCTTTAAACAAGGATTCACAGCGAAAGGCTTCATTTGTAGCATCATGTTTAATTTCTGGCACATTTTTTATTAAAACACTCACCGACAGTGATTTTTCTTTATCTTTAAGGCAATGACTAAACACAATGTTTGTTGCGCATTCTTTTAACTTTGAAGTTAAGTTCTTCGCATAAGCTAATTCACGTGCGGCATTTGCATGAGGCATGTTAGTATCGTGCTGTAATTTAACGGGTATAAAGGGATTAGGCTTGGCTTCCATCGGCCATGCTTCGCTATCCATACCCATTATCCATACGTTTTCAAAGGTTTGGCCCGCCCCTTCAATTAAACCTAATATTTGGATTGGCGCACCTTTATTTTCTGCTTGAAAGGGTATGTTTGAAGCTACTTTTTGTAGCAACGTTAAGGCATTTGCCCCATCAACCGGCGCCAGTACGGCATCGCATTCTCCCATTTCATTAAGGAGTGCGTCCATTCTACTGACCAATTGGTACTCAACACTGTTTAAGGGGCTCTCTCCTGGCCAACCTGCTATGGAGAGTATTTCTCGAAAACACATCATCCATTGATAAAAAGGCTGTAGCTTTGGTTGTTTTGCTGTTTTTTCAAGTAATGCGCATAGCATTTCTTTTAAAACAGGTATTTGGATATCATGCTGATTTTTTAGAAAAACAAGCAAATCGTTCAAAAATAGTTTATCAATTATTTTTTCTTTTAGTCGTCCTCTTAATTGCATGCGAGCGTATTGTTCCTCGTTCGCACCCTTAGCAAAAGGAGAATTGAGGATAGCTAATTGGGCAATATCATTGCTATTAAACGCCAAACCTAAAAAACCCATTCCCGCATTTATAAGAGGATATTGAATTAAAGGGGTTGCCGCAGAAATATTAAAAGTGCTACATACATGCATAGAAGGCAAAATTACATGTTCGGGTTCAAAGCAATCTCTAAATACCGCTTCAAGTGCTGTTCTTTCATCGGCCAAGTTGGGCACAATAATCGTTGCCTGTTGATTTTGCGCCAAACATTTTTTGGCCCATAAAGCAGCGTTTGCATATTCTTGTTCTTTTTGATTAAAGGCTATTCGATGCAAAGACTGCGGTATGACATTCTCCCCCACGACATGCTCAATCTGCCATCCAGATTGGGATAAGCGCTCAAAAAAATAACTAACTTTTGGTGATAACTCTTCAAAACCATACAGGTATAAAATTTTAATGGGGCTGATGCGCTTTATAATCGCATCATCACATTGTTCAATGAGATTTAAGATTTGCCCTACAACTAAAGTTTGATCTATGCAATGGTTATCATTTAACCACGCTTGATATGTCTGCGCCCACTCTTTAAAAGCAGCTTGATCTACATTTTCCGGTTCATCATTTAACGTATCTTCACACAACCAATGATTAAGCTGGTGCCATGCTTGCAAGGCAGTTTTAGCTGCTTGGTGTTGACGCAGCAGTGTTTTACCACTTTGTGATTTAGCGATAATATCTTCAAATGCTAACAAAGATTGCATGGGGCTCAACAATAATTGCTTTGTCACGCCCTGAATTTCATATTGCTCCCATAGCGCCTGCAACCAATCATCTAAAGAACATACCAAGGGCGTTTGCCAAGCGCTTGCGCTTTTAGCATATTCTTTTTGTACCTGGGCTTTTACACTCGTAGAAAGCCGCCGCGAGGGAACTATTAAAGTGGCCTCATTTTTAAGGTTATTTAAGATACTTATATCCATATAGAACGTGTGTTTCACCTAGAATTCAGTGCAGCTCTGATTTTACTTTAATTTATGATGAGAAAAAGGATTGTGTCTTCTTTTATTTCACAAATATGTCATGTTATTACCCGCATTGAAAAATATGCTCCATCATCATGAGAGTGCTAATTGACCTAAATTTGGCTAAACCTGCTTTTAGCAAAATGACGCTTATGCTATGTTGTACTTAAGTTTTTTAGTTAAAAGTCTGAAAATCTATGTCTAATAACTTTAGCCCCAAAGCCCCAAAGTCAGGTTTGATAGGTCACCGCGGCATTGCTGCATTAGCACCGGAAAATACCAAAGCTAGTTTTGCCTTAGCAGCCAAACAAGGCATTGAATGGGTTGAGTTTGATTTGAGACTAACCAAAGATAATCAGCTCGTTATTTTTCATGATGACACCTTAGATCGCACAACAAATGGTAATGGCTTTGTGCATGAACACACATTGGAAGAACTGCTTCGCTTAGATGCGGGTAGTTGGTTTCATTCCAAATATAAAAATGAAACTATCCCTGTTTTTACGGATATGTTGGCGGAATTTGCCCGACTGAATCTCTATCTCAACATTGAACTTAAAGTTCCTGATGATGCATCCGGGCAACATTATGATGATCTTGCAAATGTATTTGTGGAGACACTCTTCAGTTACTGGCCTAAAAATGAAGCGTGGCCTTTAGTCTCCAGTTTTCATTGGGATCTACTTTTATCAGTAAGAGCCCAACTGCCTCACATACCAATCGGCTTCCTAAATGAAAGTTGCACACCTGAAATGATTGATATGGTGGCCAAGACCAAAAATAGTGCCCTGCATTGTGATTACCTGGGTTTGAATGAAGAACTCTTGAAAGTATGTCAGTCGAATAATGTACCCGTTTTAGCCTACACGGTTAATGAACCAGCAATTGCAAAAAATCTCTTAAATGCCGGCATCTATGGGCTGTTCTCGGATAATCCTAAGGCTTTAGTTGAAACCGCTTAAGCGCAGCTTGCCCTCACTATAAAAGCGAGGGTTTCAATTTAGTACCGCCAACCCATGGTCTATGCTACGATACCTAGCTTATTTATCTGGACGTCTCTGGCAATATGATCTCAATTAGAAATGTATCTAAATATTATGTGGTACATAAAAAGAAGGTACCAGCCTTAAAGCATGTCAATTTGGACGTGAAGCCAAAAGAAATTTTTGGGATCATTGGCCGCAGTGGCGCAGGCAAAAGCACGCTTATACGATGCGTGAATATGTTAGAGCGGCCATCTGAAGGCAACATTTTAATTGAAGGCGTCTGCCTGACAGAAATGGATGCTGCCCAATTGCGTGAAGCACGAAGACAGATGGGCATGATATTTCAGCATTTCAATTTATTACAATCACGCAACGTTGTTGAGAATATATCGCTTCCCTTAGAACTTGCTGGCATGAGCAAGGATAAAATCAAGGCGCGTGTTGATGATTTGCTCAGTTTAACTGAGCTGGGTAATCACGCAAAACAATATCCCAGTCAGCTTAGTGGTGGGCAAAAACAACGCGTAGCGATTGCAAGAGCACTTGCTTATTCTCCTAAAGTATTATTATGTGATGAAGCAACATCTTCTTTAGATCCGCAATCAACACAATCCATCTTAGAACTTTTGCGTTCAATTAATCATGAATTGGGCATCACAATGCTCTTAATCACCCATGAAATGGATGTGGTTAAATCGATTTGTCATCGCGTTGGTGTTATTCATCATGGCGAAATCATAGAACAACGCAAAGTAGTAGAACTTTTTACCGATCCCCACACCCAAGTAGCTAAAGACATGGTTAAAGCTTCTTCTCGTATGGAGATCCCACGGGTTATCAAAGATATGTTGCAAGCAAGTCATGATAAAGACAGCGGCACTTTAATCCGCATTGCTTATCATGGTGAATCTGCATCTCAGCCCATTATTGGTTATTTAATTCAGCAATATCGAATTAACATCAATATTTTACAGGGCAATATTGAAACCATCCAAGATGAAATTGTCGGTGTGATGATAGTAGAAATTAAAGGCGATAGAGCCAATGTTGAAAAAAGCATCAGCTTTTTAGAGCGTAATGGTTTACATGTAGAGATATTAGGTTATGTTCAACGAGATAATTAAAGCCATCATTGAAACTTGCGTGATGGTATTTTTCTCAGGTTTATTCTCAGCCCTTTTTGGTCTTCCTTTAGGCATAGCGCTTTCATTAACAAAACAAGGACAGCTTTGGGAAAATAAATATTTACATATTTTCTTGGGCGCCATTATCAATGCTACGCGCTCTATCCCCTTTATCATTTTGATGATAGCAATTATTCCTTTAACAAGATGGATTGCAGGTAGTTCTATACAGGTTAAAGCGCTTATCGTGCCACTCACCTTAGCAGCTATTCCCTTCTTTGCACGCACAGTGGAATTAGCCTTAAACGATGTACCAAAAGGATTAATTGAAGCTGCAAAATCAATGGGCGCAACACCATTTCAGATCATTACTAAAGTATTGCTTCCCGAGTCTCTGTCGGGTATTGTTAGTGGGTTAACCCTCACACTTGTCAATTTAGTTGGTTTCTCTGCGATGGCTGGTTTTAACGGCAGTGGTGGTTTAGGAAAGCTAGCAATTGATTATGGTTTTTATCGTTATAATACTGAAGTTGTTATCATCACAGTCATTATCATGATTGCATTGGTTCAATTTATACAAAGTGTTGGTGATTATGTTGCGCATAAAATATTTTCTCATTAGCTTATTGTGCTTAGTGCTTGTTGCTTGTTCATCAAAAGAACGTGCAGACAATGAAATCTATATTGGCACAATTTCTGGCCCAGAAACAAAGCTTGTTGAAGTTGCACAAAAAGTAGCTCAAGAAAAATATGGCTTAAAAATTAAAATTATCACCTTTGAAGATTATATTATGCCCAATACAGCACTCGCTGAGGGTGAAATTGATGCCAATATGTTTCAACATCAACCTTACTTAGATGTTGTTTTAGCCAAGCAAAAATATCCCATAGAATCCATCGGGAAAATGTATATCTACCCCATGGGCGTTTACTCTAAAAAATATAAAACCCTTGATGAACTTCCCAAAGGGGCTGTTATAGGGATCCCAAATGATCCAAGTAATGCTGCTCGTGCACTGCGTTTGTTAGCAAAATCTAAATTGATAAACATCGCTGAAAGTAACGATCTAGAGTTAACACCTAAAAAGATTGTTGCTAATCCAAAAGAGCTGGTCATCAAAGAAATTGCTGCAGCTCAATTACCCCGTGTGCTGCCTGAGCTGGATGCTGCCATCATCAATACCAACTATGCTATACCTGCAGGCCTTAAGCCCAATCGCGATGCTATCTATCTTGAAGCGAGTGATTCACCTTATGCCAATATAGTTGTCGTAAGATCAAATGAAAAAGACAAGGAAAAATTCAAGCAGTTGATAGATGCCTTGCATTCGCCAGAAGTGACCCAAGAGGCCGAAAAACTATTCGATAACCAGGCCATTGTAGCGTGGTAAGTTATCCTAATGGATAATCAGCAAAGTATTTCGAATGAACTTGATGATGGTCTGACACGGTCTGCATTGGGTGGTTGGGCTTTATGGCTTATTGCTGCCTTGTTTTATGCTTATGAATTTATTCATCGTGTCGTGCCAAGCATTCTCACATCAGAACTAAGAGAAGCTTTTAATGTCAATGAGCACCAATTGGGTCTCATTGGTGCCATGTATTTTTATGCCTATGCTGCATTTCAATTACCAGCAGGCATTCTGGTTGATAAATATGGTGCCAAAAGACTATTAGTTATTGCCTCAACCGTACTTACCTTGGGCAGTTTTCTCTTTACAACAACCTCCTCCAGCAGCATTGCACAACTAAGCCGCTTTATGATTGGCATGGGCTCTGCTTTTGCTTTTGTTGGTTGCTTAAAAATTGGTCGCCAATGGTTAGCTGTAAGTTCCTTTCCACTGGTCGTGGGTTTAACCAATTTCTGTGGCACCCTAGGCGCATTAGGAGGCGGCAAGCCACTTGCTAATTTGATTCAAATATACGACTGGCAACATGTCATGATGCTAGTGAGTTTTGCAGGATTATTTATCACGGTTCTGATGTGGCTTTTTTTACATGATAAACAGCTTAAAGAGAGCGAAAAATTTGCGCTTTCACATTTGGGATTGCTATCCGGACTCAAGTGCGTTATGCGTTGCCCCCAATCTTGGGTTATGGCGATTTATAGCGCTTTACTCGTTGCCCCCATCGTTGCCTTGCCTGAAATGTGGGGCGTTGAATATTTGAAAATTTCCTATGATATTAGCGCAACCCAAGCTTCTGCTATCACACATACCATCTTTATAGGGACTGCCGTTGGTGGTGCCTTGATTGGCTGGGCCATGACCATCTTACAAGATAAACTTCGCTTTATGATGTTTTCCAGTAGTGGCGCCTTGGTTTTGCTTTCTCTTTTCCTTTATGCCCAAGATATTTCTTATGCCAATCTTTACGCCATTTTATTTTGCTATGGGGTGTTAACAGCGAATATGTTACTGTCCTTCACCCTGATTACCCGTTTACATCCTGAATGGGCGCAAGGCGCTGCGATAGGTTTTACAAACATGGTTATCATGGCCTTCGGTGGCATGATGCAGCATGGCATCGGTTGGTTACTCCAAACCCTTCGCAACCAACACCAAGATATTGCTTTAATTGAAGATTATCATATTGCTTTTAGTGTATTACCAGCCTGCTTATTGCTGGCTGTGTTACTCACCTTTTTTATGAAAGAAAAGCCTGCTGATTAAGCAGAGAATTAGGTGTAAAGCGGAAACTGGGAAAGGTATTATGGCATTAGAACTAAACATGACTCACTCACTAATAGGACTATCTTCTATTTTTGTTTTTGTTGTCGCTTATATATTAGTGATGAGCGAAGATGCTATCAGCTTGCCAAAATCAAAACCTGTTGTTTTTGCAGCTGGCTTAATTTGGGTTCTGGTGGCTATTGCAGCAAAGGCAAAAGGTCTTAGCAATGAGGCAACAGAAGCTGTTAGACATAATTTACTTGAATACAGTGAGCTACTTTTATTTTTATTAGTAGCCATGACCTATGTTAATGCCATGGAAGAACGCAGAGTATTTGAGGCCTTGCGTTGCTGGTTAGTGAAAAAGCAATTTAGCTATAGAGCCCTATTTTGGATCACAGGCTGGCTTGCCTTTTTTATATCACCCATAGCAGATAACCTCACAACAGCCTTGGTGATGTGTGCCATTATTATGGCGGTGGGGCAAAATCAACCGCGTTTTATTGCCGTTTCCTGCATTAATATTGTCGTTGCCGCTAATGCTGGCGGGGCCTTTTGTCCCTTTGGTGATATCACCACATTGATGGTTTGGCAAAAAGGGGTTTTACCCTTTGCTGATTTCTTTAAACTATTCGTACCCTCGGTAATGAGCTTTGTTATACCCGCATTATTTATGCACTTTGCTATTCCCAAAAGTAAACCTGAGCCAAATTCAGACACTATCACTATTGCTCAGGGCGGCATAGCCATTGTTATTCTCTTTTTGCTCACCATTACCACCGCTGTATTTTTGCATAATTTCTATCATCTGCCCCCCACCATAGGCATGATGATGGGGCTTGCTTATTTGAAGTTCTATAGTTACTACTTAAAAATAAGTGGTAAAAACGAAGAGCCTTTTAGCGTTTTCGAAAATATCAGTCGCATTGAATGGGATACCTTGCTCTTTTTCTATGGTGTCGTGCTCTGTGTTGGCGGTTTGGCGGCTTTTGGTTATTTAACCCTTGCCTCAGATATTATGTATACCCAATGGGGAAGCAGCTTAGGGGTTTATCAGCAAGCACCAGCTAATATCATTATTGGCATATTGTCTGCCATTATCGATAACATCCCCCTAATGTATGCCGTTTTGACCATGAACCCGGCTATGTCTGAAGGGCAATGGCTATTGATTACGCTGACAACCGGTATCGGCGGTAGTTTATTATCAATCGGATCAGCGGCAGGCGTTGCCTTAATGGGGCAAGCCAAGGGCCAATATACTTTTATGAGTCATTTAAAATGGACCTGGGCCATTGCTTTAGGTTATTTTGCAGCCGTTGGCATTCATATTTTAATTAATAATAAGTTGTTTCATTGAGAAGTACTGATGTTTAGTTATCAACACCGTTATCATGCAGGCTCTATTTCTGATGTGCATAAGCACATCATTTTGGCTGCCTTATTATCATCCTTTCATAAAAAGGATTCTCCTTTTGCTGTTTTAGATTTACATGCAGGTGAAGGCCTATATGATATCCAAAGCGCCCAAAGCCAAAAAACGGCAGAATTTAAACAAGGATTCAGGAAGCTCTTAGAGCTAAAAGAGCCACCAGCCTTGCTACAAACTTATCTCGATATTATTAATGCTTATAATCCAACCACCAGCAAACACATTTATCCTGGCTCACCTGGGGTAGCTGCGCAGTTATTGAGAGAAAATGATAGGTTGATCTGCGTGGAAGGTCATCCTCAAGCGATTGAGCATCTCAAAAGCAACTTTAAAAGACACCCTCAAATCCATATACACGAGCGCGATTCCTTTGAAGCGATAAAAGGGTTAATTCCTTTTAAAGAAAAACGTGGGCTTGTTTTGATTGATCCAAGCTATGAAGTCAAAACAGAATATAAAGAAATTGCTAAATTGGTTAATGAAAGCTTTGAACGCTTTGCCCAGGGCGTATATGCGATTTGGTACCCTATTTTAAAAGAAAATCATCATCAACAGCTGTTACAAGGCATTCAGCGTTCAAGTTTAACCAAAGTATGGTATTGCGAATGGACACCCTTTAAGGAACCAAAGCCAGGTCTATTAGGCACTGGCATGGTCATTGTGAATATGCCCTGGCAGGTTGATGTGCAAATAAAAGAAACCTTCACATGGCTAAATAAACATGTTTATAAAGAAGGTCAATACCAAGAAGGTTGGATTTAATTATTTTCCGTGTTTCTTGAGCCTGTAAATAAGATTGTGTAACTGCTTATTTACAGGCTCAATCAAGAGTCATAACCTCATGTAAGCTTTTTTTATTTATGTGATTCAACAATTGTTTTCAGCAATCATTTCTACTTTGGCCAACAAAGGACTTTTAAAAACGCGGTCCTCTTTGTTCAGGCTGTTCTCGTGGGTTATTTTTTGGCACAAGATCAGATAGTTTCTGTGCTTCTTTTTGTGTCTTGAAGAGATTGGTCATGGTTTTAGATCTAAGTGATTCTACCTCACCTATTTTCACGCCAAAGGCACTTTGCATAAAGCTTCTAAAGCCATTAACAAAATTTCTTACTCTATCTTTAAAGGAAGGTGAGGCATCCTTTTCTCTTTGAATGCTGTCATTTAAGGTGCTCAGCACTTCTACTGTCTCTTTCATCTTGTCCTTATTTTGAATAGTATCGGGTTCAGCTTTCGCTTCATTGACTCTTGCTGATATTTTTTCTATGGCATCGGTATATTTATCTGCTAAATTTGAGCCCTTTTGTCTTAACCTTGCTTGCTCATTTGTCACTTCTTGCAAAATAGTTTCCAGCATAGAGATGGCAATGGCATTATGTTGCGGCTTTAAGGGTTCTAAATTACCTAAATACATTAATTCTTTTTGTTGCAAAAACAGGCTCATGTCTTCTAATTGTTTTCCTGTATCAATTGTTGTTTTTGCAGTTTCAAGATGTCCTTGTAAATAGCTTAACATCCGTTTTTCTTCTTGGGTTATTTCTTCTTTTAATCTTGCTTCAATAGCTTTTAAAACTGCTTTAATTTCTTCCCTTGTTGTATCTTTAGAAACTTTAAAAGCGGCCATATCATTTTTTTGCGCCTGCTTGATTGCTTCTAATCTTTGAATAGCTTTGGGGATTTCTATGCGCTGATTTTCTAAATGTTGGATTTCTTTTTCATGTTCTTTAATCTGCGCAATAATCGCTTCTTTTTGAGCATTGTTTTGCTCTTTCGAAAGCGCATGATCAATGTAAGTGTTTTTATCCAGCATCTCACCAAGCTCGATAACAGAATCTTTTTCACGCTCTAATCGATATCCCAGCATGTCTTTACCTTCTAAATCAACATCCGGGGTAACAAAACGGCTTAGCCCCTCGATTTCTTGGGTTAATTGCTCGTTTTTTAGAGCATGATCATCAAAGGCTGCTTCATAGGTGAATGGCATAGGTCTCTCCCCTCTTTTGAGCATTTTCAAATTAGATGACAATACTTATTAAGAGTTCAAAAAGAGGGGGATGTTTAGACAGCGAGTGCTAATGTAATATTAATCGAGCAGTGTAGCTTCTCTGAAAAGACTTTTATTGCCTTTTTTTTCAATCTTATCTAAAAAGGCTTCGTGGGCTGCAAGCTCAGCTTCATTTGCTACGATGAGGGGAGTTGTTATAGCTGCTTGCATAGCGCCTTCTTCTATACTGTTAGCTGTAGTTTCAGTTTTGGCTGCTTGTTCTTCTTCTAAGACCAAGGTTTCTTGACCACCGGTCATAGCCAAATAAACTTCTGCTAGGATCTCAGAATCCAATAATGCGCCATGTTTATCGCGGTGTTGATTATTAACATTGTATCTTTTGCAAAGCGCATCTAGGTTATTTCTTTGCCCAGGGTGTTTTTGTCTGGCAAAAGCAAGGGTATCAAAAATTTGGCAATGGTTTGTTAACACTTGCCATTTCTTATCCTTTAAAAGCATAAATTCATTTTCAATAAAGCTGACATCGAAGGGGGCATTATGAATAATCAATTCTGCATCTTTAATAAAATTTTTAAATGCTTCGGCTACATCTTTAAAGCGAGGCTTATCAACTAAAAATTCATCGGTAATACCATGAACACGCATAGCGCCTTCGTCTACTGCTCTATCAGGCTGTAAATAGACATGGAAGGTTTTGCCTGTAAGACGACGATGGATTAATTCCACACAACCAATTTCAATAATGCGATGCCCATATTGCGCTGACAACCCCGTGGTTTCAGTATCCAAAATAACTTGTCGCATTAAATTTCCCCGTTTTCTTTTAGCAGTGCAATGGCTAAACGCGCTAATTCATCGGCTCGTTCATTTTCAGGGTGGCCCGAATGCCCTTTTACCCAATGCCAACTGACTTGATGGCGTTGCACTTCTTTATCCAAAATTTCCCATAAATCTTGGTTTTTAACTGCTTTATTTGCTGAGGTACGCCAGCCGCGTGCTTTCCAGTTTCCTAACCATTCGGTGATCCCTTTTTTTACATATTCAGAATCCGTGGTTAACTTGACGGTGCAGGAACGATTTAAAGCTTGTAGCCCCTTGATGGCGGCCATTAATTCCATTCGATTATTAGTAGTGGAAGCTTCGCCCCCATTCAAGGTTTTCTCAGTGCTACCATAACGCAGTACAACACCCCAGCCACCAGGGCCAGGATTGCCACTACAAGCACCATCTGTATAAAGTTCAACGTGTTGCTGTTCGGATTCTTTCATTTGATAAGGGTATCTTGATTATTCTTGTTATAAGTTGTTGTTGTTGGTTTGGGTAATCCTGATCCTTGCCAGAGGGGCTCTGATTTCCACTTAGCACGCACAGGGGTTACAGGGATCACGCGTTTAACGGCCACCAGTGTATAGGCGCCACCCAAAAAAGGCCAGCAATGCTCTCCCCATTTTTCCATAAAACGCAATTTTTGATTGACGGATTCTCTCATGATGGGAGGGCGAAAATAGAACATTCTGCCGCCGATTATTTGAAAGTTAAGTAATTTTAACCAATCTTTGACGCGATTAGGGCTCAGCATTTTACCTTGCCTTGAAATCGATCCCACCATTTTCTTTGAGGAGTACCACGCTCCCCACATGCTAATCGGATTAAATCCGGTAATCACCAAATGCCCTTCTGGGATCAACACACGATGAGATTCTCTTAAAACCTCATGCGGATGGGAAGCTTGCTCTAAGGTATGTGACAGGACCACCACATCAACACTGTCGTTCAAAATGGGTAGCGCTTCTAAAGTACCTGGTAAATTGCTTATAGAGTCACTTTCTGTGCGCAGTGTTGGGTTAATCAGAACGCGATGCGATATCAGACTGCTGCCCACAAGGGATGCAAGCCCCGGCTCGCCCAGAAAAAGCAGATGATAGCCATAAAGGGTTGGCAGTATTTTAGTCAGTTCTTCCTGCTCTGCTTGTGCAAAGCGCTTACCTGCCCCTTGCTGGTACCATACATGATGCGTGTTTTTTTCTGATACCATATATTTATATCAATCCACAAAATGTAAGTTATATGACAAATATAGTTGCAATTCCCGCGTTCCAAGATAATTACATTTGGGCGCTCAGCAGTCTAGAAGGATCTGAGTTAATTGTTGTAGATCCAGGCACAGCCGATCCCGTGTTTGCATACTTACAAAAAAATAATCTGCGTCTCTCTACTATATTAATCACCCATCATCATTGGGATCACAGTGGTGGCATAGAAGCACTCAGAGCGCAATTTCCTGATGTGCAAGTAATTGGCCCTGCCCATGACAATGTCAAAGGTTTAACAAAACCTGTAAAAGAGAATGACGTGGTTAGGCTTGCTAACACCAACATAACGCTTCGTGTGCTAGATATACCAGGGCATACTTTAGGCCATATCGCTTTTTATAACGAAGAGATTTTATTTTGCGGTGATACCCTATTTTCCAGTGGTTGTGGACGTATATTTGAAGGCACGCCAGCACAAATGTATGATTCTCTTAATAAGCTTAAAAAACTCAGCAAAAATACACTGATGTATTGTGGTCATGAATATACCCTTGCCAATATTGCTTTTGCTCAATGTGTTGAACCAAACAATAAAGCCTTAGCAAAGCGAAAAGAACAAGTTGAAAATTTGCGTGCAAATCAAAGCCCAAGCTTACCTTCTACAATAGAACAAGAATTGATGTGCAATCCCTTTTTGCGCTGCGAAGAAAACGATGTAATCCATGCAGTTCAAAATCACGCAGGCATTAGTACCACCGATCCGGTATCCATTTTTAGCCATTTACGCGAATGGAAGAATAACTTTAAAGCCTAAATTATCCGCAAATATTGGTTGCTTAACTAAATCAAGTGCTTGCTTTTTGACTCATTTTTATTTAACATGAACGCCAATTTGATTTAGAAGATTAAATCTTCTAAAAACAGAGGACTGCTAAATATGTTGAATAAATGTGCTTATTTTAATGCGCTTACTTTTAAGACCGGTTACTAAAGCGGGGCTTATCATGAAAAGCATAATAAATAATAAGCATCCACGCTTGATTGCTCTTTTAGCCTCTTTAGTTATCTATGGCTATGCAAACAATGTTGGCGCTGAAATCTCCCATCAAGAAGTAAATAATAAGACAAGAAATATATTGTCTAATTTATTTCAGCCAAAAGCTAATTATGAAACTGCAGCGCAAACTGCAGAAATATGGTCACGATTGCGCTCACGTTTGCACCTAGGTTCAAATCAAAGTGCACAGCCTTTATTTCAACGTCATGTCAAAAGTTTTGCCAAACATCAAGACTATATCAACATGGTTGTGCGAAATGCTTCCCCTTACCTATATTACATTTTAGAGGAAGTAGAAAAGCGCGGTATGCCAAGTGAAATTGCGCTACTGCCTATCATTGAAAGTGATTTTAACCCGCATACCCTAAGCAACAGGGGCGCGCTTGGTTTGTGGCAATTGATGCCTGCGCTTGGAAAAATGCATGGCCTAAAACAAAATGCTTGGTATGATGGTCGTAAAGATGTTTATGAATCCACCAAAGCTGCTTTAGATCATCTTCAATATTTACATAAGAAATTTAACGGTAATTGGTTATTAGCTATTGCTGCTTATAACTGTGGTGAAACCCGTATTCTGCGCGAGATGAAAAAGAATAAGAGCGCACAAAAATCAACTGAGTTTTGGGCCCTAAAATTGCCCAAGGAAACAATGAACTTTGTTCCTAAGTTATTGGCCTTTGCCGCAATTGTGAAAACACCACAACATTATGGCGTTGTTTTGCCAGCTATTCCCAATAAGCCTGTTATTGCTCGCGTGCACACTTCAAATCCTATTGATATTGCTCACGCTGCCAAACTGGTGGATATTTCTGAAACCCAGTTACGTAAACTCAATCCCGGTTTGAAAAAATCAGCGAGTCCTAAAGGCCCATTCCATTTGGTTGTACCTGTGCAACATGCAGAGCACTTCCAACAAAAAATTGGTGGTAAAGCACCAAGTGCACCGCAAGGTCCCAGATTGGTTGAATCCGCTAAAGCACCTAGCTCTAGCAAAAAAGATAAAAAGCAAAGCAGCGCTCAAACAACCAGCACACTCAATGATGTAACGGTTGTGAAGGGCTCAAAACCTGCTAAAGCTAAGCAACCCCAAAAGTACCATACGGTCAAAAAAGGGGATTCTATTCCCAAAATAGCTAAGAAGTATGGTATTAAGGAAAAAACCTTGTTCAAAAATAATCATCTTACTCATAAGTCGATTATCCACCCTGGACAAAAAATTCTACTATCCTCAAACTAGAGATACTCTCTAGTTTGAGCAATTAACTTATCCAGCGTACATTATGCGTGATGATACTCAGATCGAGCTCTACTCCCTCTACAAAGCAGAGCCAAGCATATTTTATAAACTCAAGCAGTTTGCCAAACAACGTGGCATAGAGCTTACTATTGCGATTGTAGGCCTGTTTGTGGGTATTGCGACGGTCATGGTCAGCTATAAGGTCGGCAAGCATCAAGAGATCTTGCAAGCGAGCAGGATGACTGATAGTTATTTTAACGGTATCGTTGAACTCTTTTCCAAGAACCCTGATGAAAACCAACGTATCAATTTGTTAATGATTGCACGTACAGAAGCCATCATTGAAGATCTACAAAGGCTCAACAAACCTGATAAATTAGCCAGTATTATAGTCTTTATCAGTAACTTAAACCCTAAGCTCTTTCATGAAGTCAAAGACGCTGATGTGAACCGTGAAAAATATATTTATTTGGGTGAAATCAATCTGAAGGATACGCGCTTATCTAATATTGATTTACAACAAGCCGCCCTACCCTTTACCAAACTGAGCGCATGTGATCTGACACATACCAATTTGCAAGGGGCTTTTTTGCGTAAAGCGGATTTAGAAGATGCCATTTTAGATTTTGCTAATTTTAACAATGCCAACCTACAAGGCGCTAATCTTAAAAACGCCTCCATCTTTAAAGCAACCTTTGAAAATGCCAATCTAGAGAATGCCATCTGGGTTAATGGCATCAGATGCAAAAAAGGCTCTATCGGCCGCTGCGTTTATTGATCTACCCCTTCGGCGTGGCTTCGCCCTTGACTAGCGCTAGCATAGTTTGCAGAATGGGAGTAACTCCTCTTTTTTCAAGGATGAAAAATGTCGTACAAAGGCTTGTTAGTTAGCACTCTTATTTCGACATTAGCAGCCCCAGCTATTTCCCATGCTGCCTTTTGGGCACCTCATCTTGGCATTGATTATAAATGGTGGGGTATAGAACCCAGAGAACGTTATGATGATATCTTCCCCCACATAAACCATGCCTTTAATTTTTATGTAGGCACTCGCATCAATGGCTACTTTGGGTTTGATTTTGGTTGGGAAGAATCAGAGCGTGCGACCGAGAATCATACTTATCTTGGCACGGATATTGGGGAAACTTTTTTTGCACAGCCACAACTCCCCTTTACTTCAACATCCATTAACATGCGCATACGCGATTTTCATTTTGATCTCAATTTTTACTGGGAAGTATGGCGAAACTTTGAACTAATTTTTATGGGTGGCGTAGCATTTTGGCATATTGATTCCCATATTAATCATTTGGCCAACGATAACTGGGTTGAATTCATCAACGAGTCAGAAAATAAAACCATGGGCAGAATTGGTCTTGGTTTTCAATATAACGTTATACCCTGTCTTGGCTTGAAATTCATGATCCTCAGTGATCCAGGCATACGCATCAATGACATAGGCCGGGATCAAGATAAAAGGTTCTATGATATTCATCCCTATAAAACGGCAGTCGCCTTTAATCTTGGCTTCGTGTACTCCTTCTCAAATCCAAGACGGCACCGTGAAATAGAAGTGTATGATCCTTATGATGATGATCCTTAGAGGATAAAACGATCTATAGCTTTTTAGGCCGCTTTCTGAGTGCACCAGCAGAAGAAGATAGATCTTTTCCAGTATTAGTTTCAATACTGATGTTTTCTTTGTTTTCCATAGATCGATCAAGTATCACATTAGAACTTTTGAGCTTTGACTTGAATTCAGGGACGACCCCATTTATTGCCGTTTTTAGGGTTTCTTCTCTGCCATTAACTTTGATCTCTTTGCGCACTTCAGCCATTGATCCAAAGTGAATTTGCATTATCATGCTTTTGAGAATAAAGCCCTCACTTTGTGGGAAATTATCTTTTAGCAATTTATCAAATTCTTTTCTATCAAGCACTTCAACTTTAATTTTGTCATCAACCATGGCCACCTTAGCATAGGGGATACCACTTTTTGAGTTTAGAACAAGCTCATAGTTGTCATTTTTGTAAGGCGGTGCTTTTGGGATCAACTTTAGAAGTTGCTCTGCCTTATATTGTGAATCATTTACAACCGCATATTCTTGATTAGCTTTATAATAGAGATCACCTTTGACATTTGCTTCACTGTTAACATTGGCTTTGGCCAAAAAGCTAGCGAATCTGGATAAATTAAGAATTTCAACCTGATGTAGGTTTTGTTCTGTATGCACTCTAGCCATAACCGGTGGCTTTGTCCCTCTTGACACATTGGTATCATATAATTTTGTTTTGACGTTCAATGGAATACTGGTTAACAAATAAGCGCTTGCGTCACCATGACCTTTTAAAAGGGCTTTGGTGTTTACTTGGCGCCCCTTATCTGCAGGCCCACTATTAGGATCTAAGGCTCTTGTATAAGCTCTAGAGGGAACCAAAGATACATCATTCAAACACGCCACTGCAGAATGTGTTTCTTTATTGTTAGTGAGTAATTTTCTGTGCCAACCTTCAAGAGAAACGCAATCCAATATGATATTGGGTCTTTCTTGTAAAGTTGCGGAGGTTAATCTTTCCTGCACTAACTCTTTAATTGAATAGGCCGTGTCTTGTGTTCTTGTAAAAATTTGATCAGTTTTAACATCTTCAAAATCATCATTAAAAGAAACACCGCGATAATCATCGGTTGCCAATACAACACAATCTAGCTTATCCTGCTTTATTAAATCTTTGGATATGGTGCTTTTTCCACTACCGGCAGCACCTAAAATGGAATAGTCAATATTTTCACCCTGGGGGAAAGTACTTTTCTTCTTCAATCCTAATTGCTCTTCAATTTGAGGGTATAAAGGTTGCAGCGCTTCCTTCATCTGTTTGTGTGTTATTGCTTTTCTAAGTTTCTGCTCTTCTACCACACTAAATTTTTCAAGATATGCACTATACGTTGAAGAGGTTTCAGTTATGTCTGGGTATTTTTTCTTTAAACTATTTAAAGCATTTTCTTTAATTTCGCTTTGTCGAAGATTTAATTCATTTTCTATTTTATTTTCAATTTTTTCTAGGAAGTTAGCGTTATTTGAAATAATGTGTTCAAATATTTTCTGAACAGTTTCATTTAAATCATCAGAAGATACTCTATATTGTGTAATTAAATCAGCAGCGATATTAAGTTTGCATGCATGCTGTACACGGGGACATACAAAATCTGTTAGCCAATCTTCTTTAGTTGTTTTGGCAAGATCTATAACGGTGTCTGCGGTTAATGCTGTGAAATCATTTAAAATGCGATTATGGGTCTTTTGAATTTCGATATCATGCGCATCCCAATGGGCAACTGCTTTAAGGGGTACTATATGACCTTGTTGAAATTCAGGCTTTTGTCTTTGTCCTAAAATTTCTTCTCTGTTTTGTTGGAATTCATTTTTGGCACCCATACTGCTCTCCAAGGGCGTTTGTTAGTTACTTAATATTATAATACTCTCCTTAGCGCTTATAAAGGGGGTATACACTAACAACAGGACCGTTCATCTTGTTGCTTGTATATTCTATCTATGTTTTTCACGCCGTCTAACCAATTCAATGGTTTCATTGATGGTGGTGCATAATTCGGAGAAGGCATCATAACTACGGGTATCCATACCGCGGGATGTAAGCTGTCTATCAGCGTAATAAACACCAACAGCCCTGTCATCTAAAATTAAAGGGGCAACGAGAAAATGCCCTTTGCCTATTCTGCGGTTGAAGTCAGTATTACGGTATTTTTTTAATATAATTTCACCCTTTCCACCCACCCATGCAGGACGCTTGGTATGTAATATATGTTGGAATAGCCAACCTTCGGGGGAAGCTAAATTAAAATGAAAGTTTTGCAAAAGCTCCGATTTATGTTTTTCTAAGATGGATTTACCATTTAAAATCATTCTATCTGAACTTATCAAAGCAAATAATACCCTATCAAAGTCCACACCATCATAGATCCCTTTAAGACCAACACTAATAACATCATTAACACTGGGCAAAGTGCGCCCTGAAACCAAAATAGATAATTGTTGCACAGTTGCTTTAATACGACTTGCAATAGGCGCTACTTTTTCTAATTCTTCATTAGCTGTTTCTTGACTAATATCTTCTTCTTCAGCAGGCATCGGAATATTATCAAGAAGCTCTGCTTTGCCATATAATGCTACTTTTTCAAGTACTTTTTCAATGGACACCATCACAAGAGCTTTAACTTCTTCTGGGGTGGCGCCTAAATAAAGTTCAATTTTTTTCATGCTTTCTATAGGCTTATCATGCGTCCAACCATTCCTCAAATCATCTGACACTTCCCTGGCTAGCTGAATGGCATAATCTATATTATCTGCTCCTGCCTTTTGATGAACACTCAGGGCGTGTGAACCAAGATCCCATCTTTTAACTAATTCAAGGGTTAAATCTTTGATCAAAAAACCGACGACTTCTTTTTCTTGCGTTTCATCAACTTTATTATTTGAATCATATAATGCATTATATTTCTTCGCTGTTTCACCGCCGAAAAACTGAAAAAGAATATCCCCCAAAGAATAGGTTAAGGCAGCCACAACGAGGGGCTCTGAATTTAAGATCTTGGCTTTACGTTGGGCAATTAAGGCAGTGAGAATAGCACTATGAATAGATAAGACAATTTCCCTAGATAGCATTCGCTCATTTTGTGAAAGCTCGAGTATATGATTATATATCCCCAAACAAATTGCTAAATTTCGTAATGATTGAAAACCTAAAATTACCATGGCACGCTGAATTGAACTAAATGAGGTTTGAGCAGGGTTCAAATAGATGTTGTCTGTCATACGCAACAATTTATTTTTAAAAGCAGCTTTTTCGAGTATTTTCTGTGCTTGATCAAAATCCAGGTTTGGATCGTTAATGTTAGAATGTATTAATTTATGAGTATAAGCACCTAATGGCGCATTTTGCTCATCATTAATCAATGCTACCCAATCTTCGAGGGAATGAGACTCTTCGAAACAAAAGCGAATTTTCTTTGGCGCTTTCTTTTCTTTCTCAGCACTGGCTGAATTTTCACTCATTCGCTTACCCTAACATAAACCCATGTGAATAAAGGTAGCAGATATTCCTTAACTTTAGGCTTCTTCGCAATTGGTCTTTTTGCCGTTTTGCATGGGTATCGCAACAGATGTTTTACTAGGCGAATAGAGGTAGCATTTAACTTCTTGCTTGTTCTCTAACACGTAATTATCAGGGTATTTTTCCAAACATCTCGCATGGACCTTGGGGCAACGTGCTGAAAAATGACAGCCTTTAGGAGGGTGTAACGGTGATGGCAGCTCACCCTTTGGTGCTTTAAAATAGTTTTCACTTTTTTCTAAGGTAGGGACTGACTGCAATAAAGCTTGCGTGTAAGGGTGTTTGGGCGTGTTGAGAACTTGATTCACGCTGCCATATTCTACTATGCGTCCTAGGTACATTACAGCAACATAATCAGCGAGATACTGTACAACACTGATGTTATGCGTAATAAAAAGCAAGCTTATACCTAAATCGGTTTGTAGTGATCTTAATAAATTTAATATCTGCGCTTGCACTGATACATCTAAGGCGCTGGTTGGTTCATCACAGATAATGATACTAGCGCCAACAGCTAAGGCTCTTGCTACAGCAATGCGTTGGCGTTGGCCACCTGATAATTCATGAGCATATCTTTCTTTAATGTTTGAAGGTAATCCAACTTGTTCTAATAATACATCAATTCTATCTTGACGTTCATGGGCATCTGTCCCAATGTTAAGTGCAAGCATACCTTCTTCGATAATGTCACTTACTCTTAATCTGGGATCCATCGAAGAATAGGGATCTTGGAAAATCATTTGCATTTGAGAGCGTAGCGCTTTAAGTTTTGAGCCCTTCAGCTTTAAAATCGGTTTATTTTCGAAAAATACCTTACCATGCGTAGAGGCTAATAATTTAAGAATGGCTTTACCCACGGTGGTCTTGCCACAACCAGACTCTCCCACTAATGCCAAAGTGCGCCCTTCTTGCAAATCAAAGCTAACGCCATCAACCGCTTTAATATGCCCTACCGTTCTTTTAAATAACCCTTTTTTTACAGGAAAATGAATTTTTAAATCTTCTACTTTAAGCAGAACGGACTCTTCATCATCCTCTGGTTCATCAACTTGATTGTTAGCATGCAAATGAATAATGTTATTGATATTTTCGATGCGTAGTGGCGTAGGAATTTTCTTTAGGGTAGGCGCGTCATACCATAAGCATCGCACAGCATGGCCCTTGGCTAACTCTATCATCGGTGGTTTAATTTCTTCACAACGGCTAAAAACATAGCGGCATCTGTCTTTAAAACGACATAAATTAAAAGTTTTATCAAGCCTGGGTACAAATCCTGGGATAACAGCCAATTCACGACCATGTTTGGTAAATTCAGGGAGTGAGGCAAATAATTGTTTACTATAGGGGTGTTTAGCTCCCTTTATAAATTCATCTATGGTCGATGTCTCGACAATATGTCCTGCATACATCACCCCAACCGTATCTGCCATTTGGGCGACAATGCCTAAATCGTGAGTGATAAGTAAAATAGCCATATTTAAAGACTGATTTAATTCTTTAAGCAAACTCAACACTTGAGCTTGCGTTGTCACGTCTAAGGCTGTGGTTGCTTCATCTGCTATCAATAATAAGGGTGATTGTGCTAAGGCTATAGCAATAACGACTCGTTGCTTTAAGCCACCCGATAGCTGATGGGGATATTGATTGAATAAGGTATCAATATGTGGTAATCGAACTTTTGTGAGTAATTCCTTGGCTTCCCTTTCTATTATTTTGCTGCTTTTCTTTTTGCCATTACCCAGTGCAATCGCTTCACACACTTGCTCACCAATGGTTAAAACGGGATTAAGGGCGGTAGCAGGGTCTTGAAATATCATACCTATTTTGTTTTTACGCAATGCACGCATTTCTTTTTCACTTAGGGTATGTATTGCCGTGCCTTCTAAGTAGATCTCTGTGCCTTCACAAAGATTGGCATTATCTGGTAGTAAGCGGTTGATAGAGAGCGCTGTCATCGATTTTCCACAACCAGATTCACCTACGAGCGCAAATATTTCCCCTTTTTTTAAATCAAGCTCAACTCCATCAACGGCCTGAATGATGCCATTGGGAGTTTGAATTTGTACTTTTAGGTTTTTAACAGATAATAAGGGCTCGTGGTTCATTTTGTCTCCCCAAGACGGGCTCTTGGATCAAAAGCATCTCTGACTGCATCTGAAAATATATTGGCAGCTAATACCAGCATAAACATGAAAATAAAAGCGGCTGCTAAACACCACCACACTAGCGGAACCCGTGCCATTTCTAAACGAGCGCTATTGATCATGGTGCCCCAACTAAAGGAAGCAGGATCAACACCTACCCCCACATAAGATAAGACAGCTTCAGCTAAAACAAGGCCGCTAAAATCAAGCACGAGGGTAATCAGAATAATATGAAATACATTTGGTAATAAATGTTTAAAAATGATGCCTACATGCGAAACACCCAGAGAACGTGCAGCCAACACAAAATCCATTTCACAAATTTTTAGTGTTTCACCACGCAGCAAACGGCAAAGTCCTGTCCAGCTGGTGATGCCTAAGATGGCACATAATGCTAATAACCTAGCATCTGTGCGGTGCGCTACTGTTTCAAACCAACTCTGATGATTATCCATAACCACTTGTAACACGAGCACTGCTGCTGCTATTAATAACACGGCGGGGATAGAGCTTAAAGTGGTATAAACGTATTGAATACTATCATCTACCCATCCTCGGAAATAACCAGCCATTAAACCAAACAAAATGGCAAATGGTAAGGTTATCAAAGTGGTTAAGGTACCAATCACGAGTCCTGTGCGAATGCTTTTAAGGGTTTGGTATAAAACATCCTCACCTACTTCATTGGTTCCCAGAATGTGATATTGATTCATAAAACCATAAACAAAGACAATCGAGAAAATAATAAAACCGATTGATGCTAAAAAGGATCGCCACGGGAAATTAGTCTGCCCCTTTATTAGCTTTGAAGTAAACACGTCCCAAGCTACTTTGTGTTTATGACATGCATACAACAATATAAGAATGCTCAATGCTGCCCATAAAATTAATGACTGTAAAAATATTTGCAAAAGCCTTGTTTTGATATCTGGCCATCTTTGATCAGGGTTTGAAAGATGTTTCCCACCGAATTTAAGGCGCGGATATTCTCTTACAACTGTACCATCGCTTAAAACAATGTTCTCTTTGACAAAAGAGTGGGTTGCAAAGGGCGCTGAATAGGTTTTCTCGCTGTTTTGCAATAAGGGCATTAATATCTTATCTAGAACACTCACAACGCCGTTGGTATTTAACTGCGCTTGCGTAGATGTTTCTCTAAAATGAATAGTATCAAGCAAGCCCAAAACCACATAGAAGCTTAAAATAATAGCAGCCGTAATATTCAAGGGTCGATATAACACTTTACGCCAACGTTTGCGCAGTTGTGAATTATTCAATATTTGAATAACCATCATTATTGCTAAAAAAAGCAATATATACACAAACATATCAGTCCAGAGCATCATGAATTTCATCATTAATTAAACCGTACTCTTGGGTCAACCATGGTATAGGAGATATCCGTTAACAATAAACCAATGATATAAAGAAACGATCCGAGGAACACAATAGAACGAACGATAGCAAAATCCTGTTGTTGAATAGCGTCTATAGTATAGCTACCTAAGCCTGGGATCCCGAAAAAGGATTCTGTTAATAAGCTACCCAAAAACAATAACGGCAGTAATGCAACAACCCCAGTTAAAATTGGGATAAGCGCATTGCCTAAAATATGCCTAAAAAGAACAACACTTTCTTTTAAACCTTTACTCCTGGCCGTACGAACGTAATCTTTAGCTGCTTCTTCCAAAAAGAGCGTGCGGTACCATCTAACACCTGCGCCTATGCCACCCACAATCCCAACAATGACAGGCAAAATGAGAAATTTACCTAATTGCCAACCCGGGATATAGCCAGAAATTGGCACCAATAATAAGGACTTAGCAATTAAATATTGACCACCAATAATATAAAATAGACCTGATATAGACATCATCATCACACAAATAACAACGCCCACTGTGTCCAAGTAACTGTATCTGAAAAAAATCATGATTAGCGCTAAAGAAATGTTAACGAGCAAACCGATGATTAAGCTCGGAATAGCAATTGCAAGACTGGGCCACATACGTTGTGAAATATCATAGCCTATATCCCTGCCTGCATCTGAAAACCCAAAATCGAAGGCAAAAAGACGAAGTGATTTCTGATAGAAAATGGTGTTGGTGAACTTATCTTCAGATTGCAACTCTGGATCATAAAACAAAGGTTTATCATAGCCGTGTTGATGCTTCCAATTTTGTATTGCTTCGGGAGTAACATGTTTTTGCCCTAAATGCACACGCGCCATGTCATCAGGCGAGTTAACCACAAAAAATAAGGCAAAGGTTAATAGGTTAACCCCAATCAAAATTGGTATCATAAAAATTAAACGTCTAACTATATAAGCAAACAATGCTGTTTACTCCTTGAGTTTTTCTGCCTTTTTTAACACCAACGGACTATGCGTTTTACGCCAATATCCTAAAAATGCTGGAATACATAATACGAGAAGGCCCATTATGCCGACAATCAATGGCCAAACAATTGGCTTATTCCATTCTTTTCTATTCTTATCCCTTAATAAAGGATCGAGCGCCATATATTTTAAGGTATTACGAGACATGGCATTGGGTTTAAATGGAAACACCCAGCCTTGTCTTAAAACATATATTTTGGGATGAAAACCCCAGATCCATGGTGCATCGTCTTGCACTTGAGCAATCATTTTCCCAATTAATTTAGCGCGTTCTTCTGTGTTATCCATGCTTTTCATTTGTTCATACAATGCATCAAAATTGGCACTTTCATAATTGCTTGCATTTTCGCCATCAATTTTAATTTTACTGTTCTTACCATAAAGCAAGAAGAAGAAATTCTCAGGATCGGGATAATCTGCATTCCATCCCCAAAAGAAAATCTGAAAATCGCCATTGTGCATTTTATCTTGGAAGCGGTTATATTGTGTGGCGCGAACAACTAATTCTATGCCCAATTTTTTAAATTGCTTTCTAAACCAAGAAAATTGTGATTGAGACTCCGTGCCACCTGAAACGATGGCATCATAATAAAGCACCAAGGGCTGACCTGTTTTAGGATCAATCCCATTGGGGTAACCTGCTTCTTTTAAGAGCTTTTTGGCATCATCTAGCGATTTACGTTCAAGATTGTTGTTAGGTGTGTTTATATTATAAACAGCAGGATTTTTTGCTTTTTTATCTTCATTAAAACCGAAAATACTTGGCGGTAATGGCCCCTGGGCTACTATGCCATTGCCGTTTAAAAAGATATTAATATATTCTTCCACATCCACAGCAATTGAAATCGCTTGACGCAACTTTTTCTTTGCCTGGGTATAACCCCCTACTACCTCATCTGTCATATTAAAGCCCCAGTAGAATATACTGGGTTGAACAGAAGTGCTCAGGCGGATCCCTTTATCTTCTAACTCTTTGGTTAAAGAAACGCCATTAGCGCCAATATTGAGCACTTGATCATAATTCTCTGAGCTCACACCAGATTGATCGTAATATCCTTGGATAAACTTACTCCAATAGGGAATACTCTCTTTTTCAAGAATGAAAATAATCTTATCTAAAAAAGGAATCGGCTTGCCAGCTTGCTCTAACAACCCCTTTTCTTTGTCTCCGGGCTCACCCTCGCTTGGGTATTTTTCCCCATGAAACCCAGGGTTTTTTTCTAATATCATTTGCAGATTGGGATTGTTCTTCGCTAAGGTAAAGGGGCCTGTGCCCACTGGAAACCAATCTAATGATATATTCTTTTCTAAGAGGGGTTTTTGTGAATAAAAGGCAATAGCTTCCCAGGGAATGGGGGAATAAAAAGGCATCGCTAACCAATACATAAATTGTGGTGATTTCCCGATAACCTTTATTTCAAAGCTATATTTATCAATGACTTTAGCCCCTTCAAAGGCAAAATCTCTTAAATCAAGAAAATAGGCATGGTCGTTCATTATGCCTAATTCTGTGTATTTGGCTTGAATAGCTTTTGAAAGATCTTTAATCCCAACAATATAATTTTCCATTAAACCCAGCACCGGTGAGTTCAAGGTAGGATCAGCTAATCGTTTAATTTGATAAACATAATCGGCGGCCACCAATTCACGCGTGCCGGTTTTTTCAAAATCCAAGATACTGTGTTTATCTTTAACTTGGGCTTTGCTTAAAGCATGATACAAAAATTCATCCGTCCCCTCTTTTTTAGCAAAAGCCGGATGTTGTTGATACATGATGCCTGGCTGAATGTGAAGCTGATAGATGCTATAAGCTATTTTCTCAACAGTTGCATCATCACCTAGCGGTTTATTGTCTTTATCAAAATAAGTGATCTTAGGCAGCGATTCGGCTGTCAGGGGCACCAGTGTATAGGGCCGTTTTAAATAATGATATTGTAAGGGCGGCTCATATATCTGGTTAATAAAAATCCATTCATCAGCATTGTATGAAATTGCAGGATCAAGATGTTTAGGTCTTTCAGAAAAAGAGGTATATAGGGTGTTATCTTTAGCGTCATGCTCTGGATAGGGCGAATTCCACTCTCCCTTGTCACAACCTTGGGTAAGCAGCGTAATGGATAACAATGTTATTAATTGTAATTTACCCAACACAGAATGTCTTCCTGGCATTCATTACTCAAGGTATCCCATACCTAACTGTTAGTTTTCAACTCAAGTTATCATTACAAAGTTAATTGAAAAACTTACATGTATTTCAATTAGATATGTTTATTATAGGAGGGATTAGAGATAAATCGATTCGCAGGATTTAAGAGCCTTGTAGTGAATGCCATGTCACCTAATTCTTGCCCCCCTTCATGCTGAGAAATTAACGAACAACTCATCTACGTTTAGAAGCCTTATGTCGTTGGTGTTTTGATTAGAATTAGTTATCTTAATATAATTCTATTTTACTGCCCTGCACTTACGAGTGCTTAATCAAAGAGTCATAATATGAAACGTGGTGCGCAAAGTGACGACACTGTTAGAACTAACTCCCAGGCAACGCAGGGGAATTTTAGCCATATCCAAACAACACCCTCCTTTATTAATCAATTTAGCACACATAAAAGTCTTGCTAAAAAGCCGCGCTATTGTTACTTAGACTACCCAGCACTTGAAAAAATCTATAGCTATAATTCAGATGATAATCCAGATCAACGTCTTTATAAATTGAAAAAAATAAACAACATATGGCATATTGTTCCTCGCGAGTTCAACATTAAAAACTTAGTGAAACGCTATTCAGATACTTTAAGCACATTAAAAGGTTTTTCGCTTCATCATTATGTAGGTGTACCTAGTGAATTTAATGATGATGCATCAAGTGATGATGTAGATAAGTGGTTTATTAGTTATGAAGAACAGACCCAAAAAGAAGTTATGGATTTGCCCCTATTTGGAGAGCATTCTGAAGGATTATGTGCTAAAGGCAAAGCACATCATATAGAAGGAACACAGCGGCAATATACAATACAAAAACCTTTGCAGTTGCCAGTTGCATGCCTTGATATAGACGCAGATGCGCTACGTAACAAGTTACATGTAAAATTATTAAGCATAAACCCTGAATTTCAAAAATCAGGCTTAGGTTCAATATTGCTTCATCTTGCAGTTGAGATCAGCGCTTTATATGGTTATACGGAAGTGTCTCTAGAATCGGCACCTACGGCTATGCGTTATTATCTAGGTCATGGATTTGAATTTAAAGACGCAGCTAACAACAATGATATCGAAGCGCACATAGCTTCATTAAATGGCAGTGGTGATGACATGAAGCTAAACCTGTTAAATGATCATTCCATTAATAAACTAGACAAATGCCATATTAAAGCCTTTCAGAGCGAGGCAACATTATTTGCTTCAACTTTATCAGAACACATAAACTGGCTCTGTGAAAAATCAAGTGATTTACAGAAAATTGTAGGCGTGCTTAAAAATTTAGGTGCTTTAAACAAGCCTAACGGATATATACTGAAAAACGCGAACGAAAAATTAGGCATTCTGGCTAAAGAGGTATGTATACCGAAAGCATTTTTTGAAGAATTTAAGATTGTTGAGCCACAACCTCACTATTTAAAAAAAGCTAAAAATAAAGTGTAGGCCCTTGCGCGCATTCTATTTGGTGCAGATCTTGAAGACTACACGGTTGAATGCTTAATATAAAAATTATTGATTTTATAGGCTCCTAAGCTTAAAGCAAACAAAACCAAGCCTAACACGATGAGTGACAATGGCCAGCCTATGGAATTAACAAAGTATTTTTCGGTAAAATAACAAATATAAGCAAAAATGGATAAGGTGCTCACCAATAAAAGAACGCGACTCTTAGCCCAGACGCTTAAACTTACTAAAGAGCAACCTATTAATACATAGACAAGCTCATAAGCTTTATCTTTCAAGACGCAAAATAATCCGCCCATCAGCATTAAACTTCCAATCAAATTCCAAAAAGGCGTTGTCGCTTTATGGGGTGTTCTATCAAGATAGAATGCATTAACCAATAAATATAGGCCAACAATAACAGTGCATTGCTCTTCAGGGATCTTTAACCAAGATAAAAACACATAAATAAAATTGGCGCTAAAAGTAAGGGCAAAAAATAGCAATACTTGTTTCTTTAGCGCTAAAAAGCTAAAAAAGTATTGAACAAGCAAAATACCAAAAACAAACATACAAGCAGGTTCCCATTGGTTGCTGCTATGAAAATATTCTTCCAAAAAGACAAATAAACCCAGCGTTTGCAAGACAGCGGCAATAATAAACAGCGGCGTTGCACTAAAGCTCATATTCTCTTTATAGGCAACAGCAACACCTGCTAGATAAAGCACATAGCCAATCCCTAAAGTGACTAAAACCCGAGCAACACTGTTGAGTTCATCCCAATGCATCGAAACATACACAGCAATACCGGTAATGATAAAGAGGCCACCCAGATACCCTAGAACACGAATAATGCCGCTGTTTCGCTCTTCAACAGTTGAATTTTTTTGTAGCGCATTCTCGATTTCTGCAACAGATATCTGCTCGCTTTTAATAAGGCTGATAATTTGATTTAGGGCCTGCTGCTTATTATCCATAGACACTCTCTAATTAGGTACTATCCAACCGACAAATTGGACATAATAATCTTTTTGGCTTGGAATATTGACGGCTTTACCATTTTTTGTAATCGAATAACGTGCTTGCCTTTTTGCTTCAGATATTACCCCATAATCAAGTCGAAAAGTGTAACCATCGGGTGAAGTTGTTTCTTGATTAAGTGTGTAACCAGAAAAAGCATATATTTCCTGAGAAATTGTATTGTTTTCATTTTTAGTAGGCGCCGAAAAATCTAATTTAAGCGCTTGGCTTGCGTTCGTTTTTACATCATATCGAAATAGTTGCACTTGAATAGGTTTTGGGTTGCTGGCCCAATAGGACATCATTAATTTGCCATTTTCAACTTTAACGGTGGGATAGCTATCTTTATATTCTATATATAAAAAATCATAGCGAGGTGGCTCTGTCGCGTTTCTAATGAGCACCATCGCAATGGACAGAAACACAAATAGCAGGATGGGGATAGTAATCCCTGCGATTATATACAGATTTTTTTCAATAAAAGTACTCATTGCACCAACCTCTTTGGAAAACATAGCATGTTTCCCTAAGGCTATATGCGTGTAATGGCAAATGAAACAATAAGATCGCTGCCTTAGCTGTATCAGCCCACGATATTGACTCGTATATTTAATTAAGGTATTAATAAGGTCGTTAATTTAGCCGCAAAAGAATTCCAAAGATGTTTCAAGCTATTATTCGCGCACTACAAGTAACCCTAGCAAGCATTAATATTGCGGGCATAGTAAATACGCTTTTCAAATTGCATCAAAGAAATATAAACGCAGCAAATAATAATTTAGCCAAACGAAATAAAAGAAACAAGCCCGAAAATTGTTTTAATAGCATCAACCCCTATCTTCAAACCGTCGCCTTTTCCTACTCCGCCTATAGGTTATTAAATTCACAGAATGATCCGATAGCTTATCTTGGAACAGGCATAGCGACAGTGCAGATATATCAAGAATATAAGGCTCACAAGCTGAAATCTAAGTAGTATGTAAATGTATATAATATGAGATATGAAAGGTAGCAAGGCTAAAGTAGCCCTGCTATCTGATATTGCTTATTCCTCGTCCCCAACTGTTTCAACCATCATTTTTTGATATTGTTCTTCACTTTTATTCATCATTTTGTTGCCTTGGGAAACTAATTTTTTTCCATGTCTTACTTTAGCCTTACCTTCACGGGCCATTTTTTCAGCCTTCTTAATCATGTCTTGGCCGTGTTTGATGTCTTTATTGCCTTTGTCGATTAAATTGTGGCCCTTGTTCCACTTGTCACCTAATTTATGCGCGTCTTCACCTTGTTGGATCATTTGTTCGCCCATAGAAGGTGTATGAGAACATCCGGTTAATGCTAAACAAAAAAAGAGGGTTGCAGCTGTTGTTATTACTTTCATTATTTTCTCCTTGATTATCTGAAGATATCACCCGCTAAGGAGGAGTATTAACGGGTGATAGACTGCTCTATACATCACTTAACATGGCTTTAAATTAAAGCAAGTTGTAGTTGACTGTCATATTTTATTGCTAACAAATTATAATTTCCTAAGTATGAATTTGCATAGCTTTTATGCGTGTTTCTTCTCAGAATTTTTTGCTTAAACATCGCTAAACAATTCAAATGGATCTTTGATATTTTCCTATGCACTTTACTTATTAACCCGTGTTTATCGCTGACATAGGGATCTTTTAATAAACCCGGCGTATCGTTATCAGGCAATGATAATTTATAGCGTGGGCTAAGGAAATCCTGATAATTTATCTCGATGAATCCTAAGCTTTCCATCCGTTTAATTATCGCAGGGACTTTCAGTATTTTTTCCCCAATTAAATGTGCAATCTTCACATCTGAAATTTGAAACATTTTTTTGCGATAAGGAGCAGGACGCTGTGCCATCATTAGCCAGAACAACTTTTCGCCATCGCTTAATGTGGGATGTTGGGCTACACTACGTAATTGCTCAACCTTGAATTTTTGTGCGCTAAATTGACGTGTATTTTTAAGCGCTTGTATGTTTTTGATGTCTATTACTGACATAATAACCTCCTTTTAAAACTGAAATTTGAGCTTCAGCTTGAAACTTAAGTTACAAAGTAATGACTTTAGGACGCAAAAAGATAACAACTCTTTTATACGATGCCGTTACTTATTTTTTAGTGGCCTCCTCTGTTAACAATTAACTTCATCCTTGAAGTACTACTATCCATTATTTATTTTATTAATCGTCGTGATGGTGAAATAGATTATCGATTTTATCAGCGATTGTGCTTGCGCCATCACCGATATCATCTACAACTGCATCAAGCGCATCTTCGATTTTTTCGCCTGTTGACTCATTGTTTTCATCACAACCACCGTGGATAGCAAAAGTATGTTCTAGTGATATAATTTTCAATTTTATCTCCTATTACTTTTCCAATAAAGATGTAAACAATAACTTCATTTACATCATATGTTTATCCTAACGAATTATTTTTGCAATGACAACTCATAAAAAAATCCTGTTTTATATAGGATGTCAACCCTTTTTTAGACGAATGGTAGCATTAAAAGCAGATTAATTAGAAATTAAGTCAAAAAATTACACAACTAAATTACATAATTTTTTATCGCAGAGGATTGTTATACAAGTGTTTAACATTATATTTTTTAGCAAAACCAGTATTCAGTTTATTTAATAGCATTTTTGTTTATGTGAAAAGAGAGATCCCTCGTTACTTGGGATGACACTAAAATAGTTAATTATTAACCCAATGACGCAGTTCGCTGGCAGAATTACGCTTTTCTGTCATCCCAAGCGTAAGGAGACATGACACTAAAAAAGTTTATTTAAAACTCTATTATGCTGTTCGCCGCCTACAATTATGCTTTTCTGTCATCCCGAGTGTAACGAGGGATCTCTCTTACAGAAGTTCTTGATATAAAGCGAGCCAAGCACATTTAAGAGAGATCCCTCGTTACTTGGGATGACACTAAAATAGTTAATTATTAACCCAATGACGCAGTTCGCTGGCAACATTCTGTCATCCATAGTAACGAGAAATGACACTAAAAAAGTTTATCTGAAACTCTATTATGCTGTTCGCTAGCAAGAATTACGCTTTTCTGTCATCCCGAGAGTAACGAGGGATCTCTCTTACTGAAGTTTTAGGATAAAGCAGGCCTAGCACATTTAAGAGAGATCCCTCGTTACACTCGGGATGACACTAAAATAGTTTATTTAAAACTCTATTACGCTGTTCGCTAGCAAGAATTACGCTTTTCTGTCATCCCGAGAGTAACGAGGGATC
>CAZBZP010000007.1:117866-122045 GCA_964496435.1 Uncultured Candidatus Berkiella sp.
TCTCTTACTGAAGTTTTTAGTACAAAGCGGCCTAGCACATTCAAGAGAGATCCCTCGTTATACTCGGGATGACACGTTTTTAATTTTTAGTTATCTCTAAGCAATGCTAGTGATTTGAAGCAGTTCACAAATGAAATTATTTATTTCTATCAGCTACATTTATGTCATCCCAAAGCTCATACAATTGATCTAACAAATTTTGATAATGTTAATTATTTATTGACTTTGAGTTAACACTATTAACGTTTGCCTTCTTCAAGAGTTGTTACATCATTTTTTTCTACCACATCCATAAAGTCCTTTAAATATTTCTTATCAAGAACAACAAAAAAGCAAGTGGGAGCAACTAATTTAGCTCCTTGAAAAATTTCAATTTTAGTTATTCTTTCATAAACTTGATCAGCAACATCTCCCGATTCACTAAAAATAGCAATCTCACATTCATCGGAAAAAAATACTCTTAGTTTCAAATGATTATCTAACAACCAGCTCTCAGAATATGGAGAAAATCTATCTGCATCAATTGAATCAATTAATTTTGCCATCGAATTACCTATTTAATTTTTGTTTTTACTTTGAGCCACTTCTTGTTTTCCATTATGTATTTTAGTTGATGGCTTTATAAATGTATTATCTTCATGAACAAATAAATTTCTTCGTCCCCCACTATTTAAAATTAAACTCTTTCTTAGTTTAGAGCGTACAAGCATATTCAAGAGAGATCCCTCGTTACACTCGGGATGACACTAAATTAAATTGGTTAATTATTAACCCAATGAAGCTGTTCGCTAGCAAGAATTACGCTTTTCCGTCATCCCGAGTGTAACGAGGGACCTCTCTTACAGAAGTTCTTAGTATAAAGAAGGCCTAAGCACATTCAAGAGAGATCCCTCGTTTCACTCGGGATGACACTAAATTAGTTAATTATTAACCCAATGATGCTGTTCGCTGGCTGCAATTACGCTTTTCTGTCATCCCGAGTATAACGAGGGATCTCTATTACTGAAGTTTTTAGGATAAAGCAGGCCTAGCACATTCAAGAGAGATCCCTCGTTTCACTCGGGATGACACAAAAATAGTTTATTCAAAAAACCTATTATGCTGTTCGCTGGCAGCAATTATGCTTTTCTGTCATCCCGAGTGTAACGAGGGATCTCTCTTACAGAAGTTCTTAGTATAAAGAAGGCCTAAGCACATTCAAGAGAGATCCCTCGTTACTCTCGGGATGACACTAAAATAGTTTATTTAAAACCCAATGATGCTGTTCGCTGGCTGCAATTACGCTTTTCTGTCATCCCGAGTGTAACGAGGGATCTCTCTTACTGAAATTTTTAGGATAAAGCAGGCCTAAGCACATTCAAGAGAGATCCCTCGTTATACTCGGGATGACACTAAAATAGATTATCATAAACTCTATTATGCTGTTCGCTAGCAAAAATTACGCTTTCCTGTCATCCCGAGTATAACGAGGGATCTCTCTTACTGAAGTTTTTAGGATAAAGCAGCTCAAGCACATTCATGAGAGATCCCTCGTTACTCTCGGGATGACACTAAATTAGTTAATTATTAACCCAATGATGCAGTTCGCTAGTAAGAATTACGCTTTTCTGTCATCCCGAGTATAACGAGGGATCTCTCTTACTGAAGTTTTTAGGATAAAGCAGGCCTAGCACATTCAAGAAAGATCCCTCGTTACTCTCGGGATGACACTAAAATAGATTATCATAAACCCTATTATGCTGTTCGCTGGCAGCATTCTGTCATCCCCAGTATAACGAGAGCTCCCTCGTTACTCTCGGGATGACAGGGAAATGATAACTCCGGATGACACATTCTAAAATTTAAGTAACCTCAAAAATAAAAAAGGCCGATAAACGGCCTTTTTTAATCATGCATATCTTAGATGGACTATATCCTATCTAAATATTTCTGAACCTTCGCATCTTTAATGAGCTCGGTTGCATAAAGCGCAAACTCTAGCTCACCAAAGTGCTTGGAAAGCTGTTCATTGAAGTTATCTTTTTCTTGAGTAGACAATTTAGCGATATCGCCATCTGTTACTTTAGTGAGCCAGACAATGGCATAGTTGCCATCTTCTAGTTCAACCATTTTAAAGCTACCAGCCTCTGTGGGGTTAGACATAGAGAATGATGCTTCAACGATATCTGAACTCACCGTGGTGGATTGACGTGTTATATCCGTGGCATCCTTCCAAGTAAATTCGCTTTGCACTTTATCCAGTGGCAATTTCTCTTTAACAATCTTGTCATACATCTTAGTTGCTTGCGCTTTAGCAAGTGCAGATGAATCTTTAAGGAGAAGCTCTTTGGCAATTTCAGATTTTACCTCATCCAAAGTTTTTTGCTTGGAAGGCACAAGATTTGCCACTCTGAGCACCATATAGGTTTCTTCATCAAGCTTTAATAAGTCGCTGTTATTTTTATCGTCTTTAACAGTGCTATTAAATGCCGCAGAAATCACCACGGGGCTCTGGAATAAACTTTCTTTAGGTGGCGCGTCTTTGGTGAATAAATCGGTTTTTTCAATTTTAAGGCCGAGCTTATCCGCAATAGGCTGCAAGGAATCAGGATGATCAAAAGCGATATCATTCATCTCGTCTGCAACATGGGCAAATTTCTCTTGTGCCCATTCATGTTGCATCTTGCTCACTATTTCGTCTTTAACTGCCTCAAAGGAACGGGACTTGGCCTGTTGCTTATCAAGCAGCTTGATAAGATGAATACCAAATTCGGTACGCACAGGCTCTGATACATCACCCTTCTTCTGTAAGGCAAAAGCCGCATTCTCAAATTCAGGGATCATTTCCCCTTTAGCAATCCATTCTAATTGGCCGCCATTTTGGTTGCTCGCTTTGTCATCAGAATAGGTTTTTGCTAAGGCTTCAAAGGATTCGCCCTTTTTAAGCTTTTCTTGGACTTGCGCTATTTTCGCTTTAGCTTCTGCTTGGGCTTTTTCATCCGCGCTTTTAGGCAAGGCGACCAGAATGTGCTCCACGTGCACGCGCTGGGGGTCGTTAAAGGAAGCGGCATTTTCTGAATAGTAAGTTTTAACATCTTCTTCTTTGGGCTGATACTCTTTCATGATCTCAGGCAAAGATAACACCACATATTCTAAAGCAACTTCCTCATTTGTTTTGAAATCGGCCAAATGCTGATCATAGTAAGCTTTTATTGCTTCATCCGTTATTTTCACATCTTTCTCGAGCGGTGCGCGATCAACGGTGATATAACGAAAATCTCTTTTTTGTAAAATATACTTAACTAACACATCCAGATCAGGTGTTAATGAAAAAGCTGTTTGCATTAAACCTTGCTCTAGCTGCTGTTTAATCAGCGCAGTTTTCAAATAATTTTGAAAGGATTGATCGGTATAACCTGAGTTCATCAAAAAGCGATGGTAGGCATCTGCAGAGAACTGACCATCCTTCATGAAGAAGGGAATGCTATTTAGCATTAAACCAATACGCTGTGGGCTAATGGTGAAACCCATTTTATAGGCATCGCTCATCATGATTGTTTCATCAATCATCGATTGCAATAATTCTTTTTTAACAAAGTTTGGTTCTAACTGTGCAACAGTTTCGTTACCTGATTGGTTCAGATAGCGTTTGTAGGCCATATCTAATTCTTGGGCGGTAATTTGTGTGCCCTGGACGTCTGCAACGGTATTTCGCGGCCCATTGTTTCTGAAGAAGTTTTCTGTACCAAAAAGGATAAAGGTGATGGCTATCATTCCGATGATAATCCAAGCAATCCAGCCCTGGGCTTTATCCCTCAAATTCTGCAACATTCCCGTTTCTCCCATTTTGTATTTATGCTTCGTTGCCCGCGCTCTCTCACCCCAGTCATGTACCAAAGCGTACACTCCTGGGGATTCGTTCGCTTGGCGCCTTGCCTAAATTCAAACTGGAAGTAACGGAGCAAAAAGTTTACGTGATATAAGCACCTAATTCTTTATCGCTAAGATATATCATTCACGGTTGATTGAAAACTGCATAAGTGGCTACCTAAGCGAATGTTTCGGTAGATGTATTGATATGGTTGGTTAACCACTTAAAGATCCCTGCTTCGCCTGAATGCGAGGCAGGTCTTGTTTATATAAGTTGGCGGAGCGGACGGGACTCGAACCCGCGACCCCCGGCGTGACAGGCCGGTATTC
>CAZBZP010000008.1:0-113782 GCA_964496435.1 Uncultured Candidatus Berkiella sp.
AACCCACCGCCTCGCTAACGCTCGTGGGTGGGCTACTACATTGCACCGCTGACGCGGTTGTCGATGAAGATTGATTTTATTATTTATACATTTATGATTCCCCACAACCAACCCACCGCCTCGCTAACGCTCGTGGGTGGGCTACTACAGGGCACCGCTGACGCGGTTATTTAACTTTTTGCCGCCTATTTTGTAGGCCTGCGATTTCTTTTTGCATAATATGCGTAATTAAGCGCTCTCTGTCTTCCTCTCTTATCGCACTAAAGTCCACATTGACACGATAAGGCTTATCTTTGTCATGGGCTTCTTTTATGCTTTTTTCACAATTAATAACTGTGCCATAACACATAATATAAATATTCTCTGGTACGAGCACTAATTCAATTTGCAGATCAGCCCCTTTTTTAATTTGTTTTTCAGCCATAAATGCCATACCACAAGCACTGATGTTCACCGCTTGTGGAGATTCATCTAATATTGAATACTGCTGTGCTTTCATTAAAGGGCCTTTTGAAAGCAAATTCACTTTTCTGTTTATCAGCCGAAGTGCTTGTGCAATTTGCGGTGTACGTGGTTCAATGATTTCAATTAAGGCACCAATGTCTGCTTCCAGCATTAGATACATTCTGGTGGGATCAGGAAAGCTTTGCTCCCCTTGGGAAAATTGTTTGGTGCGCTTTTCAAATTCTGCTTTCTCTAGCTCACACCAAGCTAAAATCATTTCATCATCAACGCGAAAATAGCGCCTTCTTTCCGTAGCTTTCATGTTTGCTCCCTTTGCTATTCTTTCCCAGTCTTTTGATTCTGTGTTTTGACTTGTGGTTGTTTAGTGTTATCCGTTTGCTCTTTCTTTTGCTGTGATTTAGTTTTTAACCCAGCAGGTGGATTAACAACAATTTCTCTTGGTGGTTCTTTAATTTGATTTCTCAAATAGGCGGGTACCACTTCTGGTGCCTCGCGCACACGTGGATCATCCTCTTGCACAATACTGATTTCAACACGACGATTTTTTTTGCGATTTTCTTCACTGTCATTTGGCACCAAGGGTTCAGTGTCCGCAGCACCTGTCACCACAATTCTATTCTTATCAACCCCTCTGTCTTCTAAATAGTCTGCAACGGTGACGGCGCGTGATGCCGACAAAGCGAGATTTGAGCGATATAGCGGGGAAGCGATGGGCTTATCATCTGTGTGCCCAGTGATGGTGATTTGCCCTGGAATTTCATTTAATAAATAAGCAACTTTATTGAGCATTGGGAAAAATGCAGGATGTATGGAATCATCGCCTGGTGCAAAAGAACCTTGATCTAAAATGCGAATAATAACACGCTGGTTTTTAGTAATAATCTTAATTTTGCCATCTTTAATTTCGCTGGAGAGCGCCTTGGCAATTTTTTCGGCCATGGCCAACGCTTTAGCGCCACGATAATCAGCATTACCCGCCCCCATACCCAGTTCTTCTTCCAGTTTTTTCTTATGATCGGGGTGATCTTTGAGATCAAACTCAAGTGTTTGCTCTGCATCATCTACAGTAGATTGTTTGACTTCATTAATGGCGGTAGGTTTTGGTTTACCAGGGCTGAATTCCCTGGCGACAATGCTGGTTCCCTTGGGCATTTGATAAGCAACAATATCTCTTTGCACACCAAAGGCTTGCTCTAGTGATCCCCCTACTTCTTTAAATTTTGCTTGGTCTTGTTCTGAGAATGACAATAATAAAACGAAAAAGCTCATGAGCAATGACATCATGTCCGCGAATGTAACAACCCAGCCTTCGCCGGCTTTCTTACTTTCGGGGACTTCATCTTCATCGTCACTATGCTGCGTCATTGATTGAGCTTCCTCGTTTACTGCGAGGGAGATAATTTTTCAGTGCTTCTTCAATAACGCGTGGATTTTGACCTACTTGGATCCCCAATAAGGCATCAATGACCAAGGATTTAGAAAGGCGCTCTTCGTTAGAGCGTAACTCTAACTTTTCAGCAATTGGAATACAAAGCATGTTCGCTAAAACGGCACCATAGAAGGTCGCTAACAAGGCTATCGCCATCGCAGGACCAATTGCCTTTGGATCGGCCATGTTTGACATCATGAGTACTAATCCCATGAGCGTACCAATCATCCCCATCGCCGGACCTGCTTCTGCAATGGCTTTAAAAACTTTTTGCCCCCACATATGGCGCTCGACAGTTAAATTCATCTCTTTGGTTAAGATCTTTTTCATGACTTCAGGTTCATGGCCATCAATAAGCAACTGAATGCCTTTTTTCATAAAATCGTCTTGGATTTCGATACCTTCCAAAGAGAGTAAACCGCCTTTTCTGGCAGCATCAGCGATGCGGACCGCTTCTTCAATAATTTTCTCATGGCTGTATTTTTTAAAGAAAAAAGCGCGCCCGGCCACTTTAAAGGCACCAAAGAATTTATTAAAACCGAATTTCATGATGGTAGCCGCAGCACTGCCACCAAACACCACGATAACAGGGTGCATGCTCATAAAGGTTTTTATGCTGCCGCCGTCCCCTGCTATGGAGAGGTAAAGAACAACCAAACAGCCAATTAAGCCTGCGAGGGTGCTTAAATCCATTTATTCCCCTACTGTTTATCCATATAGCCGCAAAATGAAAATACGCCTAGCTATTTATGATTTTAGCTCCATATACACAAGTGTGCTTACTAAGATAAGTAAACAGGCTTATAAAATATCTCTCCTAAAAGAATAAGTTAACTTGACCATGAGGGAGCTCTAGGATAACTTTTTGGTTTTCTTATAAATATTAAATCCAGTGGCTAACAAAAAATCAGAATCACAAGCCCCCGACTTTGAAGGGGCCCTTAAAAAGCTCGATACCCTCGTTGAAAAAATGGAGGGAGGGGAGTTAACCCTAGAGCAAGCCCTAAAACACTTTGAAGAAGGTGTGACCCTGGCACGCCAATGCCAACAGGCATTGCGCCAAGCTGAATTACGTGTTCAAGAGCTGATGCAAGAGGACAATCCCCCTACGGGCTCAGCAAGCAAAGAGTAAGCCTGAGGAGCTGCCATGTCATTTCATGTCCAACTTCAGCGTTGCCAATCAGAGATCCCTGTCTTATTGCAACGTTTTCTTCCCCCAAAGGATCGTGATGCTTTGGCTCAAGCGATGCATTATGCCTGCTTGAACGGGGGCAAACGCTTAAGGCCTTTTCTTGCTTATGCGACAGCAGATCTTTTTGGGACCCCCACATCGATGGTGGATCCCCTTGCCATAGCCCTGGAGCTTATACATTGTTATTCGCTTATCCATGATGATTTACCTGCCATGGATAACGATGATTTGCGCCGTGGCAAACCAACCTGTCATAAGGTCTTTGGTGAAGCAACGGCGATACTAGCGGGGGACGCCCTGCTCACATTAGCCTTTGAAGTTTTATCCCAGCCTGAACACTTCCCAGGCCTAGAAAAGTCAGCTGTATTAAATATAATTCGGGTCTTAGCCAAGGCCGCTGGCCCTGATGGCATGGTAAAAGGACAAGGATTGGATCTTGCTGCTGAGGGCAAAACCCTCTCTTTAGATAATTTAATTCAAATGCATCGCGCAAAGACTGGGGCTCTGATAGCAGCCAGTGTACAATGTGGCGCTTTAACGAGCCCTAACGCCCAAGAAATGGATTTAGTTGAATTACAAAATTATTCTGAGGCAATTGGGCTTTGTTTTCAAATTCAAGATGACATTTTAGATGCACAGGGAAGCAGTGAAATCTTAGGTAAAAGAACTGGGCAAGATGTGAAACAACAAAAATGTACTTTTGTCACCCTACTTGGTATTGAAGAGGCTAAAATGCATGCTTTGCAATGGCATCAACAAGCACACATGAGTCTTACACGCTTTGCTGATAAAGCCGTTGTATTACGCTCTCTTGCCACCTATATTCTTGAGCGCACAACTTAATGAGCATCATTGAACAAATACAGTCCCCAGAAGATTTACGCAAACTAAGCACCTCGCAGTTGCCAGATGTTGCCAGCAGCATGCGACAATTTATGCTTGAGACCTTGAACCAAGCTGGCGGTCATTTAGGCGCAGGTTTAGGTGCTGTTGAACTCGCAATTGCCTTACATTATGTTTTTAACACGCCAGCAGATCGCCTCATTTGGGATGTGGGGCATCAAGCCTACCCGCATAAAATATTAACGGGCAGACGTGACCAATTGCATACCATCCGTCAAAAGAACGGTCTTGCACCTTTTCCCCGACGCGAAGAAAGCCCCTATGATGCCTTTGGTGTTGGTCATTCCAGCACCTCTATCAGCGCCGGACTTGGCATGAGCTTAGCGCTAAAACAACGCGGCCTTTCTCAAAAAGTGATTTCGGTTATAGGCGATGGTGCCATGAGCGCAGGAATGGCCTTTGAAGCCTTAAATCATGCAGGGGATCTCAAAGCAGATTTATTAGTGGTTCTCAATGACAATGATATGTCGATTTCAGGTAATGTAGGCGCTTTATCCAATTATTTTGCCCGCATTCTTTCAAGCAAACTATACACCTCGATGCGCAAAAGTGGCAAAGATGTTTTAAAACGTATACCTCCCGTGTGGGAATTTGCCAGAAGAACCGAAGAACATCTTAAAGGGATGATTGTCCCTGGTACCTTATTTGAAGAAATGGGCTTTAATTATATCGGCCCTATCGATGGCCATGATTTACCTAATTTAGTAAAGACCTTTCAAAATGTGAAGGATCTCAAAGGACCACAACTGGTTCATGCTATTACGCACAAAGGTAAAGGCTATGCGCCAGCTGAGGCTGATCCCATTAAATACCACGGCGTCAACAAAGGTTTTTATCAACCCAGTGCGGTTGCTGCAAAGGCAAGTGATTCGCCAAAGATGGCAACCTACTCAGAAATTTTCGGTGATTGGTTATGTGAAACAGCCAAAATAGAACCACGCTTGGTTGCTATTACGCCCGCCATGTGTGAAGGTTCGGGCCTGGTGCGTTTTTCAAAAGAATATCCAACACGCTATTATGATGTTGCGATTGCTGAACAACACAGTGTCACTTTGGCAGCAGGCCTTGCTTGTGAAAATTTAAAGCCCGTTGTTGCGATTTATTCTACTTTTTTACAGCGTGCTTATGATCAATTAATCCATGATGTTGCACTTCAAGAATTGCCTGTCCTGTTTGCCATTGATAGAGCAGGATTAGTTGGTGGTGATGGTCCAACACATAATGGTGCTTTTGATTTAAGCTATTTGCGCGCCATACCCAATATGATTGTCATGGCACCTTCAGACGCCAATGAATGTCGCAACATGTTAACAACCGGATTAACCGTCGATGGTCCTGCCGCTGTGCGTTATCCACGCGGACAAGGTCCCTTGGTTGAACTAGATAAAGAATCTAAAGTTTTACCAATCGGTAAAGCCCAGCTGAAACGCCAAGGCCAGGAAATTGCTCTTTTAAGTTTTGGCTCCATGCTATCCAATGCGATGAAAGTTGCAGAGCACTTAAACGCCACAGTGGTTGATATGCGCTTTGTAAAGCCGCTGGATGAAGACATGATCATTGAAATGGCAAAAAGTCATGCCTTTATTGTTACCTTAGAAGAAAATGCGATTATGGGCGGCGCAGGTGAAGGCGTTAATGCGTGTTTATTAGCACATAATTACCATCCTCAGGTCCTCAATATTGGGATCCCTGATTATTTTGTTGAACATGCACTACCAGATGAAATGTTAGAAAGCTGTGGTTTAAGTGCGCAAGCCATTTTAGCTAGCATTGAAGAAAAAGTCAGAAACCACTCTTGTAATAGTAAGGTTTCTTCAGTACAGTCGTGAGAAGAGTAAAAGGGTTAGAGATATGATTACAGAGCCGGTCGTTGATATTCAAAGCAGCCCAGATTGGCGCAATTTGCCGGTCAATCGTGTAGGGATCCGAAATCTACGCCACCCCATGGTGTTTGAAGATTTTACACCTTCTCGTGGATTAACACGCCAAAATGTCGTTGCACGTTTTGATATGTTGGTGAATTTACCCAAAGAAGTAAAAGGCACCCATATGTCACGTTTCGTTGAATTACTCAACGAAGAAGAAACGGTGCTCAGCGTTGCTACAATACCCCATTGGCTAGAAACCATGGTCACACGCCTGGGTGCTGATTATGGCTTCTTAGAAGTAAAATTCCCTTATTTTGTTAAAAAGTTTGCCCCTGTTTCACAAGCAAGCAGTTTAATGGATTACGATATCAACATCCGCGGTATCTTAGAAAATGGTGAATATCACACCTTTGTAACGGTGGTCGTGCCTGTCACCAGCTTATGTCCTTGTTCAAAGGAAATTGCTGATTATGGCGCACACAATCAACGCTCTCATGTCACCGTCACCGTCAGAGCGACCCCTACCCTTTCGCTAATTGAAATTATTCAATTGGTAGAAAGTAAAGCTTCTTGTGAACTTTATGGCATTTTAAAACGTTCTGATGAAAAAACCGTTACTGAACGTGCTTATGATAACCCTAAATTTGTTGAAGATATGGTAAGAGATGTTGCAACAAGCATTGAACAACTCGAATCCGTGTTGGGCTATAAAATAAGCTCTGAGAACTTTGAATCCATTCATAATCATTCTGCCTTTGCAGAAATTGATAGAATGTGGGTCACGCAAGAAGTAAAGGCGAAAAGTGCAATTGAACTGATTGCCAAAGAATACGCCCAGAGTATATAAACAAACAGGATGCATACAAACAAAACCGCAGGCCAAACCCTGCGGTTTTTCTTCTTCTAGCCATTTGATCTATAATCTCCAAGATGGCAACAATCAATATTCCCTATGAAAGTAATGCCCTAAAGCAAACCCACCCTTCACATTTATATGCGTTGGCCAAAGCACTTGGACTCGCTCCTACCCTACCTGAAAATGCACGTGTATTAGAAATTGCCTGTGCCAGTGGCGGTAATCTTATTCCCATGGCATTTTATTACCCACAAGCGTATTTTCTCGGGATAGATATTGCACAAAACGAAATAGCGCTTGCCAAAACCATGTGTGAAGAATTAGCACTGAGCAATATTCAATTTAAAGCACAAAATATTCTTGAGTATAATGAAAATGATAAATTTGATTATATTATTTGCCATGGCTTATTTTCTTGGGTCGAAGAAGAACTAAGAGAAAAAACACTGCGCATCTGCCAACAAGCCTTAAGTGAAAATGGGATTGCTTATATCAGCTATAACACCTATCCTGGCTGGAATGTGGGGAACGCCCTGCGAGATATGATGTTATATGCTGCAAAAGAAAAGCAAAGCGTGCAGGATAAATTAGCGCAGGTTCATGCTTTACTTCACACTTTATCGCATTCACTCTCTAATGCAACGCCTTATGAATCCTTACTGAAAGAAGAAGTGAATGTGGTGCTAAGACACTCAGATGCACAGCTTTTGCATGAACATTTAAGTTCTTCTCATTACCCCTTTTATTTCTATCAATTTCATGAAAAAGCGCTTCAGTTTGACTTACATTATGTATGCGATGCGACGTTTAATGAGTTTCAACAAAATGTCTTTGATGTGAAGCGCAGTCAATTGCTTGATCTGATGGAAAATCGACGCTTTAGAAGTAGTTTATTAAGCAAAAAGAAAACAACCCTGACGGCCTCAATGTCAGCAATCAATCAGGCATATTCAAGCTTATCTCCAAATATAAATTCGCTTCAAGTTGTACCGCACTTACCACTTGCAAGCCCTTTAGCAAGATACCAAGCAATCCATCAAGAGCATGTCACCAATCGCTTTCATGAAAACATATTGCTCAGCCCAATTGCCCAAGCTTTGATGCCCTACTTAAATGGGCAACTTGATGCTCGAGAATTAACACAAATCGTTCTTAATTATATCGACGCAGGCGATCTTATTTTGCTTGATAATCAAGCCAATCAAATTCGCGACGATGAAGAAATGCGAAAAAAAGTCGCACAAATCTATCAGGAAACGATGCTATTATTATATTCCCGTCATTTGATATCTTAGCTTTTTGTTGATATTCACCTGTTATATATCTATTTTCCTTGAACCATTATAAAATAAAGAGAGTTAAGACAAGGAAAGCCGCCATGACATTTAAAAGTGCAAGTTTAACCCCAACAGTATTACGCATTGTTCAGGATAAAGGGACAGAATATCCTTTTAGTGGCGAGTATGATGAAAGAGAAACACCAGGCACGTATTTGTGCCGTCAATGCGGGCTTGCATTATTTCGCGCAACGAGTAAATTTCCTTCTGGCTGTGGCTGGCCAAGTTTTGATCAAAATATCGAAAATGCGGTTAAACAAGAAGCTGATAAAGACGGGAAAAGAACCGAAATTTTATGTGCACGCTGTAATGCGCACTTGGGCCATGTGTTTATAGGTGAGCGAATGACGCCCTTGAATACACGTCATTGCGTTAATTCACTAAGCCTAGACTTTGTTTCTGATCTTGAAGTACAAGACAGTCAAGAAATTATTCTGGGCGCAGGTTGCTTTTGGGGCGTTGAATATTGGTTTAAAAAATTACCAGGTATTTTAAAAGTGGAGGTTGGTTATAGTGGCGGACATACCCTTAACCCGACCTATGAAGATGTTTGCAACAAACACAGTGGACACTATGAAGTTGTGCGCGTGTTGTTCAACTCAAAAAAAATATCGCTTGAAAGAGTCCTTAAATTTTTCTTTGAAATTCATGATTTCTCTCAAACCGATGGCCAAGGGCCGGATATTGGGGAACAATATTTAAGCGCTATTTTTGTCTATGATCAAACACAAGCAGATATAGCAAATCAATTAATTACCTATCTTAAAAGCCAAGGCGAAGAAGTTGCCACAAAAGTATTACCCGTGCAAACCTTTTGGCTGGCTGAAGATTATCATCAGGCTTACTACGATAAAACCCGAAAATTACCATATTGTCATACTTACGTGAAAAAGTTTGAAGATTAATACTCTTCCTATTTTGAATTAGGTGTCTATTAAACTCAATTGGCGTATTGGGAATCACTTTTTTTATGGCGTAGCCATGAAATAAAGTTGTTTCCCTATACGCCCCGCGATAATTCACACCTAAATCTCAATAAGAGGTAAATTCACTCTCCGACGGTGGTGGAAAACAACTGTATAACAACCACCCCAAGAATAATTAAGAAAATCCCCGCAATCGCGGGTTTATCTAAGACTTGATCAAACAAATAATAAGCACCCAATGTCACGATGATTATGCCAACGCCTGCCCAGATTGCATAGGCAATACCAACAGGAATAACTCTTAAGGCTAATGTTAAAAAATAAAAGGTGCAGCAATATCCGACGATAACGATAATAGTGGGTATCGGCTTGGTAAATTCTTCCGATGCTTTTAAAGCATTGATAGCAATAACTTCTCCGATGATTGCTAAAACTAAGTATATATAATGCATGTTTAACCTATCAGTCTATTTTTCAGCAGCAAATTGATATGCCATATTGCTGATGAGACTCATATCATAGCAAATGAAAACCCATAAAATTTAACAGGTGAAAGATTAAACAGTGCTTTATACCTTAGTGAAACTTAAGATAAAAATAACTAGAACCGATAAGCTCTGTAGTAAGAAAAGGATGGAGCGAAAGGCAAATGAACAAGTTAATTAAAGCTGATAAGCCGCCCAAAGTACAAGGGAGATATTTAGCTGTAGTCTCCAACTCGCAGGTTCATATTTTAGATTATGTCCATGGCAATTGGTATGGATACCCATTTTTTTCAGGTGAACACATCAATGTGACACACTGGATGGAATTGCCAAAGATGCCACCACAAAAAGATTGGGTATATCATGTTTAAAGTGAAAATGAAGACACTTATTGTAGGTTTGAGTGTGTTGATGGCTGGTTGTTCCAGTCTCACCCCTGATTTTGGGATTAATAGTCAAGCGATGACAGGCTATTCTAAGCCAAGATTTAATGTTATTGATAATTATTATGCTGGGCGTTATTACATCTCAGAATATTATGTCGCTGATTACCATAATGGCTATTGCAGTGATGGTTATTGTTACAATAAGCATCGCCGAGTACCTTATTATTGATCTCTTCCTTTGTAAGCTTGGGGCTTAGCGCATTGCTAAGCCCCTTGTCTCCATGATGATCCAAACGCAATTATATGGTTTTGTGCTCTATAGTGGGTATAGCGCCTTCGGCTAATGATATTAAATATTGCGAATGACATTGATTCCCATTACAACCTGGCACTTGTAATTCTATATCATTATAGGTGATCACAATATATTGCTGTTTTTCATGCTCATAAAGAGAAAAATTCACTCTTGAGGCAAAAGGTGGTGGCTCTTTCAAAGGCACACCTAAAGCACTGAGCAAAGCGAGCAAACTACTATCATGCCCTGATAAAAGCACGTATTTTAAATCTTCATGCGGTGCTTGTAGATAAGAAATAATAAGACCCAGCAAAGGTTGCCCCATACTTTTGGCTACTTCCTTAGGCGTAAATAGATGGCAAAATGCCCACTTACCTGCTTGGGTTATCTCGTGATAATCCTCTTTTGACAACAAAGGGGGTAATTTAACATTATTGTTCTGATAAACAGCTAAGGTATTCCCCACTGAAATGAGTTGGAATAATTCTTTGATTTCAAGACCAGTTGCTTTGCTCCAACGAGGATAATGCTTTTTAAGCGCCTCATCTTTTGCCTTCCAAGCTGCGCTTGGCTTCACATGATTTTCAAAAAGTTGCTTAAACAATTCACTGTGCGTAAAAACTAACAAGGCATCTTTATCATCGGCTATTTGAGTATGGATGGGTATCGGTTGAAAAGCATTAGGTAAATTAGCTTTTCCTTCAGGATATAATCCCAATAGCAAGGATTGCGCACTCATTAAGGTTCTGTCGACATCTGTTGAACGCACATAAAGTGAATTTGGCTGATAATGTTCGGGTAGCAACTTTTCTTCAATGATGTATTTTTTACGGAGTTTTGCACCTAATTCATATTCTTGTTGCATACCCTTCGCGGTCAACTGTCCGCGCCCTTCTTTCCATTCATGGGATGCGTTGGGAATATCTCTTATAGAGGTTCTGTCACCATGACGGATAATATCTAAGGCAAAAAGTAGCTTTGGCGAATTTGCCAAGACGGTGTTGTTGCAAAAGATAATCAGCAGAGTAAATAAGATATTTCGCTTCAAATAAGAATGAGAGGTGCGTGCTTTCATTTTAATGCTCTTTTGAGAAGTCCCTCTGTATTTAGCGCTAAAATCTTGTTGGCGTCAAATATGACGCTGATTTAGCGCTTATACACGACTTTTTATAAGCATTACCCTAGGCAGAGTTTACTAACTTATTTCTTGGTTTCATGCTTTTCAAATGGATTATAAAAACAGAGTGTGTTTACATCTTCTTAGTGCCACATCCCAGTATGATTGTGTATAAAATTCCTAATAGCCTTAAAAATATTCCATTCTTTGACTTTAGACTCAGCAAACGAGAAGACCATTTTAGGCGTTACTTTGGGCGGAATAAATAGCTCTTCAGGGTTAACCGTCACATCTACAATCGCAGGCTTGCCACATCTAAAAGCTTCTTGTAAGGCACTGTCTATTTGACTATAACTTGTCACTGAAATACCAAATGCGCCATGAGCAACTGCCAATTTCGCATAATCAGGATTTAATAAATCCGTTCCAAAAGAAGGATTACCCTCTCCTGATTCTTCTAATTCAATAAATCGATATTTTGAATTGTTATAAATAACAAACACGACGGGCAAACGATATTTAACAAAGGTAATCAAATCAGCAATGAGCATTTGAAAATCACCATCGCCCACGGGCACTATCACCTGACGATGTGGCATTGCTAATTTACAGCCCAAGGCGGCAGCCAAAGCCCAACCTAAGGAGGCCAAATTCCAGGTCCACAGTAGTCTTTGTCTACCATTTAAGTGTAAATAATTATTACAATAAACAGTAACAGAGCCTGTTCCTACGCAAAAAATGGCATCCTCATCTGCAAGTAGGCCAATGCGCTCAGTTAGAGCTTGAGGATGAATAAATTTGCCATCTTCTGTGGGTTTTGCAAAATAGTGTTGATGCTCTCCTACTTTGACTTTCATTTCTTGCGCACTTTTTAAAAAGCTATCATCTGTTTTTGGTGATAAGCGCTCAGTCAATGCCCCAAGGGTTAGCTTCGCATCGCCCAAGAGTCCTTGGGTAATAGCGACATGAGCCCCTATTCTGCCTATATTGCAATCAATTTGAATAATGTCAGCATGGCTAGGATAAAATTCTTTGAAGGCAAAGCTTGAGCCCACCACCAATAGCAGATCACATTCACTTACCGCATGGTTTCCTGAGCGTGCGCCCATTATTCCAATGCCGCCTACATAATTTGCTAAACGGTTATCTAATATATCTTTTGAACGCGTTGTATGCACGAGTGGCGCTTTTAAAAGACTAGAAATGTTTTTAAGCTCTTCTGCTGCATGCAGTGCACCACCACCATAAAGAATGGTAATTTTAGATGCTTTATTAATTTTTTGAGCAACACTATCAATTTCTTCATCAGAAGGTATGAGTTTGCTATTAAATTGCAGTATTTTATATCGTGGATCTAAGCGTACTGCTGCTTGTCTCATAATATCTGAAGGCACCGATAGGTGCGCCACACCTTTGTGATTGATTGCCGCTTGTGCTGCGAGCATTAAAAGCTGTGGGAAATTCTCAGCGCTACGCACTTCTTGGTTAAATATGGCCACATCATTAAACAGGCTTAATTGGTTTATTTCTTGTGGCATGCCCGTGCCTATGAGCTCAGAGCTGACCTGTCCTGTAATTGCTAATACGGGCACCCTATCAAGAGCTGCATCATATAACCCATTTAACAAATTAACTGCACCTGGGCCTTGGCATGCAACACATACAGCCAATTCGCCAGTCAATTTTGCCTGCGCGCTAGCGGCAAAAGCCCCCGATGCCTCATGACGCATAATAATAAATTGGATTTTATCTTGACTCCGCAAAGACTCCATTAAGGAGTCAATAGTATCTCCTGGGATCCCAAAAATCTGTTTGACCCCAACTTGCGAAAGTATTTCAACCATTTGATCACTGACATTCTTGCTCATAGGATATCCAATCATTAGCAACAGTTTTAGACATAGGGTATCGGCACAGGGCCCATTTTTGTTTAATCACCTACTGTAAAAAATTAAGCCAAGTAACTTTTTATTATGATTTTGGCACTTGCACCTTAAAGATGATTATTTTAGAATTCCAACAAATTAAATTTGCTAGAAAATCATGACAAAACAAGCCTCCCTCTTTCCAAAGGGCAAGTTGCAAAATACGGCCCCTCAATTGCCACCCATACCGGCTAAAAAAAGAGAAATCATCTCTAGTGGTGCACAAAGTCTTGTCTTAGCTGAAAGCCATAAGGAAGTCTTGCTGGTCACTACACGCAAGACGGCTGAAAATATTGCGCTCTTAAGCAACAGGGTGAAATCAGCATTAATCGATGTACCGGTTCATGTGGGTGATAACGTATCTTTGGTGACATTGTTAACAGGCGTTGCATCACCTGATAAAAAATTGATACAGGCAACCAGAAAGAAACATAATTTACCTGCATCGCTTCTTCATAAAAATGTTGTTTTCAAAATGCCGCGTTATGATGGCAGCTTAGAAATGCTTAAAACCATTCGTTTTAAAGAAGATTCTATCAGAAATCTTAAAAAAACACTGACCAATACCATTAAGCTATTACATAACAAGCATTTAACGCACAATGATATTGTTTTAAGAAATGTACTTTATAAAGGCGAATTTCCGAACATAAGTTTTAGGTTGTGTGATTGGGGCTCTTTAACGGCCAGTTGTCCAATAAAAGATAGCAAAAAATTTCAAGATGATCTCAATAAAATCAATCGCATTGTAACCAAAGCCCAAGAAATACTTGAAAGTAAAACTGCCTTCAAAAAGCAAGCACAAAAGAATAGTACCATTTCAGCTAATGATGCTAAAAAAGCATTGGCACTGGGCATGAGCCCTCTCAAGCCAGAAACAACCAAGACAATACCTGGCATGCCAAGGAAAGTAAAAAACTTATTAAACAAATTTAATGAAGTTGCTGATAAGCAACAATCTGTTGATACGCTCTTATCCTTGGAGATGAAGCCAGGCTTAGTGTTTAGCTTAAACACTCAACATACTAAGCCAGTTCAGGCTTTATCTCAGCATGAGGCAAAAATATCTTCGCAATTTAGAAATATAATGAAAAAGTAAAAAAACGTTTTTATTCTGTTGGATCTAAAGCACGATATTCTTTTTCAAGTTCTGAATAGGTAAATATTTGCCCCATTTTAATATCAAAGAACCAACGATGAATAAGTAATTCTTGTTTGTTCACTCTTTCATTAATCCAGGGGAAATTAAGACAGTTTTCATAGGATTGATTAAGAGCCAATTTTGCATAAGTATCACAATCATGGCTCTCAGCCTTTTCTGGCTGGACAATAGATACCCAATTGCTAATAAAATCGTTATTGGTATCGCTATTGACCAAGGCTTGCATGCCGCCGCATTGGCTATGGCCTAATAAAATCAAATGTTTTACTTTTAAAAAACAAATACCAAACTCTAATGCAGCACTGGTGCCATGATGCGCTTCATCTTTTTCATAGGGTGGTACGATATTCGCAACATTACGCACAACGAATAAATCGCCTGGATCGCACTGCAAAATAAGCGCAGGATCTACCCTGGAATCACAGCAAGCAACAACCATCACTTGGGGCTTTTGGCCATAGTGCGAAAGAAATTGCATGACAGACTTATCACCATGCGCATATTTATTTCTGAAGGCTAAATAGCCTTCAAGCATTTTATTAAAACTGGTTTGCATAGATCTGCCTTTTAAAAATAACAGCGTAACATATACTTTTTAGACGCAGAATGCAATCATATTTGTGTTAGCAACTGAGCATAGTTTTGAAAAGACTTCGTAGGCAAGGTGGGAAGTGTCAATTGAGTTCAAGGCCCTAATAGGTGAAAATACACAAAGCTTCAAATACAACTTCAATAAGGTGATGCGATGAAAACGTTGATCCAAGGCATTATTCCCCATTACCGAGCAATACGACAAAAAATTCATCAGCATCCCGAGCTACGTTATGAAGAAGTGCAAACTGCTGCGCTAATTCAACATGAGTTAATTCAACTTGGATTGAAACCACAAGCGCATATTGGCAAGACAGGTGTTGTTGCCATATTAGATTCGGGCAAACCTGGCAAAACTGTCGCTTTGCGAGCTGATATGGATGCCTTACCCATCGTTGAGCAAAACACCTTTGCCTATCAATCACAACATAAAGGCATAATGCATGCTTGTGGTCATGATGGACATGTTGCCACCTTGCTGGGCGTTGCCAATATTCTTTCTCAGCAAAAAGATAAACTGCATGGCAAAGTAAAATTTATTTTTCAACCAGCCGAAGAAGGTGGTGCTGGCGCACTCGCCATGATTAATGATGGTGTGCTTGACAATCCCCCTGTTGATGCCATTTTTGGCTATCACAATTATCCTGGTCTCAAAAGCGGCTATGTCCAAGCAAGAAGTGGCTGCACCATGTACAGCAACACTGAATTTTTTATAGAAATTCATGGCAAAGGCGGCCATGCTGCGATGCCTGAAATGGCAAACAATCCCATCCCCCTTGCAGCAAGTTTGATTCAAGCTTTAAGCCAAATCTCTGAAACGTTGGCAAAGCAAGAAGAGCATACGGTATTAAGCATGACCACCTTGCATGCAGGAAAGGCTTCCAATGTCATTCCAGAAATTGTACGCCTAGGCGGCACAATTCGCGCCCCCTCCCTTGAAGCTGCTAATACAGCGACAGCTTTAATTCAAGCGCATATTGATAATCAAAATAAAGAAAGCCCCAATACACTAAGCGTTGAGTTTAATAACATTTACCCCCCCACTATTAACACTCAACGCGAAACAGATTTCGTACTAAACCAAGCAAAAAAATTATTGGGTGAAGAACAGGTGTTTATTAAAGAAAAAAGCGCAAGGGCTTCAGAGGATTTTTCCTATTTTTTGCAAAAGGTTCCAGGCTGTTATTTCTTTATTGGTAATGGCATCGAAAGCGCTTCTTGCCATCATCCGGCTTATAACTTTAATGATGAAATTTTACCCGTGGCGATTGAATTACTTTCTACAATTACGATTGCCTATCTTTCATCGGATGTTTAATTTATTCAGTAGGCGCCGTGTTGCCCGAGAAGGGTGGTCTTGCAAACCATATGAATACAAATAATAAAAGAAAAATGAAGCCAGAGGCCCAAAATATATCATTGGTCGCTATCATATAGGCTTGGTTAATTAAATTTTTTGCTACCTGTGCAATGCTGGCTTTTTCTGCAAATCCTGCTTTATTTAAATGGATTAATGTCTCATGCAAGGTAGGATTATAGCTCGTTAAATTTTCCACTAGAATACTTTGATGAATCGATTCACGGTGATCCCACAAGGATACTGAGATAGAGGTGCCAAAACTGCCTGCCAAGATACGGCAAAAATTAGATAGGCCTGCAGCACTGGCGATCCTTTGGGGTGGCAGCCCTGATAGCAAAATAGCCACCAAGGGAATAAAAAAGCAAGGCACACCGACGCCTTGTACAAAACGTATCAATTCAACATGTTGCATCGTTATGTGGGTATTAAAGTTGGCAATCCAAAACGAGCAATAGGCAAACACAAGAAAGCCAAAACTGGATACATACCTGAGATCTGTCTTGCCCATCAGTCGACCAATGACAGGCGATAAAAACAAGGGGATTATTCCAATAGGAGCGGTCGCAAGACCTGCCAAGGTAGCGGTATAATTCATCTGGGTTTGCAACCATAATGGCAGAATTACAACTGATCCAAAAAATGTCATATAACCAATACTGATGGCTAAGGTACCTACTGTAAAATTTCTACTTTTGAACAAACTCAAATCAACAACTGGATTCTCATCCGTTAATTCCCAGACAATAAACACGCTTAAAGAAATTGTTGAAATAACTGCAAGCATGATAATAAAATTTGAATTGAACCAATCTAAGTCTTTACCTTTATCCAGCAAAATTTGCAAGCAACCAATCCCGACGGCAAGTAATACTAAGCCCACAAAATCCACTGGTAATTTTGTAGTTGGTGTTTCACGCTTATGTAAAATTCGCCAGGTGAAAAACGCAGAGAAAAAACCAACAGGCACATTAATATAAAATATCCAGGGCCATGAATAGTTGTCGGTAATATAGCCACCCAAGATAGGGCCTAATACTGGTGCGGCAACCGCGACCATGGCCCACAGACCCGTCGCAAGACCTTTTTTCTCTTCAGGGTAAGCACCAAGCAACAAGCTTTGTGACAAGGGGATCATAGGCCCTGCGACCAACCCCTGAATGATTCTAAAAAATACCAGCATTGGTAAGCTTTCTGAAAGACCACACAAAATCGAAGCCACACTAAATAACAAAGTGCACACAACATATAACCGTACTTCACCAAAGCGCTTTGCCAACCAACCTGTGAGAGGTAGAACTATCGCCAAACTCACGGCAAAGGAAGTAATAACCCATGTTCCTTCATCTGCACTAACGCCTACCTCTCCGGCAATAGTTGGGATAGCCACATTAGCAATGGCGGTATCCAGCACATTCATGAAAATCCCTAAGGAGACAGAGATAGTAAGCAGGACAAGTCTAAACCCTTTAAGACATTCCATACTAGCTCACAACACCCTAAAAAGAGTGGAAACACTAGAATGCTTTTCTGAATGGCTTTGCCTGTTTTGCGCGTTGGCTTTTAGGATTTCGTCAATGATACTATCAACTTCTTTGAGGCGCTCATTATCGTTTAGCGAATTATAGATAACTTGAGAAGGCGTAATTGGAGAAAGCGACGGACCTTTTTTATCTTTGGTTTCAACTGTAACATTGGCTGACAACCCCACACGCAGTGGATATTTGAGAAGTTGTGCTTCATCAATTTCAATCCGCACCGGTAAACGTTGCACAATTTTAATCCAATTCCCCGTGGCATTTTGAGGGGGTAATAAATCAAAAACACTACCCGTGCCAGGGCTTAAGCCCACAACCTTGCCTTTATAGCTAATGCTACTGCCATAGGCATCGCAAGTAATCGTTACTGGCTGACCTATGCGTAAATCACTTAATTGCGACTCTTTAAAATTGGCATCTATCCATACTTTGTTGAGTGGCACAATGATCATTAATATCGTATTTGTACTTATGGCTTGCCCAACTTGGACGGCACGTTTGGCCACATAGCCTTGAGTTGGCGAATAGATAACGGTTCTTAGCCAATTTAAATATGCATTACGCAACTTAACAATGGCTTGCTGAATTTGAGGATGATGATAAAGATCAACCCCACTCACCAAATCCTTTGCAGTCTCTAATTGCTGAGTAACCAAGACAAGTGCATCTTTTGCATTTTTAGCTGTATTTTTAGTATGTTCTAGTTCTTCAGCTGAAATGGTCTTGTTCACAGCAAGGCCTTCACGACGTGCAAGATCTTCATCTGCTCTTTCAAGGACATCCTTTGCAACATCCACATTGGCTTGAAGTTGCTTTACATTACTATACAATTGGCTCACATTGCGTGCTGTTAAGGCAAGCTCAGCCTTGGCGGCATTTAAGGCAATATCCGCATCTGCTTTATCTAGCTCTATTAATTTTTGCCCCTGTTCTACTGCTTGGGTCTCATCTACCAATATGGTTCTTACATAGCCTGATATCTCTGACATGACGGGTACATTATTGCCCCGCACATAAGCATCATCTGTACTTACTTGAAATCGTAACACCAATAACCAGTAAATAAGGAAAATAATACCAAAGCCACAAAACAACATTGCAAGCACTATCAGCCACTTGCGACGTAGATTTGTTTTTTGCATATTTTGCGAAGGCGCGTCTGTGGACACTGTAAAGACCATCCTCTGATAAAAGAGCCAGCAAAGAGAATATACTTCGCTAGAGATACTATCGGCTGTCTTTTTCTATCATTCAGACTTTTTGTGCTACTTTTTTAAAAGAGGATATCATTTTAAGGGAGTCAAAATGCGCGCACCCATCAGGATTTGGGGATTGTTAATCCTCCCACTACTTGGGGGCTGTTATAATTCACCCTTAAGTGATGCCCTAAGTACCCGTGATAATTACTACGCCAGTGTAAGTGATATCGTAGATAGATATGGTTATCACTATTATCGTGGTCCCTATGCCCCAGATCGTAAGTATGAACCCATGTATTACAATAACACCGGTTACTTTAATACGGTCTCTCCAGCGCGCGGCAGAGTGATTTACGCCCATGCTTATGATAATTACAACAATGGCTACTACAAAGGTGGCTTTTACGGGAATGAATATTACCAAAATGGCTTTTTCAATAATGGTTACTTCAATCCTGGTAATTGCCGTGGCGAAAACTGCTATAAGCGCTGGATGAAATAGAAAGCTGTATTTACACACATGCTATTTTCTAGCGGCTTTTTAATTTTTTTTCGAAAATTTTAGCAGACATTGAAATGATGACGAGAAACTCTTATCGGGATATTTAACCTAAGTGAAACGTCTATCGTTAAGATAAATAGCCTTATCTGTTTTACCTACCTAATAGAAGATCAACTTGTTACGATGCGCTGGATTTTTAAATATTGGAAGCAGACCAGCACATGTTGCAAACATCGCTAACAGAAAAAATGATTAATTATCTTATCAATCAGCGCGGATTTGCCTTAGGCTATCCCGTTGAAGCATCATTAATCGTTCAAGCAACAGATTATGTTTTAACATCCTGCTTAGGTTCGACCTTAAAATTAATTGCGATCATCGATACAGATAGTCACCCAACTAAAAGAGCCGTCTTTTCTGAACAAGAAATGAGTGCGTTTAGAACATCATTGTCACAATTTGCCTATCATGCGTATGGCAAGCGCTTAGATGTCAGTTTGGAGATCTGGTATATCGGCAAACAAGCAAGCCATATCTTTTTAGAAATGGATGTTTTATCCACTCAAACAACGAAGTATAAATTTTGGGTAAGCTCTTGGGCGTTTGATTCTCACAATAATCAGATAATTTGTAATAGTTTGTCGCTGCGTAATTGGCTGCGTAAACGCCAATTGCTCAAAGAGTTACGTAAGCAAAATTATGCTCACAATACCATGATGGTTCCTGCTTCCTCGTAAATTATTTTGAAATGCTATTTGCCCTTTTGGCTGATTTCTCTGTTTTATTTTTTGTAGATAAGCTCATAATGTCAGCATACATTTTTTCATTTTGTGCATTAGGGGAAGTTGCTTCGCCGCTAAGTGATTGCTTTTGTGTTGCCACATAGGAACGAAAAGCATCTGCATCATTCTTAGCCTGTTTGGCATGTTCAATGTGTTGTTGGATTTGGCTGTGACAATCTTGCTGGGCTTTATCAAGTGCATCTAATTCGGCCGTTGCTTTCTTAGCAAGTTTTGGATGTTTGTTTAAGGCATCTCTTACCTTAAGAGCAGCTTGTGCATCTGAATCCGGATCAGGTTTATGATGGTGAAACAAACCACGCAATTTACCTACTGTGCTTGTAAATTTTTGCATTAAATGCTCTTTTGCATTGGACAAACGGTGCTCTTCAGCACTATATTTTGCAATTTTATTTTCAAATTTTTCAATTTGCTTGCGCCTTCTGTTCGCCAACATGGCTCTGGCATTCCAGGTTATAAAATTATAAGGCTTATTTTCCAGAATTTTTGCCTGAATATTATGCTTTGCCGCTTTGTCTTCAAAAGATCTAACCTGGGCATCCAATATTTCTTTTCGTTTTTGCAATTCTATTCTCTTCCTTTCTATTTCGTATCTTTGTCTTTCTGTTTTATCAATATCTTTGATAACAACGGATTGCCTGTTTTTTAATACCTGCTCTCTTTGTTCTTTAGTCTGTGGGCTTGAAAGCTGCTTTGCCTCGCGTAAGGCCTGCGTTGCTATCTGATTTACCCGTGCTTGCATACCGATTTGCCTGTCTACCTCTTGTTCTGCCATATCTGCATGCTTTTCTGCCTCAGTAAGCATCTTTTCTTCTTCTTCCAAGTTTCTCAGAACTTCATCTAGATTTTCTTCTTCTTTTTCATCATATTGTTTTAATTCTTTGACTACCTCTTCGTCTGTCATGTTATCGATAGGATTATCTTCTTGCCTTTTAAGCTCATCCTCTAATGCCTTTTCAGCTTTTGCCCTTTCTTTAACAACACGCGCATATTGTTTATCAACTTCATTTAGCTCTTGATGCAATGGTATAACTTCTTCGCTAAAATGTTCACCTAATTTAGTTTCAAGCTCTTTACGCTCCTCAGGGGGTAAAGAAGGGTCTATCTCAAAAATAGGTTTTCCATTAACTTTAAAGGCATCGTCATTAAAAATTTTGCTCACCTCTTGTCCTACTTGATGATATACCATTCTTTTTTGCTGCTGAATATTTTCAATTCTGCCTTGTAGGAATTTAATCTGGGAATGACAATCTGCAAATATTTTAGACAAATCTACATCAATGTTTGTTAAAGCAAGATTTAAGCTAGCCAACAATTGTTCTTTTTCCCTTAAAAAGGCTTCATCTTGTCTTCTTCTTGATTCTTCTTCTTTGGCTTTTACATGCTCAAGATGCTTGATGAGATTGGCTTTATTTGTTTCAATATGTCTAAAAATTTCAACAGCTTCTCTTTTTAAAAAATCCATGAGCTTTTTATCGATGATTGAGGCAACTCTTAAGTCCATGAGATATTTATCATAAGCTCCTTTATCAACAAGAGGGTTTAAAGACACGGTTGCGTTTAATTTGGGCCATACATTCACCAACAAATTTCGAAGTTGTGCATCATCCATTAGAAATTGAATGGGCTTATGAGTACGTGTTTGAAAGCGGTTTAGACTTGCATGTGCTTGCTGCATTTCTTTTGGCACAGTGATGGTAGATAAATCATAACTCATGGTGACAAAATGTCGTTTTGAAATATCCATCGAAGATCCCAAATTTTTAGTATTTTTGGTTGGACTAGACGTTTTTACATAAAGTTCAAAACCATGAATATGCGCATATTTTATGCCAAATTCATTTAAAAATGGCGCGCCTAGACAAATGACCAACAATGGTGTAGATTTTTCCCAATTTCAGCAAACCAGCTCTTTTTTTCTCTTTTTTCAATAATAATTAAGCTACTGAGGTGCTCATAATGAAAACTGTAACTACACTACTTTGTGCTATCCCGATGGTGCTGCTTGTTGGCTGCGCAAACATGACCCCTGAAGAGCAAAGCGTTCTCAGTGGCTCTGCATTAGGTGCTGTAGGTGGTGCGGCTTTAGGTGCGCTATCTGGCCATGCAGGCGAAGGTGCGATGATTGGCGCAGGCGTTGGTGCCCTAGGTGGTGCAATGCAAAGCACGAATAATCAACCCCGTCCTCGTGCTCGTGCACCCCAAAGACGTACTGTGCGTGAATCTTATGAAGAAGAGATCTGTTATGACAATGGCGAATGTGAGATCCACGTTCACCATTACGAATAAATAAGCTTATAAATCCGTTTTTCTACCCAGGGGCGGACATCAATCCGCCCCTATAGAAAAACCATCAATGATCATGGTTGCAGTTGGGTCCATGCACATGACCGTTTTCATGGTCGTGATGATGGTGATGGTGCCCCACATTAAACTTCATTTTCTTATATTTATCTAAAAATCTAGTACGTTTGAGCGTTGATAAATGATCAATAAACAGCTTAGCGTTGATAGAATCTACTAGGTGCTGCAAACAGCAAGCTAATAAGCCTTCTAAAGTTTCAACGTGGGTGTTACCTTCGATATCCTGGTATTGCAGCTCAATTTTACGTGCGCGTTTTATGGTGACATAGGCACCTGGAAAGGATAAATCATCTTCCTCAGATTCTACTTCGCCTTCAGAAGATAAGATGGTTGGATTGATATAATGCATTGGCTGATTCTGATCAGGCGAAATGTCCATGACCACAATTTGTGAAGCCAATCCGACTTGGGGCGCAGCAAGTCCCCAGCCATGTGCTTTATAGAGCACTTCAAAAAGACTTTTCAGGGTTGATTTAAGGTTTTCATCAAATTGCGATACTTTTTCAGCTTGTTTGCGCAGTGCTGGCTCAGGATAGCGAAGTAATTTTAAATTGCTCATGGTAGGCCCACCTTAGTAAAAAGTGGGGTTATCATACACAAAATCACCTGCATATAATATGAGTTATACAGCTATATCTTGGCCTTGTTTCGTATTTTGCACTTATCAGTTATCTATGGCCTGCCGAAATAAAGGGATAATAGCGGGGACAGATATGCTGTATAAAAATATTTTAGTTGCTGTCGATGAGAGCAATACTTCCGTCTTGGCAATCAATGAGGCTAAAAAATTTGCCAAAGCCGATGCCAAGGTATTTTTGCGTATTTTACATATCGGCAATGAATTTTTCATTGATTGGGATGGTAGGGCTATTTATCCAAAAGAGAATAAACAAGTCTATGAAGATGCCCAATTAGCTTTGTTAAAAAACATCGAAATTGATTTACATAACGACCATATCAGCAATTTTGAAATGCGCCTTGTTGAAGCTAATAAAAGCGCAAGGATTGCTGAACAAATTGTTCAAGAAGCGAAAAGCTGGCCTGCAGATCTACTCATCATGGGAACGCATGGTCGCCAAGGTTTTCATCATTTCATGCTAGGCAGTGTTGCCGAGGGTGTAATGCGAATTGCCCCTATGCCCGTGCTCTTAATTAGAGGCTCTTAATTACCCCTATATTTTACTGATAAGGTTAATTTAAATCGCGCAACAAGTTCATCTCCAGATAGCTTTGGTGTTGTGGCTATCACTTCAACAGTCGCGTTTTCTCTTTCTTGGGTGGCCATCGATTTTTTTACAATCTCCTGCACTTTTTGTCCATCAAAACAAGTAAAATGAACATCTGCTTCAGGACGCTTTAAAAATTCGCCTTGTACATCTTTAAACACAAATGATATTTTTTTTAAATCTCCCCCTATGATATTCATTACTTGAATGCCTCCTGCAATGTCAGCGCCCACACACAAGGCACCAAAATACATTGAGTTCAAATGATTTTTAGCACGACGCTTTAAGGGAATTTTAACCACGGCTTTTTCAGCAGATAGATGAAGTATTTTAGGTCTTAACCAAAATATCAAAGGCACCTTTGCAAAACCAAAAAGCCACAGTTGTAAGGTGCGTTTCCATAGTGTTTTCATTGCTTTACCCTATCTTGCAGCACAGATATACTAATCATTTTTAGCATTTAGGTGCTCCACCCACACTTCCCGCGGTATCGAAAGCTCCTAAATACCCATATCTAAAAGGTTTAAATATCAGTATGCGTAAAAATGATAAAAACTTCAAAGATAAAGTCGTATTGATAACAGGTGCTTCTGCAGGCATAGGTGAAGCGGTTGCCAAAGTCTTTGCAAAGCAACAAGCAAAGTTAGCCTTGGCCGCACGCCGAGTGGAACGACTTGAGGCCTTAGTCAGCAACTGCGCAAAAATGAATGCCAAAGCTATCGCGCTTAGCTGTGATGTTACCAAGAATGAAGATTTACCTGCTTGTGTTGAAAAAACCCATCAAGCATTAGGCTTAATAGATGTGGTGATAGCCAATGCAGGTTTTGGTGTCACTGGCCCCTTTGAAAGTTTTAGCTTAGCAGACTTTCAACGTCAATTTGAAACTAACGTTAATGGTGTTCTTCGCACCATTTTTGCAACACTAGAAGATTTGAAAAAAACCAAAGGTCGTTTAGTGATTGTTGGCAGCGCGCTGGGCCATATGGTTTTACCACATTACACCCCCTACGTGATGAGTAAATTTTCTCTCACCGCTCTGGCACAAAGTTTATATACCGAGCTTGCACCCTACGGCATTAGTGTGACTTATATTTGCCCGGGCTATGTGCACACTGAATTTCGTGATGTCGATAATAACGGTGTGCATCAACCAAATTCTGCGCTTCGAAAACCTGTTGCCGAAATTATTCGTATGGATGTGGATACGGCCGCTAAGATAATTTATAAAGCGATTCGTGCCAGAAAGCGTGAATGTATTTTTACTTTAAGTGGCCGCTTTGGCGTATTCATAGACAGGTTATTTCCCAGTCTACTTCCCTGGTTTTTTAAAAGAAGAGCAAAGGCGATATTTAAAAAGCAATTACAAAAATGATTTATACCCTGTAGGGGATAATTTCAAAATTATCCCCTACAGGGTATAAGGAAGCGAAATGCGTTTTTACTAACGATTAGCAAATTTTGTTACGGTGACTTTTGCCTGAACGCCTGTATTAGTGACTTGCACCACGGTGCTCTGGCCTGGCATTGAGGTGGTTGATACAACAACTCCAGCAGGTTTGGGAGCGGGCGTAGGTTGCGCTAATGCCTGCAAACCAGGTTGATTGGCAAGATGCTGTGCTAAACCGGGTGTTAATTGTGCTTTCACTGTTTTCTTTGTGATAATCGTCGTTTTTTTCTGAATACTGCCAGGCCCTTTTTGAATACCTAAAGGATTGTGCGGATGGCTTGGCAAAAATACCCCACGCCCCGAAGGGGAGATCGTTGTGACACCAGGTAAAGGGGTACCTTGGAGTACAACGCCTTGAGGCACAGGAGTAAGCGGTGTTTGCACCACAGGCGCTTGCCCAAGTAAAACACCTTGGGTTGTGATAAAGCCTGTTGGTGCAGGTTTGTGAGTTGTTGAAGTGGTTATTTGAACGCGTTGTCCCGGACCTTGATTTGCCATTGCTTAACCCCTTAAAAATTATTTATTTCCTTGGGCCCTTTTAACAATATATTTTTCGAAGCGGCAACACAACTAAGCCGTTTTAGGATAAACGGTTGCCCCTTTAAGATAAGCTGCACGCTTCAAAAAAGTGAAAGCTAAACAACTTACAAGCAAATAAATCATTCAAATTCTTAGCTAAAACCCTTAAAATGGGCTCTTTTCATTTTTACTTAAGGAAGCTTCCATGATCATACATCCCAAAATTCGCGGCTTTATTTGTACCACCGCACACCCCCAAGGTTGTATGCAACATGTTAGCGAACAAATTCACTATACCCAGCAACATTTAGAATTAAACAATGGACCTAAAAAAGTATTAGTAATAGGCGCATCCACCGGTTATGGCTTAGCAAGTCGCATAGCCGCAGCTTTTGGATCTAAGGCACAAACCATCGGTGTATTTTTTGAAAAACCAGCAGATGGTAAAAGAACAGCTTCTGCCGGTTGGTATAACAGTGCTGCTTTTGAAGAAAAAGCGCAGGCTGCAGGGCTTTATGCCAAAAGTATTAATGGCGATGCTTTTTCAGATGAAATAAAAGCAAAAACAATTGAGTTAATTCAACAAGACTGGCAAGGTGAAGTAGATTTAGTTGTTTACAGTTTAGCCTCTCCCAGAAGAGTACATCCCAAGACCGGCAAAATATATAATTCTGTTTTAAAACCCATTGCCAAGCCTTATAGCAGCAAAACGGTTGATGTCATGGCAGGCGTGGTGAGTGAAGTTACCATCGAACCTGCGCAACAAGAAGAAATTGATAACACGATTGCTGTGATGGGTGGTGAAGATTGGGAAATGTGGATGGACGCTTTGCAAGCAGCAAATTGCTTGAAAAAAGGCGTTAAGACCGTCGCTTATTCTTATATTGGCCCTGAATTGACTTACCCCATCTACCGAGAAGGTGCGATTGGACAAGCCAAAGCACATCTTGAAGCAACAGCCAAAAAATTAACAACCAAACTCAATACTATCCAAGGTCAAGCTTTTGTATCCGTGAATAAAGCTTTGGTCACTCAAGCCAGTGCAGCAATTCCTGTTGTGCCCCTCTATATTTCTTTGCTCTATAAAATCATGAAAGCAAAAAATTTACATGAAGGTTGTATTGAACAAATTTGCCGCCTATATAGCGATAGATTATTTGCTGGGGAAAATGTCATCGTTGATAACCATGGGTTAATTAGAATTGATGATTGGGAAATGAAGCCAGAAGTGCAACAAGAAGTGGCATCGCTTTGGCACACCATCACTACCGAAAACCTTGAATCTTTAACTGATCTCAAAGGCTATCGTCATGAATTTCATCAATTATTCGGATTTGATATGCCTGGCATTAATTATGATAACGAAGTTGATCCAGATGTTAAAATACCTTCCTTGGCATCAACTGAGCTAGCCTGAGAAACTCAATAAACCCCTCAGTTTCGTATTGCGTTTCACAGGTGAATCTTCAGGCAATTCGGCATAAATCATTTTGGCCGATTTGCCTTGATTATTCAGGGCATTTATATCCGCATGCGCTTCTAAAAGCATCATAGCCCGCTTTGGCTGTTGATTGCTTAAAGCAAGCTGTAGTGGGTTATATTTTTGCTGTGGGTCAAAGTCATTGATAACGGCTAACATGCTAGGTTGACTTAATAGCACAGCAAAATGAGATAAAGGACAATAGCCCGAGGCAGCTCGACGCAATAGTTTAGCCGATTGCAGCTTATAAGATTGGTTCGCCGCCAAAACGAGACTGGGCTTGGGGCACTGCTGGGGTTGCTGCTTTGCATTGTCTTTTGAATTCGCAGCTTCTATTTTAAGCTTTTCTAATTGTGGCAATAGGCTCTCAAGTTCTTTGGCTATATCTACAAGCTTTTCCTCATCTCTTACATCAAAATCATCATCCAAAATGCTGTTTTCAATTTCAAATAATGGAGGCTGTCTATTTCTTCTGACGGATTCCAGTTCTTGTTCTTGGCCTCTCTCAATAAATACCCTATCGGCAAAGAAAATCTTGGTTTGATGGTAGGCATATTCATAATAGTGATGAAAAGCGCCTTGAAAATAACTATGATTAAGCAATCCATATTTTCGGCAGCAATAATTATAGCGTTGCAATCCGCCATCGATGCCATAATGTTTTTGAAACAATGCCAACCTTTGCTCAGGGGTTGGGGCTAACAACAACGCTTTGGGTCCTAACTTTGCTAATGAAAACCAGCGCACTGTCTGGAGTCGTTCAGCAGTGCTGAGCTTTTTCTCATGCGGGTCATAAAATTGAGGTTGAGCCATTTCAACTTTAGGTATTAAATTCTCAAAGCTAGTTGATGCCATTATACCACTCAGTAAATAGGCATAAAATTGCGAACTATTTTCACTAGCTTGCACATTTGCTTGACAGGCGAGTAACCTATAAGGGATCTCATTTGATTCTAAAAACATGCTCAAGGAAATCAAAAAGTAAAATTGAGCAACATGTTTCCCTGGGCTGATGCTTACCAAATCCAGGGTTTTATTAGCCATATTGTAGTTAACAGCTAAAAATTCAACAGGTCCCAGTTCTTGATTACAATAAAATAAAAAATGTCTAGGTTCAGTCACTTTGCCTTGAATGATTTTAATTAATTCTGGCTTGAGCAGATTAAGGGTATCTAAATCCAGAGAATACAATGTAGTTGAAGGTGCCTGAATAACGATTTTCTTACAAGGAGTGCCATACTCCGTTGCTTTTGTATTTTTGTAATCGACCAATTGCCTTAGCTCATCAACCACTAAATAGGGATCTGCATAGGCTGCGTTGTTTAATGGGAGCTTCAACGGTGCTACTTGCAAGTCTTTTATTTTTTTGGCAAGCGTGCTACGAAGTGCAAAGCAAAAATCATCATCTAACTCAGCCAAGCATTCTGTTTCAAAGATTGTCATCCAATCAAAGCATTTATTAAGATATTTGATCTTCTCCTCATGCTGATTTTTCAATGCGTAAAACTGAGCCAAGTTATAACCCACAAGAGATCCCAAGAGCAAAATATAGCCATGCCCTTGATAATATGCCTTTGCGTCAATACTTATCATCATTTGACGATTCGCAAGCAAATTCATCCCCAATACCAAAAAGAGCTGCATGGTATTACTATGACGCTGAATTTGTGCGTCAATATAACCAGAGGGTAAAACTATTTTTGCATTATGCTCATGAAGTTGTACTAAATTTAGCTTCTTTAAAGCCGTAATAAACTTTTGGGTACCTTCGGATGATGAACCAAATTTGCTTTCCAAAGAATGCAACAATTCCAGAGGGTACATGACACTGATAGCACTCAGAACTTTGATATTTTCCAACATGGGCTCAACCACCGTAGGAAATTTTTCCCCTAGTTCTGTGAGGTACTTTACATGTTGTTCTCTTTGAATTTTGTTTAAACTGATGGTCTGGAGCATGACATCACTCTCTACACTTGGGGAAGTGCCGGCAAATTACCTTAGTTAGAGAATAAGATCAAACCCAGCTGCCAGAAGGTAAACAATAGTATTTAATCATCTAACTATTAAAAGCTAGTAAATTAGCTAGCATCTTTGCTTATTCTCTGGCAAAATAAACCAAAATCAATTTGTCCCCAGGTGTTTTATGTCTTCTCAAGGCCCACAAGCCCTGCTCTCAAGCCAAGAACAACAAGAAAGATTCCAAATAACCTTTGTAGCGATTGTATTCTGTCTTTGCCTTGTTGCCAGCGCAGCCCTTCCTTTTATCACATTTGCTCTGCTGGGGGCTCTAACAACGGCTTTAATGCTCTCGTTAAAACATTTTAAAGAAGCAGCCAATCTAGCCTATCAACCCTTGAATGAGCCTTTAGATACGCCTACCAAAGCCATTGTCATGAGTGTGATTACTGTTTTGGGTATTTTCTTTTTACAACTCAATCCATTTTCACAGGTTATAATCGCAACTGCTTTTGGCACCGGTTTAGCTGCTTTTTTTATTCATGAGTGTGTGCTTGCCTCACAAGATGCCCTGAATGCAGCATTAAAATCAGCTTGCCAAAACGCACAAAATGAAGAGGTTAAAAGCTTGATTGAACGAGGCGCCTGTGTTTTTGCTAAAGATGAAGCAGGCCTTAATGCTTTTAATCATGCTACCCATCAAGCAATAAAAGAGACTCTGCAAAATGCTGCTTTAAGACAAGTAACCACACGTCAAGATGTATTAACAAGTTGCTATGATTTAATGAGCGACGATATTGTGCAGCACTGGCAGCACACATATCAGAAAATCAAACAATGCATTTCGTCGAATACCAGAGAAAATCGTGCACAATTTTATGAAGCAACAAGCAACCTGATCAGTGCTTATGATGCGCCGATTAGAAAAGTAATGACAAGCTTTACACAATATCTGCGAGATAAACTGGATGCATCCTTCCCACGAGAACTTCCCGTTGCTGCCCAACAAAACGCCGTCAGTGCCAACGAAGAAAGTCCTGCTATAAGCACCAGCGCTTCGCATGCGCATCTATCTCAGGCTTCGCTTCATTTGAGCTCTCAAGGCAATGCAAATAAATCACCAAGCCCAAGGCAACCCCCTGAACTGAGATCCAGAAAAAGCAGGAATACAAAGCGATAAGCGTACTATTTTGCCCCTTGAATGGAATTTAACTCAAGGCGAATTAAGGTTAAAATAATGCGCATGACTACGCATCAAAACACCAGTGCTAAAATACTTTCCTTTCCTTTGCGAGGCGCTCTTGGTTCACCCAAAAAATGGGGAAAAAGACACCTCTCTTTGGGGAAAACTTTCAGCATTGATGAAGTTTCTGCTTTTCTTCATACCTTGATTCACAGTAATGTCCAAGGTGCTCAACAATTAATGAATGAACTGGGTAGCGAATTAGCAACTGTGCATGGTAACTATTTTTGTTTACCTTTATTAATTGCTGCGAATAACCACAATATGGCTTTGATTAACTTACTCTTGGAAAATGGTGCATGCCTGCATAGTGCTTTACAAGATGCACGTTTTCAATATATTCATCCAAAAATGAGAAGTTATTTGAAGAATATGCTGCGCTTTAGGCAGCATATTGAAGACTCAATTTGAAATAAGACTATACCGCTTCAAACTCTGAAAGTCTGATAGCAGCTGCGGCTTTATCTAAGACACCATTGATAAATTTATGACTGTCTTGAGCTCCAAATTGTTTTGCTAACAAAATGGCCTCATTGATAATTACCTTATAAGGGATCTCAATGCGGGTATGCAATTCATAGATAGCAATCCATAAAATGCCATGCTCGATAGCATGCACTTCATTTAAAGGCCTATCTAAATGCGGCAATATAAGCTCATCAAGTTCATTTTGTTGTAGGCTGATTTGATGCAACAATTCATGCACATAACCTTTATCAAAGGAGATCTTGATGCTGTTTTGATCTGGGAATTCTTGAAATGTGCCGTCAAGTAGATCACGCTCAATGCTAGCGATAGCAACACCTGAGAGCTGCCAAGCATATAATGCTTGCAAAGCAGCCCATCTTGAACCATGACGACCATGTACTTTCTTAATCATTGATTTTGCCTAATAAATTTATCATTTCAAGTAAGCCAATGGCGGCTTCAGAACCTTTATTACCTGCAGTTGCGCCAGCGCGTGCAACAGCTTGATCGATATTTTCTGTTGTGAGCACACCAAATGTCATGGGCACATTGGTTGCCAGTTGCGCTTGCATAACACCATTAGCACAAGGACCTGCCACATAATCAAAATGTGAGGTTTCACCGCGAATAACAACGCCTAAAGTGATGATGCCAGCATAGCGATTGGTTTTGGCAATTTCTTGGCATACCAGTGGGATCTCATAAGCACCTGGCACGCGAAAGATTTCAATTTTCTCCTGCTTAACGCCATGACGTGTCAAAGCATCAAAAGCGCCCGACACTAATCTGTCAACGATAAACTCATTGAAACGAGCGGCTACAATAGCAATATTTTTTGAGGGTGCGCTAAAGTCACCAAATATCTCACGCGATTTCAAGTCCATGCTCCACTCCTGGTTGTTTAAGTGTAGACTCACTTTTTCTACGATAGTTAATCAAGGACTCAATTGTCCCCAGCTTAAGATCGTGCTGTTTCACGAATTCTTCTAATTGCGGTCTGCGTGCCATGCTACCATCTTCATTGAGTACTTCACAAATAACAGCAGCTGGAAAGCAGCCTGCCAGCCTTGCAAGGTCAACACTGGCTTCCGTATGGCCTTTACGTGCAAACACCCCTTCTGGTTGTGCCATGATGGGGAAGATATGCCCTGGCATTGAGATGTCACTGGGTTTTGCATTGGGTTGAATGGCCGTAAGAATGGTGTGTGCTCTATCCTGCGCTGAGATACCTGTGCTTACACCCGTTGAGGCCTCAATGGAAACAGTAAAATTAGCCATGAAATTTGAATAGGAATTAGGCACCATCAATCCCAAGCCAAGCTGTTCACAATGTGCTTTGGCTAAGGGCAGACAGATAAGTCCTCTTGCATAACGGGCCATAAAATTGATGTGCCATGCACTGACAAATTGTGCGGCCATAACAATATCACCTTCATTTTCTCTATTCTCATCATCCATCATCACGACCATTTTGCCCTGACGGATATCTGCAAGGATTTCTTCAATAGAATGGATTGTCATGGTTTTAGCTCATTTTCATTTAATGTCATCACTACAAACAAATCTTCGTTAATTTTTTCAGCATGTGAAAAAAACCCTGCGATATGTTCACTTAATTTTGTCATGCCAGGCAATGCTGCTAATGATCTTGCCTCATTGCCCAATAACTTAGGCGCAATATAAAGTAATAGCTCATCTACCAATTTTTCTTGAAGCAGCGCACCTACAAGCGTGGGGCCCGCCTCAACAAGCACATCATTGATTTCCTGTTTAGCCAAATATTCAAGTAAACTTTTCAAATCTACTTTATTGTTTTTGCTTGGCAAGACAATGGTGTCGATATTATCTTGTGGGGCATGATAGCCTTGTTTACACGTTGCAATCAGCGTTTTGCCTTCCTGTTGAAAAATAGCTTTATTTAAAGGCAACTTGGCATCACTGTCTACAACCACACGCAAAGGCTGGCGAAAAAGGGATTCATCTTTTAAGCCAAGAGAAGCAATGTCCCTCACATTGCATCGGCAATCATCAGCAAGCACCGTTTGGGAGCTCGTTAAAATAGCGCCACTTCTTGCACGCCATTGTTGCACATGCTGTCTTGATTCGGCGCTGGTAATCCACTTACTTTCACCGCTTTGCATGGCAACTTTTGCATCTAAACTCATGCCTATTTTTACACGCACATAAGGCATGCGTTTTTTCATGCGTTTGAAAAAACCTTTGTTTAACTCTAATGCTTCATCTTCTAATACGCCTACCGTAACAGCGATGCCTGCATTGATAAGGGCTTGCACGCCTTTACCCGCCACATAGGGATTAGGATCAACACACCCCACAACCACACGAGCCACTTTTGCTTTTATTAAGGCATCTGTGCATGCCGGGGTTTTGCCAACATGACTACAAGGTTCTAAATTGACATAAACCGTTGCACCCTTGGCATCGATACCTTGTAGGGCATTGACTTCAGCATGATGAGAGCCTGTTTGCCAATGCAATCCTGAAGATATCACGCTACCTTCTTTGACAATGACACAACCTACGCGCGGATTAGGATGAGCACTAAACTCACCCAATTTTGCTGCATCCAAGGCAAGATGCATAAAAGCAATATCTTGGTCTTCAAACAACTTCATTTAATTCTTCATTTTCCTGGCGTAGCTTTTGAATTTCTTCTTCAAAAGCATGTACGTCTTGAAAGCGACGATAAACTGAAGCAAATCTCACGTAAGCGACGTGATCAATTTGCCTCAGCTCTTCCATAATCCAATCACCCAAGACTTTGGTTTGTACTTCACGCTCTCCAAATGCACGAAGACGGCGCTTAATACGGCTAATTGCTTCTTCCACGCGCTCCATACTAACAGGGCGCTTTTCCAGGGCTCTTAATAAACCTTGACGTAACTTTTCTTCATTAAACGCTTCACGACTGGCATCTCGCTTTACCATTCTGGGTAGCGTTAATTCTGCTACTTCATAGGTAGTAAATCGCTCCTGACACTCTTCACATTCTCTGCGGCGACGTACTTGATCGCCTTCAGCTGCAAAACGAGAATCTTTTACAATGGTTTCAGTGCCACCACAAAATGGGCATCGCATAACGTTTGAACTCCTTTTCCTTAGGTTTTTGGTGGTCCATAAACCGGAAATTTTTTGCAAAGCGTAATCACTTCTTTGCGAACACGCTCCTGCACGGCTGTATCCTGGATATTATCTAAAATATCAGCAATCCAAGTTGCTAATAATGCAACTTCAGGTTCTTTAAATCCGCGCGTGGTGATAGCCGGTGTACCAATTCTTAATCCACTGGTTACAAAAGGTGAACGTGGATCATTAGGGACCGTATTTTTATTAACAGTGATATAAGCGTTTCCTAAGGCAGCATCTGCATCTTTGCCCGTGTACTCTTTATCAATTAAGGAAACTAAAAAGAGATGATTTTCAGTGCCATCGCTTACGATTTTATAACCTCGTTGTTGTAAACCTTTAGCAAGGGCCTTGGCATTTTTAACAACTTGTTTTTGATAATCCACGAAATCGCTTTGCATCGCTTCTTTTAGAGCAACGGCCTTCGCTGCAATCACGTGCATTAAAGGGCCACCTTGTGAGCCTGGGAAAACCATGGAATTAATTTTCTTTTCAATTTCTGGATTTGCCCTACCCATGATAAGACCACCACGAGGACCGCGTAGCGTTTTATGGGTGGTTGTTGTTGTAACATCAGCGATGGGCACAGGATTTGGATAGATACCAGCTGCCACTAAGCCTGCAACATGCGCCATGTCGACCAAAAGATAAGCGCCAACACTGTCTGCTATCTCACGAAAACGTTGCCAGTTGGCAATGCCAGAATAGGCTGAAAATCCCGCGACAATCATTTTGGGACGATGCTCTTTTGCTAGCATTTCCACTTGTTCATAATTTATTTCGCCCGTTTCAGGATTTAAGCCATATTGAACAGCTTTGTAGATTTTTCCTGAAAAGTTAACTTTGGAACCATGGGTTAAATGGCCCCCATGATCAAGGCTCATGCCTAATACGGTATCACCGGGTTCAAGCAATGCCATGTATACAGCCGCATTGGCTTGTGAGCCTGAGTGTGGCTGCACATTTACAAAATCTGCTTTGAAGATAGTTTTAGCTCGTTCAATGGCTAAGCTTTCTGCAATATCAACGTATTCGCAACCGCCGTAATAACGTTTGCCAGGATATCCTTCAGCGTATTTATTGGTTAAATCTGAACCTTGTGCTTCAAGAACACGGGGACTTGCATAATTTTCAGAGGCAATAAGCTCGATATGTTCGAGCTGGCGTTTTGTTTCAGCTTCAAGCGCCTTGGCAAGCTCGTCATCAAAACCTCTAATTTTCATCTCTTGGCTAAACATCGCTCAATATTCCTCTTTTTTGCGCTTTAGGTACCATTGTAACTCAGCTTGATATCCTAAGCCCATCCCCCCAAGAATTGAATTAATGGTCCCTTTGAGTTAGCGTGTACCTCACAAACAGTCCCAGGAGCCCTTAATGAGTAATAAAACCATTTTTTCAATGATACAAGTTGGCAAAGTTGTGCCACCGAATAAACGTGAAATCCTGAAAGATATCTCTCTTTCCTTCTTCTATGGCGCCAAAATCGGCGTCTTGGGCTTAAATGGTTCTGGTAAATCAACCCTATTAAGAATTATTGCCAATGTCGACAAGGATTACGTTGGTGAAATAACTTATCAAAAAGGCCTACGTTTTGGTTATCTCCCCCAAGAGCCACAATTAGATCCCAACAAAGATGTCAAAGGCAATGTTGAGGATGGGGTGCGTGAAACCAAAGATCTGCTCCTTCGCTTTGATGAGATCAGCGCTAAATTTGCTGAACCTATGTCTGATGATGAAATGCAAGCATTATTAGAAGAACAAGGCCGCCTGCAAGATCTAATTGATGCAATCGGGGCCTGGGATCTTGATAGAAAACTTGAAATCGCAGCTGATGCATTACGCTTGCCACCTTGGGATGCCGATGTCAGCAAGTTATCCGGTGGTGAAAGACGTCGTGTGGCTTTATGTAAATTGTTACTTTCTGCGCCAGATGTTTTGCTCTTAGACGAGCCAACCAACCATTTAGACGCTGAAAGTGTTGCCTGGTTAGAACAATATTTGAAAGAATTTCCTGGCACTGTTATCGCTGTCACCCACGATAGATACTTCTTAGACAATGTGGCAGGTTGGATTTTAGAGCTTGATAGAGGCCGTGGTATTCCTTTTGAAGGCAACTATAGCAACTGGTTAGGCGAAAAAGAAAAACGCCTTGAGCAAGAAAAAAGACAAGAAGCTGCCCATCAACGTACTGTTGCAGCCGAATTGGAATGGGTGCGCACCAATCCCAAGGGACGACGCAAGAAAAACAAAGCGCGTGTGGCCAACTTTGAAGAGCTTATTTCAAAAGAATTCCAACAACGCAATGAAACCCAAGAATTGTATATTCCACCTGGACCACGCTTAGGTGAGCATGTCATTAATTTGGAAAAGGTCACTAAATCCTTAGGTGGCAGAATGCTAATTGAAGATCTCACCCTTAAAATTCCAAGAGGGGCAATTGTTGGGATTATCGGACCTAACGGCGCAGGTAAAACAACGCTCTTTAGAATGATTACAGGTGGGGAAAAACCTGATCAAGGTAGCATTACAATCGGTGATACTGTTCAATTTGCTTATGTTGATCAGTCGCGTGATAACCTCAATGATAAAAATTCTGTATGGCAGGAAATTTCAGAAGGCCTTGATAATATCAGCGTAGGGCAATTTTCAATGCCTTCTCGCGCTTATGTGGGCCGCTTTAATTTCAAGGGAACAGATCAACAAAAAATCATCGGCAATCTCTCTGGTGGTGAAAGAAATCGCGTGCATTTAGCCAAGGTCATACGAAGTGGCGGCAATGTTTTGCTACTTGACGAACCTACCAACGATTTAGATGTTGAAACCCTGCGTGCACTAGAAGAGGGTCTGTTAAGCTTCCCTGGCTGCGCAATTGTTATTTCGCATGATAGATGGTTCCTCGACAGGGTTGCCACCCATATCTTGTCCTTTGAAGGAGACAGCGAAGTAAGATGGTTTGAAGGAGGCTATAGCGAATACGAGGCTGACTTACTTGCTCGCTTAGGTACCGCTACAATTCAACCACATCGACTTAAATATAAGCGCCTGGAAGAAGTGTAGGCTTTGCCAAGCTTAACGATAAAAATAAAAAAGCCCGCATCAGCGGGCTTTTTTTATTTATCGATTTACTTTTTAGGTTCAGCAGCAGGCGCTGAGGATGGTGCTGCAGCTGGTGCTGCACTTGAAGTGCCTTCCACTAATGAAAATTGGCAATTTTGTGCTTCAAAGTTTGAGCATGTTGCACCAGTCCACTCCAATTTTACTTTTTGCACTGTTTTTAAACGAACACTCAGCCAATTGGTTGATTTGCCATCATCGGTAGGCCATTGATAATAACAGGTCAATTGATTGTTTTCGTAATTGGCTTGCATGAATGTAAATTTGTTAGCCATTGATTCAGCAGGTTTGTTACTATTAGAAAAATTATCAAGATACCAATTTAATTTTTCACCTGTCTTCCATTGTGCCCCCACCCCTTCTTTGGTGGCATGTTCAAACACACTGGATGCCTCAGGGCAATTATCAGCCCAAGACAATAGCGGGAACATAACGGTCCCTGAAAATATACAGAGTGCTGCGGTAGTTTTCAGTGTGTTTTTCATAAAAAGCCCCATATATCAACATTTTTTCATTGCAATAAGTGTAGTATAGATAGCGAAACTGTGTTTATCTTCTAGAGACAGAAAAGCTATCTCTAATCCTTATCATATCTATTGTCGAAAACAGTCTAACATATCTTTAATTGTTTAATTGGAAATGAAGCCTACTATGAGTTTACTCAGTATTCGCGATAAACTTGTATTATATTCAAGCTTAATCATTTGCTTGGTGGCGGTTCCTAATACCCTTTCCTCCTATCTTAACGAAAGAAATCAGATTATTGATAACTATAAACATGAAGCAATGCGCGTTGCTCAGATGATACAATCGCCTCTAAGTGAGGATTTAAGCAATAATGATATTGAAGGTGCAAATAGAATTTTACAAAGTTTACGCGTTAATACGGATGTACAAGATGGTGCCATCTTAAATACCGAAGGAAAAATCATTTCATTTCTTAATACGCCTACTAGCAATACCAATTTACCCTATCAGAAACCATTTTTGAATGAAATTACCCATGCGAATGATTTAAATACTTTTATTGGTAATCGTACGATGGTTGTTGGGGGCCCCATGTACAAAAATGATGGCAAACCCATTGGCTATTTGTATATTCAATTTTCTTTAGAAAAAGAATATGAAAACATACGTTCTAGACTCTTTTTGAATTTGCTTGTTTTGGGGGTTTGCCTATCGATTGGTCTGGTGCTGGCACGCGTATTGTCCAATCATTTTACCAAACCGATTTTTGAATTAATTCGCTTAACAAATAAAATTAGTTCCGGCTCTAAGGAAATCGATTTCCCTACGCTAAATGACAAGGAATTTGGCATTTTGGGACAAGCCCTTAAAATAATGATACGTAATCTTTCACAAATTCATGAACAATTAGAAGAATCAACCAGAGCCTTAGATCAAAAAGTCAAAGAACGCACAGTGGAACTCGAACAGGCAAGCACACGCGCAGAAGAAGCTAATGTTGAAAAATCGCGTTTTATCGCCAACGTATCACATGAAATTCGCACACCGATGAATGGGATCATTGGAACAGCTAGTTTATTAAAAAACACGCCCCTGGATACTGAGCAACGTAAATACGTTGAAATTATGCAAGTCTCAGGTGAAGCGTTATTGGATCTCATCAATGATATTCTCGACCTTTCCAAAATTGAATCAGGCAAACTTGAGGTTGAAAAAATCCCATTTAGTATCCGTCAAATTTGCACAGAAGTCATGGATATCCTTAATTATAAAATCAAAGAAAAACAGTTGGGTTTTGGTTGCATCGTATCACCTGATGTGCCATTTCATTTACTAGGCGATCCCAGCCGCGTGAGACAAGTTTTATTGAATCTTGTCAGCAATGCCATAAAATTCACGGCAAATGGTCAAATCAAAATCACTGTCCATCTTTTGCAAGAAGTCCATGATGAAGTCAAACTTAAATTAAGTGTTCAAGACTCAGGCATTGGGATCCCAGCAGATAAACTAGAACGGCTCTTTAAAGCCTTCTCGCAAGTGGACACATCAACCACACGCCAATATGGCGGTACCGGATTAGGGCTTGCGATTTCGAAGAAACTGACTGAAATCATGGGTGGTCAAATTGGTGTTGAGAGTCAACCAGGAAGTGGTTCCACCTTTTGGTTTACACTCAATCTAAGCAAAGATCTGCAAACGCCGCAAACGAGCTTTTCACCAAAGCTTGAACAAAAAACTATGCTAATCCTCGAGAGTGATCCAATAGCCGTTGAATTTTTTACAACCATATTACCCAGCTGGGGTGTGGTTGCCAAACATACTAAAAATGTCGATATCACTTTATCATGCTTAGAGCAAGCTATGCATAATAAAGAGAAATTCGATTATATTGTGATTGATGAGAAACTTGCCAGTGCAAAAATAATTGCATCACTTAAGAATTATTTAGCAATTCACAAATCTGCATTAATATTTATTACTAAAGAACAAGATATCAAAGCTTTTGGCAATCAATTTGATATCCCTTATCAGGCGCTATTTTCATTGCCCTTAAAAGAGAGCCAAGTTTACAGTGCCCTTCTGGAAGCCATCGGTGAAAAATCCAGCAACCACAGCCCATTACAAGTAAATGAAATTTTTCAGCCAGATGATGCAAAAGATTATCATGTGCTGGTGGTCGATGATAATATCATCAGCCAACAGGTAACTGTTAAAATGCTTGAAAAAATGGGCTATTCAGTGCACGGGGCCTCTACAGGTAAAGAAGCTATCGAAGCCATTGAAATAATCAATTTTGATATCGTGCTGATGGACTGCCAAATGCCAGAATTAGATGGCTTTGAAACAACGCGCATACTACGTCAAGATAAACGCAAACAAAATCTCATTATCATCGCCCTCACCGCTAATGCTATGAAATCAGACAGAGATGAATGCTTGGCCGCGGGCATGAATGATTTCATTACCAAGCCTATTAAAGCCCCTATCTTAAGCGCGATAATGCAAAAGTATATCGCGCTTGCCAAGAAAAAAGTGGACGATCAAAAGGCCGGTTGATGCCTGTGCATAGCTCTTTTTACATTCTAGGACAATTCAAATTTGCCTCGATGGGTTTATGCTCAATTAACGCCCCCCAATCTCTTTGCCGCTCTAGTGCTAACATTGGCGTCACAGGTTTATTTTGAGGTTGGTTTGTTAAGCATTCACACTCTTGATGGATTTCCTCTTTAAAGGATTTTAGCTCATCATAAAATTCGCTAAACCAGCATTTTTCTAAAGTGCCATTTAAGAATTGTCGTTCACAGTTTTTTAGCTCATCTTGATAGTCTTCTATCTCCATTTGGTAAAATTGCGCACCCAAAAGATTTTTGGCTTTATCAAGTTTTTTTCTAGCGCTATCTAAAAACGAACTCAGCTCTTTCATTTTTTGGTTAAAAATAGCAGCATCGCTTATGTATTCTTTAACGACTTTTGCACCAGAGGCCGTGAACCAATCATAAGCAAGTTTTCCCCAATGAAGAAAAACAGCACCTAATGCAATATTCGCATTGAGATTTTCAAAAGGGCGTGCTTCAAGGTGAGGCGTGATAACCACCGAGGAATTCTCCCCTTCGCAGGTCATCGATGGCCGGCCAAAATAACTAATAGCTCGACATGAGCTCAAGTCATAATGATCCCCTTGAGCGCCAATATTTCCGTCATGTGGAAATACAAATGATTGAAATGTATCTGCTTGACAAGATAAGAAGGGTGCCTCATTAAATTCATCTACTTCCCCACGACAAACTGCATAGAATCTTTTTTGTTCAGCTTGGGTATTATCAAGCCCATGTACAGTCATGTGGTTTTGCTTGTGGTTGAAATTGGTATTTAGCCTGACAGCGGGTAGGGATGGCATTAGCGGTTGCTGAAGGTCTGAAATTAATTTACCTGCTGCATTATAGCTGGGCGCTGGCAGTGCTTGATCATAGGCAGTAGTATGATAGTTTGGAGATATTTGCGCTTGATAGTTCATGCTAAATGAAGGCACACTCGCTTTTTGTTCTAACACTCTCTTTTGAAAATGAATATCTTCTAGGGCTTCATGCTGTGATTGCTCCATCAAATCAACCAAGCGCGCTAAAGCTGATTTTTCATAAGGCGCTTGTGTTTCCTTGCTGAATTTAACAACCATTTCCTTCATGGATTCTAACGCTGCGTTGGCTTTCTGGGGTTTGCTAGTCATCTCTTGGCGTGTTCTTGCCAAAATCCCTTTCATTTTATCGTGAACTGTGGCAGGCAGATGCTTGCCATTAAGTCGAATGATTTGTTTATAATGGTTTCCTATCACGCCCATGACATCATGAACAAAGGGAACATAAATATCTGGCGAGTGCACATGATTATCTTGCGGATAGGTGACTTTAAATGCATCTACTTGTTCTGGCTTTGTTGTCAGCGCCAACGTATGTTCAATGGATGGGTACTGGATTTCATGTATATATTTAAAGACTTTATCAAATTCAGCAACACTTTTAATAATCAGGCCTTCGCTCTCTAATCTTTCATCGAGTTGTTGAATTTGATGCGCATGCCCAATACCCACCGTAAAGATTTTAGGTGCTTTTAAGCCATCGTGCCTAAAGTGTTGCTGTTTTTGCAAAATATCATTGATTAGCGTCGGCGCATTAGGCGATGCATCAGCCCCATCAGTTAACAGCATAACGGCCGTGTTATCCCCACCCCTTGCTTCTTTCATTAATTCCGCGATTTCCGAGCTCAATGCTTTATACAGATAGGTGCCGCCTTTGGGTTTTAAGCTTTTGACAAAAGCTGTAATGTCTTTAATTTCATGAGCACGAAAGCTCTTTCTTGGCCCAATCGTGTTATCAAAAAATAAAATATTCACTTTGACATGTGGTTGTAATTTCTTTACAAAATCAAGGATATTATTCGTTAGCGCATCGAACATGTTTTGCATACTACCGCTGCGATCAATAATGATTGATACTGTGATTTTTTGATTGGCAGCGTAAGTGGTATCTAAATATAAAGGTGTTGCAACAGGCACACCTTCAGTCTGAAAAATGCGCCATAACACATCACTTTGCAATTCTTGACGCAGGTAGTCTAATAAGTGTGATTTATCAATTGTGAGTTGGGCATTTTTGCGCGAACCTTTGATAGCCGGTGCTTGAATAACCTTAGATTTTACTGCCAGTTCAGGCACAAACAGATCTTGCCATAACTGGCGAAAATTAAAAAACACCCTGACTTTACTATTTTCATCGCGACTTAAACCAATATTTTGCTTCACAATATCGTGATAATTCATCTCATCTTTAACACTGACAACACTCTCCCTGGCAATTGCCGAACCATTGCGCCATAGAATCTTTAATTGTTCTGCGGAATACTTGCTTAAATCAGCTGTCAGCGCTTTGACTGCATCTGTCCAGACCGCAATGGCTTTTTTATTGGTTGTCGGTTTTGAATACAATACGCCATCAATTACTTGTGCGCCTTTATTTGCATTGAAAAGTTCATCAGGGTTAATTGCTATATCCGCAAATCTATCTTGTCCTAACAGGGCTTTAAAGTGTGTTAATGCTTCTGGCAACGTTTCTTCTAGCGGAGCCACTTCAACGCTATAGGGAAGTATACTTGCAACATCACTTAGTGCGGTTTTGAGTTCGTCATGAATTTTTTGATAATGTGCTGGGGCTGTTTTTATAGTGATGTGATTGTCAGTTATTTGTAGCTCATATTCAATCTTGAGCTTTCCAACTAATGTATCAATTAAAGCATAGTAATCAATATTATTTAACTTCGGCATTTTACTCTCCCAACTACTCACCTGGTCAATAAAATACGACGATAGGAAATCATGTCATTATTTATGTCACAGAGGATAGGGATTGTTAAAGTAAAAGGCAAGTTGGGCCTACTCTATAAGACAGGCATCTGAAGTAACTTTTTCAGGGCGCTTATGCCCCTTTTATAAAGGGGCAACGATAAGGGTGAGCAAAAATTATTGTAATTGTGCCAAAGCCTGTGCGAGAGAATCGACTGCAACAATTTCAATATCTTCCAATTTTTGTCTTGGGGCATTTAACTTTGGCACAATAATTTTTTTAAAGCCATGCTTTGCTGCTTCTTGAATTCTTTCCTGGCCGCCAGGTACAGGGCGCAGTTCCCCGCCCAATCCCACTTCACCAAAAAAGGCGCAAGCATTATCAATAATTTTATTGCGATAGCTTGAAATAACAGCAACTAAAATAGCCAAATCAGCGCCCGTCTCTAAAATTCTTACCCCACCGACCACATTTAAAAACACATCCATTTGATGCATGGTAATGCCCGCATGGCGACTCAACACTGCCAACAATAAGGCTAAGCGATTATGATCATAACCAACCGTGACACGTCGTGGTACGCCGTGACTATCATCAACCAGCGCTTGGATTTCGATAAGTAAGGGTCTGCTGCCTTCCCAGGTAACCATCACAATCGTGCCGGGCGCTGGAAAACGATTTCGCGATAAAAATATGGCCGAAGGATTTGAGACACCGCGCAAGCCTTTATCTGTCATGGCGAAAATACCTAGCTCATTAACAGCGCCAAATCGATTTTTGATTGCGCGAACCATACGAAAACGGCTGTCTTTCTCACCTTCAAAATAAAGTACCGTATCCACCATATGCTCTAAAACGCGCGGACCTGCTATCGCGCCATCTTTGTTGACATGCCCCACCAGATATAAAGAAATGCCGGTTTGTTTTGCAAAACGTACTAAATGCGCCGCACTTTCTCTGACCTGAGAAACCGAGCCTGGTGCAGATTGTAGGGTTTGTGTAAACACCGTTTGAATTGAATCTATCACCATGATGGTAGGCTTGTGCGCTGTAGCTAAAGCGATTATTGATTCGACTTGTGTTTCAGCAAGCAAACGAATGGGACATTCCCCCACGCCTAAACGTTGGGCACGTAAGGACACCTGCTGGGGAGATTCCTCACCAGTGACATACAAGGCTGCTCTTGGATCGGGTACATTTGCCAATGCTTGCAGTAATAGTGTGGATTTACCAATACCCGGATCGCCACCTATTAAAATCACCGAACCTTCAACAACCCCCCCACCAAGCACTTGATCAAGCTCTGCCAAGCCCGTAGATAAGCGCTTGCTGGCAACAGCGGTAATTTCAGGCAGTGCCAACAATGAGGCATCTTGAGCCCCTGCATAGCCCTGCCAGCGTGAAGAGGACGACTTTACCATGGCCATTTCGGTGAGTGTATTCCAGGCCCCACAATCTGCGCACTGCCCCGCCCATTTAGGGCTGATGCCCCCGCATTCATTACAGCTGTACTGTGTTTTTACCTTGGCCATGTTTGGTTAGCCTTCTAAAGTTTGATTCAATATTCGCCGAATTCTTTCTGTATGAGCACTTATACCGCAACTGAAATTTTAATCAACGCTACACGGGTCTCGCCCAAAAAGCAGGCTGATATTTATGAATTTGTTTTAAATGAAAGTTTGCATATCATCGAGTGTGTACACGTTGAATCATTATCACAAGGTATTATTTACCCTGTAAATAATTTCCGAAGTGTTTTGCAAAATGTGCTTTTTGAATTAAATCACGTTCGTGTGAATCCCCGTTTAGATAACAGCTTTATTATTGGTCAATTAACAGGTGCTTTGGAAAAGATAGGGGTTAATGTCTACAACACCCCTAAACAAGAATCAATGACCGTATGTTATAGGCCCCTGGGTGAAATCACCGAGAATGTCCGTTTCTACTTCACGGAATCAGGTCAATGTATTTTCTTATGCCCCAATGCCAAACTCAAAGCCGTTCCTTCCTTTATCCACCGTAGCTTTGGTTAACAAACTTTCATAATCTTAAGCACTAACTATGCTTAAAGTAACTCTGATAGCTGTTGAGCTTTTATGATTTTATCTTTTTTGGGATTTTTGCGCTTCTTAATAGGCCTGATCGATCTGATCGTGATGACAGCCATACTTTATCTTTTAAGCTTTCTCCCACAAAAATATCGTCAAGGATGGTATCGCCCTTTGTTTCGCTATTGGTGTTGGGTATTTATTCGCGCACTTGGGGTAAAACTCTATCTTCATCAAAAAAATAAAATCGCTTTACCCAAGCATTACATCATTATTGGCAATCATCCCTCGGCCTTTGAAGATATTGGCATGTCAGCCTTGTTTGATGCGCGCTTTCTGGCCAAAATTGAAGTCAAAGATTGGTGGATTGTGGGCCGTATTTCTGTTGCTGCAGGCACATTCTATGTGGAACGCGATTCCAAAGACTCACGCAGTGATGCCAGCCAAACCCTAAAGGAAGCGCTAAATCAGGGTTTAAATGTCGGTTTATATCCTGAAGGGGGATGTAAGGGACGGCGCATTTTTCTGCCCTTTCGCTATGGCAGTTTTGATTTAAGCTTGCAATCAGGGGTACCTATCGTGCCTGTCTTTTTGCATTATGAGGCGCAATCTGATTTTGAATGGCAAAATCAGCATTTACTTTATAAATTGTGGATGATTTTAAGAGCACAAAATAAACGCGCAAACTACTACGTCTACGATGCCATACTCCCTTCTAGTTTCACTTCCAAAGAAGCCTATTGCGACTATGTGCAAAACTTATATTTAGATTGGCAGCAGCGCTATCTAGATTGAGTCCAACTGATTATGCTGTTTCAAGCACAATGCCAAAATATCACCAAAGAGTTGGTTCATTTGCCATTTTTCCCAATAGGGTAAAATCTTAGCTGTAGCGGGATTGCCAAAAAACTGTAACTTCCCCAAGTTATCCCTAATGGCAGTCACTTCGGACAGAGACGCATCATGGTAAATATTGATTTGGATATCGAAATTGGCAAGCCAAGCTGAAAGCTGCTGGCTGACGAATTTGATGTTGAAGGTTTCGGTATGGGCGTGGGTTTGAACAAGCTCTATTTCAAGGTTTCCCGCATTCCCTATTTCCCTGGATATATATGCGCCTTGTGAATATTGCTTAGGTAAAATCTTAAGTATGCGCTGGTAATTAGCACTACAACAGTCCATGTAGGTATTAAAATTCATTTGCCCGGCTCTTTGGATTTCGATAGTTTTAAGCATAGTGGCTAGAAGAGGAGTCTGCCATGAGGCAGACTTTTTTAGAGGGGCTTAGGTATTACACCCATTTTTTACAGTACAGAAATAAGGTGCTACTTACCGGGTTTATGAGTTTGTTTGTCTCTTACCTCAATAAGCGCGGTGCGCAGGGTATCTTTTAATTCCTGATGTAACTCTGTCGTGATTTTAAATTTTTTGGTATTGTCTCGACTGTAATTGTGGCCATAGTTCTCGTCTTTAAAGGTAATCCCCTGAATAACTCTGGGTGACTTATAGCGTGGCACAACATGACAGTGGCAATGTTCAACATCATTTCCTAAAAATGCCAAATTTAATTTATCAGGTTGATAAGATGCATCATACATTGCTTTTAAATCAATTTTTATTTGATGAAGCTCCTTCCATTCTTCTAAAGTGAGATCGAAATTATCATATGCCTCATCTCGCTTAGCCCAAATAAAAACTCTACCTAAATAATACTGTTTAATATCAATAAAAATTTCCCAATGTGTATATTCCCCAATAAGGTCGTCAGCAATTTTCTTCCTGAATAATTGTGTTTTCACCTTAATCTCCTCAAGTTGCGCCTCATCTCTTATCACGCCTTCAGCATCCTGCTCATCTTTTGAGTTTTTCTTAAAACCTGGCAAATACATGGACATTGGTGGACATACTCGTAGTTATTCATTAATTGAATAGAGTTTATCTACTTATGTTTTCTTTAGCAAGAAAACCACTAGCGCTTTGGCATGTAGTTATAACCACTTATGCATAGGAATCAACCGATTGGCGTAATTAACTTCTGCGCGCGTGCCCAAATCAGTAAACTATTTTAAAAAAGAATAACTTCGTAAAAAAACCTTATCATCAATGGGGGGATGCATATGCTTAGCTTCTTATATTCCACTTTAGAAATGGAAGCAAATTACCAAATTGAAGCTTTAGATCCACTCCATCATTGGGCGCCAAAATTAAATGAAGCCCTAAGCGAATATCAATCGCAACATTCCCAAAACCAAGAACCATCGCTGTTCTTTTCATGGGTAAAGCAACACAAAGCTGAATTACCCTGTGTGCGATATTTAACCCAAACTGAATTGGAAAATCTTAAAGTTACCTTTCAACTCAATAATGCTATAACTTATGTGCACACAAAACAGAAAATTGGGATGACAGATACAGAAAAAGGCCCTGCGCCAAACACACAGGTCATTATGTTTGCCTTATCTGCACAAGGTGATTTTTATGTACATAAAAAGGTAAAGCCAAATAAAGGAGAGTTGGGTTTTAATCATTCTTCTTTCTTTAGTGGCAAACCTGTTGCAGGTGTTGGATTCTTTCATTTTAATCAGAACATGGATTTGATAGCCATTGATGATTACAGTGGTCATTATAAGCCTACTAAAATGCAAATGCTCAATGTCTTTCATGCTTTAACTGAAAAAGGCGTTGACCTTAGTAAAATTAGCTATAACCGCAGAATATCACCATTATCATTTGACAAAGAAATTTTAAATGCACAGGCATGGTATATGGCGAATAAGTATGAGCTAGAAGCATCCCGCACTAAGGGCATGTCTACGGCGAGTTGTTAGCAATTTCTATCAACACAGCCAAGGCAATAAAAGCATCTTCAGTGGGATATTCGAAGATGTTTTTATTTAAAAACCCAGCAGCAAAAAGCGCTGAACCTAAAATTTGTTCCCATGCAGCGGTGTCATAACCCTTTTCCTTGGCAATAATAAAAAATGGCTCCAAAACGCCTTTGGTTTTTGTTGCCAATAAAGCTTGCTTATGTGGAGATAAACTAAAGTTGTGGTTAATAATTATTTTTTTATTAGCAAGATCAAGTTGCACTTGCGAATGAAATGCTGATTGAACCATGGTTGGAAAAAGCACTTCAAAATACACATCATTATATATTGTTTTAGCTAAATCTTCACAAGGATGTGTAACGCCTGCATATTCATAGTCAATGGTTTCGTAAGCACCATCATTTTTAACGAGTATATTGCCTGCATGATTGTCACCAAACCCATATATTTTAACTTTTTTATCTAAATATTTTGGATTTAAATATTCTGTTGCTTTCTCGATTGTTTGCTCTAGAGAAGGATATGTTTTTCCATTAATGATAGGAGTTAACTCTTTTAACTGCTCAAAAGAAATTGTTTCACCATCGGGCAGTTTGATTTGTTTTTCAAAATAATAAGATTTTATCCTTTCGCCAGTTAATCTCTCATAATAAAGTTTATGAATTCGGGAATCTTGTGTTGAAACTTTATTGACACTATCAAGTGATGTCACATAACCTGTTAGCAATTCCTCTGCTCTTGAGAGTTCAACCTTAAATATCAAGGGTACATTTTTCTCAAAATTGACTTTCAGAAGCTGCGCTAAAGGCTCTCCCGCAAAGAAGGGTTCTATCAGAAATCGATATTCTTTATCTACATACACGGGTTTAATAACATGGGGGTAGAGTTGTTCTAAATTCTCTAGATTCTTTACCTCATAAAATATGGAAGCAGGATCTTTTTCTCTCATCGCTTTGTAAAAATACACGGGCTCGGTCAAATTAGGTGCAAGGGTTACCTTACCCAAATTAGCATTGGAACTATAGGCTTTTTCTGATGATGATAAAGGAATAATTTTAAATTGGGTTTTACCCACAATTTTCTTTACGGCTTGCTTAATGCGTTGAGACAAATCATCAGGGTAGATAATCACGGGTGGCTTTTGTGGCGCAATATAGTTGAAATTAACATGCGGATTTTTAAATAAATCAATATTTAAATCAACGACAAAGCCTTCTTGTGCTTTTCGTGAGCAATCAGGAATAGATATTTTTTCCTTAGCCATTAGAGCATCAAATTGCGCATTAATGCTATTTTTGTACTTATCAGAGAACTTATATTCTCTGATAAGGTATTGCGTCAAACGCTGCGAAGGACGCAGGCATCCCTGAGTGGCGGCAAGCTGAATCATTTGTTGTCTTTTGGCTAATTGCAAGGCCAAGAATTTTTCTTGTTCACCGCTAACGGGTTTGGCGGTAATTAAAAAATCGGTAATCAAACCTGGCACCACGGTTTCTTTATAGCTATAGTAATTCCTATCAAGAATTATAAAAGTTGGTTGCGTGGCAGCCAAGCGCTTATTAACCAACATGATTTCAATGTTGTCACCCATTAATGAAAAGCCATTGTAGACTCTTCTGTCCTTGAGCAATGAAAGCACTTGAAATGGCTTACCCACCTCATTTTGTGACAAGGTTTCAAGATCACTTAATTTGACGGTGACTTTTATCCCTTGGATATTGCCCGCAATACGCATTACTTGAATTTTATCTTTGATAAAGGTATCAACTTCTTTTTTATCAAAAAATTCAAACTTATCATCGTATCCCAATAATTGCTGAATTTGCTCTTTGTTAGCTTTTGTTAAAAAATCTTCAAGGTCCTTTCTGGTTGCAAATAAAAACATACTATCAATATCATTTGCTTGATTATTTTTATAGCTTATTGATTCATAGGCTACCCCGCCCCCAATAATGAAAGCGCCTTTGATTTGTTTTTCCTGCAATTGATGCGCAATGCGGCCGAGAATTTCATCAGATTTGTTAGTTTTGCTAAAGCTACAGGGTGAGCATAATGCAAAGCCTAAAATGATAAAGCCTAAGAAAAGCTTTTTATTAAAAAGAGAGAGCATTGCAGCACCACCTGGCATGGAAAAGTTGTAATAACCAGTATAGTGCTAAAAGACTAAGTATTATTTAAAAGGTGCTCATACACCTCTTTATTCCCTATGTCCACCGATAATGGCCCCGCCAACCATCCATATTAAACCCAAGCCGCAGCCCAAAATTAATCGTTCTGAAACGCCCAGCATTAAAGGGGTTGCGATGCCATATCCAAATAAAAAGCCTGTGACCAAACCAATCGAACCACCGCTTATGACGCCATACCAATTAAAATTTTGCTCACAAAAACAACCACCACTTATTTGAAATAATTCACTTTGTGTCAACGATTTCATCACAATCTCTCATCTATGGATTACTAACTGCCAGATTATAAGTAATTTAAATGCTATCTTAAATTCAAATGGGGATGCGCAGTTAGGCGTCAAATTCGATGCGATAGAGATGACCACCTTCTACACTCAGCGCTGTAGCAAGATAGGTATTGATTAAAAACGGTTTTGAGAAATCACAGGATATAGGGCGATCATGTAAATCATGTATGGCATTGGCATATAATATAACGTTCAAACGATGGCCACCATAGGAACCTTTGGCTTCAAATTTAGATCCATAGGTGACGACAATTTCCATCATGGATGGCGTTAATGTTTGAACAACAGCTTTAGCTGCGCTAACTGATGCCATTTCTTTTTGTGTAAGTGTTCTCATGAATCATCATCCTTTTGATTTATTATTATTAGTGCCTTTTCAAAAGCAGGTAAACTCATTTCATATAATGATTGATGCAACACAACCATCGCGTAAAGCATGAGATCTTTGGTTGTGTCATAGGCGTATTTGCCTTGTTTCCTGCCTTCGTACCATGCGTTGAAAGAAGGAACTGGCTCATTAAAATCCATCATACCACCATCATAGGCATGTTGAAAAAAATGTACAACATGAAAACAATAAGAGACTTGTTTCATTAACATTAATTTAGCCATCTCCTTTTCATTGGGTTGCTGGCCAAGATAGGAGGTGAGAAAGTTTAACTCCTCACTTTCATTGAGGCAGTTTTGCTGACAAATAGTTGCCAAGTCAAAATAAGGGTCTTCCAAACCTGCTGCTTCAAAATCAATTAGATAAAATTGTTTGCCATCATAAAGAACATTTTCGCTATTTAAATCATTATGGCAAGAAGCCAATTGGCGATGTGCTTGTAAAATAGCCATGACATCCTGAATTGTTTTTAAATAATCTTTGAGCGCTTGCAAGGGCGTTATGGCGCTCAACTTTTGAATGAACTCATTCAGATAAGGAAAAATTACACAGTGTGGTTCAGGTATAGAGCCACTATAATGTAATTTTTTTAAAAGCGAAGGCATTTGGTTAAGGATCATGGCTTTAGTAAAGGGTTGCTGCTGAATATAATCGCAAATCATCACCCCTTCACTTGCATCAGCATAATAACAAAATGGTGCAAGCTGCAAGCCTGAACCATATTCTGCACATAGTACTTGTATGTTTCTGTCTTCAATGGGTTGATCTAACCCCATCATGCGCAGTACATAATAACTATCATTTATCCTTATTTTGAACATCTGAGCAGAAGAGCCCCCTCCCAAAAGCGGGGTTATTTCATCGGGACAATCCTGATTGAAGGCTTTAATCATCGCGGCTTTAACTGAAGCTAAACGCGAAGGTGCTATTAGGGTTTTCATCTTTATTTTCTTTTTTTAACAAAGGGTTTCATTTCTATATGAACTTGCTACAATTCTTTCACCTGAAAGCAAACATTGTAAGGGATTATGATGCTTTTTAGTACTATTGCAACGCGCCAAGACGCCTCAGGCGCGCAAAAATCTGATGCAAATCAATTCCCTAACACGCAAGACAGCGCTGATAACAAACAAGCTGTTGAGCTTGAACGCTTATTAGCAATTATCACTAACTTGGATTTTAGTACAGTTACAAAAGCAAGCACTCAAGAACATCAAGTGCTAGATATTCTACAAAATTTATTTCCGCAAATAGCCAAAGACAAACTTATACAAATTGAAGCCTCTGTTTGTGCACGCATGGAAAAGAATGCAAAACATTTGAGCGCAATGAACACCTCTGATACAAACACTTTTTTTATTAAACTCTCATTAAGTATTGCTGCCAGTGTTGCCTCCTTCTATCTTGGTGGCACGCTTGCTGCAAAGGGTAGCGAGCTCCTGATTACCAAGGCTTATACCATCCTTTTTGGTACACCCAATCCAGAGAGTGTTGCCTATTCTTTACTCGTGCCTGTTAAGAAATTTGTCACTTCTTTAGCACAGGAATACGGTGGTTATGCGATAGGTATTGTGGCTGGGCCAGTAGTTTATAATGTTAGTGGTTTAGGCATGTTTCTGTGCAAAAAAGCCGCTTTCCTGACGCGCTTAATGGCAAAGAAACCACAAATGCACTTAGCCATGTCCCTAAAAGATCCCAGCGCTTTTTCAAATGTTAACATTGAAGAGATCATTGCTGATTTTGAGATGTTGGTTATTTCATCTGAATCTCCCTTTAGAGAAGATACGACGGAAACAGAAGATATTTTAGTAGGCGGGCAGCCCTGTTGTATTTGTCATAACTATAGAGGAAAACGAGAAGCTTTGGCACAAGAGAAAATACAAAACGCGCCCCTGCCACATCACGATATGAGCAAACTTTCCTTCAACGCCTAATGCAAAATCGCGTATATAAACCTAATTGATTGGGCGACAAACGGTAGTTATAACCCTGTAGACTGACAGCAGTAAGTTTGATAACATAACTCTACTGTTTGATGATATGTCAGGTTTTCGGGGGAAAATATAATGTTAAAAAGCATATTAGATCACTTTGGTTTAGCAGGTTCTGCGTCATCGCTTGCAGGCTATGCCATGAGTATCGTAAAAAATATTAATAACGCTACTAACCTTTCATTAACGGATAAGCAAAGGAAAAAGGCGCGTAAAAATTTCATTGAAAAATTTATTAACCTAGTCGCACCTGTTGTTGTTGGTGCAATTGCGGGCATATTTTCTTATTCTGCTGCAGCCATTCCTGCGGCTCAAATGACAGATAAATTTCTAAAAGCTTCAGGCATTAGCAAAATGATAGGCAAGCTTTTACACCCATTGCTTGCGCCTATTGCTGACTTTTTCGGTTTTCTCAAAAAGAAAGTAAAACAATATCTTGGGATTGATGTAAATAAAGTAGTTGATTATGGTGTCGGTATTGTCGAACCGATTGTTGGTGAAGATACAACTAAAACCGCTTCTTTGGAAAGTAGCAAAGCATCTGCAAATAAAAGAAATATGCATGATGCGCGTAAACGTCCCATGAAATTTAGCAGTGCAACAGCATCTTCATCGAGCGAAAAATTTTATCCGGCATACACCAAGTCAGGATATGATAAAAGCCCAAGAAGAGGCTATGTCTTGTAAGCTTCAAAACCAAAAAAAAGCCCTTAAAATTAAGGGCTTTTTTTTGCACAGCTAATCTATTTCTTATCTGATCCGAGATTCCAGTGGATTAACATGAATAATTTTTCCCTCGTCATTATAGCGAAAATAAACCGTATTGCCGTCTAGATCAGTGGTGTAATAAATAAGATTTCCATTTTGATCCTGATAAGAATAGGCATCATTGGGATTGAAGGTCGAACCATCAACATAAGGGTTAGCATAACCATTATATTGTTGTATCACTAGGCCACCATTGCCATAATAAATATGTGTATTTCTGTAATTTTGTGCCCTACTACCATCCCAACGAACAGCGAGGGCATCTGATGCGATTAAAAGGCAGAAGATAAAAATAAGGGGTTTGGCACACACTGGCATTCTCCGCAGCGTTTTAGCTCTATTTTTTAAGACTCTTATTCGAGATAAAAAGTTCAATTTAAAGCTATTACACCTATAGTGTTTGGCAAAAAATATGAATGAGTAAGCTGAGCTTTTTTATACAATGAGGATAGCTATTACTTCCTGGGGGTCATCAATGTTTGGTTTCCTTCAATATTTTGACCATTCTTGTGCTTTGTGTTGTTACTATCTTTTGAGCACGCTGTAAAGCAGGGTAAGCCCCATTTTCATCCTCTATTTTCTCTTTAATGGGTTTTGCAAAGCCAATTAATCCTTCTGCTATATTCTTGATCAAAGCAAACAAATATTGCTCACGGATATTGCACGCTTTAGCAAAAGATGACCAATGCTTTAAATTGATATTACCAGGAGCATATTCGCCGCCAATCGCCAAGGCTAACTTGCTATCTACTGTTGCGATAGCTCTCGTACAAACCAAATCATAAAATGGCGCCAAACGTATATTTCCATTTGGATGGTACATCAGTGCTAAGTTTTTGGCATGCCCATCTGAGTTTCCAGCAAGCAGATTAAAAATTTGCCATTTTATTAAATTTTCCGTATCAACTATGGGGTTTACACTAACCTGTTGCAGCATTCTATAACAGTCTTGAAAAGAGGGGCCCCCATCTATTTGATATTTTTTCTCATAACTTACCCCCAAAGCCTGGCAAAAATCCTCTTGATGAAGACGCTGTATTTTTTTACGAGCATTTTCATGACGGTCATAACGCTTCACTAATAAAAAAAATGCTTCATCAATATTTTTCAATTCACATTCAACTACGGGCAATTCGATACTTTTAGCGAGCTGCGTCAAATAATACTCATACGCAGGAATATGGCTATAATCTGCCACTTCAAACTTCATAATATGGGAAGAAGGTGCTGAGTTTTCAGGTAAATAATATCTCTTATTATGATAATAAATGGCACATTTATCTTGAGCACCAGCTAAAGACAATCTAGGACGATCCTCTATTGGCGTAAATCCTAGGACACTTCCTTTCTTCACGATAAATTTCTTTAACGAAGCTGGGTTGAGTTGTTTGTAACGAAAATCTTTGTCAACGAATTTTTCTTCTGGCAAAATTGTTAACGCTCCAGCACATTCACCACCAATGGCTTTTAGCAATTCAAAATCACTATTTACAATTTTAAGATCTCTAACAATATGTACTCGCGCATTGGCTTCTGGTAACAAATTTGCAAAAAATTTATGGGCTTTACCTTCGGTTGCAGAATATAGGTTAGTAGTTAAAGGAAGCTGCAAAGAAATGGGGAATCCATCTCGTATCCAGCTATCTTCATATCGAAAACCCATATAGCCAGAAAAATCTCTTTGCAACTCCCCAACCAGCTCTTCTTCATACCATACATTCAATTTATCAACATGCTGCATATGTGAATCCAAACTTATTCCTTGCCTCGGGGTTTTACAATAATTTCTAACCCCAAATTATTTATTAATGCAAGGGCTTTGCCTAACTCTGCTGTTTCTTTGCCTCTCTCTAACTCGGATATAAACCGCATACTGAGGTTTGTGAGCCCAGACACTTTTTCTAAGGTAAGTTTATTATTTTTCCTGTATGCACGAATAATTGTGCCCAGATCAGATGCGTTCTTTACCAATCCAAAAGGTGCTTCCAGTGACTTCTTTTTTGAGGCCATCGCTGTAACCATTTATTTTTACCGTACGGTAAAAATAATACACAATTACCCTTTTGTCAAAATATTTATCACGTACGGTACAAAAATGGAGCAATCTTCATGCAAAAGTGGAAATTTATCACGTACGGTAAAAATAACTTCAAAAAAAAAGCCCTTAATTAAGGGCCTTTCTTTAATAACAAAGTTAATATTCACATTGATTAAAACGGAATATCATCATCAAATTCTTCACTCATGCTGGGAGCCTGAGACATTGCAGGTTGTTGTGCATGTGAAGCAGGTGCACTATGCGATGGTGCATAAGAGCCGCCACCTTGGCCACCTTGAGCGCCACGGCCATCTAACATTTGCATTTCAGCTGCCACAATTTCTGTGGTGTAACGTTCAACGCCTGCTTGATCTTGCCATTTACGGGTACGCAAACTGCCTTCAACATATACTTTTGCGCCCTTTTTTAAATACTCGCCCACAATTTCTGCTAAGCGATTAAAAAAGACAACACGATGCCATTCAGTTCTATCTTGTTGCTCACCTGTTTGCTTGTCTTTCCAACTTTCGCTGGTGGCAACAGTAACATTAGCAACAGCACCACCACTTGGCATGTAACGCACTTCAGGATCTGCGCCTAAGTTCCCCACCAAAATTACTTTATTAATTCCTCTTGCCATGTTTCATGTCCTCTCTTCGCTAACATCATACTACCCAGTATTGTTAGTAATAAACAACTTAACCCAATTCCCCAGGGACCTACCCACTGCTGTAAACAGCCTCCGAATAGACCACCGGCGAACATACCTAAAAATTGTGAAAACGAGTATACACCTAATGCAGAGCCTTTGCTTGTTTTTGGCACCACCCGCGAGACCATGGCAGGCAGACTGGCTTCTAAATAATTAAAAGTCAGAAAAAATAGCGTAGCTAATGCATAAAGGCATCCTTTATTTTGTGTGCTAATCAACATCACACTAGCAAAACCTAAGCCAATAAAGGCCGATTTCATCAAGCTATTTTGCCATTTGGGATCGTCTGCTAAGCGTAATAATGGCGTTAGCATAATGACCGAAACTGCTAACACTGGTAAATAAAAGCGCCAAACCTGACTTGTTTCAAGCAGGGTCACTTCTTCTATATGCGAAGGTAAAGCAAGGAAAGTGGCTGTTAATACTGCATGCAAAATAAAAATGGCCAGGTTTAAAGTCCATAATTGCGATTGCTTTATTAACAAGGAAAATGGGTTTTTTAAAGCAATGGATTGCTTTGGTATCGGGCCCAAGCAAGAAAATAACAATATACCACTTAAAGCCAACACTGCCGTTAGCATAAAAATACCGGATAAACCGATAGCGGCATCCACAATAGGGCCTAGTACAATTGCTGCAACAAAAGTAAAACCTATACTGATGCCAATAATAGCCATGGCACGGGTTCGTACTTGTTCGCGGGTCACATCAGCAACCAAGGCTAAAATAGGCGAACCAATAGCCCCCATACCTTGAATGGCACGGCCAATAATAAGCCCCCAAATAGAAGAGGAAAAAGCAGCCAGCAAACTACCTATTATGAAGATAACGAGGCCCGCCATAATAATAGGCTTTCGCCCCCATTTATCAGAAAGCATGCCACAAGGTAATTGGAAAAGCGCCTGCGTTAAGCCATAGATCCCTGCCGCCATACCAATGAGCAAGGGCGTTGCATCAGGGATTTTAGCGGCATAGAGCGCTAACACTGGAAGTACCATAAATAACCCAAGCAAGCGGCTGGCAAATATAAGAGAGAGAATGATGGTGCTTTTAAGTTCGGATAAATTCATTTAAAGCCTATAAGAAGCGTGTAGGGGCGGACTTCTTGTCCGCCCTCGTTAAATTCTTGTGCTTAATTGCGCTCGGACATGAAGTCCGACCCTACAAGAGATTAGATATCCCCGAAAAATAGCCAAGAATTCCAATTCAACGTATATTAACAAGTTTGTTCATTGCCTGGAAACCATATGGATAAGATAAGTATTAGAGGTGCACGCACACATAACCTCAAATCCGTGAATTTAACCTTGCCGCGAGATAAGCTGATAGTGATAACGGGCCTGTCGGGCTCTGGTAAGTCTTCTTTGGCTTTTGACACCCTCTATGCTGAGGGGCAGCGCCGCTACGTTGAGTCCTTATCTTCCTATGCCAGACAATTTTTGTCTGTGATGGAAAAGCCGGATGTTGATCATATTGAAGGTCTTTCCCCTGCCATTTCGATTGAACAAAAAACAACCTCACATAACCCCCGTTCAACAGTGGGCACTGTTACTGAGTTATACGATTATCTTAGGGTGCTTTTTGCACGCGCAGGCCAACCAAGATGCCCTGATCACGACTTGCCCTTAGAAGCACAAACCGTCAGTCAGATGGTTGATCATGTTTTAGCACAACCAGAAGATAGTAAAGCCCTATTGCTTGCGCCCGTTGTGCGTGAACGTAAAGGTGAGCATGTGCAAACCTTAGAGCATTTAAAAAACAATGGTTTTGTACGCGTGCGTATCAACGGCAAGCTTTATGATATTGATGAAGCACCAAAACTCGATTTACGCAAAAAACACACTATTGAAGTCGTTGTCGATAGAATTAAAGTGCGTCCTGATCTGCGTGCACGTTTAGCAGATTCCTTTGAAACGGCATTAAAACTAAGTGATGGCTTAGCCAGAATTCATTGGGTTGATAGCAAAAAAGAAGTTATATTTTCAGCCAAGTACGCCTGTCCTGAATGTGGCTATAACTTAACTGAACTAGAACCACGCCTTTTTTCTTTTAATAATCCCGTGGGCGCTTGCCCCAGCTGTGATGGCTTAGGCTCAAAACAGTTTTTTGATCCCAAACGGGTTGTGCACTTACCTGATGTCAGCTTAGCTTGTGGCGCTGTGCGTGGCTGGGATAGGCGCAATCAATATTATTTCAGTATGTTAAAGTCTTTAAGCAAACATTATGGCTTTGATCTAGATACCCCATTTAAAAATTTACCCAAAGCTATTCAAAATGTGGTGCTTTATGGTAGCGATGAAGAAGAGATTGCTTTTCAATATACCAATGAACGCGGTGACACGCGCAAGCGCAAACATCCTTTTGAGGGGGTTATTCCTAATTTAGAACGTCGTTATCATGATACCGACTCAGAATTTATCCGCGAAGAATTAGCACGTTATCTTGCGAATCAGCCCTGCCCTGAATGTGAAGGCTCTCGCTTGCGTAAAGAGGCCCGTTTTGTCTTTATCGGCAAAAAAACCTTGCCTGCTATTACCAGCATGGCTATTGGTGATTGTTTAGCTTATTTTCAAAAACTACAATTAACCGGACGGCGCAAAGAAATTGCCGATAAAATTTTAAAAGAGATAACAGAACGCTTAAGATTCTTAGTGGATGTTGGCTTAGAATATCTTACCTTGAACCGCACCGCTGAAACCCTATCAGGTGGTGAAGCCCAACGCATTCGTTTAGCAAGTCAAATCGGCGCAGGTTTAGTCGGCGTGATGTACATTTTAGATGAACCTTCCATTGGTCTGCATCAACGCGATAATGCGCGCTTGCTTGCAACCTTGCAACATCTGCGTGATATCGGTAACACTGTTATAGTCGTCGAACATGATGAAGATGCGATTTTAATGGCTGATCATGTGGTTGATATTGGCCCTGGTGCTGGCGTGCATGGTGGTGAAGTTGTTGCCCAGGGAACACCACAAGCCATTAAAAAAACCAAAGAATCGCTGACCGGTCAATATTTAAGTGGCAAATTATCTATTCCCGTTCCAAAAGAACGCCGTCCCTTTGATCCACAACGCACAATAAAAATAACCGGTGCCAAAGGTAATAATTTACAAAATTTGAATGTTGAATTTCCTTTGGGTTTAATGACGTGTATCACTGGCGTTTCAGGTAGCGGAAAATCAACCCTGGTTAATGACACGCTATATCCTATCGCCGCACATGTTTTAAATCATGCGGGCCTTAGCCAAACAGCACCTTATGAGAAAATCGCTGGCCTTGAACATTTAGATAAAGTAGTTGGTATTGATCAAAGCCCTATCGGGCGCACTCCACGCTCTAATGCTGCAACCTATACTGGTTTATTTACCCATATTCGTGATCTATTTGCCGGCACCAATGAAGCGCGCTCCCGTGGTTATCAGGTAGGACGCTTTAGTTTTAACGTCAAAGGTGGTCGCTGCGAAGCTTGCGAAGGCGATGGCTTAATTAAAGTCGAAATGCACTTTCTGGCTGATGTTTATGTCTTATGTGATGTTTGTAAAGGCAAACGTTATAATGATGAAACTTTACAAGTGCACTATAAAGGTAAAAATATCCACGAAGTTTTAGAAATGACCGTGGAAGATGCTTATAGCTTTTTTGAAGCTATTCCTGCAATCGCTCGTAAACTGAAAACATTGATGGATGTTGGCCTTACCTATTTGAAACTCGGACAAAGTGCAACGACATTGTCAGGTGGTGAAGCGCAGCGCATTAAATTAGCAAAAGAACTTTCAAGACGAGATACTGGCAATACACTGTATATTTTAGATGAGCCCACAACTGGCCTACATTTTCATGATGTAAAGCAATTATTGGATGTTTTATTCCACCTGCAATCTTCAGGCAACACAATTGTAATCATTGAACATAATTTGGACGTAATTAAAGTGGCTGATTGGGTCATTGATCTTGGTCCAGAGGGTGGCGACAAAGGAGGACGTATGATAGCATGCGGCACACCAGAAGAGGTGGCAAAAACCAAAGGCTCATACACCGGCGAATTTCTAGCCCCTATACTCAAAACAAAAAAAGCCAAAACAAAAGAAATTGAATCTTAATCATCGAAGAGGAAATAAACATGTCAAATCAAGGCCCAGCCCCAATTGCACCTGGTTTTGAAGCTGAAAAAAAGAAAATAAAATATACACTTCAACAATTACAAGCGATTGGTGATCAATGTAAAGATTTACCCTGTCCTGCCGCCCTTGAAAGACCACCCTTAGATGTACTAAAAAGATCCCATAAACTAAAATAACTTAAAAACCCTAAAAATTTTTGAAATAGACAATGGATTGTCTTCCTATTCTTAAAAAACTTGACTTAAACTTCCTTCTCTCTCTATTCTGAAATCTCGGACTTTTAGCTCTTGCAAAGGATTGCGGGCAAAATGTTATCGCAGACTGTAAATTCTTCCATAGAAATTAAGCGCTTATCAGATAATACGGTGCTAACAATTTCCTTAGAACCCGAAAATAAGTTAGGCCATGGTAGCTTTGGTTGTGCTTATCATCTTAGCCATCCACTACATCCCGAACTATTGGTTTGCAAAATAATTGATTTACAAGGTAAAAGTGCACATTATCATTTACCACCACATCAATTATTACGATTAACTTATCGCGAATTAACTTATCTGAAAAAAGTAAATATGCTAATCGGTTATTGGCATGATGAACAAAATCAGAAAATGTATGTCTTAATGAAGTTTATTAGAGGCAGACCAGAATATGCTTATAACAAAGTACAGAACCCACAGATTGAATCATGGAGTTTTCGTGCATTGCGTAAATTGCACCGTCACGGTATTGCGCATATGGATCCCCATCAAGGTAATTTTCTCATACAAAGGCAACAACAAAGTGCAACAGCAATTGATTTTGGCTTAGCCAAAGATCATCATTTTTTTAGAGAATTGAGAGATCTATACCGCTATCTTATCAAAAGAAAACAAAGTGCAACCCAAGTGGAACAAGAAGTGGGTTTAACAATAAACCAACTTATTCAATTTTATAGCGAGGAACTAGCAGAATATATAACAAACAACAAACTGGCAATTGCAAAAAATGTTTTTATATATAGTGCCATTATCGTTGCGGCAATAAGCGGCGTCAGTGTCTTAGGTGCAGCAAGCTTGATTGCTCAGCAATTAATTCAAAATGTGTTACTCAAAGCCGTTAGTGAACTATTAGAGGCCGTAGAAGATCATTATGAACTACGTGCTTGGAATCAAATCCATTCACTGAAATATAGACGCTTTTATTATTGTGTCGTCGGCTTGCTGGTTGTCTTGCAAGGCTTTTTAACCGCCTTAAGTTTATCCAATTTGTATACAAGCGTAGCCCTTGTTTGGCAACAGTGTGTACAACTCGTACTACCACTTGAATTAGCGCATATTGCGCTACAAATGAAGCCTTTGGTGCACGCCTTGCATTATTGGAAAGAAGAATGTGAAAAGTATCTTTTTAAGACTTCTTGGGTTAGCTCTTACTACCAACATCAAATTGCCCAAGGCTCGGCACATTCTGTGTATTTACCACAATACACGCATTTAACCTCGATTAGCACCGATGATAGCCAACAAAGTCAGAGCAGCTTAACTTCGAGTATGGTTATCAGATAACCATTTATTCACGCAAACTTGCCTCCCATCAGAAACACCATGCGTATAGTTGTATAAATAACATATTTACATACAATCCTGGTGATAAATGAAATTGGATTAATGAGTAGAGAGGCATTTATGGCAATCAATGGTCCTATCGGCTGGGCAACATATTTATTAGAAATGTTAGAACAGACAACAGGCAATAACACTATTACGAATGGCACCCAAGCCATTATAAATAACGGCACACAAATAATCTGCTCAGCTGGTAATGTGCTTTGTGAGTGGACGGGTGGTCAATATAACTTGCCGCAAGCACTCTGCGAAGCCGTCGCAACATGCCAAGAATATATACCTTTAGATAAACAATATTCCGCACCATTGGCGCTGGGCATCGTTACGATTGGCGGTTGCTTATATATGTATCAAAACTATGGTGCCAACGATGCTTTAAGCTTAATTAAAAAGATCCTCAAAAAAGAATTTGGTGATAAATATCTTCAAATATTTAATATCTTTGAAAAGGCCATTAAAGTAGCGATTGATAAACTTATTGAAGATTTCCAAAAGAAATATGCTGAAACTGCTAAAAATATGAGCGACAATCAAAAAAATGAGCAAAAGAAAGCATTTAGCAAACAGGTGCTCGATTCATTATTAGACAACCTGAGCCAAAACTTGAAGGGCAACAAGGATGAAATTTTAGCCCATGTTAAAGCACTGAACCCCGAAGTAGGCCAAACAGCAGGCAAGACTGATGCTGTTTCTCAAGCTGAATTGCCAGGTCAGCAAAAATCCATGCTGGCACCAATCTCACGCGAAAAGGCTGAGAAAAGGGCGAACAAATTTGTGCTTGAAAACTTCATTGGCATTACCCAAGGAATGAAAAAGAAAAATAAAGTTGCCCACTAATGGAGGCATCTTTATAAAACGCATAAAAAAGCCAGGTCGAACCTGGCTTTTTTATTTATAGAACAGCAGTTACTCTGCTACGACTCTATCAACCAATTCAATGATGGCGATAGGAGCGTTGTCACCTGGACGATAACCACATTTTAATACGCGGGTGTAACCACCGGGTCTGTTGATAGAAGCTGGCCCAATTTCAGTAAATAATTTGGTCACAATTTCTCTATCACGTAAGCGGTTGTACGCTAAACGGCGATTAGCATGTGAATCCACTTTACTTAAAGTAATGAGTGGCTCTACCACAGAGCGTAAAGATTTCGCTTTGGGCAAAGTGGTTTTGATAATGCCATGCTTCATCAACGATACAGCCATGTTTTGAAACATTGCTTTACGGTGAGAGCTTGTACGATTTAGTTTTCGTCCTGATTTTTGATGACGCATATTACTCTTCTCATTTTCTAATCTGGTTCGAGTTAAAAACTCTTCTCAAAAATTTTCTAGGTTGTCGTGATGTTTTCTTTCTTTTCTAAACCGGCTGGAGGCCATCCTTCGAGTTTCATACCAAGGGATAGACCTTTAGCTGCTAAAACATCTTTAATTTCTGTTAAAGATTTTTTGCCAAGGTTAGGTGTTTTTAACAACTCCATTTCGGTACGTTGAATCAAATCACCTATGTAGTAAATATTTTCCGCTTTTAAGCAATTTGCTGAACGAACGGTTAATTCTAATTCATCAACAGGACGCAACAAGATAGGATCGATACCGACTTCTTTCTTGGTTTCTGTTGGACGTTCTTGACCTTTCAAATCAACAAATACTGACAATTGCTCAGCTAAGATTGTCGCAGAACGACGAATAGCTTCTTCTGGATCTAATGTGCCATTGGTTTCAATGTCGATAATGAGCTTGTCTAAGTCTGTTCTGTTTTCTACACGCGCTCTTTCAACGGTGTAGGTAACACGACGTACAGGACTAAAAGAAGCATCTAATTGCAAATGACCAATGCTAGCTGATTCTTGATTTTCAGCAGTTTTACGGATGGTAACAGGTTCATACCCACGACCACGCGCCACTGTAAGAGTCATTTTAATTTTGCCTTGTGGGGCAGTGATATTTGCAATCACATGATCAGGATTTGCCACTTCAACGCTGTTATCAAGCTGAATGTCACCCGCTTTTACTGGGCCTTGGCCTGATTTTTCTAAGCGTAATTCAACTTCATTCTTGTGCTCACCCAACATCTTAAATGCAATGCCTTTAAGATTAAGCAAAATCTCGATTACGTCTTCCTGCACACCTTCAATAGTGGTGTACTCATGAAGCACGCCTTCAATTTTGGTCTTAACAACCGCCGCGCCAGGCATACTGCTTAGCAAAATACGACGTAAAGCATTTCCTAAGGTATGGCCAAAACCACGTTCCAATGGTTCTAAGGTAACCCTGGCCTGATTGCGTCCTTTGTCTTGGACTATAATAGATCGTGGTTTTAAAAATTCTGCCACCGCACGTTGCATGCCATATCCTCCGGTTGAGATTATTTAGAGTAGAGCTCAACTACTAACTGTTCATTAATATCTGATGGTAATTCATCGCGATCAGGAACGCGCTTGAATTCACCTGACATAGCTTTAGCATCCACTACTACCCATTCAACCCAGCCTTTATCTTCAGCTTGCTTAAGCGCATCAACAATACGAACTTGTTCGCGTGCGCGCTCACGAATGGAGATAACATCGCCAGGCTTAACTTGGTAGGAAGGAATGTTAACGCCTTTACCATTAACCAGGATGGCTTTATGAGAAACTAATTGACGTGCTTCGTTTCTGGTTACTGCGAAACCTAAACGGAATACAACGTTGTCTAAACGTGATTCTAGCAATTGCAGCAACAATACACCGGTAGCCGCTTTACTACGTGCAGCTTGCTTGTAAAGTCTAACAAACTGTCTTTCCAGAACGCCGTATTTGAAACGTAACGCCTGTTTCTCGGTCAATTGTAAACCGTAGTTTGTTTCTCTTTTACGCGCTTGTCCATGTTGTCCTGGACGGGTGTGTATTTTACATTTGGATTCTAAATCACGTGTTTTGGTTTCAAGGTCTTTCCCATACCGCCGGGATAATACACACGTTGCTCCGGTATATCTCGCCATAATTAATTCTCACCCAAATCTTTAAAATTTATACTCGACGCGCTTTAGGAGCTCGGCAACCATTAAAAGGTATGCCCGTCACATCATAGATTGCTGTAATTTGCACAACATCGCGCACTGCACGAACAGAAGCATCACGACCTGGACCAGGACCATAAATTCTGACTTCTGCAGATTCGCAACCATAAAGCTCTCTGGCTTTCTGAATTGCTTTTCCTGCTGCTACCTGCCCTGCAAAGGGAGTGCTTTTACGTGAACCACGGAAGCCGCATCCACCTGCTGTTGCCCATGACAGCGTATTACCTTTAACGTCAGTAACGTTAATTAAGGTGTTATTGAAAGAGGCATAGACGTGTACGATTACATCGGATATTACACGCTTAGTCTTTCTTTTAAGACGCCCCTGACCTTTGCCTGCTGCGCCCGCAGCACCACCTGTTGAGCCGCCTTGTTCAGTGGATTCTTCTATTACTTGAGTGCTTTCTGACATTTTTTAATCCAGCTAATTTAGAACTAACTAATCTTTCTTGGCATCTTTGGCAATTCGATTACCACGAGGCCCTTTACGTGTACGCGCATTGGTTCGCGTTCTTTGGCCTCTTAAAGGCAATCCTGCACGATGTCTTTTACCACGGTAACAGCCGATGTCTCTTAAGCGCTTAATACGCATAGAGATTTCACGGCGTAAATCACCTTCGGTTAAAAAGCCCGCAACTGCTTCTTGCAGCTTACGTACAGCTTCATCATCTAATTCTTTTACTTTTGTGGTAGTAGCTACACCTACTTTCTCACAAAGCATGATAGCGCGAGTGTTTCCAATACCATAAACACTTTGCAAAGCAACACGAATATGCTTATTGGGCTCCAGTGGTACGTTCTGTATTCGAACAGCAGACATGAATAGCTCCTAAAAATGACCCTGGCGCAGAAGACGAAACAGAGTACTGCACCTATGAATAAAAATCAATGATTTAACCCTGTCGCTGCTTATGGCGTGGGTTATCTTTACAAATAACAAACAAAGCTTTCTTGTTTCTTTTGGTTCTGCTAACAATTGAGCAGCCCTTACACATTTTTTTAATCGATGCGCGCACTTTCATTACATTTACCTCAACAAACCAAATCCGCCAGGACCGCCATCCCTTCCTTTTAAGTTAGCTTTCTTCATTAATGATTCATACTGTTGTGACATTAAGTGAGCTTGGATTTGGGCTATAAAATCCATGATCACAACCACAACAATCAGTAATGAAGTACCACCAAAATAAAACGGTACCTGCCATCCTAAAACTAAAAACTCTGGCAATATCGATACTGCCGTTATGTAAATTGCCCCTGCTAATGTTATGCGTGTCATTACTTTATCAATGTAAGCAGCAGTTTGCTCACCGGGGCGGATCCCAGGAATAAAAGCACCTGAGCGTTTCAAATTATCTGCTGTTTCCTTTGGGTTAAAAACCAAAGCCGTATAAAAGAAACAGAAAAAGATAATACCGCTACTAAATAACAACACATACAAAGGCTGACCAGGTGATAATGCCATACCAATTTCTGTCAGCCATGAATTGCTTGATTGACCAAACCATTGGCTAATCGAAGCGGGGAACAGAATTAAGCTTGAAGCAAAAATCGGTGGTATCACCCCAGACATATTAATTTTTAAGGGCAAATGGCTCTGCTGAGCAGCATACATTTTTCGCCCTTGCTGTCTTTTTGCATAATTTACTGTAATGCGTCTTTGTGCTCTTTCCACAAATACAACAAAGGCAGTAACGGACAACAGCACAACAATCAATCCAATTAAAATCAAAGGATTCATTGAGCCCTGACGTACCATGCTCAAGGTGTTACCTATAGTTTTAGGAATACCTGAAGCAATACCCGCAAAAATGATCAACGAAATACCATTACCTACACCACGCTCAGTGATTTTCTCACCAAGCCACATTAAGAACATGGTGCCTGTGACTAAAGTAATAACCGTTGTCACATAGAAAATAGGCCCAATGTGCAATGCGGTGCCTGAACTTGCCAAAAACTTGCTCATTCCAATTGCTTGGAAGGTCGCTAAGATTAATGTGCCATAGCGTGTATATTGGGTAATCTTTCTTCTGCCGGTTTCACCTTCTTTCTTGAGCTGTTCAAGAGCAGGTGAAATCACCGTCATTAACTGCATAATAATGGAAGCAGAAATGTACGGCATAATCCCTAAAGCGAATATAGAAAGACGCGTTAAGGCGCCTCCTGAAAACACATTCGCTAAACCGATGATGCTGTTTTGGCTATTGCTGAATATTTCAGCGAGCTTTGCAGCATCGATGCCGGGAACAGGTATATGGGCACCAATACGAAAAACAATAAGACCCCACAGCACAAACAACAAACGCTGTTTCAATTCTGCCAAGCCACTCATTGCGCTTCGATTACCTGTCATGGTCATTCGCCGGTCTCTACTTTACCGCCAGCCGCTTGAATTGCTTTGGCTGCGCCTACTGTTACTTTAATGTTTGATGAAACAGAAACAGCAGTTTTAATTTCGCCGCGCGAAAGAATTCTTACACGCTTAATGCTGTTATTAATTAAACCTGCTTCACGTAGCGCGTCCAAAGTTACTGTGTTACCAGCAATTTTGTTCAAATCGCTAAGACGAATTTCTTGGGTTACTCTGGCAATGCGTGATTTAAAACCAACTTTTGGCAAACGACGTTGCAAAGGCATCTGACCGCCTTCAAAACCAACTTTATGGTAACCACCAGCACGTGCCTTTTGACCTTTGTGACCTTTACCGCAGGTTTTGCCGATGCCACTGCCTGGTCCACGACCGAGTCGCTTTCCTTCTTTTTTTGCGCCATTGCCTGGCTTAATTGTATTGAGTCTCATCATTTTGCTTATTCAACCTTCAGCAAATATTGTACGTGGTTAATCATGCCACGGTTCTCAGGTGTATCTAACACCTCAACCGTTTGATGAATACGCTTCAAGCCCAAGCCTTTGATGGTAGCAAGGTGCTTTGGAAGCCTTTTTGCTAAACTTTTAATTAAAGTTACTTTTAACATTTTTTTAGCCATTGGATTCACCCATAATCTCTTCTACGGATTTACCACGCTTGTCCGCTACTGATTGTGGAGAATGTGATTTTGCCAAACCTTTCATGGTTGCACGAACAACATTCACAGGGTTCGTTGAACCGTAGCACTTAGCTAAAATGTTATGGATACCAGCCACTTCGAAGATAGCGCGCATAGCACCACCAGCGATGATACCGGTACCATCAGAAGCAGGCTTCATAAATACTTTGGATGCGCCATGTGAAGATTCGATTGTATGGTGCAAGGTTGTGCCAACCATTGGAATTTCGACCAAATTGCGTCTGGCATTTTCCATCGCTTTACGGATAGCTTCTGGCACTTCACGCGCTTTACCGCGACCAATACCTACACGGCCATTACCATTACCGACCACAGTCAGTGCGGAGAAGCCAAATATACGGCCCCCTTTCACAACTTTGGCGGTTCTTCTTACTTCAATAAGCTTTTCTTCGTATTGGCCTTCAGTTTTTTGCTGTGGCTCTTGATTCTCTTGCTGCTGTCGTTGTTGCTTTGCTGCCATGTACTTGTCCTCAAACCACTAAGCCATTGTCGCGCGCTGATTGAATAAGTGCTGCAACACGACCGTGGTATTTATACCCTGAACGATCGGAAGCAACTGCTTCTACACCAGCCTCTTTAGCACGCTCAGCGATTAATTTGCCAACGTGTTTTGCTAAGTCTGTTTTTGTGTCTTCTGCACCCTTAGCATCTTTCGATACTTTTTCTAAGCTTGAAGCACAAGCCAAAATCTTGCCGCCTTCTGAAGCGATAATTTGTGCATAGATATGTCTTGCAGAGCGATTAACACAAAGACGAGCGACGCCTGTTTCAACACCTAAGCGCTTAACATGAGCTCTGGTTTTACTTGCGCGCTTAAAACGCGAGGTGCGTTTCTTGTTCATATATATTCCTCGGAAATAATTATTTTATTTATTTCTTCTTAGTTTCTTTCAATTTGATAACTTCATCAGCATAACGAATACCTTTACCTTTATAAGGTTCAGGCTTACGTAAGCCGCCACAAATACCTCTGATATCAGCAGCAACTTGACCAACAAGCTGTCTGTCCAAACCGGTTACTTCGATATCAGTTACAGTGGCACAAGTTAATTCAATGCCTTTAGGCGCAACATAAGAAACAGGATGTGACATACCTAAGGTTAAGTTGACCATGGCGCGACCATCTTTGGATTTGCCTGCTGCCGCACGATAACCTACACCTACTAGTTGCAGCTTTTTGCTGAAGCCTTCGGATACGCCTTGCACATTGTTATTTAAAATAGCGCGAATGGTGCCCGCAATTGCATCAGCATTTGGCAAACCTGCATTAGCAGATATTTGCAGCTGTTTATCAGCAAACTTCACAGAAACTTGTTCTGGAATGCTCAGTTTTAATTCACCTTTTGCGCCTTTGATAGCAACCACAGCATCTTTGATTTGAATATCAACGCCGTTTGGCACTTCAATGGGTTTTCTAGCTACTCTTGATGACATGTTATACCCTTACGCCACGAAACACAGGATTTCGCCACCCTGCCCGCTAGCAACTGCTTGACGACCGGTCATAACGCCTTGTGACGTTGAGACAATCGCAACACCTAATTTATCCATTACTTCTGGCATCTCTTTAGCGCTGGTATATTGACGCAAACCAGGCTTACTAATGCGTCTTAACATTTCGATGACAGGCTTGTTGTTGAAATACTTCAACTCAATTCTGAGTGTTGGTTTGCCATCGTTAGCTTCAATGTCGTAACCGCTAATGTAACCTTCTTCAAGCAATACTTTCGCAATTGCTACTTTAATTTTTGAAGATGGCATTACTACTTGCGCATGATTGGCAGTCTGGCCATTACGAACTCGAGTGATCATATCCGCTATTGGATCTTGCATACTCATGGTTTATTCCTCTTCACTTACCAGCTAGCCATAATCAAGCCGGGTACTTCACCTACCATAGCTCGACGACGTAACTCATTTCGACACAATCCAAATTTACGGTAAACGCCACGTCCACGACCTGTTATTTTGCAACGGTTGGTTAAACGAACCTTGCATGTATCGCGGGGCATTTTTTCTAGTTTTGCTAGAATTTCAAATTTTTGATCAATATCCACATTGGGATCATTGAGCTCGGCCCGTAAAGCAAGGCGTTTTTCTCTATGTTTTTGCAATTTAACGCGCTTCTTTTCACGACGTAACATGCGTTTACTAGCCATTCGTTTTTACCTCAGCAGTTTTTGTTTCGCGAAATGGGAAGTTAAATGCTTTTAATAAAGCAAATGCTTCTTCATCGGTCTTCGCACTTGTGGTAATCGTAATATCCAAACCACGAACTGTATCAACTTGGTTATAATCAATTTCAGGGAAGGTAATTTGTTCTTTAATACCTAAGCTGTAATTGCCACGTGAGTCAAAAGAACGTGGGTTGACGCCACGAAAGTCTCTTACGCGTGGTAATGCGATACTGATTAATCTATCTAAAAACTCATACATTCTGTCGCCGCGTAGTGTGACTTTGCAGCCAATTGGCCAACCTTCACGAATTTTGAAGCCAGCGACGGACTTACGTGCAAGCGTAATAACAGCATGCTGACCAGCAATTTGTGTCAAGTTGTCTTGAGCAGCTTTAACAATCTTCTTGTCATCTGCAGCAGCACCAACACCCATGTTTAGGGTAATTTTTTGAATTTTGGGCACTTGCATTGCATTGTCATAGTTAAATTGCTTTTGCAAAACAGCAATTACTTTTTCTCTATAGTGCTTTCTAAGACGAACTGATGTTTTATCGTCTTGTTTTTGCGTTTTACTCTTAGACATCTACCACCTCACCCGATGACTTGAATACTCTAACTTTTTTGCCATCAGCTAATAACTTTATGCCAACACGACTTGGCTTGTTCGTGGTGGGATCTAACAACGCTACTTTGCACGCAGGCATTGCTGTTTCTTTAGGCACAATACCACCGGGCTGTTCCTTTTGTGGAATGGGCTTAACGTGCTTTTTTCTAATGTTAATACCTTCAACAACAACCGATAAGTCAGTGTCAGTACCAAGCACGCTTAAAACCGTACCAATACGGCCCTTATCCTTACCTGATATCACCTGTACTTTATCGCCCTTTCGTATCTTGCGCATAATTGTTCTCTCAACAGTTAAAGCACTTCAGGTGCTAGAGAAATAATTTTCATATAATTGTTACGTAACTCACGTGTTACAGGTCCAAAGATACGTGTACCTATTGGCTGCTGCTGCGCATTTAGCAATACAGCTGCATTACCATCAAACCTGATTAAAGAACCGTCATCACGACGAACACCCTTTCTGGTACGCACAACAACGGCTAATAACACGTCGCCTTTCTTTACTTTGCCACGGGGTATAGCTTCTTTGACCGTCACTCGAATGACGTCACCAATACCCGCATACCGTCTCTTGGATCCCCCAAGAACTTTGATGCACATCACTCGACGGGCACCACTATTGTCTGCCACGTCAAGAACCGTTTGCATCTGAATCATGATACTCTCCGCTTAAAATCCACTTACAAGGCTACAGATAAAAGGTCGAACATAATAACATTGCAATGAGCTAAATAATACTATTCAGCTCTTTCAATGACCTTTACCAACTGCCATGTTTTTGTTTTTGAAATAGGTCTGACTTGTTTGATTTCTACCAAGTCGCCAAGCTTACTATCGTGCTCAGGATCATGAACATGAAATTTAGTTTTACCTTTCATTACCTTGCCGTAGGTTTCATGACGTTTAGACCACTCAACTTCGACTGTTCGAGTTGCTTGTCTTTTGTCACTTGTAACTCGTCCCATGAGCGTACGCGCAATTGATTCTTTCGTTGTCATCGTCTTATTCCCCTTTTTCTTTTTGGGCTAAGACAGTTTTAACACGTGCGATATCGCGACGTACTTGGCCTAACAAATGATTTTTTGTTAGTTGCCCACTGCCAATCTGCATTTTTAATTTAAATTGGTCTTTAGCCAATTCATTTAAAGTTTTATGCAGCGCTGATTTATCTTTTTGACGCAATTCTTCTGCTTTCATTACATCACCGTTCTATCAACAAATTCTGTTCTTACCGAGAGTTTCGCAGCAGCTAATTTGAAAGCTTCTTGCGCAATTTCTCGGGTCACGCCTTGGATTTCATAAAGAACCTTGCCTGGTTGAATTAAAGCAACCCAGTATTCAACGTTCCCTTTACCTTTACCTTGTCGCACTTCTAAAGGCTTTTTGGTGATAGGTTTATCTGGAAAAATTCGAATCCAAATTTTACCACCACGTTTAATGTAGCGACTCATGGCGCGACGTGCTGCTTCGATTTGTCTTGAAGTAATCTGACCTCTGTCTATGGCTTTTAAACCAAAATCACCAAAGCTCACCTTGCTTCCACGTAGGGCAAGTCCGCGATTACGACCCTTTTGCTGTTTTCTGTATTTTGTACGTTTAGGTTGTAACATTTTCTAAAGGATCCTCTACTGCTGTTCTGAAGTAGCTGTGGCCTGACTTCCGGCAATGAGATCTTTATCAAAGATTTCGCCTTTGAATATCCAGACTTTTACACCAATAATACCGTAGGTGGTCTTTGCAATAGCAGTTGCATAATCGATGTCTGCACGGAAAGTATGTAATGGCACACGACCTTCGCGATACCATTCTGTACGTGCAATTTCAGCGCCGCCTAAACGACCTGCTACACAAATTTTGACGCCTTTAGCACCAAAACGTAATGCATTGCTCACCGCACGCTTCATGGCACGACGGAACATTACACGACGCTCTAATTGCTGAGCTACGCTTTCTGCAACCAGATACGCATCTAATTCTGGTCGACGAATTTCTTCAATATTGATATGAACAGGTACACCCATCAAGCCAGAGACTTTTTGACGTAATTGTTCGATATCTTCGCCTTTCTTACCAATCACGACGCCAGGACGTGCCGTATGAATCGTAATTCTGGCATTCTTTGCTGGACGTTCAATTTGAATTCGGCTCACAAAGGCATTTTGCAATTTCTTGCGTAAGTACTCTCTAGTTTGTAGATCGCTTAATAAGAGATCTGAGTACTGCTTTTTGTTGGCATACCACATCGAACGATGGGATTCGACGATACCTAAGCGAATGCCTGTTGGGTGGACTTTTTGACCCATTTACGCCCTCTCTGTTCTTTCAATATCAGACACCACAATTTTAATGTGACAACGACGTTTAACAATTCTGTTACCACGTCCTTTTGCACGCGCTTTAAAACGCTTCAAAGAAGGAGCTTCATCAACCATAATGGTTGCAACCTTCAACTCATCAATATCAGCGCCTTCGTTATGTTCAGCATTAGCAATAGCAGATTCGAGTAATTTTTTGATCATCTTCGCTGCTTTTTTGCGAATAAAGCCAAGCTGAACAACAGCTTTTTCAACTGCTTTACCACGAATTTCATTTGCTACCAGTCGCGCCTTTTGCGCTGACATACCAGCATTTCTTAATGTAGCGGATACTTCCATCTTCTACCCCTTAGCTTTTGCCGGCGCAGCTGTCTTTTTGTCGCCAGAATGACCGCGGAAGGTGCGTGTTAGCGCAAATTCACCCAGTTTGTGACCGACCATATTTTCAGTTACCAATACAGGTACGAAAATTTTGCCGTTGTGTACCATTAAGGTCGCACCAACAAATTCTGGAACAATCGTGCTACGACGTGAATAAGTCTGAACGACTACGCGTCCGCGACCACCTGCCCCTTGACGTGTTTTGATGACCTTATTAAGTAGCTTTGGGCTACAATATGGGCCTTTTTTTAATGAACGTGCCACCGATTAACCCCTTTCACTCTTTTTCTGACCACGTCGACGAACAATAAATCGACTCGATACTTTACGACGATTACGGGTCTTCTTACCTTCTGGTTTACCATTTTTATTACATGGCGGACGGCCACCTGAGGTACGACCTTCACCACCACCCAATGGATGATCAACGGGATTCTTCGCAACACCACGAACGGTGGGGCGAATACCACGCCAACGTTGACTACCAGCTTTACCGATGACACGCAAATTGTGTTCATCGTTACCGACTTCGCCAATCACTGCACGGCATTGTGCAAATATTTTACGCATTTCGCCTGAACGCAAACGTACTGTTGCATACGTGCCTTCTCTTGCAAGTAACTGTGCATAAGCACCAGCACTTCTGGCCATTTGCGCGCCTTTACCTGGCCTCAATTCTAAACAGTGAATTGTTGCACCGACAGGGATGTTTGTAATAGGTAAGCAATTTCCTACTAAAATTGGAACATCTAATCCTGACTGTACAGTAGCACCAACTACGAGGCCTTTTGGCGCAATTATGTAGCGGCGTTCACCATCTGCATAAACCAATAGTGCGATATTCGCGCTGCGGTTTGGATCGTATTCAATACGTTCTACACGTGCTGGAATACCATCTTTATTTCTTTTGAAATCAATAGTTCTTAAACGACGTTTATGTCCGCCCCCACGATGATCAACCGTAACGCGACCAATATCATTACGACCATTGATACGGTTCTTTTTGCATGTCAGGCTCTTATGAGGACGCCCTTTATGCAAACCTGCCGTTTTAATGTTAATTTTAAAACGCTGCCCCGGAGAGGTTGGCTTTAATTCAATAATTGCCATAATCCTTAACCTTCAAACTCTGCGAAATTGATTTGGTGACCTTCTGCCAAGGTAACATAGGCTTTTTTCTTTCTTTTGGCGCGACCTTCAGTTGAGCCAAATCTGACAAAATCACGGCCCTTAACTAAAGTACGCACATTGGCAACTTTAACGCTAGGAAAAAATGCTTCCACGGCCTTTTTGATTTCATCTTTCGATGCTTTAGGGTTTACCCAAAAAGCAACGGAATTTTCGCGCTCACCGGAGCGAGCAGCTTTTTCAGACACGATAGGTGCGATAAGCACGCTTGATAATGAATGCAATGTCATGAGAGCACCTCTTCGAGCTTTCTAAGCGCATCTACTGTTATCACTACGTTATCAAATTTCAATAACTGAACAGGATTGACTGATGTTGCTTCTTTAACCGCAACATTAGGAATGTTACGTGATGAAAGGTATAGGTTTTCATCAAGTTCTTTCACAACTATCAAAACACGTTCTAAATTCATTGATTTGAGTTTAGCTACCAATGTTTTGGTTTTTGGTTGTTCAAGCACAAAGTCATTCACAACATGCAAACGATTTTGACGAATCAGCTCTGACAAAATAGAGCTCATCGCGCCACGATACATTTTCTTGTTAACTTTTTGTGAAAAGTCACGAGGACGCGCAGCAAAAATCTGACCGCCCGAGCGCCATAATGGGCTTCGAATGGTACCTGCACGTGCACGGCCGGTTCCTTTTTGACGCCAAGGTTTAGCACCACCGCCTCTAACTTCAGCGCGTGTTTTTTGTTGTTTCGTGCCTGCACGCGCAGCGGCCATTAAGGCAACTACGACTTGATGAACTAAGGCTTCATTGTATTCTCGGCCAAAAGCAGCTTCTGAAACATCGATATCATTATTACTGCCACCTTTTGTGGCTAAAGCAAGCTTCATTCAACCCTCCTAGGCAGTCGCAGTATCTACTGCTTTAGTTTTAACAGACAGTTTCACAATGACATCGCCACCTGGGCTGCCTGGAATAGCACCATGTACTAAGAGTAACTGCCGATCTTTATCTACACGCACTACTTCAATATTTTGAATGGTGCAGCGTTTGGAACCCATGTGTCCTGCCATCTTCTTACCTTTGAAGACACGACCTGGTGTTTGGTTTTGACCAATAGAACCAGGAGCACGATGGGAACGTGAGTTACCATGGGTTGCATCTTGTGTTCTGAAATTGTAACGCTTAATGGGACCTTGGAAACCTTTACCTTTGGAAATCCCAGCAACGTCAACACGTTGACCTACTTCAAATCTATCAACGGTAATATCTTGTCCAACGCTGAAGTCTTTACCTTCGCTATCTTCAAGTCGAAATTCCCACAAACCACGACCAGCTTCTTGCCCTGCTTTAGCAAAATGCCCAGCAGATGGCTTATTAACGCGTGAAGCACGACGTGAGCCTGTTGTAATTTGAATAGCTGTGTAACCTTCATTCTCTTGCGTTTTAATTTGAGTAATGCGGTTGGGTAACACTTCAATCACTGTGACAGGGATGCTGGTCCCGGTCTCAGTAAATACCCGAGACATTCCTAATTTACGACCTATCAAACCAATTGCCATTTTCTTCTCCAAGCCTATTCGCTTTGCGGTGGATTAGCTAACCGCTATTTGTACGTCTACACCCGCTGCAAGATCTAACTTCATCAGTGCATCAACTGTTTTATCAGTTGGCTCTGCAATGATAACGAGACGATTATGGGTACGGATCTCGTATTGATCTCTTGCATCTGCATCGATGTGCGGTGATACCAAAATAGTAAATCTTTCCTTATGGGTTGGCATGGGAACAGGACCTCTTACTTGAGCGCCTGTTCTTTTAGCGGTCTCCACAATTTCTTTTGCTGATTTATCAATCAGCTTATGATCAAACGCTTTTAAACGTATGCGTATAATTTGATTTTTCATTGACATTGCATTATCCCCGCTGCTTACTCACCACTTGCTCAGCAACATTCGTAGGTGCTTCAGCATATTTCTTAAATTCCATCGTATAGGTTGCTCTACCTTGCGACATTGAACGCAACGCTGTGGCATAACCAAACATTTCTGATAAAGGAACTAAAGCAGAAACGGTTTTACCAGCTGCTGTTTCATCCATGCCTTGAAGAATACCGCGACGACGATTTAAATCGCCCATCACATCGCCCATGTAATCTTCAGGTGTTACTACTTCAACGCTCATAATAGGTTCAAGTAGTTTTGGTTTAGCTTTTAATGCACCTTCTTTGAAGGCCATGGAGCCGGCAATCTTAAATGCCATTTCACTGGAGTCAACTTCGTGGAAAGAACCATCAAATAAGGTTACTTTCACGTCAACAACAGGGAAGCCTGCCAACACACCATTTTGCATTTGTTCAACAATACCTTTGCCAACGGCAGGGATGTATTCCTTAGGAATTGCACCACCTTTGATTTCGTCAACAAATTCATAACCAGCACCTGGTTCACGTGGCTCTAAACGAACCCAAACGTGACCGTATTGACCACGACCACCTGATTGGCGAACAAATTTACCTTCTTGTTCAACTGGCGCTGTAATCGTTTCACGATAGTTAACCTGTGGGCTACCTACGTTTGCTTCAACAGAAAATTCGCGCTTCATTCTGTCTACAAGAATTTCTAAGTGAAGCTCACCTTGACCAGCCAAAATGGTTTGTCCTGATTCTTCATCGGTAAATACGCGCATGGAAGGATCTTCTTTGGACAAGCGGCCTAAAGCGATACCCATTTTTTCTTGGTCAGCTTTGGTCTTTGGCTCAATCGCGACAGAAATCACGGGCTCTGGGAAAATCATTTTTTCCAAGATAATAGGATGATCTGGATCACATAATGTGTCACCTGTTGTTGTGTTTTTGAGTCCAACAACAGCAGCGATATCACCTGCACGCACTTCTTTAATTTCTTCACGTGAGTTTGCATGCATTTGCAGAATTCGACCAAAACGTTCTTTTTTATCTTTGATCGTGTTTTGAACTGAAGTACCTGCTTCTAAAGTACCTGAGTAAACACGGAAGAAGGTTAAAGAACCGACGTATGGGTCATTCATAATCTTAAATGCTAAGGCAGAGAAAGGTGCGCTATCGTCAGCTTTACGTGAAATTAAAGCTGTAGAACCTTCTTCTTCTGTACCTGTTACATCAGGAACATCATTTGGTGCGGGTAAAAAGTAAACAACCGCATCCAACATTGCTTGAACGCCTTTGTTTTTAAAAGCAGAACCGCAAAGAACAGGAACGATTTCATTTTTAATGGTTCTAATGCGAAGACCATTAAGAATATCTTCACGGGACAAATCGCCCTCTTCAAGATACTTTTCCATGAGTTCTTCGTTAGCTTCAGCAGCAGCTTCCACCATTTGTTCGCGAAGTTCTTGGCATTTATCTTTGATATCTGCAGGAATTTCTTGCTCTTCAAAACGTGTACCTTGCGTAGAATCATCCCACGCAATCGCTTTCATTTTGATTAAGTCAACAACGCCTTGGAAGTTGTCTTCTGCCCCAATATTCATTTGAATTGGCACGGCATTGGCTCTTAATTGTTCTTTAATTTGCTTAACAACGCGCAAGTAATTTGCACCAGCTCTGTCCATTTTGTTAACAAATGCCAATCTGGGTACACGGTACTTGTTTGCTTGACGCCAAACAGTTTCTGATTGTGGTTGAACACCACTCACTGCGCAAAACAGACCAACTGCGCCATCGAGTACGCGTAATGAACGCTCTACTTCAATGGTAAAGTCTACGTGGCCTGGGGTATCAATGATATTGATACGATGTTCTTCCATTGAGCTATCCATACCCTTCCAGAAGCAAGTTGTTGCTGCGGAAGTAATGGTAATACCTCTTTCTTGTTCTTGTTCCATCCAGTCCATAACAGCTGCGCCATCATGAACCTCACCAATTTTGTGAGAAACGCCGGTATAAAACAAAACGCGCTCTGTTGCAGTCGTTTTACCAGCATCAATGTGTGCCATGATGCCGATGTTTCGAGTTCTATCCAGGGGGGTTGTACGTGCCACGTATGATTGCTCCCGATTCTACCAACGAAAATGTGAAAATGCTTTGTTAGCTTCGGCCATACGATGCACATCTTCTCTCTTCTTCACTGCACCGCCTTTACCACGACCACCGCCATCTTCATCAGCTGCATCAGCAATTTCAGCAGCAAGACGTAGTACCATGCCCTTTTCACTTCGTTTACGCGCATATTCTACAATCCAGCGCATAGCTAATGCTGTTGCACGTGAAGGTCTCACTTCAACAGGAATCTGATAGGTAGCACCACCAACACGACGTGATTTCACTTCTACCGTTGGGCGAACATTTTCCATTGCACGCTTAAATATTTCGATAGGATCTTTCTTTGTGCGATCACGAATAACATCAAATGCACCATAAACGCTTTGCTCTGCGATAGATTTTTTACCATCTTGCATTAAGTGGTTAATAAATTTCGCAACTAATTCACTACCGTGTAGTGGATCTGGTAAAGGTTTACGCTTTGCGACAACTCTTCTTCTTGGCATAACTCACTATTCCTTTCAAAAACTTAAGCAGCTGCTTTAGGACGTTTAGTACCGTACTTAGAACGACCTTGTTTACGATTATTAACGCCGGAAGTATCTAAACTACCGCGTACGACGTGATAACGAACACCTGGTAAGTCTTTTACACGACCACCACGAATTAATACGACAGAGTGTTCTTGCAAATTGTGGCCTTCACCGCCGATATAAGCGGTTACTTCATAACCGTTGGTTAGTTTAACCCGGCAAACTTTACGCAAAGCGGAGTTTGGCTTTTTAGGTGTAACGGTATAAACACGAGTACAAACGCCACGACGTAATGGGCATGACATTAATGCAGGACTCTTAGATTTTCTCTTTGCCGAATAACGTCCTTTGCGGACTAATTGATTCACCGTAGCCATGCTAGTAAGGAACTCCTTAAAAGTAAGCAATCTTGCTTTATAAAAAAACGGGCTTTAAACAATATGGACGAAAGCATCCCGCGCCCCATTTGTAGGGATGCGAAATGCTAATGTCATTACGGACTTAAGTCAAGTACCGTGTAATTGAGAACTACCGTTACCCACTATGTAGTTCATTTTTTTGTTATACAACTTCATATTTCACCTATCCCCTAGGGGATAAGCCTCTCTCCGAAGAGAGAGGAGAATAGAGGAAGTTAGCTAGGAAGTTGACGTATTAAGTGCTTCACTTAATGCTTGTTCAATTTCACTAGCAGTTATTGCGCCTTTCTGATCTTTAGCGCCACGTAACAGTGCTTGTTGAGCACGACGTCTTTGCAGATGGCTGGCTAACCCAGTACCTGCAGGAATTAGTCGGCCAACAATAACGTTTTCTTTGAGTCCGCGCAACTCATCTTTTTTACCGCTCACTGCCGCTTCTGTCAGAACACGTGTTGTTTCTTGGAATGATGCTGCAGAAATGAAGGATTCCGTCGCCAAGGAGGCTTTGGTTATTCCTAATAAGATAGGCTCTATACGGGCCAACATCTTATTTTGCGCTGTCATTTCTTTATTCACATCAATAACCCGATAAACTTCTACTTGCTCGCCTTTGAGGAAGCGTGTGTCACCTGGATCAGAAATAATGACTTTGCGTAACATCTGACGAACAATCGTTTCAATGTGCTTGTCATTGATGTTTACGCCTTGGAGACGGTAAACGTCTTGCACTTCATTGACAATATAATTTGCCAGTGCACCAACACCCAACAGCCTCAAGATATCATGAGGGTTGTTAGGACCATCGGCGATGACTTCACCACGTTCAACATATTCCCCTTCAAACACGCCCACATGACGCCATTTAGGAATGAGCTCTTCGTGAACGTCCCCACCTTCTTGTGGCGTGATAACCAGACGTCGTTTACCTTTGGTTTCTTTACCAAAGCTCACAATACCTGAGATCTCTGCCAAAATAGCAGGCTCTTTTGGTTTTCTTGCTTCAAACAAGTCAGCAACGCGGGGTAGACCACCGGTGATGTCACGAGTCTTAGAAGTTTCTTGTGGAATACGTGCTAAAACGTCACCCACCTTAATTTGCTGGCCATCTTCAACGTTGGCAATAGCGTTAGCTTGTAAGAAATAATGCGCAGGCAAGCTGGTACCAGCAAGGCATAAATCCTCACCTTTTTCATCCACCAGCTTTAACATCGGTCTCAATTCTTTACCTGAGCTGGAACGATATTGCTTCGCATCTGTAATAACGATACTGGAAAGACCGGTCACTTCGTCTGTTTGACGGTGCATGGTGACGCCATCAATCATATCAACGAAGTTAATCACACCCGCCACTTCAGTGATGATAGGGTGAGTATGTGGATCCCAGTTTGCAACCGTTTGACCGCTTTGTACGGAATCGCCTTCGCTAATGGTTAATACAGCACCATAGGGGAGCTTATAACGTTCACGATCACGACCATGTTCGTCAATTACGGATAATTCACCGGAACGAGAGACAGTAACGTAGTTGCCGCTATCATTTTTAATGATTTTGATATTATGTAATTTGACACGACCCTTAGATTTCACCATCACGCTGTTTTCGGCGGTTGCACGGCTTGCGGCACCACCGATATGGAATGTACGCATGGTGAGCTGTGTACCCGGTTCACCGATGGATTGTGCAGCGATAACGCCCACAGCTTCACCGATATTCACCAAATGGCCTCGCGCTAAATCGCGGCCATAACACATCGCACATACACCATGGCGAGATTCACAGGTAATGGGTGAACGTACCATGACTTTATCAACGGTATGTTCTTCAAGTGTATCAACCCATCTTTCATCTAATAAGGTACCTACAGGCGCAAGCACTTCATCTGTGCCTGGCTTCATCACGTTGGCTGCAACGGTACGGCCTAATACGCGTTCACTTAATGGCTCAACCACGTCACCACCTTCAATATGGGGTGTCATGGGCAAACCTTCTGTTGTGCCGCAATCTACATCAGTAACAACAACGTCTTGGGCAACATCCACCAAGCGACGTGTTAAGTAACCGGAGTTAGCGGTTTTGAGCGCTGTATCTGCCAAACCTTTACGCGCACCGTGGGTTGAAATGAAGTACTGTAATACGTTTAAGCCTTCACGGAAGTTCGCGGTGATCGGCGTTTCAATAATGGAACCGTCTGGTTTAGCCATCAATCCACGCATACCAGCAAGCTGTCTTATCTGAGCAGGTGAGCCTCTCGCGCCTGAATCAGCCATCATGTAAACAGAGTTGAAGGATTCTTGAGAAACTTCTTCCCCTTTTGCATTAACTACTTTTTCAGTAGAGAGCTGATCCATCATCGCTTTAGCTACTTGATCATTAGCACGTGACCAAATATCGATTACTTTATTGTAACGCTCACCGTGTGTTACTAAGCCTGAACCATATTGTGATTCAATTTCTTTAACTTCTTCTTCGGCTCTATCAACGATAGTCATTTTCGCTTTTGGAATCACTAAATCGTCAATACCAATAGAACAGCCAGAAATGGTGGCATATCTGAAACCGAAATACATTAATTGGTCAGCAAAGATAACAGTTTCTTTTAATCCAACTTGGCGATAACAGTTGTTAATTAAACGTGAAATCGCTTTCTTGGTTAAGGTTTGGTTTACTAAAGTGAAAGGCAAACCTTTTGGCAATAATTCAGATAATAAAGCACGACCAACCGTGGATTCTACTAACTGGATTCTTGCTTGATGATTTGGATCTAAAATATTTTCAACCAAGACACGTACTTTAATCTTGGCATGCAAATCAACCGCTTTAGCGGAATAAGCACGATGCACTTCTGCCACATCAGCAAAAACCATGCCTTCACCTTTGGCATTTACACGTTCACGCGTAACGTAGTAAAGACCCAAGACCACGTCTTGAGAAGGAACGATAATAGGTTCACCGTTAGCAGGAGAAAGTACGTTGTTCGTCGACATCATTAACGCGCGCGCTTCTAATTGCGCTTCAATCGTTAAAGGAACGTGGACGGCCATTTGGTCACCGTCAAAGTCGGCGTTATAAGCTGCGCACACTAAAGGATGTAATTGAATCGCTTTGCCTTCAATTAATACCGGTTCGAATGCTTGAATACCTAAACGGTGCAATGTTGGTGCACGGTTGAGAAGTACTGGATGCTCGCGAATAACTTCTTCAAGAATATCCCAGACTTCTGGACCTTCGCGTTCAACCATTTTCTTAGCTGCTTTAATGGTTGTCGCCAAGCCACGTAATTCTAACTTACTGAAAATAAACGGCTTAAAGAGTTCAAGTGCCATTTTCTTTGGCAAGCCGCATTGATGTAAACGTAAGGTAGGACCAACCACGATAACAGAACGACCGGAGTAGTCTACGCGCTTACCAAGTAAGTTCTGACGGAAACGACCTTGCTTACCTTTAATCATGTCGGCAAGTGATTTCAATGGGCGTTTGTTTGAACCGGTAATCGCACGGCCTCTACGACCGTTATCAAGGAGCGCATCCACTGCTTCTTGCAACATACGTTTTTCGTTGCGCACGATAATATCTGGCGCATTGAGATCAAGAAGACGTTTCAAACGGTTGTTACGGTTAATAACCCGACGATAGAGATCATTCAAATCAGAAGTCGCAAAACGACCACCATCTAAAGGTACCAACGGACGCAGATCTGGCGGCAATACAGGTAATACCGTCATGATCATCCATTCTGGCTTATTGCCAGAATCCAAGAAAGCTTCGATAAGCTTGAGGCGTTTAGCCAGCTTCTTGCCCTTGGTTTCGGAATTGGTTGTTGGAATTTCTTCGCGAATAGTCTCAGCTTCTGTTTTTAGCTCAAGACGCTTAAGCAATTCTTTAACCGCTTCAGCACCCATGCGCGCATCGAATTCATCACCATATTGTTCAATGGCATCCAGATAAGCTTCTTCAGAAAGCAATTGCCCCTTTTCAAGCGGGGTCATACCTGGGTCAATGACCACATAAGCTTCGAAGTATAAAATACGTTCGATATCACGCAAGGTCATGTCTAATAACAAACCAATACGTGAAGGCAGTGACTTTAAGAACCAAATATGCGCAACTGGGCTTGCCAATTCAACGTGACCCATACGTTCACGACGAACTTTGGCCAATGTAACTTCCACACCGCATTTTTCACAAATAACACCACGGTGCTTGAGGCGCTTGTATTTACCACACAAGCACTCATAGTCTTTCACTGGACCAAAGATCTTGGCACAGAATAAGCCATCTCTTTCTGGCTTAAAGGTACGATAGTTAATGGTTTCAGGCTTTTTCACTTCACCATAAGACCATGACATGATGAGTTCAGGTGGTGCAAGACCAACCACAACTCTGTCAAAGTGCTGTGTTTTTGTTTGCTGGCGAATGATAGAAAGTAAATCTCTCATCTTGGTTTACGCCTCATGTTCCAGTTCAATATTGATACCCAGTGAGCGAATTTCTTTCACTAATACGTTGAAAGACTCTGGCATGCCTGGTTCCATACGATGATCGCCATCGACGATATTCTTATACATCTTGGTACGACCACCCACGTCATCTGACTTGACGGTAAGCATTTCTTGCAAGGTGTAAGCAGCACCATAAGCTTCCAGTGCCCATACTTCCATTTCCCCGAAGCGCTGACCACCAAATTGGGCCTTACCACCGAGAGGTTGTTGGGTTACCAAGCTATAGGAGCCTGTGGAACGTGCGTGCATCTTATCGTCAACAAGATGGTTTAATTTCAGCATGTACATGTAGCCGACGGTGACTGGGCGTTCAAATTGTTCGCCGGTACGACCATCATACAACATGGTTTGTCCGCTCTCTGGCAAATCTGCAGCCTTGAGTAGTGCTTTAATTTCTTTCTCAGAAGCACCATCAAATACTGGCGTTGCCATTGGGATGCCGTCTCTTAAGTTATTACTTAACTCTTGGAGCTCTTCATCGTTAACATGTTTGAAATCAATCTTGTTGTGGCCACCTGTATTGTAGATGGTTTCCAAGAATTTACGGATTTCTTCAGTTTTACGCTGCTCATCGATCATTTTACCGATCTTCAAGCCAAGACCTTTGGCAGCCCATCCTAAATGGGTTTCCAAAACCTGACCGACGTTCATACGAGAAGGTACGCCAAGCGGATTTAAAACGATATCAACTGGTGTGCCATCTTCAAGATAAGGCATATCTTCCACAGGAACGATGGTGGAAATTACACCTTTGTTACCGTGACGACCCGCCATTTTATCACCAGGCTGAACACGTCGTTTTACCGCTAAGTACACTTTAGCTATCTTTAACACGCCAGGTGCTAAATCATCACCTTGTTGTAATTTAAGGCGTTTTTCATCACGACGTTTTTCATAATCTTCACGTAGTTGTGTGATTTGATCTTTAGCCGCTTCAAGTTTTTGAGTCGCTTTATCATCTTTAACACGAATCTCAAACCAGCTTTCTTTAGGTAACTTTTCAAGATAACTTGCGCTAATCTTATCGCCAGATTTCAATCCAGCAGGGCCACCCTCTGCGGTTTTACCAACCAACATTTTTTCAACACGTTGGTAAATATCACCTTCTCTGATTCTAAATTCATCTTCCAAGTCTTTCTTAATGCGTTCAAATTCCATCTTTTCAATTTGTAACGCTCTGGCATCTTTCTCAACGCCATCTCTTGTGAAGACTTGTACATCGATGACTGTACCATTCATACCTGTTGGTACTCTAAGCGATGTGTCTTTAACATCGGATGCTTTTTCACCAAAAATTGCTCTGAGCAATTTTTCTTCAGGCGTAAGTTGGGTTTCACCTTTTGGTGTTACTTTACCAACCAGAATATCGCCTGATTCTACTTCAGCACCAATATAGACAATACCTGACTCATCCAGCTTGGAGAGTGCACTTTCACCTACGTTAGGTATATCTGAAGTGATTTCTTCAGGTCCTAATTTGGTATCACGCGCCACACAGGTGAGCTCTTCAATATGAATAGTTGTAAATCTATCTTCTTGAACCACGCGTTCAGATATTAAGATAGAGTCCTCAAAGTTATATCCATTCCAAGGCATGAACGCGACCAATAGGTTTTGGCCAAGCGCTAATTCACCCATATCCGTAGAAGGACCGTCAGCTAAAACGTCGCCTGCGGTAATGGAGTCGCCTTGTTCTACTAAAGGACGCTGATTAATACAGGTGTTTTGGTTTGAACGGGTATATTTGGTGAGATTATAAATATCAACACCGGCTTCATCGTCAGCTGTTTCTTCATCATGCACACGCACAACGATACGACCAGCATCTACCGACTCAATAAAACCACCACGTTTAGCAACCACTGTCACACCAGAATCGGCAGCAACAGTTCTTTCCATCCCTGTACCAACCAATGGCTTTTCTGCCTTCAAGGTAGGAACTGCTTGGCGTTGCATGTTTGAACCCATGAGTGCGCGGTTCGCATCGTCATGTTCAAGGAATGGAATCAAAGAAGCCGCAACGGACACGATCTGCTTTGGCGAGACGTCCATATACTGCACTTTTTCTTTGGTTGTGAAGGTAAATTCATTTTTATGACGGCAAGGTACCAATTCATCAACGATTTCTAAGTCCTCGTTTAATGAAGCGTTGGCCTGCGCGATAACATAATCGCCTTCTTCAATCGCTGATAAAAACTCAATTTCTTCAGTAACTTTACTATCAACCACTTTGCGATAAGGACTTTCTAAAAAGCCATAAGCATTGGTTCTAGCATACACAGAAAGTGAGTTGATAAGACCAATGTTTGGACCTTCAGGTGTCTCAATAGGACACACACGTCCATAATGGGTTGGGTGTACGTCGCGGACTTCAAAGCCTGCGCGTTCACGGGTTAAACCACCGGGCCCTAATGCGGATACACGGCGTTTATGTGTTACTTCGGATAAAGGATTATTTTGGTCCATAAATTGTGATAACTGTGAGGAACCAAAAAACTCTTTAATTGCAGCAGAAACGGGTTTTGCATTGATTAAATCTTGTGGCATTAAACCATCAGATTCTGCAACGCTTAAACGCTCTTTAACAGCACGTTCAACACGCACCAAACCAACACGGAATTGGTTTTCTGCCATTTCACCGACGCTTCTAACACGACGATTACCTAAATGGTCAATATCGTCTACTTCACCGCGACCATCGCGAATATCGATTAAGGTCTTTAATACAGCAATGATATCTTCTTTCGATAAAATGCCGGGACCAATAATATCTTTGCGACCAACACGACGGTTAAACTTCATTCGACCAACAGAGGAAAGATCATATCTTTCTTCAACGAAGAACAAGTTTTCGAAAAGGGCTTCTGCCGCTTCCTTGGTAGGTGGCTCCCCTGGACGCATCATGCGGTAAATTTCAACTAAAGCCTCTAATTGGGATTTAGTAGGATCAACGCGAAGAGTATCTGAAATGTAAGGACCATGATCTAAATCATTGGTATAAAGCGCCGCAAATTCAGCTATGTTCGCTTTTAAGAAAGATTCAATGAGTTCGGGTGTAATTTCGCTATTAGCTTCAGCGATAACTTCACCAGTTTCTTGATCAATAATATCTTTAGCTAATGCTTTGCCATATAAATATTCACGTGGCGTACGTAATGTTTTGACGCCCAACTCTTCCATTTGTCGAATATGACGCGCGGTAATACGACGACCTTCTTCAACAATGATATGCCCTTTACCGTCTGTAATATCAAACATGGCGGTTTCACCACGTAGACGGGTTGGGATCAATTCAAGAATAAATTCACCCTTTTCGATTTTGTATTTATTTACATCAAAAAAGGTATCTAAAATTTGTTCTGCACTAAAGCCAAGCGCACGCAAAATAATGGTGGCTGGAATTTTACGTCTTCTGTCAATTCGTGCGTAAATGCAGTCTTTTGGATCAAATTCAAAATCTAACCATGAACCACGGTAAGGAATAACACGAGCAGAATACAGGAGTTTACCAGAGGAGTGTGTTTTACCTTTATCATGATCAAAGAACACACCAGGTGAACGATGTAATTGTGAAACGATTACACGCTCTGTGCCATTAATGACAAATGTCCCATTGGGTGTCATTAAGGGAATTTCGCCCATGTAAACTTCTTGTTCCCGAATATCTTTTACCTTTTTGGTATCGCCAGATGCTTCCTTATCGAATAAGACAAGGCGCACGAGAACACGTAATGGTGCAGCGTAGGTTAAACCGCGTTGTTGACATTCCTTCACATCAAAGGAAGGTTCACCAAGACGATAGCCGACAAATTCTAACTGGGCATTCCCAGAAAAGCTGTTAATCGGAAACACAGACTTAAAGGCCGCTTGCAAACCAATATCTTTTCTTGCTTGTGCACTGACATCTTCCTGCAAAAAGTTAAATTTGTAGGAAGTGAGCTGGATATCAAGAAGCGGAGGAACCTCTAAAGTATCTAGGCGTTTGCCGAAGTCTGCTCTGGGTCGCTTTTTCTCGGTATAGGATAATTCCATCGGGATCCCTCAACGTGAGTTATGAAACGACAAAAGGCTAGCGACATTTTTACTTGTCGCCAGCCTATCTGTAATTAAAATAATTGATTGCGGGTTGTTATTTAATTTCAACCTGCGCACCAACTTCTTCAAGTTCTTTCTTGAATTTATCAGCATCAGCTTTAGAAACAGCTTCTTTAACAGGCGCTGGAGCACCTTCAACTAAAGCTTTAGCTTCTTTCAAGCCCAAGTTGGTGATAGTACGTACAACTTTAATTACGTCTACTTTCTTATCACCAAATGCTTTCAAAATAACGTCAAATTCGGTCTTTTCAGCGGCAGCTGCACCAGCAGCAGCAGGAGCTGCAGCAACAGCAACAGCAGCTTGTGCGCTAACGCCTAACTCGTCTTCCATCTTCTTAACGAGTTCAACCACTTCCATAATGGATAATTCAACGATTGAATCGAATAATTTTTGAATTTTCTCAGACATTTAAATCACCTCTTGGTAAATATTAAAAAGCTTTTAAGCTTCTTCTTTCTTCTTACGATAATCTTCTAAAGCTCGGACCAAGCTACTATGTGGTTCAGCAATGGTGCGAACCAACTTGGTAGCAGGAGCCATTAACACGCCAGCCAACATAGAAAGCGCTTCTTTACGTGAAGGTAATGAAGCAACTGAATCTAAATGTTTGGCATCATAAAATTGGCCAGCAACTGACATCGCTTTGACTTCAAAAGCTTGATTTTCTTTTGCAAAGTCTTTAAATAAGCGTGCAACAGCACCTGGTTCACTTTCGGACATGCCATAGATGAGCGGCCCAACAAGGACTTCATCCATACACTCTAATTCGGTACCTTTAAATGCTTTGCGTGCTAAGGTATTTCTTATTACGCGCAAATAAATACCGCTTTCTCTTGCTTGCTTACGCAATGCAGTCATTGCAGGTACATCGAGGCTTCGATAATCTGCAACAACAAGAGAGAGTGCTTTACTAGCTACTTCCGAGACTTCGGCGACGATCGCTTTTTTATCTTCTAGATTGAGCGCCATGAGCCTCTCCTTTAGGGTTACTACGCGGTTACTTTTTACAGTTTCCACCTACGTGGGACTTATTAAGCGTCCGTCTTCGTTAATCTATCTCGCATACGCTCGTTAGTTTAACTTCGCTGGATACACCCACGGTCTTTGACATCCACTGCAACCGTCTTCACACCTTCATACCAAAAGATGATATCTGATGAGAAACTGCTACAGTCTGATTACCCGACTTCGCCTAAAAGGCTACGCCGGGTTAAACATCTAAGGTTTTTAACCCTTAGATGTTTAAACTACCTTGATCAATCACGAGGCCTGGGCCCATCGTGGTTGAAAGCGTAATTTTTCTTAAGTAAATACCTTTTGAAGTACTTGGTTTTGCACGACGTAAATCGGCGAGTAGTTTTTCCAAGTTTTCTTTCAGGGATTTGCCATCAAAATTCACTTTACCAATTGTGCAGTGAATAATGCCGCCTTTATCAGTACGGAAAGAAACCTGACCTGATTTCGCATTTTTAACTGCTTTTGCTACATCAGGGGTTACGGTACCAACTTTAGGATTTGGCATTAAGCCACGTGGTCCTAAGATACGACCTAATTGACCTACCAAGCGCATTGCATCTGGTGTTGCAATCAAAACGTCGAAATCTAACTTGCCGTTTTCTGCTTTATGCTTGATTTCTTCAGCCAAATCATCAAAACCAACATATTCAGCACCAGCATCTTTTGCTGCTTGCGCATTTGCGCCTTGTGCAAATACCGCTACTCTCATTGAGCGACCGGTACCATGTGGCAACAAGGTAGCGCCACGAACAACTTGGTCAGATTTTTTAGCATCAACACCAAGAATGATTGCGGCATCAACACTTTCAACAAATTTAACTTTGGAATTGTCTTTTAATAATTTGCACGCTTCGTCAATGTGGTATTGCTTTAAAGGTGTAACTTTTTCATTAATCGCTTTCATGCGTTTTGATATTGCCATTGTAATTACCCCTGTACCTCAATACCCATACTACGCGCAGATCCTGCGATCGTGCGAATTGCTGCTTCCATATCTGCTGCAGTGAGATCGGGCATTTTGGCTTTAGCAATTTCCATAGCTTGCGCACGTGTGATCTTGCCTACTTTATCTGTATTAGGCTTACCACTACCACTTTGAACGCCTGCGGCTTTCTTCAATAAATAAGAAGCAGGAGGTGTTTTGATAATGAAGGTAAAGCTACGATCACTGTAAACGGTGATGATAACGGGTAAAGGCATACCCTTTTCATGTGTTCCTGTTGTTTGCGCATTAAATGCTTTACAGAATTCCATGATATTCACACCATGTTGACCTAATGCAGGACCAACTGGTGGACTTGGATTTGCTTCTCCAGCTTTTACCTGGAGCTTAATATAAGCTGTTATTCGTTTTGCCATTTCTTATATCCTCATTGGGTGCAAACGCTAATTTAGAATTAGCTCCCCTGGTTTTAATGCGGGCGGACATGAAGTCCACCCCTACAAAATACCTAATCTGCGTAGGGGCGGACTTCATGTCCGCCCTTCTGACTAGGTCTTTTCTACTTGGCCAAATTCCAACTCAACTGGTGTGGAACGACCAAAAATTAGTACCGCTACGCGTAAGCGACTCTTTTCGTAATTCACTTCTTCTACGACGCCATTGAAATCTGCGAAAGGACCGCTGGTAACGCGAACCACTTCGCCAGGCTCGAACAAAGTTTTTGGTTTTGGCTTTTCTGCGCCTTCTTTGACTCTGTCGATAATAGCTTGCGCTTCTCTATCTGAAATGGGTGCAGGTCTATCACTGGTACCACCAATAAAGCCCAGCACTCTGGGTGTGCGGCGAACTAAATGCCAAGTTGAATCATCTAGTTCCATTTGAACTAATACATAGCCAGGAAAGAATTTGCGTTCGCTTTTACGTTTTTGACCACTACGAATTTCAACAACTTCTTCCGTAGGTACGAGAATTTCACCAAACTTGCTTTCAAGTTGGTGTAATCTGATATTTTCTCTTAAATTTTTTACGACTTGGTTTTCATAACCCACTAAGGCTTGCACAACATACCAGCGTAATGTGCCCTGTTCGGTGACCATAATTTAGTATGCTCCGTAACCGCTTGTAAGCCAGCCCACAATCTTTAATAGTAAGATATCTACACCCCACAAAATGAGTGCCACGATACATACAACACCAAGAACCATAACGGTTGTTTGAACAGTTTCTTGTCGGCTTGGCCAAACAACTTTACGTAATTCGTTTCTCGACTCCAATGCAAATTGCCAAAAACGTTTACCGTTCTTGGTTTGCAGAGCGACGAAAATAGCTAGCACACCAAGCGCAACCAGCGCTGATGCACGAATGATCAAGGATTGATCTGAAAAATGATAATTTCCAAATAACCCAAGTCCAATTAATAAAAATGCTACTGCCCATTTAAGGGAGTTCATAATACCACCTAGCGAAGCTGTTTGTTGGTTCATTAATGGTACTTTACCCTTACTGGCAGGCCAGGAGGGGATCGAACCCCCAACCTGCGGTTTTGGAGACCGCCGCTCTGCCAATTGAGCTACTGGCCTTTAACAAAAAAAAATTCCCTCATTTTACTGAGGGAATTATCTCATCATGCGTTATTCAATGATCTTAGCTACAACGCCCGCGCCCACTGTTCTACCGCCTTCACGAATAGCGAATTTAACGCCATCTTCCATCGCGATGGGTGAGATCAATGTAACGGTGATCTTGGTATTGTCGCCAGGCATAATCATTTCTACGCCAGCACCTAAATCGATTGAACCGGTTACGTCAGTTGTTCTGAAGTAGAACTGTGGTTTGTAACCCGCAATAAATGGGGTATGACGACCACCTTCTTCTTTTGACAATACGTAAATTTCAGCTTCGAATTTCGTATGTGGGGTAATTGTGCCTGGTTTAGCTAATACTTGACCGCGTTCAACGTCTTCACGTTTCAAACCACGTACCAAGATACCAACGTTATCGCCAGCTTCACCACGTTTCAGTAACTTACGGAACATTTCAACGCCGGTTACTGTTGTCTTTTGGGTAGGTCTTAAACCAACCACTTCAACTTCTTGACCAACTTCAATTACGCCGCGCTCAATTCTGCCGGTTACTACAGTACCACGACCAGAAATGGAGAATACGTCTTCAATTGGCATTAAGAAGGTTTTTTCAATATCACGTATTGGTAATGGGAAATAATCATCCATTGCTTCAACGAGTTTGAGAATCGCTGGTTCGCCAATTTCGCTTTGGTCGCCTTCAAGTGCTTTCAAAGCTGAACCTTTAACGACAGGGATATCATCGCCTGGGAAGTTGTAGCTTGATAATAAATCACGCACTTCCATTTCTACGAGTTCGAGTAATTCAGCATCATCAACCATGTCTGCTTTGTTCAAGAAAACGATGATGTTAGGAACGCCTACCTGACCTGCCAAGAGGATATGCTCACGTGTTTGTGGCATTGGGCCGTCAGCAGCTGACACTACTAATATAGCGCCGTCCATCTGAGCAGCACCGGTGATCATGTTTTTGACGTAGTCGGCGTGGCCTGGGCAGTCTACGTGCGCATAATGGCGCTTGTCAGACTCATACTCTACGTGTGAGGTTGAGATGGTAATACCACGCTCACGTTCTTCAGGGGCTTTATCGATGTTTGCATAATCGACAAATTCTGCTTGACCTTTAGCAGCAAGCACCTTGGTAATAGCTGCAGTCAAAGAAGTTTTTCCATGGTCGACGTGACCGATGGTTCCGACATTGACGTGCGGCTTAGTTCGTTGAAATTCAGCCATTTGATTTTGCCCCCTGATAGTACGCTACAATTCTTGTTGCCTGCGAAAATAAATCCAATAATTTCAATATAAATGCTATGGAGCCCACAACCGGGATTGAACCGGTGACCTCTTCCTTACCAAGGAAGTGCTCTACCACTGAGCTATGTGGGCTTAGCGGCCAACTGCAATCCTTGGAGCGGGTGATGGGAATCGAACCCACGTCATCAGCTTGGAAGGCTGAGGTTCTACCATTTAACTACACCCGCGCTTTTGCAGGACTTCAGCCATTGGCTTGGTGGAGGGGGAAGGATTCGAACCTTCGAAGGCTGAGCCGTCAGATTTACAGTCTGATCCCTTTGACCGCTCGGGAACCCCTCCAAAATACGAAGGACGTATTCTCCTTAAGCGCTTGTCGCTTGTCAACTTTTCAATAAAATGACAAGGCAACTAGCTTGACCTCCACGTGCCTAAAAACCCATTCTCTCCCCTTTTTGAAGCTTTTACACCTCAAAAGGCTCGAGAGACACGCAAATTTTTCATCGCGAGTAAAAATTCAATATTTTGGTGCTGGCGACAGGAGTCGAACCCGTGACCTACTGATTACAAATCAGTTGCTCTACCAACTGAGCTACGCCAGCCTTCAAACTGTTTCTGTCCCTCGCGACCAGACAGTTAGCCGTGACATTCTACTGAGGTGTTCGCAGATTAACAATATTGTTTAACAATTTAATTTTAAATTTTGGGAAATTATTTAGGCCTGGGCATGAGATGGGTCCCAACTATCCGAGCGACTCAACTACTGGCTGTGATCTATTTCTGGCCTAACACTGATCTCGCCATATCGAATGGCTTTAAGGCTGTCCCCTATTTTAACGCATAGCTCCCCTCTCTCATTCACCCCTTGGGCGATACCTTGTTGTTTTTGTTTTGGGGTACTTAGCTCAATTTTCTTGTCATAGAGCAAATCATATTTTGCCCAAAGCTGAGCAAAGGCAGAAAAGCCTTCTTCTTGGAAACAGGCAAGCATGGGCACTAATGTGTTTAAAACGCTGGCAATCAGCTGATTTCTTGATAAGGCAACACCACAAACACTGTAAAGATCTGTCCAATTTTGTTCTTGGGTTAAGGGGGTTGGTGTTTTGACATTCATGCCAATCCCTATCACCACATCGCTGACATCTTCATTCAGATTTGAGGCAGCATTACTCATGGTTTCAATTAAAATGCCGCATAATTTTTTAGCACCAAACCATATGTCATTAGGCCATTTAATGCCGATACCTTCAGGTAATAATAACTGCTCTTGTAAAGCTTGAATGACGCTCAAGCCTATCACTAAGCTAAGGCCCGATAAATTGTGTAACTTACAAGGGAAACGCCAATAGAAGGACAGATACATATGCGCACCAAAAGGAGATTGCCAGGTACGCCCCATGCGCCCTCTTCCGGCGGTTTGTGCTTCAGCAATGCACACCGAACCACTTGGAATATCATGCGCTAAACGTTGAATAAGATAATCATTTGTTGAAGGAATTACATTCACAACATCAATACGTTTAAAAGCCTGATGTGCCTTTTGTGACAACTGATTTATGATTTCGCTTTTATTAAGCAATTCCACTGGATTGACCCAACGATAGCCTCGTCCTGAGACAGCTTGCAGGGGAATTTCCAAACTTTTTAAAAAATCCATGGCCTTCCAAACGCTTGAACGGCTGATTTTTAATTGCTCGGCTAAAGCAGTGCCAGAATGAAATTTGCCGTCCGCTAATAGGCGCAAGGCTGCATAGGCCACTTGCATGAATTAATCTCAATTTACAAACTAAGCCAATAATATTAAAAATAAGATAGTTTGTAAACTTGAAGAAAACACACTTATCTCAATCCAGGCTTTTTAGTTTCCGCATTTACTAATAATGCTCTCATCGCTTTGACTTCACCATTTTCTAATTTGTGAATCACATCTTCTAATCTTGATTCACCTAATTTTTTGGATTCTCTAGATAAAGCACTTTTCACTACTTGGATATCTTGTTGTAATTTATCAAATACGCCTTTAGGGTCATCTCCTTTGCCAAGACTATCACTTGCTCTCATAAAGGCTGCTTGCAAATCGCTTATCTGCGCGCCGCGATTCGGATTTTGATGTGAAGTAAAAATATTGCCCAGAAAATTCTTTCTTGCTGGGCTTGAGTTATAAAGCAAGGGAATATTTGCGACTAAGTCCTTTAAACCTCTTTCAACAAAGGCCACATTATGCTTATTCATTTCCCCCCATTCTTTTTGCTTTTTCTCGAGTTTGCTTTGCTCGGATTTAACATCCTGAGCAACCCTCACATCTTCACTTTGAACAATGATTGTTTTTTGAGAAACCTGTGGTTGAGTACCTGAGGGTACGCCATGCATTTTCTCAAACAGCGCGCGTTTATCTCTAATTGATACATTCGCTAAATCTTGGGTTAATTCTTCCTTTTTAACACTGGGGGAAATAGCTTGGGCTTGACGTTGCGCTTGGGCTTGACGTTGCGCTTGCGCTTGAAGTTTCGCTTGCGCTTGGCGTTTCGCTTGCGCTTGACGTGTCACCTCTGCTTGACGTTGCACTTCTGCTTGACGTTGCACTTCTGCTTGACGTTGCACTTCTGCTTGACGTTGCGCTTCTGCTTGACGCGTAATTTCTGCTTGACGTTTAGCCTCTTCTTGACGCTTAGCTTCTACTTGGCGAGCAATTTCTTCTTGGCGGTTTTGTTGAGGCGCTTTATTTTCTTTATCAGCTTCAACAGCGATAACAGGTGGTTTTTGGACGTTTACATTTTGAAGTTTTGCTCTAAAATCCGCTATAGCATTGGGCATGTTTTGTAATCTTTGATGAACTTCAGCATAAAACAGATTTCTATCCTTTTCATTTTTATATCTTAACTCAGCATAGCCAGAATACATTTTTTGGACATCATCCATACTTATGTCAGTGCAACGTTTTAAGGCTTCAACAACACGAGGGTCGTCAAAATCAACTTCTAACTTTCCTTGTTTCACAAGTTCAAAAACTTGCTTATAAAAATTAATATTCATAGGGCCGTATTGATCAAGGTTAATCTCATCACTGTCTTCGCCGATATTGCCACCGGCTTTGGCGCCTACCTTGCCACGCCTAAAAAACCGAAAAGCTTCGCCTTTATCAATACCGATTACTTTTCCATTTTCATCTACGCCAAAGTTATCCAAATGGGCATCGTAATTACTGATGGCCTTATCTGCGATAAGATGCACTAATATTTGCGTTACTTGATCTTTGTTAAGTCCTTTAATGGAGTCCTCAGTGAAGGTGTCAATCGTTACATATTCTTGGGCTATCCCTAATTTACCATCCACTTTTCTGATATGAGAGCGCGGCACAGCGCCATCTGTAATGTGGTTTGCTATCCATGCCCCTGCCACTTCCCGCCCTTCTTCAACTTCAGGCTTTGCTCTATTCGCTTTTAAAGCTTTCCAAAATATTTTGCCTTCATTGAGTTTATAAAGTAATTTTCCTGCTTTATTTTCTATTTTTTCTTTATCACGATACTTATCAAGAATTGCCATTTTAATAAATTGCGTAAATACAGGAAAATCTGTCCCTTGAGAGGTTTGTTTTTGGGTTTGTTTTACATCTCTTTGAACTTTAACTTGTTCTTTTTTCAATTGCTTATCAAATTTCTTAAGCTCTTGTTCCTTGAATTTTGCTAATTCAAGTTCTCTTTTAGCTTGTTCTTCTTTACGTTTGGCCTGTTCTCTTGCCGCGATAGCTTGTACTTGATGAGCATCTGATTGTGTCCTTAAGTTTGGATCATCTTTCTTTGTGGCTGATTTCATTTCTTTCTTAGATTTAGTCAATAAATCATCAGCAATATGCGCATCCTTTTTTGCTTCTTTGATGTGCAATTTTGCCTCTTGAACTTGTTGATGGGCAACCTCGAGCTTTTGTTCTGACAAGGTTTTAGCCATATTAAGCGTTTGTTTCTGCGTCTGCTCCAATTTAACAGGGAATTTTGTCGGAAATGCTTCAGGTGGGATTGGAGCATCAGCATCAGATGGTAGTGGGTTATTGATTAGCTCTCGTTGTATTGCTGCTGCGATTTGTGGTTGCATCTCTTCCTTAAAATTAGATAGAAAACCTTCCAAATATATTTTCATCAATTCAGGATCATAATTTGCAACCTGCTTCCAACCTTCTTTAATATTACGATAGGGATCACCAGTGAATGCTGTGCCCTGTGTATCAATAAAATGCACTTTATCTTCGTTTGTTATCATCACATTTGATGCTTGGAAATCATCATGCACCAAAACCTTGAAACCTGTGAGATCGCCACCTTTGCTGTAAAAGTCCTCCAATTTTTTCTGGTGCTGCAGACATTGAATATCACTTTGAGATAAAGCCGCCCCTGTGAGGAATACAGCTTTTCTCCGAACATCGTCCCCTACTGTTTTCGCCACTAACTTTACAACATCTGTTGCTTTTATATATGGGAAAATTGCGATTGCTTGCCTGGCACCTATTGTCCCTCCATGGAGCATCATGACAAAAGGAGAGTCCTTGGCAGATTCGCCAAGTGCAGTGCGCACTGCCGTGTCTGCTTGTCTTTGCTCTTCGAGTTGCATTTGTTCTGGAAGTTGTTTTACAAAAAAAGATTGACCATTAGATAGCTCAAGCCTGTATAGCCTAGACTGCGTTCCACCGCCAGTTGTTACATGGAATTGCGTCAAAGTCATTGTAACTGTTGGAACACCAAACTCATCAACAGGTATCCCCAATGCAGCTAAAATGGCAGGACTTCTCACATATTTATCAACTTCTTTATTATCAACCCAGCGGGAAGGTACACCCTTTTTCATGGCACAATCCTCATTTTAAAAAATACATGCTTATGGGGTAGACAAGCCATCGATTGAAAATGTTCATTTATAAACTATAAAAAAATGCATATGTGTACAGCCACTCTTGAGCGTAAAACACTTGTCCCACATGCTGGGGCTGTTTGTCTGATAAGGTGGCTATAAGCAAAGAAAAGTGTACAATTAAACTCAATTTAAAACGCACACATCTTTGGAGCAATCATGTCATATATAGAAGGTAATACACTTTATTTTGAATCTCAGGATGCTGAAGTTGAGCTCCTAAACAAAGGAGAATATGAGCTTGTTTTGCGTAATATGCTTAGAGAAAATAAGGCTATTACGGCTTTATCGTTTCCATGCTGTAGAATAAACGACAAGGCGCTTAAAATAATTCTGAACATCATCAAAAATAATAAACAGATTACCTCCTTGGATATCAGTGATAATCAATTTACGGATGATGGTATATCCTCATTGGCCAAAATGCTCCCTTTAACACAGCTTACTAAGCTTAATGTCCGTGGTAATTATCGAATCGACCCAGAATTGTATGTTACGCTTTCAGGTGCCGTTAAAAACTCAGCGCTTAATGAACTTGATCTTAGTAGAATTCCACTTTCAACGGTTATTGCTAGAATTATCTATCATTTGCAAGGCAGCAAAGTTACCAATTTAAATCTCAGCACCATAGCCATGGGCCCAGATGTTACCAAATTATGTAGCGATAATCTTGAGGGCACCTCAATTAAAATCTTGGATGTCTCTTCAAATATGCTAGGTGATGAAGCTGCAACTCACTTCGTTAGAGCAGCCAAAGCTAATAAATTACATACTTTAAATATTGGCTATAATAATTTATCAGGCCAATTTGTTCAGATCTTGGCTGAGATTTCTCGTGATAGTACTTTAACCAGCATTGAATATGATGGCACCATTTTATTACGAGAAGCATTAAGCGCAATGAAGCTCAGTGAAGCGCACAACAATGAACATAATAATGCGGGGCAATTATCCAATGCATTTCTTGCTGGCTATAATTTGAGATTGCTAGAAAATGCCAACAAAGCCATCTTTTTGCCTGCTGAAATTGAAGAGCGCATAGCAAAAGAAGCAACCAGTTCAGCAACCCAGATGCAAGCCCTTTTTAAAGGTTGGAAAGCGGTAGATTTAGTGTATAGCAATAAACCAAAGCTATAATAATCAAAAGGCGTGTTTAGAACATAAACACGCCTATAATACAATGTTAGAACTTACTTAAAAGCCTTTAAATGTTGTCTTTGCGGGTGAAGTTGTAACATTAAGAATATCATTACAACCTACCTTTTGAAGTTCTTTTGAGATGTTTTCCGCTAACAATGCATGTACCTCTTGTGGAAATTTATTGAGATAGGCTGTTACAAAAGAGTGCATCAACTCAGGATCTTTGCCACACATTTCCCAGGTTTCACCTATATTACGATAGGCTTTGTGGGACAGCTCTGTGCCTTCAGTATCAATTATTTCAGCTTTTCCATCACTATCAATCATAAGGTTGGTAGCTTGCCAATCGTCATGAACAAGCACAGCCTGCATTACACCCGACAATAAAAACGCATTATAGGTATTAGCATGTTGCATACAAGCGATATGCACATCAGCTAATGCAACACCTACCGCTGTAAAAATGGCTTTCAGTTTGTTTCTATCATCCTTAGCCTCTTCTGTAGCCAAAAAGAGATTTTGGCCTGAGACATAGGGAAAGAACAATAATTCGTTCGCTTTTATGCCTTCAGAAACGACTATGCATTTAGTAGGTTTCATCAAAATAAAGGACTCTGTACTGGCCATGGCTTTAGCAATATTGCTGTCAGCAAACTTTTGTGCTTGATAAGCTTTTTTTGCGCCAGGTGAAAGTTTTAGAAATAATTTTTTGTTATTATTAAAATGCAGGATATAAGGCCGGCATTGTGTTGCCCCTACCCCTTTTGTTATAACAACAGAGATACTTTCTAAAATAATACCTTCTTTAAGTCCCAATTGTTCACATAAATTAGGGTTTAATTTTGCAGGCAAGGTTTTAATTCCTGTTAAGCCCTCTATGACAGTAGGGGTTTTAACAAATCTAGATTGTAGCATTGGTGGCCTTTATATTTAGCAATTTCATGCTGCGTATTGTATCACCATTAGGATATAACCCTTTTTCATTTACGATGAAATTGCCGAAAATAAGGGATATATGGCCTGAATAATTTATGATGTCATGATATTGACGAGGTCCTTTCAACTTTAGGTGTATTTTCACATTTGTTTTTTTAGGCCTACTGCCTCATTCGGTTGTTTCTTCATCAAATCTCTCATTTTTTGGACTGGATTTTTAGCCTCATCTGTTGAACGATATACGTTATAAAGTAGCTTCACTTCACTGTGATCAACACGCGGCATGCCAACCTTATTCTGATCTTTTAAATCATGCATTAAGTGATGGCATAAAACGAGCAATCCAGATTGATAAGGACTGTTCGCTTCTGTTCGAACTATATTATCAATCACACTTTGCAGCCCACCCATAAGCAGAATTCCCTTTTCATGGGCAGTCAACCCATTTTCGTTTTGTAGCCTTGAAAATAGTGTTGCTAAATCTGCCAATTGCTTTTCTCTTTTAAGCGCTATACCTGCGTTTTTGCGCCCAAATTTATGCAACAACCCTTTGCCTTTGATTTTACTTTTTTCGTCTTGATATTGCGTTTGTAACCTTTTAAAAATTTCATTGTGCGTTGCCCCAAATTTTTCCAGCATTTGATTTAACATTTGCTTTTGCGCTAAGGATAAATCTGCAAGGACAGGGTCTGGCTTTGCTGGGATTTGTGTTTGCGGTAGTGGCAATGTAGTAGGCGCTAATGGCTCTTGTATGTCTTTTGATTGCGCTTTACGTGGCACCTGCTTGGGGCGTGGTTCTGATTTCAAAGGATGTACATTTGCCTTTTGTTTGGCCATGTTTTCAAATAATTGGCGTCTTTGCATAATATCACCTCGCGACGGTGCTGATATTTCCTGCTCAGCTCCTTCAATCTGAGGGTTAGGCTGTTTGGCCACCTTAGGCTGTGCTTTTTCTGGTGATATCAATTTTTCTTTGCGTTTTGCTTCTTGGCGTTTCGCTTCTTCTTGTTGTTGTCGTTTTATAGTTGCTTGACGCTTGGCTTCCTCTTGCTGCTGTTGACGTTTTAATGCGGCTTGGCGCTTCGCTTCTTCTTGTTGTTGTTGACGTATTACTGCCTCATTGCGTCTCGTTTCTTCCTGCTGTTGACGCTGTTTGGCTTCCTGGGCCTTTGCTCTTTCTTTTGTAACAGGTTTGTCTGGTTTTATATTTTCTACAATGGGCTCTAGTTTTTCTACTGGCAAAGTAGGAAGCGCATCAAGGGGTATTTCATATTTGTGCTTTTCCGATAGATTTTTTTGAATAGAAGTTAAAACCTTATCTTGTTTATTTTTATCAAAATTTGAAAGATATCCTTCCAATGTTGCTCTTACAAAGTCAGGATTATCACGGTTTAAGTCTATTAACTCAAAAAGATTTTTGTATTCCTTCCCTTCACTCACCTCTACAGCATCAGTATCAACAAAATAGACCTCCCCTCTATTAGTTAGCATAATATTAGAAGCCTGAAAGTCATCATGATAGAGGATATTCTTTCCCCTTAAATCACAATCCGTTGCGTAAAAAGCTTCGAGTTGTCCTTGATTTAGCATCCCACTTATATGCACTTTACTTAAAGCAGCACTTATACGTTTATAGCTTTCAGGATTTCTATCGGATAATTGTTTTCCTCTTTTAAAACTCTCAAAAAGCATATAACCATCCACATTGGGAAAAATAGCTATGCCTTTGCTTTGCCCAAAATCCTCACCGCGTAACATGAAAGGAAAAGGTCCCTCATCAGCATAAGCTCCTAGGGCTTGTTTAATCCTTTTATCCGCCTCTCTTTGCGTATCGATATGACTTTTCGTCACAGTCTGCTTTAGGAAGAGAACACGCCCATCATTTAAGGTAAAACGGTAGCGTTGTGATTGTGTTCCACCACCTGTCAGTTTTACAGGATCAAAATCTATTATTGTAGCTCCCTTTCCAGCTACAGACTCAAGTACGTCAGGATTTTCAAGGTAGTTTAATACATCAAGCGCTGGTCTATACCCTTTTCTGGTCTCACAAGCTTTTACTTTTTCTAGCAGCGCTGCTCGAACAGGCGAAGATGTTGGCTTTTGAACGACATCTCGCTCTACTACTTTGTCAACCACTTTTTGTTCTATATTCATCTTAGCCTTGGGTTCTGGCATTCTTTCTATACTAAGCGTTTCGCGGCAAGCTTCAACCAGGCTAGCATAACTGCGTTCTTGTAAGATGACGCCCAGTGGCTGAGCACTATAGCCATATAAGTGCACGATACAGTTATCGTCAATCATATTTTGTTCTTTTAAAATCAAACAGGCTAAAAGTGTTTGCTTTGGCGGCGGGGTATAATGACCACTGATGGAATCTATTTTGGTGATTTTGCCGTCTTTAACATGCATATGGCCTGCGCTGATGACCGGCTGTCCTGCTCTAAAGCTAGAGTGTTTCTTTTGCGTTCCCTTTTCTTTTATCGCATAGAGTCCGCCTTTTGGCGATAGCACATATAAAAATTCTCCTTCAATAGCTTCTTTTTGTTGGCCTCTTGTTATTTTGCCATTATTGAGTTGTATCTTTAGTCCCTTTTTTTCAGCTTTAGCTGAATCTAAATAAGGCACCTTTGCATCTAAATTCCAAAACTCTGGATTCATTGTAATCAAGGCTGATGTTGGTAGCGTGGGATATTTTTTGCCCTCTTTTCTTGCTTTACCCAACATACTTTGCTTGGGCTTGCTGGAGTTGGATATAAAATTCAAATTAATAAGATCAATATCGATATTTGAGCTATCCACAATTTTGTGTAAGGCTTCTTTGATTGTTGAGATGTGCTTTTTCTCATTTTTGTCTAAAGTTACTGAGGGATCTTCTAACAATCTAAGCATGGTTAGAAATTCATAAGCATATTGTGCATCTTTTTTGCATTTCTCAATCAGCGCGTGCTTACCATTAGCGTCCAGCTGTTCGACTTCTTGGCGCCATTGTTGATCAGTAATGATGTTGAGGACTTTATCTCTATCTTGACTATGCACGGCATTCATAAATGCAAGCAGAGCGGCATCGATATGCATATAATTACCTTAATAATTTATATACTATATATGCTCAGACAAAATCTTAAGTTGAGAGTTCCACTGACATATGAACAGTAGCGCGCATTGTTACAGCTTCTGGGTGTATGTCATTGTGTGTAAGTAAAGCCTTAGCCCTACTTGAAGGACAATCTATTAATGACTTCTTTATTGGGTTCTCTTTGCTCATTCAGTGTCTTGCGACATTCGCTAACTAGCTTGGCGTAGTCGTCATTTTTTAAGATAGCACTGAAGGTTGTCGTCTTATAGCCAAATAACTGAACAAGGCAATTATCATCGATTAAATTTTGATCTTTTAAAATCATGCAGGCTAATAAGGTTTGCTTTGCGGGGGGAACATAATGACCACTTTCAGGATCTATCTTGATAATTCTTCCATTTCTAACTTCCATATGACCTGCGCTGATGACGGGCTGACCAGCTCTGATGGAAGAATGCTTTTTGCGTGCGCCTCTGCCAAATTTACCAGCATATAACCCACCTTTTGGCGATACCACATATTTGTAGTCACCTTGCATTTCTTCGTTGTGCCTGCCTCTTGTCACTCTTCCTTGTGTCGATTGGACTTTTAGTTCCTTCTTTTCGCCTTTGGCTGTATCTAAATAAGGAACACTTTCATCTAAATCCCAAAATTCTGGGCTCATAATGACCAATGCAGAAGTCGGAACGTTGGGATAAATCTTAGCAGCTTTCTTTGGCTTGCCCAAAACACTTTGCTTTGCCTTTGGGCTTTTGAAATTAGATAAAAAATGTAAGTTATAAAGATCTATATCCGTATTAGCACTATCTACAATTGCATGTAATTTATCCTTTAGAATTTCTATATTCTTTTTTTTCTCTAGGGAATTTAATTGTACGCAAGGGGATTCAAGCAATTTAAGAAGGGTTAAAAATTCATAAGCATATTGTGTATCAGCCTGGCATTTCTCAGACAGAATATCTTTGTTCACTGAATCCATCGTTTCTAATTCATCACGCCATTGTGTATCGCTTAAAATAGCAGTGACCTGTTCTTTATTCTCATTAATCAGGGCTTTTTTAAATTCTAACAAAGTCTCTTCTAAACGCATGAATTTACTCGCTTAATACCGCTGGGCTGCTATGTATAAAAATTGATGCAATTATAACAGCTCACCTTACTGTGGCGACCCTTTCCCGATAAAATGCCGATTTACCCAGTTAAAATGAAGCCCTATCTTGCTACGTGTAGATTTATTGCTAAGATGTTGAAAAGATAGACTATGGGATGAAAGAAAATGAGCACTTGTAGAAATTTATACTACTCAAATCTATTGACAAAGAAACACACAACATGACCTTTCCTAATTACGCTTTAGCTTTGTTGAAGCTTGTATTGTTTTATAGGTTTGTTGAAAATCCTTAATAAATTGTTTCAATGCCGGATTTTTAATATTATTGATGTGAATACCATTTAAAAGATCACGCAGTTCATCAATACGCTTTTCTTGCTGTGCACGCGAATGATGTTGCTTATGCTTTTTCATAAATGTCACAATGCTTGAGTGCGCATTTTTTGTTATTGTGCTCTGGCTTTTGGATATGTCAATTTCCTTAATGCGATGATAAAAATCATCCCATGTGAGATCATAAACAGATTTTACTTTTGGGGCGTTAGGAGAAATATTCTCTGCATCTTTATCCGTCATTTTTTGTTCAGAAAAACTGGCGGTAACAGGCTTTTTCCTGGCATGTGAATGCTGTGGTCCTTTTAGCATGCGCTTTGGCATGGGTAATGTTATCTCTTCCTCAATAATTTCTTGAACCACGCTCGAAGTTGTCTTGCCTTTAACATGAACATTTTCTGGTGTTTTACCTTTTTCATTTTGTTCTAGATTGCTATTGGAAGCAGGTTTGTTCGTTGTGCGAACAGGCATAGACAATGTGATTTCTTCTTCAATTATTTCTACAATTATTGGTTTATCATTGGATTTAACTTGCTGTTGATTTTCTTGCTTTGGTGGCTCTTCTTGGGTAGAGAGAATTTTTCTCACCGATTCAAAATTTTGAACGTGTTGCAAAAAGGCTTCCTTGTCTTGCACTGCACGACCTGCTTGCCTGTCAGCTTCAACTTTTTGTTTAAATGTATCGTCTACTTTTCTTTCTTCAATAAGTGTAGCTTTCCCAAACAGATAATTGACAATACCATTTTCCCCTTCTAATGGCCTATTCACCGCAATAACACCTTCTTCAGCTGCTGCGCTTAATTTTTTGTTTAGTAATTGCGCAGAGAGCACTTCTTTCACTTTATGCTTTACTGTTCTATGCTCTTTTTTAACCTTGTCTTTTCCTTGAATTTGTTGCTCAACAACTGGCTCAGGTTCATTTTCTTGCTCTGATATTTCTTTTGCTGATGATTTTCCAGATTTGTTAAACCTTTGATTCAACTCAGCCATCAAATCGCTGTGCCCTTTGCCGCCTGCTTTTCCTACGGCTTCTCGTTGTTGAGTTCTTTTCTGCGGTTTATTTTGTAGCAGCTCTTCAAGTTGCACTTCGCCTTTTAAGTAATTTATTAAAATAACAGGCGTTATATGGCTTGGCAATTCAATAGCTTTGGCTCTAATTAATTCAGCAACTTTTTTAAGTAATTGTTGATCATCCGATGATAAGGCTTCGTCTTGTTGTAAAGCTGGTAATGCTTCTTCGGCAACTCTTTTTCTTGCAGCTTCTTTAATTTTTTGCGCATTTACATTTTGTATAGCTTCAAAATCACCTTTAATCTCAATCTTTCCAGGTTTTTTAAGAGTTTGCGATTTATTTGTAGATTTTGTCACTAATGCTGGCTCGTCTTTGACAACCTCTTCAACAATGGGAGCCAATTTATCTACCGGCAAGATAGGCAGTTCTGCTGGTGATATTTCAAACTTGTGCTTAGTCTTTAGGTTTTTTTGGATGGAAGATAAAACCAACGCTTGTTTATCAATTTCAAAATTTGAAAGATATCCCTCCAATATCGCTTTTGCAAAGCCAGGGGTATTAAGCTTTAGCTCTAATAAATCTAAAAGATTTTTGTATTCCTTTCCATTAATTACATCTACAGCATCTGTATCAACAAAATACACATCCCCTCTATTGGTCAACATCATATTAGAGGGTTGAAAATCATCATGATAGAGAATATTTTTTCCTGTCAAATCACAACCCGTTGCATAAAAATCTTCGAGTTGACCTTCATTTAACATTCCACTGATATGAAGCTTACTTAAGGCAGCACTGAGCCGTTTATAGCTTTCAGGATTTCTATCATTTAATTTTTTTTGCTTTCTATAGCTATCTAATAGCATATAGCCATCCACATTGGGAAAAATAGCTATGCCTTTGTTTTCGCCAAAATTATCACCACGTAACATAAAAGGAATAGGCGCCTCATCAGCATAAGCACCCAATGCTTTTCTGATACGCTGATCTGCGGCTCTTTGCTTTGTGACATGTTCTTGCTTATCTGTCTGCTTTATGAAGAAGGTTCGCCCATCATTTAAAGTACAGCGATACCCTTGTGACTGAGTGCCACCAGCGGTGACTCTTATAATTTCAAAATTGACTATTTCAGCCCCTTTACCCGCCACTGACTCAAACACAGCAGAATTTTCAAAATGGTCTAAAACATCCAATGCTGATTTATATCCAGCTCTTATCCCATATATTTTTTCTGCCTTTTTTACTTCTTCGTAAATATGTGGTGAAATTCGCTGTTTTGCTTCATGTTGCTTAACTAATTTACTAATTACTTTTTGATCTGGCTCTCTATTTGGATCAAGTGTTTTATGACATTCTTCTACTAAGGCAGCATAACGATGTTCTTGTAAGATGGCACCCAGCGGCTGAGGATCATAGCCATACAAGTGCACGATACAATTATCGTCAATCATATTTTGTTCTTTTAAAATCAAACAGGCCAAGAGGGTTTGTTTAGGCGGCGGGGTATAATGACCACTGATGGAATCAATTTTGGTAATTTTACCGTCTTTAACATGCATATGGCCTGCACTGATGACCGGTTGTCCTGCTCTAAAGCTAGAGTGTTTCTTTTTCGTTCCCTTTTCTTTTATCGCATAAAGCCCGCCTTTTGGCGATAGCACATATAAAAATTCACCTTCAAGGGCTTCATGCTGTTGTCCTCTTGTTATTTTTCCATTTTCTAAGTGTATCTTTAATCCCTTTTTTTCCCCTTTAGCTGAATCTAAATAAGGCACCTTTGCATCTAAATTCCAAAACTCCGGGTTCATCGTAATCAAAGCTGAGGTGGGAATATTAGGATATGATTTCCCCTCCTTTTTTGCTTTACCCAATACACTTTGCTTTATTTTATTTTTTTCTGAATTTGCCAAGAAGTTTAGATTGTAAATATCAATATCAACATTAGAATCATCTACAATTTTATGCAAGACCTCTTTAAATCTATTTATATGCTCTTTCTCTTTTTGTTCAACAGTTACGGAAACATCTTCTAGCAATCTAAGCAAGATTAGAAATTCGTAAGATAATTGTGCATCCTTTTTGCATTTATCTAAGACAGGATGATTAGTTTTGTAGTTTGGTTGTGCCAATTCTTGGCGCCATTCTTGATCATTGATTATCATTAGAACTTTGCTTTTGTCTTGAGTATGTAAGGCGTTTACAAAAGCCTTAAGAGCTGCTTCTAGATGCATAAATTTACTCATAAGTTGCTGTTATTTCTTATAGAGTAAGACAATAAATAAGGGCGCTAGTTCCCTGAGATTAGGTAAAGCTATGTTCAGGCCTCATCTGCCAGGGATGGTTGTCTCTTTAAATTGAAAAAAAAAACATTGTGGGGGATAAGAAATGTTGTATGTCCTCTTATTCAAAAGGAAATCAGTTAATACTCTATACCCTTCTTAGAATTTTCTGGGGTAGGCTCTGCTTTTTCTAGATCTGCAAGAGAGACATCATCGCGAGTTTGTTTCTGTTCAAGTTGATGTTTTTGTGTTTCTTTCATGGGTGTTAAATGCGTTCTTTTTTGTTGTTCAGCCTTTTTTTCCATTTTTTCATTGATGCGTTTTTTTAATAGTTGTCCCACTTTAATCATTGTTTCTACCGTCATGGGCTTGTCTTGAACCTTTAAGCCTTTTAGTTTCACATCTTTAAATTGAATTTCCTCCCAATTATTTTTCTCAGCACATAACGCATATTTTGTGTTCTCAAGTCTATTAATCGAGTCTTTAAGTGTATGCTTTCTCAAGGTTAATGCACTTTTCTCTTGTACTTCTAATGGAGGTTCTTGGTCTTCATATAATTTATCTCGTATATCATTGAGTTCTTTTGTGTATTTTGTTAGTTTATCAATTGTCTTATCGACATCTTTTTTTACTGATTCTTTTAATCGGTGATAGTGTACGGTTCTTAAGGGCATATCTGCATCTGACTGCATTTTATGTAAAGAATGTAATTCATAATTCCAGAAAATGCTTGATGTCGTAATGGTACCATCTGACAAATAAACATCAACATCTTGATCATTAGCATTTTTTACATACTCCATCGATAATGCATTCCACAATAAGACTGAAAGCGCATAATCAAGGTTATAATCTCGATGCGACTTATCAGAACTGTGACGCGTGAAGATATCATTAAAATACGCTCCTAATGCATCAAACACATAGGCTGGTGGATATTCACTCGTCATTCCTAAACCACCTTCACTCGCGGGGATGCTGCCATGCTTGATATAAAGGTTAATTTTTTTCTTTTCTAAAACATCAAGGAGAGATTTAAATGCAATTCTTAGGTCTTCTGCTAATTGTTCTGAGAATCTTTCTTGTGCTGGTGTCCAAATAAACCGAGAGATCCCTTCATATTTCAGCTCTTCGAACCTTGCAATTTGCTCACGTTTATCTGGATGTGAATACGAATCAAGAATACTTAATTTGGCTTTATAGATGGCTTTTATCATCTCATCAAAAATGAGAGCTAAATCATCCTGATTTATATCATGTTTGAAATATTCACATATTTCACAAAATTCCTCATAAAAATCTTGATAATATAGTTCATCATATCTTAAATCTACCAATCGCAATTCTCTTGTAAACGCTTTCTCTATAGCATCTATTGCATCATCATATTCTGAGGGATTTAAATTTTGTGCTTGGATCAATTTCTTTTTAGCGTCATATCTTTTTTCTGCAATATCTTCAAGGATATAAGCTAAATGATCTATCAAGGTAGGCATAGAACCTGTGGTCATAAAGATACCCTTTGCATCAAAAGATCCAGAGTAACTTTAAGACCCTTTTTAACGAAGAAAAGTTCCGTTTTCCCCAGGCTGTCAGGTAAGTTGGGTGTAAGTTGTCGACAGAAGAAAAGGGTGCCATTTTAGAATGGCACCCTTATTAAGAAGTGATGTTAACCTAAACGGTTCCCTTGGGTATTTCTCTCATTTTCATCCATTTTTTGCTTTAAGCCTTTTCCGTAGGAAAGTGCATTTACCCAATTGTTTTTGACTTTGAAGCTTTCAAAATAAGCAGTCCAATTTGCACCAGCTTCTTGGCCTGCAGTAAATGCCTTTGTAGATTCTACAGGGATATCTGCATTGCTTGTAGGCGAGATAAGTGGTTGTGAGTAAAGATGCTCACGTATTTTAGAACCAGCATAGGTACCAGCGCCGATTATTAATATGCCCATAAAAGAAAAACCCATTACAACAGCACCGGCACAAACGCTAAGCGCTAGGGTCACAGGATGACGTGATGGCGCATTAACAAATGATTGTGCTTTTTCTTTGAGTTCCTCAACCGTTGGCAGACGCAGATTTTGTGCCCATGAGCGTAATTGGCTTACTCTTGCTTGAACAAACTCAGGTCTTTGGGGTAAACGTGCTCTGAGAGCCGTTAACAACTGGGCAAGTCGCGCTGATCTGGAGGCATCCTGCTGCTGGGGCGCAGGGGCTGCAGTCTCAACATTTTCTGGCTCAGTTGGCGCTGGCGTTGCAGGCATCGCCGTTTCATCTGCATCAATAATTGATTTTTGTCTATCTGGTGAAAGCGCAGACCATTGTTCTTCGATGACTGCAATTTCGCCTTGAAATTTATCTGTCTGTGGAAATTTAGCCGCGAAATAGGCAACCAAGGATTCATATGTTTCTTTATGAACATCCGTGCTTGCATCGCTTTTGGGTACCGTAATAAGTGCACACTTTACATTACGTGCGGATTTTGCGCGTAAAGGGGGATGTGCATTGATTTCAATCGCTTGTTCTTCACGTACAAATGCATCTCTTTGGCTGGCATCAGCAAATTCCAAAACTAGCTCATAATTTGTCGTTGGATTGCTTGGGTTTGTAACGTTGATAGTCTTGAGTAATCTAACTGAGTTTATAGTCATATTGCACCTTAGTAAATAACTAACTTTTACTGGCTGCATTTTTAACACTTTATATGTGTTAGGTCAATAATTAATATTTATATTGAAATCCGGGCAGGGATCTAGGAGTTATGTTAAGTATGTAGCTATAACAGTCACATACATTTCCAAATCGGAAAGTTATAATTTTTTGTTTTACTGAGACATGCTCATATGACGCTTAATACAAACTTTCAGCAAACTAATCAAAAAGTTAATTTTACCTTTTGGGATATGGATGATACGTGCGTTGATTCATGGAATAAAACGATAAAAAATCCCCATCTATTGCTTCCTATTATGCTTTTTCAAAGTTTTGGCGCAAATCAATTTTTTGGCATATTAACGAATAGAGATATAAAGAAAGAAGCGGCAAGCGACTATCCTGTAGAAAAATTTCAAAGTGAATTAGCATCTTTTGGTATTACACTCTCTCAAGACTTTATCAAATTTTGTGGTGGCGATGACTCATTTAATGCTAAATATGAAGTTAGCACTAAAGGCCTTGATTTACTGAGCCAATTTTTTTCAAAGCTGCAAATTTGTGAAATTGATGAAGCAGACGAACAACGTGAAAACCATCTAGCGCAATCGAATGCCCTTAAGGAGTTGCGGCGCTATTTTATAGACTCTATGGAACCCAGAATATTCCATGGGAAAAACTATTATATCCTTGATTTTCTAGAGAAACATCTCAATGAAAGCAAATCCATGTATCATTTTTCAGGATTGTCCTGCACAAAGGATAATCTAATTATGCTTCTTGTTGATGATAACCCAGATATTGCTGAGCCAGCAAAAAATTTAGGAATAAACAACTTTGTTGGTATTACTGCCTCAAGAGGCGGAAAGGATCTCCCAAAAGAAGGCGATACGACTGACAATTATTATTCTGTTGATTATTTGCATGTATTAGCAAAACAGCTCGGGCTTGCAGCTTATGCACAGCAAATTAATGCTAAAGACCACCCTATGTTGCAAATGGCGGCTCTTTTATATCTATGGCAAAATGGCAATTGTAAAATTAATGATTTTGCCGAGTTGCTCAAGCAGATAAATGCACAAGAGTGTGTGCAACTACGAGATATGTTAGCTTATATCGACAAAAATTCAAATTTTCAAACCGGTTATAAACCTGTCGATGAAATATATAAGCTTTTTAAAACTAACGCTGATAAAAACTTTTTAGCGTCGGTTTTTGATCAAATTACTGATATTGAAATTAATATTGCCAAACTCAAGCTCGAAATGTCTATCAATAACCCACAAAGCAACCATAAACCTACTAAAAGCAAGCTATTCAAACGCTCAACAAAGGATAGACCCTCATCAGAAAATTCCTTACCTCTGCAAACGAAAAATACCCACCAACATAGTAATATTTGGGTTTTAGAAGATAAAAAGAAATATTTACTTAACTGTTTAAATGATTTATCTAAATCTGAAGATGAAGGTATAGCGCAGGATGCTAAGGAAATAGTTGTTAAATTAAAGACTAAAGTTTCACCAAATCTGCCATTAACAATTGTCAGTGAAAATACTTTTACCCCCCTAGCTAATCATTCAAAAATAGAGATGATGAAAAAGTCACGCTCTGATGAACAAAAGCCTGTGAACAATAATAAGGAAAACAATAAAGAAAAGGAAAAGAAAAAGGATAAATCAAAGGATAGAGAAAAAAGAAAATCGGACTCAATAACGAGTGGTTTTAAGTGATTTTTTCTCAATGAGGCTCTTAATTTAAGTGTCCTTAGTAAGCTTAAAATGGCTTTACAGCGATATTTAGATTATGTTAAAAATCAAGGCATGTTTATTTGTTTTGGCAATACTCATGCCTTTATCTCTAAATGCAAAAATTGATGATTTTCAAAAAGAATTAAGCGCATTTCAATCTGCTCATATTCTCAATGGTTCTTTTGTAATAAAAAATGCGCAGGGATTATGCTTTAGAGAGCAATACGGTTTTGCAGATATTGCCTTAGAAATACCCTTTAGCCCCCAACAGCAATTCCCTATTGCATCCATTAGCAAACAATTTACTGCTTGCGCTATATTGCTATTACATGAAGACAAGCGTTTAACTCTTGATGCACCCATTGTTAGCTATTTAGGGCCCAAACATCCTATCTGGCAAGGCGAAATGCCAACATGGGCAAAGCAAGTTACTATTCATCAGCTGCTAACGCATAGTAGTGGGATAGTATCTTACACAAATGAAAATATAGCTGATATCAGTGATATGCCTGATAATGAAGTGGTTCCTTATATCATTTCCTACATCAAAGACAAACCCTTGGCCTTTAAGCCAGGTGAACAATTTGAATATAACAATACTGGGTTTTTATTGTTATCTCTCATTATTGAAGAACTGTCGCCAGAAAAAGCTATGAGCGATTTTTTTCAGCATCGTATTTTTGTCCCCTTAAACATGAACAATAGCTTCTTACCTGATTTGGCAACAGAAAGAAATTTCATTAAAAACATCAATAAAACCGAGCAATTTCCAAAGCGCTATATTGCCAATCTATTTGAACCCAAAACGTCCTTAAAACTGGTAAATGAGGTGCATTTAGAAATGCCCTTATTAGGCGGCGGTGGTATGATTTCAACTTTGGATGATTTACTAAAGTGGAATGAGGCTTTATACAACGGTAAAATTTTATCTTCAGAATCCATAAAGAAAATGATGCGCGTTCAAATCAAAGGCGTTCATTCTTTCTTTGGGCCCATACAATATGGTTATGGTCTATATATCGATAATGCAGATCCCGAAAATGTTATTTACTACCATGGTGGTTGGCTACAAGGCGTTCGGGCACAGTTAAGCTTTTCAGCAAAGCACAATACCTCTGTTGCTTATTTGAGTAATGTGTCTCCAGATGAATCACAAACGGATGATGCGCAACATGCGCAAGTAAAAGCTTATAGTGATTTGGGATTACGTTTACATCGAATTGCCACGGACAATAATGTTTAAGGCAAACAACTTCTACTTGTGTCCATTTACTGTTTCATCCCTTCTAAAAAGATAGGCAATAAAAAACCCCTTATAAATTTCTTCATAAGGGATCTAAGTATCCCGCTTCGCCTAACCCTTCTTCGCTAAAGCTACGCAGGGCGCAGA
>CAZBZP010000009.1:0-112760 GCA_964496435.1 Uncultured Candidatus Berkiella sp.
ACTTAGGCTAGGCGGCAAGAGAACGAAGCCCCAGGCGTGCACATCTGAGTGCATAACTGGGGTGAGAGAGCGCTGCCAACAACGCCTAAGTTCAAATTGGGAAGAGCATTTAGGAAGAGAGGAAGTTAAAGATCTGATCGCACACAATCAATGGCGCTTCTGCCCCATTAATTTTAAGAACTTTGGGTAATCCTTGTGGGTCGTGCAAAGAACGGCGTTGATAATAGGTTGCTACAGGTTGGGTTTGGGCATGATATACGCCTAAACGACGGCGAACTGTTTCCTCTTTGTCATCTTCACGTTGAACCAAGGGTTCACCGGTTACATCGTCATGATAAGCTTTTGCAGGCGGTTGGAAAACAGTATGATAAACGCGACCTGAATCAGGATGGGTCCAACGGCCACTTAGGCGTTGTACAATCACATCGTCTGGCACTTCTAATTCAATGACATTATCAATTTCTACACCGGCTAAGGTAAGTGCTTCTGCTTGGTTTACTGTGCGTGGGAAACCATCCAATAAAAACCCTCTTTCACAATCGGATTCTTTAATGCGTTCTTTAACAAGATCAATAATGATCTCGTCAGGAACAAGACTGCCTGCTTGCATAATTGTTTTTATTTGTTGGCCCAAACGTGTATTGTCGCTCACGCTCTTTCTGAGCATATCACCCGTTGAAACTTGAGGAATTTGAAAGCGTTCAATAATGTATTGTGCTTGTGTTCCCTTACCTGATCCTGGGGGGCCAATCAATATGACTCGCATATTATCCTCAACTTATTTTTATGAATAATTTTAATTTACGAAAGTATACCCACGAATGTAGACCAAACCAATTAAATTTAGCATAATTTGCTCGTTAACTAACCAGTGTTTTGCATCCCTGCGGCGATACCTGAAATTGTGATCATCAATGCATCTTTATCCTCATCACTTAATATTTCACTTTCTTGACGTACACGATGACATAACTCAGCTTGTAGAACGTGTAGCGGATAGAGATAAGGCGCTCTGAGCATTAAGGTGCGAAGCAAGGTAGTATTGTTCTCTAAGAGATAATCAATCTCTAATGCGTGTTTGATGACCACCTGCGTTTGGGCCAATTTTTCTCTTAGCAAATTACCAAGCGCTTTGCGCTCGGCGCTTGCCAGCCGCTGTTCATAATATTCAAAAACCAAGGCATCAGCCTTGGTTAAAACCATTTCAATCAAGCTTAAAAATGATCTAAAAAAGGGCCATTGTTGGGCCATTTCAAAAATGAGCGGCTCATTGGTTTGTAAAGCTTCCCCTAAGGCATCTCCTACGCCTAACCAAGCGGGCAATAATAATCTATTTTGCGTCCAGGCAAAAACCCATGGAATGGCGCGCAAAGCTTCAATTCCCTGCCCGTTATTTCTTTTAGGTGGCCTTGAACCAATCATCAAGGATCCAATTTCTGCCAACGGGGTCACTTCATTAAGAAAGAGTGAGAATTCATTATTATTTTTTACAATGGCACTATAACTTTCAAATGATGTTTGTGATAAGCCTTGCATAACAGTGCGCCAAGAATCTTTGGGTTTTGGCGGTGGTAACAACGAGGCCTCTAAGGTGGCTGAAACATAAAGTTCTAAGCTACGATACGCCCTGTCTGCTAAGCCAAATTTATTTCTAATGACTTCACCCTGCTCAGTTACCCTCAAACGCCCCTCTACGGAACCAGGCGCTTGTGAAAGAATAGCCATATGCGCCGGCGCGCCACCACGTCCTACCGTACCCCCACGTCCATGAAACAAGGTAAGTTGGATATCATGGGATTTAGCAACATCAACCAAAGCTTCCTGTGCACGATATTGCGCCCATGCTGCCGCTAAAATACCCGCATCTTTGCCTGAATCAGAGTAGCCTATCATGACTTCTTGTTTGCCCTGGATATGATGCTGATACCAAGCACAAGCTAATAAACGTTTTATACAAACATCTGCGCTGTTCAAGTCTTCAAGGGTTTCAAATAAGGGAACAACGCGCAACATTTCTTTTAATCCTGCTTCGCGCTGTAATAAGCAAACCAGCAAAACATCGCTTGGTGCTTTGGTCATGGAAATCACATAAGCACCTAATTGCGCTTTTAATTGCCCTGCCATCATCAAAAATGTTTGCCACACCTCTTCAGACATAGGTGTGAGCTTTATTTCTTTGGGAACAAGTGGTCTTTTGCTTGTTAATTGCGATTCTAAAAACGCAAAACGCTTTGGCTCATCCCAACTCGCATAAGAACCCAAGCCAAGAAATTGTGTGATTTCATCCATAAGTTGGGTATGCTTTGAGGCCTCTTGTCTTATATCTAGCGTGCTTAAGAAAATATCAAAACAAGCAACACGTCGAATAAGGGAGAGTAATTCGCCTTGTGCAATACACTCTCCTTTACACTCCACCAAGGATTGATAGCAAAGCAATAAAGGATCTAACAGTTCTTTTTTATCTTCAATTGGGACAATAGACGTACTTTCTTTGGCTTTTAACTTTTGCTCAACCCATTGACAGGTCGCCTGACACTTGTTTTTTAGCATATGCATCATAGCGCGATAGGGCTCTGTTGAAGGCCCCACCAATTGACGCATCGCTTGATTGCATTCATTCATCGATAAAATGGCGCTTAATTTGTTTAATTCTCGCGCGTAAAGATCGGCAGCCATCCATCTTGACATCAAACAAACCCTTTGCGTAACTTCACAGGTTACATTGGGGTTGCCGTCTCTGTCTCCACCCATCCAAGAACTAAAACGAATGGGGGCAGCATCAAGCGGCAATCGCATTTGAAGATGTTTATCAAGTTGATAATCAAATTCTCTTAAGATTTTGGGAATTACTTCCCACAAACTGCCCTCGATTATGGCGAAGCCCCATTTTGCTTCATCTATGGGGCTTGGCCTTCTTCGTCTAATTTCATCGGTTTGCCAAATAGCCGTTATCTCACGATAAAGCGCAGCATGAGTATCGTGAAGCTCTTGCTTGGTTAAAGGCATTTCAGCGCTCAAACGTAATTGGCTTGCAATGCTGTCAAATTTTTGCATGAGTGTGCGACGCATCACCTCTGTGGGGTGTGCCGTTAATACTAAATCAATACTGAGGTTTGAAACCATCTGTTGTAATGGGGCAAAATCTCTTTTTTTCTTTTTATATAAAAGTAAAAAAGCTTCAATGGAGCCAGGTTGAGGTAATGTGGGTGCGTGCAATGCATGCCAGCGACTGCGATGTGTGCGATGTACATTTTCAGCAATATTGGCTAAATTAAGAAAATGCTCAAAAGCTCTGGCGACACCCAGCATTTGCGCAGGATTGAGTGCTTGTAAAATTTCATTGAGCGCTTTGGTTGCTTCACTATCCCCACTACAAGCTTCTTTTGATAATTGCCGAATGTTTTCAATTTGATCAAATAAAACAGTACCGACTTGCTCTTTTAGGGTATCGCCCAATAACTCGCCAAGGAGTCGAACATTTGCCCGCAACGGGGCATTAGCGTCTGTTTCATTCATAGCTTTATTTCATGCAGTGCAACGCTTTAAATATAGCTGGGCGTTAAGCCTCATGCTAGAAAGTTAGCTTAACTGGAAACTCTTGCGGTTGGGTGTTATAGTGAAAAGGTAAACACAGAAAATAAATAAGGAAGACCATGAGAAAGGATCCACGTTCTCTCTCTATCAAAGATACTGAGATGGCACATGAATCATGGAAAGTTTTCCAGGTAATGGCTGAATTTGTAGAAGGCTATGAACGCCTTGTACACATCCCTCCCTCAGTAAGTATTTTTGGCTCAGCGCGCTTAAAACCTGATAACCCTTGGTACAAATTAACTTTCGATATCGCCAAAGCTTTATCAGAGCATGGATATACAGTAGTGACTGGCGGCGGCCCAGGCCTCATGGAAGCAGCCAACAAAGGGGCTAAAGAAGGCCCTTCCTTAAGCGTTGGTTTAAATATTGTGCTTCCCCATGAAGAATGCACCAATGATTATCAAGATATCTCATTACGGTTCAGACATTTCTTTACCCGCAAAGTTATGTTTGTAAAATATGCCTCTGCTTATGTGGTTATGCCTGGCGGTTTTGGTACCCTGGACGAATTGGCTGAAATTTTAGCGCTCGTTCAAACAGGCAAAACGCGTAGGATCCCAATTATTTTAGTGGGTGAACCATTTTGGCGTGATCTCTTAGCTTGGTTTAAATCGCAATTGGTTGCTAGCAATACAATCAATGCTGAAGATTTAGAGTTATACAAAGTCGTAAATACACCCGAGGAAATCATTCACGAATTACATGAATTTTATCGTGATAGAAGTCCTAAACCCTCGGCTAAAGAACGAGAAATCATGTCTGGCTTATAACCCTTCATAGTTTGTATTTCCTGGTCATACACGCAAAAGTGTATGACCAGCCTTTGCTACCTATAAACCCAGCAATTAAATAACCTTCATTTAGCATTTAGGCTATATATTATTGAATTCCTTTCATTAATATAGGTGTATTTATGCCACATCTTCAGATTGAAAAACTTATTAAAACCGTGAATATGGACAAACTCATGGATGAGCAAATTGAAGCTGGTGCGAATAAATTAATACAAGACAATCCTGGCTTAGCGGCGCACAAAAAAGAAATAGTAAAACTCTACCAAGAAATTCTTGATAAAAAAGAATTCCATCAATTTTTGACTAAAATGTTTGGAGAAAGTTTTTCGGATAAAGATGTGCAGGCCATCATCAGCTTTTACGAATCAGGACCTGGTCAAAAAATGCTGAGCAAACTACCCGCTATCACACGAGCCTCTATTGAATTCAATTACGATAGAATGAAAAAGCATAAAAGCAAAGTTGATGCTTTATTCGCCAAAATAGATAAAACGGCGACGCAAGCAAAAAATAAACCTGGCAAATAATAATCACAGCTTAAACTGTGGTTGTAGATTTTAAGAATAAGTGAGGTACTTATGCAAGGTGGTGCAATCTCTGCAGCAACTTATAATACAAGGCATGGCGGCGGTGGCGGTGGTGGCTCAACTAAGGATGATTTTGGCGATGGGCTCATTACGGTTGTCGGTATCGGCGTAGGTGTTGTAATAGGCCTACCATTAGCCGTTGTTGCTGGTGTTGGCTATGGCGCCTATTTGGGGGGCAAAGCTGCCTATAAAGGTGCTCATCAATTAGCAGAACATGTAGCCCAGGAACACGAAGTAAAATCAAATGAAAATAAAAGAGCCAAAGCTATTACCAGGGCTTCGGACAATGAAAAAAATAATTCGGCGCTCATGAACGCTGTCATAGAGGGAGATACCAAAAAAGTTAAGTCACATTTAAAGGATGCCAATAACATTCTAAAGCTAACGGTGCTTGATGCTGCTATAGAAGCGAACAAACCAGAAATCGTTCATATGATTTTAGATAAAGCCCAAGAAAATGCACATAAATACACAAAAGGCGGAAAATATATTTCTGAGGCTAGGATTGAGGAAGCTTTTGAGAAAGCAAGCAAGATAGGAAATCCACAAGTGCTTGCGGTTTTTCAAAAAGATACCAATCTGGGTTCAAGCAATATAAAGAAAAAGGGAATGGATATCTAATTAAAAAAAACCCCGCTAAGCGGGGTTTTTATTTTAGCCAAAATACTGATGAAATTTATTTTCTAAATCAGATCTCAATTCAGGATTTGCACTCAGCACAGTGCTAGCCACGAATGCGGGTAAGGCTAGGGCGCCAATAGCAGGCCCAAAGAATGATAAGCCAGCAAGAGGTGCTAACCCTGACATTAGGCCTAAAGGCATTGTCACAACAGCACCAATACCCGCCCCTACACTAGAAATGCAGCCCCCAACAAATAGTGTTGCCGCTGCTGCGGTTATATCTTGCGCATAACCTGCGCCATTTACTGTTTGGGCTTCATGTAAGTTTAAAGTTCTCATTGCGACCTCTAAGTGTGTTAACAAAATTCATTTTGCAAACATACCCAGTTAGTCTGCTAATGTCAACAGTTTGTCAGCAACGCACTAAATTAGACGATTTCGTTGAATTTTTATGACATAAATTAAACTAGAACCTAATATGAACCAGCACTTAGCTAAGCACCCTCTTTTTGGTTTTTTTAAATAATGTGTTTATATCCACATTATGTTTTAAAGGTACATTTTAAGCACTTTATGATATATTCACGGGATTGATAGCTATGAAATGAGTGTCGCATGTCCTTCGTCAATAGAACCATCATCATTTGCGCCATCAAGAGCCAAAACTCCTCAAAAAAGCAGCATTTATGTTATATCCCAGAATTAGCTGCACTTCAATTTGCTATTAAACGCTTAACAGAAAACCAAATAACAATCCCTTTGCATGCCTTAATGCAAACACTTGCAAGCTATGAAACCCTCTATGGCCCTGGCATTGTTCCACTAAAATACAAAGAATCTCTGCCTTTTATTGAAAATTTGTTCAATGTAACATTAGAAAACAACATCCCTTTGCCCGTCAATATTACTGAAAACGATTTAAAATATCATGTTAAAAAATTAGATGATTCAAGCAATATAATTCACATACACGAAAAAAGAGTGCGCATTAATTATCATCATTTAAGTTTTTTTGCCAAATATTTACCCTATGTTGGCACATTAATGACCTATGCACTAACCTTAGGGTTTACATTAATGTCATATAAAACACTGTTGAATTGGTGTTGGTCATTTTCTTTAGTTGCATTATTTTGCCTAAGCAAGTTGCTTACTAATTATGCTGATATTTCAGGCGGGCCTGAACGTCGCCTGCAAATGCTTGGCTCATGGATAGACAGAATGCGCACGGGTGCATTTAATAATTATGCAAAATTCTGTTTACCTTTATTGCTTGTTAATATCACTACCATTACTATTTTAGGCTGTAGTTCGGTTTTAACTTGGTATGCTGCCTGGGAAATATTGTGCACTATCAAGGCAATTTCAGAACTCCCCTCCTTTATTTCACTCATCATGGCAGGTGCTTTTGCTGGCTTTAGCGCAGGATCTACATTCGGACGGATTTATAGCGATTTATATCAACTATTATATAGAAAATTTTCCTACTTCTTTTCGTTTGATAATGTGAAAGAAGAAAATAAACTGGATTTAGAAAAATTATTGCAAAAATTAAATGCAGCGCCTAACACAATTGCAAATGTAACGCTCTCAGCCCAGATTAGTGCGCCATCAGAGGAAGCCACTCAAGCACCTCTTATTTTACATCAGTATACCCATAATTCCTTAGCAGTTAATGATGCGGCGCCTTCTGCTAAAAGGCGCAAGAGAAGGAATTCTACTTTTTAAGCAAACCTTAATAAGGGTAAAGCATTAACCCTTTTTTAAGGTATTGGATTTACCCATACTGAGATTTTTATAGTAAGCCTTATAGGCCTTGTCAGCCGATTCTAAACCTTCTAAATTCTGGCTGAAAAAGGCTCCTAAGCCAGGATTATTTATCTGTAAATACATGCTCATAGAAAACCCTTTGTTTTCTTTTATTCTTGAGAAGGCATCCATAAATGAGTCAAATTGATTTTTTTCAACGTAGCCATCGATGACTTCATCATTTTTAGATAAATGCTTCATCATTTCTTCAGAAAAAGCCTCTAAATAAAGCTTCCAGCGTAGATTAGCAGGATCTGACATAAAGTATGATAATTCATTTTCTTTCTCAAATGATAAGCGCACTAATTTTTCTATTTTAAGAATGCGCGTCGCAACCTTATCAAACTCTAGGCACTCTCTAAAATAATGAGCTAAAGTCGTATCAATTTTTTCAAAATGTTTTATGTTTAATTGCAAAAATGCACCTAAAGCAGGATTTTGCTGCTCCAAATAATCTCTCATCGAAGCGCCATAGCTATCTTTTATTGATTTTAAAGCACCCATGAATTTTTCGAATTGACTCTTTTGAGTAATACCGTTAACAATTCTATTTTTCGTTGATAAATAGAATTTAAACGTATTTAAAAAGAACAATATTGAATCTTTGATATCAGCGTGGGAGGGATCTGCCATGTAGAGAGATATTGCATTATCCTCTTCAAAAAACATACGCATTGTATTTTCAATTTTAAGAATACGCATGGCTACATCGTTGAAATCGTTACGTGGTATTGCAAATTGATTTAACATCTAAAAAGTACACCGATATCTTGTTTAAAAAATGGCTGAGGATTATAACACATGTTATGAACCTTACAACGTATTTGTAACAATCAATGTATTTTAGCGCTTTAATGTCGCAATTTTTTGGACATTAATTAGGGTGTTCTGCGCAGTTTGCTAAAAACAGGCAATTCCCAAGGACGCATGGCTAATAAAGCGCCAATGCCCTGCTTTTTTTCTAAGGGCAGCTTAAGATCAGCTTTTATCATATCATTTATTTTAAATGAAAATTCTTCCATCATGGATTTAAGCTTTTCAATGGAACTTGAAGACAGCATACCACCATTAAAAAGAAGCTTGTCATCCGGATTGTTAAATTTAGCTTTTAAAAAACCTGCCAGCACATTTTCCTCAAAAAAATGTTGTACCGGCCCATTCTTTTGCCAAGTAAAATTATTTGAGATAAGTAATTTTATTTTATTATGAGGCAATAATTCGATAAGTTTGAGTCTATCTAGTTTTGCGAGCAGTTGAACAAGCTCTAAATTGTCTATTACAAATGATTTCGTTATTTCTTCAAGTTGCCAACCGTTGAGTAAAAGCATAAAAGCCAAGATTAATTTAGGCTCTTTGATGAGTGCTTGCTCTTGGGAAAGCGAGAGCACAGATACATATTCTTCCTCGGACTCAAGCAGAGCGAATAAATCAAGCAAACGCATATCCATTAAGATTAAGATCTGCTCTAGCCTCTCAAGGGTTAAGTCCTGCTTACTAAAAAGCCTTTTTACAGAGGCTTCACTCAAATTGAGGTGCACGCTGACATCTTTATAAGTGAAATTTCTGGCCTTCAATTGCTTTTTGAGTATATGCACTAAAGCTTTAATTTCTCTCATGGTATTAGAATAAGCTACTTTTAAGTGGGTATCTAACAACCTTAGCAATTTTAGTCGAAGATTTCAATTATGCTGGACAAACTCACCTTTAATTCCAAAAGCAGTTTGTTGTATCTATGTTGCTTTCTCTTGTTCTTTGACTTCATCCCAAAAGGTATCTAGCTCTTCCAAACTAAACGCCTGCCAAGGCTTACCTGTGGCCAGCACTTTTTGCTCCACTCCGTTAAAGCGGCGCTCAAACTTTCGATTGGCTTTACGTAAAATCGTTTCAGCATCTGTTTTTACATGACGCGCTAAATTAGCACACACAAAAAGAATATCGCCTAGCTCCTCATGCGTGGCGTCGATATCATTTTCAGCAAAGGAATCTTCAAATTCTTTGACTTCTTCTTGAATTTTATCTAAGACAAAACTGATATGAGGCCAGTCAAAACCCACTGTCGCCGCTCTTGCTTGTAATTTTTGTGCCCTCGAAAGCGCTGGCAAACTTGTTGCAATACCTGCAAGAACATGATGTTGCGCTTTGCTTTTGCGCTCTTTTTCTTTAATTGATTCCCATAAATTAGGATGATCTTCAGGTGAAATTGCTTTATCGCCAAAAATGTGGGGATGACGGCGAATAAGTTTTTCTTTAAGCTCTGCAACGATGCTGGCAAAATCAAATAAGCCCTGCTCTTGGCCTATTTGGCAATAAAAAACAATTTGCAGCAATAAATCTGCCAGCTCTGATTTGATATCTTCGGTTGAGCCATTTTCAACAGCGTCTGCCATTTCATAGGCTTCTTCCAGGGTGTGCGGCACAATCGATGCCAGCGTTTGTTTTTTATCCCAATCGCAGCCTACAACTGGATCACGCAATTTCGACATAATGGCGAATAATTCTTCAATTTCTATTTTTTTATCTGACATAGGTACACCATTTGATTATGATAGCGCAAGCGTCTTAGCGTAGGCGGGATTGTAAGCGATTGGCTTCTAACACATTGGGCAATTGCATTATTTTATTCAATATATTTGTTAATGCGCCTAAATCTGAGATCTCTAAGGTTAAAACAAGGTTCGCAATATTATCATCTTTGTTGGTTTGTGTATTTACCGCAATCACATTGACCCTTTCATTACTCAAAATAGACGTAATATCGCGCAATAAACCTTGCCTATCATAAGCACGGATATTGATATCAACAGGATAAACATTTTGACGAATTTCGCCCCATTGCACTTGGATAAGCCTTTGCTCTTCCTCAGGTTTATTTAATACATTAATACAATCTTGGCGGTGGATGGTCACGCCACGTCCGAGCGTAATATAGCCAACTATACGATCACCCGGAACAGGTTTACAGCAACGTCCAAAATGGCACAATAAATTGCCAACGCCTTGAATGGTAATATCCGATTGATGTCCAAAAGATTTTGAAACATGGGTTGTAATCTCATCATGTGTGTCCACATGTTCTGTTCTTTGCAAGGCGTTAACGATTTGGCTAATACGAAGATCGCCCCCACCCAATGAAGCATAAAGATCGTCCAAAGATTTCATGCCCACTTTGCTTAATATTTTGCCAAGGCCACTGGTTTCCAAGCCCATGCGTTTAAATTCTTTTTCTAGCATTTCGCGACCCTGTTGCATATTTTGATCGCGTGCTTGGCGTTTAAACCAACTATGCACTTTGGCACGAGCGCGAACGCTGTTGATATAGCCTAATTGGGGGTTAAGCCAATCACGGCTAGGTGTCCCCTCTTTGACTGATAATATTTCAACTTGTTCACCAGATGAGAGTTGGTAATTTAAGGTAACTATCGAACCATTCACTTTAGCACCGCGACAGCGATGCCCTAAATCCGTGTGAATATGATAAGCAAAATCTAAGGGTGTTGATCCCATGGGTAAGTCAACGACATCCCCTTGAGGGGTAAAAATGTATACTCTGTCTTCAAGTAGTTCTTGTAATAGGACTTCATTGACATCGCCTTCTTGTGCTTGTTCGCTCCAATCCAGAATTTGGCGCAATGTGTTGAGCTTTTTCTGATAACTGGGATCAAGTTTACCACCTTCTTTATACAGCCAATGTGCTGCCACGCCCAATTCCGCTTCTTGATGCATGGTAAAAGTACGAATTTGAATTTCGACTGTTCTACCTTCAGGGCCAATCACCGCTGTATGCAAAGAGCGATATCCGTTTTCCTTTGGGGTTGCGATATAATCGTCAAATTCTTTAGGAACATGTTGCCACAAAGAGTGGACTATACCTAAGGCTGCATAACAATCTCTGATTTCTGGCACGAGAATACGCACGGCGCGCACATCGTAAATATCCTGAAAATCGAGATTTTTTCGGATCATTTTACGCCAAATGCTATAGATATGTTTTACGCGCCCCGTGACATCGGCTTCAATATTGTCATTGTTTAAAGCTTTTTTTAATACATCAATGACATTTTTTACGTAAATTTCTCTATCAAGACGCTTCTCATCAAGTAATTTTGCAATATTCTTATAAGCTTCAGGCTCAAGATAACGAAAGGCAAAATCTTCTAACTCCCACTTGATTTGCCCAATCCCCAAGCGATTTGCTAAGGGGGCATAGATATCTCTGGTTTCAAGTGCAAACTGATGTCGCACATCTTTATCCAAAACGGAAGCTGCGCGTAAGGAAGTAATTCGCTCGGCGAGTTTAATGAGCACCACACGAACATCTTCAACTACCGCCAAGAGCATCTTGCGCAAGTTATCATGATAGGTCGCCGAACTTGCAGCCCCTTTGGCTTGGGAGGTTCGGGTGGTGATTTGTACAACACCTGAGACTAAAGTAGCCACTTCCGTGCCCAGCGTTGTTTTAATTAAATCTAAGGTAAGTTCGCCATAATGTGCTGGAAAATAAACAATGGCAGCTAATAAGGTAGCGATATCGGGTTCTAAGGTTGCTAAGGTTTCTGCGGTTACTAAACCTTGACGCAAACAAGATTCATTCACACAGGTTAGGTGGTGACCGCCATGCTCTAAATTTAATTGGGCTGCTTGCGCTAAGAGGGCTTGTTCTTTGCTGGGACGATTTTGTCCAATACGTGCAACCCAGCTATCGATATCGATACTGCCATCATTTGCTTTAGGTAAATCATCCCGTATTTTTACCATAACAATCCCTTTTTTGTCGGCGCAATTGCGTCAACTAGCGCAAAATAGTCCTATCGTTTCCACATGGGCTGTATGGGGAAACATATCCATGACACCCACTGTCTTTAATTCATATCCTTGCTGATGAACAAGTATAGCTGCATCCCTGGCAAAGGTTGCCGGATTACAAGAAATATATAAAATTTCCGCGGGTTTAAAATGGGAAATTGATGAGACGATTTCTTGTGCTCCGCAACGTGGGGGATCTAAAATTAGTTTTGTATAGTGCTGCGCCCAAGGCTGCTGGCTAAAATCTTTACTCAAATCAAAGGCATGAAATTCAGTATTAGTTAAATTATTAACTTTAGCATTCGCTTTGGCGCGCTCAACCATGACCGATGCGCCTTCTACGCCAATCACTTTTTTGGCTTGTTGTGCAAAGGGCAAGCTGAAGTTACCTAAACCACAAAATAGATCAAGGATAATATCGTCCTTGTTAGGTGCTAATAATTGCAAAGCTTGATTCACCATTTTTTGGTTTATCTCTTGATTTACTTGCGTAAAATCCAAGGGGTGAAAATGATATTTGAGTTGTTGATCTTTCAACTCATATTGAAGTTCAATCTGGTTATTTGGCCAAACTTTATGAACAGACTCAACACCCTTGGGTTGCAAATAAAGTGAAAAATGACACTCTTGGCAAAATTGAGTCAAGTTTTTAATATCACTTTCAGATAAAACATCAAGATGTCTAAATACCAAGGCAACTTCATCACCACCAATGGCAACTTCAATCTGTGCAATGGTGGTTTTGGCTTCTAGAGAATTTATCATCTCGCGCAGGGCATTTATTTTTGTGCCAACGCGTGGGTCCAGCACCGCACAGTTTTCAATGATGGCAATTTTATTGTTATTTTGTTCTCTAAATCCGACCAGCAAGCTTTGCTTCTTCTCAACATAACGCACACCTAAACGTGCCTTTTGTCGATAACCATTCGAGGAAGCTTGCAAAGGTGCTAACCATGCACCTGGTGTCACTTTTGATTGATGGACTAATTGTTCTTCTAAAAATTTCTGTTTATGGGCAATTTGTGTTTGGCTTGACATATGTTGTAGTTGGCAGCCACCACACAAACCAAAATGCGCACAAGCAGGCCCTACTCGTTCTGCTGAGGGTTTTAAAATTTCGATAGCAGTGGCATCGCTATAACGTGAATGACAACGGGTTAGTTTTGCCTTAACAATCTCACCTGGCAAAGCGCCAAAAACAAAGAGCACTTTATTATCAAGACGCGCGATACCGCGCCCATCATGTGATAAACCACTGATTTCAACTTCAACAGGCTCTACAGGCAAAGCTTTTTGACGACGTGACACTACTACCTCTTCATTCTAAAAAAGCATTAATTCAAAGTGGGGAGAGTATAGCATTGTTGTTTTGCCATTCATGCAGATATTGCTGCAAATGAGGCAGAACTTGAGTCTGCAATGCATTTTTTGTTAGTTCAATTTCAAATTTATAGTCCTCAGGGCTCAGTATGCCTCTTATCAGCTGAAAACGTAGAAATACCAAATAAGTGTTTAGGACATCGGTTTCGCAATAACAACGGATGTCCTCTATCTTACCTTCACGGTAATAGTCATAGACTTTATCGCCAGACATACCCATTTTGCCGGGCAGCCCTAACATCAAGGCAATGTCCTCTAATTTTGCAAAGGATTTTTGATTAAAGGCCGCCAGCGTATCCATCAAATCAATATGACGCGTATGATATCTATTAAGATAGTTGTTGTACTTATATGAGGGGTCATGCTCCCCTGTGTCCCAATATTTGGGGGCTACCACGCCATGAAAAAGTGCACGATAGTGCAATACTGGCAGATCAAATTGCCCTCCGTTCCAAGAGACTAGCGTAGGCTTATACCTGTCGATACCCGCAAAAAAGCGTTGAATAATTTCTGCTTCTGAAGAGGTGGTTTCTCCTAAGGACCAGACTTTCAGTGTTTTCTCACTGCGAAAGACCGCAGAGATGGCGACTATCTTTTGTAAGTGGTGCTTTATAAAGGGTGTCCCGGTAGATTCTTTAATCAAGCTCATCATGGCTTGTGCGACGGAATCGTCAGGTAAATCGCCTAAACCTAAGATACGACGACCTGATTCCACATCAGGAACCGTTTCAATATCAAAAACAAAAGTGTTCATTAGATACCTTACTCATTATTGAAATCTTGTTTAATAAACCCAGAATGCATTACCCTACGCCTTCAATTTATGCGTAAGGTAGCATCTCATGCCCGTTAATCAAAGCAAGCAAGCACGTAGCTTATGGAGTTCCCGCTTTGCCTTCATCATGGTCACCGCAGGTGCTGCGGTCGGACTAGGCAATATTTGGAAATTTCCCTATATGGCTGGCAACAACGGCGGTGGTGCGTTTGTAATTGCTTACCTTGCTTTTATCCTCTTAATTGGTATCCCTGCCATGATTGCAGAATTGTTAATCGGGCGCCGAGGTAGGCAGAATCCAGTCAATAGCTTAGCAACGCTTGCCATTGAAGCAAAAGCAAAACCAGCCTGGCAAGGCCTCGGTTGGCTCGGCGCTTTTACTTTGCTCATGGTTTTAAGCTTTTACAGCGTTGTTGCAGGATGGTCTATTGCTTATCTGTTTTTTGCTTTTAAAGGTGTTTTCATCAATGCGACACCAGATAGTATTTTAAGTATTTGGCAAGATCTCTTAAGTTCACCCTATGAACTGACACTTTGGCATACTATTTTTATGACCCTCACCATGTTAGTGGTCGCTTTGGGCGTTAATGCTGGCATAGAGCGCGCATCACGCTGGATGATGCCAGGCTTATTTTTAATTTTGATTGTTTTAGTTATTTACGCAGGCATTGAAGGTGATTTTAAAAGTGGATTTTCCTTTTTATTCTCTTTTCGCCCACAAGATTTAACCGCACGCGCTGTTATTGATGCACTGGGCCAAGCCTTCTTTTCTTTGGCAACAGGCGCTGGTTGTATTTTGATTTATGGCTCATATCTTTCAAAAGAAACCGATCTGGTTAAAACAGTGTTAATTATATCCGTATTGGATGTCCTGGTAGCGATTCTCTCTGGTCTTGCGATTTTCCCCTTGGTGTTTTCACATGGTTTAGCGCCTGAAAGTGGACCAGGATTAATGTTTCATGCCCTACCCATCGCCTTTAGCCATATGCCAGGCTCTCAAATTGTAGGCAGCTTATTTTTTATGTTACTTCTTTTTGCTGCCTGGACATCCTCCATTTCCATGGCAGAACCACTGGTTGCCATGATGAATGAGCGCTGGCAAGTTGCCCGAGCCCGTGGTTCTTTCTATGTGGGTGTCCTTGCTTGGATCTTAGGTCTTGCCTCTGTGTTTTCCTTTAACATTTGGCAAGAGGTAAAAATATTTGGCAAGTGGAGCATTTTCCAGTTACTAACAGATATTCCTACCAATATTCTTCTCCCTATTGGTGCTTTTCTGTTTTGTATTTTTGCAGGCTGGGTGATGAGCGACAAAGCAACCGAAGAAGAATTTGATGGCAACTCCCTAACTGTTTATCTCGCTTGGCGCGCTGCCATACGTTATTTCGCGCCCGTTGGGATCTTAATTGTCTTTATTGCCAATTTTATTTAACAGTGTCACACTGAAAAATAGGATTTTTATTTATAAGGTAAGGGAATATCATGAAAAAAGAGATCCGCCTAAGTGCATTGACTTTGTTTCTTGGTCTAGCAGCTTCCACACAGGTGTTTGCGCAAGCGGCGCCTGAGAGTACTGAAAAGGAAAAAATGGCTGCCCCAACTTCCATGCAGTTTGGCAAAGGCGATCTCACTGCGGTTGAAGTTAAAAACCTCCATCACTCAGGCAAACTCTTGGTTAAAAAAATCAAGGTAACCGACTCAACAATTATTAACGGCTTTTTAGAAGCGACAGATTCCCAATTTTCTAAAGAATCTGTTGTGAATGGTAATTTGTCAGCCAGTGCTTCAAGCTTTAACGATTTGACTGTTAACGGCAATGTGAAATTAACAACCGTTGTTGTTAATGGCACCTCAACTATTAACGGCAAAGTGACTGCAGATAAATCAGACTTTAAAAATAAGCTCAGCATTAATGGCCAACTACAAGCCAAAGACAGCAAATTCGCTAAATTGGTTACATTAAAGAGCCTGGACAGCGAATTTGATAGCTGCAAAGTCGACAGTATCACTGTTCAAAAAACAGCGACTGATGGGGTTCAAAAGATTGTCCTAAAAGGTAGCAGCGTAAGCGGCGATATTATTTTTGATTCTGGCAAAGGTATCGTTGAACAAGACAGCGCTTCCACTATCGGTGGTAAAGTTGTTGGTGGAACGGTAGAGAAGAAGTAGCTCAATCTCCCTGGCCCTTCGGGCCATCCCTCTTTACAAAAGAGGGATTACGGTTCGCTTCGCGAACCAATCGCCCACTTTCGTAAAGGGGGCGGCGAGCGAAGCGAGAGGGGGATTTGGGTTTACAACCCCGGTGGATATTCTTGTATCTCAGGTATCGGCGACAAATCATCAATTGCTGGCATTTTCGTATCTTTTTCTTCTTGCGCAGTCCGGTTAGTGTCATCACCTTTATAGTCTTCGGATTCAACATTCAAAGTAGGACGAGGTGGTGGTTCTAAATATTGCGGTTGCTGTAGATAGCCTGGTTGTTCCCTGGCACGAAAATCATCATTCCATTTACAACCTTGGATCCCAATAAAAGCTAAGGCAGTTAACATAATTATATTTTCTCTTCCCACCTCAGTCTCCCTATTGTATTGTACTCTTTGAAAACACTTCGACTAAACATCTTCAGTTTAGCATCCAACAATTTATTTGCCATGACGCCTTGCCAACAAAACCTATCAAGGGTATAAGTCCAGAATGCTAAAAACCCTTATAATATATAGAAACATTATCGTATTCGCTGCACTGCAACTTTGGCTTGCAGGGGCTTGCTATGCCTGTGAGCAAATCATTCTCATCTCCAGCAATAGCCATTTTGGTATGGTGCATCGGATTGAAGCGACACTCTATGCCCAACCTAAGCCTGGCCCCAAGCTGGTGCATCTTATCACGGAAAATATTAAAGGCACGCACTTCCTGGAACATCATAATCAAAGCTGTTTAGTTGTGACTATTGGTTCTGAAGCTTTATCCGCAGCGCTTAAAACAAAAACCAAGCTACCCATTTTAAGTATTCTAACTCGAAAAAACACCTTTGAAGCTTTGCTACGAGAACACGAAAGGCCCTTAAACAACAAAAGCATGCCTATATCTGCCCTTTACTTGGATCAACCTTTAGAGCGCCAATTATTTTTGCTACAAAAACTATTACCCAAAGAAGTTGAAAATAATATAGGCGTGCTCTTGGGCCCCAACTCCCTCAGTGAACAAGCAGAATTACAAAAACTCGCTAGAATACATCATTTGAAACTCAATACCATTTACGTTAACAAATTTGAAAATCCCGTCGCCGTATTAGATGGGCTACTGGATGAAACCAATATTGTCATGGCAATCCCTGATAATCGTATCTTTAACACCAAAACAACGCGCGGTATGTTATTAACGGCTTTTCATAAACGCGTTCCCTTAATTGGATATTCAAGAACTTATGTTAACAATGGCGCACTTGCCGCTGTATATGCGACAACGAAGCAACTTGCTGATCAAAGCGCCGAAATGATTCTTCAATTTTTAGCAAATGAACATAAAACATTACCTAAACCTATGTATCCCAACGAATTTGCCGTAGCGGTGAATTATCAAGTTGCACGCTCCTTAGGTTTAGCGATTGAAAATGAAATCGCATTAAAGCAAGTCATTGAAAAGATGGAAAAAAATAGCCATGGTTAATGAATGGGGTATTAAAAGCCGGGTTTTATTCCTTACACTGGTGCCCACTATCACTATTTCTTTACTATTGAGCGCCTATTTTACCAGCACCCGTATTCAAGATTTAGAAAAAGCCTTGCGTGATCGTGGCTATGCCATTGCATTGCAATTAGCGCCAGCCAGTGAGTATGGCGTGTTCTCAGGTAACGCACATACCTTACAACGGCTTGCCAATGATGCCTTATCAGAACCAGAAGTGCGTTCGGTCTCCATTTTTAACAAAGATGGTCGTTTGTTAGCGCATGCAGGACATGAACATCAAACGCCAACGAACATCTTATCAGTGAGCGACCAATCTCATGGTATCACCATGGCGGATACGGGAAGCTCCTTATTATTTACGGTCCCCGTCATAATTCGTGATGTCATCACTGAAGATTATGCCTATGTGGACTCCCCCTACGATCAAGCAGAAAATCATGACAACGTATTGGGGTGGATCAGCATTGAGCTTGGCAGAATGACAACCACTATACGTCAATATCAGGTGCTCTTTGCTTGCAGCATTATCGTGCTTATCGGCCTTGGTATCAGTGGTATCTTTGCCTTTCGCATGGGGCGCGACGTTACAAGACCCATCTTGCAAATGGCAGCAGCGGTTGAAAAAATTAAAAATGGTAACTTTGACACACGCGTATATACCAATGCCCGCAGCGAGCTTAGGCATTTAGAAGCTGGCATCAATACCATGGCCGCTTCCTTAAAGGCTGCCCATGAGGAAATGCAGCAAAGTGTAGAACAAGCAACTGCTGATCTACGCCAAACCTTAGAGACCATCGAGATTCAAAATATTGAATTAGAAATGGCACGAAAAGAAGCAGAAACGGCGAGCCGTGTTAAATCCGAATTTTTAGCTAACATGAGCCATGAAATTCGCACGCCCTTAAATGGCGTCATTGGTTTTATCAACTTGCTCATGAAAACTAAACTGGATGCACGGCAAAGCGATTATCTTGCAACCATTCATAAATCTGCTTTTAGTTTGCTATCTATTATTAATGACATCCTCGACTTTTCCAAAATTGAAGCTGGCAAACTCACCTTAGATCAAGTCCCGATGGATTTACGTGAATGCGTTGAAGATGCGCTCACACTCATGGCACCCAATGCCCATGAGAAAGGTCTTGAACTTGTTCCCATGATTTATTCAGATGTCCCTGAAAAAATTGTAGGCGATCATTTAAGATTAAAACAAATCATCACTAACTTGGTTAACAATGCTATTAAATTTACAGAAAAAGGCAGCGTTGTTGTTCGGATAATGTTAGAAAAAGAAATGGCCGAGCATGTTGTTGTCTGTGTGAGTATTACTGACTCTGGTATCGGTTTAAGCAATGATGAACAAAAATCACTGTTCCAAGCCTTTACCCAAGCTGATTCTACAACAACACGACGTTTTGGCGGCACAGGTTTGGGGCTGGTTATCTCCAAACGCTTAGTGCAACAAATGGGTGGTGAAATTGGCGTGGAATCTGAGGCGGCCAAGGGTTCTACCTTCTGGTTTACCTTCGTTGCTAACAAAGTACATGAGCCCATTCAATCCAAGCCATTGTCCCCTTTAAGTACGTATCGTTTCCTAATATATGAAACGCACCCCACTACGCGATTAAGTTTAAATCACTTAATATCTTCTTGGGGTAGTGTTGTCAGCGAAATTGATGATCCCCGCAAATTGGATGATACTTTGCAAAAAGCGATTGATAATGAGCAACCCTTTGATATGTTTATTATCGGCGCGAACCAGCTTGACCCAGAAAGCACTTTTATATCCGATCTCACCCAGTTGGCCACCACAAAATATAACTGCCGCGTTGGCGTTTTGGTCAATACAACTGATCAAACAATTTATGAAGAATTGCAAAATTCAGGTGCCACGCTGTGTTTAGCAAAACCTGTACGCAGACAAAAATTACATGATTCATTGGTTAAAATTCTGATCTCAGAACCATCCGAGCAAATCCCAGCTCCTGTTATTATTGAAGAACAAGTTGTGTCGCAGCCCAAGGGCCCCATTACCAGCAAACTTGCCGTACTTGCAGTTGATGATTACCCATCTAATTTGAAGTTGGTAGCAGCCCTTCTGGAAAACTTAGGTGTAAAAGCAGATTGTGCCAACAATGGCTTTGAAGCCTTACAATTTATTAAAGATAAAGTTTATGATTTAATCTTTATGGATATTCAAATGCCTGGCATGGATGGCATTGAAGTCACCAATCGGATCAGAAGTGATGAACCGCCTGGTACGCATATACCTATCATTGCACTTACCGCACATGCCTTGACTACCGAACGTGAAGCAGTGCTGCGTGCAGGTATGGATGATTACTTAACCAAACCCATTGATGAAAAAGAACTGCAACGTATCATTCAACAATGGACCAAAAAATGTGTGTTTAACAACACACAAGATCCAAATAATTGTGAGTTGCAAGACGCAGCCCAGGAAAAACCAAAGATCCCTGTTGATTGGCAACAAACCCTCAAATTAGCAGCTAATAAAAGCTCTTTGGCAAAGGATATGCTTTTAGGCTTAGTAGACAGTTTGAAGTTGGCCCAAACCAATATTAATCAAACATTCACCAAGAAAGATTACAAAAACATGCGTGAACATGTTCACCGTCTTCATGGTGCTTGCTGTTACTGTGGCGTGCCTGCGCTCAAAAGTGCTGTGGCAACCCTTGAAACCGCTTTGGCGAAAAAGGATTTAGAGAACATCAATTTCTTATTGGTTGAATTAAATAAAGAAATCAACAGACTACAGCGTTATGTACAATCCAATAAGGAATTACTGGCGGTAACGGCTGAATAATGATCAACGGGGGTTTTGGCCCTCTCACTAATATGCTGTTGCACAAGATACTCTTCAACTCTTGATTCTTTCTCTACTTGGTTTGCAGGTGGTGCATTAACAAAGTCTAGGGATTGTAACTCAACATCAATCTCATCGGCCTCGTCTTCCTTTTTGGTTTTGATTTCCTCTAGACGGGGATTGCCGGATCAGAGCAATATTTCTTAATTAATTCGGTATTTTCAACTGTAACGGGGATAGTTAATGAAATTGCAGCATGTCCGGTATTACCGCCAAATAATTCCTGATCAAAGGTATGCTTTAAAGCGAAATGCTTTCCTTGTTCTGTGTCCCAGGTTGCTACTCTAACACCACAGACGGCTCTCCCCCTTCTTTTGACATACCTACTTACCGCAAATGCATGGATGGGTTTATTAAGGTATGACAAAATTTGTTCCATTTTAGTTCAAATGCGCATATACGCTTATCACTGAACTACAGTGACAAGCGCTTCTTTTGTTCACTTATTTTTGTTTCTATCTCATCGATTTTTTCTTTAGTAAAGAAGTCCGTTATTTGATATTTGGTGCTACCCCACAAACCAGGAATTTCATATTTCTTAGCTTTTAAGTACGCTAACAATACTTGCGCGTGTTGGTTTTTGAGCAGATAATCCAATGGTTGTTCTTGGTTGACATCAAGAGGAGCAAGGTTTGAATTATATACGGTGCCTCGTGATTTTAACATTATCTGTGCAATTGCTTCGAATGCGTCTGCATTGTCTGCATATTGCATTAATAAATGTAAATTCGTTGAGCCGTCAACATTTGGCGCCAAGACGTCATTAATTGCAAAAGCAGAAGAACTCACGATGTTCTTAACATTTTTAAAATTCTTTTCCATGATCTGGTTTTTTAAATTGACTTGAGCAGGTGTTAATACCAACAAGGAATCATCAAGACCATAACGCCTAAATATATTTTGAAGCAAATAAAAACCTTTCGTGCGCTGAGTGACAACTGAGCCTATAACACTGCTAGTTATATTTTTCTGCGTACTTAACTTGGCAATCAAGTGAATATTATCTTGTAATGAATGTGTGAATTCATTTTCCTTTTTGGTTGACACTTCTTTCATGAGGCCAACAACATCAGCAATTTTGTCCACAGATGAGGTTGAGGCACAATAATTTGCTGCTTGAAGCAATGTAGCATATTTTTTAAGATCTACATCTCGCATTTCAATGTCTGATTTTTTGCGAACATCATCCATCATAGATAATTGTACTGCATCTAAAATGATCAAAGCTGCTTGCGCATATATTTTAATTTGTTCATAGCTTAACTTATCTTGAGTATGTTTTTCTGCCATTTTAAGACTTTGCTGAATGGCATTATCCAGATCTTGCAATACCTTCTCTACTTGGTCATCTTCTTTGCCTTGCAAATAGCAATCTCTTATACGAATAGCCTCAAAGATTGCAGGTTGTTGATTACCTTCAATTTTACTGCTAGCCAAGGAAAGAAAAGCTTCTGTATCTACTTTAAAATCAATTTTGGCCTGTTCTAACATAGCTAATGTTCTATCCACATCAAGTTGCGCTATATTCTCTGCCAAAAAGAGCAATTTTTCATTTAACTTGGCATCAGTTGGAAATACAAGTGGTTGTTTTGCGCCCTTATTAATAGTGGCCAATACATCACCTAAAACGTGTTCTTTGTGCTCTTCTGGCAAAGCCTTATATTGCGCAATAAATGCAGCTTTACTCTTTTCACTTATTACTTTAGCTAATTCACCATCCTGTTTAAAGCGCTCACCCATATTAACCCAAAGAAAATTAAATTTTCTTTTTAAATTTGGTTCATCTAATAAATAGCTGATGTAATCTTTACCCATTTGTTTTCCTTTCCAAATGCTTTCTTGGTAAAGTAAGGAGGCATGATAGGGAGATAATTCATGATTTAACTGTCTTTGCAAGGAAGATCGTTCTCTCGCACCCAAATCAATGCGTTTTATGCCAATGATTTTCTTATGATCATCTAAAATTGCCATATATTGGCCAACGTGCAAGCTTTCATCACCCGCGATGTTGCAGGCAACCATGCTGGCTGCCAATTCCCACTGCGGTATACTGTTTAGTGCGGATATGCTACGACTAATATAATCTGGATACCATGATTCAAAGCTCCAGATTGTTTTGGGATTACGCTTAAGGCCATAAACTAATTCATCCCAAGGGCACACCGAGCCACTTGGATGTGAAGACATGACCCTTGGTTGTACAGACACGGTTTGAGTCACATTATCTTCTGTTGCAAGCGTTGCTACTGTTGCAAAATTAACAGCATCTGACAATAAATTGGGTAATGCATGTGCCTCTTTTACAAAATAAGCGGTGCCCTCTAAAAGGCAGGTTTCTGCAGTATCTTCCTTAATTAAGAATTGTTGGTTTGCTTTTTGATAGAAACTTGCACTTCCTGCTTGACCACGCCCACCCAATGCTTGTTTAAAAATAAAGAATTGTCCATAGTTGTCTTGGAGCAATTTGCCTTTTTTATACAATTGCGATGGAGATCCGTTGGATAGTAGTACGTTTTCAGCAGATTGAGGTTCATTCATATACTGAAAATTAAATTTTGCCTGCAGCCTTAAAATAGCTTCATTTGCTAAATTAAAGTTTAAGCTTTGCAATAAATGTGGAAAATTGATTTGAATTTTAGAATTCAAGTCTAATGGTTTATCCAAGTTTAATTTGGCAGGTTCTTCACAGCCACTGATAAGCGCTTGTAGTTTTTCAACAAAAATTCTTTCAATGCTTTTTGCTTCTTCAAGCGTTATCTTTTTTGATTCATCAATAAGTGGGGAAATCGTTTGCATTATTAACGATTGAAGTTGTTCTTGCGCTTGTTCAGCACCTAATAAAGCCATGATTTGCCCCTACTTAAATTTACTTCTTATAATTTCAAATAGGACACTCTTAGCTAATACATAGTTCAAGCGTATGTAGCTACATCTAAAATATGCATGTGTATGCACAGATAAGGCCCTAGTTGTGCTTAAATTGACAACCTAAGCATAAACTAGGGTACGAGGATGCTAAATATCAAAGTGATAAAGTGAACATAGCAAAGGATAAGAGGTTGTCTTATAAAATATCTTTCAGCCTTTTTCTGACACTTTCTAAATTTTGTTGAAATGCAATTTCACTGATTGTTGCACTGGCAGCTTGGTCTTTTTGCTCTACTAACTCTTCGGCAAGCTCTGCTTGGATGCCTTGGGGCAAGAGACCTGCATCTAATTGATGAGTCGCGACGTTTTTTGCCAAAATGGAAAACAGGGTTGGGAAAGACTTTTGCTCTAACATACTAGCGATTACATCATCCCGTGGGCAAGCTGCATAATCTAGTGCAAAATAACCACCATCATCTGCGGCTTGAATATTTGCCCTATGCCCCAATAACAAGCTCACAGCGGCACCATTACGCGCAATCGCAGCGCAAATCAGTGGTGTTCTTTGTTTATCGTCCTTGGCTTCAAAATTTGCGCCGCGGGCAATGAGTAGTTGAGCGATAGGCAATAATTCAGGTTTTTCGCAGGCCAGGTGCAAAGGGCTTACAATTCTGTTTCTGGCACCAAATGCAACTTTTTCAACAAATACAGCAAATTGAAAATTTACATTCTCCTCTTCATACTGCGCTAATAAGTCTAAGCAGGTTTGCGGATTTGCTGCTTTTAAGGCATCGGCTAAGTCTTTTTGGAAGGAATTTAGCATGGCTACTCCAAGTTAGCTATTTAGTTAACGCATTGTAGGGTGCTTTCTATCGGCTGTAAAGTACCTTTCATTTATTGAGTTAGCCAGCTTATTTCTCGATAACCACAAAAGCCAGGGCATATTCCTGCTCATCAGAGAGGCTGATATGCACTGCCTTGAGCGACAAGGCATCTACATAGTCCTTTGATTTACCAATAAACTGCACAATAGGCTTTCCATTGTCTAAATTGATTACACTGATTTCATTAAATGCCAAGTGTACGCCAATGCCGGTCCCCAAAGCCTTTGAGACAGCCTCTTTTGCAGCAAAACGTTTGGCTAAATAAGATACTGGCGCGCTTTGGGTTGATAAAATGGCTTGTTCTTGGGGCGTGAGAATGCGCTTTGCAAACTTATCGTCAAAGCGCTTAAACAGCTTTTCAATCCTGCTTAAAGAAACAATATCTGTGCCAATGCCAACAATACTCATTTGCGTGCTTGCACCATCAATGTCTTCATTTCTCTGATTGCAGCAGGAAAACCTACCATAATGGCGTGCGCAATGATGGCATGACCAATATTGAGCTCAACCATTTCAGGGATAGCGGCGATGGCTTGTACGTTATGATAATGCAAGCCATGCCCTGCATTCACTTGCAGACCAAGACCATGTCCAAATTGTGCGCCTTTGATTAATTGATTAAGTGCAGCTTTTTGTGCTTTCTCATCCAAGGCGTCAGCATAAACACCCGTGTGAAGCTCAATTAAGGTAGCGCCTGTTTCTTTGGCAGCAGCAATTTGCTTCTCATCACTATCAATAAACAAGGAAACTTGGATACCTTTATCCATTAACCTATGGCAGGCAGCTTTTACTGCATCAAAATGCGTAACGACATCCAACCCACCCTCTGTTGTTAGCTCTTCGCGCTTTTCAGGCACCAAGCAGCAATAGGTTGGCTTAATATCAAGTGCAAAGTTTATCATTTCTTCTGATACAGCCATTTCAAAATTTAACCTTGTTTGGCACATTTCTTTGAGAAGGCGCACATCTCTTGGTTGTATATGACGCTTATCTTCTCTTAAATGTACGGTGATCCCATCGGCGCCATGTTGTTCAGCAATTAGAGCCGCCGTGACGGGATCTGGATACCTGGTGCCCCTGGCCTGGCGAACAGTTGCGACATGATCCACATTAACACCTAAATAAATGGGATTAAGCATTTTCTTTCACTCCTTTTACTGAATGCTGAAATAATTTACGACTTTGCAAAGGCTTATTGCCTAAATAATGTGCCAAAACAAAACGCATCAGTTTTTTACATTCTCTTGCTTGGGTTTCATTTTCGCAAAGTCCTCTATCTAAGGCTATTAAGCTAGCGCCAGAAACACACAGCTGCTTCTCAATCGAGCCCATACTGGAGGTTTCAAAAACCCCTAGCTGAGGATCATAGCCATATAATAATTCTGGCGAAATACTCGCACCTGTTCTACCATCATGTTGTAAATCAAGGCCATAACCTATTTCAGCGAGTAGCTTTAACTCAAATTGACGCAAAATCAATTGTTGTTCACTTTCAGTGCTGCTTTGTGCAAGCCTGTTAATCGTATTATCGTACTCACAAAAGAGTTCAGGGTGCGCATCTTGATACTGTAATAAGCGCATCAGCAATTCATTCAGATACAAACCCAATAACACTTTCTGTGCATGTAATTTAGGATATAGCGCTTGCGCTTCTATTTGGGTAAGGGTTTTGAGTTCACTTTTACCCACCCAACTGATGGATAGCAACATAAAAGGCTGTAGTAAACCTTGTAAACGCGAACGGGGACGCTTAGCCCCTTTGGCTATCAATGTCAGTAAACCATGTTCTTCGCTAAAGCAATCTACTAAGGCGCTAGAATCCTTAAAGGGGCGCGAGTGTAAGACATAGGCTTTAGCAAGTTCAACTTTCATTCAATCTCCCAAATCTCCCTGGCGCTACGCGCCGTTCCCTCTTTACAAAAGAGGGATTATTGGTTCGCTTTGCGAACCTAGTGCCCCCTTATGTAAAGGGGGCAGCGAACATCGTTCGCGGGGGATTTTTAGCTTCTATTCTCCGTACCCTAAACTCTGTAGTGCCTGCATATTATCAGACCAGCTTTCATTCACCTTCACCCACAATTTCAGGCAGACTTTTTTGCCTAAATAGCGCTCTAAGTCTACGCGCGCTTGGGTGCCAATTTCTTTGAGCATGGCGCCTTTTTCACCAATAACAACATGTTTTTGGCTCTCACGTTCTACCCAAATCAAGGCATTCACATGCAGCATCCGCTCACTGTGCTCCAGCTTCTCAATTTGCACAGTACTAGAATAGGGGATCTCTTGGGCTAAAAGTCGCATAATCTTTTCACGCACAATTTCACTGATATGGAAGTGCTCACTATGATTGATGCTTTGATCTTCGGGGAAATAAAAAACACTTGGTGGAATAACATCAAAGCATAATTTTTCTAATTGTTGCGTTTGCAGGCGCTTTCTAGCTGAAACAGGGATAATTTGCGCATCGGGCAAATAGCTTGCCATCTTTTGCATAAACGCCAACAAGCTAGCTTTGTCTGCTACCAAATCAATTTTATTAATGGCCACAAAAACTGGAGCCGTTGCTTTTTGAATGGATTTACAGATATGTTCATCTTCTTGCGTCCATTGCAGCGCTTCTACGACAAACACTATCGCATTCACATCAACCAATGATTGATGCGCTATTTTATTCATTTGACGATTTAAGGCTTTTTTAGCCCGTAAATGAATACCGGGGGTGTCGACATAGACAACTTGTTTATTATCTTGGGTTTTAATACCTAAAATTTGATGGCGCGTTGTTTGCGGCCTATAAGAGGTAATACTTACTTTTTTGAGCAACAAGGAATTCAACAAAGAAGATTTGCCAACATTAGGTCGACCAACAATGGCAATAAAGCCACAGTAGGTATCTGTTGCCTCATCAAGCATTGTCTCATCGGTAACTTCAAGCGTAGGATCTAATTCAAATGTCATGGTTAATAAGCTCCAACATTTTACGAGCAGCAATTTGCTCGGCGACACGTCGTGAGGGTCCTATTCCTTGAACAATTTCGGCAATGCCTTCTACTTCACAACTAACAATAAAGGTTTGGGCGTGAGGTTCGCCAATCATGGAAATAATCTGATATTTGGGCAAGGGTTGTTTATGACCTTGCTGCCATTCTTGCAACTGCGTTTTGGGATCTTTATCTTGTTCTTCTGGTTTTAAAGCAGCAATTTTTTGCTCATAGAGACGCTCGATAAAAGCTTTAGCATTGGCAAAATCGCTATCAAGATACAAAGCGCAAATAATGGCTTCCAAGGTATCTGCTAAAATAGACTCGCGACGATGCCCACCACTTCGCTTTTCACCTATACCTAGGTTGAGGTAATCACTCAAGGAAAGCGTTAAGGCAATTTCATAAAGACTGGTTTTGTTAACCAAACTTGCACGCGCGCGCGTAAGCTCGCCTTCGCTTGCCTTTGAAAACTGAGAAAATAATCGTTCTGCAATTACAAAATTCAACAGCGCATCGCCTAAAAATTCTAAGCGCTCATTATTTTGATAATGAGCGCTCTTATGCGTCAAGGCACGTTCAAGTAACTCTTCGTTCCTAAACTTATAGCCTAAATGACGTTGCAGTACTTCAAGATTTACTAGCTTTGTCAACCTTTACCTCATGCTCAAACATCAATACAGCATCAATATTAGCAATCAAGTGTGTTCTGACTTCATACTTTAAAGATAAATAAGTATTGTCACCCTTTTTGCTAATCACCAATGCGTCGGGTGATACATTGCTAATATAATTAACTTGCAGTTTTCTGACGAAAAGATCGTGCATTTTCGCTTTGCTCATTTGCGTCAAATCAGGATTCGCAGCTAAATCATCCATTGCATCTTGAATAGCGTAATCGTGCAAATAAGGAGGAACCAAGTTCACTGATATCGTGATAGCAAACACAATCACTATCGCAACAATCAATAAATTAATTATCGAAAAACCTCGCATATTTTTTTTAGCACTCATTCTCATCCGTTTATTCCCTTAATCATTAATGACATGTCCAATTCGTTGCCAACGAATATCCTTGCTTAAGCCATCCCAGCTCATCCAAATAAAAAATGCTTTACCTAATATCAAATTCTCAGGCACAAAGCCCCAGCGACGGCTATCTTCGCTGCTATCACGATTATCACCCATCACGAAATACATCCCGGCAGGAACCGTAATTTCTTCCATGGTAGGGCCGTTACCTTCATGCACGTAAATAGAATGCGGACGCGCTTCTAAGTTCTCTTTAAAGTGCTTTACTTTGTAGGAAAGCCCACGCAGATCGGTATCATAGGCTTGACCTAAGGATTCTTGTTCCATTGGTTTGCCATTAATATAGAGCGTTTTATTCTCATATTTGATTTTATCACCAGGCACACCCACAACCCGCTTGATGAAATCTATGGAGGTATCCTTAGGGAAACGAAACACCAAAATATCACCACGTTTGGGCTCACCCATCTTGATGACTTTAGTACCTAATAAGGGCAAACGAATACCATAGTTAAATTTATTAACGAGAATAAAGTCACCTTCCAATAAGGTCGGTTTCATCGAGCCTGAGGGAATGCGAAAAGGTTCGGCAATAAAAGAACGCAACACACACACAATCAGTAAAATTGGAAAGAACGAACGCGCATATTCAACCAATTTGGGCTCAGCCACCGTTTCACCCGGTGGTGTTACTTTTGCGCGCTTGGGTTTAAAGGCCACAGCATCAACAAGCCAAATTAAACCGCTAACGAGGGTAGCACCTGCCAACAATGATGAAAAATCCGTATACACCGGCATATCCTTATTTCTCCTTATCAATATGCAATATGGCCAGGAAAGCTTCTTGTGGAATTTCCACCGAGCCTACTTGTTTCATACGCTTCTTACCGCGTTTTTGCTTCTCAAGCAGTTTACGTTTTCGTGAAACGTCACCCCCATAACATTTAGCGGTTACGTTCTTACGCAGTGCTTTAACTGTAGTTCTAGCAATAATTTGCCCACCCAATGCCGCCTGAATCGCCACATCAAACATTTGTCTTGGAATTAATTCCTTCATTTTGTTTGTGATATCACGCCCTCTTGCATAGGCTTTATCTCGATGCACAATTAAGGCTAAGGCATCCACGGGTTCAGCATTAATTAAAATTTCCATTTTAACCAGATCAGCACTTTGGAAATGCTTTAAGTGATAATCTAATGAAGCATAACCACGACTAACCGATTTTAATCTATCGAAGAAGTCTAAAACCACTTCATTCATGGGTAATTCATAAGCAACAGAGACTTGTGATCCCAAATATTGTAATTTGGTTTGCACGCCACGCTTTTCAATACACAAGGTAATAACATTGCCTAAGTATTCTTGTGGCACCAAAATATGCGCTTCAACGATAGGCTCACGCATTTCCATGACTGAGCTTGGATCCGGCAATTTCGCTGGGTTATCTACTCTGAGTGTTTCACCTGATTTGGTGATGATTTCATAAATTACCGTGGGCGCAGTGGTAATTAAATCCAGATTATATTCGCGCTCTAAGCGTTCTTGCACAATTTCCATGTGCAACATGCCTAAAAAGCCACAGCGAAAACCAAAACCTAAGGCGGTGGAGGTTTCTGGTTCATAAAACAAAGAGGCATCATTAAGATTTAACTTGGCTAGAGCATCACGAAAATCTTCAAAATCTTCAGAGTTAACAGGGAAAAGACCTGCAAACACTTTAGGCTGCACTTTAATAAAACCTGGCAGCGCCGTCTGCGCTGGATTGCGCACGGTGGTAATGGTATCACCCACTGGCGCACCATCGATTGCTTTAATGCCAGCAATCATAAAACCAACTTCACCTGTCTTCAGTGCATCCTGATAAGCTTTCTTGGGTGTAAAAATGCCAAGGTTGTCGACAAGGTATTCGCGATTAGAAGACATCATGCGAATTTTATCGCCTTTGCGTAATTCACCATTCATGATGCGCACCAAGGACACAACGCCTAAGTAACTATCAAACCAGGAATCAATAATAAGGGCTTGCAAGGGGGCATCTACTTCGCCTTTGGGAGCAGGCACCTTTTCTACAATTTGTTCTAATAATTCATGAATACCAATGCCGGCTTTAGCGCTCACCTTGAGTGCATCATGAGCTTCAATGCCGATGATCTCTTCAATCTCGTTGATAATACGTTCTGGCTCTGCTTGTGGCAGATCAATTTTATTCAAGACGGGAATCACTTCCACGCCTTGTTCAATAGCAGTGTAACAATTTGCCACGGTTTGGGCTTCAACCCCTTGGGCCGCATCCACAACCAGCAAAGCCCCTTCACAGGCTGCCAGCGAGCGTGAAACCTCATAGGAGAAATCGACGTGTCCTGGGGTATCAATAAAATTGAGCTGATATTCTTGATTATTCTTGGCTTTGTATTTTAGGGTAACGCTTTGCGCTTTAATGGTAATACCGCGTTCGCGTTCAATATCCATCGAATCGAGCACTTGCTCAGACATTTCACGGTCGGTTAAGCCGCCACAAAAGTGAATGAGGCGATCTGAAAGGGTGGATTTACCGTGATCGATATGGGCAATAATAGAGAAATTCCGTATGTGATCCATCATAAAAGTTAGTCATCAACCTGATTTATAGACTATTTTGGAACTCTATTTTACGCGAGCAGCCATGAATGAGCTAGTAATAATCTCATGCAAGGCTTATTTTTGAGACCTTTTTGTTCGGGTTCTTCGCTCAAACCCGAACAAAAGAGCAAAAAGAGATAAGAAGATTACATTGGATTGGCGCTTGCCAAACGTTGCCTGGCCTCATGTTCTTGTACTATTCTTAATTCTACATTCTTGTAGATCTTTGAAATAAGCTCATGAATTTTAGGGGCAAGAAACGCTCTTTGGTATTCATTGAATTGCTGCACTAAGCCCAAATCATCTTCTCCTAGCTTTTCTTCGGGTTTCTTTTGAATATTATCAACAAGCATTTTTAATTGTTGATAAATTTCATCAGCAGCTAAAATGCCTGACAAACCTTTTAAAATAAAGGAGTTTGCTTCACTTCTGATGGAATTGTGAATGGCATCTTTAAAAGCATCGCCATAGGTGAAATCATAATGATAGCCATTAAAAAATAAAGTGGCACTCCATCCACCATCTTGTTTTGGTGCATAAGTGTGAACCATTTGTTCATAAGCAGAAGTGCTAGAAGCATATCCCTGTATTTGCGCTGCTTTATTATGTACTGTCAAACTAAGGCCCATTTCTTGGGTTAATAATCTTAGCAAGCGCCAATCTAAAGATCTGCCGCTTAATGCGTACTCTAATTCATCAAAGGAGCTAATCGCAAATTCAAAGTGACCTTCTCCGAATTGTTCGTTGTAAAGGTCTTCTTCTCTCACTTCTTCACCTTGTAGTCTTAAAGCTTGAGCTGTCATCGCAATATCTTCTGCAACATCTGCATTTTTTTTAACTTCAATTGCACCGAGGTTTCTTAATACATTTCTAAAGGCTTCACCCCAGATCAATTCTCTATCCCAAGGATTCTTTAAAACAGATAGATTTTTGAACGCTAACAAGGTTTCCAGATCATTATGACGCACGCCATAAATCTTGCAAAATTCGTTCATAATTTGTTGAAATACAGGAAAATGAGTGAAAAGATGAACAAAATGTTCTTCTGGTAAATCCAACCATAAGTGAATTAATGAATTTAAGCCACAGTTATTCATATAGCCGCTTGAAATGGCAACGGACTGTTGTGCTCTTGATTTATCGAATGATTTTAACATGGGAAAGTGCCCCTCATAATTAATTTAGTATGTAGACTATATTATTTGTATGAGGAATTTAACTTCTTTACGATGGGCTAGCGCTTAAGAACGACAAGTGGCCTTAACCCCCCTATACAAAGGGGGCATAGCACTTAAAGATGATTAGCGATCTAGTTTTACAGCAAGAAATCTTTGCACATCCCCCTGCCTTGAGATCAGCATGGAAATAGCATGGTCTGATTTAGCTGAATGTACGGCATCATAGAACTCTTTGACATTAGTAATGGGTTTACCATTAATAGAGCTAATAAAGTCACCGCGTCTTAAGCCACCATTAATCCATGAGTCACCACGAACATCCTGCACCATGACACCTTTCTTGTCTGAGGCCATATCCGCTTTTTCAAAAGCTTCTAATTCCCTTACCGTGATATCTTGTTGCAATTTATCAAAGCTGGGGAGCTTCAAATTCTTCTTACGGATATCAATCATTGAATTATCATCTTCATTGAATTTTGAAAGCACGACTGATACGTCCAGTTCCTTTTTAGAGCGAATTAACTTCATAGGCACTTTGCTGTCAATGGGTAACATGCCCACGATAGGAGGTAAATCGGTTGCTTTAACGATATCAGTACCATTAAATTCCGTAATAATATCCCCTTCCTTGATCCCAGCTTTATCAGCAGGGCTATTGGGAATAACTTTGGAAATTAATGCACCCTTCACCATTTTTAAGCCAAAGGAATCAGCAAGATCGCGGTTTAAGTCTTGGAAAGCCAAGCCTAACCACCCTCTTGAGACGCTACCTGTTTTTTGTAATTGCTCTACCACCGTTTTAACAACATTACTGGGTACTGCAAAAGACAAGCCTGCATAAGAACCCGATTCGGTAATAATTTGAGAGTTGATGCCAATCACATCACCATTGGTATCTAAAAGTGGGCCACCACTGTTACCAGGATTAATGGGTGCATCTGTTTGAATAAATGGAACATATCTTTCAGTGCCTAAGCTTCTGCCTGTTGCACTGACAACCCCAACGGTCAATGTGTTTTCAAAACCATAAGGAGAGCCAATGGCAAGCACCCATTCCCCTACCTTAATGCCATTACTATCGGCGTATTTCAAAAACGGAAGGTTATCTGCATCGATTTTAAGTAAGGCGATATCCGTGCCAACATCTTTACCTATGACTTTGGCAGGAAACTCTCTTTTGTCACTCAAACGTACAAAGATTGTATCTGCGCCATCGATTACATGTAAGTTCGTTACAATATAACCATCAGCAGAAATAAGGGTGCCAGAACCTAGTCCTGGCCCTTTGCCTGAGAGATTTTCTTCCAATTTATCACCAAACATTTGTTTAAGCACATCCATTAAAGGGGTGCCTTCCAAATCTTCGCGCACATTATCAGGAACTAATTTTTTACTTTCTTTGTTAAGTGTGATGATATTAACAACACCCTTACCTGAGGTATTCACTATTTGCGTAAAATCTGGCAGCTGCGCTGCATACGTTGTTGTGGAGATAAATACAAAAAGCAAAGTGATAGCTGCAAGGAAGGAAGGGGTTTTGATTTGGTACAACATAATCATCTCCACACAATCTAAAAGCAAAAGCCAAAATTTGCTTGGGGCAATTTCCAGCTATGACTCATTGTATCATTTGTGTGACGACTAACAAAAGACGACTTTTGTTCAGGGTACTAGTACCTTGCTCGAAAAAATAGTGCGCTTTTTATGTGTAAATACATTTCAAAGCGCTAGGGGGCATGCCATGCCCAGACCAGCGCAGAAGCGGGATTATTAATTTAATTTCACGAGAACATGCTATTGATTGCTTATATTACGCTCGTTTTCACTGAGTATTTCAGCTGCACTGATGATGGGCTTTTCATTGAAATCAGCAGCCCATACCACGGGGGGTTCTTTGGCAATTGCTTCACGCACCCGTTCAACCAGGGTTTTTCCCAAAGAAGCTAAAATGGGTTCATTTTTGCGTTGAAGTACATCACGAATCAAATGGAATCGCTGCCATGTTGCTTGTAATTCAGCATTATTTTTTAAACTAGACAGGAGATCTTCTTGTGAGCCTTCCTCAAAGGCATCATCCATGAGCGCCGAGATTTCTTCCTTAGCATCATCAAGACGCTTATCGTTTCCATATTCTGTCATGATCCTCGTCCTTCCCTTTTATCCCTCATTTAACAACGGTTTAATGCGTCGCTCAATAGCTTCTCTTGCTCTAAATATGCGAGAACGCACAGTCCCAACAGGACATGCCATTATGCCAGCAATTTCTTCGTAGCTTAAACCTTCAAGCTCACGTAAGGTAATTGCTGTACGTAATTCCTTGGGTAGATGTTGAATTACTTCATTGACCGCTTGTTCTATTTCAACATCAAGTAATATTTTTTCAGGGGCTGAATATTCCTTTAAGTTGCCCTTAGTTAAAGTATGCTCCATATCCACGACTTCAACATCTGTCTCTATCATTCGCCTAGATTGCGAGACGATATGATTCTTAGCCGTATTAATTGCAATTCTATACAACCATGTATAAAAAGCACTGTCGCCTCTGAACTTATCTAAGGCACGGTATGCCTTAATAAAGGATTCTTGGGCAACGTCCATGGCTTCGGAAGGATCATTTACATAGCGGTTAACCAATTTTAAAATTTTAAACTGGTACTTTTGTACTAGTAAATCGAATGCTTGTTTGTCCCCACTGCGAGCTTGTTGTACTAAGTCGGAATCAACATTACTGCGTTGTGGCGGTTTTAACCTTTGTCGCATGGCGCCCCTTGGGGTTTATAAATAAACCAAGTACTTCAGGAATTTCATCGGCTTTATATCAATGCCCTAGAGCTGGTTTTATTCTTGATCCCATAGCCTGGATACAAGATGAGTAAATTGCTCTGGTTTAATTGCATCAAAAGCCACCAATAATTCTATTCTGCGCTTTAGAGGATAGGTTTGAAAAGAGATTTTCACAAATAATCTTGAACGAAAAGCATGAACGGTAGGTCTACCCATGATGGTTTTACCTGCACGTGTTTTTAATAACCATCTGTCTTTAGAAATCATTTGATAATACACAATTGCTTGCTTTGATGTGCGCAAACAATACCGGTGAATAGATTGATAGGCGCTTAATAATATAAAAGGAACAAGTATTATCAAAAACAGGTGAAATTGCGCACATAAAAGCGCGGCACTCAGCGCCATGCCATGAGAGAAAAGGACAAATATGGTTAATGCCTTAGAAGATTGGATTTGCGCGCTGTTGCAATCGATACTGCCTGATTGAGTCAACAATTTGTGCTACTTCCTTGTTTTCATGTTGTGCATGATTCATTAACCAGCTGAGCAATTCAGGATCCGTTGCAGTTAATAAATGTGCAAATACTTGTTTTTGGTCTTCGCTTAGACTTTTAAAACACGCTTCAAAATAAGGAACCAAAAAGAGATCTAATTCTAGCATACCGCGTCGGCAAGCCCAGCGGAGGCGTTCATATTCTATCTTCTCGCTATTCATTTTTATTCTTTTTCCATGTGAATGAGGTGTGAATTATCGCGGGACGTATGGGGAAACAACTTTATTTCATGGCTACGCCATAAAAAAGTGTTCTTCCACACGCCATTCGATATCCGTGAGCACCTCATTCATTCAGTGTGTTAAAACTTACTATTGGGTAACCCTAAGAATAATATTTCTTCTTGGGTGCTTTCTCTTTCTAATATTTCATTGCGATGTGGGAAGCGTCCAAAATTTAAAATAATATCATAATGCTGTTTTGCATATTCAAAACCTGATTTCATAGCTTCAAGCATTGTTGGTTGCGCACTTTGCGCTTCTTCTACCAATTGCTTCATTAAAACCAAACATAATTTTTGATCATTCAGTTCTTCTGAATGCTCTAAAGGCATGTAGAAGAATTGCCGTTGTATCAAATTTAAATCTTTGTCTAATTTTTGCTCTCTGCCTTTTTGACATGCTTGTCGTGCCAGATAATCTTGCGTGAAGGCCAGCGGCGAACCACGATAAATGTGTCTGGAAAATTGATCTAACAAAATAATATAGGCTAGACAACTTAGTGGGCTCTCAAGCCAATTATCCAATTCACCTTTGGCGGCTAAATGATGCACATGTTCAAAGCGCTTGCGTATTTCTTCATCTACCTCAGGTTTCGCTGAAAACCAAAGAGAGGCCTTTGCTAAAGGCTGTGTTTTATCAGTGCCGAACCAAAAATGCAAAATTTCATTAACTTTTTCAAGCATATGCTTCCTACTTGGACTTTAGGCGTTGTTGCTGTTCTTATCGAAGATCAGTCATGTATTTTGTATACACTCTTTCGATCTTGAGTTGAGCATATACTGTTAGTTGATAAACTAATTAACTGGGGTTAATTTACTTAATACTTGCGAGCATTAAAATCAGTCACTAACATATCATCACCCTTAGTATTTGACTAGAGATTGCAGTTCATATGTCCCAGCAATGGCAAGATTTTTTAGCCACACAAAGCGAAATCGTAAGTAATAATTTAGCTTCTTTAGAAAGTGATTGCTGCCTTATACCTTTAATGGATTTTGGTGTGCTACATGTCACTGGCAATGACGCTAAAGCATTTTTGCAAGGACAAGTTACTTGCAACCTCAATGATGTCACTGTTAATCAAAGTATGTTGGGTGCTCATTGTAATTTAAAAGGCAGAATGCAGAGTTTATTTAGAATTTTTCAAGATGAACATGACAGCGCTTATTTTTTAATGATGCCCGTTTCCATGTTAGCACCTGCATCAACCCATTTTAAAAAGTATGCCCTCTTTTCAAAAGTGTCCTTTGATGCAACAAATTCAATGATGGGATTGGGTGTGTATGGCAATCAAAGCAAAGGACTGCTCGGCAAGATGTTTGGTGATATTACCCAAATAGTTAAACCCTATGATAGCTTGATCAAAAAAACATCAACGGACACTTACTATATAACGCTGCTGCCTGGGCAACATGCACGTTTTGAAATCTGGGGAAATGCCAACAGCATTAAAGATTTGTGGATGAGTTTAACACCTTACTGTAAAGCGCTAAGATCTCAGGCCTGGGAATTACTGGAAATCCAGGCAGGGATCCCCACCATTTATCCGCAAACTATCGATCAGGTTTTACCACATCACGCAAATCTGTCTATCCTCAATGGCATAAGCTACACAAAGGGATGTTACTTAGGACAAGAAATTATTGCACGCATGCAATACCGTGGAAAAATTAAGAAGCATCTTTACCGAGCTTATGTACAGGGCAGTACGGTTCTGCCACAACCCGGCACAGAGATCTTTACGGGAGCAGATACAACAGAACCTGGCATCGTCCTAAGAAGTGCTATTAATGATTTGGGGAATATCGAGATGTTAGTTGTCATGGACGATAAGTACAGTGATTTTGAAAATGTTTCTCTCAATTTAGCTGATGAACCCAAAGTTCTTCACCTAGACTTACCCTATAATTGCTAAGCCATTTTATAGTAAAGACAGGAAGTCATAAGGAAGTTAAATGTCAGCACCAGAGCATTCTAAGGTTTTATACAATGAAATTCTTGAAAACATAGAAAAGAATCGAATTCCCTTGCCAACCCAACCCAAGATTGCTATCGCTATTCAAGAACTAAGTGAAAATCCAGATGTCACTATAGAAGAACTCAACGATGTCATCGGCAGAGATCCAGGTCTTACCGCACGAATTATTCGCATAGCAAATAGCCCATTAGTGCGAGGCCGCGTTTCTATCAATACCTTAAAAACAGCAATCAGCCGCCTTGGTACAGGTTTCGTGGCAAATATGGCCATCGGTCTTGCTATGGAGCAATTGTTTTGCGCTAAAAATAAAGTGGTCGAAGAAAAAATGCGTCAAGCTTGGCAGCACAGTGGTGATGTTGCGGCAACGTCTTATGCCATCGCGGATTTTACAAAAGCCTTCCCAGCCGAAGAAGCCATGCTTGCTGGGCTCTTACATGAAATAGGCATGTTACCCATTCTCACTTTCGCAGAAAAAAACACAGAAATCGTGCAAAACCAAGAATTGTTTGAAATCCTTATTCAAAAATTCAGTCCTAATTTAGGTGAAGCGATTTTAAGTTCCTGGCAATTTCCGCGCTACATTGCAGAAGTTCCTAAGATGTTAACTGATATTTACCGTAACATACCGCAAGCGGATTTAGCTGATATCGTTTTGGTTGCGAAATTATATTGCATCGAGGGCACTAAAAGTCCGCTCAGCGCTATTAATAAAGCTGAAATACCTGCATATCAACGCCTAAATCTTGATCCCAAACGATTAAACACAGATCCTGGATTGGCCAAGAAGTTAGAAGAAGTCGCCTCCTTATTTTCTTAAAATCCCGAATCCTGCTCTCTTTTAATGAAGGGGGCAGGCATTGTTCCATTCCCTCTTTTAATCCAGACCGGCTAAGCGTATTATCTGAGCCCCAATACATCAGGATTAATTCGATATGCCGCAAATCAAAGATTTATCTGCTCCATCTCAAGCAAAATTGCTCAAATTTGCACAACAATGGATAGGAACCACGCTTAGTTCAGATACATTTTCCGCATGGGATTTAAATGCGCGTGTAGGTGCATTCAGCACAAATTGGTTGCCAGGCTATTTTCTTCATTTTGCCATCCTAGAAGATGAAGTTGAATTAGTAGATGAATTATGCGAACTAAAGGTGAATCTCGACCAAAGAGATGAATGTTTTGGCGGCAAAACACCCTTACAGGTTGCATGTGATTATGGACGCCACAGTATTGTAAGAACGCTCATCAGTTATGATGCAAGTCAAGAAGGTATTTCATTAGATTATGACATGACACAACCACTTACGTTTTTATGGTGTATGAAAGAATTATTCATGGCAAGAAATGCTAACTACGAAAAAGTCGCAACTGCAATAAATATGAAAAGATATAAATAAATCCCCCACGCGCAAAGCGCGTCGCCCCCTTATATTCAAAGGGGGCTGGGCTGTTCTGAAGGTAGATTAATCAGTCGTAACATGACGCATTTGTGGAAATAGAATAACATCGCGAATAGATGGCGAATCGGTAAATAACATCACCAATCTGTCTATACCAATGCCCTCTCCTGCTGTTGGCGGCAATCCGTGTTCCAAGGCCACGATATAATCTGCATCATAATGCATCGCTTCATTATCGCCTTGCGCTAATTGTGATGCCTGCTCTTTGAAACGCGCAGCTTGATCTTCTGGATCATTTAACTCAGAGAAACCATTGGCAATTTCACGACCACCAATAAAAAATTCAAATCTGTCAGTAACGAGCGGGTTATCATTGTTACAACGCGCCAAGGGAGATACTTCCAAGGGATATTCGGTTATGAATGTTGGCTGTTTCACTTCACTTTCAACAGTTTTTTCAAAAATTTCAATTTGAATTTTGCCCAAACCATAATCAGGTTTTAATGGAATCCCCAGATCTTTTGCATATTCCGTTATTTTGTTCAAATCATCGACATCTTCTGGTTTTAACTTAGGATTATATTTGCAAATGGCTTCTTTCACGGTCATGCGAGTAAAGGGTTTAGAGAAATCAAAGCTTTCACCTTGATATTCAATAATTTGTGAACCTATTACCTTATCACATAAATGTCTAAGCAACTTCTCCGTAAAGTCCATCAAATCATGATAATCCGCATAGGCTTGATAAAACTCTATCATGGTGAATTCAGGATTATGTCTGGTTGACAAGCCTTCATTTCTAAAATTACGGTTAATCTCAAATACCCTTTCAAAACCACCAACGACCAAACGTTTTAGATATAATTCTGGTGCAATGCGAAGATAAAGTTTCATATCCAAAGCATTATGGTGAGTAATAAAAGGCCTTGCTGCTGCGCCCCCTGGAATGGGCTGCATCATCGGCGTTTCCACTTCCATATACTGATGTTGCGTAAAAAATTCACGCATCTCTTGAATTAATTTGGCGCGAATTTTAAAAGTTTTACGTGATTTTTCATTAGTGACAATATCTAAATAACGCTGACGGTAGCGCATTTCTTGATCTGCTAAACCATGGTATTTTTCAGGTAAGGGACGTAGCGCTTTGGTTAAAAGCACCACTTTTTTTACTTTCACTGAAAGCTCATTAGTTTTAGTCTTAAATAAAACGCCCTCGATACCAATGATATCGCCCAGATCCCAATGTTTAAAATCCTCATACATGCCTTGGGGTAAATCATCCTGACGCAGATAAGCCTGCATTTGGCCAGACATATCTTGAATATTAACAAAACTGGCTTTGCCCATATGACGACGTGTCATTATGCGCCCTGACATGCTGACTTCAATCGGCTTGGCTTCAAAGGCAGTATTATCAAGCTCACCAAATTCTGCGTGTACACACGCTGCTAAATGCGTAGGTCTAAAATTATTGGGAAATGCATTTCCTTTGGCACGCAGTGCTTTTAATTTTTCACGACGTTGTCTGATTTGTTCGTTAACATCTTCAACAATATTGATTTCTTCTGACATATACTTTTCCGATTTTAAATGAGTTTTAAATTATAATCCGCTTTTTAAACTTGCTGTCATAAACATATCAAGGAGGTTACCGTCCAAAACACCTTGGGTGTTTGAAGTTTCCACGCCCGTTCTTAAATCCTTTACGCGAGAATCATCTAATACATAGGAGCGAATTTGTGATCCCCAGCCAATATCAGATTTATTCTGTTCTAAGGTCAATTGTTCTGCCTGACGCTTTCGCATTTCCATTTCATACAATTTGGCTTTGAGCTGGCTCATTGCCTCGGCACGATTTTTATGTTGAGAACGATCGCTCTGACATTGCACCACAATACCGCTTGGGATATGGGTGATACGGATAGCAGAATCCGTTCTGTTAACATGCTGCCCGCCTGCCCCACTGGCACGATAGGTATCAACACGCAAATCAGCAGGATTGATGACAATATCAATGCTGTCGTCAACGATGGGTGACACGAATACTGCCGCAAAAGAGGTATGGCGACGATTGCCTGAATCAAAAGGTGATTTTCTTACCAAGCGATGCACACCAGTTTCTGTTCGCAACCAACCATAGGCATATTCGCCTTCAACTTTTATCGTGGCACTTTTAATGCCAGCGACTTCACCGCTTGAGGCTTCTTGTAAGGTCGCTTTAAAGCCTTTACGCTCGCACCAGCGTAAAAACATCCGCAAAATCATTTCAGCCCAGTCTTGGGCTTCAGTACCACCCGAACCTGCTTGAATATCAAGATAAGCATCATTCGCGTCGAGTTCACCTGCAAACATGCGGCGAAATTCTAAATCCTCAACAATGCCCTCTAAACGTGTCCCTTCTACTTCCAGATCATGGAAAGCGCCGGTGTCATCTTCGTCTTTAGCAATTAAAAGTAATTCCAAGGCTTCATCTAAGCTGCTTGTCGCTTCAGTGATGAGTTTTACTACTTTTTCCAAAGAAACGCGTTCTTTGCCTAATGCTTGGGCAAGTTCTGCATCTTCCCATATTTTGGGTGATTCCAACATGACCCTGACTTCTTCAAGCCGTTCTGATTTGGCTTCAAAGTCAAAGATACCCCCGAAGTTCACCAAGGCGTTTGATAAGATCTTTTAATTTTGTTTGTAAGGGTGCAATTTCCACTTTTGTTCCTTATAAAACCCCCCTCGCCCCCTTTGATAACAAAGGGGGGTATACCAAAGGGGAACACACAGGGGGTTTATTTAATCACTTACTTTTTCCAAATGCACAATTTGGCAATTTAACTTTCTTTGTCCTCTGAAGGTTTGCAATTTAGGTGAAAAAACAACTTTCACCTCATCCCCTATGCTAACCGTCAAAGGCTCGTCTTCTCTTTTGCAATTAAACCACACGGCTTCAAACCAGAGGGAGTCTACCGATAAGCCTACTCTGGCGTGTACTTTGGTTTGGCCCATCAAGGTCAAACTTACTATTTTACCACTTAGCTCAAATGCCGGAAATTCAAATTCACGCCCAAATGGCTCCAGCTGGGCAACCAACTTTTCTGTAAAATCAATGGAGAGGTTCTCAATAGCAAATTGCCCATCTGTCCAAATGACAGGGCCTATCATGTCTGCCTTAACAGTTTCTTTTAAGACATTTTCAAACTGCTCTGAAAATTCTTCAAAAACGGCACGTTTAATTGTTAAACCAGCAGCGCCTTGGTGGCCGCCAAAGCGTTCTAACAGATGAGGAGCGCGGTCATAAATGGTTTGCAAAACGTCTCTTAAATGAACGCCTTCGATGGAACGCGCAGAGCCTGTTAACAAGGAAGGCTCCGTATCCTTAGGGCAAAAGATAATAACGGGTCTGCCAAATAAATCCTTCAACCGGCTAGCGGAAATGCCATGCACCCCAGCATGCCCATCTTCTAGAAATGCACAGATCCCAATCCGACCTGCTTGGTATTGTTTGATGGCTTGTTTCAGTGCTAATTGGGTAATATTGTCCTGAATACTTTTTCTTTCGCCATTTTGTACTTGTAAATGCTCTACCCATTTTTTTGCTTCGTTATCGTCTTTTGCCAATAAAAAACTTACCGAACCAAAGGCGCAAGATAAGCGTCCATCGCTGTTGAGTAGCGGCCCAATTTTAAAGCCCAGATCTTCAGATGAGAGCGGCAAAGACACCAGGGGTAAAATGGCACGCCAACAGGGTCTTAAACCTTGTTGGATTGATTTCATGCCATATGCAACCACAGCGCGATTATTACGACTTCTGGCAATGCTCACGCAATCGGCAATGGTACCCACAGCAACAAAATCTAAGCACTCGGCTAAAGATGCAACCTTTTTGCCTTGTGAAACTAATTGCTGCCTGGTTGCAGCCATCAATAACCAAGCAACCATGCATCCAGCAATATATCTATCCGGGTATTGGCAATCTTCACGTGTTGGGTTGATAACAGCAAAAGCACTTTGCGGTATGCCTTCGCTTGGGATCTCATGGTGATCAGTCACAATGACATCAATGCCATGTTCTTTAAGGAGCTTAATACGCTGTTCATCGCCTGAACCATTATCGGCAGTAATGATGAGTGATGGACGTTCTGTGTCGTTTAAAATTCGCAAAGCAACCGCTTCAGATAAGCCATAACCTTCCTTTAAACGATGTCCAATATAGGACTTTACCCTTGAGACGGGATGCCCAAAGAAATCCGTTAATGCACTATAGATAACCGCATGGCTAGTTTGTCCATCGCAATCATGATCAGTCTCAATACCAATTATTTCATTGTTCTCTAAGGCTAAAATTAATCTTTGAACCGCCTTTGAGATATCAGCCAAACTGCTGGGTGCATCCAACGATTTCAAGCGTGGTGATAAGAGTTCCTTTGGGGTGATGTCATCCAGAAAAGGACGTGAGGCTATAATCCTTGAGATAAGTGGCGAGAGGCCTTCCTCAATTGAACTTTGCTCTCTTTGCGTATTCACCATACGTTGTTTTATTTTAGGTCGCGGTAAAGTTAACATGGTATTTTAGCTTATTATTTTATTTTCCAAGGCGCATCGGATTTCGCACTTTTCGCCAAAAAAAGTGTAAATTCATTTTTGAAAGGCTATAGGTGGCCGTTTCAGTTAATATGGTTACTTTTTCTATTTTTCCTTTCATCAGTGCTTGCATCAAAAAATCAAAGCAACTTTTTTCAAAGTGTTCTAATTTGTTTTCCCAATTATTGAGCAACTGTTGGCTATAAAGATAGTAAAAGGACAGATCGGCAATCAGTATATTTTTATGGTTTGCAAATATTTCATCTTTAAATTCTACTGCCAGAGGCTTGACCTGCTTATCTGCGAGTTTTGCAAGCCCCTTTATCATATCATCATTGCTATAAATCATGTCATAAGCAGTTTGTATCTGCTGTGGCAGCTTGCCCAGTCCCCAAAACCATAAACTGGAAGCGACAGGTAAATGAGAATTCATGCGTTCGCCTTCGAGTAACATCTGGCATTCAGTGAATAAGCGCTGCCAGTATGCGCTATCTGGACCTTTGGGCAATAAGCTGTGTAACTGCTTATGAAGCACATCCCATAAATCAGTGAAAGTGACTTGTGTATGTTGCTCAAGGCTGCACAACCAATGTAATGAGGGGGTGTAGCTTAAATTGAGTGCATCTTGATTAAGCAGTGAATTCAAAGCTTGAACAAGATGTTTTGCTTGTACCTCATTTAAGTGTAAATCTTCATTCCCCAGCAAAAATGCAGTTTGGTGTGTAACCAAACATTCAACTAAGGAGGCAATACACCACAGCTTGGTATTATCCTTCTCAATTAAGCCTTGTCCTAAGGCTGATAAAGCGCCTGTGGGTAATGGGGAATCTTCTAGCCCCTTAAAAAGGTAGTTAATCCCGCTTTGGATATCGTGTTTTTCTTGTTTTTTCTGTGAACGAGAGAGCATTTTGAATAAAAAAGGCAAGTAAAGACCAGTTTCTTTCATATAATTGCATAACAAACCGGGCAAATATAAAGTGACGTGGGGATTCATTTTTGGTTAGGTATTCCAATTATTTTAAGATGCAGTGCCTTTGTTTTTGGTATAATATACTAAATTGTGCAGTGGAGTAGCTAAAAAATGATAATCCAAGAAGATGATTCACCTCTTTCCTATCGCATTAAAAGCTACAGCCCCGGCAAGATTTGGATTAATGATCAATGCTATGAAAGTAGCGTTATTATCCGTCCTCACCATCTTTTAGTACCATGGGCACCCACGCAATTTAATGAACTAGAAGAAGCTCATTTTGATTCGCTCTTCAACCCTAAAGTTGAACTTGTTCTATTAGGCACAGGTAAGCAATTAATCATTCCAGACATGGCAATACTAAGAAAAATGTATGAGCATGGTATTGGTGTAGAATTTATGGACTCAAGTGCTGCTTGTCGAACCTATAGCATGCTTGCAAGCGAAAGAAATGTTGCAGCATGCATTTTGATTATTTAGGTTTAACAAGCGTTACACGCTTAGCAGAATATTCTTTTAAATACTCAAGACCTAATGGATGTTTTTGACAAAGTTTTCGCAACTGTTGGGTTGCAACTTTAGATTTATCAAATAGATTCTTTGAGCAACGACTTTCCCTATTCGTATTAAAACGTATCATTTCGACGCAATGAAAAATCTGGTTAAAATGGTAAAACACTTTGTTTTTATCAACATTTTCAGCTGCCATTGTAGCGATTAAGCCCTCAATGTTTTCACTCATCGTGTCTAACGCGTCTTTAATAAATATTTTTCTTGCTACAACATAGCATTTCTTTAAGACATCGTGAATATCAATAAAGCCAGCAATCATTCTATAGCAGTCAAGATCGCCAATCTCATGCGCCTTTGATCTCAAATATTCACCTTGTGTTTGAGTGATATTGTAATTAAGGCCATGATTCTCTGAAAAACCAACATGGGCCTGCATTGGTTTAGATTGGGTTAAGGATTGCAAGAGATCATGTTCTAATGCTGCCAACTGCATCATGGATTCTGCTTTGTAGGCGCTTTGATTAAGATTTCTCACAGCGCTTCCTAAAGCTATCGTATCTAACTCCAGCGCATGTATTTGCGTAATGAGTTCATCTGAGTATAGCTTTTTAGGTGTGTTGCTTTGCAATAGTGCGGTTAGCTGCAAAATTGTTTGATAGCACTGTTCAGCAGCACTGTTTGTTTGAGTAATTTCAGCTTGATAAGAATATAAGTTGTTTTGTGTTAATTGTTCTTGTTTGAATCGAAATTGCTGCACATATTCTCTAATTTTTACAATTAATCTATCAACGTGAAATAAATAAGTATTTGCTGCTAACAATTCTAAATCGAATTCATCATGTTGACGAGGTTCAATCGCCTTACGAAGAGACAGTACTAAAGGTTGCAAAATATCGATAGCTTGCATCCACTCTCCAATTGATGATTTTTCCTCTCTTTTATGATCAACCAGCTTTAAATTCTCTTTCAGATCGGAAGAATCAGGCTCTTTGGCATTAATTGCATAACCAAAAAGAATCGCCTTAATGCGTTGCCACCAATGCTTTTGAGATTTAGCGCTTTGTTTTTCTTGAAGCGAATGAGGATTATCTATCATGAGAAACCTTCTCTTTTTTTATATTCCCACTATCTATGATTTGAACATAAAAGGGCTCCTTAAAACAAGCTGTGTAAATGACATACAACGTATCTTATTGCTACCATTGGGCGATTTGGGGCAAGGAATAGATGTAGAAAATTCAGTGATTTTTAGAAAAACTGTGCAAAATAACGCCAACTGCAATTAGGCGTAATTACGCAAGAACGAAACACAACGAAGATGGATAAAACTTTTTGGCGCTTTAAATTGACTAATAGATAGGTTAAGAAATTGACAATTTCATCATAGGTGCAATATCACTTAACCCTTTAAAAGAATAATGATTAAAAGGCGCTAATATGGCAAATCGGATCCACAAACATATTATTAAAGCCATTTCTAAAAGAAAGGAGCAACAGCAAGGTAATGAGACTACGCCTGCCCCCTCTTCAGATGACACTCAGTTAGAACAACGTTTAGATCAAATAATTGAAGCAAAAGTAGATGAACCTGTTGAACCTGAAGAAGAGATAATTATAAATGAAGATAGCCTTAAGCTAGACTACATTACACTTTTTAACAAAAATATTGATGCGCAAAAGAAAACACAATCTCCACAAGAGCTAGATACTTTACAATTAGCAGTAGTCCAAGATCTTGTAAACAAATATTGCCCTAAAAAAGTAAAGGATGATGTTAAAGATTATATTGCCTCCGTTTGCAATTCAATAAAAGACCAAGAACTTAAAATTCATGGTATTTACTTAAACATTGAAAAACAACGTCAGCTATTAAGTGATTTTATACTTGAATTAAAAAAAATACCCGACTCAGAAACAAAAAACAAAACTTTAGCGTTTATTGAGAAAAAAATTCAAACCCCAAGCTATGCTCAGATCAAAGAAGATTTTAATTCAACCGTTAGCAAGGGGAAATACTTTACAGACGAGGATGTCGCAATTAGGTCTTTGCTCAATTTCTTGAGACAATTTGTAATGCTAAATAATTATGAATATGGGCTCATTTCAGATCTAAAGATTAATAACCCGACCATTACCAATCCCTATCAAACACAAGAAATGGCAATATTGCTTGATGAAATAGAAACATTCTCAGCTAACCATTCTACTCAAGGTTTAGACAAATTTAGTAGATTTATTCATCATTCAATCACCTATGAAAAACAGCTTGTCTTAGAAGGAAATGTAAATCAATTTCTTTGCCTTGTAACCTTTGACCCATTGAAACAAAAATTAGTACAAACCGTTGTTGAAGATGAAGCATTATGGAATGAGCTAGAGCAAAACGAAGATTTCAAAAACGATGAGCTTAGCCGAAATGAATTTCAAACGATGATTGATAGTTTGAGCCATTATCAGGAATCACTAAATGAATATGGAAATTTAAAAATCCAACTTCTGATTGTTAAAAATGATTTTACCGTTATTAATCAAATAAAAGATTTATATAACAAAATAAATGAGATGGGTGATACTTTTTCATTTTTCAGCGATCTTAATAATTACATATCTGCTTTAGATGAGCGCTTTAATCTCGCCAAAGAAGCCTTCAATGAGCTCATTGAACTCCTTGAAAACGTTGATACCAACTTGAAACACAGCGGCGTTGATGAATATGGTATTCAAAGCATATTGCTTTTTAGAATTGTACGCGGTGATTTTTTTACTTTAAAAGACAGAAACAACCTTGTTAGTGCAATCTTTGACATACACGACTTTATTAACCCTATCATGTTAGTAAATGGTTTGATAGATAATTTCAACAGTTATACTGAGGAAAAACAAGAAGAATCTATGGTTTTCCTTAAAAATTATTTATTGCTAGACACTGGCAACAACTTAATCAACGTAAAGTATGAAAAAAGTGAGCTCATTGATAAAATAGATTTATTTGTACAATATGCCATTCATAATGCTGAGAACGCCCCCCGCATTGAAGCATTATCAAATGAAATCTCAGATCTACTTGTTCAGAAGATTGTTGACAAAACAAATGCCTTTTCAATGCAAATGGATTTAATATCCAAAGGGGAAGTTTCACAACAAGAGCTTGCAATAATGCTTAATACTATTGCTCATGAGATACCTAATAGTTTACAGAACAAAACTATTACAGAAGAATTTGTGCTAAAAGTTAACTTCATATTAGAAGCACCAAATTTGTTATCAGAAAACACCTCAACAAATGAAGCCATTATTAACGCTGTTAACGAAATTTGTATGTTATTGCAAGAAAAAAATGAATATGCCCAACTGGCAGAAACAATTACCAATATTGTTTCACAAATATCACCTGCCTCCTCAGACACAAGTATGTTGGCGCTCTGGGATGGTGTATTGCCAAATGCACAGCATTTTGATTTCAATAAAACACTCTATGAAATAATTGATGATAATAAATTAATGATTGAAAATGAAAAATCTCTGCACTCATTTGTTGATGCGCTTGAGTCGGGATTCATTTATCATTTTTCCAACATCAATCTATCTGAGTTGAAAAATTTAGCTTGGCGCCAAGACAAAGAGCGTATTAAAAACAGCTTGATGCCTAAAGCCTTAGATATTCGCTATTATTATCAGTACTTCAATTTGGTTGTTGACTATGTTCTTTTGGTTTTAAGCACACAGATAGAAAAAGAAGGCGTTGACATAACAGCTCGCGAAAGTTTGATTGAAGTTAAAAAAATTCATGATTTTATCGAAAAAGCGACATTGCGAGCCATAGACAAAGGTGCTATCGCTACAGCAAAGGCTCTTAACACAGCTTTAAATACACCCGCTATTAAACGCCTGGGTTTAGCAAAATTAGAAAATGAAACGCAACGCAACACCAAAATTGACAATAGCACGAACCCTAGCAAACTCTCACGAAATGTCATTTACGAACAAGAAGGGATCCCCTATTTAGGTACACTTTTAGATCAGATTGTTAATGCTTCAAACAGAAAAACCGGTAGTGAGTTTGAAAAAAGAGTATTAGTTGGCAGGATACTGCAGATAGTTGAAGAAAAGAAACATAGCATAAGGGATTCATCAACTTGCTATGACTTTATAGAACAAATGATTGTATTCATGAGTAACGCGGATTTAATACTCCCCCCTACTTTTAAGAAAGATATAATATTAGAATCTGACAAAGTTATGAGTCTTATAAATAATGCTTCCGAATTCATAAAGCCAGACAATTATAAAACCTATGATATTAATGATTTTCATACATTACCTGGTGTTAAAAATCAATTGTTATATTGGCTAAACCGCATGGAAGATTTTCACCTCAAAACCAAGCAACCTGAAGCAAAATTAACAGAACTCATTCTCGCCATTCTTGAAACAGATGATGCACTTGAGCATTTTAGTGAATCCCTTGATATTTTAAATATCATTAATGAAATATCAAACAAAAACAATCGCGTTTACAAAAATTATGACCACGATTTGCATTTAGTTCTATCTTCTTACCTTAAAAAGATTTCAGCTCTTATTAAAGAAGAATTATCAGAACCCTCTGAATCCTTATCTACTTTTTTCAATATTTTTCACAAAAACGAAAAAATTAAGAAATTTATGGAAAAAGATTCAGCTGGCCACAATCCATTTTCAGCACAACATAATTTAAAAGAAGTAATTGATGCTATTTTAAAGCAGGAGAAAAAGTATAGTAAAGCAATAGAATTGGCAAATGAAACGCAAGGTCAACAAGCTTATTCGCAATTGCTGTTACGCGTCTTAGAGGGAGAAACGCAGAGCCCCCTTATTCAGTTGGGCAATCTTCAAGAAACATCCTACACTACGACCAAAACGTTGTTGCCAGAAAGTGAATTTCCTGTTCCACAAGCTGAACCTGAACATCCTGATTATATTGGGATTAATCGTACAATGGATTTTAATCCTGATATAAAATATCGCTCTACACTTGATTTATTTGCAAGCACTGAGCTCAAAAAGGATTTTATGCAATCCTTTGCATGGGCATTAGACAATAGTGCTATGCGAAAATTGGAATTAATAAGATATAGCCCAGGAATCAATTTGGTGGCTATAGATCATGCCGTTGATCCTCATCTTCAACTTAATTTGATTAATTATGTTTTGCTTTCCCTGGACTGCATTGGAAAACTTGCTGGCCCAACAGGAGAATATTCATTACAAAATTTCAATCGCATTAAAGTCATCACCGACTCCTTACAAGAAGTTGCTTTGATGTTGACCTATGTTGAGATTGATAATGAAATTTTAACAACAAAAATTGATCATATGATTTACAAGATGATTCTCAGCAATAATGAGCTTCATGATATGTTGTCACAATCTTCTGCCCCTATAAAAGTGTTGCCAAATGAGGACTTAAACACATTTTGTCATATCAACGAATACTTAGCACACAAATTGCTCGGGATCTCCTATCAAAAGAGCATTTTATCCCCCATGGATCCCTTCAATAGAGAATTAGATAGCTTAAATGCCAAGACGAAGGAAGACTTGCTTAGGCACAGTGGCATTGATGTTTCAGCTATTGCAAAGCTCTCAAGAAAAGACAAAACAAACATAAGTCCTGATGCCAACAAAGAATAATACCCTTTCACCCCTAACCCCATTCTTATATACTCATGCTAATCGACTTTCGATTTTAGGTTTTCTACTAGGCAAGGGATATTAGCGTGTTAAGAAATACTACAGATAAATTCGGGTGTCTAACAAAGTTGTTGCATTGGTCCATTTTTATCTTATTCGTACTCCAGTATTACTTAGTGTACAGACGAGAATATTTTCCCAAGGAAGCGCCAGAAAAACTTCAATATATTTTATTACACAAATCAGTAGGCGTACTGCTTTTAGGCTTGGCTTTATTAATGCTTATTTGGCGTCATGTCGGGACACGCCCACGCATGCCAATTAGCATGACACCCGCGCATCAAGTCGCTGCAAAGCTTATGCATTTTCTACTTTATGTTGCCATGTTGCTACAACCCATCAGCGGTATTTTAATGGGCCTTTATGGTGGCAGAAGCATTGGCGTGTTTGGACTTTTTAACATCCCTGCCTTTGCACAGAAAAATGAACAATTAGGCAATTTTTTATATCACACGCATGTGTGGTGTTCTTATGCCATCATTGCTTTTGTTTCATTACATGTCATTGCAGCGCTCTATCATCACTTTGTAGCAAAGGATGATGTTTTAAAGCGGATGATATAATTCATATGCGAATTAGATATTTGGATTGTGTTTAATGGGCCTGTAATAAGGCTTCCAAATATTATCTTGCGTGAATGTTTCAAGATCTAAAGCAGGTTGCTCTAAAGCTACACCATCTGCAATAGCTTGTTTGGCAACAGCTAAAGCGACATGCGGTGCAATCTTGGCTATATCACTTATCGCGGGTAACAAGGTCTGTGTCAGATCTTTGCGCACAGGGGAATGCTCGCTAATGGCATTTGCAGCGGCCCAGAGCATGTTATCAGTAACTTCTTTTGCCTTTGTGGCCAAACTGCCAATACCTATTCCTGGAAAGGAAAGTGCATTGTTGCATTGGGTGATATGGTAGGCTTTTCCTTGAAATTCAACGGGTGCATAGGGACTGCCTGTTGCTATCAGCGCTGTACCCTTCGTCCATTTAATGAGATCTTCTGGATCGGCTTCACACTTTTCGTTTGGATTAGATAAAGGACAAATGATGGGATGTTCGCACTGTGCACTCATTGCTTTAACAACGTCTTCATTAAAAGCATGCCGTACGGTGGAGCAACCAATTAATATCGTTGGTTTAGCTGCTTTGACCACAGTGAGAAGATCACTGGCCCCTTGCCATTCCTTTTCGGTGCTAGGTCTTGCGTAAGGCTTTTGGAAATCTGCTAAATTCATCCCTTCTCGCAATAAACCGTCCCTGTCGATTAACCAGAACTGACGTCTTGCATCAGCTTCACTCATCCCATCTCGACACATCGCATTAAAAAGCTGATCTGCAATCCCTACCCCTGCTGTGCCCGCACCAAAAACGATGATGCGTTGTTCTTTCATCGGCTTGGCAGTCGCAGCAACTGCCGCGAGTAAGGCAGCCAAGGTGACCACGCCGGTGCCTTGCATATCGTCATTAAAGGTACAATGATAGTTGCGATATTTTTCTAAAATTTTACGGGCATTTTGAATGCCAAAATCTTCCCAATGTAACATGGATTGTGGAAATTTTTGGTGCACTAGCTCGACAAATGAGTGAATAAAATCATCATATTCTTTGCCTCTTAAACGAGGATGTCGCCAGCCTAAATACAAAGGGTTATTCAGTAGTTCTTGGTTATCAGTACCCACATCCAACATAATAGGAATAGCGTGATAGGGATTCAGTCCACAAAGGCTGTAAACGACCAATTTAGCGACGGGAATATCCATTCCCCCTATTCCTTGATCCCCTATACCTAATATGCGTTCACCATCGGTGACAACCATTAATTTTATATCTGCATGTGTACGATTATCTAAAATCTCACTTAATCTATCCCTGTCTGGATAAGCAATATAAAGACCTCTGGGTTGTCGAAATTCATGAGAAAATTCTTTGACGGCGGTACTTACACCTGGCGTGTAAATTAGCGGCAAGGTTTCTGCTAAATTATCTGATAAAAATTTGTAGTAGAGTATTTCGTTTTTATCATGCAAATTATTCAAATAGATGTATTTTTGTAAATTGCTGGTATAGCGTGAATATTGATTTTTAATTCTAAATAGTTGTTCTTCTAATGTCTCTTCACGGTAAGGTAATTTGCCGAGTAATTTAAGTTCAATACGTTCATCAGGCGAAAAAGCAGTGCCCTTATTGAGTAAGGGCATAACCATCAGTTGCTTGCCCGTAAGAGATGTTTCAATCCATTCTTTTTGGCTTTGCTTATCTTTGCGCGTGATGTATTTGAGCATCTTATCTCAACCAATTTCTTGCATTAATAAAGATTTTCATCCAAGGACTATCTCCACTGAAGGGGGACCAGGATAGTTGCCAGGCTTTTACTGAACGCTCTGGATGCGGCATCATAATTGTTGCTCGCCCATCTTGGGAGCTAAACCCTGTCATGCCTTGCGCTGAGCCATTAGGATTAAACGGATACACTTGCGTTGGCTTGGCATTATTATCAATATAGCGCATCACAAGCAGGCTATCATCAATTTTAGCTTTCTGACCAAATTCCACCCTGCCCTCACCATGCGAAACAATAATAGGCAATTGCCACTGGTGCATGTCTTTTAGCAATATTGAATTATTTTGTGTTATTTCAACCATGCTTAAACGTGCTTCAAATTGTTCGGAGGTATTGCGTACAAATTGAGGCCAATTATCAGCACCTGGAATTAAGGATTTTAAGGAGGATAACATTTGGCAGCCATTACAAACGCCTAGGGTGAAAGTATTCTCACGTTCGAAAAATTCACGGAATAAAGCACTGAGTCGCTCATTGAACAAGATTGTCTTTGCCCAGCCCTTACCTGCACCCAGCACATCTCCATAAGAGAAACCACCACAAGCAGCAATACCGTTAAACTGATGCAAGGTCTGCCCATTGAGTAAATCACTCATCGTGACATCAATAGCTTCAAAGCCAGCCATGGTAAATGCAGCAGCCATTTCAAGTTGGCCATTAACCCCTTGCTCGCGCAAAATGGCCACTTTGGGTTTATGCAAGATTGCAGGCGCTACAAAATTGTTCCAGCTCGGTTGTTGTAAAACCTTTTCATTTACAAATAATTTAGGCTGTTTATCTTCCACGATAAGCTGATAGGCTTCATCTGCACATTGAGGGTTATCCCTTAAGCGCTGCATCAAATAACTGGTTTTTGACCATAATGCTTGCAGGTTTGCTCGCGGCTGTGAAAAAAGTGTTTTGCCTTGATAGCAAACGTCGATAGTTTGCTGCTCATTCAGTAAAGCAATTTCATAAAGTGCTTTATCTAAACCAACATCAGTGAAAATGGCTTTCACTGTTTCTAGTGCTGATTGTTCAATTTGAATGACAACGCCACACTCTTCATTGAAAAGTGCATTTGCTAAGGCTTTTTCATCCTTCGCATAATTATCCAAGCTGATAGATATACCCTGCTTGCTGGCAAATGCCATTTCGCTCAAGGTAACAAACAAACCACCATCACTTCTATCATGATAAGCAAAGATAAGTTGCCTATCCTTTAACTGCTTCAATGCACTTACGAATTGCTGCATAACTTGAGGATTATCAACATCGGGCGTATCTGTGCCTATTTGATTACTAACCTGCGCATAAATACTACCCCCTAAACGCTGCGCCTTTTGGGCTAAATCAACCAATAATAGGACTGTTTGTGATTTGTTTTGTAGTAAAGGCGTCAGTGTTTTACGATGATCTTGAATTGGTGCAAAAGCCGAAACAACCAAAGTCACAGGTGATGTAACGGCATGCTGTTTATTCTCTTCTTGCCACAGGGTGCGCATGGATAGCGAATCTTTGCCAACGGGGATAGTAATATCCCACGTAGGGCACAATTCTTTACCTACCGCCTTTACAGCAGCAAATAAATCCGCATCATAATGTTCTGTGTTGCAAGCAGCCATCCAATTACAAGACAACCGGATGTCAGAAAGACTCGCAATATCTGTCGCTAAGATATTCAGCACCGCTTCGCTCACGCTCATTCTGGCACTCGCTGCAGCTTGCGTAATCGCAATCGGAGAACGCTCGCCCATGCTCATCGCTTCACCGGTATAGTCTTGGTAATTAGTTGCTGTAACTGCGCAATCAGCAACAGGTACTTGATATGGGCCAACCATTTGATCGCGCGCTGTTAGGCCCCCTACTGTTCTATCACCAATCGTAATTAAAAATGATTTATCAGCAACAGTAGGACATTGCAGCACTCTGCTAATAGCTTCTTCTATCGATATCAAACTAGTGTTGATTTGATTTTCTTGCCTTTTGGATGATTCAACCTTTTTGAAGGTTTTGGGTGGATTGCCAAAAAGAACTGATAAAGGTAAATCAATAGGCTTATTCTCAAAAAGCGCATCATCCACTTCAAGCATTTGTTGTTCTTGGGCAACCCCAATAACCGCAAAGGGGCAACGCTCTCTTTGAGCAATCTGTGTGAATTTTTCTAAAGCATCTGGATGAATGGCCAACATATAGCGTTCTTGTGATTCATTACACCACAACGCCAGCGGAGACATACTGATTTCTGCATTTGGAATAGCTCTGAAATTAACTTTGGCGCCCATCTCGCAATCGTTAACAATTTCGGGCAAGGCATTTGCAAGACCACCAGCGCCAACATCATGAATGGAAAGGATAGGGTTGTGTTCACCTAATGCCCAACATCTGTCTATGACTTCTTGGCATCGACGCTGCATTTCTGGGTTTTGTCTTTGTACGGAAGCAAAATCAAGCTCTTCTTTACTTGTGCCTGAAGCAACCGAGGAAGCGGCACCGCCCCCTAAACCAATTTTCATGGCTGGCCCACCTAACACAATGAGCAAAGAGCCATGTTGAAATTTGTTCTTATTCACATGAGGGCTCATGATGTTGCCCATGCCACCAGCAAGCATCACAGGTTTATGATAGCCATAAGCTTGGTATGCACCATCTTGGGTTTGGCGCACTTGTTCAAAGCTTCTAAAATAACCACAGAGGTTTGGTCGGCCAAATTCATTATTAAATGCTGCGCCGCCAATGGGGCCTTTTAACATGATGTCACGCGCACAGCTGATGCGTGAAGGATAATGTGCATTACCTTCCCATGCTTGTGCAAAACCTGGAATATGTAAATTGGAAACACTAAAACCTGTTAGACCTGCTTTGGGTTTAGCGCCTCTGCCAGTTGCGCCTTCATCTCTGATTTCGCCACCTTGGCCGGTGCCAGCACCCGCAAAAGGTTCAATGGCAGTGGGATGATTATGCGTTTCCACTTTCATGAGCAAATGCGAAGGCGCTTGATGTTGACGATAAACACCCTCATCGTCGCAATAAAAACGTGCGCTACCATAGCCTTGCACAACAGCAGCATTATCATGATATGCAGATAATACGCCTTTAGCATTATGCACATAGGTATTTTTAATCATGCCAAAAAGCGTGTCAGTTTGTGCTTGACCGTCGATTTCCCAGTTTGCTTTAAAAATCTTATGGCGACAATGCTCGGAGTTTGCTTGTGCAAACATCATCAGTTCAACATCTGTCGGATTACGTTCCAACTTAAGATAGGCAGCATAAAGATAATCAATTTCGTCTTGTGATAATGCAAGTCCCAAATCAAGATTGGCTTGCATCAAGGCCTGGATGCCTTTCGTCAAAATTGAGATATGCGTTAAAGGTTCTGGCGCCTGATGTTGGAATAAAGCAGCAGCTTCTTGCCAATCTGTGATTACAGATTCGGTCATTTTATCGTGCAGCTCATTAAGCAGTTGCTTTTGTTGGGCTTTATCAAGCTGTTGCCAATCTAGATTTATTTCATAAACAATAGCGCGTTCAACTTTTTGAACGGCTTTTAAACCTACATTGTGGCAAATATCGAGTGCTTTTGAGCCCCAAGGTGATTGGGTACCAAAACGCGGCAGCACCCCTATAGCATGCTTTGGTGCATTTACATCGACTGTTGCATTGAGTAATTCCTTGAGTTGGTTTTGCTGATCTTCGCTTAGCGCATCAGTCTCGATGAAATATTCATAGTGAGACTTTAATGTTTTGATGTGGGGTGCAATTTGTTGCAAGCGTGTCAAAATTTGGGAAAGTCTAAATTCGGAATGAGCCAATTCACCAACTAATCTTAGCATGTCTAGGTCTTTACACTTTTTTATAGAGGATGGGAGTAGCGAGATCGTACTGGATTTAGGCTGCCTTAGCCAGAGGCTATGGCAGCCTAAACTTCGCCGCAGCCCAGCCTAGCCCTGCAACATCTAGCGAAAGCGGGCCTTGATCGACCATTCACTTTTAGTTTTAGCTGAATAACTTGTTTAATAGTTAATCTCTTGACGAGTTAGTTTTCAACCTGTATAAATGTAGTATTTTTTACGACACAAATACAGGAAATAGAATGTTTCGCCTTTTTAAGTCACTCTTTCAATTCTTTTTCCCCCAACCACTATACTTTGTTGCTACTCAATCCAATGGATTTATATCTAGACCAACCCTTGATGAACCAATTTTAGCTAGTTCAACGAAGCCTCTTACATCACAAAGCGACTTTAATTTGCCTGATGATATGATAGGGGAAATATTGCGCAAACTGCCGCCTTCTTATTTTATTGGCGATAAAGCTTTACAGACTGTTTCAAAAAAGTTTAATGAAAATGGAAAAAAGCTTATTCAGCAAAAAAGTATAATTAAAAGTGTCCGAGAACTTATAAACTCTTGCAAAAACGAAGCTGATGCACTTTATATATTAAAAAATCAATCTCTACGAAAACAACTAAGGTTCTTTGAATTATTACAAATCGCAGGTTTTGTTAAAGAAATTACACATGCGTTGCTCAAAGAAAGAAATTTGTCAGAATGGGAATTAGTTAATTTAGGTTCACGATCTCAAGCTGCCGCTCAAGCGATTTTAGCCTCACCTAAACATTACCAAAAAATTTCAGATTTCGGTTTGCTTAATTTAAGTAAAAACAATCCATTTATTGCGTTGCAGATTTTAACAACTTCATCACTTGGGGGCAATTTTCGTCCTAATGATTTAATTATTTTAGGAAAATACCACCTGACTGCAGCATGGCATATTTTGAGAACCCCAGCATTATACAAAAAGCTTAATAGCCTATGTTTGGCATACCTAGGTCAACATCATGAAGAGATTGCTTTGTATATCTTAAAAACACCAGAGCTTTGTCAGAATCTTTCTAGTGATGACTTAACGTTATTAGGTGAGGTCCATAAAAGCATTGCAGCATATATTTTAAATACACCAGAATTAGATAATAAAGTTCATAGCCTAAAAATTTATAGATTTGGTAATCATTTCGAAAAAGAAGAATCTAGTGTTTTTAGTGCTAAAAAGATATTTGAAAGATATAAAACAGAATATGCTAAAACCCATGATCTTAAAATGTCCTTATCTTCATGGCTAAATTCGGGTTTAGCCTATCAACCACTTTGCAAACATCTATTAGATACACCAGCGTTATGCGAACAGCTTGATAGCAATATGCTTTTCAGTATTGGTCAAACGCATCCACAGCTTGCCATCGCTATACTAAAGACCCCGAGATTAGTTAAAAAACTTCTTGAAATGATTCATACATTAGGCGAGAAAAACCAGCTTGTTGCTGAGCATATTTTTAAAACACAAGAGCTTTACGATCTACTTAGCAATGCACAAATAGTGAAAATTGCTCAAAAGTATGAAAGCGTACGAGATAATATTTTAAATTCACCTCAGCTTCTAGATAAGCTTAGCCAAGAAGACATCTTGGCCTTAAGCAAACCTAAACACAGGCTGAGAGAACTTATAAACAACCCTGAATTACTGCTTGATAATCAGTTTAGCACCCAATATTTAGATATATGCAGCGATTACCCCATAACTGCTAAATACATTTTAGACACAACTACGCTATGCACACACCTAAAAGAAAAAGATAAAAAAATCTTACAAGACAAGTTAGGAGTGTTCGACGCAATGATGAATATTATTGAATCTCAAGGGGTAAGAGATGAGAAGGGAGCTAAAAATGGTTTGTAGTTGCTAAGCCAAGTCGTTCAATTAATGTTTACCTTTCCCATACCTAAATAGTGGAGTTATGATGTTTACAGCTTTTAAATCATTCCTTAGACATATTTTTACTCAACCACAATATGTCGTTGCACCTCAAAACAACGCTTTCAATTCCCGATCCTCGATTGCTACCCCTGTTTTGGAAAGTCCCACTCCATTTTTAGGAACAAACAGCGCTATTAACTCATTGCCTGATGACTTGGTACGAGAAATTTTTAGTAGAGTACCCGCTTACTGTGTTGTTGGTGACAATGCTATAAATACAGTTTCTAAAAAATTTAATGACGTAGTAAAAAAAATGAGAGTGCAAAATGAAGAACTCGATGAACAAATTAATTCATCTGAAAGTGATAGTGATGCTGAACTCAAGAGGAAAAAACTAAGTATTGACAAACAACTATTTGTAGCAAGAAAAAGTGTCTATGAACTAATCAAATCTTGTAAAAATGAAACCGATGCGCTTTTTATCTTAAAAGATGAATCTTTGCGTAAACAACTGAACTTCTTTGAAGTACTACAAATTGCAGGATTTGTTCCAGAAATTGTTCAATCCTTACTTTCTCGTGGGGATTTATCAGAAGATGAATTAGTTAATTTAGGTAAGCGTTCTCAATCAGCTGTACAAGAAATTTTAAGAAATCCTGCAAATTACGAAAATATGAGCAGTCTTTGCTTGAGGGAATTAGGTAAAAATATGCCCACTATTGCAATGCATATTTTAAACACGCCAGATCTGTGCAATAGGCTTAACTTATATGATATGGCAATTCTAGCTCAAAATGACGTCGACACAGCTTGGCATATGTTAAGGACACAAAGCATTTGCGATCAACTTGATAGCGCTTGTTTAGTAAAGTTAGGCGAAGTCCATAAATGTATTGCTGAGCACATTTTAAGCACACCAGCGCTTAATGATAAACTTGATCCTGCTGACTTGTACATATTTGGAAATCATTTTGAAGCAGACGAAACAAGCATTTTTAACGTTAAAGAAATGTATAAGCGGTTTTTAACAGGAGTTCAAGATGAAAATGATCCGTTTACATTATGGTGTTATCTGGGCGCGCCCTACAAAACCCTTTGTGAGTTGCTTCTAGATACCCCAGAGTTTAGCTTACAGCTAAATACTGATTCGCTTTTCTTCATTGCTAAAAGTAATAAGCAGCTTGCAATAAGATTAGTTAAAACACCAGACTTAGCTAAAATACTTGATTATCAAACCTTATTTATTTTAGGAGCAGTCGATCAAATTGTTGCTGAACATATCCTAAATACAGATAGTCTTCGGACAGTTGTTAGAACTGCAGACATAGTACGACTGGGTCAAAAGTATGCAACTGTGCGAAAAATTATTTTAGATACACCTGAACTTATGAATATACTCAGCGAAGAAGAAATCAGCGATTTAACAAAAAAGCCACCAAAATTAAGGAATGTATTAAATACACCAACTTTAATCGAAGCAGCTAATTATGATGAATCAAAAATAATTGATTTAAGTTATTTCCCACATATTGCGGAATTTGTTATGAATACACCTGCTTTGAGCAGACGACTTAATGTTGGCACTGCTCTCCAAGACATAGAAAAAAGAGTTTCACTTTATAATATAATTGTGGATACAGCTATTCCCCCTAAAGCAAAGACTAAGCGTCAAGCAAGTAAATGGTTATGTTGCCGCTAATAATAGCAGCTAACCTATAAACACTTCGAGACATCCAAAACACTTCGGGACATCCAATAAAACCGTTAATTAAAATCATCTGGCTGTCATCTTAACTCTTGGGTGTCCCTGTAGTTTGTCTTATTGGATGTCCTATAAGTTATTTTTGCGCGCTTGGGTTCTCCTAATGTGCGTATCTTGAACCACCTCTGCTGAAAAGGGGCATTCTGCATCCAACCAGGTAAGCTGCGAAGGCAAGAAATTTCTTGCTGGGGGATGTTCTTCAATTTCAACAATAGATAGCTGACTAAGTTTATCGATTAAAGTATTCAAAGAAATTTCAATTGATGCCTCAGGCTTTACTTGCGACGCCTGCCTGTTCTCTTTAATCAGATTAAGCACAAATGCATTGAGTGAATAACCACTGGCAATGAGCATGCACCTTGCGGGTATACCGGCCATCAATCCTTTAAAACCACTTTGTTTTATCACTTGATTTAATAAAGCTAAAATACCTTGGTTTACGCCGATATGTTGCTGACTCAGCGTCTTTAACACATCCAAGGGAGCGCCAACAAAAGCTGCTGCAACACCAGGCACCAAAGTGCTAAAAATAAGCGCAGTTTTTTTGTGTTCTTCTTGGTAAGGTTTCACCGCTTGATTTGCTAAATCATGCGTTACAAAAAACACAGAATTAACTACAGATTGTTTTGCTGCTGTAACGCCAAGGCCGCGATAGAGTTCATTTAATGCCACCCATGAGGCATGTTGTTTTGTTTGCGCATGAGAAAAAATAGCTTGCAGATATTGCCACAAGCTTGTTTTATGATCTTGTGTCATTACCTTTGTTTTATAGCGATCTATTGGGCCTGCAATTAAAGAATCGGCTGTGCCAAAAATACCGCCTGCGACACAACCTTTAAGTAGATCACTTGCCATAACATCTTCTGAAACCATGTTTGTAGCAATATCATAAGCATATATTTGTAGTGGGGCTTTATAACTTGATTTAAACAGTTCTCTTGTCATCGTAGGCGTGGTGCCATGAAAAAAGCCCGATAAACCGCTTGCTTTATAAATTTTTTTCGCTGCTTTAATAAAATTTAAAAAACCACTTTCTGAGGTGGTGCTTTTTTGCTGAATAGTCGCCACTTTGGCAATCGGTTGTGTAAAGGGAATGATAGCAGTTTTTGCAAAGGGATATAGGGCGAATAACATCCATTCTTTTACACCATTACCTTTTGTTTTCGTTGAATCTGAACTTATAGGACCCGACGCAGCCATGATTTCTCCTGTTGCAAAAATCGCGTCATATTGCCAAATGCTTTTTTCAAATGCAAGGAAAATTGGTCAGTCACTAGCCCCAGAAAGCCAGATATCATTTTTTGATTGCCTTTGAAAAGCATAGAAATACAATTGCCTTATTGTGAATTACAAGCCATAAGAGAGATGAATATGCAAGGCTCAAAAATATCAGACGCGGATTTATATTTAATTGGTGACCAAAAGGCCGTTGAAGAAAGACAAAGGTACCAATTGTTTAGTCATATCGTAGCAGATGATTTAGCTGCGTATAATGCTTTTAATACTTTGACAAGAGACATTCCAGCATTAATAGCAAACGGTTTATATTATACTGGTTTAGGTATCGGCTATGGGCTCTATTACACTGGATTAGGTATCGGTTATGGCCTCAATTATGGCCTCAACTATCTCGAAGAACGTAGGAATCGAAATGCTGTTCAAATAAATGAACCTAACCCTATGCCTGTTGAAGCGCAAGAAATGCCTGAACTACCTAGTAATCCTGTTTGGGTACCACGTTATTTTGCAACAGCTGATCTAGATCAATATGACAGCGACACTGATAGCGATTATGAGAATGACTGCGCTATCCCTCAAACCAACAGAAGACTTCGTTCAGGAGATAGCTAAGCTAGACTACTGCGCGCTTATTTTTGAAAAAGTTTTTTAAAATGTGCGCGCAGGCTTCTTTTTCTATACCCGCACTAACTTCGCAGCGATGATTTAATAAAGGTTCTTGTAATATATTAAAAACGCTTCCCGCAGCACCCGTGCGTGGATCTGTTGCCCCAAAAACAACACGACTGATTCTGGCGTGAATAATAGCGCCCGCACACATCGCGCAAGGCTCCAAAGTAACATACATCGTGGTGTTTATTAGGCGATAATTCTTAGCATGAAGGCAGGCTTGGCGAATAGCTTGGATTTCAGCATGCGCGCTTGGGTCGTGCGTTGCTATCGGTTGATTATAGCCTTGGCCAATTACTTGATTATCCCGCACAATGAGGGCCCCTACAGGCACCTCACCTTTTTCCTCGGCAAGCTTGGCAAGTTCTAAGGCTTGTTGCATCCAATGTAAATCTCCCATCTCGCTAACAGCGAGGCCCTCTTTACAAAAGAGGGCACTTTGTTCGCTTCGCTCACTTTCTCCCTCCCCCTTTCGTAAAGGGGGAAGGTCCGTAGGAGCAGGGGTATTTTCTATTCCCATTCAATCGTTGCCGGCGGCTTGCTTGAAATATCATAGGTCACACGCGCAATACCTTTAATTTCATTGATAATGCGATTTGAGACATGTGCTAATAATTCATAAGGTAATTGTGCCCAGGTTGCCGTCATGAAATCCGTTGTTTCCACTGCACGTAATGAAACCACATATTCATAACTTCTGGCATCACCCATCACCCCAACGGCTTTGACAGGGAGAAAGACAACAAATGCTTGGCTTACTTTCTGGTAATAATTAAATTCATGCAATGTTTCGATAAAGATAGCATCTGCTTGACGAAGTAAATCCGCAAATTGCGGTTTCACTTCCCCTAAAATACGCACCCCTAAACCAGGGCCTGGGAAAGGATGACGCATCACCATTTTTTCAGGCAATCCTAAAGCCAAACCAATCTTACGCACCTCATCTTTAAATAACATGCGCAAAGGCTCACACAATTTTAAATGCATTTTTTCAGGCAAACCACCCACATTATGATGTGATTTAATCACATGGGCTTTACCTGTACTGCTGCCTGCTGATTCGATCACATCAGGATAAATAGTGCCTTGGGCCAACCATTTTATAGCGCTTAATTTTGCAGATTCTTTTTCAAAAATCTCGACAAAGGTTTTACCAATTGCTTTACGTTTGTCTTCTGGATCAGTGACACCTTGCAGCGCTTCATAAAAAACAGCTGCGGCATCAACATGAATCACTTTTACACCCATATGTTCAGCAAAAGTAGACATCACTTGGGTTGCTTCATCTTGACGTAGCAAACCATTATCTATAAACATGCAGGTTAATTGGTCACCAATAGCGCGATGAATCAAGGCTGCAGCAACAGCTGAATCAACACCGCCTGATAAGCCGAGTAATACATTTTCAGTGCCAACTTGTTCTTTGATATCACTGACCAATTGTTCAATGATATTGACTGGTGTCCAATCAGCTTTTACTTGGCAGATATCAAATAAGAAACTCTCAAGTAATGCTTGCCCGTCTTGGGTATGCGTTACTTCTGGATGAAATTGCAATCCATAATAATGACGTGCTTCATCTGCCATCGCGCTTATAGCGCAGTTATTACTAGATGCGACTGTTTTAAAGCCTGTTGGTAATTCAACAACTTTATCACCATGGCTCATCCACACATCCATTGTTTGCAATCCATCAAATAAGGTATTTGATGATTCAATGGAAATTTGAGCATGGCCATATTCTCTTTTGCCTGAAGGCGCGACTTTACCGCCTAATTGGTGCGCCAGGGCTTGCATACCATAGCAAATTCCGAGCAAAGGGCATTGTAAATCAAATACAACTTGGGGAATTTTAGGCGTATTTTCTAAATGAACCGACTCTGGCCCGCCCGATAAAATTATTGCGCTTGGCGCAAATTCGCGAATTTTATCTTGCGACCAATCAAAAGCATGCATTTCACAATACACACCGGCTTCGCGCACTCTTCTTGCAATTAATTGTGAATATTGTGAACCAAAATCTAAAATTAAGATTTTATTTTGGGTACTTAGCATGTTTATACTCTTAGTCTTTATGATAATTTGGCGGCTCTTTGGTGATAGTCACATCATGTACATGGCTCTCTCTGATGCCTGCATTGGTGATGCGAACAAATTGCGTTTCCGTGCGCAAAGCATCAATGTTGGAAACACCGGTGTAACCCATGCTAGAGCGTAAACCGCCCATGAGCTGGTGAACCACATTAAGCATCGTGCCCTTATAAGGAACACGGCCTTCAATGCCTTCTGGTACTAGTTTTTCAGCACCTTGATCCATTGATTGGAAATAGCGATCACTGGAACCTTGACGTTGTGCCATGGCACCCAGCGAGCCCATACCACGATATGATTTATAAGAACGTCCTTGATATAAAATTGTTTCACCAGGTGCTTCATCGGTACCGGCTAACAAACTGCCGACCATCACGGAAGAAGCGCCAGCAGCAATAGCTTTAGCTATATCGCCTGAATAACGAACACCACCATCGGCAATGACAGGCACTTGTAATTTTGCTAGTGCATTAGCCACATTATGTATAGCCGTGATTTGGGGAACACCCACACCCGCCACAATACGCGTGGTACAAATGGAACCAGGGCCAATACCTACTTTCACGCCATCTGCACCTGCTTTCACGAGGGCAAGTGCGCCATCAGCGGTAGCAACGTTACCGGCAATAACTTGAAGATCAGGGTAGTGTTCTTTAACCCAACGCACTCTATCAATAACGCCTTGGGAATGACCATGTGCGGTATCAACCACCACCACATCTACACCTGCAGCGACTAAAGCGCTGATTCTATCTTCGGTGTCTTTTCCTGTACCTACCGCAGCGCCCACGCACAAACGGCCTGAATCATCTTTACATGCCAATGGTTTGTCTTTGGCTTTTTGTAAATCTTTTACGGTTATCAAACCTCTGAGTTTAAAATCATCGTTAACGATTAATATTTTTTCTAAACGATGCTCACGAAAGAGTCCCACAACATCACTCATCTGCGTGCCTTCTGGCACAGTCACTAAACGTTCTTTGGGGGTCATAATCCTTGCCACGGGCAGGCTATGATCATTCTCAAAACGCCAGTCACGATGAGTCACAATGCCGACCAACTCATCTTGGTCATTAACAACAGGAACGCCCGATATGCCATAACTATCAACAAGTCGTAAAAGCTCACCGATACGTGTTGTTGGTTTTACTGTAATTGGGTTCTTAACAACGCCGCTTTCAAATTTTTTAACTTTACGAAGCTCTTCGGCCTGTGATTCGATGGACATATTTTTGTGAATAATACCGATGCCCCCTTCTTGCGCTAGGGCGATAGCTAATTTTGCTTCGGTAACCGTATCCATTGCAGCCGACACTAAAGGAATGTTAAGCTTTATTGTTCGCGTCAATCTTGTCTTAAGATCGACGTCTTTAGGAAGAACGGCAGAATGGGCGGGCACGAGTAGGACGTCATCAAATGTGAGCGCATCTTCAATAATCCGCATAGTCATAAACTGTACCCCCATTAGATAAAAATAATCGCATATTTTACCCCATTTTCACATGTAAAGAAAAGGCCTGTGTATGTTCACTCAGATGGAAAGCATTGATGGCAAAGCTGTTTTCACAGTTCAGCAGCTAAACCAAGCCGCTCGCTCAAGATTAGAGGAAGTTTTTCAATTAGTTTGGGTAAAAGGTGAATTATCAAATGTCTCGATGCCCCGTTCAGGACACATCTATTTCACCTTAAAAGATCAATCAGCCCAAGTGCGCTGCGCAATGTTTAAGGGTTCAAATCGACATTTGAACTTCACACCCAAAGATGGTCTAGAAGTACTTGTACGTGCACAGGTTAGCATTTATGAAGAACGTGGAGATTACCAACTCATTATCACCCAGATGGAAGAATCCGGGGTTGGCACTTTACAAAAGGCCTTTGAAGCGCTCAAAAACAAGTTACAAGCCCAAGGCTTATTTGATCCACTTCATAAAAAACCCTTTCCACCCTACCCCAAGCATATTGGTATTGTGACCTCCCATACGGGTGCTGCCATCCAAGATATTCTGAGCGTACTCAAAAGACGATACCCCATTGCTAATGTCAGTATTTTCCATACACAAGTACAAGGCAAAGGAGCTGAAAAAGAAATTGTGCGAGCCATTGAATCGGCCAATCAACATCAAGGAATTGATGTGATTATTATTGCCCGTGGCGGCGGCAGTTTAGAAGATCTTTGGTGCTTTAATGAAGAAAGCGTGGCCAAAGCCATTTACGCCAGCAGATTACCCACCATCACCGGCATTGGCCATGAAATCGATTTTACTATTGCTGATTTTGTTGCAGACAGACGTGCCCCAACACCCTCAGCTGCTGCCGAAACGATTACCCCTGATACACAAGAATTAATCCAAGTATTCGAACACAAGAAACAACGGCTCATTAACGCGATGCAACGTCGTTTATCATTTAGTGCGCAACATTTGGATAATCTTGAAAAGCGCCTGGTACATCCTGGGATGATTATTCAACAAGCTTTTCAGCTAGGCGAACAATTGCAAAAAAGACTTTATCAAGCAATTCAAAATAGGCTTGAGAAAGCAAATTTCCAGTTATCTGTTCTTAGCGCAAAATTACATGCAGTGAGCCCTTTAGCAACTTTAAGCAGGGGTTATGCAATTGTCAGCACACAAGAAGGGAAAGTGATTCAAAGTACAGCGCAATTAAGCCTTAATCAACAAATTAAAACACAGCTGGGCACCGGCACCTTTGAAAGCATCGTCAATAAATTGAATTAATATAGACATTACCCCTTAACAAAGGGGCTTTACTAGACATCTGGCGCTAGTTTGGTTTGGTTATCAAGTGCATCATCATTCTCACTTTCAACCAAACTGGCAGCCACCGTTAAGGAATGTCTATAACGGCGATATGCTTCTAAACTCGTCGTTCTATAATGTGATAAGTTACGCTTGGTATCATTTATAATCGCTAATTCAAATTCTGAGCTCTGCTCGCTAGTTTGCAAAATTTGAGAAAGTTTTTCTTCTGCTTTAGATTCATCTTCTTCCAATATTTCTGCCGTTAATTCATCATCATCTTGCTCATCACCTATATCATCCTGCATAGCGATTTGAGTCAAATAATAATTAATTTTCTCATAGTCTTCGCTTGATATTTCTATTGTTGTTAAATCTTCTTGCAATTTATCAATTTTAGTATCTATCAAGGTAGATTCTTCTTCTAAAACTGGCGCAGTAAATGCAGCGCTAGATGAGTTATTGTAGCTAGGCAATTGTTCTGCTTTTTGCTCAGAAACCAGTTCAGCAATAGGAGAATGATTAATTTGGACGCTCGAGGAGACACTTGATGATGAGGCAACATTAGACATTCGTCTTCGATAAGCTCTCAAACCCGTTCTTGAAATTTCATCTACATATGTTTTACTTTGCGGTGTTATATATTTTAGAAATACTTTATTTAATTTATCGATAGTCGCTGTTAAAGGATGGCCATCATTCACATGAGCCGCAAGAAGATTGCGCGCATCAAGAGGGACGACTAATTGCTTAACCAATGAAAGCAAAATCTCATAAGCTTCTTTATCAATTTCGCTCTCAAATTTTATTGAAGCTAGGTTATCTGAAAATACACTAGGCATTAATGTATTTAAATCATCTAATCTTAATTCGGGTATTGCTATGGGATCTAAACTAATCGCTTTACTGAGCCAATTTTGTAAGTTCCCTTGAAAATTTTCATCGCTGATAATTTCAGCTATCAATACGCCAAGCGACCAATAATCCTGAGCAAAACTATAGGCTGGTCTATCTTTGTGAAATAATTCTGGTGCGGTATATCCTTGGGAGGCGGAAAACTCTTTGTTTGTTTCAGGTTTTTCACCATGATTGACAGTTTTGCAAACGACACTTGAGCCCCAGTCGATAAGTGCCATTTTAGTTCTCATACCATAAGTAACTGCCAAAATATTACTTGGCTTAAGATCCTTATGAGCCAAACCATATAGCTGATGGGTTTCTGTATGTACGGCTTTCAAAATGCCTAAGACCAGTGATAATTTTGTTTTTATATCTAAATTTAATCTGATGTAGAACGCAGGATCTGTTGCTTGTTTTGTTTTATCAATATCATATAAAACATGTAGTAACTCTTTGCCTTTTTGCAGTTTCATGATGCTAAAGTATTCAAGATCCATTGTGTCATTTGCAAGCATTGATACATCAACGCCTGGTGTTTTCGCTATAACAGCAGAGCCCTCTAATTGTTGCACAATAGCTAAATTGCGCCTTTCTCTTTCAATATCTTCATATAGCACACCACAAGCATGACATTTTAAGGCAACCATTTCCTTAGTGCTTAAATTTTCCGCAATAAAGACACAACCTTGCCCGCCCTCTCCTAATTTAGAATGAGGATCCAAAGGATCATAAACAAAGGTCTTAATTTCATTCGTTTGACTATTTTTAGTGATAAGTACATGTAGCTGTTTTTTGCTTGCAAGTTGCGCACTCAAATGCGGCGGTGTGGGGTTTTCATTTGAGATCTCTATAATATGGCGTTCACCATAAATGCTGATGTTTTTTAGTCTCTTCTTTAATTTGGCCCTGATTTTTTCCCGCTCTACATCATTTTTAAAAAAGCGGCTTGTAATTTTATCTTTTTTCTTGGGCCCAAACAGACTCATGTGTCACCATTTTTATGTCAAAATTTTTGCCATACTAACAAAAAGCATCTGACAAAATCAAGAAAGGTAACAAAATAAATAATTGTAATTACACAATATCGCGCAAAAGCTATTCCTTTAGCTTTTGCATTGATGAGGGGTTATGAAATGATAAATCGCTTTAACTATTTGCTCTTTACGTATTTCATTAAGCGGCGTTTTTTATAAATTTGGCGCGGCGTTAAGGTATTACGTTTGTGAGCATATGGATTTTCGCCGGATTTGCAAATAACTTTAACCGGCGTACCTTCTAATTTTAATGCCTTGATAAAAAAGTTAGACAGGTATTTTTGATAACTTGCAGGCAATTCATCGGTTTGATTACCATGGATAACGATGGTAGGTGGATTATGTCCACCACAATGCGCATAACGTAGTTTGATACGTTTTCCACGTACTAAAGGCGGCTGATGGGCTTCAAGAGCTGATTCTAAAAGTGCTGTCAGATTCGTTGTTGATAAAGCAACATGGGCACTTTGATAAACTTTATCAATTGTTTTAAATAAATCACCAACGCCTGTTCCATGCAAAGCGGAGATAGTATGTGTTGGCGCAAAATCAGCAAATTTGAGACGATAGCTTAATTGATTTTTAACTTGTTCTTTTTCATCACTGTCCATGCCATCCCATTTGTTTGCACAAATAACAAGACATTTACCAGCATCGATAGTAAAGCTAATCAAAGATAAATCTTGATCAGTCAAGCCAAGCTTAGCGTCAAATATTAAAAGGACAACATTGGCATCTTTAATAGCTTGCATTGTTTTAATAGCTGAGAATTTTTCAACCACATCCATATTCGTTTTATTTTTTCGAACACCTGCGGTATCAATTAAGGTATAGGCTTTGCCCATTCTGGTCATATTGATATAAATACTGTCTCGGGTTGTGCCTGGCATATCACAAACAATAACGCGCTCTTCACCTAGCATCCGATTCACTAAAGTGGATTTACCGACATTGGGTCTACCAATAATGGCAACCCGAGGTGATTCATCAAAAGCTTCGGAATCAGCGCTTTGCTCTTCTTCTTCTGGGGCCTCAGGCAAAATGTCAAACATCTGCCATAAAAGCTCCTCAATACCGCGATTGTGGCTTGCTGTAATCGTGCTGATATTTTTAAAGCCCAATCGATAAAAATCACTTTTTAAAAGCTCTGTATCTAAGCCATCGGTTTTATTAATAACCAAAATGACAGGTTTATCCTGCTTGCGCAGCTCTTTGGCTATTTCCTGATCTATAGCGGTTAATCCTTGACGACCATCCACCACAAAGAAAATGATATCTGCTTCATGAATAGCAAGCTGTGATTGCTCAAGCATCAATTCATCAATTTCAGATGAACCATTTTCCCCAATACCGCCTGAATCAATCACAATATAATCATTTTCTTCAATGTAGCCTTGGCCAAATTGTCTATCCCTGGTAACGCCTGGTTGATCAACCACCAAAGCTTGTTGTGAATGCGTTAAGCGGTTAAATAACGTCGATTTACCGACATTGGGTCTACCTACAATTGCAATTACCGGGATCATGACTTAAATACTCACCTTTTCTAACGTGACTGCAGCAACTTTTCCATTGTGCGCATTCACAATAAGTTCATTACCAACGGTAATCGGTCCTTGATATATTTTACCGGAGAGTTGGATACGATTAACAATATGGCCCTTTTCTCTCGAGAGGAAATGAACGTATCCCCCTCTGTCAGCAACGGCGACCATACCAGAAACCACGGAAGGTCCTGTAATATAACGCTCTTGGAGTGCATTTTGTCTCCAATGCGTAACACCTGTTTGACGATTAATAGCCCATAAGCAATGGGTATTATCTGTTACATAAAGTAAATCACCAGCAATAGCCATGTTTTGATAAGAAGAAACATCGCGATCCCAAAGTAAATTACCATTTTGGATATCTACTGCCGCCATTTTACCCTGATAAGTAATTACATAAGCGGTATTATCTTGAATGATAGGATCAGCACTAATATCTACCATGCGTTGCAACTCAGAGCGACCCTGAGGAAGCGAAATCGCACGTTCCCATTCTATCGCACCGGTGTGAAGATTTAATGCTAATAATTTACCGGTTGCAAAGCCTACTAAAACTCTCTCACCAACTACTTCTGGCTTAGAGCTAAAGTGCAAGGTTAATGAAGGCGTTGCATGATCAACTACCCAAATTTTTTGCCCTGTTTTTGCATTAATAGCACTTACAGAACCATCAGAAGCATGTACAAGCACAATGCCATTCTTTCCACCGGGGGAAGCAAGAACCTCACTGTTTACTTTGGTTTCCCATAAATGGCTACCATTGCTTGCATCCAAAGCAACGACTTTGGCATCTGAAGTTGCCAACAATAAGGTGTTATCAAGCGCAAAGGGGCCTGCACTGAACTTATAATTTGTCTTACTCGTCCAAAGCTTCTTGCCTGTTTTGCTATCAAGCGCAACCACTTTGCCACCATGGTCAGCCCCATAGAGAGCATGTTGACTATAGAAAGGAGAAAGTTTAGTAAACCTTTCTTGTTTTGCTAAGCTGCCATTGGACCAAGCCACTTTAGGTTTGGCACTTTGTTCCATGGATAAGGCCGGCATGTCGCCTAATTTTGGCTCAGAGCGACCTGCAAAGGGATTTCTCACTGGGCTTTGGCCACAACCCGATGCAACTAAAACTAAACTGAGTACTAAGGTACTTAGGCTAAACTGCTTAAATGATTTTCTCATGATGTGGCTGCCTTATCTTCTTTTTCTTCTTTTGGATTAACATCCATGCCCAATTCTTGCATTTTCATTTTCAACAAGGGTCCGTGCATCCCTTCTTCAGGAGCAGCCCCTAAAGCTAATTCATAGGATTTCTTAGCAGCATCTACCTCTTTTTGCTTGAGCTGGATATCACCCTTTAGCTCTGCAATCAGTGTTAAGTAAGGTCCCATATTCTTTTCAGTGCAAAAACTTAAGGCTTCATCAAGTTTATTTTCAGCAATGAGCAGTTGTACCAAACGGATTCTTGCAATGGCTTGAAAATTTGTTTGTTTACTATTTTCAATTATCCATTTTAGATTTTTTTGGGCATCAACCAGATGATTTTCAGTCACTGCTTGTTTTGCCAACACAAAGCTCGCCAAGCTTGCATAGGGTGAATGACTATAATCTTTTAATAAAGTTTGTGCTTTTGCATTGATGGTGTCTTTGTCATTTTTTTCAAGACCTTCCAGCATAGCCAGATATTGATCAGATGCAGCATCTCTAAGAACTTCTTGATGATGACGCCAATAAATAAAAGCCGAAATCACAAAGGCGATAACAATAATGATCCAAGAAAGCATATTTCCATATTTTTTAAACCATTTTGTAATCGCTTCGACTTGTTGTTCTTCTGTTACATAAACTTCCATGGATAATCACCTTTTATTTAACATTCGCTTGTAAAAAAGCAATCGTTTCATAGATTGACTTTGTTGATTGAGGCATATCGCCTCGTAAATCTTTAATGCTTACTGTGTTAGCTTGTATTTCATTTTCTCCTAACACCAAGGCAAACTGAGCGCCGCTTTTATCTGCGCGCTTAAATTGGCTCTTAAAACTACCACCTGCACAATTCATTAGCACTCTAAGACTTGGCATTGCGCTTCGAATAATTTCGCAGAGCAAAAATCCTTTGCTCAAGGCCTGCTCACCCTCTGCAATAACATACACATCTGTAGGAGATTTTTGTGGGATAAGCTGATTGTCTTGCAATAACATGATAAGACGCTCAACACCCAAAGCAAAACCTACACCAGGTGTTGGTTGTCCGCCCATTTGAGAAATCAAATCATTATAACGTCCGCCTGCACAAACAGTGCCTTGTGAACCAAGGTGCGTGGTTACCCATTCATAAACAATATGGGTGTAATAATCCAATCCACGTACAATCCGCGGGTCTACCTCAAAGGACACTTCCATTTTGCGAAGATGATCCTGGATTTCTTCAAAATGTGCCAAAGATTCTTTGCCAAGATAATCGATAAGCAAGGGAGCACGTTGATTGATTTCAATCATCTTGGGATTTTTACTATCTAAAATCCGCATGGGATTGCTGTACAATCTGCGTGTACTGTCTTCATCTAAGTCGGGGCATTGCTCATAGAATGCAATAAGGGCTTCGCGATATTTTTGGCGTTCAGCAAGCGTGCCCAAAGAGTTGAGTTTTAAAACTATCTTATCTTGTAGGCCGAGCACTCGCCACAATCTTGCCATCATCAATATTTGTTCGACATCAACGTCTGGACCTGGCAATCCAAATGCTTCTACCCCAAATTGGTAAAATTGACGATACCGTCCTTTTTGCGGATTCTCACGTCTGAACATGGGGCCCATATACCAAAGACGTTGAGATTGATTACGAATAAGATTATTTTCTATGACTAAACGCACACTCTGCGCAGTACTCTCGGGGCGCAAGGTCAACCAATCGCCACCTTTGTCTTCAAAAGTGTACATTTCCTTTTCAACAATATCAGTTACTTCACCGATAGCACGTTTGAAAAGCTCAGATTGCTCCAATAAGGGCATACGAATTTCTTGGTAGCCATATGCTTGCGCGAGGGATTTCAACTGGTCTTCCACAAAATACCAAGCTGGTATTTCATCAGGCAGGATGTCCTTCATGCCTTTTACAACTTTAATCCCCATTGTCATTTTGAAACAGCCCCCGGATCGACTCGAGATAATATACGTGCTTTTGCTAGGGCACTACTTTAGCAATTTTCGGGGGAGACTGCATCCATTAGGCAGCTATACATAATAGTAAAGGGCATAAAAAAAGGCAGATCGGGTGATCTGCCTTCTAAAATATTAGCTTGTTAACTTAGTTATTGAGCTTGCCATGTTCCATTTGGATGACGACAAGCGGTACCATACACTCTTTCGGTATGGCCATTGATAGTCGCCGTTGTCACAAATTCACGGCAATAGTAGCCATCAAAACGGCGGTGTCCATCTCTGATAGGACGATAATAACCCCAATTCCCCGTTCTGGTATTGTTCCAATATATTGTTTGTCCAACCGGTGCACGGGTTGCAGTAACAAATGCGCGATTAGCTTCTTTCATATCGTCAGCATCTTCTAATTGTTGGCCAACCGCTTTACCGAATAAACCACCAAATACCGCACCAATTGCAGCACCAGCAGCACGACCTGCACCATGCCCAAACTGTGCACCAATAATACCACCTGCTATCGCGCCAAAAACCGTTGTTGCCGTTTCTGTTTTACCAGGGTAACGATCGGAGCTTTGGCAACCTGTGATAAGGCCACATGAAAGCAACAAAATAATCGGTAAATGCATTGTTTTGTTCATTAAATTTATCCAGTACTAAAGGTGTTAGCACCGCCTCCTGTATGCGTTTTCATTCTTCCCTATCTCCTTTTTCGACCAACAAGCTAAAATCTTTAAGAGGAAGACTTAAAGATTTTAATGTTTTGTTCGATACTAAGGTTAGATAGTTCAGGAGTTTCTTGTTCAATGGCCCACACCTTCGATCCGGCCCCATTGCAAGCCTTTTTTGAAGAGGTTAAAGAGCAATTGGATGTAGAGCTGGTATATCTTCCAGATAATGGCAAGTTCCCAATTCAATTAAAAGCGGCGCCCATTGGGCTCTCTCGCAATAAATGCATTGAAGTGTTGCAATTTATTAAAGCCCAAGTTGATCTGCGGGATAATGAAATTGCTGATCTCTATGCCAGCAAAAAAGGCGGCGGTAAATATGTTTTAGATATACACATGGAAGCAGCCAGAGCACTTGCCGATGTGTATGCCTTAAGCACCTTTTATCCGCATGAAGACGAAGAACCTGCTGCCATAAGACAGCCCAAGAAAAGCAAAAAAACCACTGAAGATGCACCTCAGGATAAAGGCCGTAAAGGCGCTTCCAAAAAGGACACCCTCAATGATGATACAGATGAAAGCGACGACTAAATATCACAAAAAGAGCTATTAACCTTTTTTGCTATATAAATCAGTCAGCTTTGCTTCAGGATACTGCGCATTTAACAATAGCTTAGAACGCTGTTCCATTTTTTTATCATCAAAATGTCTGCCCAGCTCAACAGCCAATAATAAAGAACGGGCATTGGCTTTAGAGAGTTGGGTGAAGCGTGCATGATAATCTTTGGCTGCATCAAAATTTCGCGTTTGGAATTTTAATATCGCCAATTCTAATAAGGCATTGGGTCTGTTTATATCGTAGCGTAAGGATTTTTCAAGGTATTCGGTTGCCTTGGCAACATCAGGAATTTGTAAAACACAAAGACCGGCATTTTCAAAAGCTTCGGCCGTTTGATTAAAGTTAGGATCTTCCACTGCTTTTAGGAATTCTTTTTCTGCTTGTTTGTATTTTTTAGCACGGCATAAAAAGGCACCATACATATTGTGCTCATTTCCCCCTTTGCCATTTAAGCTCAAGGCTTTCAAATACGCTTTTTCAGCTTCTTCTCTTTCACCTACCCGTTCAAGAAAATAGCCATAGGAATAATGCACTTCGGGTAAATTTGGTGCTAACTCTTTGGCACGGATAAACTTTGCTTTTGCTCTGGCAATTTGATCTTGTTTTAAGTAGCCAACGCCCAGCTCCAAGTTGAGTTTTGCAGCCTTTTCTCTATCTGCAGAGGGCAGTTCATACAAACTATTGATAGTCCCTGGCTCTTTAGAGGGCTTTGCTGGGTTTTTTTGACATGCCGTTGTTAATGATCCAATCAATCCTAGTAATATGAAAAATTTCCCTTTTTTCATCAACATTTTTTACTTCCTTAAGTATGTTCTCTTAACTCATTTTGATTAGATTGTAGATTTGAAGCAATGTTCTTTTTAAATTTGAGGCTGCGCTGGGTTCTGTCTTTCACTTGACCAGCAAGCTGCCCACAGGCAGCATCTATATCATCACCACGGGTTTTTCGCTTCATGGTGACTAAGCCTGCTTCCATGAGAATAGTCTGAAATTGTTGAATCGTTTTATCATCAGAACGTTCATATTTTGTACCAAAAAAAGGATTAAAGGGGATTAAATTCACTTTTGAAGGCACATTTTTAAGCACGCGAATAAGCTCATGAGCATGTTCAGGCTTATCATTCACACCTTTGAGCATTACATATTCCATTGTAATACGTCGGCGTTTATCATCGCGTAAATAACGCTTACAAGCTGCTAACAATTCAGCAATAGGATATTTCTTATTGATAGGAACAAGTTCTGTTCTTAAAGCATCATTAGGCGCGTGCAATGAAACCGCTAAGGCTACATCACATGCATCTCTTAATTGATCAATAGCAGGCACGACCCCTGAGGTGCTCAAGGTAACACGACGCTTTGATAATCCATAAGCCAGATCATCCAACATGAGATTCATTGCCTTAACCACATTGTCAAAGTTAAGCAATGGCTCGCCCATGCCCATCATTACCACATTGGTAACGGGTCTGTCGGGAATAACAAAAACGCCTTCGGCCTTTAAGGTTTTAACAACCGTCCATAATTGGCCAATGATTTCAGCAGACGTTAAATTACGCTGAAAACCTTGTTGGGCCGTATGACAAAAACTGCAATTTAAAGCACAGCCTACTTGTGAGGAAACGCAAAGCGTTGCGCGTTCAGGCTCTGGGATGTAAACCGTTTCAACCGCACCACCACCATCGACTTTAAATAACCACTTACGGGTTCCATCTTTGGCTTGATGCTGGCTGATTACTTCTGGCGGCCTAATCTCGCAGCGCTCGCTTAATTTTTGACGAAGCGCTTTACTGAGATTAGTCATCACGGCGAAATCATCAACCGATTGGGCATGGATCCACTTTAACAATTGTTGCGCCCGAAAAGGCTGCTCACCCAATTCAGTTAAGACTTGGGCGAGGGTTTTTAGATCGCATCCTAATAGGTTGATTTTCTCTGTCACTATCTCACTCGTTCACACAGTTCGTTATTTTTAAAAAAGAATTGGATTTCTTTTGCTGCTGTTTCTGGCGCATCTGAACCATGAACTGCATTTTCATCAATGGAGCTAGCAAAATCAGCGCGAATGGTGCCTTTATCCGCTTTCTTAGGATCGGTAGCGCCCATTACATCACGATTTTTAGTAATCGCATTTTCGCCTTCTAAAACTTGCACTAAAACTGGGCCGCTGATCATAAAGCTAACGAGATCATTAAAGAAAGGACGTTCTTTATGAACTTCGTAGAAACCTTCTGCTTGTTCACGGGTTAATTGCATCATTTTAGCAGCAACAACGCGAAGATTTGCTTTTTCAAAGCGCGCAATAATGTCACCGATATGGTTTTTTGCAACAGCATCAGGTTTGATGATGGATAGGGTTCTTTCTAAGGCCATTATAATCTCCGAGGTCATTAATCCAACTAAAATATTAAGCCCAACTATTATACCCAAGGTAGGGCGTATAAGGAATGAGGGGCACCATATCAGGCAACTTCATCCATCCAAGCCATCTGAATCGCTTCTAAAATCTTCTCGTTGCTCTTTTTAGGATCATCACTGAAACCAGGCAGTTCACAGATCCAGCGATGCAAATCAGTAAAACGCACATATTGGGGATCAACCGCTTGATGAATGTCCGCTAGTTCACGGGCAATATCATGCACATCTGTCCATTGATAATTCATTAGCGTTTCTCCGATACTTGGTTGATGGTGTATTTAGGGATCTCTACTGTTAAATCTTCATCTTGCACAATCGCTTGACACCCTAAACGAGACTCCGGTTCAAGTCCCCAGGCCTTATCCAGCAAATCTTCCTCACGATCAGAGGCTTCATCCAAAGAATCAAAACCCTGGCGCACAATAATGTGGCAAGTCGTACAAGCGCAGGATTTCTCACAGGCATGTTCAATGTCGATGCCATTTTCTAAGGCAACATCTAAAATGGAAACACCAGGTTCAACCTCAACGGTTTTCCCTTGGGGACATATTTGTGGATGCGCTAAAAAAGTGATTTTTGTCATAGCAAGCTCTTCTCGATATCGTCGATTGCTTTACCTGAAAGTACTTGCGCCAATGCAGAATTTAAACGTAATTCAGCAAAAGCTTGAACCTCACCTTCCATGGCCTCTAAGGCTTGTTTGATTTGCGCGCGCTGATTACTTTCAATAGCTTGAACTAAGTTTAGTTTTTTATCTTCCAAGGCTTTGCGCTTCTCTTGCGATAAGAGATAAGCATCAACAGCCAAGGCTCTTTCTAAGCTCAACATTAAAATGTTGGCTTCTTGAATTTTTTCATGGAGCTTGCGCTCTTGTAAATCTGCACTTGCATGCTGTACTGAATCTTCAATAAAACTCATGATTTGCGCTTCACTCAAACCATAGGTTGGCTTAACGGCTATGGCATTTTGTACGCCTGATATGGTTTCTATCGCTTGCACATTTAACAAGCCATCACAATCTACGCTAAAGGTCACTTCAATGCGCGCCTTTCCAGCTGGCATGATAGGAAAACCTGATAAATCAAAATGGGCCAGTGAACGACAATCTTTTGCCATTTCACGCTCGCCTTGCACAACATGCAAGGACAAACCCGTTTGACCTTCTTGATAAGTAGTAAATGTTTGGGTTGCAATGGCAGGGATGGGGGTATTACGCAACAATATTTTATCAACCACGCCACCCATCATCTCTATGCCGAGCGACAAAGGTAAAACATCCAATAGCAACATATCATGAAAGGTTTGGTTGCCAGATAAAATACTTGCTTGAATAGCAGCGCCCATGGCCACCACTTTTTCTGGGTCAAGATCAATTAAAGGGGTTTTACCAAAAAAGTGCGCTACGCTATCTTGAATCGTGCGTGCTCTTGTCATGCCACCGACCAAAACAACATGCTCAATATCTTGTGCTTTGATTTTGGCATCTTTGAGCACTCGGCCACATATCGTGAGCGTTCTTTGGACAAGCTCAGCTATCAACTGATTAAATAAAGTTAAGGTTAGGACACCCTGCCAACCATTGCTGCAATCAATGTGGACGCTATCTTGTGTACTTAAGGCTTCTTTTGCCGCTTTGGCTTTTTGAATCAATTCAGCATATTGCAAGGGCGCTGGGGATTGTTGTTGTATCCAAGCAGCCACTATTCTATCAATATCATCGCCACCTAAGGCTGTATCGCCGGCTGTGGCTAAGACTTCTAAAACGCCATTGCTTAACGAAAGCAAGGAAACGTCAAAAGTGCCACCGCCTAGATCAAAAACCAAGCAAGTACCTTTGGCACCTTTATCTAAGCCATATGCGATGGCCGCTGCGGTTGGTTCATTTAGCAAACGAAGCACATTCAGGCCCGCCAACTTAGCCGCATCTTTCGTGGCTTGTCGTTGCGCATCATCAAAATAAGCTGGCACCGTAATAACGGCATCTTGAATATCAGGTGCAAATCTTTGAGCACGTTGTTTGAGTGTTTTTAAAATTTCAGCGGAAACTTGCACAGGGTTAACAAGGCCTTGTGCAGTTTTTAGCTGACAAACTGCAGCATTTTCGTCATTTAATTCATAAAGAGATAAACCTTGTGCGTCCATCACTTCCTTGGGGCTTCTTCCCATCAATCGTTTTACCGACATAATAGTGTCTTTGGGGAAAGCGCTAAATTTAGCTAGTGCTTTCTTGCCAACAAGAATGTTATCAACCCCATAATGCACAACTGAAGGCAAAAGCACTTGTGCCTCCTCGTCTTGGAGCACTTGAATTTCACCGTCACAATCAAGTGCAACTAAGGAATGCGTTGTGCCCAAGTCAATACCCAGTGCTTGCTTTTTCGGCTTAAAATCTTGCGGCTCTTCAATGGTTAAAAATGGCATAGGATTTTATTCTTCTAGTTCTTCAATTAATCGCAAGTAAAATTGCATTTGACGGACAATCTCGCGTGCCTTTAGTAAGGATGAGGCGCTAGGATTATCAAGCTGTGATTGCAATTGCTTTTCACAATCCCCTACACTTTGCTCAATCTCACTCAATACTGTTTTATCTTTGTCCGCTATTCTCTCGCGCAGTTCCATTTGCGTCATTAAGAACGTACTGTCCATAGCAGTGTCTGTTTCTAAACCAGCATCAATGCCTTGTAGCTTCAATATATAAATTGCTCTTTTTATAGGCGAACTTAAAATTTGATAAGCATCATTGATTAAGGATGCTTGCAACAGGGCTGCACGCTGCTCTGCGCTTGAATGTTGCGCAAATTTATCTGGGTGTGCTGCTTGCTGAAGTTGATAGTAACGCGTTTTAATCTCAGCCATGTTTTGTGTAAACGTTTTATTTAAACCAAACAAGGAGAAATAATCGTTTTGTGTTAGCACAATCGTTACTCATCTGTCAGGGTGAAACTTTCACCACAACCGCATTGATTACCCACATTGGGGTTATCAAATTGTAAACCTTCATTGATACCTTCTTTGCGAAAATCCATGACGGTGCCACCTTTGAAGAATTTCAAATAAATTTCTTTATCAACCAGCACGGTGATGTCTTCTGCTTTAAAAGCATAATCAATTACTTTTTGACTTTCTGGATAAGCAAATTCTAAAACATACTCATAACCTGAGCAGCCTGCTTTCTTTACGCCAACACGGATACCGATGGGTTTTTTGCTCGTTGCCTTTTCGATTTTGCGGCGCAAATGAACCAAGGCACTGTTGGTGACCTTCAAGCCAGGATCGAAAGCCGGTAAATCAGCTGGTTGTTGCATCATGGGTTCGTTCATTTTTTGCTCGATAATCTTTAACTGCTGCTTTGATAGCGTCTTCTGCTAGTAAAGAGCAGTGTATTTTCACGGGAGGCAATTTTAGCTCTTGTGCTATCTCTACATTTTTTATTTTATCAGCTTCTTCTAAGGTTCGCCCCTTTAACCACTCAGTAGCCAATGAGCTTGAAGCTATCGCGGAACCACACCCATAGGTTTTAAAAACCGCATTTTTAATGGTGCCAGAATCTTTATCAACCTCAATTTGCAGCTGCATCACATCGCCGCAAGCAGGTGCACCCACCATGCCTGTACCCACGTCAGGATTATTTTTATCTAATTTGCCAACGTTGCGTGGATTTTCGTAGTGATCAATCACTTTTTCATTATATGCCATGGCTTCCTCTTACTTACTTAATGCGCAGCCCATTGGATGGTGCTCAAATCTATACCTTCTTTATACATATCCCATAAGGGAGACATATCACGTAATCGCGTAATAATTTTACGTACGCTGCTAATAGCTTGCTTTACTTCATCTTCCGTGGTGAAACGACCTAAGGAAAACCGCAAGCTGCTATGCGCTAATTCATCACTCACCCCTAAGGCGCGTAACACATAAGAGGGCTCTAAACTTGCTGATGTGCAGGCTGAACCTGAAGACAGGGCTAAATCTTTTAAGCCCATTATCAGAGATTCACCTTCAATATAATTGATACTGACATTTAAAATGCCAGGCAAGGCATGTGTAGGGTGACCATTTAAATAGATCTCTTCAATATCTTGCAAACCTTGCCACAATTTGTCTTTGAGCGCTTTAATTCTAACCGCTTCATCATGCATTTCTAATTTGGCAATACGGCAAGCCTCTCCCATTCCCACGATTTGATGTGTGGGCAAAGTACCAGAACGCATGCCTCTTTCATGACCACCACCATGGATTTGCGGATTAATGCGCACGCGTGGTTTTCTTCTGACATACAATGCGCCTATGCCTTTTGGGCCATAGATTTTGTGGCCAGAAATTGAAAGCAAATCAATTTCATTTTGCTGCATATCTAATGGGATTTTACCAATAGATTGCGCTGCATCGACATGGAAAATGATGCCTTTCTCGCGGGTTAATTTACCAATGCCGATAATATCCTGAATTGTGCCAATTTCATTATTAGCATGCATAATTGAAACTAAACAGGTATCAGGACGAATGGCCTCGCGCACTTTCTCAACGCTGATGAGCCCCTGCTTGTCTGGGTCAAGATAAGTGACTTCATAGCCTTCTCTTTCGAGTTGACGACAAGTATCTAAAATTGCTTTGTGTTCAATTCTGCTGGTAATGATATGTTTACCTTTGCGTTGATAAAACTGAACAGCACCTTTTAGAGCAAGATTATCTGATTCGGTTGCGCCACTTGTCCATACAATTTCTTTTTCATCAGCATTAATTAATGCAGCAACATCGGCACGCGCTTTTTCAATCAGCTCCTCTGCTTTCCAGCCATAAGCATGTGATCGAGAAGCAGGATTTCCAAATTCCTCTTTCATACAAGCAACCATTTTTTCAATAACCCGCTCATCTAAAGGGGTGGTGGCTGCATAATCAAAATAAAGCTGCTTTCTCATACTACTTTTTCCAGATTGCGTTTCTTGCTAAATAAATGGTTCATTGGCCCTTTGGGCGTTATATTTACTTCAGTTGTTGGCTCAAAAGGGTTAAAGGGTTTGCCTTTTTTAAACTGAATGGTATAGGGATAAAATTGACGTATTGTCACCAAGCCTTGTTTTAATAATTGTTGCGCCATCATTGATGAACAATGACTTTTAATATTGGCATCACTAGAAAGCAACAAAACCTTGTTCATATTGTTAAGCATGTTCTAACCCCACAAAGTTGAGTGGTACGCGCTTTTGAATGGCAATTTCTTTTACTTGGGGTTTCTTGGCTAAAGCACCCAGCGTGATACCTTGAAAAAAATGTGAAATTTTATCATTAAGCTCATCCCACAAATGATGCGTAAGGCACATTGCACCTTCATGGCAATTGCTCTTGCCTTGGCAACGTGTGGTATCAATTTTTTCTTCAACAGCTTCAATGATATCAGCCAGGGTAATGCTATCGGCTGATTTGGCGAGCACATAACCGCCTTTTGCGCCACGCACGCTTTTTAAAAGACCTTTGCTACGCATTACCCCTGCAAGCCTTTCTAAATAAGCCGCAGAGATCCCATGACGCAATGCGAGTTGCGAGATGGTAATTGGGCCTTCTTGTTGGTGTAAGGCGAGATCAAGCAATGCTGTCACGGCATAACGACCCTTAGCTGTTAGTTTCATAACAAACTATCCCCTTTTAAGATGGGGGAAGGGTCGCATACCCGACCAAATTAGTCAAGATTCAGTTGCATAGAATTAGCGGTGATTTCTGAGTAGGGGCGGACTTCATGTCCGCCCTTCTTAATTAACCTGCTACTTTCCAGCCATTTTCAAAAAACCGCGGAGAATATTGATTTCTTCTGTTTCTAATTGCGCTTTTGAGAATAATCGTTTCAATCGGGGCAGGAGTTTTTTGGGGTGGCTTGGGTCCATAAAGCCGATTTGAACTGCAATCCGTTCAAAATGTTCTAAAAGGCCGGTGACCTCATCCATGGTCGCTTTTTGGGAAAATTCCTCGCTATTTGCTTCAAGAACACTATCCTTGCTCGCAAGATAGGATTGGTAAATCTCATAGGTAATCACTTGCACAGCAGCTGCTAAGTTGAGTGAGGAATACCCCGGATTTGTGGGAATAAATAAATGATAATCACAGCGCTGCAATTGTTCATTGGTTAAACCTGCACGCTCTTGACCAAAAATAAAGCCCACTTCTTGAGACGTGGCACTTAAGGCAATGGCTTTTTCAGCGGCAACTTTGGGGGTTAATTGCGGCCATGGAAATTCACGTGTTCTTGCTGAGGTGCCCAAGATCCAACGACAGTCCTTGATGGCTTCATCAAAAGTTGGCACCACGACAGCTTGTTCGAGTATATCATCGGCCCCTGATGCCCTACTGGTTGCTTCGGCATGCGGATAGTTGGCGGGCGCAACCAGGGTTAAACGGCTTAAACCCATGTTTTTCATCGCCCGTGCTGTGGCACCAATATTTCCTGGATGAGTCGGTTCACATAAAATAATTCGAATATTATTCAACATCTTCCTACTAGAGCCACCGCTTAATATAAAATTTGTTCGAGTATAAACGAGGCACCTCTGATATAATAGGCGCCAATACAACAGAAGAACTTTAGTAAACTAACATGCATCCGATAGTCAATATTGCCGTTACGGCAGCCAGAAACGCTGGCAAAATTATAATGCGCGCCCAAGATCAAATGGACACCATACAGGTCATTGAAAAAGGCCGTAATGACTATGCAAGCCAAGTCGACAGGGCTGCAGAAGAAATAATTATCGAAACCATTAAAAAAGCCCATCCTGCGCACACAATCTTAGCCGAAGAATCCGGCTTATTGCCCGGCAACGGTTCTGGCTCAGATGTCACTTGGATTATCGATCCCTTAGATGGCACCACCAATTTCATACATGGCTTTCCACAGTTTTGTATCTCCATCGGTGTAAAACAAGGCGATAAAATTTATCACGGCGTAGTCTATGATCCCGTGCGTGATGAACTTTTTTCTGCCAGTCGTGGCGAAGGCGCCCGCATGAACGGAAAACGCCTGCGTGTAAGCAATGTAGAAAAATTAAACAAAGCCCTTCTTGGCACCGGTTTTCCTTTTAGAGATTTCAGCTATCTTGATGATTACCTCACCTTTCTAAAAGAAATTATGCCACATTGCGCTGGTATCAGACGCGCTGGGGCTGCTGCATTAGATTTAGCTTATGTTGCAGCAGGACGCTTAGATGGCTTTTGGGAATTTGGCTTAAAGCCATGGGATGTTGCTGCAGGCGCCTTGTTTATCCAAGAAGCCGGCGGTTATATCACAACTATTGATGGCTCGCCTGATATTCTAAACGGCACAAGTGTGCTAGCAGCACCACCAAAGGTTTATCAAGAATTAACTGAACTTTGTAAGAAGTTTTTTCCAAAGCTTAAATAAAGGTTACGCTAAGTAACCTTTTTTTTATCAGGACTTTTTCAGGTGGTTTTCTTTAGCGGCATTAACAAAAGCTTGCCAGAGCTTTTTTTCTTCTGCAGATAATACAAACTCTGGATGCCACATAATACCAACAAAAAATCTTTTATCTTTATCTTCAAAACTTTCAATCACCCCATCTGGCGCATGCGAAGTCACTGTCATGTTAGTGGCAACTTTATTGATCCCTGCATTATGATTTGAGTTCACTTCAATGCGTTCTTTTTGCATTATCTGATAAAGTTTTGATGTAGGCTGAATTTCCACCGTATGCACAACTTTATGTCTGGTTTCATTGCGGTGCTGTATGGGTGTGTTCAGTGATTTTTTAAGATTTTCATAAATAGTGCCACCCATAACGATATTCATTTGTTGCATACCAGCGCAAATGCCCAGTACGGGAACATCATTTTTATAGCTTTGCTTGATGAGTGTAAACTCTACATCTTCACGAGAATGCGCTTTTGGTTTGTAATCTTTAGCAATGCCTGTTGAATAAGCTTCAGGTGGCGAAGCAAAATCGCCTCCTGTAAAAACAATGCCATCTAATACTTTTAAGTAGCCATCCAGCGCTTCAACATCATGTCCTATAAAAACAGGGATGCCACCATTTTCCGCAATGACTTGGCTGTAGTTCTGGCGCATGGCATACCATGGATATTCTGAATAGCCGCCTTTGCCGCCATCGTTGAGTAAAATGCCGATTAAAGGTTTGTCATGTTGATGCGTTTTTGCGTGTATGAGTGGGTTCAGTAGTAAGGATAAACTAACAACACAAACACTTAAAAACACAAACCACTTTACACGCACAAACATATTACAACCTCACTCATAAATAGTCCCAGCAGATGATTTTTCGGCTTTAGCATAAAGGGCCGCCGAAAAAGCATATGCGAAGACTATGGCATATCGTCGACTACCTTTTTAGCGGCGGGCAGTAAGTCTTGTCTACTTAAACCCATTACCAAAGCAAGCGCACCTGCCACAAAGATAGAAGAATAGGTACCAATCACGATACCGATGATTAAAGAAAGTGAGAATCCATGTAAGGATTCACCACCAAAGAAATAAAGTGCAACCACGACCAATAAGGTTAAGCAAGATGTCATGATGGTTCGCGATAATGTTTGGTTAATCGACAAGTTCATGATTTCTTCTGTGTTGCCTTTGCGCACTTTACGGAAATTTTCCCGTACGCGATCATAAACAACGATAGTGTCATTCAAAGAATAACCAATTACCGCTAAAACACCGGCCAGTGTTGCCAGATCAAACTCAAATTGGAAATAAGAGAAGATCCCTAAAATAATGATAGGATCATGCAGGAGGGCTACGGCGGCACTGACACCAAAGCGGTATTCAAATCGAACAGCGATATAAACCATGGTCGCGAACAATGCCACAAGGACCGCAAGTGTTCCCTGCTCTGCTAATTTATCACCCACTTCAGAGCCAACAAACTCAACCCTTCTTAACTCGATATTGGGATCTTGTTGTGCCAAGAGTTCAACAACTTTTTGCCCTAACTGTTGTTCTGTGACACCTTGCTTATTAGCGAGTTTAACGATGACATCTCGCGTTGTTCCATATTGAGCTACTTTCACGCCAGTAAAATCGGCATTTTCGAGTTGATGACGAACATCTTCAACCGAAGTAGGGTTACTAAAGCGCAACTCGAGCTGCGTACCACCCGTAAAATCCAAACCGAAGTTAAGTCCGCGCGTAAACAGGAAAAATAAGGATAAAGCGCAAATGATGATGGAAAAAACAGCCGTTACGCGGCGCATACCCATAAAATCTATTTTAGTTTGATGATGAAATAGTTCCATGGCTTATATCCCCACTCGCAGATGTTTCACTTGTCGACCGCCATAAATTAAATTCACGATAGCTCGAGTACCCGTTGTGGCCGTTAGCATTGAGGTTAAAATACCGATACACAATGTAACAGCAAAGCCTTTAACAGGGCCTGTACCAATACAGAATAAAATGATGCCGACAATTAAGGTGGTGAGGTTAGCATCAATAATGGTGGATAAGGCATGTTCAAAACCGCCATGGATAGCGGCTTGCGCCGACATACCATTGCGCAACTCTTCTCTTATACGCTCAAAGATTAAGACGTTCGCATCCACTGCCATACCTACGGTTAATACGATACCTGCCATACCAGGCAAGGTTAGCGTTGCACCGACTAAAGAAAGGATGGCAACCAGCAAGACAACGTTAATAAGCAATGCCAAATTAGCAATGATCCCAAACACACTGTAGTAAACCAGCATGGCGAGGACGACTAAACCTAAGCCAACTTCAATAGAGATAATCCCTAAATGAATGTTTTCCTGACCAAGGCTGGGTCCAACTGTGCGTTCTTCAACAATATTCATTGCTGCAGGCAACGCCCCTGCTCTTAACAGGAGAGCTAAATCTTGTGCTTCGGCGAAGGTTAAGCCGGTTATTTGAAAGGAACTACCCAACGCGCTGTTAATAGTAGCAATACTGATGAGGAGTTCATTTTTCTTGGTTTTTCTAACTGCCTGGCCCTCAACGATGTCTTGATCGTTTTTGGTTTCAATGTAGACAACACCCAAAAGCTCGCCGATATTTTCCAGTGTACTTTTCTTAAATAAGGATAAGCCCGCACCACCAACACGCACTAAAACAGCCGGTCTGCCAGATTGATCATCTGAGCCAACCATTGCGCCAGTAATGGATTCACCAGTAAGAATTTCACGTTTATACAATAGATAGGGGCGGCCATCTCTTGTGCTATACCATTTGGTGCCAGGAGGGGGTGTCGTGCCAGGCTGTGCTTTAGAACTCTCTTCTCTTGCATGAAGATGAAATTCCAAAGTAGCTGTTTTACCTAAAATCTCTTTAGCACGTGCCGTATCTTGAATACCAGGAAGTTCAACGACAATATGGTTTACCCCTTGACGTTGGACGACGGCTTCAGCAACACCCAGCTCATTCACGCGATTTCGCAAGGTGGTCATTGTCTGTTCGAGAGTGTTATTTTTAATGTCCTGAATAACGGTAGGTTTTAAGTTCAAGATCAATTGAAACTTTGATTTATCGTCATTACGGGTGATATCAAAATCTCTAGAGCGATTTCTAATTGCTTGCTCAGCTTTTTGCAAAGTTGCTTCATCATCAAAGCTAACACTGATACTCGAGTCTGTTGATTTGGCAATTTGACGATAGCGAATTTTGTCATCGCGCAATGTATTGCGGATATCGCTAAATTCACTCTCAAGGCGTCTGTTGACGGCTGTATTGACATCAACTTCCATCAAAAAGTGTACGCCACCTCGTAAGTCCAAACCTAATTTCATGGGTTTAGCACCCAAAGCAGAAAGCCATTCAGGCGTCTTAGGCGCTAAATTTAAAGCAACAATATAGTTTTCACCCAATTGCTGGCTGATGACTTCCTTGGCTTTGAGTTGCGCTTGTTGATCTGCAAAGCGGATTAACAATGCATTCTCTTCGGGATGAATCGTTTTATATTTGATATCAGCGCCATCTAAGGCTTTCTTGATATCCTCACTTGTCTTCGGTGTTAAGGTGTAACCAGAACTTGCGAGTACCTGTATGGCAGGATCTTCACCAAACACGTTCGGTAAGGCATAAATGATCCCTACCAAAAGGATGCAAACTAATAACACGTATTTCCAAGTGGGATATTTATTAAGCATGTTGCTTATCTCTTCCTTAAAGCTTAAATCGTTTTCATGGTTCCTTTAGGAATTGTCGCTGAGATGGATTGCTTTTGAACTTTGACTTCAATGCCCTCAGAAATGGATATGACGATGAATTGTTCGGTTACTCTGAGCACTTTACCAAGCAAGCCACCCGCTGTAATCACTTCATCATCTTTTGAAATACTGGAAATTAATTGTTGATGCTCTTTGGCACGCTTTGTTTGCGGACGAATAGCAACGAAATAAAGAATAAACATGAATCCGGCAATCATGAATACGCTACTCATCAAGCTTTGTTGACCGCCAGGGGCGTTTGCAAAAGCCGATGTAGAGAGAAGGGATAATGCTAGCAGACTAAATCTCATAATTACCTCAAAATAATTAAGTTCATTAACATTGTTATATAAATAGAATCACCATTGGTTTTGCAATCTACCCTGGTAAGCCCTTAAAGGCAAATTCTCTATGATAATACTGAAGAAAATGGGATAAAATGTGTTTGTTAAATATATTAATTTGGTGCTTTCGGGACAGCCAATTTAATTCCCTTCATTGGATGTCCCAAATATGGGTTCATGCACCCATTTGCTTTGAGGACATCCAATTGTGGAAGTAGCGCTTAAATTGGATGTCCCGAAACAATTTTTGATTTTAGAAGTAACTTAGTATAATCTTCTTCGCTCTGCCGGAGTGGCGGAACTGGCAGACGCGCCAGACTCAAAATCTGGTGATGGTAACATCGTGTGAGTTCGATTCTCTCCTCCGGCACCATACGCCTATACTTCGTTTCGGCGTGACTACGCTTTGACTACAAACCTCCTAAACCATAACGTCCTCTATAAATCATTGCACCAACTTCTGCTTAGTTTGTGTACTTAAATTCTCAGGCGTTTCAATAGCCGACCAAGATGCAAAACTTTCCTTATCTTTATGAATTGCTCTGGAAATACTCTCATTGAATTGGTTGCGCCCAATATCAAATTTTTTACTTAGGGTTTTAACCATAGAACTTAAAGGTTCACTAATATCATCCGGTTTAAAACTTCTTAAACCTTTAGGATTTTGACTTAAGCGTTTTTCCCATATATTAGCTAATTGATGGGCTTGCAGCGCTAAACAAAATGAAACAAAAAGTTTTTCCGCATCATTATTCGAAGGGCCGCTATAAAACATGCCATGCTTTACTTTTTGCGCTTGTTCAACCAAAATTTGCTTAAATTCCGCAATAGGATGTGATTTAAGCAATTGATTAGGTTCAATTAATTCATCTGTTAATTGCCATTTATCGATTTTATCAAGCATTAATTGTGTAAAATTTTCATTTAAATCATGTTTTTTAATAAAATATTGAAATATGGCGTTATCAAAGTCATTGATGTATTGTGGAATAGCATTTTCAATGGCAACACTTCTAACATCAGCCATATTGACCCCGCGATAGCGATTCCATGCATCAATAAGATGTATGCATTCAACGCGCTGTTTTCCAGAACCAGATAGCGTCAATAAAGTATCAGCATAATCCAAACAATGTTCAACAAAAGGACCATTTAGTGCATTCATCATGACTTTACGCTGACGTTTGGCAACTTCGGCAAGCAGGCGATCTAAGGTTTTCTTTTGCAAATCATCCCCAAAAGAACGGATAAACAAGCCTTGTTTTAAAAGTGTTTTTTCTTGTTGCAATACCTCTTGAGAAGGAAGATAGGTAGATGCTTCTAATATATTTTTATTTGCCTCTTTTTTATTAAGAAAAACATTATCATATTTATCAATTAGCGTGAGCAAGGATTTCTTTGCTTCCTCTAAGCTCACTTTAACCAAATTCTGGACCTTTTCTCTTGCGCCCTTCTCTTCTTTGGTATTTGAAGTTGCTAACCAGCCTAACAACTTACCGTGCTTTTGCCAATCAGACCTATCGCTAAGTGTCACATTATCATTTTGTAAGATCATTCTTTCAATTCTAAGCTCAAGCGCTCTAATCAATGACTTTTTTGTTAGCACGGAAATATCATGTATAAAAGCACTTTGGTATGAGCCCTTAAGTTCATTAAACAAACTACATTTTGTCAATGGAGCCCCTTCATCAAGGGTAGCAATAAGCTTCAATGCCACATTGTCTGCCATGAGAGCATAATCGCGTTGTTTGGCACGATAACGTTCTATAAGTTCGATATCATTTTGTTTGTCCTTTTCATCACTATTACTTTCCATTATACGTTGATAAGCACACAACCCCGCATGCAGCATATCGTTTTCACTTAAATAAGCTTTAACGATATCAATTCTTTTTGATATATATGCTTTAGCACTTTCACTAAGATAATTTTTAAATAAATAAGCAACATCTGCATTTAAATTAATAAGGTGGAGCGTTTTAAAATTTAGCTTGTTAGCAAAATTAACCGCTCTAACTGCTGCGCGCTCTTCCTTTTCACTCATGTCTTGTATTGCTTTTTTTAATTCCTGAGTCAAACCACTCTCAAGAATAATGCGCTTAAGTGAGCTTCTTTCATTATCAATTTTTTTCATTATGATTGGCTGATCTATCACTTGCGCATCCAATACGTCTTTTGTGACAATTAATTCGCGATATTTCTTTTGCAAGGCTACAACAACCATCGATAACATCTTCTTATCGTAATTGATAACTTCCTCTCTATCAGCGCTTTGATTTAAAGCATTTAATTCCTCAAGACCATGGATTTCATCTACAAATAATTCACAAAATTTAACAGCGCCTTGATAGTCACCTTCATTTATCATATGCAGTATTTTGAGCATCTTTTGATATATTTCAAATTTTTTACAATAAAATGGCCCCTTTCCATCTAGTGCAAACATGGGATCTTTTAAATAACGTCGAATCAAAGCCATTTGCTCATCTGTTAGGGGGCTTTCAATTTTCTCTAAGAATCCAATGATCACTTCCTTAATGCGCCTTGCATTAGGTTTTCCATAGAATGTTTCTAAACTCACTTCTTCATTAGGAACATCTTTATTCTGATAATGGTACTTTGCTTCCATATATGAACGCTCTAACGCATTCTCATCTGCAAATTTCTTGGGATGAGCTAAATAATCACAAAGCCATTGAATACGCATATCATATAAAAGATCTTTGCTTGCACTTGAAAGGAAAAACTCCAGAAAATATTGCGTATGCCCTTCCCATTGTTCATTTTGCAACAGTTGCTTCACTTGAAGCGCTAAGGTATCATCAAGCGCTTTTTTCATGTGTGGTAGCGTGAAAAGGGTATCTTCTAATTTACCATTTAATTTTCTTGAAACTTCACATAAATAAGTTTTTGTTTCATCGCTATTACTTTTCTTTAACAATCGCGTTATTCTTTGTAATCGATAATTTTCTTTATTTTCCAAAGAACCAAAAGTCTCAATCAAATTGTGAAATTCATCAGATTCACATTTTTTCCAATTTTCATTTTGTATGCATTCTTCTACAACCTTTGAAAGTGCTGCTGATGTTATTTTATTAAAGTCATCGCTTGAACAATATTGATTAAAATTATCTTTATCTTGTAAAAGCTGCTTGTAATTGCCCAAATTTAAAAGAGTGCTAAAATATTTGCCAAAATAGATTGCGTTTAATTTGGCGTTATTCATTGAAAGAACAATTTCAGCAAGCTCAAGGTTGTCCCCTTGATACTCGTTTTGTATCAGTGATGCAAGAGAATCCATTATGATTGGATGTTGGGATAAATATCTTACAAATTCATAATCGGCATAGTCAATTCTCTCATTTTCTTGCTTATGTCCTTTCATGAGAAAACTAAATCTTTTAGTAACATATTCAATCAATAATGGGATCTGCTCAGGAAGCAGCAATTTAACTAATAAATCTGCATATAAAGCGTTATCCCCCTTATATAGTTTTATATATTGTCGTGCCTGTTTTACTAGTGCCGACTCATTTTGGGTTTTGTTGACAATGTCCGCTTGCTTAATATCGTTAATATAGGAAGCATATTTATTATAAAATAATTGAAGAGCACCAACTTCATATATTTCAGAAGACTCAAGTGCTAATTCCTTTTTCTGTCCATCCAATAGTATTTTATTAATTAAAATAAATTTCTCTTCAATCGCCATTTGTCTGTTTGTTTTCCAGTTCTCAAAAGCTTGAGGGGCATATCTTCGCAAAAATTCATAAACAGATGCAGTGCCATCATCCCCAGTCTCAAATAAATATTTAGTCGCTATCAAGTTCATTAATTGTGCAAAAGATTGTTGTTTATCGTCTTTATTCAAAAGACAATTTACTTTTAGCATTAGGGCAGCATCATCGATGCTATTTGCTGGCACTTCACTTCTATTGATAATGTTTACAAGCGCTTTAATTGCATCAACTTTTTCGTTAGACCAATATCGCTGGGCGAAATTCATAAAGGAAATCAAAGCGTCTTCATTAAGCGTTCTATGGTTCTCTTCAGCTTTCTCATTAAGCAAGAAATCAAATTTTTGCAAAATAAAAATAGGATCTGAAATACTGTTAAATTTACGAATATCCTCTTGTTCACCATAGATTCGAATAAACTTTTCTAGATCATCAATTAATCCTTTATAAAAAGTAAAAGATTTAGAGGTTATGCTAGAAAGCATTAATCGTTCATAATCCTCAACTATTATTTTCGCAATATTTCTATATTTTAATGCTATCGTTCTTCTTGCATCAGAGACTTGTTCTCGCCACAGAGAAAAAAACTGATATGAAGCAAAGCGGTTTAAAAAAGGTACGAAGCTAAACAGATATCCTGACAACCAGGAAGGTCGTGCTCTTTCTCCTCTTCTTGATTCATTATTTAGCATTCTTGGCAAAGATAATGCTGCCATGAATGCAGGGCTATCGCTTATATAATTTAAATTTAAACCATATCCTTGTGATTTGTAAGCTTGAAGTAACATTTCAAATTGGGTCGCTTGACGGTGGCTTTCATTAATAAATGTTATTGTCTCATTGTAATCACCTAAAAATTTACGTTTTAACCATCCCCAAAAGCCTTGGCTATATTGATTTACTCTAAAAAACCAATATCGAGCCCAACTATCGGGCTTATAAGATGATTGATGAGGAATGAGATGCGCTAGTTTAGCTGGAACAACCAGATCATCTTGCACAACAACTTCAATTAAATTTTTATTATCTGGATTGGTAACCCATCGAGCCGATAACCATTGATGATACCAATGTTTATCTGTTGCCTGCTGGACTATTTGTAAAGCTTGTGCAAAGTTATCAAACTCCATCTCAAATGTTTTGGTATGCGCTGGGAGTTCCACTAAATCTGAGATCTGTGCTAATTGATCTTGAGGTATTTCATTTAGCACAATACCTTGCAAATCTTTAATTAACCCTAATAAAGCATCATCACATCGTAAATTATTGCATAAGGTCGCTGCGCGTATTCGCCATCCCAAAGCATTAAAACATTGTTGCTCAATCGTAGCTAAGGTGTGACGATTGCTTGTAATTAAATTCAAAATATTTTTATCAGTAACAAGTAACGAATTAGGATTAATTTTACTGCTCAAAAAGTCAAGCATGGCTTTCATATTATCAAGCTCATGCATTAGCTTTAAAATATCGCGTGTATTGCCTTTTGAGAGAATACCTTGCCCCAACCATGCCTGTTGTATTTCTTCAAGTTTCGCTAACTTTGATTGATCATTTGCACTAACAAGCGCTTTCAACCTAGTCCAAGGTGATTTTTCAGTATCAAAGGGCTCTGAAACATGACTGTAACTTTTTAATAGTTGCATTTTGCTTTCATAAGCATTCATATCGGCTAGGTTTTGTTCATATATCTTTTTTCTTGCTGATAAGTCCTTTATCATTAATACGCCGCTGTGATACTCTTTGTCGCTGACACCCCATCTTTGTTTTGCAATACTAAGCGCATTATTATAATCTTCCTGACTTTCATATGCTTTTTGTTGAAACAACGTTTCTTGTGTTGTTTCATTTAATAATTGATTAATGAATTTGCAATCATGATTAAAGACATCGAAATAGCTAAGCATTTGCTCATCTACTTTTGCTTTGCCATATAAGTCATCGAGCCTCATTTTTACTGATTCTGCACTGCTTTCTTCAAATTCAGTAAATAATGTCATTACTACTACCCCTTACCTGATAAATGACTATTTATGGATATATATGCGGTATTTTCAAGAAATACATCACCTGTTTGGTGATAGGCATTAGGAGGATTATAGTAAAAGAAAAGTGCTAATTAGGATTATATACGCTATTTAAAACGGCTCTTCATTTAATCAGTTTTAGCATTTATAAACGCCAAATATTCACATCTACATTTCTAAATGCTTCTTTATCGAGAATGGATTTAACATCAACAATTAAACGATTATTATCAAATTTTTCAGCATAGTTTTCTGCTGTTAATTCTCTATAATATGTATGCGCCACGCATAGCACCAAGGCGTCAACATCAAAAATATCATCCCATTCCATCAGTTCAATTTCATATTCTTTATAAGCTTCTTCTTTATCTGCAATGGGATCATGCACTAATATATCTATACCAAAAGATTGCAATTCATTAATGACATCTACCACTTTAGTATTACGGATATCTCTGCAATTTTCTTTGAAGGTAAGTCCTAAGATCCCTACTTTGGCACCCTTAATGCGGCTGCCTAAATGGATCATTTGCTTCACTGTTTGATCTGCCACATATTTACCCATGCCATCATTAATTCTTCTGCCTGCTAAAATGACTTCGGGTCTATATCCTAATTGTTTTGCTTTATGTGAAAGATAGTAGGGATCAACACCAATGCAATGGCCACCTACTAAGCCAGGTTGGAAAGGCAAAAAGTTCCATTTTGTTTTTGCGGCATTTATCACTTCCTGCGTATCAATATTCATTTTTTCACAAATTATGGCTAATTCATTCATTAAAGCAATATTAAGATCTCGCTGTGTGTTTTCAATGAGTTTTGCCGCTTCAGCAACTTTTATGTTGGGTGCCCGATAAACACCTGCTTTAATCACGCTGCCATAAACCTGCGCAATAAGATCTGTTGTTTCTGGATCAAGCGCAGAGATTATTTTGGTAACTTGGCTAAAGCTATGTTTTTTATCACCAGGGTTAATGCGCTCTGGTGAATAGCCTACTGAAAAATCAACACCGGCTTTAAGTTTTGCAAACCTTTCCAAGACAGGGATACATTCTTCTTGTGTCGCGCCAGGATAGACCGTTGATTCAAATACAACGATATCATTGGGTTTTAAAAAGGGGCCTAAAATTTCACAAGCATTATATAAAAAGCTTAAATCTGGTTTATGAGCACCATCATTAGGCGTTGGTACGCAGACTATATAAAAATCAGCGGCACTTAAAGCCTGTTTTTCATGCGTGAATTGTATCTGCGCTTTGTTTAATTCTTCAGCACTGATTTCTTGATTGTGATCAAAGCCCTTTTTGAGATCGTTAATACGCTTTGGGTTACTATCAAATCCAATGATAGGATTGCTTTGCATCCCAAAAGCAACTGCAACAGGTAATCCTACATACCCAAGCCCGATTACTGCTATTTTCCTTTGATGCCCCATCCTTGGCTCCTCTGGCGGTTTTTAGCTAAGAGAAATGCTGCTTTCTCTTATAATCCTGTATTAAGTATATCAATATAAGATAGAATTGAGGTCAATTTCACCTATGCATTGTTAAGAATATGAAAAAAAGTAATTCACCCAACCTAATTAATTTTCCTAACGCCCCCTTTTTTCGACGCTTCGCTGCATTGGTATATGATAGTTTTATTGTCTTTTCCTTTTTACTGCTTGCCACAACAATTGCGCTTATTGTGAATAAAGGTGCCTCCTTACAACCTTATCGTTGGCTATTTTTGGCATACCTATTTATAAGCACTGGACTCTTTTTGAGTTGGTTTTGGAAAACCAGCGGCCAAACTTTGGGGATGTTGGCTTGGAAAATTCGGGTTGTAAACGGCGAGGGTACAGCACTCACATGGCGCCAAGCATTTTGTCGCTATCTACTTAGTTTTGTAACAATACTTTGTGGTGGGCTTGGTTTTCTCTGGTGCCTCATTGATAAAGAAAAACAAAGTTTACATGACAGAATGCTACATTTTAAAATGATTAAATATCAACAATAGCTGATAATAATTTATTCTATTTTTTGTGTCTGTCTGGCCGCCAAGAACCTATGTTCTCTTCTTTAGCGCTAGGCGTTTTAGAGGTGTCAGAAATATATATCGCTTTTCTTTTATCTCCATGGGTTGAAAATTGACTGATAAAAATCGCCTTTCTAGCATCTTTCTCACTTTGTGGTTTAGTTTTCATCTCCTTTGCTCGTAATTGTGGTAGTTCGGGCAATGGAACCATCGAATCCATCGCTTTTTGTATTTCCCTTTGTGCTTTCGTTAATTCTTTAAATTGGCCTAAGCCTTTAAATACAGAGTCTATCTCAGCTTTTTGATTATGTAGCAATGTTTTGTTATTACATTTTGCAAAAGCATTATCTATCATCATGGCACTATAACGCTCGGCAAGCGCAATTATGAGCTCTTTCTCACCTGGTGGAAATTTGCTAATTCCTTCCCCTCTTAATTCTTGCACAGCATTTTTAAGATTTTGGCATTTTGTTAAGAGATTATGAGTTTGCGTTAAGGAAGCTGTGTCTCTTGCTTTAACAGCTTGATTTACCTTGGCACTGATTTCTTGGACATTGCGGTAAAGCATTTCTTTATTAAAAAGATTCTTTTCTAAGGCGTTTATTACTACATTATATTTTAATTGATCATTACCTTGTAAATCATTCCATATTTCTTGCGATATGCCCGCATAAAGACGTATAAATTCATCATGTGTTTGAGTTGAATCATGATACATCAAACCTTGGGCCTTTTCTAAAAGTGCGTTGTAATCTCTGGCGCCTTTTAATGCTTCAATTTCTTGTATTTCATTTTTAATTTCATTTATGGGTAGTCTCTTTTTTATAAACTCACCTACAATTTTAAATTTCTCCTGGTTATCTTTTGGTGGTGGCGTTACTTTAAATTCACGAATCACCGGGAGATGATCTGATTTATGAAAAAACCATTTAGTCCCTTTTTGATTAAGCTTAAAAAAGGACTGATCAAAAGGTTTATTACTATATTTAGCTTCAACGGGTAACCCACAAATATAGGCAACTCTATCTAAAAATCCCCCCTTTGCTACATTCTCACGTCCTCTTGTATCTTGCGTTGCCTTTAACTGTCCTTCTGATAAGTTATCGTTATTTTTAAAAACATGTCCATAGGTGCCATGAAGTTGTAGTTTACCCATCTTCATTTGGGGATCGATGTTCATATCAAATCCATAGCGGCCAAAATTGGTTTGTGCGCTTTTATCCTTTATTGTGCCATCCCTCATTAAATAATCTCTCTCGTTAAAATCTCCCATGATCACACGAAATGTAGTTGCTTCTTTATAAATTTCATTAAAATTTTTATCTTTAGCACTTAATCCTTCATTTTTAAAATACTTCCTGGCATGTGCACGACGTTTTGAATCACTTCTTGCATTAAGATGTCCACCTGAAATAGAAACATCCATCAGTTTGCCTGCTGCTCTGTGATATAACTCACCTTTTATTGTAATAATGGATTTATTTTTCTTTTCATTTTTATGTGTATTTTTGCCAGGCTCAAAGTCGATACGGGCTTTTGCATTTTGTAATTCATAAGGCAGTTTCACCAAAATGGCCGAACTTACACGATTGCGATCTGTCAGCAGCGCTTTGGCTAAAGTAGCTTTACTATTGTTGGCACCTGCCATGGTGGTATGAAATTGAGGGGAATCAGTTTTCACAAGCACATAGTGTTGATTTGGATCTTTTATTTTTGCATTCAGTTTTTGCAAAATTTGATCTTGCAATCTTTCACCATCATCAGCTAATTCTTCTTGGGTACTTATTGCAAGTACAGTGGGCAATAAAGGACCTGCTTGTGCTATTTGGCCCATTATCTCTTCAACGGCTTCTTTTGAGGCTTTTTGATTGCCCATATTCCATGATATTGCTTTGATCGTTATGGGGCCTTCAGCAGACATGTCTAATACCTTCACAATTCCAATATGAACCTGAACTAAAGACATATTTGGTTGAGAATAAGTTCAGTCACCTTGAACAATTAAGGCAATTACACGCAAAAATGATAAATTATTGCTGATTTAACGCGTTCTTTTTAATAAAAGGAAGCCTATCATCAAAAACAACAAGGTTGGAATAATGGCGCCCAGGATAGGCGGTATTTGATAAACCAGCGTTAAAGGACCGAATAACTGGTTGAAGGTATAAAAAACAAAGCCTACCAAAACACCTACTAACATACGAAGCCCCATGGTAGCAGAGCGCAAGGGCCCAAAAATGAAAGGGATAGCCAAGAACATCATAACCAAGGTCGCAAAGGGCCTTACAATTTTCTGCCACAAAGCAAGTTGGTAGGGTTTTGACTCAAGATGATTTTTTTGTCGATACTTGATGGTGTGCCATAAACCAATGATGGAGAGATCATCAAGATCTTTTATGCCAACTTGGCTTAATACCTGTGGAGAAAGGTTACTTACCCAGTCTAATTCTTCAATATGCTGGCGTGTCGTTTTGTTTTCATCAAAAACGGTTTCTTGAATTTCATGTAATACCCAATGATCATTGACATAATCTGCATTGAGCGCAAAGCTCGCTTTACGCAGCTCCATGTTTTTGTCAAATTGATATAAGGTGACCCCTTCAAGGTGCCCCGTGTGTGTCATTGATTGTATATGAATAAAATTATTCTCATCACGCATCCATGTGCCATTTTGTGTTCTTAAGGCTTGACCTTGACTCAACTTTATCGATTTTTGTTCATGCGCTATTCTCTCTGCAATAGGAGAAATCCATTCACCCACCAGCCAAACCACCATAGCAAGGATAAAAGCAAGTTTGAGCACGATTTGAATGATATCGCCTAAACTCATGCCAGCGGCGCGTAAAATAATTAATTCACTTCTAGAGGCTAACATCCCAAGCCCAAGCAACGTCCCAACCAAGGTTGCCATGGGAAAGAGCTGAGAAATATGTTGAGGCATGCTAAGCGCAATAAAGCTAAAGGCATCTAAGGTTGAATAGCTACCAGTGCCCACATAACGCAGTTCATTGACCAATGAAAATATGAATTCTAAACCGATAAACAACGTGAGCACTATCAAGGTTGCAACGAGTATGGTTTTCCAAAGGTAGAGGGTAATTTTGTTCATTTAGCTAAACTTCTGCCTTAACCACTGATAACTTTGGTTTGCTCTACCGGATGCTTTGGCTAAAAAGAGCAAACCAAAGATCAGCATTAATGTATGAACCCACCACACCCCAATGTTTGGCGCCAACATGCCACTGGCAACCCAACGTTTGCTCACTGTCAGTAAGTTAAAATAAACAATACAGATAACAATGGCGACAAAAAGTCTTGAAAAACGACCTTGTCTTGGTCCAACACGACTTAAAGGTAATGCTAGCAAGGCCAGCAAGGGCGCAGCCAAGGGTATGGATAGCCGCCATTGCAGCTCTGCCAAGTTACTGCGGGTGGGATCATCAAGGAGCATTTTGGTTGGCATAGTGCGATGAAAAAACAACCCTTCTTGCATTTTAGGGTTTTCAAGCAGCCTTTGATATTCATCAAAGTGCACAACATTATAATCCATTTGGCCTGGGCTGCCTTGATATCGCTTCCCATTTAACATCGTAAAATAGGTAGAGCCCTGCTTATCAGTAAAAATCTTCCCTGCTTGTGCGCTGATTAAGCTCCATGATTTTTGTTCACTGTTGTTTGGTTGCTCAGCTATAAAAACGCGGTTTAAGGTTTTACGATCATTACTTAATTCTGAAACATAAAAGACCAGTTTATCTTTTTGAAAGGAATGAAACCTGCCCGGGGCTAAGGTTTGTATCAATAGCATGGGGCCATCGGTGTGCAGTAATTGTTCGCGATATTGCGCAGATTTAGGCGCAAAATAACAGGTTAGACTTGCTGCTAAGAGCATAACGACAACGCCTAAGCTTAAAGTCACTGCTAATAATTTCCGCCAAGAAATACCACAAGCCAACATAACGGGAATTTCGTTTTCGGCAAAGAAACGGCTAAAGCACAATAAAATAGCCAAGAAAAGACCAATAGGTAAAAGGAATGCCAATAAATCAGGCACTTGGAATAAAATCACTTCAAATAAGACATTAGGTGGTATATTACCTATTGCAGCTTGTGCAACGAGGCGCACAAGTTTATTGCTAATCGCAATAAGCAAGATAACTAAGATAACTGCGAAGAAGGTATGGCTGACTTCACGATATAAATAGCGTTTTATTAACATGCACCTTTCTTCATCGCATCTGTATGATTTATTGTTAGGCCTATTTGGCCAGAATTATACCTTTTATAAAGCTGAACAATAAACCATAAATATCGTAAAATTACTAAGATCTAACACACATTCAGATATTAAACTAACTTGAGGGTGCTATGGAATTTCACATTAAAAGCCATTCCTTAGAAAAACAACGCACCGGCTGCCTTGTGCTGCCCATCCATGAATCACGCCGCTTAGGGCCACAGCTTGTGAAGCTTAACGAAGCTAGCAACGGATACTTTGCCCAATTGCATAAACGTGGCGATATGAGCGGTTCTTTTGGACAGCTCACCATCTTGCAGCACATTCAAGGCCTTGGTGCAGATAGACTGCTGCTTTTAGGTTGCGGGACATCCACAATCAGTGAGAATCAATTTAAAGATCTCATTTTGAAAATGATCACCGCATTAGGTGATACAGGTTCCCAAGATATCATTATTGAAATCGCTGATATGCCCGTGAAGGACAAAGACTTGAGCTGGAAAATCCGCCAAGTTATTTTGGCTTTTCATAATGCTTATTATCGCTTTGATGATTTCAAATCCAAAAAAGAATCTATTGTTAGAACCTTAAGAAAAGTCACCTTTAACATTCCTAATAAAAAGGATGTGAAGCAGGCACAACGCGCTCTCGATGAAGGCGTTGCTATTGTCAGTGGTATTGAAATAACCAAAAATTTAGCGAATGTCCCTGCGAATGTTTGCACACCTAACTATTTAGCAGATAAGGCGAAAAAATTCGCTAAAGCTCACAGCAAAATAAGTGCCGCTGTTTTAGAAGAAAGAGATATGCAAGCCCTTAACATGGGTTTATTGCTCTCTGTTACAGCAGGCTCAAGCTCCAGTGCAAAACTCATTACCTTGGAATATCGTGGCGCACGTAAAGAAGCCAAACCAATTGTGCTGGTTGGCAAAGGGATCACCTTTGACACTGGCGGTAACTCAATTAAAGTACCCCCCAATATGATTGGCATGAAATATGATATGTGCGGTGCAGCCACTGTGTTTGGTGTGCTTGAGGCGGCAAGCCAATTAGAATTACCTTTAAACATTATTGGCGTCATTCCCTCCTGTGAAAATATGCCAGGACCTGCAGCAACACGCCCAGAAGATATTGTAACCAGCATGTCGGGACTTACTGTAGAAATCCTGAATACAGACGCAGAAGGCCGACTCATTTTGGCAGATGCCCTTACCTATTGTGAACGATATCAACCACAAACCGTTATTGATATCGCCACCCTGACGGGTGCTTGTCATTTGGCTTTAGGGCCTTATGCCAGTGGTTTAATGAGTAATGATCAAGCGCTTGCTGATGAGCTTCTTCAAGCAGGAATGCAAAGTAGTGATAAGGCTTGGCAATTACCCTTGTGGGATGAATATGCAGATTCTCTTAAATCAGAATTTGCCGACTTAAGCAATATCCCTTTCTCCGCTATTGGCGCAGGAACCATTGTGGGCGCCTGCTTTTTAGCTAAATTTACACAAAAATATCAATGGGCACATTTAGACATCGCCAATACAGCCACCGTGAATGGCCCTAGGCGCGGTGCGACAGGACGCCCAGTTTCTTTATTAGTGCAGTATTTAATTAATCGGTGCAATTGAAAATGACATTAGAAAAAACCTACCAGCCACATGAACTAGAAAAAAAGTGGTACCAACATTGGGAAAAAGCAGGTTACTTTAAGCCTGCCCAAGGCCATACACCTTACTGCATTATGTTACCGCCACCTAACGTAACTGGCACGCTGCATATGGGACATGCTTTTCAAGACACCATCATGGATGCCTTAACCCGTTACCATCGCATGAAAGATTATCAAACCTTATGGCAAGGTGGCACGGATCACGCTGGTATTGCTACGCAAATGGTGGTTGAACGTCAATTACTTGCCAATGATATTAGTAAACATGATTTGGGTAGAGAAGCCTTTGTTAAAAAGGTATGGGAATGGAAAGCCCATTCCGGTGATACTATTAGCAGACAAATGCGCAGACTAGGCACATCGATAGACTGGTCACGCGAACGCTTTACCATGGATGAAGGACTCTCCGAAGCTGTTAAAGAAGTTTTTGTTCGTCTCTATGAAGAAGGCTTAATTTATCGCGGCAAAAGGCTTGTTAATTGGGATCCAAAGCTGCATACGGCTGTATCTGATTTAGAAGTTATTTCAGAAGAAGAAAATGGCCATCTGTGGCACATTCGTTATCCTGTGGAAGGCACATCTGAATTTCTCATTGTCGCAACCACACGCCCTGAAACCATGTTAGGAGATACAGCCGTTGCTGTGCATCCTGATGATACCCGTTATCATCATTTAGCAGGCAAAAAAGTACGCCTTCCCTTATGTGACAGATTGATTCCAATTATTCAGGATGATTATGTAGATCCTGAATTTGGCACGGGTTGCGTTAAAATAACCCCAGCCCACGATTTTAACGATTATGAAATGGGTAAAAGACATAATCTTGAAATCATCAATATATTTAATATTGATGCCATGATGAATGACAATGCGCCCAAGCAATACGTTGGTTTGGACAGATTTGTTGCTAGAAAGAAAATTATCGAAGATTTAGAAAAAGCCGAGTTACTTGAAAAGATTGAGCCTCATCGCTTAAAAATTCCAAGAGGCGATAGATCAGGTGAGGTTATTGAACCTTACTTAACCGATCAATGGTATGTTGATGCTAAAAAGCTTGCAGTTGAAGCTATTGATGTTGTTAAAACTGGCAAAATCGAGTTTGTGCCTGGCAACTGGGTAAATGATTACTACGAATGGATGAATAATATTCAGGACTGGTGTATTAGCCGTCAGTTATGGTGGGGACATCGTATTCCCGCTTGGTATGACCTAGATGGGAATGTTTACGTTGGCCGTGATATTAATGAAATCCGTCAAAAATACAAATTGAATGAAGACGTTTTGCTTAGCCAAGATAACGATGTGTTAGACACTTGGTTCTCCTCAGCACTATGGCCCTTCTCAACACTGGGTTGGCCTCATAAAACGCCTGAATTAGATACTTATTATCCTACCAATGTGCTGGTCACTGGTTTTGATATCATTTTCTTTTGGGTTGCCCGTATGATCATGATGGGACTCAAATTTATGGGCGATGTTCCTTTCCGACAAGTTTTTGTTACTGGTTTGATTTTAGACGCCCATGGTCAGAAAATGTCTAAATCAAAGGGTAATATTTTAGATCCTTTGGATTTAATTGAAGGCATTGATCTTGAAACACTCGTACAAAAACGATTAACAGGTTTAATGCAGCCCCACTTGGCCAAGCAAATTGAAACCAATACGCGAAAAGAGTTTCCTAATGGGATCCCAAGCTTTGGTACAGATGCGCTACGCTTCTCATTATGTGCTTTTGCAACCACTAATCGCTTTATACGTTTTGATCTCTCGCGCGTTGAAGGCTATCGCAATTTCTGTAATAAAATTTGGAATGCGGCTCGTTATGTCTTTATGAATCTTGAAGGCCAAGATCTAGGTCAAAGTGAAAGCGACAGAGAATACAGCGTTTATGATTTGGGTATGCTCTCTCTTTGGCAAAAAACCAAACAAGCTGTAGAGGGACATTTACAAAATTATCGCTTTGATCTCATCGCGAATACTCTTTATGATTTCACTTGGAACCATTATTGCGATTGGTATTTAGAATTAGCCAAACCTACATTAACTATGGAAGGCGCATCTGATAAAAAACGCGCTGGCACACGTTTCATGTTGGCTAATATTTTAGAAGAATTGCTTCGTGTTATGCATCCCTTTATGCCTTTTATCACAGAAGAAGTTTGGCAAAAGCTTATTGCGATTATGGGTAACGCCTACCAAACAACACAACGTGACTCCATCATGTTGCAACCCTTCCCGGCATATGAGGAAAAGCATGTCAATTCCCAAGCTGAACTTATCTTATCCTGGGTAAAAGAATTTATTATAGGCGTGAGAACACTAAGAGCTGAGTTAAATTTAAGCCCTAATAAGAAACTCACAGCCTACTATAAAACTGCATCAGTTGATGTTGAAAATGCCTTTTTAACGAACATGCAAAGTTTAATTTCTTTGGCAAAATTAGAGCAAGTTCAAAAATTAGATGCAACGGAAAAACCTCCTGCATCTACTCATATTATTGGACAAGGCTTTGAAATCTTCATACCGCTTGCGGGTGTCATTGAAGATGTAAATGCTGAAATAGCTCGATTAAGCAAGGAATTGAAAAAGCATGAATCTGATTTTGAGTTTGCTGATAAAAAACTCGCTAATGAAAGTTTTGTTGCTAAAGCAAGTGGTGATGCCGTTGAAAAGGAACGTCAACGTAAAACAACTGCCCAAGCCGCTATCAGTAAAATCAAAGAAACGATAAGTGTTCTAAAAGAGTTATAAACCCTTCTAAACAAAATCTCCTTGCTCAATATAGTGTTGAGCAAGGAGAAATATCTTTTTAACAAATTTGTGAGCTAAAACAATGCAATTTCTTTAGTATTGCTTGACGCTCATATTCGATATGTAAAGGAATGCTTTGCAAGCCTTTAGGGATATCCGTAACAGGCGAAAAAAATTCGTGTTCAATTTCACAAAGCCTTTTTGTTAAGCAATGCGAGTCTAATTTACTTATAATTTGCTTTGAAAATAAATACTTTAATATCGCGAAATTAAAAATCATACAGACCATCTATGAGTTAATAGTTTTGTTACCTTATATAGTATTTTTGCTAAGGATTCTAAAGTTTATGGTATCAGTGTGGCGAATTAACAGACAAACGGTTTTTAGGTGGGATATGCACTGTATAAATGTGTTGCATTTAATAATGCTTGATGGCACTTTTACTTAGTCCATCAAGCATAAATATGTTCAGCTTCAATCGGATGATTTTGTTATTTCACCAGTTTTAACATCAACTTTAAGATCCTGCTTTTTGCCATTTTCATCAAGCACTTTGACTACATATTTATTAGCAAACAACTCTGTATTAATTTCATATATATTGCTATATCCTGCCGTTTGAAGTTTTTTAGCAATTTCAATCGCAGTTAAACCTATAATTTCTCCTTTAGGTTTTGTCATTTCTCCTGTGATGGGGTTAATTTGAATATTGATAGTTTTACCTTCAGCATTGAGCACATTAGCTTCAAAGGCACCATTTTCTTGATTAAACTCTATCTTTTTTACAATATTAAACCCTTTTGCGTGCAAGCTATCTAATACTTTTAGCATTTGACCTGGCATAGTTTGAGGTGCATCAGCAAAAGCCAATGGCATTGATAATAATGAGATCAAAGAAAAAATAATGTGTGTTTTAGATTTCATACAAATTATTCCTTGTATAAAGTTATTCATTCTCGATAGAAATTACCACTATATATAATAGCTTAATTTGTATCGCATGGGCTTTTGACAATGCAAATGAGCACATTTTCTAATGATAGGTCAATGAAATGATCTGTAGGAATATACAAGAAAAAAAGTAAATCTTGGAGGCTCAAAAAAGAAGGTGAGAATGCATGTGATAGAGAATAATGAAGACATTCTCTATCACAACATAATTTATAAAAATTTAAACTAATTGGAGTTCAATAATTTTTGCGCTTGAATATAATTACGCCCTAAAAGATAATCGTTATAGGAATATGCAAAACTTACCAACATACCTACAGATCCGAAAAATACAGCCCCGAAGAGCGCTCCACCAGGACCTGCAGAACCGCATGTGAATATTCCAATAACAGCACCTATACCAAAGCCACAAATCATATCTAAACCAAGATCAGGACTCTCACCTTTCATGCCTGATAAGAAAGCATTTGAGAATTGTGTTTTTTCTCCACCACTAACGTGGTGTATTTGATCTAATGTGAGAACTTGCACGCTATTTCCTCTTAGTCAATAAAATAAGCGAGCATATTATCCACAGCTTAGAGAATTGTCCAAATAAAAATCCTTTTTTTGTATTAAATAAATATTAAATAAGATTTCGGATTTAATACGTAACAGATTTCTCTACATCGCAAAGTCATTCAGAAGACTCTTCTATGTCAACACTACATACTATAGAAACTTTTATCACAGCGGTTGATATTAAATATAGAAACAGGAGAATTTACGTCGAGCTTGTCGCCCTAAAACAGGAGTGCTTCAATTCATTAGCTATTGTGATAGCAACACTCCGCCTATTATTAATGCTTAACAACTACTCTCAAATATTACAATCACTATATTCTTCTCATAAAGATAGATTTTGAAGTTTTTCGTTAGAGAGAAAGCACAGCTAATCCACACATATTTCAGCCATTTTATCTCACATTAAATCAAGCTATTGCTTCTCCCTGATTCAAACTGTAAGTGATGTAGTTCATAAGTAATACTTAAAAAGTTACTCATATGGGGTTTAAAAGTGCTTTAAGCATACAATATAAATTCTTGCGACACTACCATTATACCCATAAAGAACATTCCTTATAACTAACAAGACTTGCAAAAAGAACACAAAATCGTAGCATTAAAATAGCCTTTTATTCCTATATATCAAGAAACATGTTTTTCAAATTAACAGTAGGTCATTAATTAAAACCTGACAACTTCATTTTTTATATTATATTGAATTAGATATTTTTGAAATTTTGCTTTACATAATTTCAGTGCTTTTATTGCAAGTACTTTTTAATATTTAAATAATGACTTCATTAATATTGTAGAGGAGCAATCACGATGAAAACGTTAATCACTTTAGTTGTTTTAACTATACCTGCTATTTCCTTTGCAGATGTAAGTTCAACATCAACAAATTCTGGCATACACAACAACTATGTAAGCACAAGTGCAAGTGCTACCATGCAACCAACTGATGCTGCCATTACTACAAACGTTGAATCTGCATTTTTAAAGCATAAGCTATTTGGTAACGCTGGCGTTAGCGCATTTACCATTAAAGTTGTAACGAATGATGGTATCGTCCACCTAAGTGGGTTTGCTGATAATCAGTTACAAGCAGACACTGCAGCAAAAGTAGCTAAAGATATTGATGGTGTGAAGAATGTTGTTTCGGATGTTCAAATTAAAAGTGCAAATTAATTTGTCATTTCTCATAATCTAAAACTTTAGGAGGTTATTATGAATAAAGATATCATTCAAGGCAACTGGAAACAGTTAAAAGGTAAAGTTCAACAACAATGGGGCAACCTTACCAATGACGATATTGATCGTCTTCAAGGTTCAAGGAAAGAATTAGAGGGATTGTTACAAGAAAGATATGGGTTTCAAAAGGATAGAGTTGAAACTGAAATTGATAAATTTTTAAAAGCAAATGGATTTGATAATACTTTTAATTAATTATGCTTATTGCTAAGGGAAGGATCCCTAAGCAATATCAATAATATTAAAATTAAAGGAGATTCTATGAACAAGTCACTTCTCATCGCATCGATTCTTGCTTTAAACACCACTGTTTCATTTGCTGGAGATGTACCTTTAAATGCTAAGCAAATGTCTCAAATTCTGCAAAATATACAAAAGGATGGATATAACTTAGTTACTAAAATTGAATTTAATGATGATAAATTTGAAGCTAAAGCGATAAACAGCGCCGGCAAAGAAGTTAAGCTAGAAATTGCCCCTATGACTGGAGAAGTCATTAATCCTAAAAAGGATGAGATTTCGACCTTAACAATTTTCGATGTTGCCCAAAAAGTAGAGGGTGCTGGCTACAAAAATATTTATTTAATTGACGCGAGCAAGGACACTTTTAAAGTAAAAGCTCACGACAAGGACAATAAAAAGGTTACGCTAGAAGTTGATGGCAAAACTGGCGCAATAAAGGATTAGTTAAAATATTGCGATATAATCATCGCATACAATATAGATAGCCAAAGCTATCTATATTGAAATGGAGTCAACATATGATATCAACTTTGCTTTTTGTTGTTTTGATTTTAGCGCTTGTGGTCTCTATACCAAAATGGTCCCATAGTCGTAAATGGGGATATTACCCAAGCATAATAATAGCAATTATTATATTAGTTATGCTTTTATTTACCCTAATGGGGACAATGCCATTTTAGTGATGTTTATGGGACATCCAATTTAGTGATTTAAACATATAAAGACGTTATTGGCTGTCCTTATTTAGATATTAAGCCAAAATACAGCAAAGAGATATTAGAAGAAAGAGAATCGTTTTTTTCTCAACTGCTATGCGTTCTTGAATCAGATGACGTGCTTCTCAAAGTTCCTGCAACGGCATTTCGCTGAGCATTTGTTTGGTTTTTTCAGAGGCCAACTTTTGAGCTTCAGCTGACATAATGACAATTGCATGACAGTTACGCTTTATTTCGTCGTAATATTGTTTTCGCTTAACAACATGCAAAAAATTAAGATGGGTATCTGTCAACCATGCAAACTTCATAAATCACTTCTCTTCAAACAACATAATTGACTGACATTAACCTAGAAAAGCTGAGTCAGTTGAAAATCGTACAAGAAATATTCTGTATTTACCATAGGCAGTTATAAATTTTTTAAACATACATGGACGTAAATGCCTGTCCCGTGAAATGCCCTAGCGACAAATAATCTCACTTTGAAAAAGGGAGACAGCGACCTGCAGCGCAGGGAGCAAGAGGAATTTTTTCCGGATAAAATCCTTCTCTGGGTGCAAAGCCCCCTCTTCCCTTTACAAGTGAAGATCTTTTTGTCGCTAACGCGACTTTTCTGAGCATTGATTGAATATAGCAGTGTCCGTGAAGTGCAGAATTACCTACATTTCTTGAATGTTGACCATAGACGCTCAAATCGTTCTGAAAGCATTGTCACGCCATATGCGTCGACTGTTTCTTCCTTACTTTGCTTTGAAGCAATCTTAGAGGGTGTGTATGTTCTGTCAGATACTAACTCCGAAAAAGGAACCTCATCCGATCCCTCAGAACTCAACTCTGCAATGACATCCATCTCTTGTGCCGGTTGCAGTGCTGTTGAAACAAATTGAAAGCTGCGATCATTATAAGTAAAGGGCTCATTCGCTGCTAATGTAAAGTCTGGTTCGAAGCCAAGAGATCCTTCATATACTGAGAATCGATGTTTCATTTCTCGTTGAACAAAATTCACTAGCATACGAGGACGACGTATTTTTTCTAAATGCGCTTTAATCATGGCAAAATCATCTGAGGTTTTAAGATGTGTATGATGGACCCCCGAAAGCTTCGCCCATTGTTTCAACATTTGCTTATTATAATATTCACCAAGCCCCAGCGAGAAAACACTTAATACCTGTGAAGGATTTTGTGCTTGAAGTTGCTCCATGGTTAGTTGATAATTGTTTAAAAACTCTTCATCTTCTTGACGTGCGCGTTCAGGCTCTTCACTTCTTTTATAGATCTTCGTTTCATTCAAACCGTCCGTAAAGATAATTACCGATTCTGTATAACCGTGATATTTATCTGATGATAAAGTTGTGATTTCACTCTGCAAAGTATTGTATAAACTCGTATAACCATCGGCTGTCAATAAATTAAGGTGTGCATAAATTTTAGATAAATCCTGCTCACTATTGCCGGTTAACAAATATTCCTGCTCAGTCATATCATCGGCAAAATCAACGAGACGAATAATATCTCCAGGAGCACTTTGAGCAATATAATCTTGAAGAAAGGATTTCACATGCAAAACAAGGTTAGGCAGATCATTTTCCATACTACCACTACGATCCAAAACCAAGGAAAGCAAAATTTTTGCCTTGGCTAAATTACTTTTAGGCAAACAGATCGGCGTTGCGCGGTCACCTTGGACACGAAGCCTAAATCCTTCATCAAAGGTGTCCACTAAATAAGCCAAGAGTGCTTTTTTATCAAATGAAAGCGTATATTTTGAATCAGCGGTGGGTTCCAGTCTTAATTCAGGAACCTTTGGAAATAATAAATTAAGTAAAATGCCATAATTGATAACAAACGCAAGTTTTTTACCCTCGTTATTTTCTTCAACAAAAAACGCTTTTTGAAATTCAGGCGCTAATTCCAGCATCGATTCTTGAATTTTTTCATTAATTTCAAGTAAAGGACCTTGTCCAAGAAAAGCTTTTTTCATGCCATGAAGGCCAGCACCAATCATAGCGGCACTTAATATTTTTAACTGGGCTTCTGCAAGCACATCAAAACCATATATTTCTATCGGTATCCGCAATATTTTGCTTTGAGGGTTATCATTTGCTAAATTCACTTTTGTTAAGCCACAAGTGGACAACAGCTTTTTCGAGAAAATACGCTTTAAAATAGTAGTCGCATTTGCATTGTTAAAATTAATTTCAGGTATGGTACTTTCAACCTGTTTTCTCTCTGAAAGGTCAAACACTTCGCTTAAGGTATAGCGCATACATTCTCGAGCACTCTTGGAATTACTCACTGCGGTATAAATAGAAAGACATACCTGGCAAGAACTAACCAACCAAACAGAATGTGCATCGACCTCTATATCAAATTTTTCAGATTTTTGAGCAACGCTACTTAAAAAGGACTCAAATAAAGCTTTCCAAGCTTCTCTATCATCTATTTGATTTGCAATAGTGCCCATTTCTAGCATTTGACTTCCCCTTTTTCATGTGGAGGGGAAATTTAGCTTATAAATATCAAAAAGTTAAGTGTACTTACACAGGGATAAGCAAGAGCCTTTTAAGGAAGGTATCTCTGTCAATCTCATAACATAAAATTTCTTGGTTTGTTTGCCAAGCTTTTTCTCGACAAAATGCATCCCAACCTTTTGCAATACGTGACTTGAGGCAGTATTGCCCAACCAAGCGAAACCAATTATTTTTTTGACTGGCAAATTTGAAAAAGCAAATTTTATTAATGCATCTGCCGATTCAGTTGCATAACCCTTTCCCCAAAATTTTTCAAGAAAACGATAGGCAACTTCAATATCAACCTGAGAATCATCATAGCCAATGTGGAATAAACCCGCTTGCACAATAAAATAATCCGTTTCCTTTTCAAATACATGTCGAATATATCGAGGACATCCAGGATATATCGAGGACATCCAGGATATATCGAGGACAT
>CAZBZP010000010.1:0-22694 GCA_964496435.1 Uncultured Candidatus Berkiella sp.
GCAACAGGATTTTTTACAGCAGTGCTGGTTTCGTCTTTGACTTCAACAGGATCTTGAGCAGAAGGTGTTGTCTCAGCTTTATTCTTGTCACCAAACAGTTTTTGAACTGCATTAATAGGCGAAGGCAACCAAGAGAAATAGCCTTTGTTTTCCTTTTTAGGCGTGCTTGTAGCAGTGCTAGATTCTTCAGTGGTTGGCTCAGGTTTTACAACGGTAGTTGTGTCAGCAGTTTCTGGCTTCACTACAGTTTCAGGCTTTACAGCACTGTGATCGGTTCCTTTTGCATCATGATTATCTTTACTAGGTATTTTAGGTAAGGGACGTACATCCTCGTCTCTTACTACCACATCTGGTTGTATATTATTTTCTTCATTTATAAGATCAGCAACTGGTGGGGCTTGCTCAAAGTTCTCTAAGTCATCAATAGGATTTGGAATGATGTGCGGCGCTGGCATCATCGGCATATCGTCTGGACCAGCTGCCAAGTGTGCTATAGGTTTAACACCAATTTTATTTGCTTTCTTCAGATCAGATGTAGTGCTGACCCATGCTTTTTGTAAATAGCTATCAATGGTTTTTTCTTGCGCCGAAATCTTAGCTACTTTTTTTGCTTGTTGGTCTTTTGAATCTATAGAAGGCGTAGTAACTTGATGTGCCACTCTCTTTAATTCATGGGTATGGCCTTCGCTTAATAACTCTTCAAGTAAAGCTTCGTCTTTGCTGAGCGTCTTCTTCTCATTTGCTATTTCATCGATTTGAATTTCATCATAAATTATTTCGGCAGGCACGCTTGCAGTAGCTTCTTTTACAAGCCCATTTGAAATACTTTCAAAAGCATCACTCATAAGTTGCTTTATATTTTCTAATAAAGACAGATTTTCCGTGCTGTTTTCATTTAGCTCAGGATGCATTGGCTTGTTACTCATGAGACAGATCCTCGTGACACTACAACAATTAAATATGGAAGATAACTAACTCGCGATGCTACCTTGAACGATTAGTTGAGTCAAACCCGGGAGTGTTGAGAGGCTATGATAAAGCTTATGAGCTGATAATCGGTTGAAAACGAGGGATGAGTAGTTTACAGCCCGGAACTATTTTGGCAATAAAGACACGACAGCAGGCCAGATATTTTCCACAATGATCGGTTGTGCCTCTCTATTAGGGTGAAGCCTATCTTCTAACATCAGCTTTGGATTTAGAGCAATATTTTCTAACATGAAGGGTACCAATGAGACCTGATATTGTTCACTTAGCTTTTTGTATGTTTCAGAAAATTGCTTGGTATAGCTTGGCCCATAATTGGGTGGAAGTTGCATACCAAGGAGCAAGACTTTTGCTTTTGCTTCAAGACAAAGGCTAATCATCTTGCCTAAGTTTGCTTGCATGGCTTCTAGACTCAATCCTCTCAAGCCATCATTGCCACCCAATTCGATGATAATGATCTTAGGATGATATTGCTCTAATAGCATGGGTAGACGTTCTAGGCCATTGGCTGTGGTATCACCAACAATACTGCCATTGATAACATTATAATCAGCATTCTCTTTTTTAAGTTTATCTTCTAATAACGAAACCCAGCCATCTTCAGGTGGAATTTGGTATGCTGCACTTAGGCTATCTCCCAATACTAATAATATTGAGTTAGCATGACATAAGGGACTAAAAGATAACGCAAATATAATAAGCAGTAATGTTCGCGAGAAAAGTATATTTACTCTGCTCAAAGCCAAGAGATGAAAAATGACCATTATACGTGCCGCCAACTTAGAAAAGACAATAGAAACATTAGAAAGCCCAATAGATATTTTAAAAGGAGTTGATGTCGAGATCAATGAAGGAGAATCTGTTGCTATTGTCGGGGCATCTGGTTCAGGGAAGACAACACTACTTAGTTTACTAGCAGGTCTTGATGTTGCCACCAAAGGGGATGTATTTGCCCAGGGACAAAATTTAAGTAAATTATCAGAAGATGAGAGAGCAACATGGCGCCTGGGGCGCGTTGGCTTTGTTTTTCAAAATTTTGAATTATTGCCTTCGTTGACAGCCTTAGAAAATGTCCTCTTGCCAATGGAGTTAAGTGCCAAAGCACAAATTAGAGAAAAAGCCTTAGATATATTAAGCAAAGTAGGACTAGCACACAGACTTTCTCATTATCCTGCCCAACTTTCAGGTGGTGAACAACAACGGGTGGCAATTGCGCGTGCCTATGGAATTGAACCAAAAATTCTATTTGCAGATGAGCCCACAGGCTGCTTGGATACCAAAACGGGCGATGCCATTATAGAATTGCTATTTGAGCTAAAAAACAAGTTAAAAACCACTTTGGTTTTTGTTACCCATGATGTCAATCTCGCCCAAAAATGTAATCGCGTATTTATGCTAGAAAATGGAATTTTACGGTCATTGTAGGAATATTTGATGCTACTTAAATTGTCTCTTTCTCATTTGTGGCGCGAAAAACATTATCCAGAGTTTAAGATCATGGCATTAGCGCTCTTTTTAGCTGTTTTTGCAGTGAGCACATTACTCATACTGACCCAAACTATCAGGCAATCTATTATCGGTGATGCCTCTACGTTGCTCGGGGCAGATCTTGTCCTTGAGTCCCCAACGCCTATTCCACCAACTTATGAGCAAACGGCTCAATCACTTGGCTTAGCAACATCCAAGGTCATTGATTTTCTAAGCATGGTATCAGCGGCTGATAAATCAGTTTTAGCTGCTATTAGCGCGATTGAGGGTACCTTTCCTTTACGTGGCACAGTCAGTGTTAATCAGGCAAATCAGACAAAAACACAACATGAGCCACCATCCTCATTACATGTGTGGCTTGCAGATACGTTGGCCTTTAAATTAAATAGCACAAAAGGTGATAACCTTTCTATTGGTGATGCAAGTTTTGTGAACGATGGGACACTTATACAAAGACCTGTTGCATTATCAGACAGCAGTGTGCTTGCGCCGGTTGCTTATGTGAATGCAAGTGATTTAGCCAAGATGGCGGTCATTCAACCGGGCAGTCGTGTTACCTATCGCTTACTTATTGCTGGAAAGCCAGATTCAATAGCTGAATTTAAAAAGATAAGCAAACATGATGATAGCATTACCTGGGTAAGTGCCCAAGAAGGCCGGCCCGGCATTAATCGTATTGTGAGTTCCGCTGCGCGCTATCTCGTCGTCATTTTATTAATTCAAATGCTGTTAGGGGGAGTGGCGATTGCGCTGTGCGTGAATCAATACCGCCTTCGACAACAACACAATATAGCTATATGGAAAAGTTTTGGTGCGCACAATAATTTGATACTGAACCTACAATTAATCAGCTTAACTTTACTGGCGTTAGTTGTGATGGGTTTTGCTATTAGTGCTGGCTATGGGGCTTCTTTTTTGATTCTTCAAAAGAGTCAATTAGCCTATGCGATTTTAGAGATGAATTGGGAAGGTGGCGTGCTGGGTGCTTTAAGTGGCCTGCTTATTTTCCTGGGGTTTGGTATAGGCCCGTTATGGGAATTAAAACATGTCAGCCCTTTGCAATTACTACAAAATCAAGAGAGACCTGCGGCTAAGATTGGCTGGGTTTTTGCCGTGGTTGCCGTATGCTTGCTGGGGATTTTATTTAGCGCTTATTTGCAGGAAAGCGAAGTTGCATTACGTCTTGCTTTACAGGTAGCTATCTTGAGTGGCATTGCCTTTGCTATAGCTTATTTTCTATGGGGGGGCTTTCAACGCTTAAGCACCATAGGGCCATTGACATGGCGTTTTGGCGTGGCTTATATGGTACGACATAAATCCTTAAGTATTATGCAATGGTTTGTATTTACCCTGGTTATTACCTTGTTATTGTTGTTACAGATCATTCAGCGAGATTTTGTTGGTGGTTGGAAAGAGGAACTACCACGAGAAACACCTAATACCTTTTTAATTAATATACAACAGGGTGATATACCAGCGCTTTCGCAATGGTTTGAAATGCATCATAAAAAGGCAATCTTCTATCCGATGGTACGTGGCCGTATGAGCCATATTAATGGGCAAAGCATAGAAGAGATTAATCAAAAATCACAAGATAAAAAGGGTTTGCAACGTTCTTTAAATCTTACTTGGATGCGCGATTTACCCGCTGACAATCAGTTTCTTGCTGGTATTCCTTGGGGAGACGTTAAGGATGGTCAAGCACTCATTTCAATAGAGAAAAGATTTTCTGACAAACAAGGTTTACAATTAGGAGACACGCTGAGCTTTCAAATTGCACAAATGCAAATTACTGCAAAAATTGCGCAAATTCGTAGTGTACAATGGGAAAGCTTCAAGCCGAACTTCTTTGTGATTTTCCCTCCTAAAGTATTAGATGATTTTCCCCATTCCTATATTACCAGTGTGTACTTGCCCTTTGATGAGAAGCAAGCACTTATAAGCATGATACGAAATTATGCAGAAATATCCATGATTGATATTGATGGATTATTACAAGATGCAAGGGCGGTGGTTGATAAAATAACATCAGCATTGCAAGGTTTGCTCATACTGGTTTTTAGTTTGGGTGTGCTGATAATGTTTGCCAGCATCTTATCTTGCCTAAAAGAAAGGTTGCACGAGAGTGCAATGCTACAAGTGTTGGGGGCCAATAGGCGTTTAGTAGCCAAGGTGTTGCTCATAGAGTTTGGGGTTCTTGGCTTACTTTCAGGTGTTGTTGGCAGTTTTATGGCTTATGTCATAGCAAGTGATTTGGCGCGACAATATTTTGATTTTTCATTAAAGATCAATGTTAGCATGTTTGGTATCAGTGTCTTATCAAGTATGATAGCGGTATTGGTATTTGGTCTTTTGGGTACAAGAAAGGTATTTCAAGTTTCACCATTATGGCTGTTAAGGCAAACAAATTAGCAGTTTTGCCTTTCAAAAAGGAGGGGCCATGTTTGATAATTTTAGAGAACAACAAAAAACAAGGTGGCATGCATTTTATACTTGGGTATTAGGCGGATATAGGATTGGCTGGGATGCTGGGCAAGGCCTACTAAATTATTTACCGCAAGGTGCGTTAGGGTTGTTTTTTGAATTTGATCTCAATTCAAAAATATTTCAAGTGCCAATGCTTATCAATAGATTTTTTCTAGGACCACTTATAGGTGCAGCACTCGCTTTGCTTGCTCTTATTCCCGCGCTGGTTGAAGGCGCAATATTTAAAAGACCTTATAAAAAATTACATGATGAATGGACAACCAAGTTAGTAGAAAAATTTGGGGTTAAATTGTTTTGGGGGGCTATGGGGAGTAGTGCGCTGTGGCTTGCCGCCATGACCACAGGGTATATTCCAATTGCTATCAATACGGCTTTAATATTACCCATCACAATTAGTTATGGCATAGTTGCCTTAACTGGGATTGCTTGTGCATTGTCTAATTTGTATGGCTCTATGATAAGTTTGTATGTTTATAGAACAAACAATGTTGAATGGGACTATACTCTTAAAAGCTTAGTCAATATTCGTTTAGATGAAGCCCCAACTGTTAAAGAGCCTTTGAATAATGAATTCATCTATGAGACGCGACGTATGTCAGCATTGTACGATGAGGCATATGCGCAGCTGGTGCAACAAAACAATCAAGCACCAACCGCAGAAAGTATTAATCGCTTAGGTGTTTTAACCAATTATGGTTTGCAAAAAGATCAATCTGATTTTTTAAAGCAGTTAACCAAAGATAAACGTTATCAAAGCGATGAAGCCAAACTTGCAGCAATAGAAGAGCGTCACAATCAATTTAATCAAAAATATGCAAAAATATAATTAAAATTGCTAACAATGTATAAATTCAAAATGGGAAGAAAAAATATACTCGAACCAGTTTGAATTTAGACAAGGCAGCAAGCGAGCGCATCCCCAGGAGTGCACGCTTGGGTGCATGACTGGGGTAAGAAAGCGTAGCTAACAATGTATAAATTCAAAATGGGAAGAGTAAAATGATTGGGAAGATTTTTTGGAACGGCATCAAAGCCTTCGTACCTATAGCCTTAACAATATCCATTGTTTTATGGTTATTTTCCACAATTGAAACCTTCTTTGAACATCTCCTGCAACATACTATTCCGCCGGAATATTATTTTAAAGGACTGGGGATACTGATTGGTGTTCTTTTAATCTTTGTGATTGGCTTATTAGTAAATGCCTGGGTGGTTAAATCAATTTACCGCCAAGGTGATAAAATTGTTAAGAAAATTCCTATTATTAAAACTATTTATAATGCCATACAAGATTTGCTTAATTTCTTTGATAAAAGTAACCAAGAAGCACAACAAGCTGTGATGGTTCAAACCCGTTTTGGAAAAGTGATGGGCTTTGTTACAAAAGATAAATTAAATGAGATGATGCCAATATTGGGTTCAAAGGATGAAGTTTTAGTGTATATACCGCTAAGTTATCAAGTGGGTGGATTAACAATAGTCGTATCGCGAAGTGATATTACCAAGATGGATTGGTCAGTGAATGAAGCCATGAGTTTCATACTGACAGCAGGAATGACAGGTCAAAAGAAGGATACAACCTCAAAGTAGCAAATAATATGACATAATTGTTGACTGTAGCACCAAAACTTATTAGGGTTAGCCTACTAAAAACATACTAGAGTAGGTAATAGTAATGAGTTTGAATGCTAAGTTGTCAAGTGCTCAGGATAATAAAAGGCAAGAAAATGCCTCCCCACCGCGTACTAAATCCAATCCAATAAGTGATCTTATCTTAAGTAAAAATTTGTCTGACGCCTATTCTATGATGAATACGAATCCTGAGTTTTTGGGGCAACCAGGACTAAGAGGAAGATACCCAATTCATATGGCTGCAATTAGCAAAGACAAGGATTTATTTGAAGCAATGCTTGAGAAGGGTGTCAATCCCTTTCAATGTGATGCAGATGGTTATTCGGCCTATTATCACGCATTGATTCATAGAAGTACTGATATTGTAGCCCTTTGTCTTTCTTTTTTTCCCAACCAAAACTGGATGTCAAAGGAAGATGGTATTTTTGATGAATTATTAGTCAAAGCAGGTTTTCATCCTTATGTCATAAGCCCCTTTAAATCTAGCGAATTCCCGGAAACGGATGATCCTGCTGAGCAGTATGATAATGATATTAATCAAATGCATTCATTTTTGCAGCAATTATTGTTTGCAGGGAGCTTGCCGGGCTACATTTCAAAAGTAAAAAAGTCAAAATCAAAAACCAAGAGCAAAGAAGAAGATCTACTTTTAATTGATCCCCTTTTTCTGCAAAAAATTGCCTATGGATTTGTCGATTCAAAAATTGAACCTGCGCAAATTGTAAAGTTGATAACAGATCATTATCAGGTTCTTAATAATCTGCAAAAGCTAGCTTGCGTCTATCTATTAAAAGAATTTATAAAAGCTGATGTTGCACATGAATTTTGTGAAAAACCAGAATTTAAGGCTGCAATGAGGGCCTTTATTAAGGGTATGGATAATGGCAATGTATTAGCTTTGGCTGCAGTGAAAAATGAATTTGACAGATTCTACGCTAACTTTTTACCTCAGGATCATCTTGCATCACCTGAAAGTTTGGCTTTTGATCTTGCCAAGATTTTCCATGAGCCATTCACGCAGTTGACACCGATTAATTTCACAGTAAAAATGTTAGCCAAAAAAAATCTGGACAAGAATCCTGCCTTTGCTAAACTTTCTGCGCTTTCTAACAACATTGCGCATTTAGTGTCAGTGGATATTCTCAGCGCAAAAACCAATAGCGATAAAAGACGTCTAATTAAATATTATTTAGAAGTTATTGCTATCTGCTTAAAGAAAGGGAAATATCAGAGCAATGAAAATTATGTATATAATTATGCAGCTGCTTGCGCAATTTTAAATGGACTTGATACAACACAAGTATCACGTTTGAAGAAAGTGTGGGATCCCTTACTTAAGGATGTCACCATACAGCGTCAGCTAGAGGAATTCAAAGTGCTTTTCAACCCTGAAAAAGCATTCGCCACATTACGTCGTGAAATGGCAGAGCATCCGCAATGTATTCCCTTATTAGCAATTTATTGTGCTGAAAAAGATAAAAATGCAGAAGCAGATCTTCATTTTGCTTTAGAGCTTAATGGCAGTTCAAATATGCGATTTGCACAGCATGTGTCCTATTTACGTCAATTAGGTGGGTTTCAACAACAACGTTTTAAAACAGATTTATCATCAAAATTAGAAAGTTTATTCTATAATGATGATTATTGTTGGGCTTTATCTTATCAAATTGATCCGCCTAAAGTTATTAAGCTTGACGCTAATCTAGATATAGCAACAATTCTCTCATTGTTAGATACTATGCAAATACAGAAAGCGCCATTGGTTGTTAAGCAAAAAGATAAGAAATATTATGCGACTGAAGCTTATGCAAAGCTAAATGCTTATTTGGATGCTAAATTTCCTAAAGTGCTCAGTTTCGACGGTACCGTAAATGAGCAGGCCCAACAAAGGCAGCAGATTTTAGACAAAGCCGCGATAATCATAAAAACATTTGATAATCTAATAAAAAGACCGGTGAATGAACTCATCGATACAACAACACAAGCCTTGGATGCGCTTTCTTTAGGAAACCAAGTAACAAGAAAGCGATCAAAGACGGCTGCCCATTTTGAAATTCCTGAAATATCAGATGAAGATTTTGATAAACCAAGATCAAATACGATAGTTGAAATTCAACAAGAGCAAAAGAAACATAAGCGCAGTAAAACTTCTACCGCTTTGTTGGGAAGCAGAGCGATTGTTGATTCGATTGACTTAGGTAATAAAGACGGCGAGCAAGATGATCCTTTAGCACAATTTAAACACTATACCCCAGGTGCAGAGTCTAAGGTGAGAAAAGGAAAACCATCTCGAAGACTAACCGAAGAAAATAAAAAGCAGACAAAATCTGGCACCAGCCCAAAGCCAGGATCGTCTACCAATACCGACTATTAATCAAAATTGGGTAGGGTTGCTACAATTGGACCCTACCCCTAAACTTACCTGGCAGTGATTATTTCAACACCACTTTCATTAGCTATCAGCACTTTATCCGCACCACGTTTTGCGAACAGGCCATTGGTGACTACACCGGTGATATTGTTAATGGTTTCTTCTAAGGCAATTGGTGTTTGGATATTTAAACTATGAACATCCAGAATTTGATTACCGTTATCAGTAATAAAACCATCACGATAGACAGGATCGCCACCCAGTTTAACCAATTCTCTGGCCACGTAGCTTCTTGCCAGCGGTATGACCTCTACAGGTAAAGGAAACTCCCCTAATTGCATTACATATTTTGATTTATCAATGATGCAGATGAATTTTTTCGCACTTGCAGCAACAATCTTCTCGCCTGTTAAAGCGCCACCGCCACCTTTGATCAGTTGGCAGTGATGATTGCATTCATCGGCGCCATCGATATAAACGCTAATGGGGCCTTCATTAATGTTAACAACGGGGATCCCTACTTCTTTAAGGAGCTTTTCTGAAGCCTTGGAACTTGAGACAGCGCCAAGCACATTGATCTTGGCCTCTGCTAAGGCTTTGATGAAAAAATTAACGGTACTGCCGGTGCCGATACCGATGATGGTGTCTGGGATCACTTCTTTAACGGCTGCTCTAGCAACCGCCATTTTAAGTTCATCTTGTGAGGCCATATATTTTTTCCTTATTCCGCACTAATCATGTTATGTAGGTTCTGCCATTGTTCTTTTGTGATAGGCAAGATAGATAATCTATTTCCCCGGTCTAATAGCTTAAATCCGCTTAGTTTGGGGTTGTTTTTGAGCTCTTCTAAGCTCAAAGGTTGGTTATATTTTGCTTTGAATTTGACATCGACCATATACCACCTTGGATTCTGCTGTGTGCTTTTAGGGTCAAAGTAGGGGGAGCTTCGATCCCATGCGGTCGTATCCGGGTAGGGGGCTTTTACGATTTCCATCAGTCCTACGATGCCCGGGACCTTGCAACTTGAGTGATAAAAATAGGCTAAGTCTCCAATTTTCATTTCATCTCTGATATAGTTTCGCGCTTGATAATTGCGAACGCCATCCCAGGGTGCGGTTTGGTTTTTGGAGTGGAGCAGATCGTCAATACTAAAAGTATCGGGCTCTGACTTCATTAGCCAGTATTGGGGAGTTCTTTTTGTTATCTTTGCTTCTTTCATGCTGGGCAAGTGTATGTAAATTTGGCCTAAAAGGAAAGAATGGCGGTACAAAACAAAAAGGTCTTCTACACTTAAGTTAAGTGTTCTTTTCTAACTGAGGGTTTTATGTCACGTAAGAGTATCGATACGGTTTTATTATTGGCGATTGTGGTAAGCCTTGGATTAGGGGTGAGCAGTTATTGGATTATATCGCCGATATTTTAATTCCCTGCCTTTAGGACCCTCTCATTACCTTAGGTAATGATGCTTTTCAGTGATGATCTCATCAAGTAATAAATCTGACCCACTTCTTGGTATCAAACTAAGTCTTTGAAAATCATAGGCTAACCCTATCAGCCTGGGTTTATGCGTTCTTCTTCTAAAAGCAAATGTCTTATCATAGTAGCCGCCTCCCATACCAAGGCGATGACCCTGTTTATCAAAACCAACCAATGGCACTAATACTAAATCCAGTGAGTGTGGGCTAATCAGGCCAGCGTTAGATGTGGGTTCTAAGATACCAAAGCGATTGGATTTGAGTGGGGTGTTAAGATCGATTTGGGCAAATTGAAGTAAATGATTGCTGACAACGGGCGTATAACAGGCTTTATGTGCTGCCAATGCTTGGGTCAGAATTAGAAACGTGGGGACTTCGCCTTCAAAGGGTAAATAAAGGGCAATCTTATGCGCCTTTTTAAAGGAGTCACAACGCAGCAGCCGATGGCAGATTTCTTGAGAGGCACTATGTTGTTGCTGCGCTTTCAGTCTTTTGCGCCGACTTCGGATTTGGGTTCTTAATTGATTTTTCAACAAACGCATAGGATTAAAAAAACCTCTTGCGATGGGGAATTTTTAAGGGGGAGAATGGCAATTCTCCCTCTTAAGCGCAAACGCGATTTCACTTCGCGCGTAGCGTATATTAAGGTGGCTTTCCCCAGTACACCGCTGCACCATTTGCCCTGAACCATTTAAGTTCAAGTGGGTTCCTCAGCTTCGCATCAGGCTTCCCACTTATAGTGGATATGCGCAACAGCAAAGACAATTCTGGATCCCGAGCAATTTAGCATTGGATCAAAAGACACTAGGCACTGGCAAACACACCAGGAAAAAGCCAATTCAGTACTTTACCTTTTAAGGGCCCGAGAATTTATACTGTTTCTTCTAAAGCTTCAACATCATATTCATGACTTTCTTCTTCTTTATGTGAATAAGAAAGTTGGCTGCGCTGTTCTGAAAGGGACTCGCGAGAGGCCGTTTCTCTTGCCAGCACATTATCAATTTTGTCTTGCAGCTGTTTTAACCTTGCTGAAAAAGCTTCATCAGGTTCAAACGCTGTGTTCTTCAAAGCCAATAATTCATTTGCAATATTTAAAGCAGCCATCACAGCGATCCGTTCCATCCCGACCACTCTGCCGCTTTGACGTATAAGCTTCATTTGCTTATCCAAATATTGAGCAGCATCACGAAGTGCTTGTTCTTGGCTTTTAGGACAAGCGACTCGAAAATCCTTTTCTAGTATTCTAACACAGATGCCCTTTTCTCCAATACTCATTTAGATGAGGCTCCAAATCGGTTAATCCATCTTTTATCATAGGGAGCACAAAGCATGGGGTCAATACGAACGATATGTTAATCTACTCTTCTTGGCTCTTGAGGAAGCAGTGAAATATGAAAGAAAAGCAAAATGTCTGGCCAGATTATGAAAATTTTGACCATCAGTTGTTTGTGGCAAGTACACCATTCTCAGGGGCATACATTCATGGAATGATGACAGCAATGCTTTGCGTGGGTATGCATCCTTGGCAACAAATTGGTGAATTGATGCAAGCTGAAATTCCAGCACTGGGGCAGCAAGGCACTTTGAGTGAGTTATTTAATGCACTTTTGGCCTGCACACAATCTGAATTGGTCGATGCCAGTAAATCCCTGGGTTTGATGTTACCCTCAGATGAAGAAACAGTGGGTGCGCGTCTTGAGGCTGTCTCAAGCTGGTGTGAAGGATTTTTAGATGGTATTGCAAAAAGTAATGTTTCGGTTCAGCTCATCAATGATGCCATTGTCAAAGAAGTGTTGGCAGATTTTGAACAAATTAAAGATGTCTCATATGAAGTTACGGACGATGAAGAAAGCGAAAAGGATTTGACAGAGATTATTGAATTTATTCGTGTGAGTATATTGTTAATTTATTCGACCGCAAAACAAACCCAAATTAACGCGAAGCAATTACATTAAAAAAAGGAACAAGGATGCCAACAGCATTTAAAGCGAGGCGTGATGAGGTGTTCAAAAAAATGGCTAACAATAGCGTAGCCATTATAAACGCAGCATCCCATCATCACCGCAACAGCGATACTGAGTTTCCCTTTAGACAAGATAGTACTTTTTATTACCTAACGGGTTTTAATGAAACCGGGGCAATAGCTGTGCTTAGTAAGAAAGAAAATCAGCAAGCATTTTATCTTTTTTGCCAAGATAAAGAGCCCATCGCAGAGATTTGGACAGGTGTGCGTGTAGGGCAAGAAGGTGCCTGCAAGGAATATGGGGCAACACAAGCTTACTCTATCAGTGAAGCCAGCGAAAAAATGCCACATTTACTGGCGAATATGAATGCGATTTATTATCTGCATGGCGATGATAAGGACTTTGATAACAGCATAGTACAATGGGTGAACAACCTTCGTCATAAAGTGCGCCAAGGTTTGCATGCACCCAGTTCCTTTATCGATTTAAGACAAATTGTTGATGAATTACGTTTAATTAAATCGCCTGATGAAATTTCCTTGATGAGAAAAGCGGCGAATATTTCCGCCTTTGCCCATCAGCGCACCATGGAACAATGTCAGGTTGGCATGTATGAGTATGAACTTGAAGCCGTATTGCTCTATGAATTTTATCGTCAGGGTAGTCGCTATCCGGCTTATCCCTCTATTGTAGCAACAGGTAACAATGCTTGTACTTTACATTATACGCAGAACAATGCCCTCATCAAAAAAGAGGATTTGGTTCTCATTGATGCAGGCGCGGAGTTTGAAGGTTATGCCTCTGATATTACCCGCACGTTTCCAGCGAGTGGGAAGTTTAACGCCCAACAACAATCCATTTATGAATTGGTCTTGGCTTCACAATTGGCAGCAATAGAGCTTGTGAAGCCGGGCATTACTTGGGATAGCATGCAAAATGCTATTTTAAAAGTGATTGTTCAGGGCTTGGTAGATTTGAAGATCCTTAAAGGTGATGTGAAAACATTGATTGAAGAAAAAGCTTACCTTCCTTTTTACATGCACAACAGTGGTCATTGGTTAGGCATGGATGTGCATGATGTGGGTGCTTATAAAGAACAAGGTCAATGGCGAAAACTGATGCCGGGTATGGTGTTTACGGTAGAACCTGGGCTTTATATTTCGCAAACAAATAAAGCAGTGGACGAAAAATGGCGTGGTATCGGGGTTCGCATTGAAGATGATATCCTCGTCACAGAAGGTGGCTATGAAAACCTCAGCAAGGATGTTGTAAAAACGGTGCAAGATATAGAAAAGCTGATGCAAAAAAGAGCTTAAAATGAATTATGATGCAGTAATTGTTGGCGGAGGAGCTGTTGGTTTAAGTCTTGCCTTGGCTTTGGGTGAGCAAAACCTAAAGGTGATGCTAATAGAACAACAAGCACCTAAAGCTGCAATGGATGATTTTGATGCAAGAACGATTGCCCTTTCCTTTGCCAGTAAAGAGATCTTTGATTGCTTAGGGGTATGGCCCCTATTACGTGCTAGGGCTATTCCCATCCATGATGTTGTTGTTTCTGTAAAAGGTCACTATGGACGCTCTAGACTCAAAACACCCGATAATTATGATGCATTGGGTTATGTTGTTGGCGCTCAAGATATAGAATTAGCCTTGGAACAGGCTTTGGCAAAGACAACTGTTAGCATCGTGCGTCCTGCTCAAGTTACTCAGCAAGAATCTAAGCAAGATCATTGGCAAATTCGCATTTCAAACCAAGAGGAAGCTGTAACTTGCAAGTTGCTTATTGCATGTGATGGCGCTCATTCTCATTTAAGACAACAACAACACATTGACACTATCACCAAAGATTATCACCACTATGCTGTCATCACCAATGTTGAGATCCCAGATTTGCCTGAATTTACAGCAGTTGAACGCTTTTTAGATGATGGCGCTATCGCATTATTACCCTGGCAACAAAAGTTGGCAACTTGTGTCTGGACAGTTTCCCAAGAAAAAATGAATGAATTAAAAATGCTGGATGATAATGCTTTCTTAGCATTATGCGCACAGCAAATAGGCAGAAGTTTAGGAAAGCTAACAAAGTGCAGTGCGCGAAAATATTTTCCTTTAAACATGAGTTGGGCCCAAATGCAAGTGAGTGCGCGATTCTTGTTAATGGGTAATGCGGCCCATAATCTTCATCCCATTGCGGCACAGGGATTTAATTTAAGTTTAAGGGATATTTGGCAGTTGCGCTCACAAGTCGTTAAATCAAAACAGGCTTTAGTAGATATTGGCACAGAGGCCTTTTTGAATTGCTATTTAACGGCAAGAAAAGGCGATCAAAACCGCATTATATTTGCCACAGATAAAATTGCACGGTTCATGTCAGGTGGCCCTATTCCCAGTATTTTGCGCGCAAAGGGGTTAACCTTATTTGATAATATTAAGCCCTTAAAGCATCAGTTTATTAAAATAGCGATGGGGTTGGGTGTGTGATGGATTTTGATATCATCGTCGTTGGTGCTGGCATTGTTGGTTTAAGTGCAGTGCAGGCTTTAGCCTTGCAAGGATATCGTATTGCATTAGTAGAACGTAGCCAAGACAAGCAACGATTACCAGATGAAAACGCGTCATGTGATACCAAGGTAGTGGCAATCACTCGCGCTTCAGAATATTTTCTTAGCTATTTAGGGGTTTGGGAACGTATTAAGGCCAGCAGAGTAAGTCCCTATGAACACATGACGGTATGGGATGAGGTAATGGATGGTCGCATTTCTTTTTCAGCAGTTGATTATTTTGCTCAAAATTTAGGCTACATTGTTGAGCAACGTGTAATAATAGGCGCTTTATGGCAACAGATTGAGAATGATCCCAATGTAACTTTGTTCTTAGGTCACCATGTAAAAGATTTTACTTATCACAATCAAGCGCAAGTTACCTTATCAACAGGGGAACAATTAAAAGCAAAAGTTGTTATCGCAGCTGATGGGGCTAAGTCAGTTATGCGCTCATTGTGCCAGATTGAATCATCACACCATGATTATGAACAAAGTGCTATTGTTGCAACGATAGAATCTGCGCTGTCACATCATAAAACAGCTTATCAGCGATTTGCCAGCGATGGCCCGCTAGCCTTGCTACCTTTGAAAAATCCCCATCAAAGTTCCATCGTTTGGAGTACAACAACAGAAAATGCCAAAGCATTAATGGAAGCCGATGAACAAGGCTTTTGTGAACACCTGAGCCAAGCAAGTGACCATATTGTAGGAAAATTACAGCTAAAAAGTGAGCGTCTGTTATTTCCTTTAAGCTCACATCATGCCAAACAGTATGTTATTGAAGGTTGTGCTTTAGTAGGAGATGCAGCACACACTTTACATCCTTTAGCAGGTCTTGGCGTAAATTTAGGTTTATTAGATGTTGCAGCGCTTGCTGAAGTATTTAGGGATGCAGCTAATAAATCAGCAATAGGAAAGCTTTCCGTCTTAAAACGCTATGAAAGAAATCGAAAATCTCACAATCAATTGATGATTTGGTCGATGTCTGCGTTTAAAATGGGATTCGGATCAAATAATGCCTTCATTCAAAAAATGCGCAATGCAGGCTTGTCTTGGGTGGATAAGCAACACAGCATAAAACATTTTTTTGCAAAAATGGCGCAAGGAACACTCGGGCCTATACCCCGATTAGCGAGAAAGCAAAATCAAAGGACGATTTATGACAAAGAAGACTTACCTATATGAAGAGCATCAAAAGTTAAATGCAACTATAGTTGAGTTTGCTGATTGGTTAATGCCCTTACATTACGGCTCTCAACTCAATGAACATCTTACGGTTCGCAATGAAATTGCACTGTTTGATGTTTCTCATATGACAGTCATCGATATCAAAGGTCCCCAAGCAAAATCCTTCCTGCGCATTTTACTTGCGAATGACATCCAAAAGATTCAAGCTTCTAGTGCTTTATATTCATGTATGCTTAACCCTTCAGGCGGGGTTAAGGATGATTTAATCGCCTATTGTATTGATGCGTCGCATTATCGACTCGTTGTGAATGCATCCACGCAAGAGAAAGATCTCGCTTGGATTACAATGCAAGCACAGCCTTTTGATCTTGAGATAACGTGGCGTCAAGATCTCAGTATCATCGCAGTGCAAGGCCCCAAGCTGTGGGAAAAAGTTGAACAACTGTTTAATCCAGAAAAATACCAACGTATTCGCTCTTTAAAACCATTTTCCTTTACGCTGGTAGATGAGTGGATGATAGCGCATACCGGTTATACCGGAGAAACCGGCCTTGAAATAATGCTGCCACATCAACAAGCAATTCAATTTTGGCAACAATGTATTGAAAGCGGTATTAAGCCAGCAGGCCTAGGCGCGCGAGATAGTTTAAGGCTTGAAGCGGGCTTAAATTTATATGGCCAAGATATGGATGAAAATATTTCTCCTTTAGAATCTAATTTAGCATGGACTGTTGATTTCAAAGACAAGGAAAGGCATTTTATTGGGCGAAGCGCATTAGAAGAGCAACTTGCTAAAGGCATTCAACACCAATTAATGGGATTAGTTTTAGAAGAGAAAGGAGTGTGTCGTAAAGGAATGATAGTGTTTGCAACTGAGCAACAAGGGATTTTAACAAGTGGTGGTTATTCTCCGACCTTGTCTTGTGGTATTGGCATGGCGAGAATGCCCATAGTTGATAATCGATCTGTTCAAATCGATATCCGTGGAAAGAAAGCACAAGCTAAATTAATAAAATTGCCCTTTGTTAGAAAAGGCAAAGCAACATTTTAATGATAAGTGAAGTGAGGTTGATATGAGTCATAATATTCCATCAGAATTAAAATATACAAAAACCCATGAATGGGCGAGTAAAGATGAAGAAGATGTGATAACCATCGGGATAACACATCATGCAGCCACATTATTAGGGGATATTGTTTATTTGGAATTGCCAGAAGTTGAAACCGCGGTTCACGAAGGTGAAGAATTCGGGGTAATTGAGTCTGTTAAAGCAGCTTCTGATCTCTATTGTCCGATTGCAGGCGAAGTCATTGCGGTGAATAGCGCACTAACAGCAAATCCAGCACTCATTAATAGCGATCCTTATCACGAAGGGTGGTTAATCAAAATTCAGCCTGATGATCCAGATGCCTTTGATGATTTAATGGACGCAGAAGATTATGAGCATAAAATAGAAAAGGATAAATAATAGTGCCTTTTATTCCCCATACCGAGCAAGATATCAAAGAAATGCTAGAGGCCATTGGTGTGGACTCAATAGCGACCCTGTTTAGTGAAATACCGCCTAGCTTGTTAATAGAGGAATTAAACAATATTCCTCCAGGCATCAATGAAATGAGCGCAGGTCGATTAATGCAAGAGCGCGCCAATACTTTAAGCTTGGATAAATGCTATATAGGTGCGGGCGCTTATGAGCATCACATTCCACAAGCGGTATGGGATATTACGATGCGCGGCGAGTTTTTAAGCGCTTATACTCCGTATCAAGCAGAAGCAAGTCAAGGCACCTTGCAGTTATTGTGGGAATATCAAACCATGATGTCTTCTCTGATGGGAATGCAAGTATCGAATGCTTCTCTTTACGATGGTGCAACCAGTTTGGCTGAAAGTGTTTTAATGGCTTGTCGTTTGTTGAAGAAAAAAACAGAACCTGTTATTTGGGTTTCACAAGCGGTGCATCCTTATTATCGTCAAGTGCTAAAAGCGATTTTAGGTGTTAGAAATATATCCTTCAAAGAGCTCCCCTTTGATAAAAATGGGTGTACACAAGTAGGAAGTGGCGAATGCTCAGTACTCGTGCTTTCACAGCCAAACTTTTTTGGGGTATTAGAACCTGTCAATGAATTATGTGATTGGGCTCATGCGCATAACGCTTTGGTGATAGGGCTTGCCAATCCACTAGCAAGTGCTTTATTGAAACCACCTGGACAATGGGGAACAAAAGGCGCTGATATTGCTTGTGGCGAAGGACAGCCACTTGGGATCCCACTCAGTTCGGGGGGACCCTATTTTGGATTTTTGTGTACAAAAAATGAATTTGTGCGTCAATTGCCAGGTCGGATTGTCGGTAAAACGACCGATAGTCAAGGCAAAACAGGATTTACTTTAACCTTACAAGCCAGAGAACAACATATTAGGCGTGAAAAGGCCACTTCAAATATTTGTACCAACCAAGGATTGCTGGTGACGGCTGCTACCATTTACATGAGTTTAATGGGCGCCAAAGGCCTCAAAGCGCAAGCTATCAGTTGTTATGAACGCTGCCAGTTTTTAATCAGACAATTAGCCACTATTGGTTTAAAGCCTTATTTTCAATCTGAAAATTTTCATGAGGTTGTCGTATGTTTACCTGTTGCTGCTGATACAGTGATTAGCAAAATGGCGCAAAAAGGCTATGCAGCAGGGTTTGCAATTGAACAATTTTATCCTGATTTGAAAAATGCTTTGTTAATATGTGTTACAGAAACAAAAACGGACGAAGACATTATTGAATACGTGAAATGTTTAAGTGAGAGCCTCAATTAAAAGGACTTAGCATGCTAATCTTTGATAAAAGCCAAGCGACCAGAACCGCCAGTGCGCAACTTCCGCCACACCGAGAATGCAACATAACAATTCCAAAAGAGTTATTGCGCGAGGATGAGCCTACTTTGCCTGCTTTATCTGAACTGGAGGTCGTGCGTCATTATACCAAGTTGTCTCAGCAGAACTTTAGCATTGACACCCAATTTTATCCTTTGGGCTCATGCACGATGAAATATAACCCGCGTGGTGTGCAACACTTAGCAATGCTAAAGAACTTTAAATCTCATCACCCCTTAACGCCCAGTGCCTATTCTCAAGGATTTTTGGCTTGTTTGTATGAGCTGCAAGACTACTTAAAAGAAATCACAGGCATGAGTGGCGTATCTTTAAGCCCCATGGCAGGTGCACAAGGAGAATTTGCGGGCTGTGCCATGATTAAAGCCTATCATCGTGATCAAGGACAACTTGAACGAATAGACATGCTTGTACCCAACGGTGCGCATGGTACTAATCCTGCTACAGCAGCGATGTGTGGATTTAATGTTGTAGAAGTGCCCACCACAAGTGAGGGTGATATTGATATAGAGATTTTGAAAACCTTAGTAGGGCCAACAACCGCGGGGATCATGCTAACCAATCCTTCTACTTTAGGTGTGTTTGAGCGCAATATTATCCAAGTTGCCAAGATTGTGCACGAAGCAGGGGGGTTGCTTTACTATGATGGCGCTAATTTAAATGCCATTCTAGGTAAAGTGAGACCAGGTGACATGGGTTTTGATGTGATGCATATGAATATGCATAAAACCTTTGCTACTCCGCATGGCGGTGGTGGGCCTGGAAGTGGTCCCTTGGCAGCAAACAGCCGATTACAAGCTTATTTACCCTTACCGATGGTTGGGCTGCAAAATAAGCAAGGGCAAGCAACTTATCATTGGTTATCTGAAGAGGATTGCCCTAAAACGATTGGGCGCTTAAACGCCTTTATGGGAAATACCGGTATTTTATTACGGGCTTATATTTATATACGTCTTCTTGGTCGAGAAGGTTTAAAGCGCGTGAGTGAATTTGCAACTTTAAATGCCAATTACCTTATGAAAAAATTGCAAGCGCTGGGTTATAGCTTGGCTTATCCTAACCGATTTGCAACCCATGAATTTATTGTCACGATGCGCAATGAAGCTAAAGCTTCTCAAGTGAATGCCATGGATGTGGCAAAAAGTTTATTGGATAAAGATTTCTATGCGCCTACAACTTATTTCCCCACCTTAATACCTGAAAGTTTGTTAATTGAACCCACAGAAACCGAGTCCAAGCAAACCTTAGATAAATTTATTGAGGCGATGGCGGCGATTAAAGAAGACATCAATCAGCACCCAGAAAAAGTACGAGACGCACCAAGTCGTTTACCTTGCAAACGTTTGGATGAAGTAAAAGCGGCCCGTGAGCTTGAAGTTGTATGGCAAAAGGTTGATGATTAAATCCTGTGCACAGAGCCTGAGTCTTGCAGTACGGTAGCAATGTGCGTTAGGGTGTTTGGCATTAACTTTATTTTCAGTTAATATGGCTTGGAGCCTTTTTCTCATTAGTGTGAAATGTGCATTGCAGCATTAATGGAAAAAAAGAGAGAGTTATAGGTTGAAAGCTTTGTTAACAAGATAAACTTGATAACTTAAATAAAAAAGTTTCATGGTTATTAAGGATGATTTCCCATGCGTATGAAATCCGTTTTGGCACTGACCGCTTTATCTGCAGCAACTTTTTTAGCAAGCGTTGCTTATGCTGCTGATGCAAAACAAACAACGACCCAAGCTGCTTCTAAAGCGCTGACTCAGAAAACACAAACCACCGCTACACAAGCTCAAACAAAAGCGAAGAAAGTAGCTGCGGCGCCTGTTCAAGCTGAGAAAGCTGCTGCTGCGACACCTGCTCAAGCTGAAAAAGCAGCAAGCACATCGCAAGCAGTGCATAAAGGGCATAAAAAACATGCTCATCATAAGAAGCATAAAAAGCAACATCACCATCACCACCATAGATATCATCAGGAAAAGCGTCCTGTGTTTTTTGTCTATGAAGAAATTCCTTGCTGGAACTTCTTGTTAGGTGGTTCACTTGGTTATGCGGCACAAAAAGAAACATTTATTACACGTTATACAAGACCACAGCAAACAGCTTTGCCAATTGTGCTTAGCACACAACCACTTATTGTGGGCGCGGTCAATAACGCAGTATTGCCAATTTACTATGACCATTCTGAGAAGATTACTGAACAAGGCGTCTTGTTTGGGTTAATCGCTGGCTGGCAATGGCGCTACAATCGTTGGTTGCTCGGTGCAGAAGCGAATGTGGATTTCCAAGGTTTTGAGAAAGCACGTCAGTATAGCTATACCGAACAAGCAACAAATGTTGCTGGCATAGCTGCTCCTGTTAACGTGGCCATTACAGGAACCATGTTATACGACCGTGGTGACATATATGCTGTTACTGGTAGAGCTGGTTACTTTGTGACCCCATTCTTCATGCCTTATGTTCGTTTGGGTGCGCAATTGAGCCGAGATGAAGTGCAGTACCAAGTGTTCACCAACGGCGCAGTAACTGTAGGTGGTGCAATAGTAGGTCCAGCTACCAACATATTTGCTGATTACAGCTCACGTAAGAAAGATGTTTACGGCGTTGTTGCAGGTGTAGGTGCTGAATTCCCAACTTACATTGGTGCATCAACAATCCGTTTTGAATACAACTTCGTGAAGACAGAAAGTGTGATTATCGACGATCATACCTTCCCAGTAATTGGTAATCACAAGTTCAGATATCCTGAATCACATATTGGTAAAATGGCTTGGATTTGGAACTTCATGTAATCAAATCCTGCAAAGGAAAGTCGAAAGCGCCAAGTTGATAACACAACTTGGCGCTTTTTTTTGTGGAGTAAAATGATGAGAATGTGGCAAAAGGCAGTGGGTGCCTTATTTTTAGTCGCTGTTAGCAATGTACAAGCTTGTTGGGATAGTAGTTGGTTAGTTGGTGCCTCAGGCATTTATGCAGTCAGGCGTGGCGATCTGAACACCAGCTTGCGTTATGCTTTTGATCCCAGATTCCCTATTGTTGAATCAGATAATCTCTATAGTAATAAAGGTTTTGGAACAGGCTTGTTAGCGGGCTACCAATTGCTTTCAAATGGTTGGATCTGGGGACTGGAAGGCAGCATTGATTGGCATGACATGAGCCAAACCCGTGACACCGTTTTTACTGACGTCGCAAGCGTCTTCAGCTGGGATGCTTCCTCTACTTATAAACGGGGCCCTATTGCTGCGCTCTCAGGCCGAATGGCTTATGAGATGACACCTTATTTATTCCCTTATATACGCTTAGGTATAGAAGGTAGCGAGGATAAGTTGGAGCTAACGCTACGCAATGGTAATCCTGCACTTGTGTTACCTGTTGCCATTACGGTTTCTGATCAGCGTTGGAACTGGCATTACTTGGCCGGTATAGGCTTTGAAACACCATTGTGGTGCACGCCGATGACAGTGAGGTTTGAATACAATTATCATTCTCGTGCTAAATCGCTCTTTGTAAATGGTGCCCAAGCTTTAGCAAATGCCGGTGTTGTGCTTGTAAATAATGCCTTCACTTTCAGCAGTGAAATGCATGCAAGAACACAGTCAGGCAAAATATCTTTTGTTTGGAATTTTTCATAAATAAATAAAGCTCTTCGACTTTGAATTTAGACGAGGCGCTTAACGAACGAATCCC
>CAZBZP010000010.1:22794-87983 GCA_964496435.1 Uncultured Candidatus Berkiella sp.
ATAAATAAAGCTCTTCGACTTTGAATTTAGACGAGGCGCTTAACGAACGAATCCCTAGGAGTGTACGCCTTGGTACATGACTGTGGTGAGTGAGTTAATCAACGAAGTATAAATTCAAAATCGAAGAGCTTTCTTTTGACAGGGGGGCATTTTACAACTAATCGTTAACTTACTATTGGCAAAAGTACTAAGGTAATAATGTGATTAGTGTGCGCCATCTCTTTGCGCTACTGACCCTCGGGTTTCTCTCACCCGTTCATGCTTACTGGCCCATGCCCTGGGAAGGGAATTTTCTTGTGGGTGTTTCTGGTGGTTATGCAGAACGCCTTGATAACGTTGATATCACTTTGGTTTACACCAGCCCACTTGTAGCTATCCCAAGTTCCTTTTGGGTAGAAGATTATACGGATACAGGATACCTTGGCGGCTTTTTTCTAGGTTACCAAGCCTATTTACCCTATCGCGCTGTCTTAGGTTTAGAATTTAGTGTCGATTGGGATTATCTTGATCGCAAGCATTTCTTTGGCATCAGTGATGCGAATGCAACAAGTGGTTTAAGTGGTTTAGGTTATGCAGGAATGGCAACCTATAAACGTGCTACCACATTTGGTTTATCAGCGCGTTTAGGCTATGAAATTTCCCGCTGTTTCTTTCCGTATGTTCGTGCTGGTGTCATCAAAGCCAAAGACACTTTAACGGTTGCTTATGCTGGTGATCCTGCGATTTATAATTTCAGCATTATTACACAAGGCGATCATCCCCATATTGGTTATCTCCTGGGTATAGGCTTTGAAGTGCCTGTTCTGATATTCCCTATACCAGGTTTAGGTGTTCGCGCTGAGTATAATTACGAATCCAGGGGAAGAGTCACAGAGGCGCTCGGTACCATTAATGATGGTATTGGTTTTAATCCCTCTTTCATGAATAAAATGAATCCAAGAACGCAGGTAGGTAAAATTTCTGTCGTTTTGAATATATAAACGCATATGGAATATGAAATGAAAAAAATCATTGCTTTGTTAAGCTTATTTGGATCCATCCTCAGCTCAACAACTGTTATGGCTGGTCATCCATGGCAAACACATTGGCCAGAAAGCATCTGGCAAGAGCAATGGCAAACCAATTTCTTATTTGGGCTCATGGGCGGCTATGCTGACCGAGAAGGTCCCTTGACCATGAGTGTTGATTATACCGATTTGCCGTTCACACCCTCTAATGTTGTTAGAGATGTGAGTGATACTGGTACTATATACGGTATTTTTGTGGGTTACCAAGGTAAATGTCGTAATTGGTTACTCGGTACAGAATTTAATTTAGAAAGACACCGCTTTGAGAGCTCTCATCCTTTTGCCTTTACAGATCCGTTGGCGATTTTCAATTGGACAGGCACTGCAGAATATCGTCGTGATTGGATGACCGGTTTGACCTTCAGAGTGGGATATCAATTTGTTGAATATTTTATTCCCTATTTTAGAATTGGTATCGAAACAGGTCAGGATATCTTTGAAACAACGTTAATAAGCAATATCCCAGATGTGCCGCCTTTTTATTTACAAAACAAAAAATGGATATGGCGATTTCTAAGTGGCGTTGGCATTGAAGCGCCTATTTATTGTTCTAATTTGGCTTTTAGAGTGGAATATCAAATTCATTCTAAAGGTAAAACCTTGGAACTGGATCAGCTTTACACAGACGGTTTGGTGAACCCGCTGGCAACTTCACAAATGCAGCCTAAGACACAAGCAGTGATCTTTGGTGTGCTTGCGAATTTCTCATAGCTTGCGCAAGGGCGGAAGAGACCATAAAATTAAGATATTCTCGCTGGAAGTAAAATGTAACGTCAATTAATTGACGCTAAGGGCGAAGTTAAGAATTATCATAGAAGTGTTTGACAGAATTCCAAGTAGCATTTATACCGAAGATACTGACTAACATCGTTTAATAACTGAATCAAGTTTGGGGTAACGGATTATGAACAAATTGCTAACTACCTTGTGTCTTTCCTCCGCAATATTGGCTTGCACGCCTTTACAAGCGGCATGGCAAGGAAACTGGTTGGTGGGTGCCTCTGGTGGTTACACACATAATCGCGGAGAACTCAACGTCACATTAATCAATGAACTTGGTCGTCAATCAGTGATGACTTCACGTTTCAAAGACGATGGTTGGTTCCTCGGTGTTTTAGGTGGATATCAAGTAAGATGTAATGGCTGGGTTCTTGCACCTGAAATTAATATCGATTGGTACGATCTTTCTGACAATGATAACGATGATGATTTTGCCTATACAGATTCCTCCAATAGAGGCTGGAATGCGCAATCAGAATACAAACGTGAATGGGTTGCAGGTCTTACTGGCCGCGTTGGATACGATATTGCTACCTGGTTAACACCTTATGTTCGTGGTGGTCTTGAATGGAGTAAAGATAAATTAAGTTACTCACAAACAAGATTTGATAATACCCGTACCATTGCTGCTGATGGTAGCAAAAATGCAATTCGTGGTGTTGTAGGTCTTGGCGTAGAAGTGCCTGTACCTAATTACAATTGCATAACCGTACGCGCTGAATACGATTTTCATGGTAAAGGCAGAATTGTTGATGCGAGTAATACTGTTTTATCTAATACAGTAGATGTAACCCGCGAGCCTTATTACCAAACAGCCTTTGTATCAGTAGTTTGGAACATCTAAAGTGAAAAAAAGCTTATTTATTCTCCCATTCTGTGGTGCTTTATTGCTAAGTGGCAATGCAAATGCATTATGGGAGAGTAATTGGCTTGCTGGTGTTTATGGTGGCCTGGCTGAGCGTGAGGGCAGTGTAGACTTAATTGCGAGCCATCCAGCCGGACTATTTACCTCTTATATTCAAGAAATCGAAGACATTGGCGTTGTTGGTGGTTTGCTTGGTGGTTATCAAGTACGCTGTCATGAATGGCTATTTGGTGCAGAGCTTAATATAGAATGGCAAGAAGTGTCTCATGATAGAGACGCTGCCTTCACTAACGCTTTAGGCCAAGGCGTCAATATCACAACCAGTTATGCCCAACGCAATATTGTTGGTTTTTCAGGCCGTTTTGGCTACGAAATGTTTCCAAATTTCTTACCATATGTACGATTAGGCGTTCAATCTAGCAGAGATAAAATGATTGTTCGCGCCACTACCCCCGATTTTGAAGATTCCGCCGATATGGAAGGCTTACGTCGTGTATACCGTTTAACGGCCGGCGTTGGTGCTGAATTTCCCATTTGTTTCTTAATGGGCCTCTCAGCACGTGCAGAATATAATTTTAGAGCAAGGGCAGGTTCCATTGAAGCTTATGATCTTGGTCTAGATAATGAAACCGTTTTAAATGCGAGCATGAGACCCAGAGCAAACACTTTGTTGCTTGCCTTGGTCTTTAACTTTGTTTAAGGTTCAAAGCTGTTATTGTCATTTTTTCGACATCAATTTTTTTAAAATTTAGATAAAAAAATCAATTTATAATCGCTTTATAGTCAACATTTTGACAAGCGAATAAAAAAATGATGGTAAGTTTGACAAAATTTGGATTCGGGCTTATACCTAAAATGTGTTTACTTAACTAACATTAAGTTTGGGGTGAAAATCATGAAAAAAGTTAAATTAGCATTATGTGTTTCAGCTGTATTGTTAGCGACAAGCGCGCAAGCAGGATGGCAAGGTAACTGGTTACTTGGCGTATCAGCTGGTGGTGCTTGGCATAACAGCGATGATAACGTAAATGTTACCGTAACCAACGGTGCTAACTCAGCAACATTTGCTTTCAACAATGACCAAGATGACAGCCACTTTATTTGGGGCTTGTTGGCTGGTTATCAAGCACGTTGCAATGGATGGCTCTTAGGTGCTGAAATCAACGTTGACTGGAGAGGCGATGGTGATGATGATCAATCATACACATACTTCAGCAACTTCTTAGGCTCAAACGTTGTTGGTACAGTTAGCCGTGATAGAGATGCAGTTGTAGGTTTGACAGGTCGTATTGGTTATGAAGTTTCCCCATGGTTCTTACCTTACGTTCGTTTAGGTGTTGATCATGGTGGCAAGGATGCAGACTTCTTTGCGACAACAACCCAGCTTGCTAATAATATCTCTGTTTCAGGCAGCTCCGATGACAACGGAAGATGGGGCTTCGTAGGTGGTGTTGGTGCAGAATTCCCATTACCAATGATTATCTCCGGTCTTTCCTTAAGAGCTGAGTGGGATTACCATAGCAGAGGCCATAGCGATGACAACCAAGTAGTTGCATTAGCTTCTGACAATGCTACCCTCTTTACTTTCAATGGTGGCGACCGTCATGAACAAACAGCCAGAGCTTCAATTGTATTCAACTTCCCTGGCTAATTGTTGAATGATTGCCCCGAACATTAGCAAAGCGCTTTGTATTCTGAAGCGCTTTGCTTTTTTCAAGGATGAGTCTTGTTTAGGGTGAAAAAATGAAAAAATCGTTATTAGCAATTTCTGTATTCTCGCTTTTTGCTTCAACTGCACAGGCACAATGGCAAACCAATTTTTTATTCGGTATATCCGGTGGATTGTCTTGGCACAACAATGATGATCTCACTGTATCTGTTTTTGATAATAATTTGTTTGAATCTATTTCCTTTAATAATGACAACAATGGAACAGACAGTCTTTGGGGCATATTTGGTGGTTACCAAGCTATCTGTAACGGTTGGTTGTTAGGTGCAGAATTGAATCTTGATTGGAGAACCAATGAGGTTGATCAAAACTTCGTAGGCTCCACAATAATTGCAGGCCCTGTTGTATCAAACATCTCTCGTGATAGAGACACTATTGTAGGCTTATCAGCGCGAATTGGTCATGAAATGACGCCTTGGTTTATGCCTTACATACGTCTTGGCGCTGATTTTGGCAGAAATAGTAATGAATTTACTTTTTCTACAATCAATTTACAAAACAATATCACCATCGCGGTTAATGAAGATACAAACAAACGTTGGGGCTTTTTTGGTGGCATAGGCGCTGAAGTTCCCTTAGATATCATTACTTGCGGACTTTCATTAAGAGCGGAATGGGATTACCACAGTCGTGGACATCGTGGTAGCGATGATATCGTAGCCTTAGCATCAAATGGTACAACACTCATTGGTGTATCAGGTCTTAATCAAGGAAATGAACAGACCGCCAGAGCTTCTTTAGTTTTCAACATTCCTGGGTAATTTTTTGCGATTACCCAGAATGGAAGTTAAAGCGAATGGTTTCAAGGATGATTGTTGTTTAGGGTGAAATAATGAAAAAGCATATATTGGCTATGTGTGGGTTTGCACTTTTTGCATCATCTGCACAGGCTGAGTGGGAACCCAATTGGTTGTTAGGTATTTCAGGTGCTTATAACTGGAATAATAATGACGATTTTGAAGGCAATATATTTCATGCTATTACCGGTCGCGCTACCAATTTTGTGCGAAACAATGACAGTGGTGATGGTGAAAACAATTGGTCCTGGGGATTTTTAGGTGGTTATCAAGCCATGTGTAATGGCTGGTTACTAGGAACAGAACTCAGTATTGATTGGCAGGATAATACTCACGAAGGCGATGATGTCGTGGCCTTTACGGATGCGAATACGCCCAATCGTGGTTGGACAGGGAATGCCGATTTTCATCGTGATTACGCGATAGCGCTCACAGGCAGAATTGGTTATCAGGTCTATCCCTTCCTTATTCCCTATATCCGTGCAGGCGCTGAAACCAGTCGTGATAAAATTAGCTTCAGCTTGTTTACACCAGCAGGGGTTCCTTACTTAATTGCCAACGGTGATGGTCGTCGCCAATCCTATCGCTTTATCGCAGGTTTAGGTACTGAAGTACCCATTCCTGTGGTTAATGGTTTAACCTTCAGAGCGGAATGGAATTATCACACCAAGGGACATGTTGTAGAGGCAAGTGGCTTGGCTAATGATAATTCAACCGTAGCAGTGGTCAGTAACCACCAAAGTATTAATACGGGCAAAGTCTCTCTGGTATACAACCTCAGCATATAACGTCTTTTCAGGGGGGAGATAACACGCTCCCCCCTCAAAATTCAGTCGTTTATAATCCAGATGGTCAACATATAACAATTTATGTTTGCTGAGTTGCCCGCCTATGTGAAAAAATAAGAACAAAAGGGCTAATCGGGCAGTGAACGTGATTGATGAAAATGGATTTCGATTAAATGTTGGTATCATTATAACCAATCAGTCAGGACAACTCTTTTGGGGGCGGCGTGTCGGGCAGGATGCTTGGCAGTTCCCACAAGGTGGCATACATGATGATGAAAAATTAGAAGATGCCTTATACCGAGAGTTGCATGAAGAAGTTGGTTTAACAGCTAAAGATGTGGCGGTGATTGCTGAATCTAAGCAATGGCTGAGTTATCGCTTGCCAAAACGTTTGGTGAGAAGTGACACCCGTCCGATGTGTATTGGACAAAAACAAAGATGGTTTTTATTACGTCTACTAGATGAACAAAAAGTAAAGTTAGACGCAACGATAAAACCAGAGTTCGATGATTGGCGTTGGGTGAACTATTGGTTCCCCTTATTCCAGGTGGTTTCTTTCAAACGCGAAGTGTATCGCCAAGCCTTGATAGAATTTGCACCCATGGTCATGAAGCTCAAAGAGCCTTTGTTAATGTTAGATCCCCTTGATCATTGATTAGCGTTGTAAAAGGAATGCCTCATTGCTTAATGTCTTGCGGCAAATTGTACAAGAAGTAAATGAAGCACAGGACTTGAATGAAGTCTTGCGCATCATTGTACAACGCGTTTCTGCAACAATTGGTGTTGAAGCCTGTTCTGTGTACTTGGCAGACAATGCTCAAAAGCACTATCTTTTAGCAGCATCGGTGGGCTTTCTTGATGGTGTAGATGGCACCGTTTCTATTCGTTTTACTGAAGGCTTAGTAGGATTGGTAGGTGAAAGAGAAGAGCCTATCAATCTTGATTTTGCACCAAATCATCCTCGCTATCGCTATTTTCCTGAAACAGGTGAAGAACGTTACCAAGCTTTTTTAGGCGTGCCCATTATTCATCAACGAAAATTAGTTGGCATTTTAGTGGTACAGCAACGTCAACCGCGTCGTTTCGATGAAGGCGAAGTGGCATTTTTAATTACAATTTGTGCGCAGCTTGCAGGTTACATTGTGCATGCCCAAACGGCAGGCATGATAACGGACATACCCACAGATAATAATCAAGGAACGATTTTACACGGCAGCAACGGCGCGCCAGGCATTGCCATTGGTACTGCTGTCATTGTCTTAACTTCAGATTTGGACGCTATTCCAGACAGAGAGATCCAACAAGAAGAAGTCAATGCTGAAATTCATTCACTTGAACAAGCACTCTCCTTAACCAGACAAGACATTGAAAGTCTTAAAACGCGGCTTGATAAAAAGTTATTGCCCGAAGAGCAAAATTTATTTGATGCTTACTTGAGCATTTTGGATAGCCCCAGCATTAAGCAAGATATTATAAGTATCATTCAAGAAGGTCACTGGGCACCTTGGGCGCTGCGTAAAATTATCAGGCGCCAAGTTCATAAATTCGAAGCCATGGAAGACTTGTACCTGCGCGAAAGAGCGGCAGATTTACGCGATTTAGGCCGCCGTGTTTTAAGCAATTTGCAATCTGAACATTTGCCAACGCAAGAATTTCCGCCCGACACGATTTTGGTAGGCGATGAAGTATCAGCTTCTGCCTTAGCAGAAGTACCCTCAGGTAAACTATTAGGTGTGGTCTCAGCCAAAGGATCAGCGAACGCACATGTCGCTATTTTAGCCAGGGCGATGGGGATCCCCGCTGTGATGGCTGTTAGCGGTTTGCCTGCGCATAAGCTTGAAGGTAAAAAAATCATTGTTGATGGTTATAATGGAGAAATTTTTACTTCTCCTTCTTCAAAGATGATCGGTGAGTTTTATCGATTAGCACAAGAAGAAAAAGAGCTATATGCAGGATTAGATGAATTAAGAGAACTGCGCGCACAAACTCCTGATGGGGTGCGAATACCCTTGTGTGCTAACGCAGGATTGGTGGCAGATATTCGCCCCGCCCAGCAAGCAGGTGCTGAAGGCATCGGTTTGTATCGCACTGAGATCCCTTTTATGATTCGGGATAGATTTCCTGGTGAAGAAGAACAATATTTAATTTATCGCCAATTACTTGAAAATTTTGCCCCCAAACCGGTAACCATTAGAACCTTAGATGTGGGGGGAGATAAAACGCTTCCTTATTTTCCTGTTACAGAAGACAATCCTTACTTGGGTTGGCGCGGTATAAGAATTACGCTCGATCATCCTGAGATTTTTTTGGTTCAACTTCGAGCACTCCTTCGCGCCAGCAGTGGATTAAAAAATTTACGCGTACTGTTTCCTATGATTTCGAGCATATCGGAAGTAGAAGAAGCACTTAGATTATTACGCCAAGCGCACCGCGAAGTTGTAGATGAAGGTGCAAACACGCACTTTCCAGAAGTAGGTGTGATGATTGAAGTTCCTTCTGCGGTATTTTTAGCGCATGAGTTGGCCAAGCGAGTGGATTTTATATCTGTAGGCAGCAATGATTTAACCCAGTATTTATTAGCAGTGGATAGGAACAATATTCATGTTGCTAATATTTATGATTCTTTACATCCAGCAGTTTTGCATGCGCTGAAAATTATTGTAGATGCAGCTCATGCCAATAATAAACGTGCAAGTGTCTGTGGCGAAATGGCCTCTGAACCTGTTGCCGTAATTGCATTGCTGGGTTTAGGTTACGATATGCTAAGCATGAATGCACACAGTATTTCGCGCGTTAAGTGGGTTATACGAAATTTCACCTTAGAAAGCGCGCAACGTTTGGTTAATGAAGCCTTAACGATGCAACACGCTAAAGAAATCAGAGCACACTTTGAAAAAGCCTTAGAAGCAGCAGGTTTAGGTGGCCTTGTTCGAGTAGGCCGACAGGCTTGAGCTTCATTCTATAATTGTTCTTTTATATCCCAGTAAAAGCTGCCATCCTTTATTTAAGGTCATTTTACCTTTAATAAAATATACACGCTTATGGGGCTGTTTAAATACAACTTTAGCAAAAAAGCACAGCTATGGATAATCCCAGCACTTGTGATTTCATGTTGCCTGCTGGGAATGGTTAGCTTTGCTTTGCTTCATGGCGTAAAACTTTCTTCATGGATTTTAGTTTTCTCCTTAAGTATCGTTGCTTGTGCTTTCACTTTTGTGAGCATGGTTGCGTTATCAAAGCATCGTGAAGACGAGAGCAAATTTATTTTCAACCATCGACATATCCATGCGAACGCAACTGGGCATACCGAAAATGAAAATTATTTTGCCAATACGCCTTTGAAGATGTCATCCACTGATTTGGAAAATCAAATTAAAGCACGAAGATATATGGAAATGTTGCTGCGCGCCGCTATAGCTAACAACGAATTCACTTTATTATTTCAACCCAAAATGTCAACAAGAACAGGAAGGATCTGCGGCGCAGAAGCACTATTGCGCTGGTGTCATCCTGCATTGGGTTGGTTCTCTCCCAGTGAATTTATCCCTATTGCAGAAGAAACGGGACTTATCATTCCCTTAGGACATTGGGTGATGAAAACCGTCTGTGAAAAACTTAAAAAATGGCATGATATGGGTTTTGGTCATCTCAAAATTTCTGTGAATCTTTCTGCTTATCAATTTAAAAAGGGCGATTTGGTGGTAGATCTTGCCAATATCCTTTGGGACACGCAATTATCTCCTTATTCTCTTGAGTTAGAATTAACAGAAACTGTCTTGATGGATAACGCAGAAAAATATGTTTTGATGCTAAACGTTTTGAAATCGATGGGCATCAGTATTTCAATAGATGATTTTGGAACAGGCTATTCTTCCTTAAGTTATTTGAAACGTTTTCCTATTGATGCACTTAAAATTGATAAATCATTTGTCAATAATATTGGTGACTTACAAGAAGACGACACCATTATCAATGCCATCATTGCTATGGCAAAAGGCCTGAATATCAAAACCATTGCTGAAGGCATTGAAACCAAAGAACAGGCTAATTATTTAATTGCCCAGGAAGTAGATGAGTTGCAAGGTTTTTATATTAGCTTACCTTTAACCGAAGACGAACTAACCGCCCGCCTTGAAGCTGATAGTGCCAAGATAGAAGTTATCAAACACTAATAAGCTTTCCCTTTTGAATTTATTCATTTTTACAATGACAAAATGCTTCATTTCAAAACAGAAGCAGTATAATCGGTTATAATACATTTTTAATAAGCGAAGACATGCTATGGAATACGTGGGTTATATCATCGCAGGCTTCTTAACAGGGCTGTTATCTGGCTTAATCGGCATAGGTGGCGGTGTTGTCATGGTGCCAGCGCTTGTGGCCATTTTTAGCTGGCAAGGCCTAGCACCAGATCATTTAATGCAAATAGCCACCGGTACTTCCTTGGCAGCCATGATCATGACCACGGGCACAACAACTTGGGCAAATCATAAGCAGGGTAGTGTTGATTGGCGCATCTTTCGTTTAATGATACCAGGAACGGTGATAGGGGCAGTTATTGGTGTTTTTATCGCCAAACAAATTGAAACCCAACTTTTGCAAAAGATATTTGGTGGCTTTGCTATTTTGTTAGCTTTAAGAATTCTATGGGGCGCAAATGGAAAGGCAGCCGAACAACCAAAAACCAATCATCCGCTTCTCGTCATCTTTATCGGTTTAATGACAGGGATCTTATCTGGCCTTTTAGGGCTGGGCGGCGGCGTGATTTTAATCCCCGTTTTGCTTTGGTTTGGTTTAGCGATGCGCCAATCCAGCGCTACTTCTGCAGCTTGTGCCTTTCCAACCTCAATATCAGGCGCCATTATGGCTGTTGTTGCGGGTTGGCATATAACCACAACCTCAGAGCATTATCTTGGTTTTGTTTACTGGCCCACCGCCATTATCTTAGGGATAGCCAGCGTGGTTGGAGCTCCTTTAGGTGTGAAACTGGCAAATCGCCTGCCTGTTCACATCATTAAGCGTATATTTGCGGTGATCTTGATGGCAATTGCTGTAAAAATGATGTGGCCTGCCTAATATTCACAAACTCGTTTGAGTATATGTTCTAAATGATCTTCACCTTCGATGTTTAATTTATAAGTGTTACACTTAGGAACTATGCTGCAATATCCTAACATTAATCCAGTTATATTACATATCACAGACACCCTCCAGATCCGCTGGTATGGGGTGATGTACCTCGTTGGCTTTTTGGCTTGTTGGCTAGCCATTCGCTATCGCACCAAAAAATTAGCAGGCTGGGAAACAACAGAGAAGCTCAATGATCTTTTATTTTATACCGCCTTAGGTGTGATCTTAGGTGGACGTCTTGGCTATATGTTGTTTTATGCTTTACCTGATTGGCTATCTTCGCCTTCTGAGATTTTTAAAATCTGGCAAGGGGGCATGTCTTTTCATGGTGGTTTAATTGGCGTCTTTATTTCAACCTGGTTTTTCGCTCGCCAATACAAATTAGCTTTTTGGACAGTCGGCGATATTATCGCGCCCTCCATTCCACTTGCTTTAGCAACAGGACGCTTTGGTAATTTTATTAATGGCGAGTTATGGGGAAGAATAACAGATGTACCCTGGGCAATGATCTTTCCGCATGCAGGCCCGATGCCGCGCCACCCTTCTCAACTTTATGCCATCCTCTTAGAAGGTGTGCTTCTATTTACTATTTTATGGATTTATTCGGCTAAACCACGCAAAACAGGCAGTGTTGCTGGCTTGTTTTTACTTGGTTATGGTTGCATTCGTGTCTTTGAAGAATTTTTCCGTCAACCCGATCCGCAATATGGTTATTTAGCTTTTGGCTGGTTGACGATGGGGCAAGTGCTTTGCCTACCCATGATATTATTTGGTTTATATTTAATGACTTGCTATGGCAGAAAGTGCCATACAACAGCGAAGGTGATGTGATGAGAGCCTATTTAGATTTATTAAAGCATTGTTTAGAAAACGGAAAACAAAAAGGCGATAGAACTGGCACAGGCACTTTAAGTAGCTTTGGTTATCAAATGCGTTTTGATTTAAACGAGGGCTTTCCTTTAGTCACCACCAAAAAGTGTCATTTGCGCTCCATCATTCATGAATTGTTGTGGTTTATTAAAGGTGATACCAATGTTCATTACCTCAATGAAAACGGTGTAACGATTTGGGATGAATGGGCAAATAGCGAAGGCGATTTAGGCCCAGTCTATGGGAAGCAATGGCGCTCATGGACAACACCTGATGGTAAAACCGTCGATCAAATTCATAACCTCATTGAGCTTATTCGCAAAGATCCTAACTCAAGGCGTTTAATTGTCAGTGCTTGGAATGTCGCCGACTTAGACAAAATGGCGCTTGCACCTTGTCATTGTTTGTTTCAGTTTTATGTGCAAGACGGCAAATTATCCTGTCAGCTTTATCAGCGTAGCGCGGATGTATTTTTAGGAGTACCATTTAATATTGCTTCATATGCTTTATTAACGATGATGATTGCACAAGTCACTAATCTACAATTAGGTGATTTCGTTCATTCATTTGGTGACGTTCATTTATACCTCAATCATGTTGAACAAGCTAAACTGCAACTTGAAAGAGAACCCTTCCCCCTACCTTCAATGACGCTGAATCCAGAAATAAAAAACATAAATGATTTTCGTTTTGAAGATTTTGTGTTAAAAGATTACCAAAGTTACCCAGCGATTAAGGCACCGATTGCAGTATAGCCTTCGCATATGAATTTTCGACTTTGTTGGCTGCGCACTTTCACATTAGTCATGTATTTTTTATACACTCCTAATGTTCAAGTGCTTGCCGCCGCGCCGAAAAACCATCTGCTGTGGCTATAGACGATTAACGGTATTAGGGCTACAAATGATGAAAAAAATATCTTTAGTAGTTGCCATGTCCGACAATGGCATGATTGGGCAGAATAACCAATTATTGTGGCATCTTCCCAATGACTTAAAACATTTCAAAGCTTTAACGCTAAATAAACCCATCATTATGGGGCGAAAAACCTATGAATCTATTGGTAAACCCCTACCCAATCGGCAAAACATTATTTTAACCAAGGCACGCTACTTACAAGTACCGGGCTGTGAGATTGTGCATTCAGTAAATGACGCATTAGATGTGACAAATGATGCACCTGAAATAATGGTTATTGGGGGCGGTGAAATTTACCGTTTGTTTATGCCTTTGGTATCAACTATGCATATCACTTATGTACATACCACTATTGAGGGTGATGTCTCGTTTCCTGAATTTGATTTATCGCAATGGAAAGAAGTGTCACGAGAAAATTTTACTAAAGATGAAAAACATCTTTATGATTATAGTTTTGTGACATTGACTCGCATATAAAAGCCAAGGTTGTTAAAGGGGGCGCTTATGTTACTCATCCAAGCTATCAGATACCTTATAGTTGAACTTGAAGTTCATTTGAAAGCGACGCTTCAAGCAACGGGGATTTCTGAAAAAGCACTAGCCGATATATTAAAAGCGGCCTCTGTTGATAAAAAATCAGATGAAGCCCCAGTTCTTGAAACGCCTGAAATAATTGAAAAAAGCGTCATTGAAAAATTAGCAGCATTAAAATTAATTGATGTAGGGGAAGACCATGCCATCACAAAAAATGAAGGTGGTCTGAAGTTAGCCTTATTATCATTACCATCCCCAGCAATACTGACGGATTCTGCTTCAGTTTTATATCAACAAATATTGCCCACAGTCGATGCTCAAGTTGATGCGACACAATTACATTTTGGTATGACCTGGGGAAGGTTGATGACCACTTCGGTTAAAGAGTTTGAAGGAAAATTAAACACAAGCTTATTAAAAGAAGAGCTAGAAAATAATAAAATGTATATCTTAGCACGTTTTAAAAGACAATTAGAGTTGTTGTGTGCTTATTCCTTAAAGATGCTGGAAGAACGTGAAAAAGTGTGGGAGCTCTCTAAAGAAACATTTGATTTCGGAGAAAAGACCATTGATGAATGGCTTGTTGTTTTAGTTAAAGAATGCATTGCTGAGGCAATGCATTTATCGCAAAAAGCCATGGATAATACAAAATTAAAAATCACCAAGAATGTCACTTATGAAAACACAGCTGGTAAAACGGAAGCTATGTTGAATATATGCAAAGATGTTGTTGATGAGTTTTATAAATTTTGCGCAGAAATTAACAAAGCGAAAGCTATCAACACAACAATGCAATGTTCAATGATTGATTTATTGCCCACCAAGAGAGGAAAATATCAAGCAATAAGACTCGTCAATGAAAAAGCTGCCCATGATTTAGTGATGCGTCAGTTTAAATTGGCACATTCAAAGCATTATCCAAAAGGTACTTTTGAAGCACTTATCAACCCCATTAATATTTTTGCTTTTAATCCAACGGTAGCAAGTGATAAATGTACCGATCTTGCTAAAGCATTGTGTGCTTTTGAAGAAATTGCAAAAAAACATAAGGAAGAGACAGCAGAATATTGGGATGAACTCTTTGAACAAACACATACGGCTTGCGAGGATTCCAAATCGCATAAACCACCGATGCACTCCATCTCGCCCTCGATAATAACGCCAACACAGAATTCAACGATGCTTTGGCAAATGGTGCATTCAGGATTACATTCCATAGCACCCCATACAGCACAGATCACAAAGGATAAACATCAAAGTTGTAAATTATAGTGCTTTACCAGTGCAAAGGGACTAACGTATAATTTAACTTAATATTAAGTTAAATATCTTTCTTTTAAATATGGCCAGAATATCCCCTAAAGTTATCGGTGCAGTTGCATACGTTTTCAGCAAAATCTGGGTGAAAACCTTAAGAGTTGAGATCCGGGTTCACCCCAAAGTAGTGGTTGAAAACCAATATATCCATGTTTTTTGGCATGATAAGCTTTTTGCGCCGATTATGTTCTTGGCCAATTCTGCTTTTGGCAAAGGCAAGCATGCTTGTTTTGTGAGCTTTTCAGCGGATGGAGAAATGTTAGCGCAATGGTTAAAGCGATTAGGCTATGCCTTAGTACGTGGTTCTTCCAGCCGTAAAGCTTTAAGTGGATTGGTGAATCTCATCGATATCACCAAAGAAGGTTATTCTGTAGGTATTACCGCTGATGGTCCACGTGGGCCTTATCACAAAGCCAAAACAGGCGCTGCCTACATTGCCCATAAAGCAGGCATTGGCATGTTGCCCTTAGGAATAGCTTATTCTTCAAAGTGGCAGTTTCATAAGTCTTGGGACAAATTTCAATTTCCCAAACCTTTTGCCAAAGCCATTATTTATGTTGGTGAGCCTTTAGAAATTAAGGACATCAGCGACATGGATAGCGTATTGGAAACAGTCAATGCAGCCATTGATGCTTCCGATCAAATGGCCTTATCTATATTAGAAGATAGCAAACTAGGGCAAAGCTATATCTCTTTAGCCAAGTAATGCTATGCAAGCGCGCAGTTAATTCACTGCGCATCTGTCTATTAATCTGAACTTTCAGCTTCTCCTTTATTGCATTACTCTTAAGTATCTTTAGCAATAAAATACTAAACAGTAAGTTAATCAACATGGATAATCCCATTCTTCGCATTTCTGGATTAGATAAAAACTATGCTGGGGGCTTTCACGCGCTCAAATCAATCAATTTAGATATTCAAAAAGGGGAGATCTTTGCTTTGCTGGGCCCAAATGGTGCGGGTAAAACAACCTTGATCGGCATTATCTGTGGCATTGTGAATATGAGCAAAGGCAAAGTAACCGTTGGCGGACATGACATCATTAAAGATTATCGCGCAGCGCGAAAATTAATTGGTTTGGTGCCACAAGAAATCGCAACAGATACTTTTGAAACAGTGTGGGCGACGGTTACCTTGAGCCGGGGGTTGTTTAATAAACCCAAAAATGCGGCTTATATTGAAGAGCTCCTTGGCAAATTATCTCTCATTGATAAAAAGGATAGTAAAATACGAACGCTGTCGGGTGGCATGAAACGTCGCGTGATGATTGCCAAGGCCTTAGCACATGAGCCGGACATTTTATTTTTGGATGAGCCAACAGCGGGTGTTGATGTTGAATTGCGAAAGAGCATGTGGCAGTTGGTCAAAGATTTACGCAATGCAGGCGTTACCATTATTCTCACAACGCATTATATACAAGAAGCAGAGGAAATTGCGGACAGAATAGGGGTTATTAATCATGGCGAGCTTATTGTTGTTGAAGAAAAAAATAAGTTGATGACAAAGCTAGGCAAAAAAGAGCTTGTATTTCAATTAAGAAAACCTCTCACTACGATTCCCCAAAGTTTGTCACAATATGATCTTAATTTATCTGCAGATCAGATGACCTTAACATTTATTTATGATTCTCATAAAGACGACATAGGCTTAGAACATCTTATTGAACAGCTAAAAATGAATGCTATCAGTTGGCATGATTTGAACATGAAACAAAGCTCCTTAGAAGATATCTTTATTCAATTAGTGAGAACCCAATGAACCTAAGAGCAATATGGGCCATTTACCATTTTGAAATGTCTAGAACCTTTAGAACCATAGGGCAAAGTATTGTCTCTCCAGTGATTTCTACCTCACTATATTTTGTGGTTTTTGGATCAGCGATAGGATCGCATATTCCCAACATCCATGGGGTGAGTTATGGCGCATTTATCGTGCCTGGCCTTATCATGATGACGATTTTGTCTGAAAGCGTATTAAATGCATCCTTTGGAATTTATTTCCCACGTTTTACCGGAACCATATATGAAGTTTTATCTGCGCCGGTGTCTTATTTGGAAGTGATCCTCGGTTATGTGGGCGCTGCTGCGACTAAATCAATTATGATAGGCTTGATTATTTTGATAACGGCCAGTTTTTTTGTTGAGTTGCAAATACTTTATCCTCTTTCCATGGTTGCTTTTTTGCTCCTAACCTCGCTTACCTTTAGTCTTTTTGGTTTTATTATCGGTATTTGGGCAGATAGTTTTCAGAAGCTGCAAAATATACCGCTGCTTATCATCACCCCACTTGCCTTTTTGGGGGGCAGTTTTTATTCCATTCATATGCTGCCACCCTTTTGGCAGAAAATTACCTTGTTGAATCCAGTGTTATATTTAATCAGTGGTTTTCGCTGGAGTTTCTATGGCGTTTCAGATATCTCTGTGCGCTTTAGTTTATTAATGATAACTATCTTTTTGATGCTATGTGTTTTGATAATTGCGTGGATATTTAAAACGGGTTATCGCTTAAAAACCTAGCTCAGAAAAAATTGCATGGGCAAATACAGAACGCAAGATCATCTATTTCTTGTGAAGGACTATCATCAACATGCTTAGTAGATTTTAATAAGGGCGAGCTTTTAATACGCTGATATTGATGTAAAAGAGCACGACTTTCATGATTAATGCTTAACTTTGCAAAACTTTCTTGCAGATCATTCGAAGCCAGTGTTTCTTCAATAATGGTGCACGTAGGTTGATTTAAATCAACTTGGTTTTTTAACATATTGCAAAACAGATAAATTACGTTATCAAGGGAAGGTCTTTTTGAAGGATCAACATCAAGCATGCTATTACAAATGTCGTTTGTAACGCCTAATGTATTAAAAATATATCCCAAAGAATAAATATCTGTTGTGAAATCATAAGATTGTTTATTGCGAAATTCCGGAGAAAGATGGGGATATCCATCAGCATCCAAGTTTGTTGGACCCTTTTTTTCTTTATAGAGAAAAACTGAAATATTAAAATCAATTATCTTTAGTTCGATATCAAAAATATTTCCCTTATGGATTTTCACTCGAACGTTATTCGCTTTAAGATCTCTATGGATAATGCTTAATTGGTGAATTTTTTTTAACTCAAAGGTTAAAAGCAGACAGACGATTAATTTTTGAATGTAACTTAAGCGATGTATTAATTGATCTAAATTTCTTCCTGGAGCATATTCCATTAAAATATATTCTTTATCCTTTGTGTATATGCTGTATTTAAAAAAACTTAGTTTTTTAAGAATTTCAATATTTTGATCACCCTTTTTAGCTCTTCTAATCGCAAATTTTTGCTGATTCCTATTTACACCCTTTTTAGTGACAGCATATGTTCCTTTGTTTATTTTTTTTGTAACTTCTATGGCTTCGCTATCAAAATTATAAATAGTATTTGGAAGATAACCATCTTTTTGTAATTTTATGCTCTTTGGATTATACGAAAAATATAAATCAGCTAACATCCAACGATAATAAGGATCGCTAAATAAAGGATATTGAAACTCATCTTCACGCCCTTGGGTTATGATATAAACTTTCTTGTCTTGTGAAGTTATATTATCCGTTATAACGTAAAAATCAGGCGGAATAAGCTCAGCTTTGCCAGAATTATCACTACTGCCTTTAGGCATCACATAAGTTTTATCATTTTCAACGGCTATATTTTTATTTATTTCATAAAAAATGGCATGAAAACGACAAGAAAGCGCAATATCAATATACTTAGCGTTTAAACAACAAATTATGCCACCTTGAAGTTTGGTTGTTAATTCATCGATTCTTTTGGCGTATGTAGTTGTATGTGAAGTGTAGTCTACGTCATTGCTATTATTACAAAAACCAATCGAGATATCGCCGACATTCAATCTTTCGCGGAAATTACCATCAATTTTCTGAGCTGATTCAGCATAGAGTAAATGACGATATCCTAATCCACTAAGTAAGTTTAAATGCGGTTGTAAAATAGATAATGCCCAGGAAAGTTCATCGCTGAAAATGAAAAGAACAGGTAGTGGCTTTGTAACACCTTGTTTCATGAATAAGATCTTCTTATAGATTTTTCACGCGTATTCTAAGTTAAACGCTGTTGTTCACAAAGACGTGTAAAGTGCTATAAAGAGCAATTTAATTATTATTGGGTTTTGTTTCTGACCAAAGCTAGGAAGTATTTATGCTAGACGGACTTAGAAGATATAATTAAGGAATTCGGCAGTTATCCAGAATGTCAGGATAGCTGCCAGCAGTCACAACGCAGTTTAGCGCCCCACAGGCGCTTTTCTTAAAAATGCGGGTCGCCAGCCGGTGCCGACAAAAATGGAAGCAAACACAAATAACATGCCAAGGATGTCGTACCAATGTAAATCTTCACCTAAGAAGGCAATCGCAAGCAAAGTGGTCACAACAGGCATGACGCCGCCAAAAATGCCAGCTGTTGTGGCGGGAATAAAACTTAAACCCCAGGCCCAAGCCCAGAAGAAAATTAAGCTACTGATAGCGGCAACAAAAATTAAACTGCCTTCCCAAGTTGCAAAGGCGCTAAAATCAATCGCATCAGCAAAATAAGCGCAGGGGAGCAAGGTTAAAAAGCCAACCACATTGGCAACGAGGGAAGCACCTAAGGGGGTCATTCTGCCGGCTAATTTACGGCTTAATATGGAATACATGGCTTCTGGGATCATCGCGATAAACACCAACATATCACCAAAGTAGGTATGCTCGATGTTCAATTCTCCTTCGAAATGATCAAGGTTGATAATTAAAACGCCCAATATCGCTAAACCTAAGGAAATAACGGTAGGCCAATTAAGTTGTTCTTTGAGCATCCATACGGCACAAATGGCAATAATGGCTGGCAAAGTGCTACCCACAATACCAGCAGCAGTTGCCGTGGTATGTTGCAATCCCCATACAAAGAAAATATTAAATAAGAAGGCAGCAAAGAACCCGGATAAGGCGGCGTTGGTCCAATCGGTGGCGCTTAATTTCCCACGGGGATGCTTAGGATCCATCATGGGAGTTTTGCTTAGCTTTAAGCCCAAGGCTAAGAAAACCGAGCTAATAAAAAAGCGGCTCGCCAGTAACATAAACATGGGCATGAAATCTAATAAGTATTTGCTGGTGACCACATTAATGCTGATGCCTGCCTGTGCTAAGGCAAGTGCAATATAGCCTACCATTAAAGAGCGTTGCATGATGCAAAATCCAAACTGGTTTGAGTAAAAATATATAAAGAAGTTGATTGCCAAAATTCTAGCAGATCTTAAAGAGATAAACTAAGACTTTTTGGGGCATTGCTTAAAAATAACCGATAAATGGCTAAGGTTTTTGACAATGCGGGCAGTAATAAGTTGAACGCTGGCTTAAACGTATTTGCTTTATCGTGCTCTTACACACGACACAGTTTAAGCCTTCCCTGCCATATATGGATAGCGCTTGGCTAAAATAACCTGGTTTACCATCGCTTTGCTTAAAATCTTTTAAGGTGGTGCCCCCCTTTTTAATCGCAGCCTTGAGTATTTTTTTAATGGCACTTGTAAGAGAGTGATATTGCTCATGGGAAACAGTTTGGGCTGATTGCATGGGATGTATTTTTGCTAAAAATAAGGCTTCATTCGCATAGATATTGCCAACACCCACAACAATGCGTTGATTCATAATAAAGGTTTTTATAGGTGTGCGGTGTTTTTGTGCTTTTTCAAATAAATAGGTTCCATTAAATTCTTGTTCTAAAGGTTCCAAACCAAGATGCGCAAATTGCTTAAGGTTTTGATTTAAAGGGCAAAATAAAACAGCACCAAAACGGCGTGGATCATTAAACCTTAATATGGTGCTATCATCTAGTTTACAATCAACATGATCATGTTTTTTGAGTGCAGTCTGGGTATTTGTTACACGCAAGGTACCCGACATGCCCAAATGAATCACCAGGGTTCCCGTGGGAACATGAATGAGAATGTATTTCGCTCTACGGCTTACTTTCAACACGGGTTGTTGCAGTAATTGTTTATTAAGCACCTTAGTAGCTATAGGCCATCTTAATCGTGTTTCACGCACAGTAATTTGGCTAATGGCTTTGCCTATTATATGTGGAGCAATACCGCGACAAGTGGTTTCTACCTCTGGCAACTCTGGCATTAATAATTCTCCATCAGAAGTTATAATAGAACGCGGGACGTATGGGGAGACAATTTTATTTCATGGCTACGCCATAAAAAAAATGTCCCCCCACACGCCATTCGTTATTCTTACCCACTTCATTTAAATTTGTACTTATACTCGAACCAGTTTGAATTTAGGCGCGGCGCCAAGCGAGCGAAGTCCCAGGAGTGCACGCTTTGGTGCATGACTGGGGTGAGAGAGTGCAGGCAACAAAGCATAAGTTCAAAATGGGAAGAGCTATAAGGCCTTGGAGCCAATATCGTGCCGATAAAACACATTCTCCCAAGCCACCTTTTTGACCAAGCGATAAGCTTTTGCTTGTGCGTCTGCGACAGATTCACCAAGCGCCGTAACACATAAGACGCGGCCACCTGAGATCACAATACGACCTTCTTCAATCTTTGTGCCGGCATGAAAAATTTTATAGCCTTCACCGGCGGGGATTTCATTCAGGGTGGGGCAGGGTGCGCCTAAAAGCGGATTATCGGGGTAACCGTTGGCCGCCAAAACCACACCAAGTGCAACTTGCGCATCCCATTCAGTTTGGTGATTGTTTAAATTGCCATCCAAAGCATCTAAGCACATTTGCGCAAAATCAGACTTTAAACGCATTAAGATAGGTTGGGTTTCAGGATCACCAAAGCGGCAATTATATTCTAAAACATAAATATCTTCATTTGGCGTAATCATTAAGCCAGCATAAAGAAAGCCCTTAAATGGGGTTCCTTCATCGTTTAAACCATTTAAGGTGGGCTCAATAACGGTTTTAATGATTTTCTCATACAGAGAATGGGTTGCAATGCGAGCAGGAGAATAAGCACCCATGCCGCCGGTATTAGGACCTTTATCGTGATCGTCACGTGCTTTATGATCTTGTGAGGTTGCCAGTGGGACATAATGCTTCCCATCGCATAAAACAATAAAGCTTAATTCCTCACCTTGAATAAAATCTTCAACGATGATCTGATTGCCAGCATCACCAAAACGTTTTTGTGAAAGCATCTCATAAGCGCAAGCATGTGCGCTTGCTTTATCTTGCGCAATGACAACACCCTTGCCTGAGGCTAAGCCATCGGCTTTGATAACAACAGGATAGTGACAAGTGTCTAAATATTTTTCTGCCTCTTCTAGCGATGTAAACACCCACGCATTTGCTGTAGGAATTTTGTTACGTTGCATAAATGCTTTAGAAAAAACTTTGGAGCCTTCCAATTGAGCACAGGCAGCACTGGGGCCTAAGCAGCGTAAGTTTTTACTTTCAAAAAAATCAACAATGCCTGCAACTAGTGGTGCTTCTGGTCCTACAACAGTAAAATCTATTTCTTGTTGTTTAACAAAATCTGTTAAGGCTTCAAATTGAAGAGGTGATATATCAACATTCTGGACCTTGGGTTCGCGATAAGTACCCGCATTGCCTGGCGCAACGAAAACAGATTCGATTAAGGGAGATTGGGCCAATTTCCACGCAAGGGCGTGTTCGCGGCCACCATTTCCAATTACTAAAACTCTCATATACTCTTTCCAGTTTAAATTTATACTTTGTTGCCGGCGCTCACGTGATTTTTTTAATGTTTAAAACAACGCATGCCTGTAAATATCATGGCGATATCAAATTGATTAGCTGCTTCTATCACTTCTTCATCGCGTTTGGAGCCACCGGGTTGAATAATAGCCCTAATACCCAATGCATGCGCTTTTTCGATACTGTCTTTAAAAGGAAAGAAAGCATCTGAGGCCATGACAGCGCCTTGAAGCGTCAAGCCTACTTCTTTGGCTTTTAATGCTGCAATCGTTGAGCTGAAAATGCGGGACATTTGGCCTGCACCAATGCCAAGGGTTTGGTTATTTTTTGCAAAAACGATGGCGTTGGATTTAATGAATTTTACCATTTGCCAGCTAAATAAAAGATCATCTAATTCACTTAGGGTAGGTATGCGTTTCGTTGCAATGGTATAGCTGATATCTTGACTTGAAAAGTTTGCATTGCTTTGTACCAATATACCGCCATTAACACTTTTAATTTCAATAGCAGGTGCAGCATGTAGTGCTTTAACATCTTGATATTGTAATAAACGGCAATTTTCTCTTTGTGCAGCCATTTCAATCGCAGTAGCGCTAAACTGTGGCGCAATGATGACTTCGACAAATTGTTGGTCAAAGATCTTTTTAATGACAGTTTCATCTACTGGACTATTAAAAGCGATGATGCCACCAAAAGCGGAAGTAGGATCACTTTGATAAGCTTTGAGATAAGCTTCTAAGGGCGTCTTTGCGATGGCGCCGCCACAAGGATTCGCATGTTTGACTATCACGCAGCCTTCTTTACCCAAAGCTTTAACACATTCTAAAGCTGCATCTGCGTCTTGGATGTTATTGTAAGACAATGCTTTGCCTTGGAGGAGCTTTGCAGCAACAATAGAGCTTGGATCAACTGTCTTTTCTTGATACAGGGCAGCGCTTTGCTGTGGGTTTTCACCATAGCGTAAACGTTCTTTCATTTGATAATTTAAAGATAAGTATTGCCCAAACCCATCTTGTGGTTGTTTGTCTTGGGTTTTGCTAAAAAAGTTAGCAATAGCGCCGTCATAAGCTGCAGTATGTGCAAAAGCCTTGGTTGCACAAGCAAAACGAAATTGATCTTTAATCACGCCGCGGTTGGCTTCAAATTCTTCTATAAAATGTTGATAGTCATTAGGATCAACTAACACAGTACACCATTCGTGATTTTTAGCAGCAGCGCGAATGAGTGTTGGACCACCAATGTCGATATTTTCAATAATATCTTCCAAGTGGGCATCAGCGTTTTGGCTGACCTTTTCAAAAGGATAGAGATTCACAACCACCAAATCGATATCATGAATATCATGGGCTATCATGATGTCTGCATCGACATCGCGTCTACCTAATATCCCACCGGCAATTTTAGGATGCAGTGTTTTTACACGGCCATCCATAATTTCTGGAAATCCCGTATATTCATGAACGGGGATCACAGGTAATCCGTGTTCTTTCAGTAAAGCCGCGGTATTACCGGTTGAAATAATTTCAACACCATGTAAATGAAGATTCTCAGCCAAAGGAATAATATTGGTTTTATCCGTCACGCTAATTAAGGCGCGTTGAATAACAGTTGATTCGTGCATAACTATTCTAATCCATATTCAGCAAGACGTTTGCGCAGCGTTCCCCTGGCAAGCCCAAGAAATTCTGCTGCTTTACTTTGATTGCCACCGGTATGATCTAAGACCGTTTTAAAAAGTCCAAGTTCCACTTCTTTAATAACCAAGTTATATAATTCTTTTGCTGGCTGCCCATCCAGCGCGCAAAAGTAGTCAGAAATCATTTTAGAGATGATTTCTTTGAGCGAAGGCGTATCCGTGTGTGTCATAACTGGGTTTCCATTACATTCGTAAAAAAGGCATTGGCGGCGTCTAGTTGCTCTTGTGCATTGGTTAATTGATTAAATGCATGCCTAAAAGCACCACCATGTCGCTGTCCTTTGCTATACCAGGAGACATGTTTGCGTGCTACCAAGACCCCACGTTGTTCTCCGTAAAACGCATATAAATTTTTCATGTGATTGATCATGATTTCTTGAATCGTAGCAACATCGGGCTCTGGTAAATGCTCATTTGTTTTTAAATAATGCATTATTTCATTAAATATCCAGGGGCGGCCTTGGGCGCCACGACCAATCATAATGGCATCTGCGCCCGTCTTTTCTAAGACATATTTTGCTTTTTCTGGTGAATTAATATCGCCATTAGCAATAACGGGAATGGAAATTGCCTGTTTGATAGCAGCAATGGTTTCATATTCTGCTTCGCCATTAAACATACAAGCGCGCGTGCGTCCATGAATGGCTAAGGCTTGAATGCCGCAATCTTGTGCTAATTTGGCAATATTAATGCCATTACGATGATGGGTGTCCCATCCGGTTCTTATTTTTAAAGTAACCGGGATTTTAACAGCTTTGACGACTTCATTTAAAATTTGAGCGACTAAGGGTTCGTCTTTCAACAAGGCAGAGCCCGATGCAGTATTACAAACTTTTTTGGCAGGACAGCCCATATTGATATCGATAATTTCAGCGCCTTGGGCTTCATTGTAGCTTGCAGCTTGTGCCATCATTTTGGGATCAGCACCTACAATTTGTACGGAGCAAGGACGTGTTTCACCCTCATGGTTAGCGCGTCGTTTTGTTTTTTCACTACCATGCAATAAGGAGTTTGCGCCTACCATTTCAGAAACAGCGAGGCCTGCGCCGAGATTTTTGCATAATTGCCTAAAGGGCCTATCAGTAACGCCTGCCATAGGGGCCAAAATAATAGGCGCCTCAATTTCATAAGGGCCTATTTTTAAGTTAGATATCTTAGGTTCTGCTGTGTTTGTATCTGACATGATGGATGCTCAACCAATGGGAGGGCAATTATAACGCTTAGTTCTTCACCAACCAAATCAAAGCCCATTCCTCTTGGGTTTGAATTTCTTGCAGGGTGAACCAGGGTTCATAAGCTTTACTTACCGCTTCGATTTGTTTAGTTAACAAACCAGACATGACCAAGTTGCCGCCTGATTTGAGCAGTGATGTTAATTTTTCGTTCAGTGAAATTAATGGTTCTGCCAAGATATTTGCTAAAAGCGTATCAGCTTGCATCATTTGTGTTTGTTCTTCAGGCAGCATAACGCTGAGCTTTTGAGCTTCAATGTCATTACGCAGGCGATTTTCTTGGGTAGCGCTTAAAGCTTGGGGATCATAATCAATGGCTATCGCTTGGCTTGCACCCAGTTTTAAGCCTGCAATAGCCAGAATGCCAGAGCCACAACCATAATCGATGATGGTTTGTGAGAGAGGCGGATTGGCATCTAACCAACGCAAACAAAGTGCGGTGGTCGCATGGGTTCCTGTGCCAAAAGCAAGGCCGGGATCAAGTTTAACAACCACAGCATCATCTTGTTCTGGTAAGGGGGAATCACTGGGAATGACCCATAATTTTGTACCAAATTGTATGGGCTTAAAATGCGCTAACCAGGTGCGTGACCAATCTTGCTCTTCTAAAGCTTGGCATTGAATAACGGTATCTGGCAGCCATTGCTGTAAGGTGCGGGTTATTTTCTCACTATCGCAATCTTCACTGAATAATCCAACGACTTTAACCATGTCCCATAAGGGGGTTGTGCCAGGGAGTGGTTCTAGAATGGGTATAACACCTGCATCATAAAATGAAACAGAAACAGCGCCCATCGCTTCTAGCCTATTACTATAGATCTGGGCTTGGGCTTCAGGGGTTTCAAAAGCAATTTCTATCCAAGACATATAATAATCAACTCAGCAAACTACAGAGGATTCCTTTTACCTGAACTTAGTAGAATTAGCAATTAAGCTCGTATGTGCACGGAACGATAAAAGACGCAAAATTACCGACCAATGGTTGTTCACTAGCTTGTTTAATGCTGTATAGCTAAGAGAAACTGCTGCTTTCAAAATTCAGCTAAACAATGAGCATGAGGAATTTAAAATGAGAGAATTAGCTTTAAACGAAATAGACATAATATCTGGTGGTGCGAAACCCAATGACGGTTATACTTTCTCACATATCGTTTCCAATGGTTTAACTATAGGTATTATCTGCGCATTCTTGGGCAGTAGCTTTGGTGCTGGTTTCGTCGTCGGCTCTTCTTATGCAGCGCTGATGATGACAGCAAAAGCGCTTGATAATTATTTTTTTCCAGAAATAGCTGAACCTGTTGTTGTGACCCAATCTACCTTTATAGATCCAGCCAAAGCACAAGTTATCAGTGCTTAAAGATTGATGCCTGCTCTTTTAGGGCAGGCACAGTTCCAATTATAAATAAAATTAACTTAACTAAATTAAATTGAATTTTTTTCCGGTTAGATCTTGTAACGCACAAGATAGTGTGCGAGTATTCACTCACTATATGTTTCACAATTTAAATAAAGAGGATCGTAATGAGAAGTTTAACAACAATTGAATCAAATCAAGTCGCAGGTGGATTTATTAATGCCGCTGCTATTTTCGAAGGGTTTGCGATGATGGCTGGCATAGGCATGGTAGCTGCATTTGGTTTAGGCGCTGCTTCTGTTTTTGCTTACCAATATTTTAGCGCTAAATAATGCCTCTTTAGTACATCCCTTAGCAAAGGCAAAGGGATGTACTCTCGCCAAAGAAAGTGAAGAGCGCGCTAAGCTCAAAACCTGTCAATATTAAACCATTATCCTATCCACCTTTAGGGATCTTTTAACAAGATCTCTGCAAATCACAACAGTTTTATGCATAGATCTCCAGCATCAGGTATTTCCTTATTTGCTACACTATATTGAGCTTTTTACCTATTAAGTGGAGGATGTATGGCACACTATTTAATGTTAGGAAAATATACAGAGAAAGGAATGAACGGCATTGCGGACAGTGCTGATAAAATCAAGCGATTTAAAGAACTATGTTTAGAGGAAGGCGCTAAAGTAGTTTCATACTATATGTTGATGGGAAAATACGATGTCGCTTGTATCATTGAAGCCCCAAATGCAGATGCGATGGCTAGAATTGCCTTAGTGGTTGGTAAGCGAGGAAATGTTCGAACACAAACTTTATGTGCATTCACTGAGCAAGAGCAAATCACCATGACAGGTAGACTCAAAGACTAATTAATATTCATGAGTACTCTGTTACTTGCCTTTTTCTGTTGGCAGACAACTTATAAAATGTAAGGCCTGTCTGCTAGCAGAGCATATGTACTAACTCTTTCTTTTTAATTTGAATGCTAACCAATTAGATTACTCAGTAAAATTAGCATTTGTAGTAACTACTACTTCGTTGTTAGACTTCTTGATTTAAATTTGTTGAAAAAATCAAACAAATAAATTGAAAGGCTCTTTTATTCACAAAATATTTTGATACACTTGCCACCGAGTCTGTTCATAAGAGCAACGTTGTTAACATTTGGAGGTTATCATGTCGATGGGTGGTGTTGATAAAAATCATAGTGAAGAAAGTGATCAATCGGTGCATACGCCAGATGATCAAGCACCTAATTATAATCTAACAGGGGCAGCCATTAATCAAGAAACCATTGAAGCTGAAGTTAAAGTAGCTCAAGCGGTAGAGCCAGAGATTGCACTTGATGCACAACATGAACTAGATGAGCAACAAAAGCAAAATGAAGAGGCTGAACTAAAAGCCGAGGAACATAAAAGAGTACAAGATGAACGTTTACCTGCTGATATCAAGAAAGCGCAGCAAAGCTTGCAAGATGCCAAAGATAAGTTAAGAAAAGGTGAATCAGAAGAGCAGCATAAACAACGTCTTGCCAACGAAGAAAGACTGCATCGTGAAGCGCTTCAAAACGCCCCCGTTATAGATGGAAGATTAGCACATGAAGCTGTTGAAAAAATTACGCCTAGATTGTCTGTCATTGAAGATTTAGCTGCAGCTGCTAATGCAAAGCGTGATGAAGAAAATGCCCAAGCACAAAAAAAGGCACAAGATGCGAAGGCGCAAAATGAAGCTCATGCAAAAGAACAAGCTGAAAAGCTTAAAAAAGCACAAGAACATGCTGCACAAAACCTTGTTCAATTTACCCAAGGTGAAGGTAAGCCAATAAAAACAGCGGCTGCGCAAGGTAAAAAGATCCAAGAGCTTCAAGGGCAATTAAATACCGTGATAGCACATAATGAGACTGCTGTTAAATCAGAAGCTCCCGTTGTTGGCACAACAAAAGTCACTGCGATTGTAAATGCTTTTAACAGGACAAAAGAAGTGAAACCTTCACAAACTCAGCAACCAAGACGTTCGCAACGCATCAGGGATCAAGTTGTCAAATTAGAAGCAGAGCAAAAAGCGCAAACAAAAGCAAAAGGCAAAGCAAAAAGATAAATATAAGGGTTAATAAAAAAAGGAGGCATTGCCTCCTTTTTTATTTTGTTAGAAACAAATCTTTTCATAATCTTCTATGTTCTTTTGCAAACAAGCCCCGATTTTAATTTTAGTGCCATTCTCTTTTAATAAGAGCCCCAATTGATACCGATAATCATTGAATAGTTGGTTATAATCATGCTTGTTTGTGTGAAGGTTATTCAAATATCGCTCTTCGATCCCTGCGTGAGCATAAAGAAGATCAATTGCTTTTAAAATTGTGAAGATGCCACAATTATGGTTATCCTTTTGTTGATATTTTGAAAGGCAAGTATATTTTAGTTCATAACCTTCATGTGCAAAAAATGTCATCAATTGTTCTTTATAAGCCATGTCAAGATCATAGCCATAAGAATCGTAATAGCTAATATGTGCTATTTTCTTGCCGGTGCTTTTATCGAGCTTGAGCACACTGATGCTGAAATGTTCGCGGATAAGAAAAGGGATAACAAGATATTCACATTGGAACATAGGATTGTTTAGTAGAAACATCGCATTCTCATGAACACTGTCTAAAAAGCAACTCAGTGAATATTTCGCATCGATATCGCTTAAAGGAGTCTGGCAGGATTTGCCTGACTTATTAAAAGCAGCCAAGGTCGGCTGGATAACGGCATATTCTACGAATGCGGGGCACACGCCAACAAGGCTTTCCAAAAGAGGATCCGCATTTAGCATTAATTTAATTGCTTTGCACACATCATCATTCTTGAATGCTGAATCTACACCAAAGGTTGATGCCTTCAAAGCTTGGTGTGCTTGCGAGTTCAAGTTTCGGATATAGTTGAGATAATCCAATTTGACTTGTGTTTTAACATTAGCTTCAAAATGAATAAATTCTGCAAAATCAGCCATAGAATGCTCAAGTGGACAAATTGCAGCCATAATATAAAAAAGAATGAATAATGTCACCACTCTTGCGATAAAGGGTGGGCCTCATCTGTTAGATGCTTCCTTCCAAAATTTATATCTGCTTATTAGGGCCGTCTATCTACTGGTTCATTTATCTATCGCGTAGTTTGGCTTTTTATCTTATTCAAATTGTGTCTAAAAATAAATTGCCTAAAATGAAAGGTTATTTTGCAAAACCTATTATTTAAATTATGTAGGATAATGTATGTCATTTATTCCAACAGAGCCAGGCTATATTCTTCCAGACACACTTGAAGATATCGATATGGAAACTATGCTAGTTGATAGCGCAGAGCTTGATACTGACCAGATAGATATCGCTGCCTTAATAGAAGACGCTGTTCATGAAAATCGCCTAGATGACATCATAGATCTTATCGATAATGCACCAGCCACTGATGCTGCTTCACCTGTTGAGAGAGAGGGTTTTACACAAGCGCCCATTACTAAGCAAAAACCCTTTGCTCTTCACTATGCTGCGCGTGATGGGGATGTAGATAAAATTAAAAAGCTTATCAATGATGGCTATGATGTAAATTATGAGGATAAACGAAGCGCAAGACCCTTACATTATGCCGCTTTAGCTGGGAAAAAAGCTGCCGTTAGCTACTTAATTGAAAACAAAAGCGATGTGCATGACATTGCCTATGAAGGTAATACAGCTTTACATTTTGCCTTAAAAAAACATCATTATGATATTGCAAAGGAATTAATTTTTAAAGGTAAGGCCAATCCCTATGTTATAAATGGTGCAGGCTATAATCCTCTTTATTACCTTGTTAAAGATTTATCAAAAAAAGCGCTTCTTCATAAAGAAGGAGAATCCCTTGACAGCATAAAGAAGTTGCTAGATACCGTTCTGGATTTTGCGACGCAGGGTGATGCCACATATATTGTTAGTGAAGGTTCCTTTAAGAAGGACAATGTAAATTATGCAAAAGAATCTCCACTCGTTATAGAACTATTATTATTAGCGTCTCATGCTACAAGTAAAGAACTTCAGAAAATACTATTAGATGGTGCACACAATATTGGAGCGCACGATAGCAATCACCAGAGCTATTTACAAGCGCTCAATCTGTTACATCGATTTCCTACCGGTGGTATTTATGATTTATCTTTAACGAAAGGAAACTCAATGGTTTTAGTTTCAGAAGGTCATTATGGCCTTTTCACAACAGCATTAGCCAGGGATTCATTGGCAGCCTTCCTTGAGACCATTCCAGATAGTGCTGACTTAAGTTTGCTAAAAGAAATATTTAAATCAGTTTATGAAACCTATGCAAATGCAGCCGATTATTGTGAGAACAAATTACAAGACACTACTTATGCACAAGCATTAGCACTTTATAATGCAGGAAAAACTGTACTTTTGCCTTCTGGCTGGTCAGGCCATTTTGTAGATGTCATTGTAAGCAAAACTCAAAAAATGTATGTTGTGGCCAACAGCGGCGATAGATATGTTGGCGAGCCGTCGCTGCAGGAAGATAGTGAAAATGAACCTGGAGATAATGCAGGGCTTATCTTCTACAAATTTGAAGATGGTGATAAATTAGACGAAAAGTTTTTTAAAAGCATTTTAACGAATGATGCTCGGGTAAAATTAGAATTAGAGCTGCCAATGAAATACGGTATGGTAGAATCACTCTTTAGCATCGAAAATCCAGATCAAAAATATGGAAATTGTGGTTGGGAAAGTCATCGTGATGCTATAGAAGGAAACCTATTAATAGAATTGCTTAATAGAAATGTGCCATTTGAACAAGCAAAAGATCAAGCCAAACATATGTATGAAACTTGGGATCTTTTCCATGGAAATTACATCATTGATAGTTACATGGAAAACCATCCTGGCTTACCTGTTGAGGCGCTATTGGATATTTTATCTTGTTTGCAACCTCCCAAAAGTGAGGAAAATAAACCCAGCCCTCAGGTCGCAACTGAAGATGCTGGCAAAATTGAATATAATGAAATTAAAATGGAATTACATGGCAAGAAGATTGTAGAAACTTTACAATCCGCTCATTACAAAGAGGATTTTAAAGATTTTATTAAAAGCTTAGATCTTGATGATGCAGCGTGTAAAACATTCTTGCAGACGCTCAAAGAGAATTATCAGGTCGATGTGGATGCGATAATAGCGCAGCCCCAAGAGGCACAAGCGCCAGTTACTACAGAGGTTGGTGTGCCAGATAATCTAAGCGTTTTGCCAAGTGAAGCGCCGCATACATCGCCACATTTTAACATTGCGCATCAAATCATGGTTGAGCGCTGTTTAACTGGTGAGCCGATTATAATTTAAGTATTAAAGAGATCTTTTAGTGTAGGGACACAAGAAGAAATATCTTCCCTGGGAAGGGAAGATATTTAGATATCACCTAATTTTTTATCTTTTGTTCAAGATAATGAATTGTGGTTCCACCTTGCTTAAAGTGGGTATCTTGGATCAATTCTTGGTGTAAAGGGATGTTGGTTTTAATGCCATCAATAACCACTTCACTTAGCGCATTACGCATGCGACGTATCGCCTCAGATCTGTCGTTACCAAAAGCAATTAATTTGGCAATTAACGAATCATAGTTAGGTGGTACTTGATATGAGCTGTAAATATGAGAATCAATGCGTATACCTGGGCCACCGGGTGCGTGATACCACGTAATTTTGCCAGGGCAGGGGATGAAAGTTTTAGGATCTTCAGCATTAATACGACATTCAATAGCATGGCCTTGAATGCGCACATCTTCCTGACGAATTGTTAATTTGTCACCATTGGCAATTTTTAATTGCTCTTTCACAATATCAATACCGGTGATCATTTCAGTAACAGGATGTTCAACCTGCACACGGGTATTCATTTCGATAAAATAGAATTCGCCATCTTGATAAAGGAATTCAAAGGTACCCGCGCCGCGATAGTTAATACGAAGGCAAGCATCTACACAGATTTTACCAATCTTTTGACGTTGAGCTTCGCTAATGCCTGGAGCTGGTGCTTCTTCTAATACCTTTTGATGTCGTCTTTGCATAGAGCAATCGCGTTCACCTAGATGAATAGCATTGCCTTGGCCATCAGCAAGGACTTGGATCTCAATGTGTCTTGGTTTCTCCAAGTATTTTTCCATGTAAACCATGCTGTTGTTAAACGCTGTATTGGCTTCTGTACGCGTTAAAGAAATAGCATTGAGCAAAGAGGCTTCGCTATGTACCACACGCATACCACGACCGCCGCCGCCGCCAGCCGCTTTAATAATGACAGGATAACCAATTTCACGAGCTATCTTTAAATTTGCTTTATCATCATCACCTAATGGACCATCCGAACCTGGCACACATGGTACACCTGCTTCTTTCATGGCTTTAATAGCAGAAACTTTATCACCCATTAAGCGGATTGTTTCGGGTCTTGGCCCGATGAAAACAAAGCCACTTTCCTCAACGCGTTCAGCAAAGTCAGCATTTTCTGCCAGAAATCCATAGCCAGGATGAATAGCAACGGCATCGGTAATTTCTGCTGCTGTAATGATAGCGGGTATATTTAAATAGCTTTCAGGTGAGGGAGCTCTGCCGATACAAATAGCTTCATCTGCTAAACGCACGGGAAGTAAATCTCTATCAACCGTTGAATAAACAGCTACCGTTTTGATGCCTAATTCGTGGCAAGCTCGCAGAATACGCAAGGCAATTTCGCCTCGGTTAGCAATTACAACCTTATCTAACATAATACTCTTTCCATTCTAAATTTATGCGTTGTTGCCTTCACTCTCCCACCCCAGTCATGCACCAAAGCGTGCACTCCTGGGGATGTGTTCGCTTGGCGCCTAGCTTAAATTTAAAATGGTTCGAGTATTGCAATAACATTATTTTATAACAAATAGGGGTTGGCCAAATTCAACAGGTTGTCCGTTTTCAATTAAGATTGCACTTACGGTACCTGCTTTATCTGCCTCGATTTGATTGAGCATTTTCATTGCTTCAACGATACATAAGGTATCACCTACTTGCACTTTTGAGCCGATTTCAACAAAAGGTGGTTGATCAGGCGCAGGTGCGCGATACATTGTGCCGACCATCGGCGAGGTAACAATGTGACCTTCTGGCAATTCTGGTTTTGGTGCCTCTGCTGGGTTTGAAGACGTTACTGTTACTTGGGGTGAGTTCGGCATTGCAACAGGAGATTGCGCCATCACAATTTGTGGTGCATTTTCCATTTTGCGGCTGATGCGTACAGATTCTTCGCCTTCACGAATTTCAATTTCAGCAATCCCAGATTCTTCAAGGACTTCAATTAACTTTTTAATCTTACGGATATCCATAGTGGTCAACTCAATTGGTTAAAAGATTAGGAAAAGGTTTCAAGTGCGCAGCTTAGCGCTGCATAGTAACCTTGAGGACCAAGACCGCTGACAACGCCTTGAGCGATATCAGATAGGTAGCTTAAGTGCCTAAAGGTTTCACGCGCATATATATTAGAAAGATGCACTTCGTAAAACGGGAGTTTCACTGCTAAGAGGGCATCTCGAATTGCAATGCTGGTGTGTGTAAAAGCAGCAGGGTTGATAATAATGACATCGACTTTAGCCTTTTTAGCAGCTTGGATTTTTTCAATAATCTCAGCTTCACTATTGGACTGAAAACAGGCCAATTCGTGTCCTTTGGCCAAACGTGTCAGTTGCTGATCAATAGTCTTAAGAGAAGTTTTGCCATAGATGGCGAGCTCTCTTGTCCCCAGCATGTTTAAGTTTGGACCATGAATTACTAAAAGTTTTAGCATAAACCCTGCCTATAGCGGAATGATGTTATTGTGCTTCATAACGCACTTCTTGTCCATTAAATAATAGCAAAATAGTGAATTTTTAACGATTTTATAGGCAAGATATTGCATTTTAGCAACAATTATCAACAAATTAAGGAATTTTGAGCTCAGGAGGGGTTGTGTTGCGGTGAGTAAGTAACAAGATATTGAATAATGCTGCAAGATAACGAATTTTAAGACCAAGTTACAAACATTTGTTCAATTTTAACAACATTTCAGTGAATATTGGCTCTTTTGCGCCTCGTTTGGAAAAATTCACACTAAACGTATTTTAGCAGCATTTTATCGTATATTGATAAAAGTTTGCGCATTTTAAGGGCTTTTAGCGACATTTCATGCGCTAGGGTAGGAGATGCTTCAGTTGCTGAGGGCATGTCCGTGATAGCGAATTTAACCAGTTCGCGAAAGATATACGAAGTTAGAGGAAATTACCAGCAAGATATCGTATTTTAGTGAATTTTAGAAATTTGTATGAATTTTGGCTTCAGGGTGTCTAATTGAAGCTGAGGAGAAGATGTCAGCAGTTTCGCGTAATTTAGCAGCACGTTCGCGTAATATAACGGAAAATCAAACTATTTTCCGCTTATGTTCCTAGGCGCTACGTTCATTAAGGCACTAATGCGCCGAGTCTTGCGCGTGTTAATCCAGTTCGCGAAAGATATACGAAGTTAAGGGAAATTGCCAGCAAGATTTTGCACTTTAATGAATTTTAGCGACTTTTCTGCTTAATACGCTTTTGAAGCTTCGTCAAGCAAGATAGGAGAAGATGCCTTCAAGATGACGCAATTTAATCGCAAGTTAGCGTAAATTAACAGCATATCACTCATTTTCCTCCACTTGCTCTAAGCGAGCGAGGAAGCTTTTCTCTGAGACGCTACCTATTATTCTGTATTTTGTTAACTCGCTAGCGTTTGGGCGAAGGAATAATACAGCGGGCGGGCCAATGAGATCAAATTTCTTTAACAAGTGTTCTGCTTGCGCATTAAATAGGGTGACATCAACACGCACCAAGGACCATTCCTTTAGTGCCTCTTGTACGGCTTTTTCTGAAAACACTTCATGCTCTAAATGTTGGCATGCAACACACCAGTCAGCGTAAAAGACCAGCAAGGTGGGGCGCTTTTCCTTATTGGCTAAATTTAAGTAATCAGTTAACTCGCTTTCCGTGGTGATGGTATGGAAGGGATCCGTTGTCATTTCAGCAGATTGCCCCCAGAACTGGGCAAAAAGTTGAAGGGGTTCTTTAAAGCCCTTATAAGCACCCCAAAACATGAACAGACTCAGTAACACAAAAAGCATACCGAATCTTGCGCTGAGGTTAGCGTTCTTTTTGAAAGTATTTAAGCACCAGGCAATAAATAAACTTAATAATCCCCATAAGATTAAGATCCAAGCTTGATGATAAAACCTATCGAGTAACCAAATGGAAAGACCAAACATAATAATGGCGAACACTTGATTGACATGCTGCATCCAAGGACCAGAACGGGGTAAAAATTTCCCGCCTAAAGTACCAATAGCGAGCAATATGGTTCCCATACCTAAACCCAATGCTAATAAAGCGCTTCCTCCGAGAAGAATATTGCCGCTGTGAGAGATATAACCTAAAGCAAAGATCAATGCGGGTGTTACACAAGGAGAGGAAATCAAGGTTGCCAACAGACCCATAATTGCAGCGCCAATGTAAGTACCGCTTTCTTGTTTTGCATGTAAGGCATGCAAAATATCCTTTAACCGCAAATGCCGTGGCAAATTAATTTTCAATATCCCAAGTTGCATGAAACCCAAAATGGCAAACAATAAGGAAAAGCTAACTACCACGATAGGTTGTTGCAAACTTGCTTGTAAATTTTTACCTAAGGTTGCTGCAATAATCCCGCCAATGGCATAAGTGAAAGCCATGCTTAAGACATAACAAAGTGACAACCTAAAGGCTTTACGGGTATTGAGATGTGCTTGCCCTACTATAATCCCCGCTAAAATGGGGATCATAGGCCAAACGCAAGGCGTAAACGTTAATAACAGCCCAAATAAATAGAAAGTGCCAATAGACGATAAATAGCCAACGGGCGTTTGCGGAATTGTGGCTAAGTGAGACATATCTTCCAAAGGTGATTCATTTTCATTTTTTACAGTAGCAAGTGCCGCATTTTGCGCGACATCTTGCGTAGTCTTTGGGCTTAAGTTGGTGATGTGATGCCCTGCTATTGTTAATGTGTAAGATTTTGTAGTGGGTGGATAACAAAAGCCTGACTCAGCACAACCTTGATATTCAACATTCAATATGGCCTGGTTACTCTCCCATGTCTTTAAGACATCAGTAAGTGGCATATCGATAACCAAGGAGTATTTATAAATTTCTTGTTTGCCAAAATAAGGATCATCAATGGTTAATGATTTTGGAAATATAGGTGGAGTCAGTTCAATTGTTTTGCCTGTACTATCGACTAATGAAAATTTCAAACGTTTTTCATAAAGATAGCAATTGGGGGCAATGAACCAAGTCGCTTGGATTTGATCATTATCCTGTTTGAGCTCAAGATTAAAAGCGCTTTCTTGATCTAATACTTTTGGAACGCCACTTGGTTTAAAAGCAGAGGCGTGAAGCGCGCTTGCAAATAACAAACCAAGCACATAAATGAAGTAAATAACTAAGTTGTTAATTCTGTGTGTGTTGGGCATCATATTCTGCTTATAACTATAAGTACTCAATTCAGTTTGGAAGCATAAATCCAAACAGGGAAGAGTACACCAATTAAGAGGCCTTTATGTCAACAGAATATTGTGTAGTATTTTGCACCTGTCCAGATGCTGCCGTTGCAGAGCGTATTGCTAATGCCTTAACGCAAGAAAAACTGGTAGCCTGCACGAACATTGTTCCTCATCTGACCTCGATTTATTTTTGGGAATCAAAGGTAACAACAGGTCAAGAAGTCCTCATGATCATGAAAACCAGGCAAGAAAAGCTTGTTGACTTAGAAAAAGCAATTATTGCACTTCATCCTTATAAGTTTCCTGAATTTATTGCAATGCCTATTCTTTATGGTAATAGTCAATATTTACAATGGGTAGATGAGGTCGTGAAGGGCTAATCTGGTTTTTGATAGACAACGACGCGATTACGTCCTTGTTCTTTTGCCAAGTAAAGCGCCTTGTCTGCCGCGGTGACTAATTTATCAATGGTATTGATTTCTGCTGACAATTGCGCAAGCCCCACACTAAAAGTTGCTGAGAATTCAATGAGAGGATCTGAGCTTCGATGCACTAATCTGGAAAATCCACGACGGATTTCATCTACTTTTTTGAACACAGCTGTCGCATCAGTTTGCGGGAAAATAATAGCAAATTCTTCACCACCATAGCGGCCAATACTATCTATTTTGCGTAAGCGTTGTTTTAATAAGCGTGCTAAGCCTTTAATGACCCTGTCACCAACGGGATGACCATGGGAATCATTAATCGTTTTGAATAAATCAATGTCAATCATACAAAAACTAAGGGGCGTTTTATTACGTTTTGAGCGCGCAATTTCTAAATCAAGCTGCTCTAGTATGCGCGTGTGATTTAATAAACCAGTGAGGCTGTCCTGACTCATTTCTGAGCGCAGTTTTCTGGAACGATTTGCTCTTGCCATAACCGCTGCAATAAGGTGATGAGGTGAAATAGGTTTGGTTAAGAAGTCATCACCACCGCCACTAATAGCCAGCAATTGTTTGTCTTGATCATCTTCTGCTGATAAAAAGACAATCGGGATCCCAACATAGGGATCTTGTTGTCTTATCACTTTGGCTAATTCAACACCAGAGCATTGTGGCATGTAGAGATCAAGCAGGATAAGATCAGGTTGGAAATCAGTCATTATTTCCATTATTTTTAATGGATCAACCATCATTTTCGCAACCATGCCAGCTTCCTCTATATGCTTTTGAATGATACTGGCTTGGGTTTTGGAATCTTCAACAATTAAGATGCGATAAGGTAGCTCTTCACTGGGTGGTGTAACCACTTGATCAATAGTTTCAAGAAGTGTCGCAAATTCAATAGGTGTGACAAAGAATGCTTCGCCGCCTGCTTTCACTGCTAACAGTCGCGTTTCAATATCATCTTTTTCTGATATAAATAAAATAGGTGTTTTTTGTGCTATTTCAGCGAGCCTTGCTAACTCCTGATTTTCACATAAGGCTGTATCCAGAATAATGGCACTAATTCTATTTGATGGCTCATTCTCTATTGCTTCATAAATCGCTTGAAGGGAAAGGCAATCAATAGATTGGTAATTAAAATAGCGCACTTGTTGGGCAATATCTTCTGCAAGTTCTTGATCTTTTAAAGCCAGAATGAGGGTATGACGTCCGGCTGTATTTTCTTCCCGATGATGAAAGTCGTGGCTGATACTGCTGATATTAATTACTTCGAGTAATTTACTCATCGTATGGAGGATGAGTTCTAGCTTTTGTGCATCAGGGCTTTGGGAGGTGCCTATGTAAGGATCTATGAGTTTATCCAGTTTCTGCGCCAATATGCATGCCGAAGGGTGCTTGGACATAGCGGGATCAAGAAATTCATGTGCAATGGCTTTTAAAGAGCGTGCTCTGGCTTCATGCCAGCCGCTTGCTTGGATCTCTCTTAGCTGAATATTAAGCTCGTCAGCTTTCATTATACCTTTTCCCCCATAGGCTAAAGTATAGGCATTTATATATAGAACCATTGTGCAAAGCACTGTCCCTATTGACTCTATGGTTTACTTGCATATCATTAGCACTCAAATAGGGAGAGTGCTAAATCTCCACTGTTTATTATGTTAGTTGCTCAAATGGCATGTTATCGTCGCAGGAGATTTGAACATGGCGAAAATTAAAATTATTCCTTTATTGGATCGCGTACTTGTAAAACAAGATGATGAACCCCAAAAAACACAAGGTGGGATCTATTTGCCAGAAACAGCAAAAGAAGCACCACAATGGGGAACCGTTGTACGTGTAGGCCCAGGCAAAATGCTTGATAACGGTGAAGTACGTAAAATGACCGTTAAAGAAGGCGACAAAGTTATATTCGGTAAATACTCCGGCACCAAAGTTAAGATGGAAGAAGAAGAACTTCTTTTCATGCGTGAAGAAGACATTATGGCTGTCGTTGAAAACTAAATTCTATTTTTTAATTTATGAGGTAGGGAAAAATTATGGCTGCTAAACAATTTTTATATGATGTTGATGCACGTAAAGCGAGCCTTGATGGCGTTGAAAAGCTTGCGCGCGCAGTACGTGTAACCTTAGGACCAAAAGGTCGTAACGTTGTAATTCAAAAATCCTTTGGTGCACCTTTAATTACCAAAGACGGTGCAACTGTTGCTAAGAACGTGGAACTTTCTAATCCTTTAGAAAATATTGCTGCTGAATTAGTAAAAGACGTTGCTTCCAAGACAGCAGATGATGCTGGTGATGGTACAACCACCGCTACAGTATTAACCCATGCTATCTTTGCTGAAGGTATTAAAGCTTTGGCTGCGGGCATTAACCCAATGGATCTGAAGCGTGGTATTGATAAAGCTGTGAAAGTGGCTGTTGATACTTTAAAAACTTTGTCACTTCCTTGCAAAGACAGCAAAGCGATTGCACAAGTGGGCACCATTTCTGCTAACTCAGATGAAACCATTGGTAACATCCTTGCTCAAGCAATGGATAAAGTTAAAATCGAAGGCGTTATTACCGTTGAAGATGGTAGCGGCTTAGAAGATGAATTAGTGGTTGTTGAAGGTATGCAATTTGACAGAGGCTACCTCTCACCTTATTTCATTAACAACCAACAAAACATGACTTGCGAATTAGAAAATCCTTACATCTTATTAGTTGATAAGAAGATTAGCTCTATTCGCGATTTATTGCCTGTGCTTGAAGCTGTTGCTAAAGCTGGCCGTCCATTGTTGATAGTTGCTGAAGATGTTGAAGGCGATGCATTAACAACTTTAGTTGTTAACACTATTCGTGGCGTTGTTAAAGTATGTGCAGTAAAAGCACCTGGTTTTGGCGATCGTCGTAAATCCATGTTGCAAGATATTGCTGTTTTAACTGCAGCTAATGTGGTTTCAGATGAAATCGGTTTGACCCTTGAAAAAGCAACCTTGCAAGATTTGGGTACAACCAAACGTGTTGTTATCGACAAAGAAAACACCACCATCATTGATGGCAGTGGTGCTAAAGCTGATATCGATGCACGTGTAAACATGATCCGTAAGCAAGTTGAAGAAACAACTTCTGATTACGATAAAGAAAAATTACAAGAACGCGTTGCTAAGCTTTCAGGCGGTGTTGCGGTCATTAAAGTAGGCGCAGCTACTGAAGTTGAAATGAAAGAAAAGAAAGCGCGTGTTGACGATGCTTTACATGCAACCCGTGCAGCGGTTGAAGAAGGCGTTGTTCCTGGCGGTGGTGTTGCACTCGTACGTGTGATTGCTGAAGTTGCGAAGATCAAAGGCGATAACGCTGATCAAGACTTAGGTATCAACATCGTTGTGCGTGCATTAGAAGCACCTTTACGTCAGATCGTTTCTAACGCTGGTGGCGAACCTTCTGTTGTGTTAAACCAAGTTAAGCAAAATAGCGGTAACTATGGTTATAACGCAGCAACCGGTGAATACGGCGATATGATCAAGTTTGGTATTTTGGATCCAACCAAAGTAACCCGTAGCGCATTACAAAATGCAGCTTCAGTTGCAGGCTTGATGATTACCACTGATTGCATGATTGCAGACTTACCCAAAGAAGAGCGCGGCGAAGGCGCTGGTGATATGGGTGGTATGGGCGGCATGGGTGGCATGGGCGGTATGGGCGGCATGATGTAATAAGGAATTCGCTGAACGCGAATTCTTTACATATCTTAGTCCACTATCGTTAGTGAACCGAAAACCCCGCGTAATGCGGGGTTTTTTTTGTTAAATCCCCCAGCTCGCCTAAAGGCGAGCAAGCCCCCTTTACGAAAGTGGGCGAGGTGTTCGCTTTGCGAACGAAAGATCTCATACTGAGGATATTAGTTAAAGGGATCTGGGTGAGCGTAGCGAAAAATTTGCCCTCTTTGTAAAGAGGGCCGAGCTTTTAGCGAGATGGGAGATTTATGTTAAATGAACAGAGGAGTCAAAAATGAGAGAACTTAGCTTTAACGAAATCAATGAAATCAGCGGCGCTTGGAATCAAGCGAATCGTACTTTTATTATTGATAAAACCTTGGGTTATGGTGCGACAGGCGTGTTAGCAAATATGGTGCTACGTGGCACATCTTTTGCGATAGGCTGGCAGGGATTTTTAATTGGTGCAGGCGTTGGTGCAGGTCTTGCTGCAGTGACTATATTTGCACATGAAGTAGGGATTTATTAATTAAAACCCCCTTTGTTATCAAAGGGGGCGCGAGGAACGAGCGGGGGGTTTTAAACTCGCACACCAACCTTGCTATCGTTTTTCTTCTCAACAACAGGAGTTGTTGTTGAAGCCACATTGGCTTGTGCTTGAGCAAGATTTCTTTGAGTTGTAATCGGTGCTGGGTGTTTTGTCAAAAGCGCATCGAGTTCTTCAGATCTCTTAGCACCGGACTCAGGCAGCGTTTTTAAAGCAGGTTTTCTGCAGTATTGCGCGCCCTGATAAATACCGCGGCCTGCTTCAACAAGCGCTACCGTCGCTGTTGCTGCCATAACAACATCACCGACATAGGGCACATCAGGGATGGTGTCTTTGATAATTTGTGGACCATATTCTGTTGCCAGTGCCGCAGCGCCACCTAACCATAAGCTTGGTCTTGTGAACACGCCTTTGGTGAATGACAATAAACCATGACCCGCACGATTCAATAAGCCAGGCTTTGCAGCGGCTGCTTTGATTGCAGGTTGTTGTTCTGGTTGCTTAGCTTCATCCGCTTTGGCAACGTTAGGCGCTGCTTGAGCTTGTTGATCTACAACGTCATTACTTTCCACGTTATCTTCTTCAATGTCTTCTTCGCTGCTCATTTCAGGAATATAGAAAGCAACTTCTTTAAAGCGGCTTGCATTAACATGTGCCAAGGAAGCTGAGACAGGTGTCAGACAATCTGTTGTAATTCTTTTTGCCGGAATAGTAGATTTGTCAGCTAATTCAAAGCTGTCATCTTCGATATCGTTATCTTCGCCTTCAAATTGCCATTTAAAAATGGGAAATTGTTCTTGTGATGTTAGGCTCACTTTTTTATTGGGTGCTGTTTTTTCTGGTGCAATGATTACGCCATCTAAAGCAGCTTGTAAGGCATCTTCATAGGTTGAGAAAACAACAATAGAGTAAACATCATCCGTGGTTGCAGGATCAATGGTTAAACAATGACGCAGATCGTTGTCTTTAACTGTTGACCATTTTTTTCCATTATGAACTTTAATGGGATTTTCTACGGAATAAAACTCTAACATACTTCACCTCTTTATTATAAAAACTACTCAATCGAAAAAGTTAAACGTAATAAGTCACACTGGTCATCATTTTAGCCATCATGCGCATCCCCCAAGTCACGGGAAATGGTAAATCTGCAGCGCCGTGCTCAATGGCGGTTTTAGCATGCATTGCCTCTTCTTCTTGCATCACTGAAACTATTTTTAAGCTTTGGTGATCATGTTGGGGAAGGACATTCAAATGATGTGAGAGATGATCAAAAACTTGTTGTTCAGTCTGCGCTAAGAAACCTAAACTCCATTTATCGCCAATAAGGCCTGCTACGGTGCCGATTAATAGCGAGCCTGTAAACCACAGTGGGTTAAGATAACTGGTGTGGCTATCCAATTGATGTATTCTTTGTTCGCACCAATGTAAGTGATCGCTCTCTTCCTTTGCAGCTGTACTTAAGGCATCTCGTAAGGTGCTAGAACGCGCTGTAATACTTTGCCCTAAATAAAGCGCTTGAGCACAAACTTCACCTGTATGGTTAACGCGCATCAAAGCAGCGCTGTGTCTTTTTTCCTTTGCTGTTAATGTGGCTTCTTGAGCCGTGTCAGCAGGATTGGGTCTGGCGTCTGTGTTCTTGTTTTGTGGTAAATTATTTATAGTGCGTATACACTGAGTTAAACGCATAATAAGCTGATCATGCCAGCTATAGCGCCTTGGGTTGTTAGTTATATCCACCATTTTGCCATTCAAACCAGTGAGGATTATTAAAGATGGGCAATCATATCAAAAAAACAATACAGTCGGCTATCTCTGCTGCAATAACTTTGGGTGTGATGGCAGGGAATAGCGTTGCATTTGCTTCAGGCCAAGCTGCAAAACCAGAAGCGGCCAAACAAATGGAGAAATGTTATGGCATCGTAAAGGCAGGCATGAATGATTGCGGGACGCCTACACATTCTTGTGCGAGTCATGCAACCAAGGATGCCGATGTTGATGAATGGTTATACCTTCCAAAAGGCACATGTGAAAAAATTGTTGGCGGTAAAACTAAATAACTTTTTGCAACATGCAGTTGAAAGAACTACAAAATAGTTTTGTTTGCTCATTGCTTCAAAAACAACTAGATGAAAATTTATCTCTATGGATCACGGCGCGCCATCCCAGGCGTGCTGTTGATTCTATGGATATTTATAGACACAGTAGAGTTGCGCGCATAACAAAAGTTTTGCAAAATACTTTTGCTGTATGCCTTGCTATCGTAGGTGAACATTACTTTAAACAGTTATGTTATCACTACATGAACACGCATTTTTTTAATACACATGACATCACGCTTTATGGGATTGAATTTTCTCAATATCTAAACGATAACGTAGACAAGCATCGTTTAGATTATTTGTCGGATGTGGCTGCTTTTGAATGGGCTTATTTTAATGTTCATTATCAAGGACAAAATGCAGCTTTAGATGTTAAGGCACTTGCTTTAGTCTCACCACAAAAACAAACACACTTAAAATTTAAATTAGGTGCTTCTCATCAATTAGTGCAATCAGATTTTCCTATCCTCAATATATGGCAAGCTCACCAGCAAGATGCCATTACTGAGTCTATTGATTTAGATGCAGGGGGAACTCAGCTTTTAGTTTATAGACGAGGCTGGGAAGTCCTAATTGAAACGCTTAATGCCGTTGAATTTTTATTTTTAAGCTGTGTGTCTCAAGGCATGACTTTCGAGCAGATTGGGGATGCTTGTGTGAAGGCTTTTCCAGAAGCTGAGCTAACTGCCTTGTTTCCCAAGGCAGTTGAGCGCGGCTGGATCACGGCATTTTATCTATGATGCAGTGCAAAACTTGGCTTATACGGTCATAAACTCTTCTTCTTGCTTTGTAGCAGAAGACTTAGCGGGCGTATCGATAAAATCAAAACGTTTAATGAGCGCGGTAAGATCGCGTCGCCATTTTTCATGTTCTGCTTTCAGTACGGTATTTTCTTTTTCAAGTTCTTCAACTTGTAGACGAAGTAGTTCGATGACTTCAACTGCGTTCGCTACTTTTTGTTCCAATTTTAATAAAAGATCCGATGTCATGTTATATTCCTAATATAAAAATGCGTACTCGCGTATTCTAATGAGTATTAAGGAAAGTGCAATGGAGCCTGTTAATCAAAAACCAACATTATGGCAAGTCATTAAAAGCATGCTTGCGGCGATGTTTGGTGTGCAAAGTGATCAGGTTTACCGCAGAGATTTTGAAAAAGGTAACCCTTGGGCCTATATCGTAGTGGGCATTGTTATCACAGTCGTTTTTGTGTTGACATTAGTGCTGGTGGTGAAATGGGTGTTGGCAGGTGTTAAGAGCTAATAGTAATCCTCCTTCCCCCCTTTTATTCAAAGGGGGGAAGAAGAAAAACGCTAAGTGAATAACACTTCTGACTCTACGCCTTGGGTTTCTAACACTTGACGCAATTGCTTTAGTGCTTCTACTTGAATTTGACGAACACGCTCGCGTGTTAAGCCAACCTTTTGGCCAACTTCTTCTAAGGTTGCTTCTTCATATCCATATAAGCCAAATCTTTGCGCTAATATAGAACGCTGCTTGTCATTTAAATTTTGTAAGCAAGCATTTAAGCGTGTATACAAATTGTTATTTTCAAGCTCAATCGCTGGCTCTTCGGATTCATTATCAGCAAGTGCTTCAAGCAAGGGTTTTTCAGATTCATCGCCCATGGGCGTATCTAAAGACAACGTTTTTTCATTGAGACGCAACAATTTATTCACTTCATCTGGAGAGATATTTAATGCACTTGCAATATCTTCATAAGAAGGTTCTGTTTCTATAGATTGTGCTAACTCACGTGCTTTTCTAAGATAAGTATTTAATTCTTTAATAACATGAATCGGCAAGCGAATCGTACGAGTTTGATTCATCAACGCTCGTTCAATATTTTGACGGATCCACCAGGTTGCATAAGTAGAAAAACGAAAACCTCTTTCTGGATCAAATTTTTCCACTGCACGAATTAGGCCTAAGTTTCCTTCTTCAATCAAATCCAGCAAAGTTAAGCCGCGATTTAAATAGCGTCTGGCAATTTTAACAACAAGGCGCAAATTGCATTGGATCATGTGATTACGGGCTTTAAGATCACCTTTTAGTGAGAGCCTGGCATAATGAATTTCTTCTTCGGCGCTTAATAATGGTGAGGTACCTATCTCTCTTAAATAAATTTGTGTTGGATCTACATCAGAGGAGGATTGGATTTCTTTGTCATCTTCTAATACTTCAATTTCTTCAATTACCTCAGTTTCTTCTTCTTCAATTTCTACTTCTTCTTGGTCTGTTGGATTACTTCTGTCCTCAACTTCGTTATAAGAAAAGTCGATGGGGCCGTTCCACACATATTTCATTTTTTAACCCTCCTTGGCATTTATTGTTCGTCAAATACTATGCATTCTGCATGCCTAGTTATCTTTTTTGTTAATAATCAAGACATTAGAAATTTTTGCTGCATTGGAGGTTTTTAAAAATGTAAAAGAGTCTGGCAGTTGAAATGTACATACATAACGGTGTTAGAATGGGGAAGGTACAACTGTTCTTTGCAATGTGAATTTATGTGTTGTTGGCTACGTTTGATTTCCCCAGTTATGCACTCAGATGTGCTCTCCTGGAGGTTGCCACCTAGCCTACCAAGTAACCCTTAAGGGGAAATTCAAATTACTGCAAACATAGTTATTTATGTTTCTAATAAGGCAGCAAGGCATGACAAGGGCTGAATTGATAGATGCTCTAGCGATGAAGCAACCTCAGATCCCCATTAAGCTCATTGAGCAAGGTGTGAAAGAGGTGTTTGAGCAAATGGCTGTTGCCTTAGAAAATGGGCAACGTATAGAGATCCGAGGTTTTGGCAGCTTTGCACTGCGGTACCGCCCTCCTCGAACAGCTCGTAATCCCAAAACGGGAGAATATGTTGCAACGGAGGAGAAATATGCTCCCCACTTTAAACCAGGGAAGGAATTAAGAGAACGTGTTAATGAAGCAGCACTTTCTCATCATGAGGAGAATTAATTTTTATGGGGAACAATATGTTTAAGTTTGTTTTTCAACTTGCCCTCCTGCTCGTTTGCTCTTTGTATCAACCTCTTTCCCATGCGCTATGCGGTATGGACGAAGATGATGACTACTATGGCAATGCAGAAACATGTCCCTTTAAAAATGCCATAGAAAGCACAGAAGGGCTGACACCAGATGATGTTGCCTTTCTTAATGCGGTAAATGCCACCAGAATTATAAATCGCTGGTACATGCGCTTGATGGCCGGTAAACCTAAATTCCAAGTGAGAGATATTCAAAATACCTCTGTCGGAACTTTTAACGGTTTATCAGTGGCTACACCCGCATTCAGTGAAAGCCACTTACAAGTAACACTTGCTGGCGGTTATTTCTGGGAGCAGTGGGCTGCTGAATTTGAAATTTTATTTTCTAAACGTTTCGATTTTACTTTGGCACCAACCTTTGCCAACCCACCAGCCTTACCTGGGGTTTCAACACAAATTCAATTCAATCAAGTGGCTGCATTCTTTAATATGCAATATGTGATTCCACGATTGTTCAGTTGGTATCCAAGAAGGTTACAAATCCATTTGGACGGTGGTATTGGGGGCGCGTTGAAACAAAACAATGTGACCATCACCAGTTTGACAGGCATATCTTACACAAGCGCGACAACACGTAATGTGACTGCTGCTGCGAATTTAGGCGTGGGTACGCGTTACCAAGTGACAGCACATGTCTTGGTAGATATCGCATACCGTTATTTCTTCTTAGGAAAAACGAAATTTGGTCCAGCATTTGCAGCTTCACCTTTGCAGGATGTGCAATTTCAATCTAAAGAATTGCAAACAAATGGATTCTTTGCTGGAGCCGTTTATCAGTTTTAAACTTTAGCCAGGGAAAGAGGCAATGTTAAAATTATCTGCAAGAGCCACGCTTTTTACGGTACTACTTGGATTGTGTGGCTGCCAAGGGCAAACCTCATCATGGTCCTGGGGCGCAACCCCAAGGCAGCCCGAGCAGGCACAGGCAAGCCAAACTAAACAAGATCAAAATACCGCTTTGGCCAAAGAAAAAGCGGTTTATTCAAAAAAAATAACGCAAAGCAAAAAGAAAAGCCAAGAGAAGCAAACGGCTGCTAAAACTAAAGACAAATCACACGCTAAAGCAAAACCAGCAAAACCTGCTAAAACAGTTGCTGGGGCAAGCAAATCAACGAAGAAAAAAACACAAGTTGTTGCACAAGCTGACACAACACCAACACAGGCCAAAAAACCACTCTTTAAAGGCTGGTGGTCAACGCCTAATGTCGATGAAGATCAGGGCGAGTTTTGGGGTAAAAAATGGTGGTGGGGTAAACAAGTCTATTTGCCACCAGGATCTGATGGCTTATTTGTAAAGGGTGATCAGTTTTATAAAGAAGAAAGCCCAAAGAGCTTAGAAAAAGCACGATATTACTTTGAATTGGCTGCTAAACAAGGTAATAAATTTGCCCAAGGCCGTTTAGGAGAAATGTCCTATTGGGGGCGAGGCTTACCGCAAAATGACGAGGTTTCTGCAGCGTGGTTTAGAAAAGCCGCAGAGCAAGGCTTGGTTTCTGCACAATTAATGATGGGTGATTTATATTTAGAAGGTCGAGGGGTACCCCTTGATATTGAAAGCGCTAAATATTGGTATCAATGTGCGGTTGATCAAAAAAATGTTGATGCCATGATTCGATTGGGTCAACTCTATGAAAATTATTCAAAAGATTATAACGATCACTTGCGGGCAATGGACCTTTATCAACAAGCTACCCGCTTAGGCGCTAAAGACGGCAAATATTACCAAGGGTATATGTATGCCCATAGCGAAGTGATAGCACGTAATTATCGCAAAGCACTTCATCTTTATCAGGAAGCAGCACAAGCAGGTGTTGCTGATGCTTATGCTGAAATTGGTGAAATGTATTTAGCAGGCAAAGGGGTTTCTCAAGACAAAGCCCAAGCCGTGCAATGTTTTATTCAGGCAGCAGAACTAGGCTCAGGCAAAGGTGCTTATAACCTCGGTGTCATGTATGAAGTAGGTGATTGGGTCAAAAAAGACTATCACAAAGCATTATATTGGTATCGTATGGCGTCTGATGCGCATTATTCATACGCTTATTTGCAAATAGGTGAATTCTATTCAAATGGTTTTGGTGTCCCAGTTGATTATACCATTGCCAATTACTGGTATAAGTTGGCGGCAGAAGATGACATTGTGCAAGCGCATGTTCATCTAGGTGACCATTACTTCATTGGTCGTGGATTCTATCGCGATCCTTATCAAGCTTGGATACATTATTGTGAAGCCGCTAAGAAGGGCGATGTTTATTCACAATATATGTTAAGTGAGCTTTATATCGACGGGCTAGGCGTTCCTTACTCACTTGAGAAATCTGTGTATTGGTATAACCAAGCAGATAAAGGTGTTGGTAATGCAGTTGCTAAATACCTGGTTGGCCGACACTACCAATTTGGTGAAGGCTTTGAGCAAAATATTCCTCAAGCCATGTGGTGGTATCGACTCGCGGCTAAACAAGGCTATAGCGTTGCTCAAAATGAAATGGGTGAACTCTATCTCAAAGGGCGTTATGTCACTAAAGATTATGGTAAAGCCTTGGGCTTCTTTAGAAAGGCAGCGGCAAGCAAATTGGCTTTGGCGGAATACAACGTTGGTTTAATGTACTACAACGGTTGGGGGTTAACCGAAGATAGACAGCTTGCTCTAAAGTGGTTTATGAAAGCAGCTAAACACCATGAAAGTGAATACGCGCAATTTTTAATTGGTGAGATGTATGCTGAAGGCTTAGGGGTCAAGCAGGATAGGGCTGAAGCTTATGCATGGATGTGCATAGCAGCTGATCACCGCATGGAGAACATGCAGCAAGAATTAGTTAAGCTGCTTTGGGAAACATCTCATGCCGAAGACAAACGCGCTCTAGCGCTTGCTAAGCAATATAACTCAAAATATGGAAATGACCATTTAATTGAGAATGAATCAATCAATTAAATGCATGATCATACAAAAAGGGGGGGTAACCCCCTTTTTTTGTTCTAAAACATAAAATTTATGAAGTTAATGGGTTTACATTATCTGAATCGTGGTTCAAATTATCCCACCAGCAAAAAAGAAGCTCCTTGTTAGTTTTATAGGTTAATATGAATACAGAACAAAGCTATACGGGCCAATATGACTTTTCACAACGATCTAGCCTACGGGCTGGGGTGGTATGGGGCCTTGCAGCCGTTTTCTACTTCTACGAATTGATGTTGCTGGTATCTCCCAGTGTCATGATTGATGATCTCACCCTCGCTTTTTCAACAACAGCAGAACAACTAGGAAGCATCGCAGCTTGTTATTACTATGCATACGCTGCAATGCAGATCCCCGTTGGCTTATTAATGGATAGATTTGGTCCAAGAATTTTATTGGTAATAGCCTGTATTTTATGTGCTGCGGGTTGCCTTATTTTCGGCTCTGCCACCTCCTTGCTCATGGCCCAAATTGGTAGATTTGTGATGGGGATTGGTGGTTCTTTTGCTGTGGTGGGCTGTTTAAAATTAGCTTCACTATGGTTCCCTGTTAATCGTTTTGCGTTATTAACAGGTATTATGGTCGCTGTTGGTATGATGGGCGGTGTATTTGGACAAGCGCCAGTTGCTAACTTGGTTGAATTGGTGGGTTGGCGAAATACCATTTATTATGGGGCGGCATTGGGTGCCATTTTAAGTGTTATCATTTGGATTGTTGTCTCGGATAATCCCTTTAAACAAGCGCCATCACATAAAGAAAATCTCCCACCTTTTGCAAAAGAAATGAGTGTTTGGTTAAATTTTGCTTTATTCTGTGCTTTATTTGTTTATCCATTTTATTTTTCCCATCATTTGCCAGCGCAATCAACCCACAGCGGTATTCTCTTTATATTTTATTATGTAGGTTGGTTTTTTTGTCATACCCTTTACAAGCGCACTAAAAAAGAAAGCTCCTATCGATTTGCCTTAGGTATCGTGGGCTTAGTAGGTGGTACCTATGTATTACTACATTTCCCCATACATTTTGCACAATTTGCCATCATCAGCTTATCCTTAGGCTTTTTTGCAAGACTCATATTCTCAAAACAACTTCCAATCCCACCCGGCTTATATGATGTGATGAAAATTCCACAAGTATGGATAGCCTCACTTTATGCAGGGCTCATGTTTGTACCCACAACAGGATTTGGACAATTATGGGGCGTCCCTTATTTCATGGAACGTTATCATATTGAAAAAGATGTCGCCGGCTTTATGGTATCAATGATTTTCTTTGGTTGGGCTTTTGGTGGTCCTTTCTATGGTTGGATATCAGATAAGATTGGTCTGAGAAAATGGCCTATGGGTATCGCGGCATTAGCAACGCTGATAGTGATGTCTACCATTCTTTTTGTACCTGTTTCTGAAATGCAAATGAGAGTCTTAATGTTTTTATTAGGGGCCTTCTCAAGCGGCTTTATCCTTGCGTTTTCTATTGTTCGTGAAATCAATGCGCCCTTATTAACGGGTACGGCAATTGGCTTTATTAATACGTTGAACAATGCCAGTGGCGCATTGGCGCAGCCCGTTGTAGGTAAATTGCTAGATAAGCAATGGAATGGTGCGATTTCTCCTGACGGAAACCCGCTGTATACCCTGCAAATGTACAATGAAGCATTGCTCTTTTTGCCTGTCTGTTTGGGGATAGCACTTGTCCTAATGCCCTTCATTAAAGAGACATTTTGCCGACCGCTGGTGACACGCTTGGATTAAACAATAGCGTCCACTACCCAAAGTTGTAGTTTATTTAAGTATTATACTAACAAAAAGATGCACTTAGCATCGCAGGAGATTTGTGGCTACACTCAGAAAGATGTATGGCAGCAGTATCCAATGTGGTTTCTCTGAAGTCATTAGGGGTACAAGAGAATGAAATATTTTGCCTATGGCGAAAAAATGATTTCGGCAGGTCTTCATAGCATTGTGCCACAGGCACAATGCTTAGGCGTTGTTAAGATCATGGGATATAAGCTTTGTTTTCATAACAAGAGCATGGTAGATGCTTCTGGTAAATGTAATATTATTCCTGTGAAAGACCCAGCTAATGAAGTTTACGGTGTTTTATATGAGATCCCGCCACGCGATCGTTACCTATTAGATAAAGATCAAGGCTTGGGCTATGGTAATCAAGAAGTCACCATAAAAGTATATCCCGCGACCCAAGATGCAGAGAATTTACTTATCCCGCCTGCTGGTGCATTTGCTTTTACTTATATTGCACATAAAGATAATATTTTTGAAGATTTAGTACCATTTACTTGGTATAAAGAATTAATTGTAAGGGGTGCCAAAGAGCATCAATTACCAGCAGATTATATTCACCGTTTAGAGCAATGCTCAAGCACACCAGATCCCAATGTCCATAGAGCTACAAAGCAAAAAAGATATTTGGAATCCTTATTTCTTTAAAGAATTTAAAGGATTTGCCAGTATCATCCCCCTTTGGAACACATTGCTTGGCCAATACCATCAAGGTTGGCCAAGTATCTGTGATTACAATCATTTTGCTGATGATCTTCATCTAAATAATACGCTTAGCTTTATTGAGCAAGCTGAAGATATGCGTTATCTATGGGAAATTTACTATCACGGTAAGATCCCAACCCGAACTCATAATTGGCATGATTTTTTTAATAATATGACTTGGCTTCTTTTTCCACAATTAAAGAGCGCGATAGTTAAGAAATTGTGCATGAGTGAAACCTGGGAAAAAACCAGAACACCACTGCAAAATACCTTGGCGCATTTTGATGAATGTGGAATAGTAATTTGTTCAGATAAGCCAGCATTGTTTGAATTAATAAAACAGTTTGAATGGAACGCATTCTTTCGCCAACAAGAAAACTTAGCCCAGCATTGCTTGCCCATCATCATCGGCCATGGTCTCATGGAAAAAGCTTTGAAGCCTTATGTCGGTATGACAGCTAAAGCGGTTTTTTTAGAAGTGGACACTGATTTTTTTCATTTAGACACAATGGCGCAGAACAGGCTTCTTGATGAAAGAGTGGCGACCTATCTTTTGAGCGATGCATTTCCTGATTATCCTAAGGGATTACATCCTTTCCCTCTACTAGGCTGGCCCACGTGGCATCAAAACCAAGATGAAGCATTTTACCAAGATCAATCTTATTTTAGGCCAAAACGTATTTGCACTTAATGTATGCGTGTATTTACGATTTTCCTGAACTCTTTCATCTTTTCATTAGTCATTAATACAAAAGCTATGCTTTTGGAGAAGACCTATGTTAAAAGATGTCTTAGCAGATACAACCGTGAATGCCTTTATGGCTCATGTTGATACCGTAAAATCCCATTATGGCCTTGATGCTTTTTTAAATTATGTGGATGCGAATGTGCCAGCCGTCATACAGGGTAGATTATATTATAAGGTCGAAATTAATGATCAAGGGACTCATACCCCCTTAAAGATGGCGTTTAATGACTCAGACTTTCCCCTAGCATTAAAGCAAAAGTATGAAGAACTCACAAAGAATGGCAAGGATTTTGATAATTACTTTTCAGCCGTACTTGAACGATTTCAAGAAAATGATGGCTTTAAGGCTTTGTTACAGGAATTTGAAGCAAAGAATCCAGGTAAAGGAGATGCACTTGGTCGTTTTATTGCAGCTCAAGCGGCTTATGTGATTTTAGAAAATATTGAAAGACTCAAACTTGATGAAAAAGAAAATGTTGCTGTAGGACAATATAAATCAGCTGAACGTAACATCAAAGCCAATACCAAAAAAATCAGTGTTTTAGAAAGTGATCCTAAATTGAAACGAAGCCCAGAACTTAAGATGCTTAGGGGTATTCAAAAAGATATAGAACAACGTATGCCTACTTTAACCACGGAATATTCAAATCAAGGCAAAATCATCAATCGCACTTTAGATAGAGCAAGAAAATCAATAGCGCCGTTTGTAAGCGAAAAAATACCCAAACCAGCGGGTAAGCCTAATATGTGAGGCAATAATTTTCTTTTAGAATTTCTTTGGTTAATAAACTTCTAAGATAAAAACCTTTGGGTACAATAGAGAGTGGTTGGCCTTGATGATCAACCACTTGAATAAAGGTTTTTGAATTGGCGGCTTTGGGTCTTATCTGTAAGTACTGTCCGATATGTGCGCTTAATTTATCAAAATGTCCAAGGGCAATAAGCTCAGTTAATTCTTCCCAATCTTGGCGTAGTTGATTTTCAATTGAGGCGCAGGGTGACCATAAAATCGGTGTCCCCACTCGCGCATCTTTGATAGGTTTGTCGGCGCTGCTCTCTATAGGAACCCATAAGATCTTAGCCATTTTCCGATAGACGCGAGATTGCTTCCATTCTAACTCTCTATGGGGAATGGAGACAGTACAAATATAAGTCGACTCACATGGGATCCCTGCTGGTGTAATAGGAAGTGTTTTAAGTTCAATTCCTAAATCAATAAAGTCAGGTTGATCAAGATTAACCGCATTTGCGCCTAGTGTCTTTTCGATCAACTGCCCAATCCAGCCTTTGGCATTATTCAGTGATAAGGGTGTCTTTTCACCCATTTCACTGGCAATATAACCTAATGTTTTGCCCGCAATTTGGTAACATCTACTTAACAATTCTGATTGTGTTTGTGGGGGTGAAATTTTCATAGCCATTTTTCAGCTAAAATGAATTGAATAAAATATTTTGCTATCGATTTTAAATTGAGCTTTAGTGCTTTGCAAGAAAATCGGAGGAATACAATGGCTGGACAACAATATCCTTTTGCTACCTTAATGAGAGCACGCGCACGTATCGCTATAAAAGCATTAGCACCGAACAATGATCAACTAGATAATGAGAATAAAGTTTTACCCAATCCAATTGAAAAAACATTATTTGAGCCAGTCCATGAAATTTATATTGCCGGTGGTGGTGGAGCAGGTAGAGCGCTGCCTCAAGCTCTTTTAGCAGCGCAATATTATGGATTAGATTTTAATAAAGTGAATGTGATTTGTGCGACTTCCGTTGGGACAATTGTAGGGCTTGGCATTACCTTGGGGATTTCACCTCAAGAAATGAAAAAAATGTTAAATGAAATGCCAACCGATCGTTTTCAAGATTGGAGTTTAAGAAGAATATTTAATTTCTTTAGTGAATGGGGTGTTTGTTCTGGAAAAGAAATTAATACCTACATTAGGAAAATGATAAGGGATAAAACAGGTTTAGAAGATCCAACTTTCTTAGAACTTTATCAAGCAGGATACACGAAAGAGTTTCGTGTTCTTACAACAAACGTATCTAAGCATACGACTTCTATTTTTTCATATCGTCTCACACCTAATAAAAAAGTATCTGATTTGGTAACGACAGCTTGCAGCATACCATTAGTATATACGCCGCATTGGATTGTGAATGAGCAGGGTGTATTAGAAGCACATACCGATGGTGGATTAATCCGCAATTATCCCTTTGGTTTAGGTGGCGATCCCACTGTGCCTATTGAGAATCAATTAGGCTTTAACTTTGTTAACAAAGGCGCTGCCTATGCTATAGATAATGATAGACATACTTTAATCGATTCCTTTTGGCGATATTTCAAAAGTCTTATATCGATGGTTCTCTTTCAAGATCCGCTCTCTGTATCGGACAGTATCAGGGATCACACCGTGGTCATTGCCGTTAATCATAATCCACTTAATTTTAATGCCAATGAAAATGAGCAACGTGCCCTTGATAAAGCTGCGGTAAAAGGGGTTCAACATTTGGTTGAGCGTATGTTGCAAAATAAAGAAAGAAAAGCGAATGAGCTAAAGAGGCCTGTTTTGTTTAAATATCCGCAATCGCCCAGAAGCGTTGTTATGGAACATTTATCAGCGCCTGCGCCCCGAAAGATTGTGGTTCAAACACCACGGCTACCTGGGCTTGGTTAATAATAAGCAAGCCCTTTTCGCGCGATAAATTTCTTAGCGGGATGCTACCCCCCTTGCTATAATTGTCCGGTTTTAAAAAAGGGGAACCCAAAAATGAGCAGCGCAACTATGGAAGCCAACTCACCTTGTATTGAAGCATCCTGGAAGGCTGTGTTGGATGATGAATTTCAATCAGGCTATATGCAGAAATTACGCAGCTTTTTACGCACTGAGAAAGATGCTAAAAAAATTATCTATCCTAAAAGCGCCGATATTTTTAAAGCCTTTGAATATGCGCCCCTCGATAAAGTAAAAGTCGTTATTTTGGGACAAGATCCTTATCATGGTCCAGGACAGGCCCATGGTCTTTGCTTTTCCGTTCCACCTTCTATTCCTTTGCCACCCTCACTGCAAAATATTTACAAAGAACTTCAAGACGATTTGGGCATACAACCTGTAAGACATGGTTGCCTTGTTTCTTGGGCAAAGCAGGGTGTGTTGTTGCTTAATAGCGTGTTAACTGTTGAAAAAGGGCAAGCTGCTTCTCACCAAGGCAAAGGATGGGAAATTTTTAGCGATAAAGTGATTAGCATTTTAAATCAGCAATCAAAACCTATTGCTTTTGTGTTATGGGGAAGTTATGCACAAAAAAAGGGTGCTGTGATTGATACCTCAAAACATCTTGTTATTAAATCTGTTCACCCATCTCCTTTATCGGTATACCGTGGATTTTTTGGCAGTCGTCCTTTTTCTCAAATCAATGCATTTTTAGAAAAGACAGGGCAAACCCCTATAGATTGGCAATTGCCAGAAGCAGTATCAGAATAAATAACCTGTTTCGTGTAATAGCAACATAATGATATTTGTTTGTGGGAACTTGTGTGTTAAATATCTTTACTAACTAGGTACATGATAAGCTAGGTTTATTGTATTCTTCTTTGCTAAATGGTGTAGCACCCCTATGGAGCGTGAACAGTACATCGCGTATATTCGCAAAACGCTCGAAGAAGCTGTTCTTGATTCTAAACGCATTCAAGAAGGCGAGTGTGCTAATTACATTCCTGAGTTGGCCAATGTAGATCCCGAATTAGTATCTGGGGCAATTATGCTTTCAGATGGTACATTAATATCCAGTGGTGACTGTGAAAACCAAATCATTACTTTGCAAAGCGTTGCAAAATTAATTTCCCTTATCGGATTGATTGAAGAGTTTGGCGAAGAAAAAATATTTTCATGGATCCACGTTGAACCTTCGGGACAATCTTTTTCATCTATTGCACAAGTAGATAGATATGGCCCTTTACCTGTAAACCCTATGGTTAATGCTGGTGCGATAGCGCTTTGCTCGCGGATCCCTGGTGATACACAAAAAAGAGCGCAGTGGTTGGATGGCTGGGCATCTAAGCTATTTGCTAAAACCCTACAAGTTAATGGTAAAGTCTTTGCTTCAGAAAGGGCTACAGGCGATAGAAATCGCTCGATTGCCTATTTGCTTAAAAGTAAACACGAATTAGGCTTGCCGCCCGATGAGGCATTAGAAACATATTTTTATTTATGTTCTTATGAATGCGATGTAATTACAGCCGCCTATCTCCCCATGCTGTTGGCAAACGGGGGGCTGGCACCAGATGGTACGCGTGTTATCTCTGAAAGAACCAGCAATAGCGTGGTCGCTATTATGTCTACTTGTGGTATGTATGATGAATCAGGTATTCACTTAGTACGCACAGGTATGCCAGCAAAAAGTGGTGTTTCTGGTATAATCGTTGCTGTTGCGACCGGCAGAGGCGGCGTTGCAGTGGCAAGCCCGCGCTTGAATGATAAAGGCGGAAGTATTCGTGGCCATCATATTTTATCGCATGTGTCCCGCGAATTAGACTGGCATTTTGCAGCCCCGTGGGGTTATATGCGCATAGATGAGTAATATCAATTTCATGACCAAAAAATCACCGGCAATTATATTTTGGATCCCAATCGCACTGTTATGCTGCATACTTGCGCCAATGAATCTACGCGTCAATACGCTATATATTGAATTTGCTTTACCCGTTGTTGGATTTTTTGCACTGTGGTTATGCTTGGCAAATTTTTTATTCTATGAGCCCAAATTAAGAAGTCTCAAATGGGGGTTAATTAATTTAATCCTTGTCCTTTTTTATAATCCAATTATCAGCAATTTATCTTTATCTTTTATTCTCGCTTTAAAAAATCATCGCTATTTAATTCTGCTTAATTTAAGTTGTGCGCTTGTTTTTTTCTATCAGTGGTGGCAGTTAAGGGGAATAAGCAGAAAAGCCTAGTTACTGTATAGGTATACTGCTAATTGTACTCTTGTCTTATATTAAGCTAACTTTTTGAATGATACGATCAAGTCATTCCTGGCCTATTTTCAAAAGGTGAGGTTGTGACACTGCCAAGCTTAACTAATACCTATATTCGCACTTTTAAGCTCTATACAAAGAGCTATTGCCAAGTACTTCCCTTTGTCTTATTACTCATGCTGGCCCAATATTTGATAAATAAATATTTGCCTGATAATAATACAGTCGATGTCACTTTCTTTCTTCGAATTTTAGGTGATATTGCAACAACTTCATTTTTCTTCAGTTTTATAATATTTGTCGTATATTACAAATATGCTCAATTAAAAGTACCAATCGATGCCTTATTTAAAACAGGAATTAAGCGTTTTATTCATGTGTTCGGTGCTTACATTATTTTATCATTGCCCATTATATTAACCTTATCATTCATAGAATTAGCTACCAGATTGTGGATCCCTGATGTCATTTCCAAACATATGGCAAATGTGTATATTTGGTCTTCATTAGCCCTCATTGGAATAGCATTATTTATTATGTTGCTGTTGTTTGTTTTTGGATTTGCTGCGGGTATTTACATTGTTATCAAAAAGGAGACGGCTTTAAAAGCTTTAAAGCATAGCTGGCAATTAATTAAACCGGTATGGATGGATACTTTATTGTTGATCATACTATTTGGCATATTAAATTATAGTTTACTGTTGCTCTTTGATACTTATATCCCGCCTTATAGTAATCTGATGATTACTTTACTGATGAGCTCATTTTATCCTGCATTAATGGTTATTCATTGGGATAATATTGAAAAAATGCGCTAAACATTTTCTTAGTGTGGCTTTGCTTGAGGCTTAGATAATACTGGTGTTGGGGCTTCCTTTTTATTTGCTGATTTATCGCTCAATTGGGACTGACCTTCAAGTTGTGGCGTGAGAGAATGACGAGAACTAACCAAAGCGCGGGATTCAATTTCCTTATCAAGAGCGGCTTTGGTGCCTTCAAGAACTTCTTGAGTAAGTGCGACAGCTTGAGAAATACCACTTTGCATCACATACGCAACGCCAGAGCCTGTCAGACTTTCGCTCCCGCGATGCATAATTTGTTCTATTAAATGGGTATAAAGAGAAGTGCTTTGATTATCAATGCCAAGCTTGGCATTCAAATCAGGCAAATATAATTCCGCTGCGGTTGTTGCTTGATAGATTTTGTTGACATTAGCAAGGATCTGATTCATAGCAAGAACCATGGCGACATAATTGCCACTGTTGGCTAATTTTCCGATTTGGATATCTTGTTGAATGGTTACATATTCTGTTTGAACTGCTTCTCTTAGCATGATTAAATTATTACTGTTTTTTGGATCGCAAAAGGCCTTGCAAAGCTTCTCACAATTGTTTTGATCACTTACCATCGCGTAATACAAGGAAGAAATTGCAGTACCATTCTCGGTAGATCTAAAGCCCAAGCTCTGTGCTACTTTTTCTAAAAAGTTATTTTCTTTGTTATCCTTGTGCTCTAATGCGAGCCTGCCTAAGCCTAATTTATTAAATGGATTATCTTCTTTATTTTTGGAAGGAAAACTTTGCTGAAATCGCTTGGTTGTTTCCTGCAAGGCATACATTTGCTGCATCATATCGAAAAATGCATTGAAGGTTTGTTCTTTAACCGCTTTATGCGTATTATCTATTATGATTTTATTTAGGGTTTTGTTATCAGTTCCTTCTTTGCCAGCGAGCCAGCCTGATACCGTTTGATAAGATATGACAGATGTTTCTTTAACAGCACTCATACCATAGCCGGTCAGGGAGCCTATTGCGCCCGCAGCAGCTGTAAGCCCTGTTTTATTCGCTGCGGCTTTACCAAGCCCAAGCAAGTATTCGCCCCAACCTTGCGCGGGTGTTTTTGCCTCAGACTTTACTTTATTATCAAGCGCTATAAAGTTTTTACTTTTCTTTTCTTTAGCATAATAGTCAAGAAGCTTGGAAGGGCCGGCAAAGGTATCTTCAATTGCCGTAGCTACTTTTTCTGAAAAATAGCTACTGACCACTTTCTCAAGTACGCTAGGATTTGTTGTATCCAATTTTTCTCTATCATTAACTATTAATTCATCAAATAGTTTTGCAATAGCGCCAGGCATAAAATTTGATGTGCCCAAATTAGCGATGGCTGAATTTGCTAATACAATAAATTGTTTTTCGTCTGCATTGGCTTTTGTAAAATAGGTGTCGCCAGGATCTTTTGCATTATGTGGCCTTTGAGGCGTGTTTAACATTGCGTTGAGTGAAGTGGAGAGAGCTGTTTGCAATGCTGCTAATTCTTGGTGCGTTAACCCAGAGAGTGGCTTTTTGTCAATGTTTTTAAAAGCCTTATCAAAGGTTTGTATGATGTCATTTGGGGCATTTTCTCTGGTTAATTCTCTTCTCATTTGTTCATAAAGTTGAGGGCTTATCACTTGGCGAATATTATTAAAAACGGGTAAGGCGCGTTTATCCCATTCTTTTGCGAACTGATTCAAAACAATTTGATTTATTTTTTCATGATGCGCTTTTTCTTCGCTAGGTTTAGGAGGCTTGGCTTTTGCTCTTTCATTGAGAACATCTTGATAAGCTTGTTCCCATTGTCCATTTCTTTTTGTTATGGATGTTCTTTCAGATTCATTTTCAATTCGTTTGACTTTTTTGTCATTTATTCTCTTTGTTTGAGCCTCGCGCATTGCTTGGGCATAGTCTTCAGATAAAGCTTGTGCTTCAAGACGTGTTTTTTTCACATTATTAATTAAAGGATCAATAAGCGCTGGTAAGCGAGATTGTATAATTTGTCTTGCATTTTTTTTAACAAAATCCATAAAGCCAAGCCCAGATTTGTTTTGAGGATTATGTCCCATCATGGTATCAAGGTTTGGCAGTAAATTACTGATGTTGGCTAATCGTTGTTTTGATTCAATTTCTTCAAGGGCACGAATATGAACACTTAATAGGCCAAAATAATTTTCAGATCCTTTGTGCTTATCAAGATTTTGACTTAGCGCTTGGAATTCTCTAAATAAAATATCTTTTGCCTTGGGGAAGTTGTTTGGATCTGGTTTGCCTTCGATAAACTTACTTTTAATTACATTTAAGGCATCAGGCTCCATATAAGAAATCTTAGCAAGTAAATTTGAAGCACTTTCATCATTCTCTGGCTTAACACCAAGTTCGATAAGCATATTGGTTAACATTTGTTTAAATTCAGGGTCGCTATGCAAACGCTTAAAGCCAAAACTTGTTAAAGAATCTTTAAAATCTTCAGGCAACTTTGAACCATGGTTTTCGTCGAAACGCCCAGCTGTTTCTTCAATCGAGTACATTTGTTTTGCAAAATCAACCAAGAGATCAAATGTTTCAGCACGAAGAATTTTGTCAAAAGCATCATTAACATGCTTATTTAATTGATCTTCGGTTTTACTTTTTTCAATATTACTAATTAATTCATCTTGAACTTTGTTAAGCCCAAACTTCTCACGTGCGTAATCATATCCAATACCGAAGCTAAATATTGAAGCATCTGTTATAACAGCTTTGGCGCCACTGTATAGAGCAGAAAATGTCGAACTTTTTTGTTTGACGCGTTCAGCGGTTTTTTCTAAGGGAAGTGGTTCTAGTTCTTTTGAAAGTTTTATTTGTTTATCAAGACCATTAATTGCAGGATCAAGCCATCCATTCATGGTTTTTGCGATGGTAGAAGAAACGATTTCTTTAAGTTTATCTACAAGTTGTCCATCGGTTATATAGCTATTTGCAAATTTAATCGCATTTGCTCTTACATCGTTTAAATATCTTTTATCATCTCTTTCTTTTGCGCTAGCATTGAATAAATATAAAATACGTTGAAAAAAAGTAATTTTACGTGGCCCAGGTATTTTCATGGCAGGCGGATATAGTATTTGTTTAATATTTTTTGCGTGTCTGGCTAATTGGCAGTTAAAAACCATGCTACTACTAAGGGGGCGTATTTGTAGTAGCCAGGATTTTCGCAAAGGATCAAGGTGAGCAAAATCACTAATATCTGTCGTTTGTTCTATTGCCTGTTGAATATTGGTTAATACGAAAGAAAGTGATTCTAATGTGGGAAGCTCTTTTTCTAATTCGCTTTGTGATTTATCAAATAAATAATTAAATTGTTCATTTTGTGCTTCACTCATTGCTTTGGCAATAATATCTTTTAAATCACCTTCTTTGAGCAAGGCTAACAATTGGGGTAATCTTTTAATATTTTCTTGATAGATGCAGTCTTTGAGATGTTCTGTAAAGTATTTTTGATTAACGCTATCGATGGTTTCTTTTACTGACTTTTCATAAGCTTCATTTATTTGGTCTTGTAGAATATCACTTGGACCTTTAATACCCATGTAACACCACCTAAATTTAAAAAGGATTCCCCTTTACATATTCTTTAGATGTTATTGTTGTTAAATGGTTCTTAAGCGTGTAGCTGCAATTTGAAGCGATCGACGAAAAGTTGAAATGTTTCTTCGGGTGTCCAAGAACAGCCTAAGGGGTGAAATGTCTTCTTTTCGCCATGAAAATCAGAGCCACCGGTGATAAGCCAGTTCTTTTTATGGGCGATATCAAGCCAGGGTTGCTCTTGTTTTAAGGAGAGGTGGCCATAATAGACTTCAATCCCATCAAAAGGCATGTCTATTAATTTATCGATAAGCTTGCTTGGCTTAATGTAATGGGGATGTGCCAGCACGGCAAACCCACCTGCGCGTTGAATCAATTCGATAGCCGCTTCCACGTCGCATTGAAAGCCGTGCACATAGCAGCGGCCTTTGTCGCCCAGATAACGGGAAAAGGCTTGTTTCATTGATTTGGCATAGCCTTTTTTCATCATTAATTTTGCGATGTGAGGCCGGCCAATAGAGCCTTCGCCAAACTCAGCCCTTAATTCTGCCATGGTGATTGGCATTTTAATCTTTGCCAAACGCTCTAATATCTTTTCATTTCTATTTTCACGTTCTTGTTGTAACTGTTGGCAAAAGCGAATTAAATCTGGGGATTGCAAACTGAAGCCATAACCAAGGACATGGATTGAAGTTCTTTCAAGCTCGGTTGATATTTCAATGCCAGAGACAAGTGTTAAACCCAGATCTTTGGCTAAGGGAAGGGCTGTTTCATAGGCTGCGATGGTATCGTGATCGGTAATGCTCAATCCGCTAAGTTGTCTTTCCTTAGCCAGATTGAGCAAGTCGGGAACACTTAAAGTGCCATCTGAGAAGGTGGTATGACAATGACAGTCATTACGCACTAACATCTACATTTGAACTCTTAATTTCAGGAGCAAAATTATTGGAAAGTTCTTCTTGGTAGAAGAGCGCCAGCCCAATGGAGAACAATACCATAGAGGCAAAGAAGTGCCAGGTAATGACTTCGTTTAAGAAGTACCATCCAAATAGGGAGGCAAATAATGGCGTAACCAAACCAGCCAGGGACATAAAAGTAGCTGAAAAGCGCTTTAAGAGGTAGCCATAGAGGTTATAGCAAACCACGTTGGAGATTAAGGTCATCCACAGTGTGCATTCAATAAAGGGGGCATACTTGCCGCTCACAACAGGGAATGGTGCCCAGGCTTCACCGCTCATATAGGAATGAAACAGTGCCAACACGCCACCAATGAGCATACTAAAGCCATTGGCCATGATGGGAGTATAACGATATTCGTTGATGATTTTTTTCAATAAAATCCAGCCATAAACGCTAGAGAACACAGCAATCACTAAAGCAAGCTCTGCTCTAGAGAAAAACAGTAAATCTTTAGCAAGCTCGGAGGAGCTAGAATTGGTAAACAAAATCGGTGTTAAGCCAACAAAGCCAATACAAAGCCCTATCCATTTCTTTGGCGTTAAGCGCTCATTGAGCAACCAAAAGGCAAAAAGGGCAGCAATAAAGGGTGATAAGCTATAAATGAGGCAGGCTTTAGCCGAGCTCATGTATTGGATACCCCAGATTTCAGCGATATTGGTAATATAAATGCTTACTAAGCCGAGAATAACCAAGGGTAGTATATGAGAGGTTTTTATCTTAAAAGCCTTACGGTTAAAGATAAACTGGTGTGTTAACAACAAGATCCCAGCTATTGTCATTCGTGAGCCTATTAAAAAGAAGGGCTCAGAAAATTCTAAGGCAGTTTTGCTTAAGGTAAAAAGACTGGCAAACAGCGCAAATAGAAGAATGACTAAGGGCACTTTCTCGATACTCCTAACGGTTTTTTATTTTCGAAGTTTTGAGTCACAAGACCATTTAGGTTAGCCGTATACTCTCTCAGGGCGGATAGTACCCCCTTGTGGCTTAAATTGGTAGTTTTTTTGCGTTAAATTACTATCTGAATAACTTAGTTTTGATTATAAAAATACCGAAAATGGGCGCGATAATATGGCTATTTAGGTATGACGTTTTGACCCTGGCGCTTGTTTTGTTGGAACGCAAAACGCTAAAGGCATAAGCGGATGACAAAAGATTTTGTAAGCTTTCGCATAGCGAAAGCAACAAAATCTAATGGTCGGGGTAACAGGATTTGAACCTACGACCCCTGCGTCCCGAACGCAGTGCTCTACCAGACTGAGCTATACCCCGAATTTATCTTTGTATTTTAACTTTATGCAGCGTTAGCTGCGCCCATCCCAAAACAGTCATGTACTGGGATGTACACTCCTGTTTTGCGAGAGCTTGCTGCCTTGCCTAAAGCTAAAATACATTGATAAATGTTTGAATTTTAACTTTAGGCAGCTTCAATTTACTCTTTTAATCGCAAACTCTGCCAACTTAGCCATTGCATCTTTATATTCAGATGCTG
>CAZBZP010000010.1:88083-111709 GCA_964496435.1 Uncultured Candidatus Berkiella sp.
CTTTTAATCGCAAACTCTGCCAACTTAGCCATTGCATCTTTATATTCAGATGCTGGTAATATTTTTAAGGCATCGATTGCCATCGCAACTTCATTTTGTGCTTGCTTCATGGTGTAATCAACGGCACCACAAGACACAATCGCTTTTTGAATTAATTCAATATTTTCCGTGCTACCCGTTTTAATGGCGTTTCTGATTAAGTCTGTCTCATCTTTTGAAGCATGCTTTAGCGCATAAATCAAAGGTAGGGTGGCTTTGCCTTCACTTAAATCTGAGCCGATATTTTTGCCCCAACTTTCATTGGTTGCCTGGTAATCTAGCACATCATCCACTAATTGAAAGGCAATACCTAAATGTCTTCCATAGGCTGCTAAGGCTTGTTGTACTTCCACAGATTGTTTGGCTAAAACGGGCCCTAACTGTGCCGCTGCTTCAAAGAGCTGCGCGGTTTTATATTGTATAACTTTAAAATAACGCGCTTCATCTAAATCAGCTTCAAAGCGGTGTGCAAGCTGCAACACTTCACCTTCAGAAATAATATTGGTGGTATCCGCTAAAATGCGCATGCATTCCATGTTGTTGATGGTTACCAGCATCTGAAAGGAGCGTGAATATAAAAAATCACCGACTAAAATTGCTGTGGGGTTATCCCACACCCGATTCGCTGTTAAGCGGCCGCGACGTAGTTTTGAATCATCGACCACATCATCATGTAACAAGGTGGCGCTATGAATGAATTCGATAATGGCTGCCATACTGATGGCTTTTTCAAGCGGAGCAGCGCAAGCTTTAGAACTTAGTAGAACAACTAAGGGACGAACGCGTTTACCGCCACTTTCAATAAGGTAATGGCTGATTTTGTTAATCACTTCAACCTGAGATTCTAAACAACGAATAATTGCTTCATTCATTGCCTGAATTTCAGTACTTAACAAAGCTTGGATCTGCGCAAAGGCCATATATAGGTACTAATTATTTAAAGACTGCTTTTTACAACGTTGAGCCCCTAAAGGCAAGAGCACGACCTTTTTCACATTGTTTGGAGTATAGAGCTTGATTAATCCTTTCACCTTAACGTAAAATTGCTGCCCTTACCTATGGATTGTAGGTTTCCAGTTTTTATCGAGGAGCAAAAGAGTGAGTACTCAAACTGCCTATGCAATTATTTCTGCTGGCGGCAAGCAGCACCGCGTCAAAGTGGGCCAACGTTGCAAACTAGAATTACTAGCCGGAGAGCCAGGGGAGTCAGTTGAATTAGGTAATGTTCTACTCCTTGCTGATGGCGACAATATCAAAGTTGGCGCGCCTTTCATTGAGAAGGCCAAAGTAACGGCTAAGATTTTATCTCATGGTCGTGGTGATAAAGTTACCATTATCAAAATGAGACGTCGTAAAGGTTACAGACGTAAGCAAGGCCACAGACAGCATTTTACTGAAGTAGAAATTACAGGTATTTAATTTTGGAATGGCTACATAAGATAGCCAACAATAAGGGGCACAGTCATGGCACATAAAAAAGCCGGTGGTAGTACAAGAAACGGTCGTGATTCAAATCCACAATATCTTGGGGTTAAAGTTTACGGCGGCCAGTTAATACCAGCGGGTAGTATTATCGTTCGCCAACGTGGAACCAAGTTCCATGCAGGTAACTTTGTAGGCATGGGCAAAGATAACACCCTGTTTGCAAAAACATCAGGTCGCGTTGAGTTCACAGTAAAAGGCGCGAAATCACGCCATACTGTAAACGTGATCCCTGAAGAAATTCAAACCGCTTAAAAGTAGTTTGATATGAAAAAACCCCGTTATTGGGGTTTTTTTATTTTAGGCAACAAAGCCTAAATTTAAAATGAGGCGAGTATTGTGAAGTTTGTAGATGAAGCCATAATAAAAGTACATGCCGGAAAGGGAGGCGATGGCTCTGCGAGTTTTAGGCGTGAAAAATTTGTGCCACTGGGTGGACCTGATGGTGGCGATGGTGGTCGTGGCGGCAGCGTTTACCTGCTAGCCGACTCAGGCATGAACACCTTGATAGATTTCCGCTATCAAACCCAATTCAAAGCCGAACATGGTGGCAATGGCGCTAAACGTCAGTGCACCGGCGCAGACGGCGAAGATTGCGTAATCAAAGTGCCAGTAGGCACTCAGGTTCGCGATCTGCATACTCAAGAAATTTTAGGCGATTTAGTAACGCCTGGTATGCGCTTGATGGTTGCAAAAGGCGGACGTCGCGGATTAGGCAATATCAATTTTAAAAGTTCGACCAATCGTGCACCAAGGCATACAGTGCCAGGTGGTGAAGGCGAATCTCGCGAATTACAATTAGAACTAAAATTATTGGCTGAAGTGGGGTTGCTTGGTCTACCCAATGCAGGTAAATCAACACTTATTTCTGCTATTTCCAGTGCCAAACCTAAAGTGGCGGATTATCCTTTTACGACGCTCTATCCTCATTTAGGGATTGTGGCGCTCACAGGGCAACGACGTTTTGTGGTTGCTGATATTCCTGGGGTGGTGCCAGGCGCTGCGCAGGGTAAAGGTTTAGGTATTCAATTTTTAAAGCACTTAAGCCGCACAACACTATTACTGCATTTAGTTGAACTCATGCCGCTTGATGAGAGCGATCCTGTTGATAATATCCGGGCCATCGAATATGAATTAGGTGCTTTTAGCGAAGACTTATTAAAGAAGCCTCGTTGGTTGGTATTTAACAAAACAGATTGCTACACCCCTGAAGCCGCCGCCGCCCGTATTGCTGACATTATGCAGCGTTTGGGAGATAAGACCTCTTATTATGCAATTTCAGCCTTGGCTAAAAATGGCACAGCAGCCTTGTGTGAAGATGTGATGAAGTATTTGCAAAGTCAGCCAAGAATCTTTCAGGTAATGGAAGAAGAAGAGCTAGAAGAGGAAATTGAAGAAGTGATTTAAGGGCGGACATGAAGTCCGCCCCTACAAGAATAACGTATACGCTATTCTTGCCCAGTCATTATGCAGCTAATGCCGCGATGTGCTTATTCAAACGGCTTTTATGACGAGCAGCTTTATTCTTATGGATAAGGCCCTTGCTAACCATTTTATCGATAGTAGAAACAGCAGATTTGTATTCAGTCTTAGCGCTGTCCACATCTTTCTTTTCAATTGCAGCTAATACACGCTTTATAAAGGTGTTCATACGGGAAAGCTGCCATTTGTTTTCAATACGATGTTTCTCAGCTTGGCGAGACCGTTTCATCGCTTGTTTAGTATTTGCCAAGGGATTATTCCTTCTTTTCGTTACAGACGAGATAAAATTTGCAATAATCCCCATTTTACAGAGTGATGTCAATCTTTCACGCAAAGCAGCAAAGGTTATGGCAAACAAGTTATTTAAATCGACAGCTATAGTAAGCGCAATGACTTTTATTTCGCGGGTGGTGGGTTTTATCCGCGACATGGTAATGGCGAGTGTGTTTGGGGCAAGTCCCGGCATGGATGCATTTTTGTTGGCGTTTAAAATTCCTAACTTTATGCGAAGGCTATTTGCCGAAGGTGCTTTCTCGCAAGCCTTTGTGCCTGTGCTCTCTGAGTACCATAGCAATCGCAGCCCAAGCGAAGTGAAGACCTTGGTGGATAAAGTCTTTAGTTCGCTTAGCCTTGTCTTGCTGGGCGTCACCATCGTTGGGGTGCTTTGTGCACCCGTGTTAGTGTGGATATTTGCGCCAGGCTTTGATGCCAAAGATATGCGCTTTCCCATGGCAGTGCATTTATTACAAATTACCTTCCCTTATATCTTTTTTATTTCTTTAACGGCTTTTGCCGCAGGCGTGCAAAATGCCCACGGTAAATTTGCTATTCCTGCGTTTACGCCGGTATTGCTAAATTTATGTTTAATTATCGCGGCTTACTTTTGCAGTAGTTATTTTGTTGAGCCTGTTTATGCCCTCGGTTGGGGTGTGATGGCAGCCGGTGTTGCGCAGCTTTTATTCCAAGCGCCCTTTTTAGCAAAGCTTTCATTGTTCCCCAGCTTCAAATTGGATTGGCATGACCCAGGCGTTAAGCGGGTTTTAAGGCTCATGACACCTGCCATCATTGGCGCTTCTGTGATGCAAATTAATTTATTAGTCGATACTATTTTTGCTTCCTTCTTGCCTGTGGGCAGTTTAACGTGGCTGTACTATTCCGATCGCTTGCTCGAATTCCCCATCGGGATGTTTGGCGTTGCCTTGGCTACAGTTGTGTTACCTCATTTATCTCAGCAATATGCTAAAAACTCACAAACCGGTTTTTCTGCTAGCGTTGATTGGGCCCTAAGATGGATTTTACTTATCGGCACGCCCGCAACGGTTGGTTTGGTCATGTTGTCTGGCCCCTTATTAGCCACCTTGCTGCAATATGGTGAATTCAGCCCGCATGATGTGGTGATGGCCTCACGCAGCTTAATTGCGCTTTCCTTAGGGTTGATTTTCTTTTTGGCTGTCAAAGTTTTGGTCAGCGCCTTTTACGCAAGACAAAACACCAAGCTGCCGGTTAAAGTGGCCATTATTGCCATGTTGGCCAATGTTGTGTTTAACGCCCTGCTTATTGGCCCCTTAGCGCATGCTGGCCTTGCTTTAGCTTCTGCGCTGGCATCTGTTATCAATGTGGGTTTATTGCTCATCATTTTGTTACGTGAAAAATATTATGTTCCGGTGGTTGGTTGGAAAGCCTTTAGTGCGCGCTTGTTGCTAGCAAATTCTGCCATGGCAGCTGTGTTATGGTACTTTGCACCGGATGTGTCGCAATGGTTTGATTGGGAGCCTTTAACCCGCGCAATGACCTTGGGCAGCCTAATAGGCGGCGCTGGGATTGCCTACTTTGGTGGGCTCTGGGTTTTTGGCTTGAGAGTGTCTCACCTTCGGTTAGAGAGCGCTTAAATGACCAAGCTGTTGAAGATAACGCATTTTCAGAAAACACCGCAGCAGGTTGAGCCTTGTGTTGCGACCATCGGCAACTTTGATGGTTTGCATTTAGGCCATCAATCCATCATCGAAAACGTTATTCAAAAAGCACACCATTTGTCCTTAAAGCCAACTGTCATTACCTTTGAGCCTTCACCACAAATGGTGTTGCGCCCACAGGCAGCTTTTTCTCGTTTAATGACCTTCTCGCAAAAACTACAGCGTTTATCGTTGATGGGCATTGAGCAAGTGGTTTGCTGTCGCTTTACTTCAGGTTTTGCACGCATTTCACCACAACAATTTATTAGCGATATTTTAGAAAAACAACTTCTGGTGCGCCATTTATATATTGGTGAGGGATTTAAATTCGGTCATCAACAAAAAGGCACTGTGCAAACCCTAAGAGAAAACAGTGAGCAAGGTGGTTTTGAAGTGCACCCGATAGCACACATACAAAGCGACTTTGGCAAAATTTCTAGTAGTCTTATTCGACAAGCAGTACAAGACGCTAATTTTGATTGGGTACAAAAATGTTTGGGAAGGCCATTTAGCATTACATCCCGAGTAGTTAAAGGCGCTAAGCGCGGCAGCGCAATGGGCTTTGCAACGGCAAATTTAGCCTTTCATCCCGCAAGCTTATTACTCAAAGGTGTTTTTGTCACAAACATCATTATTGATAACAAAGTATATCAAGGCGTTGCTAATAGCGGCACAAGGCCAACAGTAGATGGCACAAAGCACATTACAGAAGTGCATATTTTTGATTTTCAAGATGATTTATATAATAAAAAAATCAGCATAGAAGTTTTACACAAGATAAGAGATGAAAAACGATTTGATAGTATCGAACAATTAAAACAACAAATTCGTGAAGATATTCAAAAAGCACGCGCTTTTTTTGACAAATCAAAATTAAAATTAAAAGAGATTGATACAAATTATGAGTACAGATAAAGATAATTACAAAGAGACTTTAAATCTACCCAAAACCGACTTTCCCATGAAAGCGAATTTGGCGCAAAAAGAACCTGGGCTTTTATCCAAATGGCAGGATGCTAATCTTTATCAACAAGCAAGAGACAAGGCAAAAGGCAAACCCAAATTTATTTTGCATATGGGGCCTCCTTATGCCAATGGTGACATCCATATCGGCCATGCGCTGACCACCATTTTAAAAGATATTATTGTCAAATCTAAAGCCTTAAGTGGCTTTGATGCACCTTTAGTGCCTGGCTGGGATTGCCATGGTTTGCCTATTGAAGTAAACGTTGAGAAAAAAATTGGCGCAGCTGGTGATAAGGTTTCTACCAAAGAGTTTCGCAAAGCTTGCCGCGAATATGCCCAAAGCCAAATCGATTTACAAAAAGCTTCTTTTATTCGTTTAGGGATCTTGGCCGATTGGGAAAATCCCTATAAGACAATGAACTATCAATATCAAGCCGATATCGTGCGTTCATTGGGCAAAATTTTAGAAAGAGGTTATTTGCATCAAGGTGCAAAGCCAGTGCATTGGTGTGTTAATTGTGGTTCTTCCTTGGCTGAAGCTGAAGTGGAATATCAAAACAAAACCTCACCTGCAATCGATGTTTGTTTTAAAGTTGTTGATACGGGGCATTTCCTCAAATCCATCTTGGGCGAGAATACCCAAGAAGTAAAAGATATTGGTTTTGTCATCTGGACAACCACCCCTTGGACTTTGCCTGCAAACCAAGCGGTGGCTTTGCATCCTGACTTGGCTTATGTGCTGGTCAAAGCTAACTTTAGCCCAGAAATACAAGCCATTTGCGTGCTAAATGAGTTGATGGATGATTGCTTAAAGCGTTATGGCATAGAAGAGTATGAAGTTGTTGCTACCTTTAAAGGCAAGCAAGTAGAAAAACAATTATTGCAGCATCCCTTCATAGACAGACAAGTGCCTTTGGTGTTGGGTGAACATGTTACCACGGATGCGGGCACCGGTTGCGTGCACACAGCGCCTGCCCATGGTCTTGAAGATTATATGGTTGGGGTTCACTATGGCTTAAAAGTGGAAACCGAAGTAGACAGTAAAGGTTGCTTCTTTAAGGAAGTACCCGTTGTTGGTGGCATGCATGTTTTTAAAGCCAATGATGCTTTAATTGAATTAATGAGAGAAAAACACACGCTGCTACATGCAACGACGCTTTCTCATAGCTATCCGCATTGTTGGCGTCATAAAACCCCCTTGATTTTTAGAGCAACGCCACAATGGTTTGTCAGCATGGACAATCAAGGTTTACGTAAAAAGACCTTGGCAGCGATTGAACAGGTTAAATGGGTACCCAATTGGGGACAATCGCGCATGAATTTGATGATTGAGGGTAGACCTGATTGGTGTATTTCTCGTCAACGTACCTGGGGCGTGCCGCTTGCTTTAGTGTTACATCAAGACACGGATAAACTGCATCCGCAAATGAAGGAAATCATAGAGCATGTTGCTAAACTCATTGAGCAAAATGGCGTTGAAGCATGGCATGATTTGGATATCAGTGAATTACCCTTCGATGATATTTTAGCTTACCGTAAATCAAATGATATTTTGGATGTGTGGTTTGATTCTGGGGCGAGTCATTTCAGCGTATTAAAAGCGCGTGATGATTTACAATTTCCTGCAGATCTTTATTTAGAAGGTTCCGATCAACACCGTGGTTGGTTCCAAACTTCCTTGCTCAATAGCATGGCAATGCAAGATGTTCCGCCTTATAAAGCGGTGCTAACACATGGTTTTACAGTAGATGCCCAAGGGCGCAAAATGTCTAAGTCGCTGGGCAATGTGGTTGCGCCAGATAAGGTGGTGAAAACACTGGGGGCGGACATCTTAAGATTATGGGTGGCTTCAACCGATTACAAAGGTGAAATCCACGTTTCTGATGAAATTTTAAACCGCATGAGCGATGCTTATCGTCGTATTCGTAACACCATTCGCTTCTTATTAGCGAATTTAGATGGCTTTGATCCCAAAGCGCATTTGGTGCCCAATGACAAATTAGTGGCCTTAGATGCTTGGATTGTAGATAGAGCTGCGAAATTACAAGAAGAAATTTTACAAGCCTATGATGCTTATCAATTTCATTTAATCTATCAAAAAATACATAACTTCTGTGTTGTAGAGCTAGGCAGTTTTTATTTGGATGTGATTAAAGACAGACAATACACCACTAAAACCAATGGTAACCCAAGACGTTCTGCGCAAACGGTTATGTATTATATAGCCCATGCCTTGACGCGTTGGCTTGCGCCCATTTTAAGTTTTACCGCAGAAGAAATTTGGGCATATTTGCCTGGCGATAAAGAGTCTTCCGTCTTCTTTAGTAGCTGGTTAGACAACATGCCACAATTAACTGCAAACAATCCTTTGGGTAATGATTTTTGGCAAACCATGATGCAGGTGAGAAACCAAGTGAACAAAGCCTTAGAAGGGCAGCGTGCGCAAGGTCTTATTGGTGCACCTTTGGATGCACAAGTTGTACTTTATGCTGAGGATAAACTTTATCAACAGTTACAACAAATTGGGAATGAGCTACGTTTTGTATTAATTACTTCTTATGCAACAGTGAAGCCCGCAAGTGAAAAGCAAAACGCACTTGCAACTGAAATGCCTGATCTCTTTGTAGAAGTAGTGAAAAGCGAACATGAGAAATGTGTGCGCTGTTGGCATCACCGTGAAGATGTAGGACAACATAAAGATCATCCACATATCTGTGGCCGTTGTGTGGAAAATTTAGATAGCAACGAGGGAGAAAAGCGCCTTTATGCTTAACGCGGAAAATATGACGATGAATACAAGTAAAATTTCTGGTTTAAAATGGTTTTTGACCCTACCTTTTTTATTTTTGCTTGATCAATTAAGCAAATGGTGGGTCTTAAACAATGTGGCGATGGGTGAGTTTGTGCAACTTATCCCAGGCTTTAACCTCACCTTGGCGCATAACCGGGGGGTTGCTTTTAGCCTGTTTGCAGATAAACCACATTGGGGCCAAGTTGCTTTAATTATCTTTATTATCTTAATTTGTGCCTATCTTGCGACCTGGCTTGCTAAAACACCAATGCGTGACAAATGGACCGGTATTTCCTTAAGCCTGATCTTAGGCGGTGCCTTAGGCAATCTCTGTGACAGAGTATGGCACGGTTACGTTATCGATTTTGTTGACTTTTATGTTCGGTCTTGGCACTGGTATACTTTCAACCTCGCCGATGCCTTCATCACAATAGGTGCCATAATGATGGCTAAAACAATTCTTTTTTCAACTGAGTTACAAGATGCAAACTAAACCGATTACACTTTACCTTGCCAATCCTCGTGGCTTTTGTGCAGGCGTTGAACGCGCGATTGATATTGTTGAAGCAGCCATTGAAAAGTTTGGTGCCCCTATTTATGTGCGCCATGAAGTGGTTCATAACCGTTTTGTTGTTGATAGCTTGAAAGCCAGAGGCGCTATATTTGTTGATGAATTAACAGATATTCCTGATGGCAGCACCGTTATCTTCAGTGCCCATGGTGTTTCTCAACAAGTGCGGCTTGATGCTGCCAGCAGAAATTTTACGCTGGTGATGGATGCAACTTGTCCCTTGGTGACCAAAGTGCATATGGAAGTGGCGCGTCAAAGTAAAAAAGGTCATGAATGCGTTTTAATTGGCCATGCGGGCCATGCTGAAGTAGAAGGCACATTAGGGCAATATAAAAATCCTGAAGGTGGTATCTACTTGGTTGAAAATCTTGATGATGTTGCAAAGCTCAAAGTTAAAGATCCAGAAAATCTTTGCTATGTTACCCAAACAACGCTATCAGTTGATGAAACCGTACGCATCATTGATGCCTTAAAAGCGAAATATGAGCACATCAAAGGACCAAAGCGGGATGATATTTGCTATGCAACGCAAAATCGCCAAGATGCTGTAAAAATTCTAGCACAGCAATCTGAAGTAGTGCTGGTTGTTGGCTCTGTGAATAGCTCTAATTCAAGTCGTTTACGTGAACTTTCTGAAAATTTAGGCACGCCCTCCTATTTACTTGATAGCCCAGAACAAATTGATTGGAAGTGGTTTAAAGGCGTTAAGGCCATTGGTATCACTGCTGGTGCTTCTGCGCCCGATATTTTAGTGAAACAAGTGATTCAAAGCTTGCGGGATAATTTGCCCATTTCTCAGATTGAAGAAGTCAAAGGCATTGAAGAAAATATGTCCTTCTCCATGCCAAAGGAACTACGCGAAGTAAAAATCGTCAATTACTTCAAGGAAGAAGTAGGAGCATAATTGTGCACCAAGTCGCGCCGAAGCTTATAGCTGAAAATTAAAATAAACATATAGGTAACAAGCATCAATGCTCAGTTTCACACAAGAAGAGACGAGTGATTCTACTGAAGAAGAGTCCAAAAACTATACCCCAACATGGTTAGCCAAAGCCAAAAATGATGCGCATCCTTTAGAAAAGGGTTGGGCAGCTTCTTTTGATTCTGAATTGCAGGAAAAGTATTATCAGTCCCTGTATTGGGCGCGCACTAAACGCAGCTAAGCGTTTTATCATAGCGAAATGTTAGCACTAGAATAATATCTAGCCAGGTATGAATTCACTGATTGAATATCATTGAAATGCAGTCTATTTTCTATTTTTTAAGCAAAAGAAATGGGCTGGCAAAATGAAACAAGCAGTGAATGGCTTCAATATATCTTTTATCAAAGAAGGTAGTGGTAGCCCCGTTGTGCTGCTTCATGGATATGCTCAAACTGGGCATATGTGGGGCCCCCTGGTTCCATCCTTAAGTAAAAATCATACTGTTATTGTCCCTGATCTGCGCGGTGCTGGTTCTTCTGAAAGACCACAAAGTGGTTACGATAAGAAAACCATGGCGCAAGATATTCATGCGCTGGTTAAATCCTTAGGCTATGAAAAAGTAGCCATTGTGGGCCACGATATCGGTTTAATGGTTGCTTACGCCTATGCCGCTCAATACCCCCAAGAAACAGAAAAGGTTATCTTGATGGATGCCTTCTTGCCTGGTGTTGGCAATTGGAAGGATGTGTGGTTACTGCGAGATTTATGGCATTTTCATTTCTATGGTGAAGTGCCTCTTGCCTTGGTCAAAGGCCGTGAAAGAATATATTTTGAACATTTTTGGAATGATTTTGCAGCTGACGCAAAACATTCTGTGCCAGAAGCAGATAGACAATTCTATGCAAATGCCTATGCACAAGATGAAGGTATGCGCGCAGGCTTTGAATATTTCAAAAACTTTGAGCAAGATGCAAAAGACTTTTCTCAATTTGCAACAAAGAAGCTAGATATGCCATTTTTAGTGCTTACTGGTGAAAAGGCATCTGGCTCTTTTCTTATCGAGCAAGCAAAACTGGTTGCTAATCATGTTCAAGCAAAGGTGATAGCAAATGCGGGTCACTGGTTAATGGAAGAAGCGCCTGAACAAATAATGCCAGAAATAATTAATTTTCTTAAAGACGGTGCTGCGTAGCATTATTTACTACATGGCATTTTTTCGTTACCATGCCTGCACTCGATGAGCGGCTAAGAAAATTTGCTGGCTATAGCTAATTCATTTTCTCACGCTATATAAGACATTAAGCATTTACGTTCTTAATAGAACGTTGGATTTCTATTATAAAAATAAAAGTGAGAAATTAATGCTGCACTCAAAAAGAAATAGTCTTAGAAACACTTCTGTTAAGGATGAAAATAATAAGCATCCTGATGTTCATGATCTACTTGCTAACCAAGAGCAATTATCTGAGTGGATTCGTAAAACGAATTTGGAAATTCGTCGCTTTCAGCTTGATAATGCGCTGAAAAGAAAATTTGGCGAAGGTGAATTGAATATTGATTATAATCTCATCAGAGCTGACAGCTTATTTTGTGGCTTTCCTTCTTTTGCATGTCCTTTTATCTTTGGTGATACATCTGAAACAATTATTATTTATCATTATTCTCTATTGGGAGAAGGCTCTTTTGGTGAAGTTTTCTTAGGATATAATTTAGATACAAGTGAATATTGTGCAGTGAAGCAGCATTTTTTGTGTACCCCACATGAATTGTATTCTACCAAACAAGAATTAAAATCATTAAAGCGTATAGGAAGGCTTGTTGGGGTGGCTGTAGGCCAAGAAGATGAATTTTTCACTGTTCAGCCCTTGGCCCGCGGCCATAATTTGCATGATTTTCTTATATCCGGGGTTGAAATCAAACTTCCTGGTGAAAAATTGAAACGTAAATCTACAGCACTTCCTTTAAGTTATTACCTTGAAATGGCTACAAAGTACTTTGAGGCACTTGATGAATTACATCAGCAATACCATATCGTGCACAGAGATATTAAATTAGAGAATGTGATTTGGGATCCTGTTGAAAGAAAAATAACCATCCTAGATTTTGGTTTGTCTGCACAAATGACGATGAGCTCTTCGCAGCAATGGTGTTATAAAGATCTAAATAAGGTTGGTTCCCTGATGTATGCTGCGCCGGATATTGTTCATGGCGAAGAAGATTTTACATCCTATTCGGCAAAAACCGATCTCTATGCCAGTGGATTATTATTTGGTTTTATGGCCTTAAATAATGCCATGGTTAAAGCAATACAAGCCTTAAAGCGAGGCGTTTTGGATGTTATTGAACCGATTAAAAAGAATTTCAAAGAAAAAGTAAAAAATGCGCCTGACATGTATGGCATTAGAGACGAGCTTGCTAAATTAACACTTGATTTATTGGATTACAGAGCAAGTCGGCGCCCAGAAATTGCCCAAGTCTTACAAAGAATTGAGGGCTTTAAGAAAGTGATTGCCCAGACTGAGCAAAATAATGAAATAAAATCTTTGTTTTTTAGTGATTTGCCCATACTTTCTCCCTTTCCAATAAAGCGTTTAGCGATTGTTAATCTTAATATCACAGCAGAAAGAAAAGCGTCTACAAAAAAAGCGATAAAGAAAAACAGGACAAAATTGTAGATTTTAGTGGGGAGCAACGTTTGAGTTTAACAAGGATGCTCCCTTGAAGCTTTACATACTGAGCTTTGAGCTCGAGATTTCTTCTGAAACCCTATAACAAATAATGAAGTATTTACACGCTTAAATATTTTCAAAAAGCAAGCTTTAATATTGCATTTGTTTTAGACTATTTTATAATGCCGCACTGCATCAAGGATTATGTTGTTCAAAGGAGTATACGATGCGTGAACAGGTAGGTTGTGTTTTTAACCCTTCATTTTCTTTTATTCTATTTTCCTCCTCCTAAAAACTATTTCAGTTGAATTAATCATACATTAATTAGCTAAGCCCAGGCTCGGCTTTTAATTGCGCTAAACCCTTTTAGGTTGAAGTCATTCATAGGAGTTGTTTTATGACTTTATCACTCAGTAATTTTAAAAATGCGCTTGAAAATGAAAACATCACTGAAATAATGAACTTTTTAAGGAGTAAATCTTCAATTGGGGCGATTGATGTTTACCATAATAAAAATGGTGATACTGCTTTACATGTTATAGCAAAAAAAGGCACGCCAGATGATGCTGCATATTTGTTGAATAATAGCATAGGCAGTGGCAAACATGTTCAGAATAAAAAAGGGCAGACACCATTACATATTGCCATTGAAGCAAAAAATGAATTAATGGTATGTTGCCTTCTTCAACACAACTGCTTAATTACCTTTGCTGATAAAGATGGCAATCTACCAATGCATATTGCCGCTAAAAATCAATCACCGCAGATTGTGGCGCTATTGCGCAATGAAGCGCTAAAACGTAAGGCAGCATTTGAACGTTCTTATCTTCCCGCCATGCTGTTGTTGCCCCAATTTGATATCCATAGCAAAAATAAATTGCATCAATCGGCCTTTCGCATTGCAAGACAAAGTAATAATGAAAGCGTGAAATCACTATTAGCAAGTATCGGTGGTCAAGATCATTTCGAAGATGCCTTGAATTTTCTATATCAAGATGATGAGCAAAAGTTATTAGACCTCATTGATGCCCATCCCTATGTTGTTCATGACAGGGATGAAAATGGCAATACCTTACTTCACCATGTTATGTTAGTGCAGAAAGAGAGCGCCCTAAGAATAATTGAAAAATTAGTTCGACATGGTGCTGATATTAACGTTGAAAATAATGATAAACAAACAGCGCTTCATTTCTTGGCTCAACTGGGATTTCATTCTAGTGCTACTCCAGAGGCCTCATCTTTGCTAAATGCCCTATTGCGTTTTGGCGTGAAGGTGAATGCAGCAAATGATCAAGGTTTTACGCCTTTACATTATGCAGCCACTCAAAATACAATTGAAATAGTTGATCTGTTAATTGCAAAGGGCGCAAATAAAGACTTCGCTGCAAATAATGGGTTAACACCACTTCATGTAGCGGCCTTTTGCAAAAAGATTGAAGTCTTTAAACATTTAGTAGAAAGACATCATGCGCAGATAAACACCTATGCCTATCCTAGTTCTTATAGTTTCTTTAGTGGCATTTCTCCAGAGGATAAACCTGATATAAGTCCATTGTGGATTGCCTTGCATACAGGGAATAAGGAATTACTAGAATATATTGTTAATCTCAAGAAATTACGAAATGAAATCAAGGATTTAAGAAAGCTAAGATCTGTTAAAGGGGATACTTTATTTCATTATTTTGCGGCTCAAGATCTGCTTGAAGTTTGCAGCGCCTTAAGCGCCCTTCGCCTTAATCCCTTTATTCAAAATAATGCAGGCCTTACAGCGCTGCACGTAGCTGCCATGATGGGCCATGAAAATCTTGTTAAACAGATTGTTGAGCGATTCGGTCAAGGATTTAGCGTTGATTTAGAAATTAGAACCAAAGACGGAAAAACAGCATGGCGACTAGCGCATGAAAGTAACCATGCTGCTATTTGCACTTACCTTGAATCCAAAGGTGCCTTGCAAGCCGCAGTGAGTGTGCCTGCTAAAAGTTTAAGTGAGCGTTTTCAGGATCAAAGGAAATTTGGTGCTGAGCTGGAAAACACTTGGTCATATACAGTTGGTAATGCACTTTGTTTGGCAGCTCCAGTTGTTATGGCTGCGCCCTTGGGCACTATAGCAGTGGGCGCAGCGATAGGAACGCAGATGCTCACCTATTATGTTCCACCAAAATTGTTGCATTATGGCAGCCAAGCACATTACTGGCTTAGGCCCATGCTACATAATTATACACATTGGAGTGTTGAATCAGCCTTTGACAAAATTTCTTATGTTCCGCGTTTAGGTTTAGAGTTTCATCCTTATATCACTGATCCCTTAAGAAAAGCTTGCGGTACGATTGCGAGTTATGGCTTGGCAAATGCTACTGCGCTTTGTACGGATAATAAAGAAATTCAGGGGTTAGCTTACCTTGCAGGAAGAGAAATGGGTTATATGGGCATAGATGCTGCTAGACATCATCATCTAATGCAAACAAACTCAACGCTTCAAGAACAACTCTATGAGCAACAAACGCTTCAAGGCATCAACATTTCTACTAGTTTGTGGGGAAGAGAAAAAGCAGAGAAATTGGTTAATTTCCTTAATAGTGTTATTGATACCCGAAATGTAATGTATCAAGTCATAGGACCTGCAGCGCATAGCATTGGCTTGGCGACACTAGACCAATACATGTGAGAGGCTTATAAAAACATTAAGCATGCCTTAGTTAATGGTATTGAAACTGTCGCTGCATCGCCTATGATGCCAGCTCAAATCCGTAACCTTCAGCTTAGCAAAATCATTGCTGAAGTTACTGCTATGAAAGAACAGTTCTATCGCTATGTTGAAGATGGCATTTATAATAACTACCCGGACTGCGAATATAAAACCTATGCAATTGCTTATTTGCATAAGGCCCGCGCTGCTTTACAAGAACAAGATGCACTAGAAGCACTTAATGCAAAAGAGAAGGCACAAAAGATCTTTGATGAAGCGAAAAAAGCGCTCGAAAGTGTGGAGCAAGTTGAAGGACAAGTTTCTGCAGAACAGCTACATTTTACAAATGCAGAAATAGCGCTTCAACAGGCCAGTTTACAAGCTGAGCAAGCTAAAACCTTAGCTGAAGCTTCCGCTTTGAAATTTCAAGAATCCTGGGCGGCAACACCTAAGGGCACTTTAGAAAACAATTTGATGGCAGCCCAATCAGCCCAACAAAATGCACAAGCAAATGAAGAGGCGGCAAAACTTAAGTTAGATCATTTCAGGAGTACGACGCCTCATAGTGAGCAACTCGCAGACTTAGAAGAAAAATACAAAACAGCGCAAGATGAACATAATAAGTGCAAACTGGACGTGAGTGAAAAAAACTTAGCGCTCCAGAATACCTTGACCGATTTTGAGAAGGATTATTATGCAAAACTTGAGCAAGAACGTGTTGTTGCTTTTGAACAAAATCTCAGCGAGTTTAAAGAAAACACAAGTAAATTATTGAATGCATCTACGGCTTATGAGGAATTCAACGAAGCAGTATTTAACAATCAACTGACTGTTTACCAACTTGAGCAACGGATAGAATTACTTGAAGAAAAGCTTGCGCCAGTATTGAGAATTTTGGAATCACTGGCGCATCCGGGGCCGTTTTTTGCGAACCAAGTAGTTACTCGCGCATTACGAAGTAGTAATGATTCATTTGGCGTTGCCAACTTTATTATTGATGAGATTGTAGCGACTGGCGTTATCTCTAAAGCTGATGCTAATGCGAGAATGTTAGGGACTTTTAGCACCAGCCACAACTCTAGTAGCCGTTTTAATACCCTTGTGAAGGATGTTTCGGATCATTGGAATAAATTGCAAGATGATTATAAAACAAATTATCTTATGCTTCAAAATACGCTTAGATCTGAATTAAAAGAAGGTAAGTCAAACCTTGCTAAAGTGCAACAAACGCTTACAGGGTTTGAGCAGCAATTATCAGCTACACGAGAATCTATAAAGGCACTTTTATCTCCTGAGCAATACAGTGACTTTTCAAAATCTGAAGCCATTACGCAACAACAATTCAGTGAGCAATTTTGGCAAGCAAATCATTCACCAGAAGGTGTTAAAAATACCTTAGTATTGGTAGGTCAGCTTGGTTATGCGCATCATTTGGCGCATGACATGAGCTTGCAATATAGCCCTAATTTTGAAGATAAAAATACCAGCGAGACAATATCAAAGATGTTGGTTGAGTATAAATATCACTTTTTACCTCCCCCTGGCAGAGTTGAAAAAGCGACAGAGATTGCTGATCTTGCAGCACAGCTAGCAAGAGGTGGTGTCACTTTAAGAAAAATTACAAATGCAAGGGATAGGATTGATACCGCAATCGCAACAAGTTTATTGGAAAATAGCAATAACATAGCTGCTTCAACGCTTTCAGAGAACATTACTACGGCTTTACAGCGCGGCTTAGGTATAGGGGGAACAGCAAGTGCTACACCGCTCATGCTAGGTGAAGATTCTTTAGAAACCTCCCTTACAGCTGCGCTGGAGGTAGGCAATCAAAGAGATGCTCAAAATGCTATTCAAAGCATCTTGCAAACTTATTCTAAAGACATATCAACCAACCAGATTGGTGAATGGCAAAATCAGCCTTTAGCTGCACGTTCTTTTCCTGATTACACAGGTAAGAATGAAAAGCATGGTTTTACAAGGTTTTGGCACAAACCTATAGAAAGAACGCTAGAAATTTTTGATGAAATACAGAAGCATCGTGATCCTGGGGCATCGAAGGATTTTTTGAGGGGAGACTCCAATGGTATTTATGGAGGGCTCCCAGGTGGCTATATGCATCCCTTATATCAATTCAATAAACCTACTCAAGTTCTGTTTGAAATTCCAAAACCGCCAGCAAGAACTGTACCTGTTATAAACATGGATGTAAGTCCTAAGAACTTATCTTCTGAACCATTACCTTCGGTATTAAGTTCAAAGCCATGGGAGGCACAACCTTTAACACCGGCAGTGGTTTTGCCAGGGCAATTTAGTGTTGTGCCATTGCATACAACGACCGCTTCTCGTGCCCCTGAGCCTGTATTACCTCTGAGCACTTATCTGCCATCATTGGCGACGCCTTCGGCGCCAATGTATACGCCATTAAGGGTGGTTTCTTCGCCACAGTCAGTTAATTCGGCTGCAGTTCAAAGTGATACAACTTTAGCTGAAGTAACCCAAGCTTTGAGAAAGACGCGTTCTGGGGCTGTTTATGGCAGAGTGGCAGCAGTACTAAACAACAAGCCTGAATTTGATTTGCTTGCAACGGCGCAGGCAACACAGTTGCCCAAGGAGCCAGAAAGTGTACTATCTAAGGTTGCTGAAGATTTAGTAGATAGCGTTATTGGCAAAGCAGAAGCACATCCATTAGCATTACCAATTCTCTCAGCCGCTGAAGGGGGCGTGCTTGGAGCGAGGGGAGGCAGGGATGCTGATAATGATGAGGTTCCCTGGTTAGCAGAATATAGAGGTTGGGGCGAACCAAAGGAGCAGAGTACCTCATTACCAGCACATGTTGAGGATTTAGCTAAGTATTTTGGCCATAAACCTGAAGAACAAAGGCTAATGGATATAGAGGGTGGTATGGCGCCCCACCCAGATAGGCAACGGCAAAGTACAGAAACAACGCTTCGTCAGCCAGGTATTGATCATGCACCCTATACCACGCCGGCTAACTTGAAGACTTTGCCGTTGTTTATGTATTCGATGCTAAAGGATGGCATTGCTGAGAATAGAGTAGATAGAATAGTAAGAGAGACTGATCGCGCCAAACTTGATTTCACAGAAAAGCTAACCTCTGATAGTTTGAATAAATTAGCTCAACCTGTTGATCAAGATTTGATTAAGAAACTTGAGCAAAAAGGGTGGACGGTTGTTGTGGTTGAAAATGGTTCGGATGAGCGCAGATATCTAGATAGAATTGGCTCGGATGCTTCAATAAATTCTGCAGTACCAAAACATATAATAATAAAACCAGAAGCAACTAAATCAGCCTTGTTAGAAGAGTTTTTACATGGCACTCAAAACCAGCTTGGGTTAGTAAATAAATACGGAGACCATCAAGCTTTAGAAGTTCATGTCAAAGATTTTATGTTGCGTCATGTTCAGCTATTAGGCTTAAATAACACGCATGATATAAGATTGTTGGAACAGTTAAAATTAGAAGAAATTTCAAGATTGAGACCAAGGTGAGAGTATTTATGAAAAACAAATTTACATTAACAGTAACGGATATTTACAAATTTAAAAATGGACATACTTGCCTTGTTGGCACAGCAGAGCCAAAAAACCATAAGCTTATTATGCCAGGATATGTAGGGAAAATTATTCTGGATAGTTCTGAAGAAAGAGAATTAAATATTTTGGGGCAAGATATATTTGCTAGAAATCCTAATGTGCCACGTGTTGAAGTTACTGCTATTAGAACAACTGATAATATAGATGACATTATTCAACATCTCGGCAAAAAATCTATCGTTGTTATAGGTTATCTTCCGGATTAATTTAATTTTCGTCAATCTCAAATGTGGCATGTTTATTTCATGCCCATTAGAGAATTGAAGTATAGTATTTATAAGAAACTATGTTAGTGTCATCCCGAATGTAACGAGGGATCTCTCTTTTTAAATTATTATTATGACTAATGAATATTATGTTTACATTCTCAGCAACCAATCCATGAATGTGCTTTATACAGGCGTGACTAATGATTTAAAAAGGCGGATACATGAGCATAAAAATAAGCTAATTGATGGTTTTACAAAGAAATACAATGTAAATCGGCTTGTCCATTATGAAGTATATTCAGAAATTATTGAGGCCCTTGGCAGGGAAAAGCAGATTAAAGGGTGGGCGAGAAATAAGAAAAATGACTTGATTAAAATAGGGAATCCAAATTGGAAGGATTTATATCCTGATATTTTATAAGAGAGATCCCTCGTTACTCTCGGGATGACAGAAAGCGGTAATAGCTGCTAGCGAATGGTATTATCGGATTTATAATAAGTGTCATCCCGAGTGCAACGAGGGATCTCTCTGAAAAGAGCTTGGGCGTAACCAATGATTTAAAAGCTGCATATTAAGATATTGTGTAAGAGAGATCCCTCGCTACACTCGGGATGACAGAAAACGGAAATAGCTGCTAGCGAATGGCATTATCGGATTTATAAAAAGTGTCATCCCGAGTGTAACGAGGGATCTCTCTGAAAAGTGCTTGGGCGTAACCAATGATTTAAAAGCTGCATATTAAGATATTGTGTAAGAGAGATCCCTCGCTACACTCGGGATGACAGAAAACGGAAATAGCTGCTAGCGAATGGCATTATCGGATTTATAATAAGTGTCATCCCGAGTGTAGCGAGGGATCTCTCTGGAAAGTGTTTGGGTGTAGCAAATGATTTAAAAGCTACATATTAAGATATTGTATAAGAGAGATCCCTCGTTACGCTCGGGATGACAGAAAACGGTAATAGCTGCTAGCGAATGGTATTATCGGATTTTTAAGAAACTATTTTAGTGTCATCCCGAGTGTAACGAGGGATCTCTCTTGAAAGAGCTTGGCCCTCGCAAATGATTTAAAAGCTGCATATTAAGATATTGTATAAGAGAGATCCCTCGTTGCACTCGGGATGACAGAAAACCCTAATTAAAATTCAATGAATTGCATTTAAAATTGTGGCTGCCAGCATGTCTTCATCATTCAGTATTTAAAGAGTGTATTGTCTGAAATGGTGGGCTTTTTGAATCGAACAATCAGACAGCTCAATCTGGCTTAGAATGCCAGAGAGAACTGTCTGATAAGTGTGCAACTAGTATGTGAATGTGGATTTTTTTGAATTGGTGTTTGATGAAGAAGCATTTTGTACAATTTCTTGCACCTTGTCTGCCATTGATGAAGCGTATTGAGTAATTACTGCTTTTTGTTGTAACTCAAGAGCAGCTAGCCTTGTATCAATTTTATCTACTTGTTCTTGATGCTGTCTTGCGCTTTCTAAATGCGCTGCAGCTCTGGCAGAGGATTCTTCTATTTTTCTCTTACATTCAATAACAAAAGCAGTAGCATCTTTTTTATATGCCATGAAAAGGGGCAGTTCAACTTTTCTTTCTAGTTTAACAGCTTGTATTTTGAATTCTGCAATATCTTCCGTGCTGCCAACAGATAATTTGAAAAGCCCACGGAATTTAAGTAATTGTTCATCAGTAAATCTGTTATCTTCATATGAACTACGTGTAATACCACTTAACGACATAATAGACCTCCAGCCTAGTTAGAAAACTTGATTAAAGAAAAGCACAAGTTTTGAATTTTACTTGAAAGTTAGAACATGTCAAAACAAAAGTCTATAGAAAGGTAGTTAGAAAAGCTGAGCTGAAACGGTGCTTATACAACTTAAATTTGCTTCAATAAACTGAATTTATCTAGTAATTTTGGATTGCTGGGTGATATTAAATGTAAAATTATGGTGAATCTTGGCCTTTTGCTTTCATTGTAGATACTTCTTGCTGGACTTCATTTTGCTCCATTAATTGCATTAGAAAATCATCAGTTTCATTGGTTTTATCAATATAGGATTCCATATCTTTAGTTTGTGATTGATCAAGCTTTGTGTCTAAATCTGATTCAGCTTCTTTTTTATCATTTAAATTTTCTTTGGCTTTATCTAATTGAACTTGAACCTGATCTACCTGTTCATACTTCTCACCCACCAAATCCCTATGCTGTTGAAACTCTTCCTTTTCATACATTTCAACAACTTGTTCTGATAAAACCTCATTAAGCTGAGCAGTAACTTCAGCTACTTTCTCTTTAGGTACATTTGCTTCTTGTACACATTCCTTAATTAAATTTTCTTTCAACTCATGCTGGTCTTTCTTCGCAGTTCCAAGCAGATCGCTTAGCATAGTTTCCATTCGTTCTCTTTTCGCAACTGATTCACTTAGTTTTTTCCGCTGTTCTTGCGCTGCTTTAATTTGTAAATACAGCTCATTATTAACCTGATTATCAGGATCAGTGGCTCTAATTTGTTCGATTCTTTTATCAGAAATAGGAAGTGATGCTTGATATTGTGATGTTAACTTTCCTTTGCCAGAATTGTTCTTGTTTGCTTGGTTTACATATCTTAATTTAAGCTCGTCAATTTGAGCATCTAATTTCTTAAGTTCTTGTTTGTCATTACTAAGCTGCTTATTATTTAATTTTTGACGTTCCTCAATATCAATTATTTTTTTCTCTAACTCATGGTGTTGTTTTAAATAATTTGATACTTTATTGTTTAAAACGCCTTTGTCTAACCCTGGTAGTATATTTGAAATTTTGTCAGTGATTACTTTTGTATAATCTTCTAAAATTTGATCATGTTTAACTGATAGTTCTTTAATTTTAGAATCAATTTCTTCTATTTTATTTCGATGTGCTTGAATTAAGCTAAAAGCATTTTCTATTTGTTTATTTGAGCGTGCTAGTTCATCTGCCAACATCTGCTGAAGATGCTCCTCAGCTTGAGCTCTTTCAGCTTCATAGATTGCAACTTGTTCAGCATATCGTTCGCTTTCTTTTAAACTAGCCAATCTTTTTGATTCTATGCGCAATGCAACCATTCTTTGATGATGAAGGTATATTGTAATAGCTTCATCAGAAAGGCGCTTATTTGCAAGTATCTTAATGATAGAAGTAATGCGTTTGTTTTTATTGAATTCCTTTGAATTTATTTCTTTTTGTTCATCAAGATCGTTGTGAGGATTTTGAAATGGTTTTCTGAATTCAAATACGCGGTCTAAATTTCTGTAATCATTACTGATAAGAGCACATAACTGTTCATGCGTTTTGCATTTTTTTAGGAGCTCTTGCTCGTCAACCTTTACATCATATTTTAAGCATAAATCAATAAGTTTTGGACCAAATAAATGTTTTAAATTGGCTGCTAGCATATTGTTTTGCCTTAGAAACGCAATTATATTTTAATAATGTGACAATAGTGAAACGAAAATGGTTCACCTTAATAACATGACGAGCGATTAGGTACACATAAATATATGTAATTGGCTGTAGGTCGAACTATTCAAAAAGAATCATAGTCAAAAAATAGAGTTAAATGTTATAGACGTTGAAACGCACTAATTTGCTATGAAAACTCTTGCTGATTAGGGTTTGAGACAATAGAGGTATTTATGAGAAGGTCGGCTTCAATTTCAAACCAAAGAAAAATCAGAGAGCTAAAGGAAAAGATTGACGAATGCAATGAGAAAATTAGAAAGGCAAATGGTATTCCTAATAGAAAGCAAAAAGCTTATGATGCTGATACAGTGTATATTGACTCATTAGAAGGCGAAGATAAAATAGATGCGGCCATTAATGCTTTCACCAACCTTTTGCAATATGGCACTGTTAAGGATATTGAAGAGTACTTAAAAAAGGGAACAAAGCATTAATTTTAGCGCCGCGGCAATTCAGCCCTGGAGCGGCCACAGCCGTTTCACACTCGCGCGATGACAGATCCATAATTGAGATTTATATCAAGAACTACTATAAGAGAGATCCCTCGTTTCACTCGGGATGACAGAAAGCGGTAATAGCTGCTAGCGAATGGTATTATCGGATTTATAATAAGTGTCATCCCGAGTGTAGCGAGGGATCTCTCTGGAAAGTGTTTGGGCGTAACCAATGATTTAAAAGCTGCATATTTAGATATTGTGTAAGAGAGATCCCTCGTTACTCTCGGGATGACAGAAAGCGGTAATAGCTGCTAGC
>CAZBZP010000011.1:0-9558 GCA_964496435.1 Uncultured Candidatus Berkiella sp.
CCATGGGCGTGCCTTTATCGCATGGCTGCATCAGAATGCGTAATACAGATATAATTGAATTATTTGAAGCAACGCCTGTTGGAATGAAGGTGTTGATAAGGTAAACAAAATCCTAAATCCCCCCCTAACCCCCCTTTTATTCAAAGGGGGGAAAGAAGAATGCCCCCTTTGGGTAAAAGGGGGCGGCTAGGCCGAAGCTTAGCGTAGGCCTGGCGGGGGATTAAAGAACACATTCTTAATTCAACACAAGGAAGCACAATGAACCCAACAATTGGCCCGGTTATTCTTGATGTACAAGGTCATACATTAACGCAAGAAGATATCGAGATCCTTAACCATCCTCATGTGGGTGGCGTTATATTCTTTAGCCGTAATTATGACAGTAGGGCACAACTGGCCGACTTGGCAAAACACATCAAATCAATTCGTCCTTCCCTTTTATTATGTGTTGATCAAGAAGGGGGAAGGGTACAAAGGTTTACGAAGGAATGCACTAAGTTGCCGGATTTGCATGTGCTGGGTGAACTTTATGATTCAAAAAAATATCCCCTGGCTAAAGTACAGGAAATTGCCGAAAAATTAGGCTATTTAATGGCTTTAGAAGTAAGAGCCCTGGGAGTCGATTTAAGTTTTGCACCAGTGCTTGATCTTGATATGGGCATCAGCGATGTCATGAAAGGGCGTTGTATACACCAAGATCCAAAATTGGTTGCACTGCTGGCGATTTCCTATATTAAAGGCATGTCAAAGGCAGGTATGAAAGCCACGGGTAAGCACTTCCCAGGACATGGTTCTGTGAGCGTAGATTCTCATCTTGCACTGCCTGAAGATAAACGCACTTTTGCGCAAATTCAAAATGACATGTTGCCTTTTAAATCTTTAATTGAATTTGGCATCTCAGCTATCATGCCTGCGCATATTGTTTACCCTAATATTGATCCTTATCCTGTTGGTTTTTCAGCCTATTGGTTACAAACAGTGCTGCGACAAAAACTCAACTTCAAAGGGGCTATCATTAGCGATGATCTCACCATGGAAGGGGCAAGCGGTATTGGCAATTATGCAACACGAGCAAATACAGCACTGGAGGCAGGTTGCGACTATATTTTAGTGTGCAATAACCGCCAGGGTGCAGTGGAAGTGTTACAAGGCTTAAGGGTTAATCACCATGAGCCAACTATAAAACGAAGACTAAGCTTATTAGCAACTGGCGAGACGCCAGCTTGGGAACAGCTTAATGCTTCCCCTGAATGGCAGGGAGCCTTTGAGGTGATGGCTCAGATTTGAGCCCCCCTCTTGAAGTTTTAACTAAAAAACCCTACTCTATTAGGCTTAGAACTTTTTAAGTTCTTTGGCTTTCATAATGGTAAAAAGATGGAAACAACAATCGAAAAAGTAGCGCAAGGACTTGAAGTAGAGATGACTGATCTAAAAACATCAGCCCATATTAAGGGTGTATTCTCTCGTTCAAGTTGTCTATATCAATCCACTGAGATTGAAAAGGCACTCGCAGCAATGGCAAGTCATATTCACCAAGATCTCCAAGATAAAGATCCTGTTGTGTTATGCGTACTCATTGGTGGCGTTGTCCTTACAGGAAAATTATTAACGCTTTTAGATTTTCCATTGCAAGTCGATTATGTACATGCAACGCGATACGGCGACAAAACAACAGGCTCAGAAATTCAGTGGGTTGCTAAACCCCGCGTTTCTTTAAAAGGCCGGACAGTGCTAATTGTTGATGATATTTTAGACAGAGGGGTAACCCTTGCTGAAATCGTGAAATATTGCGAAGAACAAGGTGCGAAAGAAATCAAAATTGCCGTATTGGTTGAAAAGAAAATTGAACGACCAGCTGAAGGTGTTCAAAAAGCAGATTACACGGGTGTAACTGTGGACAATCACTACGTTTTTGGTTACGGCATGGATTACAAAGGATATTTAAGAAATGCGCCAGGGATCTATTACGTTGCACAAGAGGATCAATAGAGACACTTCTGCGCTCAAATTTATGTTTTATTGCCTGCACTCTCTCACCCCAGTCATGTATCAAAGCATACACGCCTGGGGATTCATTCGTTTGGCGCCTCGCCTAAAATCAAACTGGACAGCATATTATGAGTAAAATTGCGGTGATCGGCGGCTCCCACTTTGCTGCCCTCAAAAGTTTAAGTCTCACACACAGCACTAGCGTAAAAACGCCTTTTGGCGAACCTTCTGCGCCTTTGAGTTATGGCATCTTGGGGGAACATGAAGTTGTTTATCTCCCCAGACGAGGTAGTGAATCGCCGATGGCTCCTCACAAAATCAATTATCGCGCTAATATTTGGGCACTGCGTGATGCTGGTGTGCAAACGGTGATTGCAACAGCAGCTTGCGCAACCATCGTGTCTGAATTTGTGCCAGGCGATGTGATTATTCCAGATCAACTTATTGACTATACCTATGGTCGGGATAATACCTTTATTGGTGAAGACGAACATTCTGAGCAAATAGATTTCACAATGCCTTATAGCGAAAGCTTAAGGCAGCACATCTTCAGAAAAGCTAACGAATTGGATTATCAAGTTCATAGCAAAGCAACCTATGGCATTGTACAGGGCCCCCGTTTAGAAACCATTGCAGAAGCAAATCGTATAGCACGGGATGGTTGTCATGTTATAGGTATGACGGGTATGCCAGAAGCGGCATTAGCACGCGAACTCGGATTAGATTATGTCTGTCTTGCTTTTGTTATTCGTTATGGTGCTTCCTTGGCAGATAAAATACCTGATACTAAACGCATAGAAGCACGTGAAGCATGGGTTGAAAATCTGGTTGAAGCAATTATCTTAGATATCCCTTAAGTTTTTACACTTAAGGGATCCAATGTTTTAAGTGCCGGGTTTTGCTGTTTGATCAACAGGCGGAATAACAGTAACTACTTTTAACATTCTGTCACTGATCTTCAAATGTGCTTTTTCAACAGAAGGGGGATTAATCATAATCGCCAAGCGGTTGTTGAGAATATAAAAATTCATATCCCCGCCTTGTTCTGCAAAGTGCTCCATATCACCAAATAAGAGAATAGGTAATGATTCTAAGGCATTAACAATTGTTTTTACCTTCTCTTCTTCTGTTTTAGTTATAAATAATATTTGGCACTTACCTTTGGCTTCATTTACCTCTGAGATTTTACTAATAGCAATGGTTTTGTCATTTACCACTTTACCATTAATAGAATTTAAGGCTTCAAAGGAGGGGACAAGGCCCAGTACGCATAAATTAATTGTGCCAGCAGTCATTGATTCAGGGGGCCATTCTACAAACTTCGCCACATACCGTAAGAATGCCGCCTTAAGGTGGTATTCACGAGAAATGGGAGAATATTGTTCAGAGCCGCCACCTGCTGCATCAGGCGCTCCTTCAGTTGCCCCACTGCTTTGGGCTTGAGGAGCCTGATTGGCGGTACCATAAACTGAAGTCACTAGAAAGGCAGTGGCTACAAATCCAAAACAGACTAAGAATCTAACTAAAAACGTCTTCTTGCTCATGCGTACGTCCATGTTTATGCGGTTTTTCTGGGGTTAACCGGCAATACAATTGTAAATTCGGTATAGATCCCTTCTTCAGAGCTCACTCTGAGCTCACCCTTATGTTGTTTTACCACTGTATCATAGCAGATCGATAATCCAAGGCCAGTGTTGCCTTTGCCGGTAGGTTTGGTGGTAAAGAAGGGTTCGAAAACCTTAACAATGCTTTCCTTAGGGATCCCGGTACCATTATCTCTTATCTTAATGGCAACCTGTTCGCCTTGTTGTTGCATATTAATAGTGAGTGTGGGCTCATAACCTTCAGGGGCCTTACTTTGCTTTTCCTTCATTGCATAAAAAGCGTTGTCGATAATATATATAAACAGTCGACCAATAGCTTGAGGTGCTGCTAAGACTTTTTCTAGTTGGGGATCGTAATTCTTTTCTAGTTTTACATCAAACTTTCCGGCGGTACCACGGAAGCTTTCCAGGGCAATTTGGATGTTATCGTCCATCAAGACTTTCAGATCCACCATTTCCTTTTGCACGCCAGATTCTTGTGAATGCTGTAACATGTTTTTAACAATATTATCAGCTCGTACGCCATGCTCTTTAATTTTGCTGCAATTTGTTTTTAGATCTTCAAGTATTTCTTGAATGTATTTAACTGCATCGGGATCTAACTTTTCTTGGTTTGCAACAACTTCATCATTTAATTCTTTGACAAGCTCTACTGAAATATCGGAAAAATTATTAACGAAATTGAGTGGGTTCTTAATTTCATGTGCAATACCTGTTGTTAACATACCAACAGAAGCCATTTTCTCTTGCATGATTAATTGATCTTGCGCTTCTTTCAAATCACCTAATGCTTGGTTCAAATCTTTATTCTTAACTGTTAACTCAAGCGTTCTATCAGCGACGCGTTGCTCTAATTGACGGTTGGTTTCAGCTAATTCCTTTTCTGCTTTAATTTTACGATCAACTTCAATATGTAAAATATCAACAGTATGTTGTAAACGAGAGAATAACCATCTTAAAGCCATTAACAAGGTAAATACTAACACATACAAAATGACACGAAATTTATCGCCAAGTGCAACGAAATCTTTGTATTCTAAGTTATAGGCTTCATGAAGCTCATTTAAGTTTTGCACAATTGGAATCTGGAACATGGTCTCGTCAATTTTGGTCATTTGAGGCTGAAGTTCCAAAATTTTGTCTGCAAAAGTTAATGCTAAATCGAGTTTGGGAAGTTTGGTTGGTGCACTTCTGAGTTCCTCAACCACATCAACGAGATCCGCATGCTTTTCTTCGTGGCGTTGCATAACATATATTAAAAGGTTGCGAAGCAAGTAATTCGCTTTGTCAATCTGTTGGGTTTTATAATCCAATTGAGAACAAGTTTCAACCAATTGGTTATTGGATTCAGATTCTATCAATTCGCCTAAAATGCTTGAAAAATGAATAATTGCATTAATTAGAACAGGGTTCATTCTTTCAAAATTGCTGGTAAGTTCCCGTTTTTTATTGATTACTTCTTGAAGGGCCTTAAACTTTGCTTGAATAGTGGGATTAGGGTATTTTTTAAGCCTTTCTCTTAAAATATTTAATACTTCATCCTCGCTATTTTCAGCCTGGGCTATAGGGCCATAGTATTTTAAAATACCGAAACGAATGAGCACAATCGCTTCGTTTAACTCTGCATCATTTCGTTGCAACTGGTTGATATGTTTTTCATACTGATCATAAGGAAAAGGCCTGATTTCACTTAAATAATAGATACCGACAATCACCGCAACAATAAACGGGATACTTAATCGGACTAATCTACTATTTATCGATTCATTTGCACTCATCATATTCTCTTGCTTATGAAGCCATCTTTACTCACTTGGTAATTTTCCACTTAAAGAATGTAAAAATTTTGCAATATAAGGCACATCAAAAGGTTGTATGGTTTGGCCAACTTGATACACACCCATTAACTGAATGACTTCGTCTAAGGTTGAAGCTGAGCCATCGTGTAAATAAGGTGCTGTTAAAGTCACATTGCGTAAGGAAGGCACTCGAAATACATATTTATCTTCGGGTTTTCCGGTTACGTTAAAGAGGCCAAGATCAGCCTTGCTAATGTTTGTTTTACCAGCAAAATAATCTTTATAAATACCAAGTTTTTGATATAAATTACCGCCAACATTAGGCCCTTGATGGCAGGTAATGCAGCCATAACTTTTGAATAATTGAAAACCTTTGAGTTCATCGGCAGTCAATGCAGATTTATCACCCTGCAAATATCTATCAAAAGGGGATTGTGGGGTAAGGAGCGTTTGTAGATAAACGTTAAAAGCATCCTTTATTGTAGCCGCACTAATTTCATGGTTGTAGCTTTCTTTGAAAGCTTTATCTATTTCAGGTATTGCCTTAATACGTTCGACAATGGTTGGCCAGTCATTTGCAAAGATGGTGGGATCCTTAACATGATCCTCAACAACATCTTCAATTGTTTTGGCGCGGCCATTCCAAAATTGGCGAAAATTCAGGCTAGCATTATACACAGTAGGGGTGTTAAATAAACCGACCGTCCTATTGATGCCAACATACGTTGGTAGATTATCAACACCACCGCGTTTGAGAATATGGCAACTATTGCAGGAAAAGGCTGTATTTTTAGCAAATAGATTAGCTTTGAATAAGGTTTTGCCCAACTCCACTTTGTTAACATCAAGATTGGGTGGATTGGGGATGGGTAAAATCGCAGTGTTTTGATCTTGTTGCGCAAAACAGGGCATCTGTATAAATGCCGAGCTTATTATCAAAATGGCAATCCTATTGCACCGCACCAAGTCAACTCTCCTTAGTTTTGTCCTATTTAATAATAGTTTAAATATGGTCTGAAGATCTGAGATAATAGGGAAATAAGACTTTATATATAACCTTCCGGTTTTTAGTACCAAAGTACAATATCCCCTACTCAGCCAACAGCTTACTTTAATAGTCTAAGCAATAAGATTTTTGCGACGGATTTGTTGTAATTGCAAAATTAAAAGTGAGTGGGTAGTAATGACCACAAAGCAAATACCAACGGCCAATGTACCAAATGAGGTGAATCACACGAAAGTCGCGACACATGTTGAGGCTGTCGCCAATGTTGTTGCACAACAACTTGTAAATAACTTTGATTTACCTGAGCTCAAGATATCACTTGAAGGCGTGTTTTTAGCAACCCCAAATGCGAACATACCATATGAAACCATTTTTGCCTCATGGCAAGAAGCTTTATACAAAATTCTCTTGTTGCCAGAGTCTGCATTTGATGGTTTAAAAGCAGACGAGGAGCAAGGACCTAACTTTTTAACTCTTGATTTAGAACAACTCTTAGAAGTGCCCATTGATCCTCATGGTGAAGAAGCATTCCAGGTAAGCCAATTGAACCTCGAAGGTGGTGTCGTTTCAGAAATAAGAAATCTTGGTTTTGATTTCTTCTTATCTGATCTTGATAATAAGTTATTTCAAGTAACTTCTGTGCCTGAGACATTAACGATTTCTCAACAGGAGCAATTTGTTCCGCAAATTCTTGTGCCTGTTGTGCCTAATCCAAGTGCACCAATACCTGGTGCCCCAAGCTTGATTGCAAATGGCTCCTTTCTTGGTTCTTTTGGTTTAAGCTCAACCAGTATTAATGAATATTATTTAAACTCATATACCAGCATAGAGATCCAAGCGCATATAGTTGCGGGCTCAAGTACCTTTGGTTTTGATGTTGGCGCAACGCCGGGTTCGGCGATACCACCTTTAGCACCACCCACCGTCGTTGCGCTTAATGCATCATTCAGTTCATCCAATGCGAATCCTTCTCCTGCTGGTACACAAGTATTTGGCACACATATTGTGCTAACGACCATTCAAGGCAATGTTTTGGTCTTTTACACGGCGGATGATCCTTTGGCAGGACATGTTAAAGGAGATTTAACCTATACCATCTATAATCCTGTTGATACGCCACCTTTGCCATCAACAAAAATTGATTTGGGCGGCAGTAACTTTGGATTTGGTTACAGTGAACAATTTCTCTATAGTATTTTAAATAGCTATTTTAACTCAGCTGTGGGTAAACTTGATTTTCAAATACTCGATGATAAACCCGTTACCAGCAACCAGGTTGGGCCAACTGCGCATGAAAGCGAAATCAAAACAGTGGGTTCAGATCACACAACGACACCAGAAATAGTTGGCGGGCAATTATTAACAACATTACCTACAGCGTCTGGCACACTTATTATTGCGCCAGGCTCTTCATTGCCTGTCTCCACAGTGCCTGCAAATGCGACTTATTTTGGTGCAGATAAAGTGGGCGCCTATGTGTCCATGGTGAGCTTGACCGGCGTGAGTAATGCCACAGCTGATGGCGTGAATGCGGTCACGGAAGTTTCCAATGTTATCAAATCCTTGACTGCTGCGGATGTTGCCAATTTTGCAAGCGTCGGCATTACCAATGTGTCTGTTGGTGATAGCGCCTTTTTTATCACAGACAGTGTGGGCAATACCTTCTTAATTGATAGAGCAACAGGCGCTTATATTGAAACAATCAATAAAGCCTATCATGATAATTCCCCAGCATCGCCAAGCTCAAATATTGGTGGCGCAGGCGTTGATGCAAGCATTAACTTTCAGTTTCAATTAACCGATGGCGATGGTAGCCAATCTAATATTTCGACCTTAAGTATTGGGGCGAAAGATGATGCACCTAAGGTTTATGATAATAACAATGCTGTTGATGAAACCCATTACTATGTTCAGCATAATTTGAATTCATCATTTCTAGAAACGACGTCGGGAAATCTACTTACTGGCAGCTCAACACAAGGCACATTCGGAGCTGATGGTGCAGGGAGTATCAGCATTAGAATTGGCATAGTCACAATTACAGATGGTGGGGCAGGCGATTTAGATGGCGTTGCAAATGGAAGCATAACTGCAACCTCTACGTATGGTACCATTGTAGTTGACACACAAGGTGCTGGCATAGGCAATTATTCATACACGCTTGATATTAGTAAAGTACAACCACTTAACGGTGATACATTACATTCAGTAAATGATGTCATTGGTTTTAATGCCATTGATACGGATAACAGTGTTGCCCAAGCAAATCTCACGATTAGCATCAATTTGAACGAAACACCACATGCCGTAGCTGACAGCGTAACGACGGACGAAGATACTTCAAAAGGATTTACAGGTACATTTCTCCTAAGCAATGACACAGATCCTGATGCAGGAGATACAAAAACAATTGTCAGTGTCGATACCACAGGTACTAAAGGTGGCATAATTACTGATAACTTAAATGGCACTTATAGTTATGATCCCAATGGGAAATTTGAATCATTAAATGTTGGGGATACAGATACTGATACATTCACTTATACGATGAAAGATGCCGAAGGCCTCACTAGTACAGCAACTGTAACGGTAACAATTACTGGCGTAAACGATGCGCCTGTTGCTGCAGCAGATACTGGGGATGCAACTGAAGGAAATGTGTTAACAGCTTCTATAAAGGCTACAGGCAATGTATTAACCAATGATAGTGATGTAGATAATCCTCATTCAAGTTTAACTGCTTCGCTAATTGGATCATCAACAGGTAGTTTTGGAAGCATTGTTTTAAATGCAAATGGTAGCTACACTTATACTGTAGATGATTCAAATACGACTGTAAATGCGCTTAAATATGGTCAAACATTAACCGAGGTTTTCAGCTACACTGTTAACGATAATAATCCTGTCAATCCCTTGACCGACAACTCAACCGTAACAATCACTATTCATGGTATTAATGATGCGCCTAGTGGCACAAATAATACTGTAACTACCCTCGAAGATAATTCTTATACCTTCACGGCATCAGACTTTGGGTTTACTGATCCAGAAGGAGATAATTTACAAGCTGTTATAATAACGACCTTACCAAGTGTTGGCACCCTAGCACTAGGAGCAGGTTCTTCTAACCCTGGTGTTGTAAGTGCTGGACAAGAAATTG
>CAZBZP010000011.1:9658-68376 GCA_964496435.1 Uncultured Candidatus Berkiella sp.
ATACTGCTTATACTTTTACAGCGGCAGATTTTGGCTTTAGTGATACGAGTGATTCCCCAGCAAACAATTTACTTTCCGTCATCATCAGTACCTTGCCCAGCCTTGGTTTTTTGGCACTAGGAGCAGGTTCTTCTAACCCTGGTGTTGTAAGTGCTGGACAAGAAATTGCGCTTGCAGATATAAGCTATCTAACCTTTACCCCTGTTGCTAATGCCAATGGCGATAGTTATGCCAATTTTACTTTCCAAGTGAAAGATGATGGCGGCACTACTAATGGCGGCGTTAATACCGATCAAACGCCTAACACAATAACGATTGATGTGACTTCAGTGAATGATGCTCCAGACGGTGCAGACAAAACAGTCACCACCAATGAAGATACTGCTTATACTTTTACAGCGGCAGATTTTGGCTTTAGTGATACGAGTGATTCACCAGCAAACAATTTACTTTCGGTAATCATCAATACCTTGCCCAGCCTTGGCTTTTTGGCGCTAGGAGCAGGTTCTTCTATCCCTGGTGTTGTAAGTGCTGGACAAGAAATTGCGCTTGCAGATATAAGCTATTTAACCTTTACCCCTCCTGCTAATGCCAATGGCGATAGTTATGCTAATTTTACCTTCCAAGTAAAAGACGATGGTGGCACCAGTAATAGCGGCGTTAATACGGATCAAACGCCTAACACAATAACGATTGATGTTACTTCAGTAAATGATGCGCCTCAAGGTTTAGATAACACAATAACATCAACGCCAGATACAGGCTATACTTTTGCCACATCTGATTTTGGTTTTAGCGATCCAAACGACTCACCAGCCAATAATCTTCAAGCCGTTGAAATAACCACATTACCCACTGCTGGGTTTTTAATGAATGGTGGCGTTGAGATAATGGCAGCAGGTACATTTGTTTTGGCATCAGATATTGCTTTGGGAAAACTTGTCTATATGCCTGATGAAGGTGCTACAACTGAAACAAATTATGCGAGTTTTACATTCCAAGTGCAAGATGATGGTGGCACTACTAATGGCGGCGTTAATATAGATCCAACTGCCAATACAATTAATATTGACATTGGTGTTGCCCCCGTCGTTCTCGACTTAAACGGTGATGGCATTCATTTAACCTCAGCTGCAACTTCAAGCGAAACCTTAGGTCAATTGTCGGGCACTAATAATAATCAATTGGTTGGCTGGTTCACCGAAGGTGATGGCCTGCTCATGCTCAACAGCAACGGCAATGGCCAAATCACTAATATCAATCAAATTTCATTCACTTCCTATGTGCCAGGCGCTCATACCGACTTGCAAGGTTTAATCGCTTTTGATACAAATCATGATGGTAAATTGGATAGTGGTGATAAGCAATTTAATGAATTTGGCGTTTTGTTATCCAATAATAAATTTGAATCTTTATCAGAACTTGGGGTTACGTCAATCTCACTCACTTCTGATAACCAGCTCCAAAAAATGAATGGCAACACCATTTTTGGTTTCGCGAGCTTCCAAACAGCAGATGGGGCCACACACCAAGCAGCAGACGTTGCCTTTGGCATCGCAAAACCCGCTTCTGGCGCCACCTTACAAACCAACGATGTCATTTCAAACCACAATGTGATTGATTTTAGCAGCCTACCCCAAAGCGAAACCAATGCACCTGTAAGCCCAGCTAGCGCAAGTATCGCAGCACCTTTGCCACCTCTTGTTACAGAAAGCACACAAGTTAATGCCAACTTGTTGCCACCGGCACAAATCATGGGTGAACAAATCCAGCATCAAATACATCAAGATGTTGCACCAGCTTAGTGTAAATACATTTAATTTACGACTATAGTCGCATTTACGCTCAATTCTAAATTCCATATCATGAAATAATTATTACAAAAATAAGTATTTTATCTGATATGACACATGACCAATCTATTGAACAGCTTGCCATGGCTGAACTCTTTCAAGAGTATACCTTTCTTGAAACTAAGAAAGAACTTATCTTAAATGAAATTACTTCCAATAGTGTTATTATTCAAGAACAGTTTATCAACATGGAAGTGATTGTTGAAAATGGCCTTGAGAATCCTGACGATCTCATCGAGTTAGATCTATGTTTAACCAAACTAAACACCTATATTGCTATGGCTTTTCTCAATATGGTGGAAGATGATGCCATTGAATTTAAATATCTAACACGCTTACCAAGCCTGCTTTTCAAAATGAATATGAACAAGATATGCATTTTAAAATCAATCACAATTGATGGTCGAAAAAATCGTTTTACAACCTTACCAGAAGAAATTGGTTTTTTGCATGAACTGGAAATTTTAGATTTGAATCATTGTCATTTACATATTTTGCCCAAAGAAATTGGCTTAGCATCCTCCCTGCATAACCTGAACCTGGATTATAATGAAATAGATTCGCTTCCCCCTGAAATTGGTCAATTAGCAGAATTGGAAGAGCTGCATCTCAGACATAACCATCTTAAAGAACTACCCATGGAATTATTACAGCTTGCCCACCTTAAACTTATCGATATTGATGAAAATGATATTAAGGCCTTACCCAAAGAGTTCAGTAAATATATCCACTAGTTTAAGTTGATTATCTAACGAATTTATACCTAATATTAAGTATCAGGCACTTCAAGGCGCAAGGGATGCCTTGATATAGGCAGCGCATAGCAAGGATGTTATGGCAGATGATTTAATTGATGAAGAAAAACTTTTTTTAAATCAAGGGGTTAAAACGCCGCTTGAAGGGGTTGGTTTTAACTATCAATCCTTGTTTTCTCCTTTTAACAAAGCTTTCAAGAAATATTTATTATTGGATGAAAGAGACTTTGCGGCACTCTTAGATGCGCTTCCGGAGAAGGCTAAACCAAAAGAAGATGATTTCTTAGAAATTAAATTTGAAGACTTGCTTAAACTTCCAGTATCTCTTTCCAAAAATGAAGTAAATCAAGTTTCGCAAAAGGAAAATAATAATCGCGTCGATTCGCTAAAATTGAATTTTGATGGCAGTGCTTTTGCGCAAGAAGACGACTTTGCAGATGAGCTATTTCCCAAATATATAAACTACAACATTACGATAGTGACACCTGATCCTTATATTCCTCCTACCATCATGGTGCCGCCCATTGTATATCCAAGCCCCAGCTTGCCATCTACCCCAAATATTACGGTAAACAGCGCTTTTACAGGGGGCCTAAATACAGAAGTTTTGCTTGATACTCAAGCTTTAGTTCAGTTAACGGGCAATATATTTCATGAGGGTGCGGGTGGTGGGCTTGTTATTAGTGCTTATTTTGAAACACCAGCACGTCCTGGTTCTTCGGAAAATCGTGCTTTCCCTAATAAAGTTGAGCTGACAACGCCAGAAGGTAACACCTTTACGCTTTATACAGCCAGCACATCTGATCATTGGATTGGCGATTTCGTTTATGAGCTAAAAAATCCTTTACCACATAAACTGAACACGCCTGGATTGGATGTTATAGAGCAAAGTGGTCATAAAATTTTTACAGAGCATTTTCTCTACAGCGTGACCAGTCAAACCTATAGCACCAATGTGGGGCATATTGACGTACAAATTGTGGATGATGTGCCAGTTGCAACTAATCAAAATGGCACAATTACTATCTCTGAAGCGAATATCGTTAGTATTGGATCTGGGCAATCTGTCAAAGCGCCAACGGTTACGGGTTCTTTGTTATCAGATCCTACTTTAGCGGTGAATCGATTTGGTGCAGATGGCGGTAATGTTTTTGATCTCTATATGCAAAACAATGAAGGTAGCGTCGTTGCTACAGTTTTTACTCTTACTGCCACAACACCAGAAGGTAATGTGCTGGTTGTGGATCGTTTGACTGGTGCCTATACCTATACCTTAAATAATCCATTTAATAACACGACTGATCCTGATGCAGATTTTACACAAGCACAAGATACATTTTACTATCAACTGTTGGACAATGATGGCGACACCGCAACGGCAACCTTAACTATCACCGTTTTGGATGATAAACCCATTGCTACACAAAAGCTAAAATCAGCTTCTGAAACTTTATATTTTGTGAATGGCCAAGAGGTTGTGACAGGTAATTTGATAACCAATAATAATGGTTTTGGTGTTTCTTTGTTAGGGGCCGATGGCGCAAAAATTACTTCAGTGAATGGCACAAATCCTGTAGGCGGTATTATTAGCACTAACACAACCTATGGTACTTTAACTGTTTATACCACAGCTCAATCAGGGCATGCAGTAGGTGATTATTCTTATGCCTTGGATGGAACAAAAACCGCGTTGCTTAATCGTGCTTTAATCCAAGTGACAGATAGTGTAACTTATATTTTAAAAGATAATGATTCACCCAGCACTTCTTCTTCGACATTGGGGATAACCATTACGCTCGATCAACCACCAACGGCTGTTGATGATAGCAATGGGGTTGCAGCTTTATCGACACTGAGTGTTAATTCGACCAATGGCGTGCTTGCTAATGATATTGATCCTAATACGGGCGATATTATTAAAGTAAGTGCAGTGAACAGCCAATCTGCGGCGGTGGGTGTTGCGACAACATTGCCAAGTGGCGCAATCATTACCTTAAATTCAAATGGGTCTTATACTTATAACCCCAACGGGGCATATGATCACCTAGCCCAAGGCGTCACCAGCACGGATGTTATCAATTATACCATTGCCGATGCTGCAGGTTATACAAGCTCTGCGAACTTAACAATAACTATAACCGGTGTTAACCAAGCACCCGTTGCAAATAATGATAGTGAGACAACCAATAAGAATTCAGTGCTCACCATTACCACAGGTGCTAGTAATGTATTATCTAATGATACCGACGTTAATGATGGCGATACGATTGTCGTTGGCACTGTGCAAGGTTCAGCCGCTAATCTGGGTGTTTCAACTAAGCTCTCTTCAGGCGCATTACTAACGCTTAACGCAGATGGTAGCTATAGCTATGATCCCAATAATAAATTTAAACACTTAGGCGTTGGTGCAACCACAACTGACAGTTTTGTTTATAAGGCCAAAGATAATCATAATGCCTTGAGTAATACAGCAACCGTAACCATTACCATTACGGGTGTGAATGATCCCCCTGTTGCGGTAGATGATAGCAGCAGTAGCACCGATCAAAACACGGTTTTAGTGGTGGGAACAGGTGCTGGAAATTTATTGGCAAATGACTCAGATCCTAATAACGGTGATACTATTTCAGTTGGCACCGTACAAGGTTCAGATTTAAATGTTGGGCAGCAGATAACCTTAGCTTCAAATGCCATCGTTACTGTGAACGCGGATGGTAGCTTTAGCTATGATCCTAATGGTCAATTTAATAGTCTAGGTCTTGGCGCAAGTACAACCGATAGCTTTGTCTATCAAGCTATCGATAATCATGGTGCTTTAAGTAACACGGCAACCGTTACCATTAACATAACGGGTTTAAATGATACACCTGTTGCTGTTGATGATAGTAATAGCACCGATGAAGATGCTGTACTAACAGTAGGTAGTGGCGCAGATAATTTATTAGCCAATGATTCTGATATTGATGTTGGCGACACCTTGACGGTAGGTAGTGTACAGGGCTCAGCACTAAATGTTGGTCAAGCTCTCACGCTATCTTCAGGTGCCTTATTGACGGTAAATGCCGATGGTAGTTATGACTATGATCCCAATGGACAATTTACTTCTTTAGCCCTTGGGGCCAGCACAACTGACAGCTTTAATTATCAAGCCCAAGATAATAATGGGGCTTTAAGTAATACAGCAACAGTAACTATCACTATTAATGGCACAAACCAGTCACCTGTTGCGAATGATATTAATATCAGCACAAACTACCTTGTACCTTATGATATCAGTTCGACCTCAGATCCCAATAATATCATCATGAATGATTCTGATCCCGATGGTGATACTTTAACTGTTAGCGAAGTTAATGGTAATAGCGCTAATGTGGGCACAGAAATTACGCTAGCCTCAGGTGCTCTGTTAACCGTGCAAGCAAATGGTAACTATAACTATGATCCTAATGGAAGCTTTCCTGCCGGAGGTAGTGATAGTTTTACGTATACCATCGATGATGGCAATGGTGGCACAGCCTCAGCGCAAGTTAACATCACCGTTACTTTCCCACCTGTAGTGCTCGATTTAAATGATGATGGCATATCCTTAATCAACCTTGAATCTTCAAAGGTTGCATGGCAATTTCCTTGTGGGAATTACCATAGCATGGGTTGGGTCGGTCCTGACGATGGTATTTTGGTTTATGACTACAACAAAGATGGAAAAATCACCGAATTAAAAGAATTTAATTTCGCTTCCTACCATCCTGATGCGCACACGGACTTAGATGGTCTTCGCTTGGCCTTTGATAGCAATCATGATGGCGTTTTTGATATCAACGATGCGCTATTCCTTGATTTTGGTGTGTGGCAAGATAAAAACAGCAACGGTATCACCGATGAAGGCGAGTTACGTTCTCTTGTTGATATGGGCATAAAATCCATTTTGCTAACAAGTAATAATCAAACAGAATTCAATAAAGGCAATGTGATCTTTGGTACGACGCAATTCGAAACCATTGATGGCAAAAAGCACATTGCAGCAGACGTGGGTTTAAGAATCGGCAAAGAGATTGCATTGGATGAAGTGATTTCCAAGCACGATGACATCGATTTATCAGCTTTAAATACGACATCAACGAACCCAGCAGGGCAGGGCGAAACTACTAGCGCTGCGATGGATTTAGAAGTAATTATATTTAATCCAATTACCCCGCATGAAGAGCCGGCCCCTGTTGCCCTTTTAATCTAATTTTATGTTTTCTTACGTATTATGGGTGAATCATCTGTTACAGGTGCTGGCCCTTTTTCTTTTACAGCAGGCGCAGGTTGCTCAACAATCACTTTGTTTTCTGCTTGGGTTTTTTCAGGTGTTACCATCACAAGCACACCATATTTAGGATTATCAATATAGGATATTTCATCCAAGCGTAAACGGCTGGATTCTTTTAAACGATAGGCGCTGGAACCTGATTGTGTGCTTAGTTTCTTTAATAATAAATCGGTGTCTACATTGATATTACGACCAGAGCTTAAACGTACGGTGCCATTTACTTCAAATTCACCGGCCAAGTCTTTGCCGCCCATCAAGTGCACTCTTTGCGCATGTTCTTTATCGGTGATTATTTGTCGCCAACCTTTGTGCATCACCAAATGATATCTTTTTTGTATACGGCGCTTTGCATCTTTTAACACTAATTGCTTTTCATCCAAAATAGAAAATTCTGCTTCTGGATCATTACTCAAGCTGACGGCATTGCTAACGCTGGGAGAACCTGCATTCGCAATATCATCGATGAGGGCTGCTTTACTATCCATCTCGAAAATAATCATTTCAACGCGGTACCATTTTTCAGCTTTGGCATAAGCACTTTGGCTTAGGCAAGCAATGGCTATTATGCTTAGCATTACTATTTTTGGAAGCTTCATAACTATGACCTTATTTGGCATCTATAAGTTGATTAATTAAAGTTTCTACTACTTGCAAGCGTTGTTCTTTGGTTTGCATCTCAAACATAAATTTGATTTCAGATGAGCCTATCAACTTAAAGTTTAAAGGCTTTGCTCTTATCATATTAATCAGTTTATCAGGGTTTATGTTCGGCGTTGCTTCAAATTCAATCTTACCACTCTTGCTAGCGGCTTCAATCTTTCTTATGCCGATAGGGGAGGCTTTGATCTTAAGCTCTGTGAGCTTAAAGAGATCTTTGGTGGCTTCTGGTAAAAGACCAAATCTATCAATCATTTCTACTTGAAGTTCGTTAAGATCATCTACTGTTTTGGCATTAGCAATGCGCTTATAAAGCGTTAAGCGGGTATGCACATCGGGTAAATAGGCTTCAGGAATTAATGCAGAAAAGGATAAATTGATTTCAGCTCCTTGCCTTAAATGTTCTGCTAAAGTGACTTTCTTGCCTGATTTTAAGGAATGAACAGCCTTTTGTAATAGCTCCATATACAAACCAAAACCGATGGCTTGCATGCTGCCACTTTGTTCTTCACCTAACAACTCACCAGCACCGCGAATTTCAAGATCATGCGTGGCCAAGGTAAAGCCTGAGCCTAATTCCTCTAAGGATTCAATGGCATCAAGGCGTTTGAGCGCATCTTTGCTGAGATTCTTTTTAGGTGGCGTCAAACAATAAGCATAAGCTTGATGGTGTGAGCGACCAACACGACCGCGTAATTGATGTAGCTGTGCCAAGCCTAATTTATCAGCACGTTCGATAATTATGGTATTGGCTGAAGGTATATCAATACCGGTTTCAATAATGGTGGTGCAGACTAAAACATTAAAGCGTTGATGATAAAAGTCTGACATGACCTGTTCTAATTGACGCTCTCGCATCTGGCCATGTGCAACACCTACACGTGCTTGGGGAATAAGTTCTTGCAGCTCACGTCCGACTTTTTCGATGGTTTCAACGTCATTATGTAAGTAATAAACTTGACCGCCGCGCATTAATTCACGAAGCACAGCTTCGACAATTTGTGTTTGATTATATTCGCGCACAAAGGTCTTGATGCTTAAGCGTTTTGCAGGTGGCGTTGCAATAATAGAGAGATCGCGCAAAGAAGCAAAAGCCATATTTAATGTTCGTGGAATAGGCGTCGCAGTTAAGGTAAGGATATCCACTTCTGTACGAAATGCTTTAAGACGTTCTTTTTGTCTAACACCAAAACGATGTTCTTCATCGATAATCAATAGCCCCAAGTTTTGGTATTTAATTTCTTCATTTAAAAGTTTATGGGTGCCAATGACGATATCAATTTTGCCTTGTGCAACTTGCTGAATAATCGCATCTTGTTCTTTCTTGGTTTTAAAACGAGAAAGCACATCAATGCGTACCGGCCAATCGGCAAATCTGTCGCTAAAGGTTTCATAGTGCTGTTGTGCCAGCAAAGTGGTTGGCACTAATATCACAACTTGCTTGCCATCTAAGGCAGCCACAAAAGCAGCTCTTAAGGCAACTTCTGTTTTACCAAAGCCAACATCACCACACACTAATCTGTCCATGGGCTTATCGTCGCGCATATCGCTAAGCACTTGTTCAATAGCTTTGGCTTGATCGGGTGTTTCCTCAAAGGGGAAACTACCTGCAAATTGGAAATAATTATCCGAAGGATTTGAAAAACGATGCCCTTTTTTAGCCGCTCTTGAGGCATAGATATCAAGTAGCTCAGCAGCCACATCATAGGCTTTTTCTTGGGCTTTCTTCTTTGCTTTGTCCCACTGTTCTGTGCCCAGCTTATGCAAGGGGGCGTTATCCAGGTTTGCACCGCTATATTGGCTGATTAAGTGCAAGGAATTCACAGGTACATAAAGTTTATCGTTATCAGCATATTCTAATATGACATATTCAGCGGGTGTATTGTCGATGCTGATATGGGTTAACCCTTTATAGCGACCAACACCATGGTCAATATGCACAACAGGCGCGCCTAAAGTTAATTCGGAAAGGTCGCGAATGGGCGCATCAAGATCTTGCACCACTTTTTGCCGACGACGGCGTTGCATGACCTGTTGGCCATAAAGTTGATGTTCAACAATCCAAAGAAGATTAGGCTCTTCAAGCCAAATCCCTTCATCTAGGGAAGCAACGGTCATGCCAAGAGGGGTATTTTCCTCATAAAAAGCTTGCCAGTCTTTGACGATTTTAGGGCGAATGTCATGACGATGAAATAATTCCAGCAAGGATTCTCTTCTGCCGGCGGATTCTACACAAATCAATATCTTTTGTGTTTGTTCGCTTAAAAAGTGCTTTAGGCGTGCGATAGGGGCATCATTTCGTGCATCAATAGTAAGATCAGGAAAATCTTTGGCCTTAAAATTAACAATCCCTTGTTTGGTTTTTTCAAAAGCAGTTTGTTGTACAAACACTTGTGGGAATTGATTAATGTGACCAAACAAAGTATTGGCTTTAATAAAAAGTTCTTCAGGCTTTAATAAAGGGCGCTGATAGTCATGGCGGTATTGCTCATAACGTAAATGAACGTCCTTCCAAAACTTTTCGCATGCGCTTTCAATATCGTGACGGATAATAAGCGCATTTTGCGGAAAATAATCGAATAAGGTATTCGTTTCTTCAAAAAACAAAGGTAGATAATATTCTATCCCCTGAGAAGGTGTTCCTTGGGAAACATCTTGATATATAGGACTAAGTGACGGGTCACCTTCAAAATTGGCACGCCATTGTTGTCTAAAAAGCGTAATCGCTTTCTCCGTTAAAGGAAACTCTCTTGCAGGCAAGCACGTTAGGGATTCAATTTTGTCTTCTGAGCGTTGTGTTTCAGGATCAAAAATGCGTAGCGAATCAATTTCATTATCAAAGAGATCAATGCGGATAGGTTTTTCCTGTCCCATCGGAAAGATATCAACGATGCTACCACGCAAGGCAAATTCACCATGGGTGACAACTTGAGATACACAAATATAACCGCTTTGTTCAAATCTCAAGCGCATTTCGTCCCAATTAAATTTGGTGCCGACTTTTAGCACCAGACTATGTGCATGCACATAGGTTTTGGGGGAAACGCGATGTAACAAAGTCGTGATGGGTACGACTAAGATCCCTCTATCTAGGGAGCTTAGTTCATTGAGAACCCGTAATCTATCAGAAATAATATCTTGATGTGGTGAAAAATTATCATAAGGCAATGTTTCCCAATCAGGAAATTGTAAAACAGGGATATCTTCCTTTATGAAGAGCTTAAGTTCTCTTTCTAATCTGTTAGCGCTTTGGGAATCAATGCAAATCAAGACAATAGGTTGTTTGCGTGTTAGTTCAGTTTGCGCGATTACAAAAGGAAGTGTGGAACCTTTTAGGTTTCCCCATGATACTTTATCACCAGCTTTTTGTGGTAAAAGCTGTTCAAGAGAATCGATTGTCGGGAGCATAAAATGACCTAGGTTTTTAATTTCTTAGCGGCAAGTTTGCTTCTTTTTTCAAATGCTTCACGGGCAATAGCAACATCTTCTAAAAACCATTCCAATGCACTAAGAGGGATGGCTTGGCGGCTATCCACGACTGCGCTGGGTGGGTTAGGATGAAAATCAACAAGTACCATATTGGCCCCACTGATAACACCTTGGGCTGTAGCATGGAAAATATCACTCAGGCCTTCAGGGGTTTTCTCCAGCATGCCCACAGAGTGAGAGGGATCAATACAGACTGGCATTTTGGTTAAACGACGAATAACGGGCACATGAGCAAAATCAACCATGTTACGATGAGGTGAACCAAATAGTGATTTCACACCGCGTAAACAAAATATAATTTGGTGATTGCCAGCATGCGCGAGGTATTCAGCTGCATGTAGGGATTCGGAAAGGGTTATGCCATAGCCACGTTTAAATAAAACCGGGAAGGTTTGTTGTGAGCCTACTTCGCGTAATAATTCAAAATTTTGCGCATTGCGTGTGCCGATTTGTAGCATCACACCCGTAGGGTTGCCAGCCTTATTTAATAATTCATTTATTTCTTCAATATGGCGTTGATGGGTAACTTCCATGGCGATGACTTTAATGCCATATTTGCCGGCTATCTCAAAGACATAGGGTAAGCATGATTTGCCAAGCCCCTGGAATGAATAAGGACTGGTGCGTGGTTTATAAGCACCCATGCGCGTACAGGTTTGTCCATACATGTTGAGCGTTCTCATCATCGCTTCAACATTTTCCATATTATCTACGGCACAAAGTCCTGCAAACACCTGCAGGTTATTCTGAGAAAAGACAACGTCATTATAGCTAAACTCAAAACCCTTTTGCTGTAGTCCTTCTCTTCCTAAAATTTGATATTCTGTAGAAATGCGAATAACGCGTAAGACACCAGGCAGTGCTTCGATGTTATCTTTAGAGATATGATCCGTATTACCAATTAAATAGATTTCCCGAATAACATTATCTGTGCCATGCGTATTATGCTGTTGTATATCAACGCCCGCTAAACCTTGCAGGGCACTTAAGGTATAACGATACTCAGGTGAATCGGGGGAGATAGATGGTTTTAAAATGACTATCATGAGATTACGGAGCAGCCTGTTAGTTATGTAATTTAATAACTTAATATTAGTTTTTAAGCCAAGGTATTCTTCCAGGGGCGCACCTTGCTGTCAAATGCTGTGACTAGGGGGGCACTTTTAGGTTAAACTGAAGTAATTATATTAAAGTGATAAATAAATAATGTTTAGACCCTTTTTTCTATTCATTGGTGCACGTTACACCAACTTTAAGCGCCGCGATCATTTCATCACCTTTATTTCGGTGGTTTCCATGATAGGGATAGCCCTTGGGGTGACGGTCCTTATTACGGTTCTCTCTGTGATGAATGGTTTTACCAAAGAGATCCGCAGTAGGATTTTAAGCATTACCCCCCATGTGATGGTGAGTGGTTGGGGAGAAAATTTACAAAATTGGCAAGGCCTCTCTGATAAGTTAATGCTGCACAAAGATGTTGAGGCAGCGGGCCCCTATGTGGATGGCCAAGGGATGTTGACCCGCGGCAAAGATGTACGTGGTATCGTGGTCAAAGGTGTTGAGCCTGGTGCCATCGATGCGGTCTTCCCCTTACGCAGCACCCTCAAAGTGGGGAGCGTAGACGATTTAAAAGAAGGTTCATTTAACGTTATTATTGGATCTTACTTAGCCAGATTGCTTGGGGTTAATGTTGGCGATACGGTCACTTTGGTTATACCAGAGGTCACTGTCTCAATGGCAGGTGTCGCGCCACGCCTGAAGCGTTTAAATATCGTTGGTATTTTTGAAGTAGGTTATATCTACGATAGCGGCTTTGTTTTCATGAATATCGCTGATGCTGCAAAAATATTTAAAACCCAAGGCGGCATAACCGGGATCCAACTGCGTTTGGATGATCCCTTTGCAGCGCCCAGGGTTGCTAAAGAACTCTATGATGAAATGCATGGTCTTTATAACGTCGTCGATTGGACCTTACTCAATAGCACTTACTTTAGTGCGGTGAAGATGGAAAAAACGATGATGTTCTTTACCTTGATCATGATTTTAGCCATCGCGGTCTTTAATTTGATTTCTACTTTGGTCATGGTGGTTACAGATAAACGTGCTGATATAGGTGTGTTGCGTGCTTTAGGTGCATCAGCCCGTAAAATCATGGCAATCTTTATCTGTCAGGGCGCCATTATTGGTTTCATTGGTACAATATTAGGCGTTGTTGGTGGTATTGCCTTGGCACTGAACGTCAGTGAACTTGTGGCTGCGATTGAACGTGCATTTAGGGTTAAATTCCTATCAGCAGATGTTTACTTCATTAGTTTCTTACCTTCAGATCTGCAAACGCATGACGTCGTGCTGATTGCCGCGAGTGCAATGGTCTTAAGTTTATTGGCCACGATTCATCCTGCTTGGCGTGCAGCGAATGTACAACCAGCGGAGGCCCTACGTCATGAAGCTTAATCCGATTTTATTTTGCCAAAATATTAAAAAATCCTATATAGATGGTGATAGAGAAATCCCCGTATTAGATAAAGTGGATTTCTCCGTACAACCAGGTGAAAGCGTTGCGATTGTTGGCCGCTCAGGTTCTGGTAAAACGACCTTGCTCAATTTATTGGGTGGTCTGGAAGCGCCAAGTGAAGGTAAAGTGATTTTGGACAATACCGACTTACATTCTTTATCAGAGCGTAAGCGTGGGTATTTACGTAATCGAGTGTTGGGCCTTATTTTCCAATTCCATCATTTATTACCTGAATTCACCGCCCTTGAAAATGTTTGCATGCCTTTGCTCATTCAAGGCTTGTCAGTGAGCATAGCAAAGAAGCGCGCCTTAACAATATTAGACAGGGTTGGTTTGGGGCATCGTATTCAACATAAACCTGCCACCATGTCCGGTGGGGAGCGTCAACGCGTTGCCATCGCGCGTGCCTTGGTAACAGAGCCTAAGTGCATACTGGCGGATGAGCCAACGGGTAATTTGGATAACCATAACGCTGATTTAGTTTATGAATTGATGATGCAGCTTATAAAAGAGCTTGGCACCAGTTTTATTGTGGTAACCCATGATATGGGCCTAGCTAAGCGTATGGACAGAATCGTATCCCTAAATAAAGGGGTACTGAATGATGGTTTGGAAACGATTAAATAACTTTTTCTATTCTTGTAGGGGCGGACTTCATGTCCGCCCTAAAAATGAATGAAGAATTTAGATTACAGAAACCTGCTTTCTCGATTCTTGACGTCTTCTCCAATTCTTCGCCACAGAATAACGCCATAATACTCTCACCAACAGATTGCCTGCTGCAGCTAAAAATGTGCCGCATAAAAAGCAGCCTAATAAAAACGGTTGCCACACATCTTGTAGTACGGTGATTGACGCAAAGTTAAGATCTTGCAAGGTAACACCAAGCATCAGTGCACCCAAGGTATAAGCAAAACCAAACATAGGAATAATAGTGAGGGGGTTTATTACCCACACTAGAGCAACAGATATTGGTAAATTAGCACGCAGCAAAATTGCCATGAAAGAGGCTAAAATCATATGCCCTGGGAAAGGGATATAAGTGATAAACAAACCAATGCTTGCCGCTTTAGCAACACTGTTTCTGTTTAAATGCCAGAGATTGGGGTTATGCAATAGCTTTCCGAAAATCCGCAAATATTTATTTGCTTGGATTTTATCGGGTGAGGGAATGTACTTTTTAATTAAGTTTTTCGCCATGTGTTTAAAGCTTTGCGTTTACCCAAAAATGATGCTTCTAACATGTTAGTATTATCTGGACGTGAAGTCTAGGTTAGCCAGAGCATAGCTATGGGACTCTATCCGAAAAAAGGCGCCTTTGCGGGCCTTATTTAGCGTGTATATCACCTATGACGTGTCTTTGACGTCTTTTTGCTCTTTTTCTCCAAGCCCGTGAGGCATGATAACGCCAATAAATTCGAACAGCGAAATTGCCTACGATGGCGCAAACGCTGCCGCAGATAAAGCAACCTAATAACAAGGGATCATAATAGTGTTTAAGTTCATGCACTAACCAGTGGGTTGTTATTTCAATATGAAAATGTTCATGAGGAACATGTAATAAATGCACACCTAATTCATAGGCAAAGAAAAACATGGGCGCGATAGTAAAAGGATTATTAACCCAGACTAAAGCAATCGATAAAGGCAAATTTGCTTTGACAATCAGTGAGACAAAGGCGGCAATAATCATGTGCCCTGGTATGGGCATAAACCCCACAAATAAACCGATGCTCATAGCCGTTGCAACAGAATAACGATTGAGATGCCATAAATTGGGTGAAGATAAAAGATGGCTAAATGGTTTTAAATAGCGGTTATTAAAAATCGTATGGCGAGAAGGCATATATTTTTTAAAGAATTTTTTAGCCATTATTTTTCCTTGGCTTTCTTTTTACGCATTTTTTTTCTTTTTCGTTTTATTGTGCCCGCTTTTAATCTGCGAATGCGTTTTTTCCAAGCAAAGATAACGGATATTCTCCAAATAAGTCTTACAATCAAATTGCCCAAAATGGCAAAAACGATAGCAACTACAACACAACCCAGCAGAATGGGGGCGCCGAATATATGGTATTGATCAATGACCCAATCTAGGGAGGCTTCAAAATGAAAAGGTTTAGGTTCCATATGCAACAGCCATGCGCCGACTTTATATTCTAAATAAAGCAAAGGTGGCGTGGTAAGGGGATTAGAAACCCATGCTAAGGCTGCTGCAATTGGGATATTGGCTCTGAAGATAACAGAGAGAATGGCTGCCAATAACATTTGGAATGGAACAGGAATGAGAGCAGCAAAAAGACCAGTACTAAAAGCCGTGGACACAGAATAACGATTAAGATGCCAAAGATTAGGATCATTGATAAACTTGCCCAACATTTTGAGCTCTTTGTCTTTGAGCTCTTTGATGTTGGGTATGTATTTTGAAATTAGTCTTTTAAATAGTTTTTTTGCCATTGTTATGCATTTTAGGTTTGATGTTTATGCTTATCTCTTTCGCCCTGGGGCTTTTAACTGGTACTAGCTCGCTGAATTTTTGTTCATCTTTACCGCATACTGTAAATATAATGATAGGCTGCGGCATATTACTGAGTATTTCACTCACACTTTGGCGAAAGCGAACACCTTTATATAAAGCTATTGCGTTGTATTCTTTAAGTGTAGCGCTTGGATTTAGTTGGGCCTATTTTGCTGCGGCGCAGAAGCTACAATGGCAACTACCTCTTGAAGATATGCAAAAAAGCATTGAAGTCTGCGGCAAAGTAGAAGGTATAACGCTTCATCATAAACATGGATTACGATTTGATGCTAATTTGCATAGCTATAAAGGTGAAACGCTCAAAGCGTCTTTAGTGAAAATACGGCTCTTTTGGCAGCAAGCAAGTGTAAATTTACAGGATGGCGATAATTTTTGTGCAAGCGTTAAATTAAAACCGCGTTGGTCATTATCAAACCCAGGTGGTTTTGATCAAGAAAAGCAATACTTCCTGGAGGGTATAGCTGCAACCGGAAAAGTCATTGCATTGGCGCATTATCAAGCGTCGAATGCATTTTCACTCTCAAGATGGCGACAAAAACTCTATGACAATCTGGTTTTGCTTTTAAATGATAAGCCCTTTGTGGGTGTTATCACGGCAACGACTTTAGGCATTTATCATCTAATACCCCCTGAACAATGGCACATTTTTCAAGCAACCGGCACAGTGCATGCCATTGCCATATCTGGTATGCATATTAGTGTGATTGCTTTACTGTGCGGGAGTTGGGTAACCTTTTTAGCGAGACGCTCTAGTCGGTTGACGAATTGGATGCCAGCTAAATGTTATGGTGCAATTGTGGCTTTAATCGGTGCTCTTATTTATTCTGCACTTGCCGGGTTTTCGATTCCCACCCAACGCGCCTTAGTAATGATTTTAATCAGTATTGTGTCCTTGTTAAGACGCCAACCTGTATTAACTTGGCAGGCTTTGGCCTTAGCCTGTATTGGTGTTTTAGCGGTTGATCCACAGGCGCCACTTCAAGTGGGTTTTTGGCTCTCTTTTGCTTGTGTTGCAGCCTTAATTTATGGTTCTTCTAAAAATGCTTTGAAAGGATGGCGAAAATGGGTAATGCCGCAATGGATAGTTTTTGTTGGGCTCATTCCTTTGTGTGCATTCTATTTTCAGCAAATTTCCTGGGTATCACCCTTAGCCAATATGGTCGCACTACCGCTAATTGATTTACTGATAGTCCCCTGTTGTTTATTAGGCTTGTTTTTGTCTTTAACCATGCCCTGGCTTGCTAAATTATGTTTTTCTGTCGCCAATATGGCGCTCATATGTGTTTGGTGGTTTTTAGAAAAAATAAATGCGCTATTTCCTATTCATGAAATTGGTCAAGTACCCTATGCCTATATTTTGCTTGGGATCTTTGGTGTTTTGCTCCTTATTGCGCCTTCTAAACTGCCTGGAAGAGGGTGGGCAATGTTGTGTTTATTACCTATTTTGTTGTATGAGCCGCCACCTTTAAAGGAAGGGGAGTATGTCTTTAGCTTATTGGATGTGGGACAAGGATTGAGTGCATGCATTAAGACAAGAGATCATGCTTTATTATTTGATGCCGGTCCTGTTGCCGCAGGTGCTCAAGCTATTCTTCCTTTTTTGCGTGCATCACATATCAAGACTTTAGATAAAGTTATTATTAGCCATAGCGATCTTGATCATCGTGGGGGTCTTGTGGCCATACCACAAGAAGCAATAGGCGAGCTTTTAACCTCTGAGCCACAACGCCTAAGCCAAGTGGCGACAAAGTGTTTGGCAGGGCAAAGCTGGGAATGGAATGGCGTAAAGTTTTCAATTCTTAACCCCAGTGAATTACTGAGCAAAAACCGCAACAATCTTTCATGTGTATTGAAGGTATCAAGTCCTGAGCACAGTGTGCTCATTGCGGGAGATATAGAACGACAAGCAGAACAACGACTTTTAGAAAACGAGGCAAATGCGCTAGAGAGTACTATTTTGGTTGTGCCGCATCATGGAAGTTTGACGTCTTCCTCGTTAGATTTTATCCAAGCAGTAAAGCCGAAATATGCGTTGTTTGCAGTAGGATTGGCAAATCAATATGGATTTCCTAAGCAAGCAGTGATACAACGCTATGAAGAGGCAGGTGCAAAAAACTTGCTGGTATCGCAGACGGGGGCCTTAGTGTTTCACTTAGGGAAAGAAACTGAACTAATTTCCCCTCTTAGTTGGCGAGCACATACTCGTCGTTATTGGCATCGTGATCTGTAGTCACAACACCGAGATAAAGGGAGAAAGAAGGTGATAGACCTATTACTGGCAGGAGGCTGGTTGATGTTCCCGCTGTTGGGTTGTTCCATTATCGCTTTGGCGATTATTGCGGAACGTCTTTGGGTATTAAGAGAGCCCAAAATTATTCCTATTGATTTGGTTCAATATATTTTGCGAAGCCTTTCTCAGCCAAACAGTAAGCCATTACGCCTAAGTGAATTGGCCATCCACAGCCCCTTAGGTCACATTTTATCCAAAGGTTTGCAGCACAGTGAGCAGGGGATCTCTGCCATGCGCTCTCGAATGGAAGACCAGGGACGCCAAGTTATCGTTGAGTTGGAAAGATATCTCAATACTTTGGGCACCATTGCCTCTGCTGCACCTTTGCTGGGTTTATTGGGTACGGTTTTAGGGATGATACAAATATTTGCTGTTTTGGGCGGCACACCTGATCCAGAAGCTTTAGCAGGTGGCATAGCCCAGGCTTTATTAACCACGGCTTTTGGCTTATTTATCGCTATTCCTTGCTTAATGTTTCACCGGTATTTCAGAAGAAGAATTGATGAATTTGCGGCAAAACTGGAAAAAGAGGCCCAAAAACTGGTTGATGGTTTAAAAGCCTTGGGTCCAACTATGACAGTTCGCAAACTTGATAAGGCTGAAGCCTAAAAATGGTATAAGCAAATGAACTTATGAGATATAATCTGCCCAATGCTATGAATTAGCATTGTAGGGGCGGACTTCATGTCCGCCCTAGAAAAGACACAGGAATTTAAAGAGGGCGGACATGAAGTCCGCCCCTACGCAGAACCAGGTCTAGGGATAGCATAAATGCGATTTCGTGAGAAAAGAGCAGAGGAACTCGGGTTAGACTTAACCCCCTTCATAGACGTTGTTTTTATGTTGTTGCTCTTTTTTGTCGTATCGACAAGCCTTTTTAAGGGGGCCACCCAGCTGGGTGTGCAGTTACCCAAGGCTGAAGCGCAATCGTTTGCAAATGAAGGTAATACGCTTGAGATAGGGGTTGATGCAACAGGCGCTTATTATCTTAATGGACAGTCCTTAGGCAGCAATGATGCGAAGAAATTAAAGCGCATCTTAGCGGCAAAATTGGAAAATAATAAATCACTGGCCATTATCGTGGCTGGTGATAAAAAAGCCCCACACCAAGCAGTGGTCTCTGTCTTGGAAGTTGCCTCCCAATTAGGCATTTCCAAAGTACAAATCATTGCTCAGAAATAATAATCCTCTCTAGCCCTTAGCGATGGGGGATAATTAAGGGGGAGAAGTGACATTCTCCCCCTTAATCGCAAGCGGCGAATTTAATTCGAGCGCAGCGTAAAAGAAAGGAGGCGTTCCCCTAACAGGGGACGCCGGGCGCAGAAGTAATTCACAATTCAGTAGGTAGTTAAAAAGATCAATGAATACCAAACCCGTTTATTCTAGCAAAGCGGTTTACAGACGTTTATTAACTTATGTCTGGCCATATCGTTACGCATTTGTTTTAGCTATTTTAGGTAACATTATCTATGGCGGTGTTGATGCCGGCATGATCAAACTTTTAGAACCGCTCTTAAATGAAGGTTTTGTTAATCACAATAGAACATTTATTCAATGGATCCCTTTTGCCATCATTGGTATCTTCGTTATCAGAGGGGTTGCCACCTTCTTGTCCACCTTTTTTATGGGTTGGGTAGGCAGAAATGTGGTCATGAATTTTCGCCAGGAAATGTTTTTGCATTTGCTGAAGTTGCCAACCTCTTATTATGATCGCAACACCAGCGGTGAAATTTTATCAAAAATAACTTACAACGTTGAACAAGTGGCCAATGCAAGCTCAGATGCTTTAACCACCTTAGTAAGAGAATCATTCACCATCATTGCCATTATTGCCGTGATGCTTTCTATTAGCTGGCGACTGACCGTTTTATTTTTTATTACCATTCCTATCATGATTGGCGTAATGCAAGTCGTTAGTAAAAGAGTACGCGGTGTTAGCACCCGTATACAGGATTCAATGGGTAATGTGACCCATGCTGCCGAAGAAGCGATTGAAGGTCAAAAAGTGATCAAAGCTTTTGGTGGCCAAGCATTTGAACAAGAGCGTTTTGAAGGCGTATTACAACGAAACCGTCGCCAAGAGATGAAGTTAATCGCAACCTCAGCCTTAAGTGTGCCGATGGTACAAATTATTGGCTCGATGGCTTTGGCTGTCACAGTGTACCTTGCTACCTTAAACCCAGAAGACGCACTGCGGACGTCCATCACGCCAGGCGCTTTTGCTGCGATGATGACCTCAATGATTGCCTTACTAAAGCCCATTAAGGAATTCACCAAATTAAATAATAACATTCAAAAAGGGATAGCAGGCGCAGCCAGTATTTTTGCTTTTTTAGATGAGCCCGCCGAAGTTGATAATGGTAATAAAACCTTACGCTTCCCAGCAGGGAATGTGGCTTATCGTGAAGTGAGTTTCAATTATGGACAAACCGATGAGCAAATCTTAAAAAATATTAGTTTTGAAGTAAAAGCCGGTGAAACAATAGCACTGGTAGGCCGCTCTGGGGGTGGGAAATCCACCTTGGTGAATTTGTTGCCACGTTTTTATGATGGACAGGGTGAGATCTTTGTTGATGGTATCAATGTCAACGATTTACCTTTGGCAACACTACGTCAGCAAATTGCCATTGTTTCGCAGCATGTCACTTTATTCAATGACACCGTTGCAAACAATATTGCCTATGGCTGTGATAATGCTACGCAAGAAGACATCATTAAAGCCGCACAATCTGCTCACGCAAAAGAGTTTATTGAAAACCTCGCCCAAGGATTTGATACTTTGGTTGGCGAAAATGGCGTGAGACTATCAGGCGGGCAACGTCAACGTATTGCCATTGCCAGAGCCATTTTGAAAAAAGCACCTATTTTAATTTTAGATGAAGCAACCAGTGCGCTGGATACGGAATCTGAACGTTATATTCAAGATGCTTTGGAAAAATTGATGGCTTCATGCACGACCTTAGTGATAGCGCATCGTTTATCCACTATTGAAAAAGCAGATAGAATTATTGTTATAGACAAAGGTCAAATCATTGAAATGGGAACGCATGAAGAATTGATGCGTTTAAATGGTTTATACGCCTCTTTAAGAGTGATGCAATATCAAGATCCCCCAACCAAGGCAGTTAATGCTTAGATGAAAAGCCGCCTGGAGACTTTTGTACTTTCTTTTTGGCATCGCAAAACATGGCTTTGTTATGCCTTAGCGCCCTTAAGTTGGATTTTTCAAAGTCTTTCCTGGTTGCGCTATCACTATTTGCTATGGAAGGGGCCCTATAGAGCCAATAAGCCGGTAATCATTGTGGGAAACATTAGCGTTGGTGGTACGGGCAAAACGCCTTTGGTTGCAGCATTGGCGCAGACCTTACAATCGAAAGGCTTTCATCCCGCTATTATTATGCATGGTTATGGCAGCAACTTAAAAAAAGGCGAGGTTGTCTGCGTATCCTCTAATTTGCTAGCGCAAAACATTGGCGATGAAGCTTTATTCATGGCAAGAAAATGTAAAGATATGGTCGTTGTCGCTAGTCGCTCGCGCGTGAATGCATTAAAACTGATTGAAAAGCAATTTGAGCAGGTGGATGTGATAATCTGCGATGATGGGTTACAACATTATGCTATTGAAAGAGATATTGAAATTGCAGTGTTGGATGCAAAGAGACGCTTTGGAAATGGTTTTTGTTTACCGATTGGCCCGCTACGTGAAAGCCCTCGACGTTTAAAACGCGTCGACTTTATTGTTGCAAAGGGCGAGGCTAAAGGTGATGAATGGTCAATGCATACACAGTTACAAGACCATATTTATTCCTTACATGATAAAAATGAAAGCGCAACACTTGCGCAGTTTCGTGCTAAAGTCGTGCATGCTGTGGCAGGAATTGGTCATCCTAAACGTTTTTTTGACATGCTAAGGCAAGCTGGGATCGAGGTCATTGAGCATCCTTTTGCTGATCATCATGCTTTTGCGCTCAAAGATTTTGATTTTAAGGATGAATACCCTATATTCATGACAGAAAAGGATGCTGTTAAATGCGGACAATTTCCTATTCCTAATGCTTATGTGGTTCCTTTAACAGTCAAGCTTGAAGATAAGTTTTTAGATAAGTTACTTCGGAGATTACAAGATGGACAAAAAGCTCTTAGACATTCTCGCTTGTCCCATTTGCAAGCAACCCCTCGTCTATAAAAAGGAAAACAACGAGCTCATCTGTAAACTTGATAAGCTAGGTTTTCCTATTCGTGATGATATTCCCGTGATGCTGGAAGAAGAGGCCAGACGGATCAGGAGTGATGAGGAGATTTGATTCTCTTATAAAACCCCCTTAATCCCCCTTTGATAACAAAGGGGGAAAGATCGAATGTTTTTACCCCCTTTGATAACAAAGGGGGAAAGATCGAATGTTTTTACCCCCTTTGTTATCAAAGGGGGATTTTTACAACCTTCCTACTATCGCCCAATATCAACCTCTCATCTTATTCCAATTACAAGTGATGACATTTTTCTGTAGAGTTCGCGGCCAGTCAAGCGAATAACTCAGAGATTTCTATGTTACATTTTGAAAAATTAAATATTAATTTTAATGGTTCTACGACTACGGAAAAATGGTTTAAAGAATTTATAACATTAGTGCCATTTATGCCTGCGCTCCATACTTTGATTATTGAAGCTACCAAACTGGGGCCTATCAATATCGATTTTGTTTCCCCATCAGCACTTGCCACAGGTGGCACATATAATCAAAGTGCAACCACGTCTAATGGTGCCCTTGTCAGTTTGAAGCGAAGTATCAAATTACCCAATAACGCATCGCCTGCAAAAATAATTGAAACGTTGATATTTGAATTGTGTAATGCAAAAAACCCTTATTTTCAGTTTTTTAGCCAGCAATATATTTCGACTAGCAATTATAGTAAAAGAGATGATTACGCACGTGCGATAGAACTGGCTGAATACACTTATACGCATTTAGAAGCAAAGAAGATCGATAAAGATGTCTTTTCAGATCCTGCGATTATTGGCGCATTAAGAGATAAAGGTATACGTTTCACAGACTATGAGCTTCGTAATATTAAAACGGACAGTGTTAATTCATTTAATCATTGGTGGCAGATATGCAATACACCCATTAACGGTAAAAACTTTTCTCATGCAGATATTTATCGGCAGCAATTTGATAAGGACCATGGAAAACAAGCACCAGTATTGTTACCTAAATCACGCCCATTACCACAAGCACCAGTGCTTGTACCTAAATCACGACCATTACCACAAGTACCTGTGCAGGCTAAGCAGGCAGCAAAACCCATAGAAGTGCCTGTTGTAAAACAAACAGTAACGCCAGTTGCTAAACAAACACTAACGCCTGTTGCAAGACCTTTACCTAGTTTTACACCTATGCAGCAAGCTGCACGCCAAGATAAACACGTGCATCCGCATCGCCATCAATGTCCTCATCATAAGCATGCCCCCCAATCACAGTGGCATGCAAAACCTGTTGTCATTACCTTTACAGTATTTGTAGGCAAACACGCTAAGGCTAAACAAGTAACAGCAGAAATTGAAAATCGAGGTCAAAGACGGCACGGCGTGCCGTCTCTCTAAAGGCAGAAATTAACGTTGCTCGTCTTCTTCTACAATGGTTTCATAAGAAGGAGCGGGCTCAGACTTATGCTCTTTATGACTCACAGCGCTTTGTTTTGTCACCACTTGATTTAAATGACGAGGCTGCTGTTGAGCAGGCATGGATTCATCCATCGTAACGACTGAATCCTGGGAAGGCGTCGATGTCGTTATCTTTTGATGAACATGTGCTTTAGGTTCCTGTACAACTGCTTCTTTTCGGGTACTAACTAAAGTGTAATGATGCTCGCTCACAGGAATATCTGATTCTGACAAAGTCACAACAGTACGTTCTTTTTCTTCAGTCGTTAAACGCACAATACTGATAGCATCCTGCTTTTTACGATCCGCAATAGCTTGCGGCGTTGAGCGTTCTGGCATCGGCATTGTTTTCTTTGCAGCAACAGCGGGTGGCGGTGGTAGCTCAGTGATTGTTGGTTGTTTAGGCTGGGCAACGCTAGGTGCTTGCGCTTTAACAACTGTTTCATCATTGCTCAAAGGAGCTACTTCATAAGTTTGGGTAGTAGTTGCAGCTCTGTCATCTCTCACTAAAGCATCTTGATCTTCAAATTGTTGCGTTGGTTGAGAGTCACGTTGATATCTATCATCGCGGCGCTGACCACCTTGACGGCGGTTACGATTTTGACGTCTGCCTCTTTCTCTTTGATCACCACTTTGTCTTTGATCCTGACGACCTTCCTGACGTTCGTGTCTTTCTGGTTGTTCTTGTCTGTCCTGACGTTCGTGCCTGTCATGACGTTCGTGTCTGTCCTGACGTTCGTGTCTTTCTTGGCGTTCATTTCTGTCTTGACGCTCGTTTCTGTCTTGACGTTCATGTCTGTCTTGACGTTCATGTCTGTCTTGACGCTCGTGTCTGTCTTGACGTTCATTTCTGTCTTGACGCTCGTTTCTGTCTTGACGTTCATGTCTGTCCTGACGCTCGTGTCTGTCCTGACGCTCATTTCTGTCTTGACGATCATGTCTGCCATGACGTTCTTGTCTGTCATGACGCTCGTTTCTGTCTTGACGTTCGTGTCTGTCGCGACCATGACGTTCGCCACGCTCTTGTCTATCACCTCTTTCATTGCCACGATGGTGGGAACGTCTGCGGTGTTGTTGATGAGAACGACCACCTTGGGTGCGTCCTTCAGCAGAGCCACTACCTGATGCGCTTCGACGAGCAGGTTTTTCTGTTTCGCTACCAAATACGGCGCTCCAGATACGGCGAATCAATCCTTTCTCACGTGATATTTTCATTGGTGCAGGCGCAATAGACGTAATGTGCTTGATAGCAGGTTCGTCTATTTTTTCAGGTTGCGTTTGCTTCATGAAATCTTCGGTTTTGCGCTCAACCTGCGTGATTTGTTTAAAGCTGGGCAATTCGCTTTCAGCATCGTCTTCACGAATGCGCACTACTTCGTATTGTGGTGTTACTAAATGCGGGTTAGGTAACACTAAAATGCGAATGTGATGTCTTTCTTCCAAGGTCATCACTGCTTGGCGTTTTTCGTTGAGCAAGTAGGCTGCTAGATCCACGGGCACTTGGACATTTACTTGGCGCGTATTATCTTTCATTGCCTCATCTTCAATCACACGCATTAATGCTAAGGCGAGGGATTGAATATTACGTATTGTGCCTTGGCCTTCGCAGCGAGGGCAGGTAACACCACTTGAATCACCTAAGGAGGGGCGCAAGCGTTGGCGTGACATTTCCAGCAAACCAAAGCGTGAAATACGACCAAGCTGTATGCGTGCTCTGTCTGAACCTAATTCTTCACGCAGGTGATTTTCAACCATACGTTGGTTACGCGAAGAGTTCATATCGATAAAGTCGATGACAATCAAGCCACCGATATCGCGTAAACGCAATTGTCTGGCGATTTCTTTTGCCGCAACCAAGTTTGTTTGTAATGCGGTTTCTTCGATATCAGAACCTTCTGTTGCGCGGGCGGAGTTGATATCAATGGCAATAAGTGCTTCTGTTGGGTCGATAACAATAGAAGCGCCGTTTTCAAGTGCAACTTCCCGTTTAAAAGCAGACTCAATTTGGCTTTCAATTTGGAAGCGGTTAAAAAGAGGGATAGCATCGTGATATTTCTTGACCCTTTCAGCGAAATCAGGACGCACAATTTGAATGTGATTTTTGGCGTGATGATAAGCTTCATCAGTATCGACAAGAATTTCAGAGATATCTGGTTTTAAGTAATCGCGAATAGCGCGTATAACGACATCGCTTTCACGATGAATTAAAAAGGGTGCACTGCGTCCAGAGGCTTGTTGAATTGCTTGCCATTGGCTCAATAAAACATCCAAATCCCAACTTAATTCTTCAAGGTTGCGGCCCAAACCAGCTGTGCGCACAATAAGACCCATTCCTTCAGGAAGGGGTAATTGGCTGAGCACATCTTTGAGATCACTTCTTTCGTCGCCTTCAATACGTCGTGAGATGCCACCTGCTCTTGGGTTATTAGGCATTAACACGAGGTAACAGCCTGCAAGACCAATGTAGGTTGTAAGAGCTGCCCCTTTGTTGCCGCGCTCTTCTTTATCAACTTGAACAATTAATTCTTGGCCAGGTCTTAGCGCATCACGGATATTAGGGCGTCCTTCATGATGATTGCTAAAGTATTCTCTGGCAACTTCCTTGAGGGGTAAAAATCCGTGTCTTTCAGCGCCATAGTCAATAAAGGCAGCTTCAAGGCTGGGTTCAACGCGTGTGACGCGCCCTTTGTAAATGCTTGCTTTTTTCTGTGCGCGACCAGTGCGTTCAATATCGAGATCGTATAGGGTTTGCCCATCTACCAATGCAACTCGAATTTCTTCTTTTTGGGTAGCGTTTATTAACATTCTTTTAGTCATGGTAATCCGTTGTATTTATGTTTAACGTATTTATGTTTTTACGTTTTGTATTAATGAGCACATGCATTTCAATGCAATGCTTTCTTGGTGCTTTCTTATAGGGGGACTCAATCTTCATTTCAAAGAGGAAGCTGTTCGCCTTGTCTTATGCCTACGTGATGTCACAATATGATGTGAACGATGGCTAATTAAATGAAAATAACAAGGAGATGGTAACTATTCTAGCCTCGAGATGGTTCGCTCCTATCAGCACATCGTTGCTAAGTAAGCCTTATAAATTCCAATAAGTGTTAGCAACGTAAGAATTTTATCAGTTTTTGACCCACCGAACTAGTTGATCCCAAAAGGGAAAAAAAGCGGACAAATGGGAGTGAGCAGTATATAATTTCTCAATGTTAGCCAGTCATCAGCCACTTACCCAAGTTCAGCAAATTGTCATCAATGATAATCATGCGGGACAACGTCTCGATAACTTCTTATCGACGTTTTTGCGTGGTGTGCCCAAAAGCCGCATTTACCGTATCATTCGTAAAGGGGAAGTACGAGTAAATAAAGGAAGAATATCAGTAAGTTACCGCTTATCAGTAGGCGATACCATCCGCATTCCCCCCATACGAATGTCATCAAAAGAAGAAGAAAAAGTTCATCCTGGCACAAAACTAAGTAAGTTACTTGAGCAGTCTGTTCTTTATGAAGATGACCATTTATTGGTTATTAATAAACCAGCTGGATTGGCAGTACACGGTGGCAGTGGGATCTCTTTGGGCTTAATTGAATCTATTAGAGCCATGAGACCGGATGCACCCTTTTTAGAGCTGGTGCACCGATTGGATAGAGACACCTCTGGCTGTGTCATGATTGCAAAGAGTCGGCAAATTCTGACTCACTTACATAACTGCCTAAAAAATGGTCAAATTGATAAGCACTATTTTGCTTTGGTGCAGGGTAAATGGAAGGGTGGCAAGTCAGTTGAAGCCCCATTGCATAAATTTGTTTTAAAATCAGGTGAAAGAATGGTGAAGGTGGATCCACAAGGCAAACCTTCAAAAACACTTTTTGAAGTGATTGAACATTTTGAAGAGGCGACCTTGCTCAAAGCATCACCTGTAACAGGACGTACACATCAAATCCGTGTCCATTGCGCTTTCATGGGACACCCTATTCTTGGGGATGAAAAATATGGCAAAGTGGAAACGACAACGCCATTATTTTTGCATGCACATCAATTAATTGTTGAATTGCCTTATAAGCCCCATCAATTAATTGTAACCAGTGAGATGCCTAAAAGCTTTGAACAGTATTGTGAAAACTTAAGAAAATAAGAGGAACTGCTATGCAGGAAACAAATATGTCCCCTGGTTGGGAACGCGATGTACTTGAAAAGACGCTTTTATCGTCTGTTGAAGAACATAGACGTTCAAGACGTTGGGGAATTTTTTTCAAGCTTATTATTATTGGTTATATCCTTTTTATGACCATCTATTGGTTCCAAGGTAAACCAAAACAAGTACTTAAAGATCATGTTGCTTTAATTGACATGATGGGTACGATTGGTCAAGGCCAAGAAGTAGAAGCTGATCAAATCGCTTCTAGTCTTCGTCATGCTTTTGAAGAGCCAAAAGTAAAGGCAGTGATTTTACGAATCAATTCACCTGGTGGCACACCAGTGCAAAGCGCGTATATCTATGATGAATTAGTACGTCTTCGTAAGAAAAATCCTGAGAAGAAAGTGTACGCTGTCGTTGTTGATATCTGTGCTTCAGGTGGCTATTACGTCGCTGCTGGTGCGGATCAAATTTATGCTAATGCCTCCAGTATTGTGGGCTCGATTGGCGTTTTAATGCCAGGCTTTGGTTTTGTCGATGTCATGAAAAAAGTTGGCGTTGAATCAAGATCACTTTCAGCAGGCAAAAATAAAATGTTTATGGATCCCTTCAAGCCTGAAAATCCAACACAAGTTCAGTTTGCACAAAACTTACTTGATAATGTGCATAAACACTTTATTGATGCAGTTAAAGCAGGACGCGGCGACAGAATCAAAGGCGACCCAGAAGAACTTTACAGTGGTTTATTCTGGACCGGCGAAAAAGCACTTGAATTAGGCCTTATCGATGGCTTAGGCAGTGCAGGTTATGTTGCTAGAGAAGTAATCAAAGTTGAAGAAATCATTGATTACAGCGCATCCCATAGCTTACTTGATCGCTTGGCTTCCAGAATGGGTGCAAGCATGAGCAAGCAACTCTCAACAGAGCTGGGATTAACGCCAAACACACTTCGTTAATCACACCTCTCTTATCAAGGGGCCTCTTATGAGGCCCTTTTCGTGTAGATACCTTCATTTTTACTATAAAGTCCCCTTAAAAAAGCCTTTTTTTGTATTTACAGCATCCATCTTGAGTGTTATCTTTTTAACTCAATTGTGCTCGCTATTGTGGTGTTAAGATGTCGTCCGATAAATTACAAATAAAACAATATTTAATGTCCTTGCGACAAGGTTTTTCGCAGCAAGCGCAAGCACCAGCAGTTGCTACAGCAACAACAGTAACATTAGCAGCCGAAGTTATAACTTTGATGCCTGCCCCCATTGAGACAAGTGAAGATAGAACAGTCCCTGTTACTAAATTGGCAGAGGTAACAGATGTTAAGGTGGCTCCACAACATGCAACTTGGGCCCAAACCTCTTTAAACTATATTCATGATATGACCACGATGGTCAGTGAAAAAGCGTTATCCTTACATGCGCAGTATATTGAGCCAATCAGCAAGGAACAGGTAGATAAATTTATTGTCAGCTCGGTAGGATTTTCAACATATTATGGTTTAGTTTCTGCAGCTAAATTGGAAGGTGCCTCGACCTTTGCCGTACGCGCTGAAGTATCGATGGGTTTTAAATTATTTAATGCAGTTGCAAATCCATTTTTAGCGCAATTTGTTGAATCTTTCACCGAAGTGCACACCAATAATGCAAAGTACATGTTCTACAGCGCAAAATGTGCCATTTGGGGTGATAATTGTGAAGATCTTGCGGCACTTAATAATCCATTCAAAATCAATTTGCCAGATGAGAAATCTTCTTTGATACAAGATTTTATGCAATTTGATTTGAAGCGTTATTTTGGTGAAACATCTACCAATTTAGATGGCATTAACATTAAAAGTCTCATATCTGGCGGTATTATTTCTGCTAGTGCATCTCAAGTAGTCGATACCGTTTATGAAGAAACAGGTCTCAAACCCTATGTTCAAGGTTATTTTATGAAAAATTGGGGTTCTTATTACTTTAAAGAATGGGTTAAAAGTGAAATACGACATGAGGCAGATATCTTAAAAACGATGACGGAGAAGGTGTTGGGTTTAAATGAAGCCAAGCCATTAGAGATGAGTGATATTTTAATGCCTGCAAGCAATGATATTATCACAGCACCACATGCTCAGGCGTCAAGCCCTGTTATACCAATCATGGATACCATTACCCTACAGGTACCCATGCAAGTTGTAGCGCCAGATGTTGTGTTGTAAAGCAAAAAAACTAAAGAACATCGACACCAAGCGTAATTAATTGTTGACTCAAAAACATCAGCGGCAAGCCAATAATAGCTGTTGGATCTTCACACTCATAACGTTCAATTAATGCGATAGCTAAGGTTTCAGCTTTAAAGCTACCTGCGCTTTGATAGGGCTTTTCTTTTTGCAAATAATGCTCAATCATATCAAGGTTCAGTTTTTTAAATTGCACTTTCGTTGGACTTAAATGATAAGTTTCAAAGTTGAGCGAGGGCGCACTCACACAAACCCCAGTATAAAATATAATTTCTTTGCCGCTCATTTGCATTAATTGTTGAACAGCATTTTCATGCGTTTCGGGCTTTCCTAAAATTGTATTATCGAGCGCTGCAACCACATCAGAGCCAATACAAATACTTTCAGGATATTGTAAAGAACCCGCCTTTGCTTTTGCGCAGGATAATCTTTTTACCATGTCAGGAATACTTTCATTACTTAGGCGAGACTCATCAATGTGAGGTGAAAAACTAGTAAAAGGTACTTTGAGACGAGAGAGTAATTCTTTGCGATATATTGAGCTTGAAGCAAGAATGAGTGAAGCCATGTGTAATATCAAATCCATTATAGATGAAAAAACTAGTTGAAAAGATGATACTGTAAACTGTGTGAATATGCTAGCAATTATCCCGCATTATTAAGTTGTTTTTCATCATTTTTTCAGCATAATTTATAATTTAGTGGCTAAATAGGGAACTTTTTAATAATCACCAAAATCAAACAATTAAAGGGTTTGTTAAGATGGATGGTTATATGTCAAGCACCTCTATAAATCAAAAGAAAGTCCACGATTTTGCTGTAGAATACATAAAAGAACTCTCCGGAAGAAACCCTAAAATTCAAAAACTATGCACATTCCCTGAGCAAAATGATAATAAACGTGTTGATTCTCGCAAAGGCTTAACTTTTAGCAATGGCGCTGTCACTAAGTACGCTAAGAGTGGTGAATCATTTCAGGTTGATCCTAAACTTGTTGAACGCGTTATGACGGCATTTAATCATTATTTACAAGGTGATCCTTCCCTTTTAGATAATTACAACAACTTAAAAAGTCACTGTAATGGGATTGATTTTTCTATGCCGGTTAAAGTTATCACTGTTAAAGCAGGCACTGAGTTATCGCAGATGCAAGCCAAGGGAAAAGGGGTTGGCGAAACCAGGCAAGGTAATTATTATGCAATGTCTAAAGTTAATTCCGAAGAAGATATGGAATTAGAAGCGCATATGCGTGGGATAGCACCCATGGCTATTCAAGAAGGTGAATTCTATGGCAATACAAATGAAAAGCATTATTACATAGATAAGGCAGAAACCCTCTTTAGAGCAACGCAAGATATTGAAGTTTTAGAAACAACCGCAGAAGCTATTTCAGATACGTGGAGTATGACAGCTTGGATTGATAATAAGCCTAGTAGGATTGCGATGGACACCTCAGGTGGAGGTATACAGATCCATGTTAATAATTCAGAAAATTTATCAATACAGCCACTTTTACGTGAAAAATGGGAAAATGCGCTCGATTTGATTGAACATTCAGGCGGGAAACTTTTCCCCAAACAAAAAGAGGAAATCACTGATATTGTTAATCATTATGCCATGGTCTTATATAATCGCGCCTCATTTAATAAAGATCTCCTGACACCTGCATTGGATGCTTTAATCGAAATGCAAGACAGAATTGGCTCTTCCAAAAATCCACTTGCTGTTGAAGCGGTCGACGTTACAAAAGCTGCAGTTATCATGGCCATCCAAAAACATGAAAAGCTGGGAACAACGACTGAAGAAGCAAATGTAAAAGCCGAAGGGATACTAAAGAAAATGATAGATGATAGGAAGCAAGTCCTATCTGCACCCAAAAATGATAACCTACCCAAGCCACCGAAAAAGCCATAAAAGTAACTGGTGCTTCAATATATCAGCACGCTTTGAACTATAGAGTAATCTGAATGGCTAACATCCTCAGTTTCTATAGATAATTATCACATAAAAATTATCATTTTATTTTTATGACTATTGTCATAGCATGCACGGACTTTTGACTCGCTATTGATGAAAAGATATTATTCACGCCCTATGTCACATAATGAACTGCCAAAATACCTTGCACCCGAAAAATTATGTCGCCAGTCTCCTGCTGGTGGAACAGAATTTAGTGGTGAAATCAAGTTGAGTCACTTAAAAGGTGTCATGAATGAACTATCTATAAAAAAAGATAGCATCGTGGCCGTTAGCCTCAATTTTTCTATGGATCTTGATAGCTTATGTTGTGTCAAAGGCAATATTAGTACGACATTGGAGCTTATTTGCCAGCGTTGTCTGCAACCCATGGATTATCACCTAAACGCAGAATTTGAAGTCAGCCCTGTGGCGAGTGACCAACAAGCCGAGCGCTTACCGGGACAGTATGAACCCCTTTGGGCGCCTACAGGTGAAATTAACGTAGCAGAATGGATTGCAGAAGAGATACACCTTGCGTTACCCTTGGCACCGTGCCACGAACCTATTTGTGTTAGTTTCGACACGGGTGAAAGCAAGCTAATTAGCTAATATAGCAAGTAAATTATAAAAATTTTTGTTAACTAAAATTAAATGGTGAAAACAAATGGCAGTAGGACAAGCGCGGACAACACGTTCAAGACGTAATCAAAGAAGATCACATGACAAGGTTAGCAAACCTACTTTGTCAATTGATCAAGAAACCGGTGAAACCCATCGTCGCCATCACATTACTGCAGATGGTTACTACCGTGGCCGCCAAGTAATTGCTCAAGCGGCTGTGGATGCTGACGAAGAGTAAAAATTTTGAATAATGTTAGCATTGCGCTAGATGCGATGGGTGGCGATCATGGCCCAGGTGTGGTCGTGCCCGCTGCCTTAGATGCATTAGCCGAATATCCCCACCTTAGCGTTATCTTGGTTGGCGATCAGCAACTGATTAGTGACGAGCTGAAGCGTCACGGTAATGCATTCGATGAAACACGTCTTCGTATTCATCACGCTACTGAAAAAGTGGAGATGGATGAATCGCCTGCAGCGGCGCTGCGTTTGAAAAAAGATTCCTCCATGAGAGTTTCCATAAATATGGTTAAAGAAGGTATTGCTGCGGCATGTGTCAGCGCAGGCAATACAGGTGCTTTAATGGCAATTGCCAGGTTTGTTTTAAAAACACTCCCTGGGATTGATAGACCCGCGATTGTATATTCCATTCCTATCAGAGCTGATCAAGACAAAATGGGTCGCATGCGCATGTTAGATTTGGGCGCAAACGTGGATTGTGACGGCGAACATTTATTCCAGTTTGCAGTCATGGGCTCTGTTTTGGCGGCAGCATCTGACAATATTGCAAGACCACGCGTAGGTCTTTTGAACATTGGATCTGAAGCTATTAAAGGTTCTGAAGCTGTTAAGCAAGCAGCGCAAATGCTCAGTGAAACTGAAATGATCAATTACATTGGTTTTGTTGAAGGTACAGATATGTACCAGGGCAAGGCAGATGTCGTGGTTTGTGATGGTTTTGTTGGGAATGTTGCACTCAAATCCAGTGAAGGTGTTGCTAGAATGCTGGTCGATTTTATTCGGCGCGAATTCACACGTAATTGGTATACAAAAATTATTGCATTGCTTGCAATGCCAATATTAAAAACCATTAAGTCTCGTTTTGATCCCAGTCGTTACAATGGTGCCAGTTTGTTAGGCCTCAATGGCGTAGTAATTAAAAGCCACGGTAATGCACAACGTTTTAGCTTTAAACAAGCAATTCATGAAGCTTTAGTTGAAGCTGAAAATAACATTCCTGAAAAAATTCGCTCTGAAGTTGAGTTGTATTTAGGTGAGCGTAAACCCTCATGACATATTCAAGTATTATCGGTACGGGCAGCTATTTGCCACCGACTATTTTTAGCAATGCAGATTGGGAAAAGCGCGTTAATACCTCCCATGATTGGATAGTTGAACGTACAGGGATTAAATCCCGTCATATCGCAGCAAAAGACGAAACTGCGACTAACATGGGCGCGCAAGCGGCCATGCAAGCCATGACGATGGCAAAAGTGGGGCCTCAAGATATCGATCTTATTATTGTGGCAACAGGGTCGCCTGATAAAATATTTCCTGCCACAGCCTGTTTGATACAAAAACAACTAAAAGTGCCAACCTGCATTGCCTTTGATATTCAAGCTGCATGTTCTGGATTTGTCTATGCATTAAGCATTGCTGATCAATATATAAAATCTGGTAGTGTTAAAAGAGCGCTGGTGATTGGCACTGAATTAATGAGCCGTTTATTTGATTGGTCAGATAGAAACACATGTGTTTTATTTGGGGATGGTGCTGGTGCTGTTGTGCTAGAAGCAAGTGAGACGCCCGGCATCTTATCAACCCATTTATACGCTGATGGTAATTATGATGATATTTTGTATGTCGACAACATGCAATTAGGCCTTCATCAATCACCAACGCATCCCAGTGAAGTTGAAACCTTTAATACCCCATTAAACAATTTACAGCCTTTTATTCAAATGAATGGACAAAAAGTATTTAAATTAGCTGTATCTAAACTGGGGGAGCTTGTTAAAAATATATTACAAGTTCATCAATTAACGCCGCAAGATATTGATTGGTTAGTTCCTCACCAGGCAAATATTAGAATTATTCAAGCAACAGCAGATAAACTAGGTTTACCGATGGACAAAGTCATCTGCACCGTTGAAACACACAGTAACACTTCCAGTGCTTCAATTCCCTTGGCATTAGATACGGCTGTTCGCGATGGCCGTATTAAAAAAGGTCAAACATTGCTTTTAGAGGCGATTGGCGGTGGGATGACTTGGGGATCAGCACTTCTTATATTTTAATTCTGCGTGGGCGGACATGAAGTCCGCCCCTGCGCACAAGTAAAAATGCAGAGGCTTTCATGACAAAACAAAACTCTTCTTTAAGCTTTGTATTCCCTGGCCAGGGATCACAACAACTCGGTATGTTAAAAGCAGCTTCTGAAAAGTATGCGCTGATAAACGACATATTTAATGAAGCAAGCCAAGCTGTAGGCAAAGATTTATGGGAAATAGCCCAATTCGGTCCACAAGAAAGTTTGAATGATACAGTAAATACACAGCCTGTTTTGCTCACATCAAGTGTTGCATTGTGGCATATGTGGCAAAAAGTAGATGGTGCACTTCCTAAATTGCTTGCCGGTCACAGCTTAGGTGAATATTCGGCCTTAGTGTGTTCACAGGCGATATCTTTAAGTGATGCTGTGAAATTAGTCGCATTGCGTGGCAAATTAATGCAAGAAGCTGTTCCCCAGGGCCAAGGCGCTATGGCGGCAGTAATTGGTATGGATGATGCTGTTTTAGCTGAAGTCTGTAAAGAAGCGGCACAGAGCGAAGTGGTTTCACCTGTGAACTTAAATGCACCAGGTCAAACTGTTATTGCAGGCAATATTCAGGCGGTTGAACGCGCCAGTGCTTTAGCTAAAACCAAAGGTGCTAAGCGTGTGATTATGTTGCCTGTCAGCGTTCCATCACATTGTGCATTAATGAAACCTGCTGCTGAAAAATTAGCGACTTATTTAACCTCAGTGAAAATTGAAAAACCGCGCATTCCTGTAATTCATAATGTGAATGTTGAGATTTCAAATCATCCAGATGATATTCGTGCACGCTTGGTTGAGCAGTTGTATCAACCTGTCAGATGGGTTGAAACTGTGCAACGTCTAGCCAATGAAGATATACAACTTGCGATTGAATGTGGTCCTGGCAAAGTATTGGCCGGACTTATTAAGCGCATATCACCTGATATGAAATCGTTCAGCATTGAAACCCCTGAAGAGTTAACGACAACCTTAAGCGCAATTGCTTAACAATAGGAAGGACAGATTATGTGGCAATTATCATCCCTTGAAGGAAAAGTAGCTTTGGTAACAGGTGCCAGTCGCGGCATTGGACAGGCTATTGCGATAACACTTGGTCAAATGGGCGCAACAGTTGTTGGTACAGCAACCTCAGAAAATGGCGCGCAAGCGATTTCAAAATATTTAGAGCAACATAATTTAAAAGGCTATGGCCGTGTCTTGGATGTAGCTAATGCCGAATCTATTAATGCTTGTCTTAAATCCATTGAAGATGATCTAGGGCCTGCCTTAATTTTGGTCAATAACGCCGGCATTACCCGCGATAATCTTGTTATGCGTATGAAAGAGGAAGAGTGGGAAGCAACCTTGCAAACCAATTTGACGGGGATGTTTCGACTTTCCAAAGCTTGTGTGCGTGGTATGCTCAAAGCCAAATGGGGACGTATTATTTCAATAAGTTCAGTAGTTGGCATAATGGGAAATCCCGGTCAAGCAAACTATTGTGCAAGCAAAGCGGGTGTCATTGGCTTCTCAAAGGCGCTGGCAAAAGAAATTGCATCTCGTGGTATAACTGTTAATGTAGTGGCACCAGGGTTTATCGATACAGATATGACCAAGGTGTTACCCGAAGCTCAAAGGGAGTCGTTGTTAACCAATATCCCAGTAGGGGAAATGGGTAGACCTGAAGATATCGCGTCAACCGTAGGGTTTCTGGCCTCAGAGCAGGCACGTTATATTACAGGTGAAACTATCCATGTGAACGGTGGAATGTTAATGGTCTAACTTAATTTACTGGTTATAAGATATAGCGCTGATGAGAATATTTTGTTAGCATTTGCGCTCATTCTAACTAGGTATTAAACCATTAATGTTAGTTTTTTAACTTTATTTGGTGGAGCGTAAGGCATAAAATGGCTGAGGAACAAGTTGTGATGAACAGCATTGAGGAGCGAGTAACAGATATCGTGGTGGAACAGCTCGGTTTAGATCGTGATAAAGTTCAACCCGAATCAAAATTTGTTGATGATCTAGGCGCAGATTCTCTCGATACAGTCGAGTTAGTCATGGCCCTAGAAGAAGAATTTGAAATCGAAATTCCTGATGAGGAAGCAGAAAAAATCACTACCCTAAGGGAAGCGATTGCCTACGTAGAAGAACACGCGAAGAAGAAGTAAATCTTCAGCAGGGCTGCTTAGGCAGCCCCTAAATTTATTTGTAGGAGCCATCCATTATGAACGGCCATCAACAACGACGAGTTGTTGTCACTGGCTTAGGCGTTGTTTCCCCAGTGGGAAATGATGTTGAAACCAGCTGGCGAAATATCCTTGCTGGCAAAAGCGGGATCCGTCTAATTGACACATTTGATGTGACAAGCTTCAGCGCCAAGATTGGCGGACTGGTGCGTGACTTTGATCCACAAGCTTTTGGCATATCGGCAAAAGAATCACGAAAAATGGATCTCTTCGTCCAATATGGTATTGCTGCTGCGGTACAAGCCATAAACGATGCAGGTTTAAAAGCACACCCAGACAATGCTACACGTATCGGTGTATCCATTGGCTCTGGCATTGGTGGCTTAGGTTTTATTGAAAAGAATCATGATGAATACCGTGATTCTGGTCCCAGAAGAATTTCTCCTTTCTTTATACCCGGCGCAATTATCAATATGAGTGCGGGTTATGTATCCATTATGTACGGCTTTCAAGGCCCCAATCTTGCTTTTGCAACTGCTTGTACGACAGGCTTGCATAGCATTGGTATGGCTGCCAGAAGTATTGCTTATGGTGATGCCGATATTATGGTTGCCGGCGGAGCAGAAAAGGGGAGCACGCCCCTTGGTTTAGGTGGCTTTGCTGCCTCACGCGCGCTTTCAACCCGTAATGATGCACCCGAACAGGCAAGTCGTCCTTGGGATGTAGAAAGAGATGGCTTTGTTTTAGGCGATGGTGCCAGTGTTTTAGTATTAGAAGAATATGAAAATGCTAAAAAACGTGGCGCAAAGATATACGCTGAAGTTATCGGTTTTGGCATGAGTGGTTCTGCATTCCATATCACCAGTTATTCAGAAGGTGGTATTGGAGAAGCTGCTGCAATGACAGCTGCACTTAATGATGCCAAAATTAATGCCGAAGAAATTGATTATGTAAACGCACATGGTACATCCACACCTGTTGGTGATTTGGGCGAGTGTTTGGCTATTAAAGTTGCGCTTGGTCAACATGCTAAAAAGATAGCCGTTAGCTCTACAAAATCTATGACGGGCCATTTGCTGGGTGCTGCAGGTGCTATTGAGTCGATGTTTAGTGTATTAGCAATTCGTGATCAAATTGCACCACCAACCATCAATTTGGTTAAACCCAGCGAAGATTGTGACTTGGATTTTGTGCCTAACGTGGCTCGTGAGATGAAAATTGATGTGGTTGCATCAAACTCATTTGGCTTTGGTGGCACGAACGCATCAGTCATATTTAAGCGTATTTGATATTTTTTTAGTAAATCCCAGTATACTCGAACCATTTTGAATTTAGGCGCTTATCCTGCGAAGCGGGAAAGCGTCTAAAGGTTTGAGTGGGAGACAGCAGCCGCTTGATGCTTTGGCGGACACATAAATTCAAAATGGGAAGAGTATGATAAGAAGGGGCGTAGTCGTATCACTCCTGCTGGCAGCGCTCCTTTTAGTTCTTGGCGTTTTCTCCCTCTATAGTTTCTCAAAATTTTCTAGCACGCCCTTAAGCCATTCTTCACAAACTATTACTTACACCTTAGCACCCGGTACAGGTGCACTATCTATGCTTTATCAATTAAAAAAAGAAGGTGTGCTAAACGAAAAGCAACGCCTTTTTTTAGGTTGGTATATTCAATACAAAGGCTATGAGAAATTGCTCAAAGCCGGAGAATATGAAATTGTACTGAGTACAACGCCTGAAACATTAATACGAAAGTTAGTTAAAGGAGAGGTCATTCAATATCCTTTTACCTTAATAGAAGGCAGCACTTTTGAAGATATTTTAGCAACCATAGAAGCTTCGCCTAAAATTGTAAAAACTTTAAAAGGCAAATCTTTGCAAGAGGTAATGCAACTTTTAGGAATTAATGAACCTCTTGAGGGACAATTTTATCCAGAAACATATTTCTATACTGCCAATATGAGTGATATCAGTATTTTAATGCGAGCGCATCAATTGATGAGCAAAAAATTACAAACAGCCTGGAATATGCGTTCACCCGATGTGGCCTTATCTTCCGCATATGAAGGACTGATCCTCGCTTCTATTATTGAAAAAGAAGCAGCTTTAGATAAAGAACGAAATTTAATCTCAGGGGTATTTCATCGACGTTTACAAAAAGGCATGCGGCTACAAGCTGATCCAACGGTTGTTTATGGCTTGCAAAAGGAATATACCGGCAAGCTAACACGTGAACAATTAAGAAAAGACACGCCCTATAATACCTATGTGCGTAAAGGCTTGCCGCCCACACCTATCGCTTGCCCTTCTTATCAATCGATTGTTGCAGCAATGCATCCAGACAGAAGTGATGCTTTGTATTTTGTCGCCAAAGGAGATGGCACGCACGTTTTTTCAGCAGACTTAAAAGATCATAATGAAGCAGTTAAGCAATATCAATTATCTGGTGCGCTCTATCAAATAGGGGCTGGTGTGTTAAGGAACGGCAAATGAACGCTGACGATATAAAGGGAAAATTTATTACCATTGAAGGCATTGAGGGGGTAGGAAAATCCACCAATGTTAATTTTATTGCAAAGTACATCATTGATGCGGGCTTTCAAGCTGTTGTTACCAGAGAGCCAGGCGGCACCCCTGTATCGGAAGCTATCCGAGGCATCATTCTTTCTGAATTTGATGAAGAAATGTATGGTGAAACAGAATTGCTGCTACTTTATGCGGGCAGATTTCAACACGTTGAAAATATGATTAAGCCTGCCTTGAAAAAAGGTAAATGGGTAGTTTGTGATAGATTTACGGATGCGACATATGCCTATCAAGGCGCAGGTCGCGGCATTCCAATTACGAAAATAGATGAATTGTATCACTGGACATTGGGTAATTTTGAGCCTGATTTAACCGTGCTATTAGATGCCCCTGTTGATTTAGCTTTTGAGCGCATATTAAAGTTGCGAGACTTAGACAGAATTGAAAAAGAAAAGAAAAGTTTCTTCGAAAGAATTCGCGCACAGTATTTAGATATGGCTAAACGTCATCCTGAGCGTTATCGTGTCGTAGATGCCGCAAGGCCGCTAGAAGATGTGCAAAAAACAATAAAAGGCATTTTAGATGAGTTCATTCACCCCTTGGCTTGAACCTATCTGGCAACGATTGTTGCGAATAACGCAGAGTAAGAAATGTCCTCATGCCTTTTTATTTTGTGGCGAAAGTGGATTAGGTAAATCAGAAGTAGTGCAAGCCTTTGAAAAGTTGCTGTTATGTCAAACACCGACAGCAACAGGCGCTTGCGGATTGTGTCGCTCATGTATTTTTTATGAAGAAGGCCATCACCCTGATTGGCTGCATTTTCAAGATGAGCCTGTGGGCATCGATGATATTCGAAGCATTGTAGATTTTTTAGCAACAACAACACATCAATTCGGCAGAAAAGTCGTGGCGATTTTTGGTGTTGATAAACTGCAAATTTCTGCCAGTAATGCGCTTTTAAAAGTGCTAGAAGAACCTTCTGCCAATACGGTATTAATTTTAGTGGCGAACAAAGATACCGTATTACCCACACTGAAAAGCCGTTGCTTTTTAGTGAATATACCAATGCCATCTAAACAAGTTGCAAGTGATTGGCTTAAAGAACAAGCACCGCTGGCCTCGAGCGAGGCAATTCAAAAAAGTTTGCGTTATGCCCAAGGAGCTCCAAAGGCCGCTTTAGCGCTCATGAATGCGATGGATGGTCATGAATTGCTTTATGAAGCATTTTTGCAAGGAAAATCAAATGCTTTTAATTCTGAGGAAATCCAGCAATTACTCACGTCCACGCCCTTGTCTGCACTATACTTAATATACAATTTCTTAGCTGACTTTATACGTGTAATGACAGAGGATGAGACTGGATTTTTGTACAATGAAAAACATGCCACTATGTTTTTGCAATTAAAATCAAAAATCTCTGCTCAATCACTCGTGAATTATGCTGACAAGGTAACTGAAGCCATTAACCTGTTAGCGTTGCCAGGTATAAATAAGTCATTACTCTTTGAAGCGTTATTTTGCCAGTGGCAATTATTGTGTTTGCAAGGAAAATGAAATGAACTTATCACCACAAGATAGCGGTAATCTTGGGGAATCAAAGCCCACTCCACAAAGTCGACCAGGCATTCTTTCGCTCACCATTCGTGATAAAGCAGTGCTTTACGCAACATATATCCCTTTTGTTAAAAATGGCGGTTTATTTATTCCAACCAGCAAGCCTTATCAATTAGGCGAAGAAGTGTTTTTATTATTAAATCTGATGGAAGAAACTGAAAAATTACCAGGCCAAGGTAAAGTCATTTGGATCACACCCAGTGGTGCACAAGGTAACCGGGCTGCCGGTATTGGTGTGCAATTCCAAGGTGAAGAGGGCACGAAAATAAGAAATAAGATTGAAACTTATCTGGCTGGGGCATTAAAATCAGATAAACCCACCCACACCATGTGAATTTTTTACTGGAAAGAGTGAATGTTAGTAGATTCCCATTGTCATCTTAATATGATTGATTTAACCCCTTTCGAGGGCAAATTAGAGAATGTTCTTCTTCATGCCAAAGAAAGGGAGGTTGGCTATTTTTTAAGCGTTGCCGTCACCCTTGACGATCATGCCGCGCTTGTTAATATTACCGAAACTTATCCTAATGTTTTTATTTCTGCAGGCTTGCATCCCAATGAATTACCTAATCAAGCGTTGGAGGTAGATAGCTTAATAGAAAAAGCAACACATCCGCGTGTGATAGCCATTGGTGAAACTGGTTTAGACTATTATCGTCAAGAAGGCGATATAGATTGGCAGCAATTGCGTTTTAAACAACATATTGCATGTGCAAAGAAATTTAACAAACCATTAATTATTCATACGCGACAAGCAAAAGAAGATACTTTAGCCATTATGCAAAGCGAGCAAGCACAAGAAGTAGGTGGTGTTATGCATTGCTTTACCGAAGATTGGGAAATGGCAAAGAAAGCAATGGATTTGAATTTCTATATTTCTTTTTCTGGCATTGTCACTTTTAAAAATGCTACTGTTTTGCAGGATGTTGCTCGAAAGATGCCATTAGACAGAATGTTAATAGAAACCGATTGTCCCTATTTGGCACCAATACCGCATCGAGGTAAGCCAAATGTCCCAGGTTATGTTTCCCATGTTGCAGAGTTTATTGCGACATTACGCGGTGAGCCACTTAGCAAGATTGCTGAACATACTACCCAAAACTTTTTTAACTTATTTCATCCCCCAGGTATTTCTTAAAACTGATCCACGCTTAATTTTGTTTCTTTTTATCCTTTACCGTGTAGAATCTATTTGGAGCTTCACATTGTATAGTTGTAAAAGGAGGTATGAATGCGAGCTTTAGAATCTAACGAAACTCATCAAGTAGCTGGTGGGACTATTTTGGCGGATCTGCAATCCCTAGGACAAAACGGGATTTCCCAAGCGGAACAAACGCTAAGTATCTTTTGTTTAGGATCTGGCATGTTGGCGGGCGGTTTACTGCCTTCTGTGTTAGGCCCTATCGTCGGCGGAACACTCATCGCAGGCTGGATTGGTTGGGACGTTTATAAAAATTATAAAACGACAAACTAAAGCAATCTGATAAAGAGCTTTCTGTTATATGCAGGAAGCTCTTTCTTTGAATTTGATTTAATAAGTCTTAGCGAACTTTGGGTGAGGTTTTGAAATCTAGCTGAGGACCCTTGGGATCTAAGGCATTAAATACAGCACAAGTTGAACGATACAGTTCGTTAACAACAAATAGGTTAATCTGAGTTGGTATATTGTGTTGTGGCCTGTCCTTTGCCCCGAGTTTCTGCTGAGCTCCTGGTATGAAAATAGCCATAGTATGTATCCTAATCAATTATCCAACTAAATTATTTAGTATGTTAACACAATATTTTTCTAAGTAAAGTGTGTTGGGGCGAAAATTTCTCACATATAGCCAATAAAGACCAGTCTTATACCGACAATCGGTAGACACGCAATGACAAAAAGCGTGTAGCTACCAATATATAGACAAGCATTATCCAGCTTCGTGGCGATAAGCATACTTACTTACAAAAATTTGTAAAGACAATTGCGTAGATTATTTAGCATTTTCGCATTAGCAGTGGTCTTAGGGAGGCGGAATGCCTCCTTAGAATTTTTGAATAAATTGTTTTTGAAATCAGTGAAAGCGCAAGATCTATTTGAGCATTGATTTTGAAGAGGACGTTCTTAATTCAAAGAAGGGATCTTGTTCTGCTTGAAGGCAAAGTTCCTGGGCTCTTTGTAGAGAGTGCGTCATACCATGAGGTGTTAAGTTAACAGTATCTTTGGTTGTAATTTTAGCGAGCAAATTTTCTTTAATAGCAAAATCGGCATGTGGATCTGGTGTGCTATTGGCGGCTTTTTCAAAAAGTGCATCAATTTCTGCATCGGACTGCATAGTATTATTTTGCCCTTTTAATAGTTTAAATCTGTTAGTAAAAACGGGGGTATAAAAAGCCATTACAACCTGCCTATATTTCGAACTACGCACTACTCGAAAGGGATTACATTATGGAGCGTCTTTTTAAAGACGTCAAAAAAAATTTATCAAAAAAATTATTTCTTACGCGGTTTTTTAGGGGAGATTTCTTTATTAATAGCGGCTTTCATTTCCTTTATCGGTGTGGGATCGAGTTTTGCCATTTCCTTAAGGTTTTTGACTAGGGCAGGTGATAAGTTTTGCACCAATATTTTATCGTTAGGCACTTTGCCTTTTAAAAGATCTGATTCTTTAAATATTTGTCTCATGGCTTTTAAAAAGCGTTGTTCTTCCGACTTTTTCATTTCAAACATGGGTCCTGTGTTGGATTTATTAAAAATGTCGTCAAAATCAGAGCCTGTTGGCATAAGTACCTCATAAAACGCATACGCCTTAATAAAGTATGACATAGTTATGTTTTTTAACCAAATAAGTATAGTTGGTGAATATGCTTAAAAATCAGATGCTTAGGGGCAAATTAAGAAGGGTTAATTATATGTGAGGTAATAAACTATAAATATACAGCACTATTCTTCAGAAAAGGGCGAATAGGGGAATATACCTTGGTTTTCATACAGCCTACCGCTGGAGACGCCTTGTTCATAGAGGGCCTTAAATTTGAGGATAAGAAACTCGATAGCAGCATTGCGCTGTCCAACCTGGAGGCGTGATTCAATAATCCGCATCATTTGTTCGGCTTGGGCGCGAAAATCCAAAACATTTCTGTCAGCCATTAAACAAACTCTCCATGGTGCTACTCTCTATTCCTCTATAGAAATCCAACAAAGGAAGTATATCAAACCTAATTAGCAGGATAAATAATCTTCTTTTGCCAATACTCCATCATGCCAAAGGTTTGGCTTGGTAGCAAATGCTCTAGGATATCAAGTAAAATAGGCCAAAGATTTTACGTATTCAGGTGTTAGATGAGTGTAGATGCAGTTACCCTTCCTAAAATAAATATTTCAGAAAGTGCTGAAAAGCATTTTAATCATCTTATCGCAAAGGAAGACATGCCTGGCATGGGCCTGCGGATTTTCCTTGATCACCCCGGACGCCCCAATGCGGATATTAGCATTTCCTTTTGCCCGCCTGGGGAGCACCGTGCAGGTGATATCCCTGTTGAGTTTGAACAATTTACGCTATATATCGATAGATCAAGCGTTTCTTACCTTATTGATGCGGAAATCGATTATAAGTCCGATAAAATGGGCGGTCAGTTAGCGATAACAGCCCCTAATCTACGCGCAACTAAGCCCAGCGATGAGGCAAACCTAACTGATAAGGTAAACTTTATTTTAAGTAATGAAGTAAATCCTAACCTGGCTAGTCATGGCGGTATGGTCAGCTTAGTTGAAATAACACCAGAGAATGCAGTTGTCTTACGCTTTGGCGGTGGGTGTCATGGTTGTGGCATGGTAGATGTTACTTTAAAGCAAGGCATAGAAAAGGCGATTATGAGCCAAGTGCCTGAAATAACTGCCGTTATTGATGTGACAGATCACACTTCTGGCGAAAACCCGTACTACTAGCTTTGCTTTTAAATTGTGTACAATAAATGGATCCGTCTACGCCTCAAAGGCTTCGCCGGACACGTAAATTCAAAATGGGAAGAGTGTGATGGCTGAGAAAATTCAAAGAACAGGCTACATGAGCGAAATAGATAAATTCTTGCGTGATTTTAATCAAAACCGCAGCCAAGTGCCCGACTCCGTCATTAAGGAAGTTGAGAAACATAAAAAGATAGCTGCCAAAAGGGATAAAGTGGCCGATGAAGAGACATCACCTATCTGGAAAGACTTTTAAATATCCTTCAAAATGCTTAAAGCAATCGGTATAGACAAGTATTCTAGTCATCTATATAATTTGGCAAAAATACCCCTAAAGGTTTAAAAGGATAGGTAACCATGACAGCCTATAAAAAATTGAATTCAATCCCAACGGATTATGAAACCTTTTCAAGACAGTATGACAAGCTTCATGCTGCGAGTGCTCGTATAGGCAAAGCTGCTGATTATGGCTTTAGTGTCGTAAGAGAAGGCGAATACCTTGCAAATGATGGCCTCAACAACACCCATCGCGTAGCAAATGCTATTTCTCAGGCAGGCTTCGATCCAAGACAAAGCCAGGATTTCGACCCAAGATACACAGGTCCAAATCGCCGCAGAAATACGCCAGATATGCCTTACCCACAAGATGAGCTAAGGCATGATGATCCACGTTATCAGGCTCGTGCACGTGCAAAGGCACCAAGACCTATTTAAAAGGCATCATTACTTAAAATAAAAAACCACATAATGGCAACATTATGTGGTTTTTTTTAACTTGCTTAAAACCCCCCTCAATCCCCCCTTTGGGATCAAAGAGGGCGCGAGGAAGGAGCGCGGGGTTTTATAATAGGGAGCAGCTTTATGCATAACGATAATCCCACATCTGCTGTTTTGAGTCTCTGGCAACAAAATCTTTGGCGAAGCCCTTTAAATAATCTCACATTATCAAAACAGCCCAATTTTGAAATTGCCAATCTATCGGATATTGAAAAAGGCATTGTGCCTAATATAAATACCGATGGCAGATATTGGATTGCCCCTATCGTAGCAGAGCATAAAAACGATAAATTCTATTGGATCCCCATGTGGGTCCCTGTTTGTATTCAGAACAAGTCTATAAGCTTATCTCTCCATGCGCTGCCCTGGGTTCCCTATATTCACAATGAAAAAACTTTTGGCAATGCACCTCTTCAAGGGCAAATGCATATTGTTGATGCATGGTTAAGCTTTGATTGGCTCAATGAAGAAAATCAACTGGCCTTTGACAGCTGGCAAGAAGCTTATGAGTCAATTCAGGGATTATTTGATTGGCAAAGCGCTAGTCGTCAACAAGATCTTGAGCTTGTTAGCCATGCCTTTATCATGAAAGAACCCTGCTTGGATGATAGCGCTTCAATGCACAGTTTGCTTTGTCAGCGTTATGCGACGCTCACAGATTTATCCTCGAAAGAAATAATGCAAACTCATGAGTGCTTAAACCATGCTTCAATTTTATGTGCGGCCCCTTCAGGGCAAGCGCTCAATCTGGAAGCCTTTAATGCAGCAATTCATGCGCTCTTAATGGAAGAGGGTGAGTTTATCGCCCTTAAAAATTCAATAGAAGCGCCTAAAAAGGATTTCATAGATGCCCTCGCGCATGCGCACGTTGCTTATGCTCTCGTGAAACAACAAGCTATACCATCGATTTGGCAATACACTAAGGGTAAGTGTGATGCGTTTCATTATCAGTTAAAAAGCTTCAGTGAAGCACAGCTTAAAGAAATTTACTCACAATATCAAAATGCAATACAACTTGCCGTATCTGTCAGCACAGCTTTAGCTTCGCTGGAGGATGGCGATGGCGAATATGAAAATGACTCCTCATCGCTTAGTGCTTTGCATGAAAAAGATGAACATTTCGAAAAGAAATTGCAACGTTTATTACAGCTACAATCTGAGCTTGCAGATAAAATGCAGCGGAAATTTATGTCATGGATTTTACCAAGCAGAAAGCTCCGTAAAGAAGAGTTAAATTATTTTTGCAAAATGCTTAAATTATCGAGCCAATCTACTCAACAAGATCTTGTAGCTAAGTTGAGTGAAAAGATACAGCATGTAAAAGTTTCGCGCACTAAAATACAGCAGCAACTCATTGATGTTGAGGAGCTCAAAATTGCCAGTCAAGTCGCCCTACAGCAATGGGAAAGTTGGTTTGAGTCACATTTTTCAGGCCTTGGTAATACGCTAAGCTTTGAAGAACAAGTGCTCAGGATGCAAAACCATTTTGCACATCAGATATACGCGCTTATTTTTGAAAAATCTGGGTGGCAGTCTGGCAATCTCAGTGCTTGTGATTTACTGATTATCAATGATGCACAAAACTTACTGCCTCAAGAGGTTGTCGCTTTTCTTGCTAAAGCAAAAAAAGCACTCATATTAGGAGACAATCAAGACCATCATGCCTTGCCTGTCATGAGCTCTGTGGCGCAAGAATGGGAGTTAAAACAATACGGTCTCAATGATGATGAGCTCTTAGAAGAAATGCAGTTTAAAGGTATGCTGCCTAGTTTTGGTAATGCCTTTAGCGTTGCTTTGGCTAATAGTACTTATCAAACAACGCTTGAACATGGCATAACTATCTCCACCTTGAGCTTGGGGCACGATGATTGTATAGAGAAGCAATATCATGCCATATCAGAGCAGGGTGATAGTCAAGTAAGAGACAATCAATTAGTCAATGAACAGCAAGCTTTGTTTATTGTGCATTGGCTTGAAACGGGTCCACTTACATCGCATTTAGCAAATACAGTTATTATCACGCCATTTGTTGCGCAAAAAGAATTACTTTGCCGAAAATTAAAAGAGCATCGCCTTAACTGCGAAGTGCTTACTTTTCATGAGTTAACAGATAAGCAATGGCAGAACGTTGTCTTTTCGCCTGTTTATTGTCAAAAAGATCAAAGGCCCTTTGTATTTGATCAAGGCGAAAACATGCTATACAGCTTAAGTGCACGTTCCTCAAAAAATATTTGGGTAGTTGGTGATTTAAATATTTTTGATCCCAGAATGCATAGTCCTTCAGGTAATTTAGCTAAAAAGTTATTTTCACCCGAGACAGAATTAATAGAATAATTTTACAGTCATGGAACTGCTCTTTCCTCACTTAAATTTAAAAACACAGGTGAAGAAAGAGCGAACAGCCATTAATGAGAAAAGATAAGGGTTATATCGAGCTCATCTTAACTGCATGTGACTTTTTTTTCTCTTCCGTATTGACGTTAGCTTCAATTCTTTGCAATTCATGCATCTTGCTTTGAGTGGGTTGCACACTTCGGGTTGGCTTAATGCGAGAGTTCAGAAAAGTAAATTGACGGCCCAAGTTTTCCTTAACGGGTTTAGATACAGCTCCAGGAATTTTAGCCATGGTGGCATAAACCGCACCATCACCCGCTAATTTCTCATTGGGATGCGCTTTAACATGCGCTATACATGCTTTTAAATCATCCACAAAACGTTCCGCAAAATCTGGGGAGCTCAAATGTCTTGCTGTTAGACATAAATGGCAGCCATTGGGTTTTTGAATATTATTTAAGTGCCAGCCTTTCAATTCTTTCATCATATGTGACACTTGGAAGATATTGATATTTTTTGTATTAAAAGCGACAAGGCTGAGCTGGGGGTTACCCATTATCTCAAGATCTTCGATTTCTCTTAATCTAGCTTCGATTTCTTGTCTTAAAGTGATGATCTGTTTTGTCGTTTCAACGTATTTATCTTCACCTATTAAAGCTAAGGTTCCCCACGTCATCATGATATTAGCTCCACAGCGGCTACCGGGTTGATCGGGGGTGACATACATGCCAATTTCAGAATCAAGTAATACATAGGGCTGATGTATACCTATTTCTTTTCTCATCATGATAACGGAAGAGCCTTTGGGTGTTTGGCCATATTTATGGGTATCACAAGAAATCGTAGTAACCCCGGGAAGTCGAAAATCAAAGTCAGGAAGCGGGAAGCCTGCTTTTTCAGCAAAGGGTATCAAAAAGCCGCCTAAACAAGCATCAACATGCATGCCGATATTATTCGCTAAAGCGATTTCGCTTAAAGCTTTGATAGGATCTACCGTCCCTGTAGGATAGCTAGGCGCAGAGCCTACCAGCGCAATGGTGTTTTTGTTAATTTTTCTTTTCATCGCTTGGACATCAGCGGCGCCAGTTGCGGGATCAACAGGTACTTTAGTGACGCGAATGCCATATGTTTGAGCTGCTTTTTCAAAAGCGGCGTGTGCAGAAGATGGGATGACGATGTTTGGTTTAGTAATACCTTTCTCTTTATATGCCCATTCTTTATAGGTACGCATTGCTTCCATAATGCTGCCAGTACCACCCGAGGTAATGGTGCCGCAGATAGTTTCATCACCTTGATACAATTTTGAACACCAAGCAATAACTTCTGCTTCGCGTTGTGCAATATTTGGCCAAGCACCACCATGCAAAGGGTTAGTATAGGAGCTCAAAGCAAAAATTTTGGCATTAAATTGATCTAAGTTGATATCATCCCGATAGATGGCACCTGACATCTGATCGCCAAGATGCTCGGCGTTACAATCTTTGGCTATTTGCGCAAGTAAATTTTCCCCATCAATGCCTTGTTTGGGTAGTGCATCATACACAAGCTGCCTTTTTGCATGGATATCTTTATCCATCTTATCCAATTCAGGTTCAAATTCTTTATCGAGTTTGGCTTTAAATTTTGCACCGATGAGTGGCACTTTAGGTAGTAAATTAAAAGCTTTGTTTTGCCACCATTCAAAATCATTGCGCCAATCTCTTTGTAGTAAGTTATAACCAACGATAGGCGCTATCGTGCCTAAAACAACCTGAACAGGGGTATAACCTTTGAGGGCTTCATTTAATGGCGTGGTTAAAAAACTTAGCATGGGTACTTCCTTATATAGTAAAGATGAACGAAGAGAACGAAAGCCCTTTCTTGATTAAAGAAAAGGCTGCGAAGAGATTGGGGCTTTTAGGAAACTTTTTTATTTTGAGAAAATATCTTTGTTTGATATTCAGCTAACACATCAAGAAGGGCTACATTATCGTCCGATTTAATGACATAGTCATTCATACCGGCTTCAAGGCAGGTTTTTCTATCTTTTTCATCCGTGCTGGAGGTAAAAGCGATTACAGGTATGTTTGATTTATCACTTTCAATGGCACGAATACGTTGTGTTGCCTCATAACCATTCATTTGGGGCATGAAAACATCCATGATTACAATGTGATAATTTGACTGTAAAATGGCTTCTACGGCCTCAGAACCAGTACTAACTGACTCTACTTGGTAGCCTTGGCCTTCGAGAAATCGGCTAAGCAACATGCGAGCGGTACGACTATTTTCAACGAGGAGAATATTTAATTGATCGTTAGATGCATCCTGACTCATAACACTTCCATGGTATACTGTTGCATTCGATAAGAATCAGTGTACATGTTATATGTAATCGGAGCTAGTATAGCCCTTTGAGCCCCTTGGCTTTGGAATAAGACTGAGAAATAAATGAGATTAACTAAAATTAAACTTGCCGGCTTTAAATCATTCGTTGATCCCACCACGATTCAACTGATGAGTAATTTGACCGCTATTGCAGGCCCTAATGGCTGTGGCAAGTCTAATGTAATCGATGCCGTTCGATGGGTAATGGGCGAATCATCTGCCAAGCACTTGCGTGGTGGCTCATTAACAGACGTGATCTTCAGCGGCTCAACAGCACGCAAACCAGTTGGTCAGGCAACCGTAGAACTTTTATTTGATAACAATGAAGGCAAGTTGGGTGGCGAATATGCGGCCTACTCAGAAATTGGCATTAAACGTCAGGTAACACGTGACGGCCAGTCCACTTATTTCCTCAATGGCCAAAAATGTCGACGCAAAGACATCACAGACATCTTTTTAGGTACCGGTCTTGGGCCAAGAAGCTATGCCATTATTGAACAAGGCATGATCACACGTGTGATCGAAGCTAAGCCTGAAGACTTAAGAACCTTCCTTGAAGAGGCCGCAGGGATCTCTAAATACAAAGAGCGACGTAAAGAAACTGAAAACCGCATTCAACATACACAAGATAATATTGCCCGAATTAACGATATTCGAGGCGAGCTTGAAAACCAGCTCAATAAACTCAGAAGGCAATCACAAGCTGCTGAACAGTATAAAATCTTAAAGGCACAGGAACATGAGAAAAGTGCCCAGTTGGCAGCTTTGGCTTGGCAAAGGCTAGATACTCAAATTAAAGAAACAGATGCCAAGATCAGAGAGCTTATAGTCAAGTTAGAAGAAGAGCATGCAAACTCTCAGCATTATAAGACGGATCAAGAAAAGCAACGTGTTGCCTTAACGGATGCCAATGATGCTTTAAATGAAGTGCAGAAACGTTATTATGGTGTAGGTGGTGAAATAGCTAAGATAGAACAAGCTATTCAACATCATCAAGAACGTCAGCAACAATTGTTAGCAGATAAGCTTGAAGCAGAGCAAATATTATTAAGCTCCCAAGCACAATTAGAACAAGATAAAAATAGCCTAAGCACACTTGAGACACGTATTGAAGTCCTAGACCCTCAATATGAAGCTGCTAAAGAGAGTGCAGACATGTCTAGTGAATTGCAGTTAGAAGCTGAGATGGCACTGGAAACCTGGCGTGAACAGCATTCTAAAGCACAACAAGATGCGGTTGCCCCTACAAGACAAGCTGAATCTGAAAAAGCAAAAATCACGCAACTTGAAAGACAAATTCATTTAACCCAAGAGCGTATCGAGCGCTTACATAAAGAGCTCAGCGAGCAAGCCACAGTTGATGCTGCTGAGATGGAAGTGATTACTGAAAAAATCTTAATCCAAGAAGAAGCGATTGAAGCCTTCGCTGATGAAATGGCAAACTTTGCATCACAAAAGGAAAAGATTAATCACGATCAAAATGCATTGCGTCCAGAAGTAAAAACGCAACAAAAAGCACTGAATGAAATGCAAGGTCAGCTTGCTGCCCTTAAAGCATTGCAGGCGCAAGCGCTGGGCAAAGACCAAGGTGCTAAAAAGGCTTGGTTTGAATCTCAAGGCATTACTGAATTACATTATGTTGCTGAAAAAGTTGATGTAACCCCAGGCTGGGAAAATGCAGTTGAAACTGTGTTGGAAGGCTTTTTGGAAGCGGTTGGTGTTGAGCATGGTCAACTTAGCGGTCTTGCAAGAGCGATTGAATCACTTGAAAAAACCGGACTCAATTTAATTGAATGGGGCAATCAAGCACCACAACATAAAGATCAAAGTAGGCTGCTTGGTTGTTTGTCTACACAATCGGCCTTTCCAGAAAAAATTTATCAATTACTGCATAGTGTTCACATAGCACAAACCTTAGATGAGGCAACGCGCTTAGTAGCTAACATACCTGCCCATGAATCTGTTATTACGCCCCAAGGCTATTGGATGGGACAAGGCTGGGTAAAGGTGAGAAGCACTTGTGCGGATAATGATTCAGGGATTTTAGACAGAGAACAAAAAATAAAATCTCTAACACAAGACATTATGCTCAGTACTGAGAAATTAGAACAATTACAGCTATCCATAGAAGACAATGAAGATAAATTAAAAGCGCTTGAATTAGAAAAAGAAAATAAGCAACAAGACAAAAGTAAAGCGCAGCAAGAGTTGGTCTCATTACAGTCTGAACGCAAAATTAAACAAAATAAGCTTGAGCAAATTCAAAATCGCCAAAGGCAGATCCAACGCGAAGAGAATGAATGTAAAGAGATCATTGCTCATGCCCAAGCAGAAGTGCAAAGTTCACGTAGCAATTTGCATTCGGCAGTGGATGAGATGTCAAGGCTGACAAATGAACTGGAAGCGCTACAGCAAACGAAGCAAAGCGTTCATGACCAAGTTGGGATTATGCGACAAAAAGCCAAAGATGCTTCGCAAATTTCCCAGCAATTATCAATGGAATTGCAAACGGCAAAAACGCAAGTGGATTCATTGCGCAGTAATCTAAGTAGATTTGCTGAGCAAATAGAACAAGCGCAAAACAGGGTGCAAAACATCATCATTGCCTTGGAAAGAAATGAAGAGCCTATTAGCACCTTAAGAGAAGAATTAGAAATCAATTTAGAAAAGCGCATCATTATCGAAGCCCAATTAAATCAGGCACGTGATAATGTCGCAGCTATTGATATCTCATTGCGTGAGCTTGAGCAAAAGCTATTCTTAATTGAGCAACAAACAACACAAGTAAGAGAGCAATTAGAACAAGCTAAAATGCTCTGGCAAGCTCTACAAGTACGATGTGAAGGCGCCTTGGAAAAATTAAAAAATTCTGAGTTCACCTTAGAAACTCTGCTTGAAACAATGCCACCTGAAGCAAATGAACAAGAATGGCAGCAAAACATTGAAGAACTTGAAAAGAGTATTGCGCGTTTGGGTGCCATTAACTTGGCGGCTATCGAAGAATATGATGCAGCCTTGCAACGTAAAGAATATTTAGATGCCCAATGCACAGATTTAAGTGAAGCATTGCAAACCCTTGAAGATGCTATTAAGAAAATCGACAAGGAAACCAAGGCCAAGTTTCAAGAAACCTTTGATCAAGTTAACGGTGGCTTTAGCAAATTGTTTCCTATCCTCTTTGGGGGCGGTCAGGCTTACTTAGAAATGACCGGTGAAGATTTGTTAGATACAGGTATTGCTTTGATGGCAAGACCACCTGGGAAGAAAAATAGTTCTATTCAATTGCTCTCAGGTGGAGAGAAAGCGCTCACAGCGGTTGCCTTGGTATTTGCGATTTTCCAACTTAATCCAGCACCATTTTGTATGTTAGACGAGGTGGATGCACCATTGGATGATAACAACGTTGGACGTTTTTGTAATTTGGTTAAAGAAATGTCAAAATCCGTTCAGTTTATTTATGTTAGTCATAATAAACTGGCCATCGAAATGGCACAGCAGTTACAAGGTGTTACTATGCGCGAACCAGGCGTATCAAGACTTGTTACTGTGGATATTGAAGAAGCAAAATCAATGGTTCAGAGCTAATTTGCTCAGACTAGTGAGTACATGATACCAACAACGCCTAAAAGCAAATTGGGAAGAGCAAAACAAGGGAGAGGGTTTAATGCGGTTAATGTTACTAATAATTGCAATGGTTCTAGGTAGCTTTATCCTATTTAATGCATTTTTGCGTAAAAAACAGAAAAAGAGCGAAACCTTACATGATGAGTTTGAGAACTCTATTTTGGAAAACTCTCAAAGCCATGTCGCTCAGCTTAAACGCGTTGAACAAATGCAGCAGGATCACAAAATTAATACTGCCTTTGAAAAAGACAGAAGTAATCCTTTTGTGATTCATGAAGATCCCCTATTGCAAGATTTTAATGAGCCAGACTTGGAAGAAAAGCATGTTCCAAGTCCTGAAATCAAAGCGCAAGCTCCAGTAGCCCAAGCGCCTAAGAAAGCCAAAAACAATGGCTTTATAGCCCTCACCGTGATCCCAAAGCATAGTGCGCAATTCACAGGTATTGCTTTGCAAGCTACACTCAGCAAGCATCATTTTAGATATGGCGCTCAGAAATTATATCATCGCCATTATCAAGATAACCCATCACAAGGTATTCTCTACAGCGTGGCCTCTATTGCAAATCCAGGGTTTTTCGATCAAGCCACGATCACACAGCAATCCTTTCCTGGTTTGTTAGTGTATATGTTATTAGATGAAGTGGAAGATCCTGTTTTGAGCTTTGAAAAGATGCTTACCTGCGCAAGACAGTTATCAGCAAGCCTACAAGCCGAAGTCTGTGATGCGAAAAGACAACCCATTACGACAACGACAATTCAGAACCTGCGTGACCAAGCTAAAGCCGCGACACAAGAAACTGAAATGAGAGAAGAGGAATATCAGGAGTGGTAAGGTGGTTGTGAAGTCTGATGTGAAAACGCTAGTTGAAAAATTAAGAAAAGAAATTAATGAACATAACTACCGTTACTACATTTTAGATGAGCCCACTATACCTGATGCTGAATATGATAAAATTTTTCGAGAACTTCAAAATCTTGAAAATACGCATCCTGAACTGATTAGTGCTGATTCGCCAACACAACGTGTTGGCGAGAGGCCTTCAACGGGTTTTGAAACCGTCACACATTTAACTAGAATGCTCTCGCTAGATAATGCGTTTTCACAGAATGAGTTGGAACGTTTTGATCTTAGAATAAAAGAGCTACTAGACTCTAATAAAGACTTAAGCTATTCCTGTGAGCCCAAATTTGATGGATTGGCGGTTAGTTTAATATATGAAAAAGGTATTTTCACACGAGGCGCAACGCGTGGCGATGGCACAACGGGTGAAGATATCACCGCAAATTTGCGAACCATCCCAACCATTTCCTTAGTGTTGCAAAATGATTTTCCTGAGGTGCTAGAAGTCAGGGGCGAAGTTGTTATGCCCAAAGCAAGTTTTGAGGCTTTAAATGTGGCTCAAGCTGCCAAGGGTGAAAAGATTTTTGCTAACCCACGTAATGCCGCTGCGGGGAGTTTAAGACAACTTGATCCACGCATTGCCGCAAAGCGAAAATTAGAATTTTATGCTTATAGTGCGCAAGTCGTTAAAGGAAAATCTTCATTTAAGACACACCATGACAGCTTAAAGCAGCTTCAGAACTGGGGGGTACGCGTCTCTCCTGAAAGCAAAGTAGTGAAGGGTATTGAATCGGTCGAGAAATACTATAGCGATATCCTAAAAAGAAGAGAAAAGCTTCCCTATGAAATAGATGGTGTCGTTGTCAAAGTAGATAGCTTTGAATTTCAAGAATTAATCGGTTTTGTTTCCAGAGCACCTCGATGGGCACTTGCTTATAAATTTCCTGCGCAAGAAGTAGAAACTCATTTAGAAGATGTTGATTTTCAAGTGGGACGTACTGGTACTTTAACGCCTGTTGCAAGATTAAAACCCGTAGCTGTTGGCGGGGTTATTGTCAGTAATGCCACTTTACATAATATGGATGAAATTGCCAGAAAAGATATTCGCATAGGCGACTATGTGATTGTCCGTCGCGCGGGTGATGTGATCCCAGAAGTTGTGCGATCTATTGTGGAGAAGCGCGGCAAGGTCAAAGAAATAAAATTGCCAAATAAATGTCCTGTCTGTGGTTCAGAAGTCGTGCGCTTAGAAGGTGAGGCGGCTGCACGTTGCGAAGGCGGGTTGGTTTGTCATGCACAACAAGTAGAGAGTATTAAGCATTTTGTTTCAAGAAAGGGCATGGATATCGAGGGTTTAGGTTCAAAACTTGTAGAACAATTGGTACAAGCCCAATTAATTAAAACAGTGGCGGATATTTATAAGCTCAATCAAGAAACACTCTCTCATTTAGAAAGAATGGGTGAAAAATCAGCGCACAACATTATTGATGCAATTGAAAAAAGTAAGAAAAGTACTTTGCCCAAATTTATTTATTCCTTGGGCATTCGTGAAGTAGGTGAATCAACCGCGTTATTGCTTGCCAACCATTTTAGCCTTGAGGCATTAATGGCAGCCAGCGAAGAAGCTTTAGTAGCGCTTGAAGATGTGGGGCCGGTTGTGGCTGGACATATTGTTCACTTCTTTAAACAAAAAAGTAATCAACAAGTCATTCAGCAATTATTAGATTGTGGTATTCATTGGCCTGTTTCTCAGCAAAAAACTGGAAACGGACCCTTAAATGGTAAAACCTTTGTTATCACTGGCACGCTGTCTCGACCCCGTGATGAAATCAAAGCAGACTTGCTTGCCCTTGGCGCAAAGGTAACCGACAGTGTATCTGCAAAAACCAATGGATTGATTGTGGGTGAGGATGCGGGTTCAAAATTGACCAAGGCACAGAAATTAGGTGTGCCGATATTGGATGAAGCTGCTTTAAAAAAATTGTTGGGCCAAGGCGCTACATCCTAGAAAGCGCTATCCAAGGCCATCTTCCCATTTGCGTGCATATGCATTTTTCCCGCTTTTTGTAAAAACCTGAGCGTTTTCACGAAGTTGCAAAGCATTCACTTATCTGGCTAATTTAGCGGCTTGTCTCAAATTGCCGGAATAAGTATGACACCCAACAAATATAAATGATATTTTAGACCCAGTTTAATTTATAGATCATAACTGGGGGACCTACATGAGCGTCAGATTAATTCAAGACTTGCTGGTGAAATTCAAGCAAACAGATTCTGTGAAGGATTTATCAAACATAATTGATGATATTAAAGGCTTTTTTCAACCAAATGAACAACAAGCCTCATTTGTTGCCACACAAGAAGACGTACCTGCACTTATCAGAGATTTGCCTATTGTTGGCAAAGAGTTAATCGAATTTCCTTCTACTATTGAGGAAATTGAAGAAGCGCAAGACACTGAAGCTGGCGAACTTGAAAGCAACTATTTCCGCAGACTTAAAATTAATACGGCTGAGCATGCCCAAACAAATACGAAAGTAGAATCAGTCAAAGCAGCTGATGTAAATAAATTATTAGATATCATCGCGCGTGATATTCATGATGCTTTAAAATCTAATTTAAACAATATTGCTAAATTCGAAGATCATAGCAAGGCACCAGTAGCTGCATTACCAGCCGCGGTGGCTCCTATGGTTGCACCAATAGCAGGTCCTGCTGCAGGCGTAGTTGCCAGAGCTAACCCTGATGTTGTTGACAATGATATGTATGATGGTATTGCTGATTTATTTGCAATTCAAGATACCGTTAAGAAAGCAGAGCTGAAACCAACTTCTGAGCATGATGAAAGTGAAGCAAGAAATAAACTGCTTGAAGCGGCTAAGAGAGTGCTTAAATCTACATCAGGACTTATTGATAGCGTCAAAGATTATGCAGATGATAAAGCAACATCCTCTGATAGCGATTCAGAAGAGCAACAAATACAAACTGATCAAAATGCTGATGCAGCAGTTGAAGAAGTAGCGCAGCCTTCTACTTATCAAAGAGCTATGGACTTTATTAGAAGCTATTTTACAAATCAAGCAAAACCTGCCGACAAAGCTGAAGTTGAAATGCCAGCTCAAAAGACAGAAGTTGAAACCACAACGGTTGCGAACACTGATGCACAAGCAAAAGTAGAGACTGTAAGTACAACTGACAAAGAAGTTG
>CAZBZP010000011.1:68476-111676 GCA_964496435.1 Uncultured Candidatus Berkiella sp.
CCTTTGCAGCTAAAAAAGCAGAATTGTTCGCTAGGTTCCAACCTAGAACTGCGCCCGTTGAAACAACAGATGCAAACACGCAAGCTCAGGTTGAAACACCAGTTAAAAAAGCTGACGTGCACGTTGAAGCAAACACAAGCGCACAAGCACAATTAACAGCTGATGGAAAAGAAGACTTCTCCTTCAAAGCCAAACAAGCGGAATTATTCGCTAGGTTCCAACCAAAATCAGCTCCTGTTGAAACAGTTGATACAACAGTTACACCTGAATCAAAGACACAAGTAAATACGTCTACGGTTGAAGTAAAAGCAGATGATGAGCCAGAAATAACTGCAGACCAATTTGCACAAGCATTTAGAACAAATGCCGCCTCAAGCACGGTAAATGATCCGCTTCAAAGCTTAGCAGATTTAGCGACTGCAGAGCTTGGTGCTGATAATATGGGCAGTGCAATGCCAAAGGCAGTGATTCCTACGCCGCCAGTTAATCTCATGGGTGCGAAAAATAACAAAGCATCTACTGATACCACGACAGAAGAAGCAAAGCCAAAGAAAAGTTTAGCTTCTATCGTAGGTAATAAAGATGCGCAAGACAAACCTATGGATTTGTTAGAACAAATTAAAGCTGGTAAGAAACTCAAGCACGTAGAACCAACAGTTGAACAAGCTCAAACAAAGCCTGCATCTGATAAGGTTCTCACCCGTCAAGGTTCAAGTTTGAAGGATGTGTTTGAAAAAGCGATTAGTGAGAAAATGCATAATGGATCTATCAAATCAGTAACTCAACAAGTCGATGAAGAATCTGAATTAGATGCATATGACATGGAAGAGAAAATTGAAAGACAAGTACAGCAAAATATGGACAAGATTGAAGATGCTGCATTTAAAATGATGAAGACAAGTGAATTCAAAACCGCGTTAAAGACAATGGTTGAGAAGCTTGAATTATCATTAGCACCTGAAATTGATGCCATTAGCAAAGCCTATGTTGCTAAAATGATAAAATCATCAGATGTTTCTGCTGATGCGCAAGATAAGCTAGCAGTGCTCTTGAAAGATATTCAGGATCATAGCAAGCAGGCAATTCATGAACAGCTTGGCAAAGCTTATGACGCAGCTTTGAAAGCAATGCAAGAGAATTGCACTGACAAGGCAGCTAAAGAATTAGGCGCACAACTTGAAGCACCCATGAAAGACGAACAGGTTCAAGCGTTTGTAGAAAAGCTATTTGCGAAAGACCTTACCTCAGAAATTGGTGATGTCGTTTTGAAAGGCATGAAGGACATGCTCGCTAATGACACAGCATTTGTGAATGATGGCTACGTATCTAACGCTGATGTTATCGAACAATTCAAAGCTGGCTATTATGCTGATAGAAGGGAATTGGATAAAGCTGTTAATGAAGTTGAACCTAAGGAAAAAGATAGCGTTTCTACAACTGGTGAGACTGCACTAAAACCGAACTATTTGTTTGAAGAAATTACTAAGCGCGGTCTTGCGATGAATCGAGATAATATCGATGGACCTGATAATGAAGAAGAAGCCTGGTCAGATGATGAAGAGCTTTTTACGCCACCTTCATCAGCTCACTCTTCTGCTTCGATTGCACCAGAAGACTTTGCAAAAGCTTTTGGTGCAAAGGTTGAGGATGCACAACCTAAAGGTGGCATGCTTAACAATATATTGGATTTTGGTAAAGGTTTATTTGGCTATGGTACAGCAGCGAAGCAAACGGCTACATTAGAAACAAATGAGTCAACTTCGCCTGTAGCTAAACCAGACACGCAACCACTGACACTGGGTGATGTGCTTGGACAAAAACCCATTGAAGGTTTGGAAAATTCAGGTCCCGCATCACTTACTTCGGGTAGCCCTCAGGTAGCAGTAGATGTTGGTGCAAATCCAGCGGTATTAACGCAAAACGTATTACCGCCAATGATTGAACAACAACATATGGATGCTCTCTAAGGATTAGATTAACGTCGCATCGTGAGGTGGTGTTAAACCACCTCCATCGATGGAGATATGTTTTTGAAAAACGCCAAGTCCGCCATCCCCGCCTGGAAATGAAAGCTGAACATCAGCAACAGTAATGGGAGCATGTAATTGCGTTTTATCTGAAATTTTCACTTCATAGACATTCGTTGCCAAGCCATTCTCTTCACGTTGAACAACTTCAACAACTCTGTTTTCACTAGGAATAGCCATATCTTTGAACAAGTGATCTAAGTTTATCGTGGTCAAATGTGAGCCATGATGGCCTAATTCATCACCAATAATAATGGTTTGGTATACACCTTGATCAAATATGATGTCAAAAGGTTCTTGGTTGTTTACCTGAATCGCTGGCGTAGTAGCAACGTTTACAGTAAACATATGTTCACTTGCTTGTCCTTCATTGTCGTATGAGCAATAGCTTAAATCTATAGGGAGTTTTGTTTGTGCAGCGCTGGTAACAGATAAATTAGTAAAACTGTTTTCAAGAAAATTATCCGCCCCTTGGGTTATAAATTTTAATTGGGTGCTAATATCATCAGCAGCGCCTTCCACAGAAAAGGTATAGCCTTTGGCTGCTTGTTGTTCTCCAGTTAAAGTAAATAGATGCTTATCGCCCCAAAATATTTGAATGTCATTATTGGCTTCGTTATGCACTGGTTGATAATGAAAAGTAAGATGATAAGCTTCGTTAGGTTGGGTTTTTAAATCTTGAGACAGTGTTACTTGGTTTGTATCTAAATTAATATCTTCTTGCCATGTTGAGGCTTGAGCAGATTCAAGCATATTGGAGGGGATAGCTCTATCAATATGATTGTGTAAGGTAAAAGTGTAAGCGCCATTTGGATCTAAATAGGCGGTAAACACCGCAATACCAGAATCACCAACGGTGGCTATCAATAAATGGTTTTGATTGGTCAGCTCATAATGCAAATCCATCCCTTTGGATTTTAAAGCTAAATCCATTAAGCTGTGTTGCTCTGAAAGTGGACTAAATTCAATATTTTGTATTGCGCCTTGATGTTGAGATTCTGGGAGTAATCCTGTGGTTTCGCGCGATTCAGAGGTACCAGGAAGTAGACTTTCTTCATTAACATAGGCACTGCTTTCAGCATGGGCAGTCTTATGTGGTAAATGGATACTATCTAAATCCATTGATATGTTGAATTTGATGTCACTTTCACTCATGGTAGCGCCTTATTAGCGTGTAGTTAAAAGGAGAAATTTCACGCTTTTATGAGACATTCTCTAACGCCATAAGCAGATCACATCATGTTGCCCTGAATGTGTATACTGGACTTTGGTATTAAGCTGGTGGTGGGTGACTAACTATATGATTTTACTAATTAACTTAATGCTATACTAGGCGCTGAATAAACCCAAAATAATTGATTTTAAATCATTTTCTTAGCAGAATGAGTACATTCTTTAATAATAATGAGTGTTGTGATGACAGAAAAGATGCGAATTAATGAAGCAGTCCAAGAAATGGTTACGATAAGAGATTTTATCAGGTGGGCTGTCACACAATTTAACCAAGCGGATTTAGTGTATGGCCATGGCACAGATAATGGCTGGGATGAAGCAGTTAACCTTGTTTTAACAACATTACATTTACCACCCGATATCGATACCAATGTGCTTGATGCAAAATTGGTTGCTCATGAAAAACAACTTATTGCTGAACGCGTGAAAAAGCGTGTTGTTGATAGAATCCCTGTTCCCTATCTCGTCAATGAAGCCTGGTTTGCAGGCTTGAACTTTTATGTTGATGAGCGTGTGATAATTCCACGTTCCCCTATCGCTGAATTACTTGAAGATGAATTTAGCCCATGGGTTGAGCAAGATAATGTTAGTGCTGTGCTCGATTTATGTACGGGATCAGGCTGTATCGCTATCAGTGCTGCCTTTACTTTCCCACATGCAACAGTGGATGCCATTGATATCAGTCCAAGTGCTTTAGAAGTCGCTAAGATTAACGTTGATAGATTTGGATTAGAAGAAAATGTGAATTTAATTCAATCAGATTTGTTTACAGGTCTTACGGGTAAAAAATACGATATCATTATTTCTAATCCACCTTATGTCAGCAAAGCTGAATACGAAGCCTTACCACCTGAATATGCAAAAGAGCCTGAGCAATCATTGTTATGTGGGGATGACGGATTAGATGTGGTGAGACAAATTCTTGCTAAAGCAGCAGATCATCTTACACCTACAGGCATCTTAGTTGTTGAAGTTGGTTTTAGCCAAGAACGATTAGAATCAGAATTTTCTGGCGTGCCTTTCACATGGTTGCAATTTGAAAATGGCGGCGAAGGCGTTTTTCTGCTTAATGCAGAAGAACTAAGAGAATTCAGACATTTATTTTCTAAATAAGTGCAGGGGTTCCCGTGTTCTTGGTTCTATTGAAAGAGAAGGCGGGAATTACCGATGAGTAATAGTTTTGGAAAATTATTTTCTGTTACTACCTTCGGCGAAAGTCATGGCCCTGCAATAGGCTGTGTAATTGATGGAACGCCTGCGGATTTAGCATTATCAGCCGAAGATATTCAAATTGAATTAAAGCGCCGTAAACCTGGTCAATCACATTACACGACACAACGGCGTGAAGCAGATAATGTTCATATTATGTCTGGTGTATTTGAAGGCAAAACAACAGGCGCGCCTATTGCTTTATTAATCCATAATACCGATCAAAAATCTAAAGACTATGATAAGTTGCAAGATGTTTTTAGACCGGGTCATGGCGATTTTACCTATTTTAAAAAATATGGCATTCGTGATCATCGCGGTGGCGGTAGAGCTTCAGCAAGAGAAACGGCGGCGCGGGTTGCAGCCGGTGCGATTGCCAAGAAATTTTTAGCAAACCAAGGTATTGTAATCCGCGGTTATCTAGCGCAAATGGGTGCTATAAAAATAGATCACCAACATTTTTCTTGGGAGCAAGTTCACTTAAACCCATTTTTCTGCCCGGACGTAAATCAAGTTTCTAAAATGGAAGCTTTAATTGAAACATTACGTCGCGAAGGAGATTCAATTGGGGCTAAAGTAAATGTCCAAGCAGATAATATACCCGCCGGCCTGGGTGAGCCTATTTATGACAAATTAGATGCAGATTTAGCTAAGGCCTTTATGAGCATCAATGCTGTCAAAGCTGTTTCAATAGGGGATGGATTTGATGTGGTGGAACAAAAGGGCTCATATCATCGCGATGAAATAAGCCCCGCAGGCTTTATGAGTAATCATAGTGGTGGCATTCTCGCAGGTATATCAACAGGGCAACCTCTGCTTGCCAGTATGGCATTAAAACCTGCTTCCAGTATCCGCATTCCAGGAAAAAGTATTGATGTCCAGGGAAAGGCTGTAGAAGTAGTGACAACAGGTCGACATGATGTGTGTGTTGGTATTCGTGCAGTGCCGATTGCTGAAGCCATGATGGCTTGTGTGTTAATGGATCATTGGTTAATTGTTTATGGTCAGAAGGATAGACTGAAATGATGAACACGTTTATGCAGATTGCAATTGCGGTTTTGTGTTTGTTTATTGTTTGGCGCATATATAAACAACTTCAAGCAAATCCTGAATTGTTGAGCAAAGAAAATATCAGTAAGAGTTTTACCACCATGGGTGTATTAGCATTAATACTCATAGGTTTTGTTGCATTATTAGTGTTAATGCTAAAGCATTAAAAAGGGTTATTAAGTGAAAAAATTTGATGTGGCAGTTTTAGGTGCAACTGGAACAGTTGGCCAATGCATGATAGAGATTTTAGCTGAGCTTGATTTTCCCGTGGGTGAACTATATCCCTTGGCAAGCCAACGCTCTCTTGGCGAATCTATCGACTTTAAAGGTCAAAAGCTAGCAGTGTTAGATGTAGAAAGTTTTGATTTTAGTAAAGCACAAATAGCTTTATTTTCTGCAGGCGCTAAGGTGTCTGCGCATTATGCCCCCATCGCAGCAAAAGCAGGTTGTGTGGTGATTGATAACACCTCACATTTTCGTTATGAAAAGGATATTCCTTTAGTGATATCTGAGGTAAATCCAGGTGCGATTCAACACTTTAGGAATAGAAATATCATTGCTAACCCTAACTGTTCTACGATGCAAATGTTGGTAGCTTTAAAGCCAATCTATGATGCTGTGGGTATCAGTCGCATTAATGTTGCCACATACCAATCAGTATCTGGTACAGGCAAAGCCGCTATTGAAGAACTATCCAAACAAACGCAAGACTTGCTGTCAGGACGCGAGGCGCATGCTGAGGTTTATCCCACTCAGATTGCATTTAATGTCATACCACATATCGATGATTTTGAAGAAAATGGATATACCCGTGAAGAAATGAAAATGGTGTGGGAAACAAAGAAAATATTAGAAGATAACGATATTGTTGTGAACCCAACAGCTGTGCGTGTGCCAGTATTCTATGGGCATTCTGAAGCTGTACATATTGAAACCAAGCAAAAAATTACAGCTAATGATGCGCGTCAATTATTGGAAAAGGCACCTGGTATCATCGTTAAAGATAAAAGGGAAGACAGAGGCTATCCAAATCCGGTTGACGATGCCAGTGGAAATAATCCTGTTTATGTAGGCAGAATAAGAGAAGATATTTCCCACCCCTTAGGGCTAAATTTGTGGGTAGTTTCCGACAACGTTCGCAAAGGTGCTGCGCTCAATAGTGTACAAATCGCACAAATACTGGTAAGAGATTATTTATAAACCTATAGTAATAGATATTATAAGAATAGTAATCTCTAACATAGTTAGTAAGTTAACCTTATTTAATCGAGCCATTTTGAAAGGAAATTCAAAATCGTAAGAGCATTAACTTCAAGGGAGAGAAGTGTGAGCAGAGTAAGGACGCTTGTTTCTACATGCTTGTCATGTGTGCTCTTTGCTCTTCCATCTCTTTCATTTGCCTTAGGTCTTGGCGATTTAAAAATTTCATCTCATTTAAACGAGCCCTTGGACGCTACTATCCCTTTGGATGATGTTAAAGGGATTGAAATAAGTGACATTCTGCCAACGATTGCTGATATGGATGAATACAGCAAGGCAGGCTTTGAAGCGGCCAATTGGATTTATCATATAAATTTTGCTGTAGTGCCAAATAAACAGGGTAAGCTTGTCATAAAGCTAACAACGCAGCATCCCGTACAAGATCCCTTTGCTGATTTACTTGTTAAAGTGACCTGGCCTGGTGGAAAGATTGTTAGAGAATATACTTTATTGCTCGACCCGCCCAAGATAGTCACTGCCCAAGCAAAAGCATCTGTAAATCGAGCAAATGAATTTATAAAGTCCTTATCTTCACCTGCCGTTGAAGCCGAGGCGCCCAGGATGGTTGCTCAAGTCCTAAAGCAACAATACAAAGAAGTAAGAAACGATGTTTCTAATTATGAACCGGTGCAATTTGGTGGTCGCTATGGGCCTGTTCACGATGAAACATTGTGGAGTATTGCAAGAAGATTAGTTGAAAATACCCATTATTCTATTCATCAAGCAGTGATGGCTATAGCCTATAAAAACCCAGATGCATTCACCAATGGAAATATAAATCATATAAAGCAGGGCACTTTTTTAAAGTTGCCGTCTCAAGGTGAAATCAATAAATACTCGCAAGAGAAGGCAAAAAATTTCGTTGAAAATCAAGTGCAATATGGCCAATCAATGCCGGTTCAAACTATAAAAATTGAACAAAAAGAGCAAAAGCCTAAGGCACAAAAGAAACAAGAGCAGCCACAAGCACAAACGCAACCACATAAAGCTTTGAAGCTTATTGCTCCAACGCAAGAGACGGAGAATACCTTCGTGTCTGCATCAACCGCCACTGCAACAAGCAATAATCCCAAAGAAGCAGGGCAAGTAATTCAAGCTCCTCACAAAGAACTAAGTTCTCAACAGCTTAGCCTGGCTGAAGAAGCCCTAGATACGCTTAAACGATCTAACGAAGAAATAACACAAAAAAATTCACTTTTACAAAGTCAAAACCAATCATTAACAGCATTATTAGCGCAAAGAGAAGCTGAATTAACGCAGCTCAAATCGAATGAAAGCTCATCACAACATGCACCGCCGCCCAAAGAAAGCGCTACAATAGCGATGCAACCAGTGCAGGAATATGCTGTTGTAACGCATGAGCCAGATGCGCATAACAAGGTTAGAACAGAGCAAAACCATTTGCCAACGAATAGCGTAGGCCCTGAAAAGCTCAAAGCAAATGAAAATATCGCTTTAGCGCAAAACAAGAATCAAGACATAACAAAACAAAACATTAGCGCTAAAGAAGTACCAACAGAACATTCAGTCGAGCAAAAATCAAAAGGCAACTTTTTCTTTATTATTTTTGTTATCGCCTTCACCTTATCTATTTTGGGCTGGTTATGGTTTAGTAGACATCGCTTTATGGCAATGGGGCAATGGTTCACTAACAAATTAAAACACACGAAAACAATGCTCCCTCAAAAAGCATCTTCTTCACTTGTTTCGGATGTTCCGCAAGAAGAAATTCAAGTAAATTATGGTCTTCAATTTGATCTGGAGAAGGCATTAAGCGCTGTCGCCAAAGAAGAGAGGAAATTTAATAAATCTCAGCCAATCACTTCTCTAGCTAAAGAAGATCAAGAAGCTATCCATAAAAAATCAATAACATCCCTAGAAGATGCAGAAATATATATAGCCTATGAGCGTTATCAACAAGCGGAAAGAATATTGCAAGAGATTTTAACAACAGAATCTGCTCATGAACCTATTTATTGGGAAGGCTTATTAAAATTGTTGGAACTTTATGTATTAACTGAGAAATATCAGGAATATGAAAAGTGGTATGCGACAGTACCAAGTGATCTCAAAGAGATTGCGCCTAAAGTGTGGTCAAAGATCATGCTGTTGCAAGAGAAAGTACAAGCAGATAAAGCTATTCCTACTCAGGTTAAAGAGATCTTACCTCAACCCAAAGTTGAAGAAGAGAATCAGACGTTGACGCTGGCCACGCATCATATGGATTTAGCGCCATCAACACCAAAGATGCCTGATCTACCAGAGCTAAGCGAAAATGTTACTGCACCCAAAATCAAATTGGAACTTCTTGAAAAAGATAATGATGAGTTAAACGCACAATTGGCGTTAGCCAGGACTTATCAAAGTGTGGGTGATTTTATTTCCGCCAAAGAAGTGTTACAGAAAATGTTAGAATCAGCGACAGATGACAAACAAAAAGAACAGATCAAAAAGATGATTTCTGAACTGGCTCAGTAGAAGCCTTGTGCAGATACAAACAGCCCGTCTTTGTTTGCTATTGTCCGCCTTTGCAGGCTAAGGCGAGACAGACCTATCACCAAACTTGCCTAGAAGTCCATCGTTCTAAGGACCTATATTAGGCCCAAAACAATTATGTTTTAATATTCTTAAGTCAGCAAAGACTGATGGGCGTAACGATATCAATGGGACAATAATAACAATAAATAATAAGAATAAATGGATATAACAACAAGAACTGGGATTTTTGCCAATAATAATAACAACAATCAACTACCAAGAAGTCCTAGAATAAAAACTAGGACTTTCTCATTCTTTATATAATTACTGCACTTTGACTTCGACTTTGTGCTAAAAATATAGTTAGCAACCTTAACTATTTTATAGCACTAAGCAGGAGCACCTAGTGATCCATCCAGCGAATAAAAAGAAAAAATCAGTCTGTGTTGTTCCTACAATTTTAGCCAGTGTTTCTCTTGAGACTGCTATCTGCTATTTAAAAAATCGCAATGCCTCCTTTAGCCTTTTTGATGGGCAGTTTGGGCAATTAGCTTCAAAGGAAATAGTAGAAACCTTAAAACCTTTTAGCTTAACGATAGATATTGCAGACGAGTTATCTGCTTTAAACGAGGAAAGTTCCCTAGAGATAACAGTGCCAACTGTTGGGATAACCGATCTACTACATTCTGAAGCATTTTCAAAACATCGTTATTTTGCATGTCCAATATCAATCAATGGCTTTATCGCTAAAGATAAAATAACGCAACAAGATAATTTCCCGATTCCAGATTTTGTATTAATTACTGATTTGGCAGGTAATCAATATGAAATTATTGTTAACCGAGATGGTAGTTTTGAATTACCAAGCGAAGGAACGGGTTTGTTTTCAATAGCAAGCGCAATTACTTTTATCTATTCTCATCGACAAGTGAGTGAAGGTGCAGGTTTGCAGTTTACCAATGAGAGTCTCAGAAATAAACTGGTTTTACTAGCGCCTGAATCAAATGTTGAGCCCTTTGATGTGAGGGTTTGCGTTACACATATCAATGAAAGGCACCAACGTATTGTAGATACAATAAGAACAATTAACATAAATTACCCCAAGATATCTAAAAAACATTATCAATCGAATGCAGTAATACAGCGTGAACAAGAACTTGGGGCAGATAAATTAGATGTAACTTTATCGCTTTCTCTTTTGTTGCCGGTTATCAAACATTTTCCATTTTCCATCAGTGTCGCACTTAGTCAAATGCAAGACGTTGAATATCAATTGCACGCTACAGATGATAAAGTCAAGCCAACACAAGGTGCAAAGGGGTGGTCGCAACATCCCGTACAACCTAATATTTTTACCAAGCATTTTGGTTTGAGCGAGCAAACGTTGACGTGGTTAATTAGGCAATTATATTCAGAGTATGATTTTGTACAAGATTTTCTTAAAGGGGATCTTTTTGGTTTAAAAACAGACAATGGCTTTAATAATTTTCTCCTTATAAAAGAAGCATTGGGTAATTTTTATGATGCGCTTGTTCATGATGTCGCCCAACAAAAAATCTCTGCTCATTTTATATTTGATAGAATTCCATCAAATCGACTATGGGAATTAGAAGTTAAGGATTTACCTGTAGATTTTCATGACAGTATTGTTTTGTCTTATATACAAGCAGAACTACAAGAAAATAGATTTGATACTTTGAAAAAATTATTAATGTCTGATGATCAAAAACCCTATCCTGCTATCATTGAAACTTTTTCAATTTATGCAAAAGGGTTGTCAAGTGTATTGCCGCAAATTGCCGTTGATATGGCACCTCAAGAGAAAGCTTCGGCTATGTCAAAAGAAAAGACTCACAAGCATCCTACAAAAAGACAAACAGCTTGGACACCTTTGATGACTTCCATGAATGATCTGCCTATTTCCTTTCATGTCAATCAGGTTAATGGTGAACAGTTCGAGCCAGATAGTCAGGGGCAGATGGGGCCTTTTACTGTTGTCGAGATAGATCCCTCACGTATTCATACACGTAAATAGCTCTGTTGATCCGCCACCTCAGGGTATACCACAGCGTTTCTTAGCAGAGCAGGGTGGGCTTAGGCCCTGGCTTTTGATAAAATCATGCCAATTATTAATACTTTCTAGGATATCCATGCAACGACTTGCGTTTGGCATCGAATATGATGGCAGTGCCTATAATGGCTGGCAGCGCCAGAAACACAGCTTATCGGTACAAGAGGTTGTGGAGAAAGCAATTTCACGTGTGGCTGCCCATGAAGTAAAAATATTTTGTGCAGGTAGAACAGATGCCGGGGTTCATGCTTTTGGCCAAGTGATACATGTTGATACCAACGCCATTCGTCCTGAACATGCCTGGGTGAGAGGCGTTAATACCTATTTACCAAAAGACATTAGGGTGTTGTGGTGCCAATCGGTTAGTGCAGATTTTGACGCTAGAAAATCGGCTTTGAGTCGTCGCTATTGCTATGTAATTAGCAATAGAACTGTAAGTCCCGGCATCATGAGTAATGCCATAACGTGGATCCACGGCGAACTCTGTGTGGAATCGATGAAACAAGCAGCTTTATATCTTATAGGAAAGCATGATTTTACCTCATTTCGCGGTTCTTCTTGCCAAGCAAAAACCCCAATACGCACAATTCATCAGCTTGAGATCACTCAAAAAGGTGAACTCATTTTATTGGATATCACTGCTAATGCTTTTTTGCATCATATGGTACGAAATATCACAGGTTCTTTAGTTGCTATAGGCAAAAAGAAATATCCGCCCCAATGGCTGCAAACTGTTTTGGCCGCCAAAGATAGACGTATGGCCGATATGATGGCCCCCCCAACAGGCCTTTATTTGCTCGACGTAAGTTATCCAGCTGATATTTTGAAATTGAATCCCCAAAGTATGCCCTGGTTTATAGCTGAAACTTAGCTTTTAATTGATTAATTTGAGAAACTAAGTTAAAGTTCTGCGCTGAGATTTAACACAAGTTCTGGTTATTATGCCTTCCCAACAGGTTACACCTCAAAATATTGCCGCTGTTGCTGCCAAATCGGTTTTGTATGTTCCAAAAGGCATCATTTTCCCTATCGTCGATTTATTTGATCAAATCAAAGATTTACTAACACATGAAGACATCGCTTGCGCCTATTGCCATAAGCAAAATCACACGTCTGAAAGTGCAAGATCAAAGATTGCGAAAGTAACACAGGCAGTGGTTTTTAGAGGACAACAGTGGCTTGCGGAACAAATTGAACAAGTTATCCTTTTAAGTATTTGGTTACTTACACTTATCTTTCCTTTATCCGTTTTAAATAATATCAATAATTCATTACAAGATTATGCTGGACGTTGGGCAAAACAAGCCTTGGGTTTGCATGAGCTACTGAGTACTTATCGAAATAAAATTATTTGGTATGGCATTTTTCCCCTTAGCCTGTTAATCGGGTGTGCTTGGTTGTATGGCCTTGGCATTATCCCAGAAATTTACGCATTTATTGCAGGTTCCTACTGGGGCGGGAAAATTATTAATCATGCAGCGAATTTGCTTGTTCGACAAAAAGACTCAGATGAGTGGGCGTTTTTTAAAAACCCCATAATAAGCAGTAGCACTTTTAAAAATGTAGCAATAAGATTAGCAATGGATATTTGCTTGTTGAGCGTCATTCAAAAATTTTATCAATTTGTTGGTTATTGTTTTCAAGCTTTTTTTGCTTGGCTACTTTTTTATGTTGCTGTTAAAAAGGCCGGGGATGAATCCAGTATCATGATGGATAACTTGGGGCATGAGCTTAAAAGGGAGAACTTCCCCTTAACGAAGTGTCGCCCCTTAAAAAATGCCTTCTGGTTGGTGTCATTTTATGCGTTTAGAACAGCTGCCAGTAATAATGTCTATCAACGTTATGAAGAGCTCCATGAGAAGCGACATGTAGCCCAGCCCCAGATATCGCCACAGGTGCTGAATGAAAATATGGGGGCATCAGATATAACGCTCAATGTAGCCAAAGCGAGGACTACACCTAGGCGATCTTCGCGTTTGTTAAGTCTGGCGCGAACATATTAAGCCAAAAGTTTGTTATTGATCAAACATAAATTTGTGAATAAATTTAAGTGAGTAAATATAAGTAGGTATAATGCTCGCATTATTTTACTAGGAATAGCTAAATTATGAGTTGGTTTCAAAAATTATTTCCTTCAAAGATCCATGCTTCTGCCCAAAAAAAGAAATCAATCCCTGAAGGGCTGTGGACTAAATGTGCTTCTTGTACGGCGGTTCTCTTTAGGGCGGAGCTTGAAAGGAATATGGATGTTTGCCCAAAATGCGATCACCATAATCGAATCAGTGCCAGAACCAGGTTATCTTTGTTTCTCGATAAAGCCATTTCAGAGGAAATAGGGGCTAATATTGAACCGCAAGATAAACTCAAGTTCAAAGATACCAAAAAATATCGAGATAGATTATCAAGCGCCCAAAAGGAAACCGGAGAAAAAGATGCCCTTGTCGCCATGAAAGGCACAGTATATGGGATGCCTGTAGTTGTTGCAGCATTTGAATTTGGATTTATTGGTGGCTCGATGGGGCGTGTCGTCGGTAAACGCTTTATCATGGCCGTTGAACAAGCCATCGCTACGAAAGTTCCTTTTATCTGCTTTGCCACCAGTGGCGGTGCCAGAATGCAAGAATCTCTTTTTTCCTTGATGCAAATGGCTAAGACAAGTGCAGCACTCACTAAACTCGCAGAAGCCAAATTACCTTATATCTCTGTGTTAATTGATCCTTGCATGGGTGGCGTATCTGCTAGTTTAGCAATGTTGGGAGATATTAACATTGCTGAACCTAAAGCGCTCATTGGTTTTGCTGGCCCAAGAGTAATTGAGCAAACCGTTCGCCAAACATTACCTGAAGGATTTCAACGTAGTGAATTTTTATTAGAAAAAGGCGCTATTGATATGATAGTGGATAGAAGAAACTTGCGAGAGCGCATTGCTTGTCTTCTTACCAAACTAATGCATGAACCATACCCAACGGATTTAAATAATGTTGAAAGCCACTTGATAGTGGAAAAAACATCAACATGACAAACGTGCCATTGCGTTTTCAACAATGGCTAGCACATGCTGAAAATTGTCATTCAGAACAAATTCAGATGGGCCTTGAGCGCGTCACTTTGGTTGCTCAAAGAGCTAACGTCATAGATTTTCAAATACCCGTTGTGACTGTTGCTGGTACCAACGGGAAAGGAACAACAGTAGCTGTATTATCTAAACTTTTACAAACCTCAGGTTTAAAAGTTGGTACATATACCTCTCCCCATTTACTCGATTTCAAAGAACGCATTCAAGTTAATGATCAATTCATTTGTGAAGATGATTATTGTATGGCTTTTGAAGCTATTGAACAGGCGAGATTACAAACACCATTGACCTTTTTTGAATATACAACTTTGGTTGCTTTATGGCTTTTTAAGCATAGAGGTTATCAACTGGATATTGTTATTTTAGAGGTAGGTTTAGGTGGTAGATTAGATGCAGTCAATATTATCAATCCACACTTAGCTATTGTGACCGCCCTAGGACTTGATCATCAAGCCTATTTAGGGGATACCCTGGAAAGCATAGCCAAAGAAAAGGCAGGTATTTTTCGCCACTCACAAAAAGCGATCATTGCAAAACGTGCTTGTGTGAAAACCTTGCTGGAAGAAGCAAGAGCCTTGGATATGACTTTGTATATTGAAGGCGAGCATTTTGAGGCAATGACAAATCCCTTCCAATGGAAAATGAGTGGCTCAGCTAACATAAAAGTAGAACATTATTTAGCCTCAACTAGTGTCTCCTTGGCATTGGCTGCTTATACTATTTTGGATGGGGATCTTTTTTCGTTAGAGCCCCTAGAACAAGCTGTTCAATGTATTAAAGAGAAAGTGATGGTAGGCAGGTGCTATCCTGTGGTTTTTAACAACAGACAAATTTTGTTTGATGTTGCCCATAACCCACAGGGAACACAATGGCTTGCAAGTCAGCTTGCTAGTCTGAGTGGCAGCCCAAGGGTATATGCCGTTTGGGCGAGTATGGAAGACAAAGATTTGCTTGGCATCATTGAACCAATGAAAGATGTTGTAGATGCTTGGTTCATAGGTCAGCTAGAAAATAATGCCAGATGTGCAAGCCTCTTGATGTTAAAAGATGCCTTAATAAAAAATAGCATCGAAAACATAAACAGTTTCAATTGTATCGTTAGCGCATTTGATAAAGCTGTAAAACAGGCAACGGACAATGATGTAATCGTGGTATTTGGATCTTTTTATACAGTAGCGCAAGTTATGCAGGATTGTCTTGCACACAAACAAATAGGGATCCAAAAAATTTCTCATCATTGGACAAGTAATTTCAAGGCAAACACTTTTATGACAAGTGAGCATTGACATGGAAAAGTTGAAAGAAAAAATCTTTTTAATCATCGTTGTCATCGCGCTCGGTATCATCTTTATTCCGATGCTTTTCACAGGTGAGCATAAAAAAATGCATCTGGCCAAAGCAATTCCAACAAGACCTGATAGTAAAGATACGACGGCCGGTGAGCCTCAAGTATTATCCCAGCTAAAAAGTAAAATTGAAGCAAAGCAAAAGGAACATATTGCTGAACAAGAAGTAACCAAAGAATTACCGCTAGCACAGAATGATGAAGACAAACAAGTAGAGATTGAAAAAGCTAAAGAACAAGCACAAGCTGAAGAACAAAAGAAACAAGCAGAGATGGCTAAAGCCAAGGCCGAAGAAGAAAAACAAGCAGCGATAGCTAAGGCACAAGAAGAAAAGAAACAAGCCGAGATGGCTAAAGCCAAGGCAGAAGAAGAAAAGCAAGCAGCCTTAGCTAAGGCACAAGAAGAAAAGCAACAAGCAGAGATTGCTAAAGCCAAAGCAGAGGAAGAAAAACAAGCAGCGATAGCTAAGGCACAAGAAGAAAAGAAACAAGCAGAGATTACTGCCAAAGCCAAAGCAGAGGAAGAAAAACAAGCAGCGATAGCTAAGGCACAAGAAGAAAAGAAAGAAGCAGATATCGCTAAAGCTAAGGCCGAAGCACAAGAACAAGAGAAACAAGCCGAGATAGCTAAGGCTAAAGCAGAAGAAGAAAAACAAGCAGCGATAGCTAAAGCACAAGAGCAAAAGAAACAAGCCGAGATAGCTAAGGCCAAAGCAGAGGAAGAAAAACAAGCAGCCCAAGCAAAAGCCAAAGCTGAAGAAGAACAAAGAATAGCTCAGCTAAAGGATGAAGAGAAAGTTGCAGCGCTTGCAAAGCAAGAAAAAATCCGCATGGCAGAGCTAGAAGAAGAGAAAGCTAAAGAAGCTAAGATTGAGCAAGAGAAAAAAACAGAACAACAAGAAGAACCAGCAGTAGAAAGTGCACAAGTTAAGACGCAAGACTTAACGAAGAAGAAACAAAAAAGTTCAAAAGCAAAAGAAAGATCATCGGTTAAAGAGAAAGTATTTTCTAATCAAGGCGCTTGGGTGGTACAAGCTGGAACTTTTGCCTTTCCAGAGCACTCTGCAGCATTGATGAGCAAGTTAAAGCGACAGGGCATTCCTGCCTATACGCGAAAGATTATGCGAGCAGGTGAAAGTTTAACCGTCGTCTTTATTGGGCCAATCATTCGCAAAGAAGATGCACAAAAAATGAATTCAATGATTCAGACAAAATATAATTTAAAAGGCATCGTCGTTCATTATGGCGTTCAAAGATAAGTAGCGAGGAGACAACAGGATGATAAGTACACCAGATCTAATCATTATCGGCATCATGTTGCTTTCTATATTGATTGGTATTGTACGTGGGTTTGTTAAAGAATCTATTTCTTTAGTGACCTGGGTAGTCGCAATCGGCTTGGCAGTTGTTTATACAACGCATTTAGCTGAGCATATGACCTTCACAAAACATTCCTTTGCTAAAAACTTAGCTTCGTTTTTAGTTATTTTTGTAGGCACTGTCTTTATTGGTGCAATAATTAACTATATTATTGGCGGCATGATAAGAAAGACACCTTTTAGCATACCAGACAGGGTGCTAGGTTCTCTTTTTGGGGTGCTACGAGGCATATGCTTTATCACCATTTTAGTATTAGTGGCAGGTTTAACGCCTTTCCCACAAGAAAAATGGTGGCAAGATTCCTATGCAATAAATCGTTTTCAAGTTTTGGCAATTTGGGTAAAAGACAGACTTCCCGATGAAAATGCCAAAGTATTTCATTTTTCAAAAGAACTCAATGAAGAATATTCACAAGGGTCAGAGTCTAAAATAAAAGGTTCATAAATTCATGTGTGGTGTAGTAGGTATTGTAGCAACAAGTTCAGTAAATCAGACCATTTTTGATGCATTAACGGTATTACAGCATCGCGGCCAGGATGCCGCCGGTATGGCAACTTGTGAACAAAAGCATTTATTTTTAAGAAAGGGCAATGGTTTAGTAAGAGATGTATTCACCCAGCAGGATATGCAATACCTTCAAGGGAATATAGGAATTGGCCATGTGAGATATCCCACGGCTGGTTCATCAAGTGAATTAGAAGCACAACCATTTTATGTTAATTCTCCTTTTGGCATAGTATTAGCGCATAATGGCAACCTCACAAATGCCGATGAATTGCAAAATGAATTGTTTAATGATGACTTGAGACATATTAACACCAATTCTGATTCTGAAATTTTGCTCAATGTATTTGCGCATGAGTTACAACAAGTCTCAAAATTAAAAGCCACGGCAGAAGGTATCTTCAAAGCGGTCGCAAGAGTACATGAACGTTGTCGAGGTGCTTATGCAGTCGTTGCCTTGATTGCTGGCGTTGGTTTAGTGGCTTTTAGAGATCCCTTTGGTATACGCCCGCTTATTTTTGGCAAAAAGGAATCACCCCAAGGTACAGAAATAATGGTAGCTTCAGAAAGTGTAGCCCTGACCGCACAGGGCTATACCATTGTTGATGATGTGGCACCAGGTGAGGCTTTATTTGTACAACCAAACGGTGAGATCCATCGTCAGCAATGTGCCAAGGCATCTCAGCTCAGTCCCTGTATATTTGAATTTGTGTATTTCGCAAGACCAGACTCATTAATAGATAAAATATCTGTTTATAAAGTGAGAATGAATATTGGACGCAAGCTTGCTGAAAAAATAAAGAAAGAATGGAAGATAGATGATATTGATGTTGTTATCCCCATTCCTGAAACCAGCCGAAATGCAGCCATAACCTTGGCCAACACTATTGGTATAGAGTATCGCGAAGGTTTTGTTAAAAATAGATATATTGGCCGTACTTTTATTATGCCTGGTCAAGTAATTCGAAAGAAATCAGTTAATCAAAAATTAAGTGTCAATGATTTAGAATTTAAAAACAAAAATGTGCTTTTAGTAGATGATTCAATTGTCAGAGGCACCACTTGTAAAGAAATTATTAATATGGCACGCAGTGCTGGTGCAACGAAAGTATATTTTGCTTCAGCTGCGCCGCCAATTCGTTTTCCTAATATTTATGGCATTGATATGCCAAGCAAAGAAGAACTAATTGCCTATCAGCGTACTGTAGAGGAAATACGGGAGCAAATAGGAGCGGATGGTTTAATTTATCTGGATTTAGAGGATTTAATTACTGTTGCAAGGGAAGGGAATAAGAAGATTGAGAAGTTTGAGAGTTCAGTGTTTGACGGTGTTTATTTAACAGGGAATGAGTCTACATATCTTACCAAGGTGGCCAAAACACGTTCTGATGCTGCAAAGTCGAATAATATTTTCGATGATTGTCAGATATCATAGTCTTTGTTTGTGCAGTGACTATATAAAATTATAATTCACTTTTTGGGAGATAGGTCAAATGAGTAACCAGACTAAAACTCTTTATTACGATATTGATGGGATAATGTGCAACAGCTGCACAAAGTTAATTGAAACGGGATTACTCAAAGATAAAGAAGTGGAAGATGTTAGCATTAATCTTGCCACCAAAAGAGCACGGGTTGTCGTCAAGGAAAATACACCTCCTAAATATATCATCGATGCGATTTCTGCCATTGATACTAAATTCGTCGCTAAATGGCTTCCTCCAGAAGATGAAAAAACCTATTACTTCTCTGTAAGAGGAATGACATCGCCAAAAGATGCACAGCTGATCAAAGATAAATTAAACGAGCGAAAAGAAGATATAAATTCATCTTCTGTAAACTATTCAACAGGTATTGCTACCATCACGACTTTTGCTCCTAAAGATCAAGAGCAAAGTAAAATTCTTTCAAAAAAACTCAAAAAATTGATTAAAGAGGCTATTGAAGGAAGGGAAATTAAAGCAAAAAGAATTAAACCTGAAGCAAATGAAGTTCCTGCTCATGATACATCAACACAATATCGCCGACGTGCGTTAGTGAATGCACTAGTTGGGATCCCCTTGCTTTTGTTGAGCCCATTCATACCTTTACCATTGACTCTCATGGGACAGTTTATTGGAATCTTTATCGGCGGCGTCATTTTTGGTGTGATGTGGCAGACAGGTAAAGAGTTTTATAAAGGGGCATGGAACCAATTAGTTAAAAATCGTTCTTCAGATATGAACACACTCATTGCTTTAGGTACCAGCAGTGCTTGGATCTATTCGATGCTGATTGTTTTGATACCAGGTATGTTTCCATTAGCGGCACTACAGTATCACTTTTTAGCAATTAATATGATCTTGGGTATTGTAAATCTTGGTAAAAGTTTAAGAGCGAATGCCGAGCATCAAACCAAAAACAAAGTGAAAAGCTTGGCTCAAGTATATGTGGATTTGCAACCACAATATGCCAAAGTACTAAGGAGCGAGTTTAAAGAAGATATGTTAAGACAGGGACTATCTGAACAATCCTTTAAAGAAATTCACTATAAGCAAATTAAAGAAGGCGACATTGTTCAAGTTATGAAGGATCAACGGGTACCTGTAGAAGGTGTCATTATTAGTGATGATCCAACTTTTGTTAATGAAGAAACCCTTACTGGTGAACCAGAAGGACGCAATAAGAGCAAAGGCGATGAAGTATGTAGCGGCTCTTTAAATATGAAACACACAATTTACATACGCGCTTCCCGAGATGGTAAAGAAGGACATCTTACCAAGGTAATCGATGATGTGAATAAATCGAGCGCAACCAAACCACCATCTATTTCCAAATTGGTTGATAGGCTTGCAGTTGTATTTGTGCCAATGATTGTTTCTATAGCAGCACTTTCAGCTTGTGGTTGGTTTTTATTAGGGCCTGTTCCTGCATTACCTTGGATGATCAAAAGTGTGATGTCAGTATTGTTATGCGCTTGCCCTTGTGCCTTGGGTTTAGCTACCCCCATATCAACAGCGATTGGTATGTATAAACAATTTAACAAGAAAATTTTAGTACATGATGCAGCTGCCTTAGAAATTGCAGCGCAAGTCAATACCGTCGTTTTTGATAAAACAGGTACTTTAACCTCACCAGCCATCCATCATGCTTATATTCCTGCTGGCAGTGATAATTGGTCGCAAGAAGAAGTTATTCAATTTGCTGCTAGTCTTGAAAAAAGCTTTGATCATCCCATCGCAAAATCATTTATGACCGGCAATTCATCGCATGATTTTTTACCATGTGAACAACCAGAAAAGAAAGATGAGGGTGTTTCAGGCATTGTTGCTGAAAGAATGGTCGTTATAGGATCATTGGCACATCTTGAATCAAAACAAATTGTTGTACCGGAGGAATGTAAGCAAGAGTCAATTCAAAATGAATTAAAAGGCATGTCTTCTGTGTATGTTGCTATAGATGCAGAAGTATTCTTAGTTGCCTTTAAACATGAGATTAGAAAAGATGCTAGAGAAACGATTGAACAATTGAGAGCCAGAGACATAGAGATATTTATGTTAACAGGTGATCAAGAAGAGCCTGCAAAAGTAGTTGCCAGAGAATTAGGTATTAGAAAAGTTTTTGCTAAGATGGGATCGCGTGATAAGAAAGATTTTGTTCTTGAGCTCAAAGCACATCATCGTATCGTAGCAGTAGTGGGTGATGGTCTAAACGATATTGAAGCGATGGAAGCGGCTGATTTAGGTATAGCCGTAGGCTCATGGACTCATGCTTCCTCGGTTGCTAAAGTGGCTACTCAGCAATTAAATTTTATCCCCTTGTTAATCATGGCTAGAGAAACCATGAACAATATTCATCAAAACTTATATTGGACAGGGTTTTATAATTTATTAAGTCTTACTGCTGCAACGGGACTTTTATATTATATTTTTGGCTTTGTACTCAATCCGGTTGTTGCGAGTTTGTTAATGGCTATTTCTTCTATCTCGGTGGTTATTAACTCAATGAGATTGTCTCGTCAGATTGATTATAAAATGGCAATCTATGAAGGTAAGATTCAACCACCAACAACCCTTTTAGAAAAAATTCAGCAGTACATTCCTTTCCAAGGTGTTTTTGACGCATTACTTACCGCGTTTTCATCCTCTGCAGAGGATCAACCTGCTGCCCGTGCAAGAGGGGCTGAGCAAATAGCCAGTCGGGTACGTCCTGGACAATACTCTCCGCCTAATACGCCGGTTAAAGGGAAACAAACTACAATATTCAAAGGTAGAAGCGATCAACCTATCTACATTTTCGATGATATTGAAATTAAAAAGGAAGAAGAGCAGCGTCCTTCATTGAGTCGATTAGTATCCCTTGGGCCTAAATAGGTTTATTTGCTGATCTTGATTAAAATATGCTTTAGGTATTTGTCAAACTTCAAAACTTAAAGCATACTCTCTTTATCAAGCTACAAATTTTGCTGTTACATTTTAGAAAGATTTTGTAATAGAAAGGTTTTAAATCAGATCTGTTTAAAAATATAGCTCACCGGAGGGTACCATGCAGCATTTATTGATTAAATCGTTGATAGTAATGGGTTCATTAGGTCTTACAATGAATTCCTTTGCTACTAGTGGCACTGATGCGCATCCAAAAGCACATCAAGAAGCTGGTGATGTCAAAGAACACATGAATAAAATGAAAGAACAAGCTCGTAAGAAAGAAGAAGCTAAGAAAGAGCAAGAGAAGAAAGAACAAGAAGCTAAAAAAGAAGAAGAAGCTAAGAAGGAAGAAGCTAAGAAAGAGGAAGATGTTAAGAAGAAAGATGACGCTCAGAAGAAGGCTGAAGAAAAGGGCGCTGCTGCTTCAAAGAAACATCATGGTAAACAACACCATAAACATAAACAGCATCATAACAAACACCACCACAACAGCAAGCACCACCACCACCATAAACATTCTTCAGGCCATCATAACCACAAGCATCACCATCATCACAGCAAAGATGCTGCGCCTAAGCACCACCACCATCACCACAATAAACAACACCACCATCACTCACAACAGCAAGGTGGCTATGTGAGAGAAGCAGGTCCACGCGTTCCAGATGATAACAGCGGTAAAAAGATGGAAATGGATGAATACTATCAACGATAGTTTTTGAAGTAGTTTGATGTAAATAGCTACAAAATGGAATGATAAAAGGCCGGTTCTGACCGGCCTTTCTCATGGTAAAAAAGGGAATGGAGTTTATCATGCAAAAACAATTTTTGTTGAATACTTTGCTGTTAATAGGGGCTATATGCTTATCCACCCGTGGTATGGCAGATACAACCCCCACAACCTCGGCAACAGATCAAGCCCAATATACAACCACAGAGCCCTCAGGAACGACAAATACAACGACAGCGAGCATTGTGCCATCGTCTGATCAACAGCAACCAAACTTGCTTCCAACAACTACGTATGCGCCTGCTAATGATGATGCTAACGAAGAGATGGATTAATCTATCTCAGTGTGACAGCAAAGGTCTAGCTAAATGCTGGACCTTAGCTGATTAGATAATCATAATCACTTTCGATTTTATTCATACTCAATTGATTTAAGAAATTGGCAAAGCACATCCACGCTGTAATGGCATTCATATCTTTTATTTGTGGGGGCAGATACTTGGGTGGAATGATAATGCCTTCATCTATAAGTTGTGATATGTCACGAATATCTTCAAGATTGGTTTTGCCGCAAAAGAGGAGGGGGATCCTATCAAGCTTACCTTTGCGTACGGCTAACTGTAGAAAATTATATACAGTAACAAACCCCTTGGCATAAGAAAGATCTTTGGTAAAGGGACCAGAGGTAGGAAGGCTGCCTCGAAAAACGCGACTAGAAAGCATATAACTTTCATCTTCGTTATATCCTTCCACACGGAAGAATTCAAAAATATCAATGAACGTTGCTCCATCTTCTGCAAGTTCGACAGCGCGAATTCGATTTGAGATCTTTTTCAATCTCGCAGGATATGAAACCAGGCTGATAATTTCCATCAATATAGCAAGCCCTTCTTGGGTTACAGTTGAAGAAGGGGGACCTTTACTCAAAAAAGTACAGATAGGTTGTGCCTTACCATTCATGGTTGTGCCAATATGGACTAAGCCTTCATGAATTTCCAAAATTTTAAGATCACGTTCATTAAATAAAGCATCCGAACGGATTTTAATGTAATCCGCACCAGCGGCAGCATCAGCAATAATGCCATCGCTAATTTTAACACGTACCTGCTCATTGGGATCTGTAAAGTGTTTATTAAGCTCAGTTTGTAATATTTCGATAGCAACATCTGCGGTGATATGTCTTTCTTCTTCTTCTAGAACTTTACTTTTGCCGATATTACTTAAAGCATCGGCCATCATCATGCCTAATTGTGCAAGCGTTGGATCACCAACATGAAAAACATCCTTTGCTGAACCGAATAATTCTTGAGATAAATAAGTGAATTCATGTGTGCCACGCCTTTCTAGCATATGTAAAACACGCAAATATTCACCACAAACTCGACGCATCATCTGGCCAACCGGATTGTATTGTCCTAATTTTTTTGTCGTGGCGCGTTCGATAAGATGAAACAATTGCCTTTGCTTTGGCCAATCCAGGGTTAGGGTCTGTTGGTAATATTCGGCATTTACCTCAGGTTGCTTTTTGAACTTACTGGCGAAAAAGCGTTCCTTTATTTGAGGGCCCCATTTAACCGCATCCAGTATGCGTATACTGGATTGCGCATGCACAATCGCATCAGATAAGTTTTTGATATCTTCTTGATAGGCAGAGAGCTTTAAGGGGGCAGGAGTCTCATCCTGCATGTCTTTATGTGTTGTCATATCAAGAATTATAGCTTACCTGCACTTTTCTTGGTCTGGATTGCCCCAAATTGAATAGCAGCAGGGTGGGATTGATAGAATTGTCTTGTGAAAATGTACTGTGTCAGATAAAGTTCATTCACTTTTGATAGCCAGTCATCAGCAATAAAAACATATAAGTAAGTTGAATTAATTTCTAGGTATACCGATGTCTGAAATTCTTGCCAGTTATTCTGCCAAATTCGCCTATTCTTTTGGGCTGACGTTGTGTTTTTTAATCATCTACGCAGCATTGGTTTTTGTGTTTTTTCAAAAAATTGAAGACAAAAAGCGCTATGACCAGGCGAAAATCAGATCACGCTATGTATTAACTTTGTTATTTATGTTGTTTTTTATCAAAATATGGGTCAATGGATTCATACAAATAGTCGCATTTATTGGCTTTATATCTGCTGCCATTACGATTACCCAAAAAGACAATTTGATGAATATAATTGGCTGGTTAATTATCAATTGGCGCGAGCTTTTTCATGAAGGGGATTATATCAAAGTTGCTAATAATATCGGCGTTGTTAAACGGATTGGTTTTATGTATTTTACCTTGCAAGAAACCAGCTTAGATTTTCCAGATCACATAACAGGCAGGCTAATTAAGGTACCAAATGGCTTGGTGGCAAGGAATGTCATCGTAAATTATTCACACGATATTTTTACTGAAAACACAGTGAGTTATGTTTTTAAGCCAACAGGGAGCTTCGATATTCTCGAAAAGCTATTTGCAGAAGTTAAGCAACAAATTGCACACTATATTGAGCAAGTTTTAAAAACGCAAAATGAAACTAAAACAAAACCGAATTCACAAGACTACATACCAAAATATATGATTCGTTTAAGACAAGAGCGCCCAGCAGGATATGAACTTGTTTTACTGTTCTATAGCCGCCATCAAGATAGAACGATAATGCTATCGGACATTAATAAAACAGTAATTGATTTTACGACGCGTTATCCCGAATGCATTATTGCATTCGACTAAATGGATGCAAATAGGGTTGGTAGTAACCCCCATTTTTAAAATCCATTGGATAGTACGAATATAAATTATAAGAAAAAATGGGATCAGTAGCCCACCCTTCTGCAGGCATGGCATCAAAGGGTTTCTTTGTGCTAGCGCTTGTTAACATTGCTTGATTCGTTTTTATATTCTCACTGGGGCATCCTGCGAGAAAAACGGAAATAAAAAACAGCATGATAGTAAGCACAGCTTTCATTTGAACTTAGGCCTTTTTGATGGGCAATTAAGCAAACATAGCTGAAAACTTTCCAAATTTTTTGATGAACATCTTATGATTACCTATATTAAATAGACAAAAGGGATATATGTAAAATACCCAACATAGGTTTTTAATTATCTAAAGAGTGTCAGGATGACCTCAAATTCTCAAAATGATAGCCCTGAGCCCCAAGCAGGATGGCAGGATGCCAAAAAGCCAAGTCAAACGGCTGGGCGTTCATATAAAATATTCTTTTTTATTCTTAGCGTATTTATCCTATTAATCGCCATTTCACTCTGGCGTTGGCAGGCCGCTATTTCTAAAAAATCACAGCAGCGGCCACCTGCCTTAGTGGTTGTTGATACAGCAATAGCCTCTGATGTTCCCGTTATCCTTAATGCCCTTGGTCAAGTCACACCAACAGATACCGTGACAATTCAAACGCAAGTTAATGGGATCCTTCAAAGAGTATATTTTAAAGAAGGTCAAATGATCAGGCAGGGAGATTTGATTGCGCAAATTGATGAACGACCATTCCAAGCGCAATTAATGCAAGCGCAGGGTCAATTACTGCATGATACAGCACTGCTTGCAAATGCCAAAGTCGACTTACAACGCTATCAAGCATTGTGGAAGGAAGATTCCGTTTCAAAGCAAGTATTAGATACCCAAGATTCTCTTGTGCGGCAGTTGGAAGGCACAGTGATTGCAGACCAAGGTCTGGTAAATACGGCCAAGGTCAATTTGGCATACTGTAAAATAACATCGCCTATAAATGGCAGATTGGGATTACGTTTGGTTGATCCTGGCAATGTTGTGCAAACGACAAATACAACAGGGTTATTTGTCGTTAACAATGTAAGACCCATAACAGTTGTTTTTACATTACCTGAAGATGATGTGCCTCAAGTAGTAGAACAACTAAAGAATAAAAAGAAATTAATTTCTGAAGCCTACGATCGTTCGCGAAGTAGAAAGCTAGCAACGGGTATATTATTAACCATTGACAATCAAATTGACCCTACAACAGGGACTATAAAACTTAAATCAGAATTTCAGAATAGAGATGATAGCTTATTTCCAAACCAGTTTGTTAACATTAAATTGAAAGTAACTGAATTAAAAAAAGCAATTACCATCCCAACGCAAGCAATCTTACATGGCGCGCAAGGGGATTATGTTTATACCTTAACCCAAGACAAGAAAACAGTTAAATTGACTTACATTAAATCAGGGCTTGTATCAGGTGAATATACTGTTATCAATGACGGTCTAAAAGAAGGTGAAGTTGTCGTAACAGAAGGCACAGATAAATTAAAAGATGGTGCTCAGGTTTCGATTGCTACTGATAAACAAGATCAAAATTCAACAAAGCAATCAGCTAAGGTGAGCCAAGGGAAGAAAGCATGAGTCCTTCAAGGATATTCATTGAAAGACCCATTGCCACATCTTTGATTATGGTTGCTTTATTATTTTCAGGTTTATTAGCCTATAATTTGCTTCCTGTTGCAGCTTTGCCTCAAGTAGATTATCCCATTATTCGGGTTTCAACTTTTTATCCAGGTGCAAGCCCTGATGTGACAGCGAGTCTTATTACGGCCCCACTTGAGCGTCAATTTGGTCAAATGCCAGGCTTAATTCAAATGACCTCGTCAAGCTCAGGCGGTTCCTCAATTATCACCTTGCAATTCAATTTAAATGTGGCTTTGGATATTGCTGAGCAAAATGTGCAAGCTGCAATTAATGCAGCTTCTAATTTCTTACCCAAAGATTTGCCCAATCCTCCTATCTACAGCAAGGTGAACCCTGCAGATGCTCCGATTATGACTTTGGCTTTAACTTCAGAATCAATACCGTTACATGAAGTTGAAGATTTTGCAGAAACAAGATTTGCGCAGAAAATATCACAACTTAGTGGTGTTGGTTTGGTTAGTATCAGTGGTGGTCAAAGGCCTGCTGTACGAATACAGATAAATCCAACTGCACTAGCAGCCTACGGCTTAACGCTAGAAGATGTTCGCGCAAAGATAACCGAAGCAAATACAAATCTCGCAAAAGGCATATTTGACGGTAAGTATTTGGCGTACACTATTACTTCAAATGATCAATTACTCTCAAGTGAGGCTTATCGTTCTCTTATCATCGCATATCGTAATAACGCACCGATTCGTCTTAGCGATGTTGCAACGGTAATAGATGGTGTTGAAAATGTAAAACAAGCGGCCTGGATGAATGAAACGCCTGCCGTGATTTTAAATATTCAACGGCAACCAGGGGCTAATGTTATAGCCGTTGTTGATAGCATTCGTTCTATACTTCCTCGCATCAGTGCAACCTTACCAAGTGGTATTCAAGTCAGCATTTTAACGGATAGAACCAATACAATCAGAGCATCAGTAGAAGATGCCCAATATGAAATGTTGCTTTCTATTGCATTGGTTGTGTTGGTCATATTTATTTTTTTGCGAAATCTTCCAGCAACCTTCATTCCCAGTATCGCGGTGCCTCTATCCTTGATAGGTACCTTTGGTGCCATGTATGTATTTGGATTTAGTGTTAACAACCTCACATTGATGGCTTTAACCATCGCAACTGGTTTTGTTGTTGATGATGCCATTGTGATGATTGAAAATATAACACGTTACATAGAACAGGGAGAAAAGCCACTTCAAGCAGCTTTAAAAGGTGCAACACAGATTGGTTTTACGATTATGTCTTTAACGGTCTCTTTAATAGCAGTCATGATTCCTTTGCTATTTATGCAGGATGTTGTTGGTAGGCTATTTCGTGAATTTGCCATCACTTTATCCATTACGATTTTACTCTCAGCTGTCGTTTCTCTGACATTAACACCTATGCTTTGCGCAAGAATATTACATGCAAAGAAAGAAGATAACGCAGGTAAACTTGAAAATAAATCCAAAGCGGCCTTAGACTTTATCATTGTTCGCTATGATAATTCACTGCAATGGGTTTTAGCTCATCAGCGGATAGTCTTATTGCTCTCTCTTGTCACGCTGATGTTAACATTGGGATTGGCTTACCTCATTCCAAAGGGTTTTTTCCCTCAACAAGACACAGGCGTTATTCAAGGGATTACAGAGGCATCGCAAGAAGTTTCTTTTGAAGCGATGAAGGATTATCAACAAGATTTAGCTAAAGTGGTTTTAGAGAATAAAAGTATAAATAATATCGCTTCGTTTATAGGTATTGATGGAACTAACGTAACACTGAACAGTGGCCGTATGCAAATTACATTGAAGCCTTTAGCTCAACGTAAGGAAAATGCTAAAAAAATAATTAACGCAATACAAGAACAAGTAAGTTCGGTTGAAAATATTAAATTATATATGCAACCCTTACAAGACATCACCATAGATGACAGAGTAAGTCGAACACAATATCAATTTAGCATCAGTTCTCCCTATGCCGATGATGTAGCGACATGGTCAAAACGTATGATTGCTGAACTACAGGATTCCAAAGCATTACGAGATGTTGCTAGCGACCAACTCAATGACGGACTCCAAACTTCGATTATAATTGATAGGGATACCGCTTCTCGTTTAGGTATATCTGTCTTAGATGTTGATAATGCCCTATACGATGCCTTCGGTCAGCGGCAAATTTCAACAATGTATACTCAGCTAAATCAATACTATGTCATTTTAGAAGTTTTGCCTAATCTACAACGTATGGAAAATGCACTAGAGAATATTTATTTTAAAAGTAGTGCTAACGAACCAATTCCATTAAGTACCTTTACATCAATTACTCAAGGTACAGGTCCTTTATTGATTACGCGTCAAGGTCAATTTCCAGTAGCGACGATATCATTCAATTTAGCTAAAGATGCTGCATTAGGAGATGCTGTTGCTGCCATTAATAAAGCAAAAGAAAAATTAGAGATCCCAGCTCACATTCAAACCAGCTTTGAAGGTGCAGCAAAGATGTTTCAAAATTCTTTGGCAAATGAAGGCTGGTTAGTATTAGCTGCAATCATCGTTGTTTATATAGTCTTAGGGGTACTTTATGAAAGCTATATTCACCCCTTAACCATTTTGTCCACACTGCCATCTGCTGGCATGGGTGCGCTAATTGCTTTAATGATAACAGGAAAAGATTTAAGCGTTGTAGCATTGATTGGTATCATTCTATTAATTGGTATCGTCATGAAAAATGCCATTATGATGATTGATTTTGCACTTGAATTGGAACGTAAGGAAAATAAACCAGCACAAGAAGCAATCTATCAAGCTTGTTTGCTGCGATTTCGTCCCATTTTAATGACTACCTTGGCAGCATTGTTTGGCGCAGTACCCTTGGCCTTTGGTAGTGGAATGGGGGCAGAATTAAGACAGCCTTTGGGAATAGCTATAATGGGTGGACTTATTCTAAGTCAATTACTCACTTTATATACAACCCCCGTAATTTACTTAGCTTTTGATAATTTATCACAAAAGATTATGAGAAGTGTTAAGACTTCAGATGATCCTGTAGCGGGATTATCATGAATATTTCTGCCCCTTTTATCAAGCGACCAGTTGCAACTACTTTATTGGCGATTGGTTTAGCTATTGCTGGGGTTACCGCCTTTAAGTTCCTTTCTGTTTCAGCGTTGCCTCAAATTGAATTTCCAACTATCAGCGTACAGGCCTCACTTCCAGGTGCGAGCCCAGATAAAATGGCCTCATCCGTAGCAAGCCCTTTAGAAAATCAAATAGGACATATTGCTGGAGTAACAGAAATTACTTCATCTAGTACGCTTGGCTCAACCAGAATAGTTGTGCAATTTGACTTATCTCGAAATATAGATGGTGCTGCACGAGATGTGCAGGCTGCTATCAATGCAGCGCGCAGTAAATTGCCCCTTGATTTGCCAACACAGCCTATCTATAGAAAAGTTAACCCAGCTGATGCGCCTATTATGATTTTGGCATTGACATCAGACCACTATTCTACAGGGCAAATGTATGACATTGCATCAACATTCTTAGCGCAAAAATTATCGCAAGTAGAAGGGGTTGGCCAAGTTGTTGTTGGTGGAAGCTCTCTGCCTGGCATTAGAGTTGATGTAGATCCAAATGTCATTAACAAATATGGCATTGCCTTAGAAGATATACGGGGCAAATTAATGACAGCCAATGTTAATCGTCCCAAGGGTCACCTAAGTGATGACTTTCATACTTCTGATATCATCGCAAACGATCAAGTTTTTAAAGCCAGTGATTATCAACCAGTGATCATTTCCTATAAAAATGGTGCTCCAGTAAGATTAAGGGACGTAGCTGAGGTAACAGATTCGGTTGAAGATCTACGTAACTTTGGGATGGCTAATGGCAAGCCAGCCGTTCTCATTATCTTATTTAAACAGCCCGATGTGAACGTTATCGAAACAGTACAGAATATACGCGATATAATGCCAGCTTTACAAAGTACTATTCCGAGTGTTATTGACTTAACAGTCATGATCGATAGAACTACAACGATTCGAGCATCATTAAGGGAAGTTGAGTTTACTTTGATGCTTGCTATTGCATTGGTAATATGGGTTATCTATGCCTTTTTAAGGGAAGCCAGAGCAGCCTTAATTCCCAGTATAACAGTCCCATTATCATTATTGGGTACCTTTGGGGTTATGTATTTACTCGATTTCACCTTGGATAATTTGTCACTCATGGCCTTAACTATTGCGACAGGCTTTGTTGTTGATGATGCCGTTGTTGTCCTTGAAAACATTTCAAGACACATCGAAAAAGGTTTAAAACCAATTGAGGCAGCATTAATAGGCGTTAAGGAAGTAGGTTTCACCGTTGTCTCGATGAGTATTTCCTTAATTGCAGTCTTTATTCCCATCCTACTCATGGGGGGGATAGTTGGTCGATTGTTTCGTGAATTCGCCTTAACTTTATCCATTGCCATCATTATGTCGTTAATAGTTTCTTTAACAGTGACCCCCATGATGTGTGCAAAGTATTTACATCCCCACAAAAAAGAGAAAGAGGAAAATAAAAAGGGTACTTTTTTCTCTTGGCTAAAAGAACAATATGCAACAACATTGACTTGGTCACTTGAGCATCCTAAGACAATGTTAATGCTGACTTTGATAACGATTGTTATGAATGTGTACTTGTATAATGTTGTCCCCAAAGGCTTTTTTCCTTCACAAGATACAGGGAGAATTAATGGTTCCATTCAAGGACAGCAAAATATTTCATTTCAGTCTTTGGTGCAGAAACTACAGATATTTGTAGACATTGTTAAAGACGATCCGGCTGTAGATACCGTAGCAGCCTTTGCGGGCAGTGGCGGTAATAAGTCTAGTAATGCGGCTAATATGTATATCGCTTTAAAACCATTGGAACAGAGAAAAGAATCTTCTCAAGCGGTGATTGATCGCTTAAGAGTAAAATTAAGCCATGTGCCAGCCGCGGATTTGTATTTAAGCGCAACACAGGATTTAGTTGTCGGTGGCAGACAAGGTAATGCACAATATATATATTCATTAAGTGCTTTAGATCTTGAAACGCTAAACAAATGGGCACCTAAGGTATTAAATAAACTATCTGATGTTAAAGGAATAGTAGATTTAAATAGCGATCAGCTTGATGGTGGTTTGCAATCATTTGTTCATATAAATAGAGATAAAGCATCCACTTTTGGAATCAGTTCTAATCAAATTGATAACACACTTTTCGATGCCTTTGCGCAACGTCAAGTATCAGTTATGTACACGCCAATGAATCAGTATCATGTTATCATGGAGTTAGCGCCTGCTTTCAGGCAATCGCCGGAATTTTTAAATAATATATATCTTGAATCAGCAAGCCAGACATTTGTACCATTATCAACAATCGCAGACTTTTCAGCTGCGAATACGCTTTTACAAGTAAGTCATCAAGGGCAGTTTCCCTCAGCTGCATTATCCTTTAATCTTAAAAAAGGAGTGGCGCTCAGTGAAGCAGTAGATGACATTAATAAAATTATGAATTCATTTAACCTTCCAGAAGGCACTATTCGTGGCTCCTTTCAAGGTACCGCACAAGCATTTCAAGCATCCTTATCCTCTCAGCCATATTTAATTTTAGCAGCGCTGATAACAGTATATATTGTGTTGGGCATTCTCTATGAGAGTTTAATTCATCCTATTACCATATTATCAACACTCCCCTCTGCAGGTGTTGGCGCAATACTAGCATTAATTCTTACCCATACTGAATTAACATTAATAGCGCTGATTGGCGTTATTTTATTGATAGGTATTGTGAAAAAAAATGCCATCATGATGATTGATTTTGCTTTGTATCTAGAGAGAAATTATAAAAAATCATCTTCGCAAGCAATATATGAAGCTTGTTTACTACGTTTTCGACCTATCATGATGACAACAATGGCAGCACTTTTAAGTGCAATGCCATTAGCATTTGGCGCTGGTGTTGGTTCAGAATTAAGACGCCCCTTAGGGATTGCCATCATAGGCGGTTTGGTCGTGAGCCAATTGATGACCTTATATACCACGCCGGTTATATATTTAGAGCTTGATACATTTTCTATTTGGTTTAAGAAAAAGATAAAACAACGCACATTAGGCAGGAAAAATAATGATCAGGAAGAGGTTTTAGTATGATGAAGAAAATTTCATTACTACTTATATTATTACTTCCTGGTTGTACCCTGGGGCCTGATTACAAGCGCCCACCTGTTATTACGCCTGTTGATTTTAAAGAAGTGCCAGAAGGTTGGAAAATCGCTTCTCCACAAGATGATTGTGATAGAGGGCCTTGGTGGGAAGTATTTAAAGATGAAAAACTTAATGCCCTAGAAGAAAACTTGACTATTTCGAATCAAAATATCCAGCTTGCATTAGCGCAATATCAAGAATCACGAGCGCTCGTTGCACAAGCAAAGGCAGCTTTTTTTCCTGTGGTTGCGGGTGCATCGACATTTACTCGCTCACAAAGCTCAGGTGCTAAAGGATTTACAGGCATAAGTTCAGCTGTTGATAATGCAGCAAATAGCAAGCCTAAAATGCTACCTGTTCTCAATGATTATAATTTAACCTTGGATGCGAGTTGGGAGCCTGATATCTGGGGATTAGTAAGGCGAACAGTAGAGGGGGCAGTAGGGGGCGCCCAAGCGAGTAAAGCTGAACTTGCGCAAGTAGCCTTATCGATGCAAGCAACGCTTGCCCAATATTATTTTCAATTAAAAGGGCTCGATGCAGATCAATTTGTGCTCGATAAAACGGTTGCTAATTATCAAAAACTCTTAAAAATTACACAGCATCAATATCAAGCCGGTACCGTATCACAGTCTGCGATTTTGCAAGTTAAAAGCCAACTTGAATTAGCCCAAGTTCAAGCTTTGAATAATGGCATTGCGCGTGCGCAATATGAACATGCTATTGCTGTTTTAACCGGATGTCCTCCAGCAAATTTCAGCTTGGCGACATCTCAAGATAAGACTTATCTGCCAACCATCCCTGTGATGTTGCCATCAACCTTATTGGAGCGTCGACCAGACATATCCCAATCAGAGCGTTTGGTTATGCAAGCGAATGCGCAAATTGGTGTGGCCATAGCAGCTTATTTCCCTACACTCACATTAACAGGAATTGGCGGATACGACAGTTCAATGTTGCAACATTTATTTACGCGGCCTGCTCGATTTTGGTCTTTGGCTGCAGGTCTTGCTGATACTATATTTGATGGGGGTTTACGTTCTGCTCAAGTAGACTTTGCAAAGGCTGGTTATGATGCCACTGTGGCGTCCTATCGACAAACGGTGCTAAATGCATTCCAAGATGTGGAAGATAACTTGGTTGCCTTGTCTATTTTGGCTAAGGAAATCGATATACAACATCAAGCCGTAGAAACGTCAGTCAAAGCGCTTGATGTGGTATTGAATGAATATAAAGCAGGCACGGCTCAACTTGCTGATGTTTTAAATGCGGAACTTACTTTGTTTGTTGCACAAAAGGGTGAGAATGATATTGCCTACCGCCAAATGACCGGAGCCGTAGGGCTTATCAAGGCATTGGGCGGTGGATGGCATGCTGAAGAATTAATGACACAATAAGTTAATCTGCATCACGTAATGTTAAAGGCGGATTCAGATTGGCAGCATGCAGTGTGTTCTTTAGCAAGGTTATCACCGTCATTGGGCCAACACCGCCTGGCACAGGCGTAATCCAGCTAGCGCGTTCTTTGGCACTTTCAAAATCAACATCGCCAACGATTTTTCCATTTTCTAAGCGATTAATCCCAATATCAATCACAATAGCTCCGGGTTTGATCCATTCGCCCGGAATAAGTTTTGCTTTACCAACAGCGACAACGAGAATATCAGCTGCTTTTACATGTTCTTGTAAATTTTGTGTTTGACGATGACAGATAGTGACAGTGGCCTCTTGGTTTAGAAGCTCTAAGGCCATGGGGCGACCTACAATTCTGGATGCACCCACGACACAGGCTTGTAAGCCTTTTAATTTCACATTGGTATGAGAAAGCAAAGTCATCACGCCTTTGGGCGTGCAGGGATGTAAACCTGGTTGATGTTGAATGAGCTTGCCAAGATTATAGGCATGAAAACCATCTACATCTTTATGTGGGGCGATGGTATCGATAACTTTTTCAGCAGATATATGTTGCGGTAAAGGGAGTTGAACTAAAATACCATCAATATGGGAGTTGTTATTTAATTCAATAATTTTTTCTAGTAAAAATTCTTCTGTTGTCTTAGCAGGGTAATCAAAGGCTTGGGAAAAAAACCCAACTTCATTACAAGCATTACGTTTTTTTTGCACATAGAGTTGAGAGGCGGCATCATCGCCCACCAAAATAACGGCGAGCCCAGGTGGACGCAGGCCATGCAGTTTTCGTTGGGCTACTGCCTCTTTAATGCTGTCCCGTTCGAGTTTGGCGATTAAATTACCATCTAAAATTTTTGCAGTCATTGCCTTAACTATTTATTTTTCTGTTAATTTATTTGCTTGGTCTTTTAACATAAATTGCATTATAAAGCACCGTAGGCCGGCATATCTCTCTTTAATTAAGTAGATTTAATTATTTGAATTTGACCTTAAAATGCGAAATGAGTATGATGCGCCTTCTAAAATTGGCAAGTAGATGATTCTCTTTGCTATTTCTGCTAAAGTGCAATGCGTCGTTCGGGGTATAGCGCAGTCTGGTAGCGCGCCTGCTTTGGGAGCAGGATGTCGGGGGTTCAAATCCCTCTACCCCGACCAACTAACTTTGGCCCGCTTAGGCAAAAGCTTCAGCGTGGCTGGGAACATAGAATAGTTGCCCGAAATACTTTTGAATCTAGGCCTTGGCTTGATTTCAAAGTGGAAGAGCATAGGCGCTTGTAGCTCATTCGGATAGAGCATCGGCCTTCTAAGCCGAGGGTAGCAGGTTCGAATCCTGCCAAGCGCGCCAGTTAAAAGAATATGACTCGCCGTTTTACGAAGAGTCCTCATGGTGGATGTAGCTCAGTTGGTAGAGCCCCGGTTTGTGGTACCGGTTGTCGTGGGTTCGAGTCCCATCATTCACCCCATATTACTAAATCCCTTATTCACTTAAGGGAAGTGTTTGATGGGCCGTTAGCTCAGTTGGTAGAGCAGCTGACTCTTAATCAGCGGGTCGTAGGTTCGATCCCTACACGGCCCACCATTAATAACACAAACAGCATGCGAATGTGGCGGAATTGGTAGACGCGCTGGATTTAGGTTCCAGTGGGTAAATCCCGTGAGAGTTCGAGTCTCTCCTTTCGCACCATATTATCTTGAAGAAATTTTAGAAGGGTACCGTCATGGAAGTGTCAGTTGAGAACACCAGTACGTTAGGCAGAAGAATTAAAGTAAGTGTTCCTAACACACAGCTGGCTGAACAAATTAAAGCTAAAATGTCCAAGTTGGCTAAAGACGCTCATCTAAAGGGATTTCGTAGAGGTAAAGTTCCTGCCAATGTTTTAGAACAAAAATTTGGCGAATCCATCCGATTAGAAGTCATTGATGACATCATCAAATCAACCTTAGGCGAAGCTGTTGAAAAAGAACAGTTAAAGCCTGCTGGCAGACCAAAGATTGAAGAAATCAACGTTGAAGAAATTCGAAGCGATAACAGCAAAAACCTCGAATACACAGCTTCCTTTGAAGTATTCCCACAGATCACGCTAAATGATTTTGGCAATATGGAAGTTGAAAAACGTAACGTTGAAATAAATGACAAAGACGTTACAGACATGATCGAAAAATTGCAGGACCAATTGGCTAATTGGCATGCTGTAGAACGCAAAACCAAAAACGACGACAAATTAACAGTCGATTTTTCTCGTTTGTTAAAAGAAGAGAATGCAAAGCGTGAAGATCAAAAAAATGTTCAGATGATCTTGGGCGCTAAAGGTGTATTGCCAGGTTTGACAGAAGCGCTCATTGGCAAAGCCAAGGGTGAAGAAGTTGAAGTTGAACTTGCTTATCCGCAAGATTGGGCTGATAAACCCGCTGCTGGTAAAGGCGTCACTTTATGGATCACCATTCACAACATTGAAGAAAAACAACTTCTTAGCCAAGAAGAATTAGCGAAGAAGCTCAGCATTGAAGAAGGCGCTGATCTCAAAACTAAAGTGCGTGAACGCATGCAATTAGAACTTGATAAAGCCTTGAGAGATGAAATTAAAGAATCTGTGCTTGAGAAGTTGCTTGATCAAAATCCGATTGAGTTACCCCAGGCTTTGATAGAGCAAGAAAAAGAAGCGATGTATCGTGAGCTTGTCAGAACGCAGCGTCGACAAATTCCAAAAGAAGTTATGAATGCACCAGAACTTGAAACCTCAGCGCGTAAGCGTGTTGAGTTGGGGCTGTTACTTAACGAAGTTATTTTAAAAAATAATCTTAAAGCCGATGCACAACGCATTCGTACCGAGATTGAACAAATCGCCTCTAAATTTGCTAAGCCAGCTGAAATTATTGAAGCTTACTATGGCAGCAATGAATTGCTTTACAGTGTTGAAAGAATTGTCTTGCTAGATGAAGCTGTTGATACCATCCTAAAGAATGCTAAAGTGAATGAGAAAAAGGCAAGCTTTGACGAGGTTATGAATCCAACTGACGAAAAAGAGACTGCCTAAAAACCTTAGCAAGTAAAAAATATTTTACTCGAACCAAATTAAAGTTAGGCATGGCGCCGATAGTGTATAAAGGGAGATAATTAATGGTCGATAGAACAATAAGAGGCGGAGTTCCTCCGATTTATAATTTAGGCGTGCCAATCGTTATCGAACAATCTGCACGTGGCGAAAGAGCCTATGATATTTATTCTCGCTTGTTAAAAGAGCGAGTGATCTTTTTAGTTGGTCCTGTTGAAGATTATATGGCCAACTTGATTGTTGCGCAGTTATTATTTTTGGAATCTGAAAATCCTGACAAGGATATTTTCATCTATATTAACTCACCAGGGGGATCAGTGACTTCTGGAATGGCAATTTACGATACCATGCAGTTTATTAAGCCAGATGTTAGCACTTTGTGTGTCGGTATGGCGGCAAGTATGGGAGCGCTCATTTTAACGGGTGGTGCGAAGGGTAAACGCCATGCACTTCCTAATTCAAGGATAATGATCCACCAGCCTCATGGCGGGGCTCAAGGTCAAGCGAGCGATATTGAAATCCAAGCCAAGGAAATCATTAAGACCAAACAACGTCTAAATGAAATCCTATCAGCACACTCTGGACAACCTTTAGATGTAGTATCACGCGATACAGACAGAGACAATTTCATGAACCCTGCAGAGGCAGTGGCTTATGGTCTCATTGATTCTGTCATCGAAAAGCGTTAATGATTAAATAAGGGTATCTGAAAAACTGACTGAGTACGTGTATATACCAGCAATTAAAACACAAAAAAGTCAGTTCACTTAAAAGATTGCCGCTATGATTTTAAATGTTTAGAGTAGGTTGAAACCTGGATATTTGACCCCATATTAAGTTGATATAACCATAAATGAGTTTTGAGGTGGGCCAATGAGTAATCATCACGGCGGTCGCTCCGATGATAATAGCAAGCTACTCTACTGTTCCTTTTGCGGTAAGAGTCAGCATGAAGTTCGCAAATTAATTGCGGGCCCTTCAGTTTTTATCTGCGATGAATGCGTAGAACTATGTAATGACATTATTAGAGAAGAAATAGAAGAAAGTAGTTCTCCTACCCAATCTTCACAATTACCTACGCCCCATGAAATCAATAAGATTTTAGACGACTATGTGATTGGGCAACAACGCGCCAAGCGCATTTTGTCTGTTGCGGTTTACAATCATTACAAGCGTTTACAAAATGCGGTTAAAAATGAAGAAATCGAATTAGGTAAAAGTAACATTCTGCTTATCGGGCCAACAGGTTGTGGTAAAACCCTATTAGCAGAAACCTTAGCACGCCTTTTAGATGTACCCTTTACCATTGCTGATGCGACAACCCTAACCGAAGCAGGTTATGTGGGTGAAGACGTTGAAAACATCATCCAGAAGTTGCTGCAAAAATGTGACTATGATGTTGAAAAAGCACAAACCGGTATCGTTTACATCGATGAAATCGATAAAATTTCTAGAAAATCAGAAAACCCCTCCATTACGCGAGATGTTTCCGGTGAAGGTGTTCAACAAGCCTTGCTAAAACTAATTGAAGGCACGGTTGCTTCTGTTCCCCCTCAAGGTGGTCGTAAGCATCCACAACAAGAGTTTTTACAAGTTGATACCACGAACATTCTTTTCATCTGTGGTGGTGCTTTTGCTGGTCTTGAAAAAGTCGTCATGGACAGATCAGATAAAAGCGGCATTGGTTTTAATGCCCAAGTCAGAAGCAAAAAAGATAAAAAGGCACTCGGCGAAGCGCTTTCCTTGGTTGAACCTGAAGATCTTATCAAATATGGCTTAATTCCAGAATTTGTAGGCCGCTTGCCAGTATTAGCCACCTTGGAAGAATTGGATGAAGATGCATTAGTAAGCATTTTAACCGAACCCAAGAATGCGCTCACCAAGCAATATGCTAAATTGTTTGAAATGGAAAATGTTTCCTTAGAGTTTCGTAAGGAAGCCTTACGTGCTGTATCCAAGAAAGCATTAGAAAGAAAAACAGGCGCTAGAGGCTTGCGCTCTATTTTAGAACAAGCCTTGTTAGACACGATGTATGATCTACCCTCCATGGAAGGGGTTAGTAAAGTCGTCATTGATGAAGGTTTTATCAATGGAGAATCTGCACCACTACTGATGTATGAGAATCCTGATAAACCCTTGGTAGCACAAGATAAGAGAGAATCTTAAACCTTAAGGAACGACCTATGGAACAAGAAGAACAATCTCCGAACGCACCCGATAATGCGGTCACCATGCCAGTGTTACCGTTGCGGGATGTTGTTGTTTACCCTCATATGGTAATTCCTTTATTTGTTGGACGTGATAAGTCTATCAAAGCGCTTGATGCTGCCATGGCGCAAGGTGAGAAACAAATTCTACTCATGGCACAAAGAGAAGCCACAGAGGACAATCCCTCTGTTGGCGATATCTATTCACTTGGTTCTGTTTCAACCATTCTGCAATTACTTAAATTACCCGATGGTACCGTCAAAGTTTTAGTAGAAGGTATTCGTCGTGGTCGCGTTGTTGATTATGTACACACGGAACCTTACTTTTTAGCCAATGTAGATTATGTTGAAGATACGCCGCTACGCGAAGAAGAATCAGAGGTATTGGTACGTACACTCTTAAGCCAGTTTGAAAAGTACGTTAAATTAAACAAAAAAATTCCGCCTGAAATTGTGACCTCTGTAGCTAGCATCGAAGAACCCAGTCGCTTAGCCGACACGATTGCTGCGCATATGTCACTCAAAATTAATGAAAAGCAAACGGTATTAGAAATTGCCTCGATGCGTGAACGCCTCGAGAAGCTTATGGCTTTAATGGAATCTGAAATTGATTTGCTGCAAGTTGAGCAACGTATTCGCTCAAATGTTAAGCGGCAGATGGAAAAGAGCCAAAGAGAGTATTACCTCAATGAGCAAATGAAGGCTATCCAAGAAGAACTTGGTCATGAAGCCAGTGAACATGAAGAGCTTAAAGATAAAATTGAAAAAGCCGGCATGTCACAAGAAGCTTACAATAAAGCCACAGCTGAACTGAAAAAATTAAAAATGATGGCACCCATGTCAGCGGAAGCTACGGTTTCTCGTAACTACATAGACTGGATGTTACAAGTGCCCTGGAAGAAAAAAACGAAAGTACGTTTTGACTTACCAGCAGCAGAAGCTGTTTTAGAAGAAGATCACTATGGCCTTGAGAAGGTCAAAGAACGTATTGTCGAATATCTTGCAGTACAAAAGCGCGTTAAGAAGCTCAAAGGTCCTATCCTTTGCCTTGTTGGGCCACCAGGGGTAGGTAAAACCTCTTTAGGCAAATCTATCGCAAGAGCTACACAAAGAACATTTGTCAGAATGTCGCTTGGTGGCGTGCGTGATGAAGCTGAAATCAGAGGTCATAGACGTACTTACATCGGTGCGATGCCTGGCAAGATTTTGCAAAAGTTAGCAAAATCGGGCGTTAGAAATCCGCTCTTTTTATTAGATGAAATCGATAAAATGGCAATGGATTTTCGTGGCGATCCTGCGGCTGCTTTACTTGAAGTGCTAGATCCCGAACAAAACACCACCTTCAACGATCACTACTTAGAAGTGGATTATGATTTATCTGATGTGATGTTTGTCGCAACGGCTAATTCTTTAAACATTCCACCGCCTTTGCTTGATCGTATGGAAGTGATCAGGCTTGCGGGCTACACAGAAGATGAAAAGTTAAATATTGCTGAGCGTTATCTTCTTCCAAAACAAATGCATGATAACGGCTTAAACGAAGGTGAACTTAAAATTTCGCGTGAAGCTATTTTGGGCATCATTCGTTATTACACCCGTGAAGCTGGTGTGAGAAATCTGGATAGAGAAATTTCGAAACTTTCAAGAAAAGTTGTCAAAGAAATTTTAATGAAGCCAGAGAACAAAGAAATTTCTATAGATGAAAACAAACTTGAAGATTATCTGGGCGTTAAGCGCTATCGCTTTGGGCTTGCTGAAGATCACGATCAGGTTGGGCAAGTTACCGGTTTAGCTTGGACAGAAGTGGGTGGGGATATACTCACCATTGAAGCTGTTGTTGTGCCTGGTAAAGGTAAAACTACCTCAACAGGTAAGCTGGGTGAAGTGATGCAAGAGTCCATTCAAGCGGCGATGTCGGTGGTTAGAAGCCGCGCGAAGCTTTTAGGCATTGCCCCAGACTTCTATGAAAAAAGTGATATCCATATCCATGTGCCAGAAGGTGCAACACCCAAAGATGGTCCTAGCGCCGGTATTGGTATGTGTACAGCGATTGTATCTATTCTCACTGGGATCCCTGTGCGTGCTGATGTGGCGATGACAGGCGAAATCACCTTGCGAGGAGAGGTCCTTCCTATTGGTGGATTAAAAGAAAAGCTGCTAGCCGCACGTCGTGCTGGTATTGCTGAAGTCATAATCCCAGAAGAAAACAGACGCGATTTAAAAGAGATCCCTAAAAACGTACAAGAAGATCTCAAAATACATTGTGTCAAATGGATAGATGAAGTTTTTCAGATTGCTTTAACACGCTTACCGCAACCTGCACCTGAAGGGACCAAATCAGAAACACCTGAAGAAGCCCCAAAGGAAGATAATCAATCAAGTGATGTTTTGCATCACTAAATCCTTTAAAGCCCTACAGTAAATCTCCAAGCGCGCATGCAAGCATGCGCGCTGTCTTCTTTTGCTTATGGAACACGTCAGCGAGCACAGGGATTTGTCAATCAACTCCATTACTACCGTTTATTTTTCCTCCTAAACCTTGTGCCGTCACTCATTCGATGGTACCTTGCCGGGTATCGTTTTTTTGCGTTCTCATGATCACAAATTAATAAGGAGGGGTTTCTGTGAGTAAGATCCCGGTTAATAAAGCTGAGATAATTGACGCGATTGCTGAAGCTGCTGAAATTTCTAAAACCGCAGCTGGTAAAGCATTAAACACATTTTTAGATTCGATTACTGCTGCCTTACAAAGCGGAAAGTCGGTTTCCTTGCTTGGCTTTGGAACCTTCTCCGTTAAGACACGTGCTGCACGTGTTGGCCGTAATCCTAAGACCGGACAACCAATAAATATCGATGCTGCGAACGTTCCGCTATTTAAAGCTGGTAAAGCGCTTAAAGATGCTGTAAACTCCGGCACCGTTGTAGTTGAAGAAGAAGAAGCTTAGTTATATAATTCTTCGCTCGATTTAGAGTGGGTGCTTAGCTCAGTTGGCAGAGCATCGCCCTTACAAGGCGAGGGTCGGGGGTTCAAGCCCCTCAGCACCCACCAGTTATATAAAATGGGGAGCGGTAGTTCAGTTGGTTAGAATACCGGCCTGTCACGCCGGGGGTCGCGGGTTCGAG
>CAZBZP010000012.1:0-103087 GCA_964496435.1 Uncultured Candidatus Berkiella sp.
AAGTTTTTTATTGAGAGTAATTAAATATTATCTTAAAAAAACATTAATATTCTCAGAATTGCTATTGCCATGGTTTTGGAAAATTTCTGAATGAAATAGGGGACTTTCCTGGTCTGGAATAGCTGTTACATAAAACAATACAAATACGTTCTAGAGTATTTCCTGCTAATTGAACACTATAGTTTGTCCATATTTTGTCTTCATTTCTGTCGAGTTGATTGTTTCTATTTTGGATATGAACTCTATTGCGTAGTTTTCTAAGTTCATCCAGATTGTCATAAAGGACTTCGCCTTTTATTTCCTGTAGATAATTGTGCTTTTTTATGTGGGCAATAATAGGGGATAGTTCATCAATTATTTTATTTTTAGTATCATTGATTTTTTTGTGATCAAGCCCCGGAATAATTTCATTTGTATGTTGGTTAATTCTTCTTAAAAAATCATAGAGAATGCATTCAATAATTGAAACCAAGATAATTATTATGGGTTTGTTGAAAATATCTAAATGATCTTCCTTTTTAACCTTGCAAAGATTTTCAACGACTTTAAAATTATAGTTTACATTATCCATTCTTTTGAAATCCCAAAAAAACATATCAGTAAAATTTGTAAAATTAATCATGATTGTGCCTTTGAAAGTAAGAAATTGAGACAATTAGATTCTCTATCTTTTGTATTAGCATAAATGTCAAAATGATGAGGTAAGTCAAAAAAGTCATCTTCAAGGGTATTATCAAGGTTTTGCCATTTTTGGCTAATTTCAGTTTTCCATAGATCAAGCTTTTTTTGTTTTAAGCCATCTTTATAATTATCATCGAGATATTGATCACTAACACATGCAAAAATAGTAGTATTTTTTTTATTTCTTATTAATTTGATGCGAGTCCAATAAATCATTCGATCAAAATCTTCTTGGATGCTCTGGATTGAAAATGTCATTTTGCTTTCCTTATAAAATGTTTGTTATATGTACAAGAGGGTCCCTCCCACACATTCCTCCTGCGGGCCGCAGAAGCGCAAAATCGCGCTAGTAACTGGGTTCCTAAATGGCCCCTGTTACTACTACTGAAGTTAAAAGTCCTGAAATAATCAGCAAACCATTAAAGTGTAGTGTAAAGTCTCGTTTTCACTGATTTGATACTAATCATTTAAAATAACGCATTGCTAAAAATGATCAAGGTTACTTACTAATCTTCATAAACAACATTGGGTAAATGCTTTTTTACTGCCTCTCTTAAGTATTTGCGAACGGTGTCTTCAGTGATATCAAATCCCATTTTTTCAATATCAGCTTTAATACTACCTTTTTTACTTCCTGATGCTGGGTTGCGGCGGTCTTCAGGATTAAATTCATAAGCCGCCATCGCCATGCCAAGGATCATTTTTAGCATGGTACTTCGTTCGTGATTTCTTTCGTTCTCATTAAGTAAAGCTTGCTGTGAAGGCTTGTTAAACAAAGCATCTACTTCACTTTTTAGTACCCAAAGATCAGAAAATGAAACGACTTGGTTTTTGGCTATTGTTTGATGTGATGTTGTACCCATCCAATTACTATGTGAAGTAAATGTTTTTGTTCCAATTTGAATACCTACTTTTTTAGGATAGTTAGAACGTATGTGATTCAATTGATCTGGCGAGAGCTGGATTATTCCGGATTCACTTGAAGAATGAAGATAAATTGATATTTTGCCTTTCATACCAGCTTCTAAAATATCAAAAATAGCATCTTCATCATCTTTAAATTTACGTAAGGAGATGAAATCATCAGCATTTTCCATAACTACCATCCTTAGCTCAATATCTACTTCTTAACTAATCCATCCAAATAATCCGCCCAAGCCTGCATCATTTCTCTGCGCTCGACTAGATATTCCGCCCGATTATAAACCGCTCTTACTTTGTTACGTTCTGAGTGGGCAAGTTGTCGCTCAATCACATCTGCGCGCCAGCCTTGTTCATTCAATATGGTGGAAGCGGTTGCTCTAAAGCCATGTACTGTTGCCCTTGAGTGATAGCCCATGCGATACAAAGCATAGATAAGGGTATTCTGACTCATGGGTTTGTTTGTTGAATTTTGACTGGGGAATACCAAATGACCTCTGCTAGAATGCCTTTGCATTTCCTTTAATATACGTACAGCTTGGTGAGAGAGGGGAACAAGGTGATCGCTTCGCATTTTCATACGCTCTGCTGGAATACACCACATTGGCTCTTTGGCCTCTAAATCAAATTCGCTCCACGTGGCTGCACGCAACTCAGTCGAACGTACAAAAGTGAGAATTAATAGCTGCATGGCCAGCTTGGTTATCACATGGCCTTGATAATCATTTAAAAGTTTTAAAAATTCTGGCAGCTCTTTAGCCGATAAAGCTGCTTGTGGCTTTGAGTTTGGTAGGGTTAAAGCCCCACGTAGATCTAAAGCAGGATTACGCTCACATCTCCCCGTCACGATTCCATACCTAAACACCGCGCCACAGCTCTGTAACACTTTAATGGAGGTTTCATGAATGCCTTTAGCTTCCATTTTGCGCATCGTTGTTAACAACTCAGGAGAGGTAATATCAGTAAGCGAGCGCTGGCCAATATCAGGAAAGATATAACGTTTGAATGCTTGTAAGATTTTATTAGCGTGTTTGGGCGTCCAGCGATTCTTTTGTTTATCTAACCATTCCATTGCCACTGTTTCAAATTGATTAGTGGCAGCTATGGTGGCTGTTATCTTAGCTTGCTTTCTTTCTAATAAGGGATCGATATTTTGTTTAAGTTTCTTTCTGGCTTCATCTCTAAGCTCACGCGCAGCACTTAAAGATATTTCAGGGTATACACCAAGCGCCAATAACTTTTCCTTACCCGCAATCCGATATTTCAGTCGCCAGTACTTAGAGCCGTTGGGCTTTAAAAGAAGGTAGAGCCCATTGGCATCGAAAAGCTTCAATGGCTTGTCTTTGGGTTTGGTGGTACGAATGGCTACATCTGTTAACGCCATGGGGGTACTTTTTTAACTTCATTTGAGTCGATACCCCCATTTATACCCCCAAAATGGGGTAGCTTTCAATGGAAGTCAGCAGATTTTATTGGAAGTTAACCTAGGTTAACATATTGATTATAATGAATTATTTGATACTGTTTGCTACTGATGCCGTAGCGAAGCGAAGGCGAATGGCGCCTCGGGCAGGAATCGAACCTGCGACCTGCCCCTTAGGAGGGGGCCGCGCTATCCACTGTGCCACCGAGGCAGTAGGTTGATTTAGATAATGAATTCGTAGGTTGCGATTACGAAGAGGCTGATAAGGGCCACGCCGAATAGGAATTTAAGCAATGGGATGCCAAAAGGGGAGTATGGTTTTAAGTCAAGATGCTGATATTGTTTTTCTGTGTTCATGGAAAATACTTACGTCTAAATTTTGAAACCAAGGCATTCTAACATGAGGTATTGGGCTGTGCCATGCAAAAAAAATAGTAGATAGTTAGCTTTATTATTTTTCCAAAAGCAGCGCTTAAGAGCAAGCGGGAGCGCCAAAGAAGAGCGCCTAAAAAGAATTAGGCAGTTGTAAATGATTGCTGAGGCTTGCCAAAAACTTCAAACCCACGTTATCCAGCCTTGAAAATTGGCAGCCCAAATAGGTTCTTTGTTTCTTTAAATCATAGGTGCAATGCTTGATATCTAAAGAAAATTCACCAGGGCCCATAAAAGGGTTCAAAATGCGGCAATGTTCAATTTTCGCATAATTTTCAAAAATGCTCTTCACATTGCGGGGTAACATCAGCTTAATCCCAGAATGTGAAATATCACAAATCTTGGCTTTAACCACCCCATGGCGTGGCACGAGAAAATCAGCACTCATGGGCAAATCATGGGGAACAACGATACGATTGCTGAGCCTTCTTTGAAGATACTCGATATGGCTAGGGAAGGCCAAACGATAGAAACTAATCCCTTCAATGCTGCCATGATCAATAACATGACTATGAAAGAATACAAAAATGCCGTTCTCTTTGGCTGAGATAACAAAAGGATCTTGCATACAGGCTAAACGATGACCCAGCTGAGAATTGATTTCATCGATTATAAAAAACTGTCTTTTAGGATCAACATCTAAAACCATCGACACAAAAGGCTCATTGGAGCTCTCAAATTTAATCGAAAGGGTAGCCCGTGTTTCTTTTAAATTGTTCAATAGCTTTTCATAATGTGCGCTATTATCAACCTTAATCGTTTTAGCTATGGGCTGTTGTTTTTTAAAGGGATTGCTTATTTTGCGAAAAAGCCCATGGCGCGGCAAAGCGTTTGCTAAAGTCCTCTTGAGCTTTTTAAAGAGCTTCATGCTTTATGCTCTCTTGTAGATACAGCATCTTTGTATTTTTTAGCTTGATTAGAATAAACATCATTTTTAGGGCGATTCGTTAAAATATCAAGCAGGTGATTGTTGTAATTTTTTAAGGTGGTAATAACAATACCATTCACCAGATTTTTTCTATCACATTCTTTTAAAAGGGCAGTGATTTCTTGCCATAGCTTTGTCAGATACTGCTGCTTATGTGGGGCAGCTTGGCTAATCATATCCAAAACAGCCGCTGAACTAAAAGGGTTGGCTTTGTCTTGAAAAAATTGCTGGCATTGTGCGCTGATAACATCCAATGATTCTATGATAACCTGCTTGTTAGCGCTGTTATTATCCAATGCTTCAGTATTGTTTTTCTCAAGCAAACCCTTTTCATGATCAAGCATCTGCGAAAAGTTCTGTAGATTTTTATACATATCTTGCAATAGCTGTTCAAAAGCTTCTACAGAAATGTTTTCTACTGTTTGCATCTTTATTTCTCAGATAATTTTGGCGTTTTAAAGATTTCCGTTTCAAGCGCTAACATTTTATCAGCAACACGTTGCGGATTAAGCGCATATTCCATATTAGCTATTTTGTGCTTAATCGCTTGGACTTTTTCGTTATTCACAACAGGTGTTTCCATGATTCTTTGATGTATACGTTGTGAATCAGAAGGCTTCTTGGCAATGTGCGTTGAAGCAACTTCCTCTTGTGATTTTTTTGCTGGAGCGGATTTTTTAATTTCGCGCTTGGATTCTTCCATGACGCTAGCGCTGTCGTTTAGCATAGGGTTCATTTTAATTGCCATAGTAACTCCATGTCATCAAACAAATTACAAATTAACATAAGCAACGCCAGGATCTTGAACGGTTGCTTCAACAATTTTGTTAGAACGTGTATTTTTAATGCGAATTAACTGACCTTTAATTCCATCCGTTTGCGCAACGCCTTGACCTTCAATGGTTAAACCGGGTGCTCTTACAACCAGTTTTACCATTTCGCCCCGACGCACCAATAAAGGTTGTTTTACCATATGATGCTTTATAACGGTATTGGTATATAGGGTTCTTTGTACAACCAAACCTATCAATTCATCAACAGAGGCATAGTAACCATCATTAACGCCGCTGATGTCTGTGCGTACTAATTTAATATCGTTGGCCGTAATTTCCTGATCTTTGTATATATTTTGCGTAGCAACGGCGATTTCTTTAAAGAGCTGGACTTTCACAGGAACACGTAAAGCCCATTTCTTTGGCGATTCGCAGCTTACTTTAACCGTAAAATTGTGTTGCGTAGGGGAGCGAAACTCAGCTTCTGGTCTTAGAGGCTCTAAACATTCTTCTAGTTTAATATGTTTATCTAAGTTGCCAACCTGAAAACTGAAATCAGCTTGATTCTCATAGAATCTATCTAATTCTGCTTGCACAAAATCCTTCACCAGCGCTTCAACATCACTAACAGATTGTTTTTCTGCTTGTGCTGTTAATGTAAAGGAGGCGGCTAAGCCTAACCAAAGTAATCGTTTTGCAAGATGTGCCATAAAACACCATGTCAAAGATTCGACAAAAACTTGTACCTTCCCAGTAGACAGCATTTTTTGTGCCAGAAAGTGTTCACAAAGCCAATGCTGTTTGTATGTAGAGGAAATGTAAAGGGCAATGAAGCGGAAAGTCCTTGCCTAAAAACAGCATGATGTGTTGCACAACCAAAGATAACGTATTGATAAATAATCATTTTTAAATTTGGCATCGAACTTGCTAACTTAAGAGCAATTCTATTGGAGAATGTAAATGAGCATTGATTCGATATTTGGACCACATGAACAAGCCATTGCCCTAAGAGCAAAGAGAGCTGAAATTCTTGCTTCCAATTTGGTTAATGCTGACACACCTGGATATAAAGCCAAAGATATCGACTTTAAAGAAATGCTGAACAACTTAAAAGACAGCAATACAGACAGAATGGTCACTACCAGCCCCATGCATATCGGGGATGATAGCCTGATTATGGAAAGCGATTTGAAATACCGCATTCCTTTACAAACCAAATCAGATGGCAACACAGTGGATACCCAGGTCGAAAATAGCAAATTTGCAGAAAACAGTATGCGCTTCTTAGCTTCTCTTCGTTTTATGGATACCAAAATCAAAAATGCGTTATTAGTGGTAAGGGGTGAATAAGAATGAGTTCTTTTAGTATCTTTGATATTGCAGGACAGGCCATGAGTGCCCAAAACATTCGCTTAAACGCCATTGCTTCTAATATGGCTAATGCGGAAACGGTGGGTAGCAGCCCTGAAGATAGCTACAAAGCAAAATATCCGGTTTTTTCTGCTGTTAAATTACAAGTTGATGGCGAGACAGGGGATGTAGGACTAACCAACGGTGTAAAAGTCGATAACATCGTTCACAGCGCGACCCCAGTGCAAATGAAATACGATCCCTCACATCCTAAAGCGGATGAGAATGGTTACATTTATCTTTCTAACGTCAATATGGTTCAAGAAATGGCAGATATGATTTCAGCATCGCGTTCTTTTCAAATGAATGCGCAGTTAATGAGTTCAGCAAAAGAATTAATGCAAAATGCATTAAATCTTGGTAGATAAGGTGGCAATAATGAGTGATACAGGCGGTTTACAAGGCATTAATTTACACGAGATAGGGTTGCGTAGCCCTGTTACCGTGGAAAAAGAAAAAACAGAAAAGAATGAATTTCTGCAACTCTTTGTTGCACAATTAAAAAATCAAAACCCCCTAGAGCCACAAGATGGTTCAGACTTCCTGGCACAACTAGCACAATTTAGTACTGTGGAAGGGATTAAAAACATGGAATCTGCATTCAATAAAATTGCTGATTCCTTAAACTCATCCCAAGCCATGCAAGCCTCGAATTTGGTTGGCAAAAAAGTACAAGTCAGAACAGATACCGGTCTTTATTCACCTGGTTCAAAATTAAATGGTGCCATAGAGCTTCCCCGCGCAGTGAATGATTTGGTTCTAGAAGTACATGATTCAGCAGGACATATTGTTAAAACATACAATCTTAATGCACAAAGCAAGGGTGATGTCGCTTTTGCATGGGATGGGCTAGATGACAATGGCAATGCTGTACCAGGCGGTGCTTATCATTTTGTTGCCAAAGCACATGTTGATGGTTTGCTGAGTCAATTTGATACGTTTATTGCTTCAAATGTGGATAGCGTAACAATTAATAAGAATGGACAACCCATGACCTTGAATGTATCAGGTTTTGGCAAAGTATCCATCGAAGATATTAAAACAATCAGTTAGAGGCTAAGAGGAATAAAAACATGGATTTTAACGCCGCGCTTAGTGGTTTAAAAGCAACATCAAGTGAATTAGGTGTCGTCAGTAATAACATCGCCAACGTTTCTACCACCGGATTTAAATCTTCTCGTGCTAACTTTGCAGATATTTATGCAAACTCTGCTTTTGGATCGGGTGGTACTTCTATTGGTTCTGGGGTCGTATTATCAAGCGTTGAGCAATTATTTAGCCAAGGTCAAGTTGAGTTCACCAACAACAACTTAGACATGGCTATCAGTGGACAAGGCTTCTTTATTCTCAGTAATAATGGTGCCATCAACTATACGCGTGCCGGTGCATTCGGCGTTGATAAAGATGGTTATATCTCAAATACCCAAGGCTATCGCTTGCAAGGGTATGAAGCTGATAAATCAGGTAACATTACCGGTGCCCAAGGCGATATGCGCTTGAGTAATGCCAATTTGCCACCACTGCCCACCGGCAAAGTGTCAATTAACTTGAATTTGGATGCACAAGCCATCCCACCACAAAGTGATTTCCAAATTGGTTTTACACCAACGAACCCACCAGATCCCAGTAGCTTTAATACTTCTACGGCTACCACCATTTATGACAGCTTAGGTAACTCTCACGTTATCACTTCTTATTATGTCAAAGCCCATGAGCAAAACACATGGCGTGTTTACGTTGGTATTGATGGTACCGACGTTACGCCAACCGCTGCTACACCACCAGCAGGTCCACCACCCGTTGCATATCCTGCAGGTCAAATACCAGCACCTTTTACCATGGTATTTAATTCATCAGGTGGCTTTGTTGCAAACCAACCTTCAAGCCGTCCAACCTATTATGGCCCAGGCCCCGTTGTATCAACCACACCGGGTTTAGTTAACTCTGGCACATTGCAAAAATTAGATCTGAATGACTTATCCTTAAACGGCGTGCCCGTCAGCGCAGGTTCTGCTTCATCAGATATTCTCTCAACAACAGATAACGCTGCCAGCGCCATTTCCATTGCTACTGCGATTAATCAAAACACGCAAGAGCATGGTATTACCGCTACCATTAATCCAACAAGCATTAACTTGGGTGATACCACCTTTGGTAACTTGGCCGCTGGTGATTTTACCATTAACCATATACCTGTTGTCGGCGCGGTTGCGAATGCAACAGACTTATTAGCCTTAATCAATGCTTCTACACCAAGCACAGGTGTTGTGGCGACATCGCAAGTTGTTGGTCCTAATACGCAAATTATTTTAACAGCAGCAGATGGTAGAAATATTGAAGCACAAACGGCAGGTGGTGCGGCTTCTGGTGCGACCTTTGCAAACTTCAGCCTTACTGGTGGCGCTTTAGATGAAGCAATACGTGGTACCGTGAGTTTGTCTACCACCAATAACCAGGGCATTGTGATAGGGGGCGCAAACCCCAGCCATGTGGGATTACCACCTGGGCCACAAGCAGGTATTGTGCAATTAAATTCAGACGTCTTTAATATTCCTAATTGGATCCCAACTGGGGGTGCAGCAGGACCTCAGCCTATTGCAATCGATTTTGGTGCATCAACACAATATGGTGCGCCATTCTCAGTCTTGGCCTTAAACCAAGATGGTTATTCAACAGGTCGGATCTCTGGCGTTGATATCTCAAGCCAAGGTGTCATTCTCGCAAAATATAGTAATGGTCAATCACTCGCATTAGGTCAAATTGCTTTAGCAAGCTTTGGTAATGACCAAGGTTTGAGCCCCTTGGGTAACACAAGCTGGGGCGAAACCTTTTCATCCGGTAATGCTTTGGTTGGTGCGCCAGGTACAGCTGATTTAGGGGTGATTCAAGCAGGTGCCTTGGAAGGTTCTAACGTGGAATTAACCGATGAATTGGTTAATCTCATTTTGGCACAACGTAACTTCCAAGCAAACGCGCAGTCCATTAGAACAGCGGATGCGGCAACACAAGCAATCATTAATATCAGATAAATAACAAGGAAATCGTAGCATGGATGCAATGATTTTTATATCAAGTACGGGCGCGGAGCAAATGCTCCAAGCCCAAGCTGTTCATGCTAATAACTTAGCAAATGTAAACACAACAGGCTATCGCGCTGATCGTGTGCAATTTGTCTCAGTGCCAGTTGAAGGCCAAACCATTAACTCAAAATCATTTGCTTATGCTGTTGAACCTGCAACTGATTTTCAACCTGGAGAATTAGTGCCCACCAAACGTGAATTAGATGTGGCCATTGAAGGTGAAGGGTGGATAGCAGTTCAAGCAAAAGATGGCTCCGAAGCTTACACACGTAATGGTAATTTAAGACTCACAGCTGAAGGTAATTTAATAACGGCTGATAATTTACCTGTAATTGGTTCTGGCGGGCCAATTATCATTCCTGAAAGTCAAAAGATTGATATTGGAATGGATGGAACTATTACCGTTGTTCCTTTTGATGGCAAACCAACAGATGAAACCATTTTAGATAGAATTAAATTGGTAAAACCTGAGGTTGCCGATCTTTATAAAGGTAAAGATGGGTTAATAAGAGCAAAAACAGGCCCAGCAGAGGCAGATGCTTCAGTAAAAATCATGGCGGGTTATTTAGAAGGCAGTAATGTAAATGCAGTAGAAGCATTAACCCATATGATTTCTATTGCAAGACAATATGAAATGCAAATGAAAGTAATGAATTTTGCACTTGAGAATGATAAAGCCACACAAGATATGCTTACTGTTTAGGTAAATAAGGGAATAAGATGCATCCAGCTCTTTCGGTCAGCGTTACAGGTTTAGATGCCCAGAATACGGACATTCATGTCATTTCGAATAACTTAGCCAACGTTAGTACAACAGGCTATAAAAAAGGGCGACCAATTTTTGAAGATTTGTATTATCAAAATATTCGTCAACCTGGTGCACAAAGCTCCCAACAAACCGAACTTCCTTCAGGTTTTATGCTAGGTACTGGTGTAAGAACGGTTGCAACAGAAAAAATTCATTCACAAGGTACCATTATTACAACAAAAAATTCATTAGATTTAGCAATAAATGGTGCTGGGTTTTTCCAAATATTAAAACCAGATAATAGCACTGCTTACACACGTGACGGAACCTTCCAATTAGACAATCAAGGTCGAGTGGTTACATCCAGTGGATATTTATTGCAACCAACAATCACTGTTCCAGCAAATACGCTCAGTATTACTGTCGGCACAGATGGCACAGTAAGTGCATTGATACAAGGTAATACCCAACCAAGTCAAATTGGGACAATACAAACGTCTCAGTTTATTAATCCAACAGGATTACAACCACTTGGTGAAAATTTGTATTACGAAACAGCAGCCAGTGGCGCGCCAACATCAGGCACACCAGGGTTGAATGGTTTAGGTAATATTTATCAAGGTTCCTTAGAAAGTTCAAACGTTAACGTGGTAGAAGAGCTTGTAAAATTAATTGAAACACAACGCGCTTATGAAATGAATGCAAAATCAATTGAAACAGTTGATGGTATGCTGAAATATTTATCACAAGCGTTATAAGGATATGAATGCGCAAAATAGCTAGTTTCTTGACACTGCTGGTTGCCTTGTTTTTGACAGGGTGCATTAAGTATGTCGGACCTAATGATCCAGACTTTGCGCCTGTTATACCGGATAAAGAACCTGTATTAACCCCTGATCAGGGATCAATCTATTTCCCTTCAGAAGGGCTTTCACTTTACCAAGATATCAAAGCACGCAAAGTAGGGGATATTATTACGGTTGTGCTGGCAGAAAAAACCAACGCCACCAAAACATCCAACAGTAAATTTGAGAAGCAATCGCAAGAAACCCTACCTGAGCCCACACTTTTTGGTAGTAACAATAATGGCGGACCTAACCAAGCAAAATGGAATTTGCCCAAACAGTTACCCATTCCATTGCAAACCACAGATAATTTAGGTTTTGGCACAACCATCAATGGTGACACCAAATTTACAGGCACAGCTGATGCAACACAACAAAATCAATTAGTGGGCACAATCACAGTAGTGGTTACGAAGGTTTATCCTAATGGTAATTTGTATGTACGTGGTGAAAAGTGGGTCACTATCAATGAAGGGGATGAATTTGTTCGTCTATCCGGTATTGTCAGAAATCAAGATATTGGTCCTGATAACCAAATTGATTCAAATCGTATCGCTGATGCGCGGATCACATACTCAGGCAGAGGATCGTTTGCTAATTCTTCCAAGCCTGGCTGGTTGATGCAAATTTTATCAAGCCCCTGGTGGCCCATATAAGAGATTATGATGAAAAAAATAATATTAGCGCTATGTTTACTGGTCTTTAGTTCGCTCAGCTTTGCTGAAAGAATTAAAGATTTAGTCAGCATTCAAGGGGTGCGTAGCAACCAATTAATTGGTTATGGCTTGGTTGTGGGCTTGGATGGCACTGGCGATAAAGAGCTTTTTACAAAACAATCCTTTAAAAGCATGCTAAATAATTTAGGTGTAACAATTCCACCTAATATCATGCCCTCTATCAAAAACGTGGCTGCGGTAGCTATACATGCGGAAATTCCAGCTTTTTCAAAACCGGGCCAAAGAATCGATGTTACCGTATCTTCAATAGGTGACGCTAAAAGTTTAAGAGGCGGTTCATTACTCTTAGCGCCTTTAAAAGGTGCTGATGGTAATATTTATGCTGTTGCCCAAGGTGATTTAATTGTGGGTGGTTTTGCAGCTGAAGGCGCTGATGGTTCAAAAATCACCGTTAACATTCCTGAAGTAGGCCGTATCCCCAATGGCGCCATTATTGAAAGAGGGGTACCATCGCCTTTTGCGCACAGTGATACCATGATTTTAAACTTAAACCGATCAGACTTTACAACCGCCAGAAGGTTAGCCCAAACAATTAATGCTGCGATGGGCAAAGATACCGCAACGCCAATGGATGCAACTTCCATTAAAGTGCATATGCCTTCCTTGTTAGCAGATAAAGTAGCTATGGTTTCTGCGATTGAAGTATTAGAATTTACACCAGGTGAAAACCGCGCAAAAATTGTTGCTAATTCCCGCACAGGTACCATCGTGATAGGTAAGCATGTGACTGTTGGGCCTGCTGCTATTTCTCATGGTAATTTAATTGTTACTGTAACAGAACAACAAAATGTTTCCCAGCCTGCACCCTTATCAAATGGGGTAACAACAATTACACCAAAATCTGATATCTCTGTGAGTCAGGGTGAACATCGTATGTTCTTATTAAAGGCGGTTTCCTTGGAAACAATTGTCAGCGCTGTTAACAAGGTAGGGACAGCCCCAGGTGACTTGATGGCTATTTTAGAAGCGCTCAAGCAAGCAGGCGCTCTCAATGCTGATTTAGAAATAATATAGGGTTGCTATGGATAGTGGCTTTGTTAAAACATTTAACTATTTTGATCTCTCGGCGCTTGGTAGTTTAAAAGCAGAGGCGGTTGATAAGAAGGACGAATCCTTAAGAATCGTTGCGCAGCAACTCGAGTCCGTATTTTTAGAGCTGGTTTTAAAATCAATGAATGAAGCGAATGCTTCTATAAAATCAGAAATATTTGATAGAGATCAAGAAGAATTCTATCAAGATATGTTTAATCAACAACTTGCATTATCTTTATCAAAGGCTGGCGGTTTAGGTTTGTCAGAAGTTATTTATCAACAACTTAAGCCACAAGATACAACCGATATGCCAATGCGACAATTAAATATAGAAAGGCAGGGTATGCCGATCACATTGCCTAAACAAGCGGATATCTTGCCTCAACAGCCTAACACATCTGTTCTTGTTGATAATGCTAAAGAAAGTATCACTGTAAAACCGCTAACTGAATCAGAGAAAGCGGTTAAAGAATTTATGGATAGTTTGCTTCCTCATGCTGAATTGGCCTCCAAAATAATTGGCCTAGATCCAAAGCTCTTGTTGGCACAATCCGCATTGGAAACAGGGTGGGGCAAGCATATCCTGCATGATGAAAATGGTCAAAGCTCGCACAATTTATTTGGTGTTAAATCAAATGATAAATGGGAAGGCAAAGCCATTTTGGCGCAAACACTTGAATATACAGATGATCAAGCCAAAGAAATTAAGGCTCCTTTCAAGTCATATAATTCATATCTTGAGAGTTTCTTAGATTATATTTCCTTGTTGAAAAATAAGCGCTATGAAAAAGCTTTAGAAAACAAAGACGATCCTAAAACATTTTTAAGTGAATTACATCAAGCTGGTTATGCAACAGATCCTAAATATGTAGATAAAATTTTGAAGATTTATGAAAAATTTGCCACCTTTGATTGATAGTGTAAGGCAAGCATAATGGGTGATTTACTCAGTATTGGAACAACTGGTTTACTCGCTGCGCAAAAGGCGTTGGATACCATTGCCAATAATATTTCAAATGTGAGCACGCCGGGCTACAATCGGCAAGTAACTATTTTAGATACCTTGCCCTCTGTTCAAATGGGCAAAAGCTATACTGGTTCTGGTGTCAATGTCTTGGGCGTCCAACGCATTGTTGATCAATTTCTAACTGATAATTTACGCACACAGAATACCAACCTGGCTCATGCCCAATCTTATGCTGAAGTAATGGACCAAGTGGATGGCTTGTTTTCAAATCCTGATGTAGGGATCTCACAAGGGCTCAATGGCGTCTTTGATGCATTGCAGGGCGTGAACAATAACCCGGGTTCCTTACCTGAAAGACAAATGTTTATTGCAAGATGCCAAATCTTGCAGACCAGATTTAATGATTTAAGTAATAGTATTTCTTCTCAGTTTGATTCTATTAATCAGCAGATAACAGAAAGCGTGAGCCTGGTAAATGGCATAACGGAGCAAATTGCTGAAATTAACTTACAAATTCAAAATATGGGTCAAATGACCTTTGCCAATGCACCAAATGATTTATTAGATCAACGTGAACAGCTGCTTTTAAATTTATCAAAATACATTTCTGTTTCTGCTGTTGCACAAAATGATGGCCCTATAAACGTCTTTACGGGCAGTGGTCAGCCTCTTGTTATCGGAACAAAAGCAACCGTATTATCAACCAAACCGGATCCTTATGATTCCATTAACACCAATATTGTTGCTGTTTCCGGTAATAATACAGTTGATGTGACTAATAGCTTTCATAGTGGTAGCATCGGTGGTTTGTTGGATATTCGTGAAAATGTATTACCCAAAGCGCTTAACTCATTAGGCAGAATAGCCATTGCATTAACAACAACCTTTAATGCCCAACACAAGCAAGGGATTGATCTAAATGGCAATTTAGGTACAGATTTATTTAATGATCCAAACGATTTTATGGCACAACATGATCGCGTTGTTCCTAATGTTCGCAACAATGGCTCCGCTGTATTCACTGTTGCAATCAATCCCATTCCAACCAAAATACCCACACCGGTTGTGTTTTCAAATGCCACTGGTTTAGTGACAGCTGGCTCTTTGCCTGCCTTAACAGGTGGGCTGTTTTCCTTAAATAATATCAATATCAGGCCAACCGTGGCCTCAGATGATACGGTTTCAACCAGCGATAATTTAGGTAGCGCTATTGCGATAGCCAGCGCCATTAATTCACAATCAGGCGCACACGCTGTACAAGCCTTCCCGCAGGAAAACGTTGTTTATTTAGGAAACTTTACGCCAGGCGCGCTGGCTGCTGGTAATTTGAGTATCAATGGTGTTTCAGTTATTTCGACAGGCGTTGATGAACAAACCTTGTTACAAGATATCAATGCTTTGAGCGCCCAAACAGGTGTTGTGGCAACAGGGGATGGCAATCTTAACATTAGTTTGGTTGCTAAAGATGGCCGTAATATACAATTGACCAAAACGGCTAACAGCGCGGCAGCCAATTTTAGCTATTTCCAGATGTCTTCTGGGCCAAATTTAGATCAGGTTGCAAGGGCTTCAGTACAATTACTTTCAAATGATACAGATACCATCTTGGTTGGTGGAGCTCCAACAGGCATTGGCTTCTCATCAGGTAATTATCCTCCTGTTTATTCAAGCTTAACAACAAAAGACTATATTTTGTCCTATAACGGCTTAGTTTATACCTTAAAAGATGCTAATAGCTTAACTACCTTGGCGCAATCCAATACCCCCAGCTTTTCTATAGATGGCTTTGTACTCAGCTTAGAATCTGGAACGGTTGCCGTTAATGACAGTTTTGTCATTCAGCCTACAAGAGGGGCAGGTAGAGATTTTAAATTTATATTAAACGATCAAATGAAATTAGCGATTGCTTCTCCTTTGAAAGTTGAAGGTGATTTAAGCAATAAGGGTTCTGCTAATATCAGCGTGACAGAAATTATCAATACCAGCGGTTTGCCAATTGGCAATCAATATGTTTTGGGTAATGCCTTTAGCCAAGATTTAAATCTTATACCACCCATCAAGATTGAATTTCTTTCTTCAACAACCTATCGTGTTTATGATATGTCTTTAGGTGGTAATGGGGTTCAAATTGGGCCAGATCAAACCTATGATCCCGCAAATGTTTCTAATCCTATTTTTCCCATTTCTGGTGTAATTGACAAAACGCCACCCGGGCCTAATCCAACCTATGTTTATGATCCAGGCTATAGAATTTCAATTGAAGGTATTCCGCAGCTAGGAGATGTATTTACCATAGGCTATAACACCTTAAGTGAAGGGGATAATTCAAACGGTCTATTTTTAGCTTCTTTGCAATTTACTAAAGATTTGTTGGCCAAAACATCAACTTTCCAAGATCTTTATACACAATTTGTTGGTGAAATTGGTAGCTTGGCCTCACAAGGTGAAATTAACCTTGACGCAAGGCAAAGTATGTTTGAATCAATACAATCAAGAAGAAATCAAATATCAGCTGTGAACTTGGATGAAGAGGCTGCAAATTTACTACAGTATGAACAGGCTTATCAGGCAACGGCGCAGGTCATCGTCATTGCAAAAGGCGTGTTTGATTCATTATTAAGAGCGATTGGTGGTTAATAATGCGTGTGTCGACACTTGATTTTTTTCAAAATGCAATGAATGGGTTTAATCTCCAACGAGATTTAATTAATAATACCCAGGCCCAAATTACATCAGGTAAGAGAATACTCTCTCCAGCAGATGATCCCATCGGCGCAATGCAATCTCTTAATATGCATTATGAATTAAGTAAAGTTGCGCAATTTGGTAGCAATATGGATGCGGCAGAAAGCAACTTGGAGTATGAAGATTCGATTTTAGATGGTGTGACTAAACTCTATCATCGCGTCAAAGAATTAGCTGTCCAGGCAGGCAATGCCAGCTTAAACTTTACGGATAAAAATGCAATAGCAACTGAAATGAATGAAAGATTGCTGGAACTGAAAAGTTTAGCCAATACACGCGCAGCCAATGGTGACTTCTTGTTTGCAGGAACCAACGTATATAATGATCCGGTGGTTGTGAATTTTGCTGGAAAATATCTCTATAAAGGCGATGAAGGTCAACGAACAAGTATGATTGGGGAATCAACAATCATTGCGATTTCAGATCCTGGTAAACAATTATTTTTTAATATACCAACATCGAAAATTACTTGTAACACCTTTGATGGCAAGGTATCTATGACAACTACGCCGGGCACGCAGGTGCCAAGTGGCACGTTGCCTGCTTTGGGTGCTACAGATTTAATCCTAAATGGATATCCTATACCCAACAGCGTAAGTGATGGTGTTTCAACTTCAGATCCCTTAGCAAGTGCTATCTCTATTGCCAAAGCCATTGATTCGCAATTTTCTTTACATGGCATAAAAACGCATGTTAATCCTACCGTGGTGAATTTAGGAAACTTTACGCCAGGTACATTAGGTGCTGGTCAATTTTCTATCAATGGCGTACAAATTATTGATACTGTTGGCACAGAAAATTCTGTGATGGATTCTATCAATGCGCAATCAGCGCTAACAGGTATCACGGCAACACAACCAGGTGGGGCAGGTACGGCTATCATGCTAAATGCAGATGATGGCAGAAATATACAAATGCAAACAGCAGGGGGCGGCGTTGGCGCTACTTTTGCGAATTTTGACCTAACAGGACCTGCCTTGAACAATGTGGTTAAATCAACCATAACTCTGAGTAACCATCATCAAATCACCGTGGGAGGAGGCAATCCTGCTCATGCGGGTTTAAGCACAGGCGCTTATCCTGTAGTGAATAATACAGGTACGGGTGTGGTGGGAAATACCGTGATAATAGATAATGTGGTCGACCCTACGGCAAAGTATTCTATTATTTTTAACGCAGGTGGCACTACTTTTAATATTGTGAATGATAATAATCCGACACAGCCTTTGACAGGATTTTCTAATGTTCCTTATATAGCTGGTCAAACAATAGAATTTGCTGGCATCAGAACAGTGATTACTGGTGTGCCAAATGCAAATGACGTTTTTGGCATTGAATTAGAACAACAGAGTTATCAAGATGTTTTCTCTTCATTTCAGGACCTTATAAGAAACATTAGTGGCGGTTCTTTAAGTTCAACCGAGTTAAGCTATAACATTGGTGTAGCGCTGGACAGCCTTGATAACGCAGAAAAAATGTTGTTGCAAATAAGAGCAAAAATTGGTGCGAGATTAAATATTGTGGATACACAGAGATCTTTTAACCAATCACTCGATCTTATTGCGAATAAAAATTTAAGCAACGTGGAAGACTTAGATTACAGCACTGCAATTACACAGTTATCGCAATATACATTTGCTTTAGAAGCTGCTCAGCAAAGCTTCGTTAAAATACAGTCTTTGAGCTTATTTAACTATTTGAGATGATTAAGGATGATCTGAGATGACATATATATAATAGTCATATATCACGACAATACATACAGACTGAGTTAAAGATCTCATGATTTAATAAGATCTTTAACTAAACTATTACTCTTGAAAGACGATAATACTCGTTGGAGCGGTAAATACATTCCTTTTTGCTTGTATATCCGCCAAAAATGACGAGTATTATTGAAAAAATAAAATATCCAATTCAGGAGTAAGTCATGGCACAAGTCGTTAATACTAACATCTCATCCATTGATGCTCAGAAAAATTTAGATACATCAAGCGCAGCCTTAGCAACATCATTGCAAAGACTGTCTTCAGGTTTACGAATCAACAGCGCCAAGGACGACGCCGCAGGTCTTGCTATTAGTACTCGTTTTACTTCACAAATTCGAGGATTAACACAAGCATCACGTAACGCAAACGACGCTATCTCCCTTGCACAGGTAGCTGAAGGTGCTTTACAAGAAACCACAAACATTTTGCAACGTGTACGTGAGCTATCCATTCAATCTGCTAACGGTACTAACTCTGCAACTGACCGTGCGGCAATCCAAGATGAAGTAAATCAGCTCAAACAAGAGTTAACACGTATTGCAAACACCACTACGTTTAACGGCTTAAACATTTTAGATGGTGAATTGCAAAACGCCTTGTTCCAAGTAGGCTCAATGGCTAATCAAACAATTTCTGTTAGTATTCAAGACACCAGAGCAACAGCATTGGGTAACAACATTGTTACCACAAATAACGCCAATGGCTTGGAAGGTGCTACGCGTAACCAATTATATGTTGGTTCTGCTTCTGGTACAGGTGGTGCTGCTTTAGGTACCCAAATTGCTGTTGGTCAAGCAAATGCTGCTACCAACGGTTACACAGCTTCAACCTTAACAGTAACAAATGTTACTGCCGCTGGCACAACCAATACCCAAACAGTATCTGTTGCTGCTAACGATCAAGCTAACGCAATTGCAACCAACTTAAGCGCTTTATCCGGCGTTAAAGCAAGAGGCTTTAACGAAGTTACTGTTGGTAACTTAGCAACCATGAACGCTGCTACCAGCATTACCTTAAACGGTCAGGTGATTTCTTCTGGTGCCTCAACAACAGTAGATACCATCGCAACAGCGATTAACGCCGATGCTACTTTGCAAGGTCAAGGGATCTATGCGGTAAGCAATGGTACAACCGTTTCAATCACTGGCTTAGATGGTCGTGATATGGTATTTGCAAACGCAGCCGGTACCGGTGTGTTTGATATGACCGGCTTACGTGGCGGCGCTGCAACCACACTTGTTGCAACCCAATCAACAACCTTTGGTGGTCGTGTTGACATCAGCATGAACGAAGGTTATAGCGTTATTGGTAGTAATGCTAATATCATTCCTGCAGTTGCTGCAACAACCGTTGCAACAGGTACAGGTAACATTACCGATCGCGTAAATAGCAACACAACAACAGCGCCCGTGTTAACCAATAACGTTGGTGCACAAACCCTAACAATTGTAGGTAGCTCAGGCTCTGCAACGGTTGATGTTACAGCGAATCAAACAGCAGACAGTATTGCCCAAGCTATTAATGCTGTTTCAGGTTCTACTGGTGTGAATGCAACAGCTTCCACATCCGTAACTTTATCAAACCTTTCCGCAAATGGTACGATTGGTTTTACCTTATATGGTGATAACGTTGCCACAGGTGCTGCGGTTACAGCAACAGTTGTTGCAAGCGATTTAACAGCATTAGTTAACGCTATCAACAACGTAGCAGGTACCACCAACATCACTGCGGCTTTGGGTTCAAATAACTCACAAATCGTATTAACCCATGCAACAGGTAAAGACGTTGTAATCGAAGGCTTCAGCCATAGTGCTGCGGTTAGCTATCAAGCGCCTGGCGTTACAGCTGTTTCAGGTAACGGTTCTACAGTAAGCGCGCCTGTTGAACAGTCTATCGTTGTAACAGGTAATGCTGCTCACAACACAGGTGGCACAGCAGTTACTTTATATGCTGGTGGTGAAAGAGGCGTGTTCAATACAACCGTTGTGGGTGGTGAAATTTCTTTCAATTCATCATCAACATTCAACGTTACCTCCAACATCTCAGGTAATGCATCAACCGGTACATCGTTATTTGCTGGTGCACCAAGCTCTGCTAATGCATCAAGCTTGAATAACGTAAGTTCCATTGATGTGAGCACACAATCAGGTGCAAACGATGCAATATCAATATGTGACGGTGCTTTAAACCAAGTTAACGCGGTTCGCGCGCAGCTTGGTGCGGTTCAAAACCGATTCAGCAGCACCATTTCAAATATTGCAAATAACATTCAAAATCTTGAAGCTGCAAGATCACGAATTTTGGACGCCGACTTTGCTGCAGAAACAGCAAATCTTACCCGCGCCCAAATCTTGCAACAAGCAGGTATCGCAATTTTAGCGCAAGCTAACCAATTGCCACAAAACGTACTTGCTCTCTTAAGATAAGATAAGTCACTTCAGGCTTAACCTTAAAAGGAAGCACTTTTACCGGTGCTTCCTTTTTTTTAATCAATAAACTTAAAGTCTTATATTCCCCGACCGATAGAGCTCTTGAGGTGGCAAATACATCCTTAGTAACTGTATAGACGCCAAACAATAACTGTATTTAATTACCGGAAAATCCTTCAGGGAGGAATAACATGGCACAAGTCGTCAATACTAACATTTCATCCATTGATGCGCAGAAAAATCTAGATACTTCCAGTGCTGCCTTAGCAACATCATTGCAAAGACTGTCTTCAGGTTTACGAATCAACAGCGCCAAGGACGACGCCGCAGGTCTTGCTATTAGTACTCGTTTTACTTCACAAATTCGAGGATTAACACAAGCATCACGTAACGCAAACGACGCTATCTCCCTTGCACAGGTGGCTGAAGGTGCTTTACAAGAAACCACCAACATTTTACAACGTATTCGTGAGCTATCCATTCAATCTGCTAACGGTACAAACTCTGCAACTGACCGTGCGGCAATCCAAGATGAAGTAAATGAGCTCAAACAAGAATTAACACGTATTGCAACCACCACTACATTTAACGGCTTAAACATTTTAGATGGTGAATTACAAAACGCCTTGTTCCAAGTAGGTTCAATGGCAAATCAAACAATTTCTGTTAGTATTCAAGACACCAGAGCAACGGCCTTAGGTAACAACATTGTTACTACCAATAACCCCAACGGTTTGGAAGGTGCTACGCGTAACCAATTATATGTTGGTTCTGCTTCTGGTACAGGTGGTGCTGCTTTAGGTACTGATATTGCAGTTGGTCAAGCAAATGCTGCTACCAATGGTTACACAGCTTCAACCTTAACAGTTACTAATACAACAGCTGCTGGCACAACCAATACTCAAACAGTATCTGTTGCTGCTAACGATCAAGCTAACACCATTGCGACAAATCTAAGCGCTTTAACAGGTGTTAAAGCAAGAGGCTTTAACGCGGTTACTGTTAGTAACTTAGCAACCATGAACGCTGCTACCAGCATTACCTTAAACGGACAGGTAATTTCTTCTGGTGCTACAACAACGGTAGATACAATTGCAGCAGCGATTAACGCTGATGCTACCTTGCAAGGTCAAGGGATCTATGCGGTTAGTAATGGTACAACCGTTGCTATCACCGGCTTAGATGGTCGTGACATGGTATTTGCAAACGCAGCCGGTACCGGTGTGTTTGATATGACCGGCTTACGTGGCGGCGCTGCAACCACACTTGTTGCAACCCAATCAACAACCTTTGGTGGTCGTGTTGACATCAGCATGAACGAAGGTTATAGCGTTATTGGTAGTAATGCTAATATCATTCCTGCAGTTGCTGCAACAACCGTTGCAACAGGTACAGGTAACATTACCGATCGCGTAAATAGCAACACAACAACAGCGCCCGTGTTAACCAATAACGTTGGTGCACAAACCCTAACAATTGTAGGTAGCTCAGGCTCTGCAACGGTTGATGTTACAGCGAATCAAACAGCAGACAGTATTGCTCAGGGTATTAATGCTGTATCAGGTTCTACTGGTGTGAATGCAACAGCATCCACATCCGTAACTTTATCAAATCTTTCAGCGAATGGTACCGTAGGTTTTACCTTATATGGTGACAACGTTGCCACAGGTGCTGCGGTTACAGCAACAGTTGTTGCAAGCGATTTAACTTCATTAGTTAACGCCATTAACAACGTAGCTGGTACCACCAGCATTACTGCTGCTTTGGGTACAAATAACTCACAAATCGTATTAACCCATGCAACAGGTAAAGATATTGTAATCGAAGGCTTCAGCCATAGCGCTGCGGTAAGTTATCAAGCGCCTGGTATTAGCCCTGTATCTGGTACAGGTTCCACAGTAAGCGCACCTGTTGAACAATCCATGGTTGTAACAGGTAATGCTGCACACAACACAGGTGGTACAGCAGTTACTCTATATGCTGGTGGTGAAAGAGGCGTATTTAATACAACCGTTGTGGGTGGTGAAATTACTTTCAACTCATCATCAACATTCAACGTTACCTCCAACATCTCAGGAAATGCATCAACCGGTACTTCGTTGTTCACAGGTGCACCAAGCTCTGCTAATGCATCAAGCTTGAATAACGTAAGCTCAATTGATGTGAGCACACAAACCGGTGCAAACGACGCAATTGCAATCTGCGATGGCGCACTGAGTCAGGTTAACACGGTTCGCGCACAACTTGGTGCGGTTCAAAACCGATTCAGCAGCACCATTTCAAACATTGCAAATAACGTACAAAACCTTGAAGCTGCAAGATCACGTATCTTGGACGCCGACTTTGCTGCAGAAACAGCAAATCTTACCCGCGCCCAAATCTTGCAACAAGCAGGTATCGCAATCTTAGCGCAAGCTAATCAATTGCCACAAAACGTACTTGCTTTATTGAAATAATGTAAAGTAAGACTAAGAAGCACTCAATTTGAGTGCTTCTTTTTTTTATGAGAGGAGTAGTAGTATGGATAGTGAAGTACCTTCATCATTTCCGATAAATCCATTTTCTGATGATAAATATAGGAAAAATGATGCCCAAGAGTATAAAGATTTGCCTTCGCATCATAATGAAAAGGACAAAGAGTCAGCTTTAAACCATCCCTTGAGCGACGAAGAAATTCTAAGCCTAGTGAAGGAGGTGAATGTATATTTTGCCAGTTTTCAGCAAAATCTACTTGTTTTAATTAAGAAAAATGAAAGTGTAACTACCTTCGAAGTTATCAGCAGTAAAAATCATGAGCTTATCAGAAATATGTCTTTGGATGAACTCCAAGAGTTGGCGCGAAACTTGCGTAATTCAAAACTGTCGTTGATAGATAGGAATGTCTAAGGATATTAAAATTACATGAATGTAACATCCGCAGGAATTGGATCTGGTATTAACATAAGAGAACTTGTCGATAATTTGCTGGAAGCTGAAAGCAAAGACAAAATTAAAAAATTTGACGCTGATGAAGCAACATCAATTGCAAAAATAACAGGCTATGGCAATTTAAAGAGTGCGATGGCAGACTTCTCAGCGAATATTGAGAGATTAAAAGGCAGCAATCAATTTGAAATGCGCAGTGCTAGCGCAACAACAGCTAATAACCAAGTTATCATCGCACCAAATGCAACGTCTGATGCCCAAGCTGGTAACTATAGCGTTGAAGTAACGCAATTAGCATACGGTCAAAAATCATGTTCCATTGGATTTCCAGAATCATTTAGTGTGGTAGGTACAGGCACATTAACATTTAATATTGATGGTTTTCATTATTCCTTTGATATCAATAATGCAAATAATACTTTATTAGGGATAAATGACACAATCAATGCGCAATCTGGCGCTACTGGCATATCATCAAGCCTGATTGCCACAGACACAGGAACAAAAATTGTATTTTCCTCAAGCACAGGAACAAATAACGCTTTTACGGTGTCTGTTACTAATGATGCAGATGCAAACAATGCTAATGCATCTGGATTGTCACGATTAGCATCGCCTAACTTAACAACCCTTCAAGCACCACAAAATGCCAATGTGAAAATTGATGGGGTGCCTATCTCGAGTGATTCAAATACAATTTCATCTGCTATAACAGGCGTGACGTTTGATCTCGTCAATCTCAATGTAGGTCAACCAGTTACATTGTCAGTAGGAATAGATGTGGCAAGTGCCAAACAGGCAGTTGTTGATTTTGTGGATGGTTATAACAAAGTTTTTGAGGCGCTTTCAAAACTAACGCAATTTGATCTGTCACGCAACAAAAACAATATGGGCATTTTGATTGGGGATGCGACTCTACGCAATGTCGAATTCCAAATGCGTAGGATTCTCACTGATATTGCTACTACGCAACCTGCAGGTTTTAGCACTTTATCACAAATAGGTATTACCTCAGATATTTACACGGGTAAACTTACCATTGATGAAAGCATGCTTGATGAAGCGCTATATAAGAATTTTGATGCGGTAGGTTCGTTATTGATGGATAGTGAGGATGGTGTTCTCACTAAAATGGACTCTTTTCTTGAAGGATATATTGATTTTAACGGTGTTTTAAAATCAAGAGAAGATGGTCTAAAAGCATCTCTTGAATTAATTGATGAACAACGTATTTCATTAGAAAGACATTTAAAAAGCCTAGAAAAGAAATTAATAGTTCAATTTACAGCCATGGATACAGTCGTGGCCAAATTAAAGTCGCTTAGTAACTTCCTCGAGACGCAGTTGGAAAAGCTTGTGGATCCATTAATGTTTAAAAAATAATAGCAAGGAAAAATCATGAATCCTAATAAAGCAACTCAACAATATAGCTCAGTATCTTCTCAAACACGTGTTGTTGATGCAGATCCACATAGATTGATTCAAATCCTAATGGAAAATGCTTTGGAAAAGTTAGCAATTGCTAAAGGTTGTATTACCCGAAATGATGTGCATGATAAAGGGCTAAATATCAGCTTGGCTTTATCTATCATTGAGGCTTTGCAATCTTGTTTAAATCAAGAAGAGGGCGGTGAAATTGCTGCTAATCTGCGTGAATTGTATGATTACATGATGCAAGCATTATTAGAAGCTAATTTAAACAACGATATCCACAAAATTGATGAAGTCATTAAATTGCTTGCTATTGTCAAGGATGGTTGGGATAAAGCTGGCATTGAGGTGAAAAATAGTGAAAACCATGAATAATTCAAATTCGATGAATGAATTAAGTTTTGCTATTCATAATGCCTATCAGCTACTTATGAATGATGAAATTATACTTTTTTTAGAAATGTTTGATAACATTAATACAAAGATAGATAAGCCAATTGATGATAACTTGATGATGTTAAAGCTTATCAATGATGTAAAAGAACTTATTGGTTTGATTGAACTTAAAAGTAAAGATATTTCACAGCAAATAATGAATACACGTAAGCAAATAATGGCCAACCAAGTTTACCGATAGTCCATCATTCCTCGTACTGTATTTCCGCCCTGCGTCCACCGTATTACGGTGGTATGCCTATTGACGATTATTTGACAGCCTTATCCTTTAGCGACTATTAGTTAAGTAGCATTGATTCACTATACAAACACGACGGTAGTTTCAAGGAAAGATTAAAAAGGTACGGATGATGACTGAAGATACTACCAGCCAAGCTCAAACAACTGATATTAGTGGCCACAGTGCCAAAGTAGTACAACTAAAGAAAATTATTCAACAAGTAAGCCTTGCTGATGTCAGTGTTATGGTTACAGGGGAATCCGGCACAGGCAAGGAAATTGTCGGACGCTTAATCCATTCTTTATCGAATCGTAAACAAAAGCCTTTTGTTACCGTAAACTGCGGTGCCATTCCAACCGATCTATTGGAAAGTGAGCTGTTTGGACATGAGAAGGGCGCTTTTACCGGTGCTATCACCTCACGTATGGGACGTTTTGAATTAGCCCAGGGTGGTACGCTTTTCTTAGATGAAATAGGTGACATGCCACTGGCGATGCAGGTTAAAATCCTACGTGCTCTCCAGGAAAAGGTTATTGAGCGGATCGGAAGTAACAAATCAATAAAAGTAGATGTTAGAATTATTGCTGCGACGCACAGAAACTTAGAAGATGAAATCAAGAAAGGCAATTTTAGGGAAGATTTATTCTATCGTTTGAATGTTTTCCCCATTGAAATGCCCAGTCTAAGAGAGCGCAAGGATGACATCCCTTATTTGATTGATGATCTGATTGCACGCTTTAAAGCTGAATCAGGCGTTTCTCTTAAACTCAGCAATGAGGCCATTCAATCACTTCAACAATGTACTTGGAATGGTAATATTCGTGAATTATCTAATCTTATAGAACGCTTATTTGTTTTATTTCCAAACCAGACGGTGGAAGTTCAACATTTACCTCAAAAGTATCAAAACCAGGTTTCGCAAGATTTCCCTGCTGAATTGAGAAATAGTCAAATGACTGAAACAGTGATAGTGAATCAATTATCTGAACAAAATCAGGTAAATTTACGTGAAATGCTACACAATATTGAATTGAATTTTATCAAGGAAGCACTTGATCAGACCAATGGTATTGTGTCCCATGCTGCACAAAAATTAGGTATGCGTCGTACCACCCTGATAGAGAAGATGAAAAAATTCAATATTGTTAAAGAAAGCTGACAATAATTTGACATTCCAACTAATATGCAAGATGTTGAATTAATTGAAAAAAAATTTGGCATCACTTTTGCACACTCTCTTATAAATAAGATACAAGATAAAACCAGGTGTGCATAAACCTTGTTAAAACCTAACATAAAACAGACAACCCCTCTAAAGCATGATGAATGGCTAGATGCGATGCCTGTTGGTGTTGTGATTATTGATAACCAAGGCACCATTAGCAAAGCCAATGAGCTTGCCAAGGAGATATTTACATTTAAACCCATGCAAAACAAATGGCATGAGGTTTTAGTGAATAATGTCCAGGGTACAAGTGATAACGGACATTATATTTATACCCATGGCGGCAGATATGTTTTACTAAAAACCCAAGCTTTAGCTGATAATTCTGGACAATTAATACTGCTCATAGATGGTTCTGATCTTAAGCAAAGCAATGAATCCATGCTAAAAATTGAAAAAATTCATTCCATCGCAAAACTTTCAGCAACCCTTGCTCATCAACTGAGAACGCCACTAGCAACAGCAACCTTATATGCTTCAAATTTGAATATCGATACGTTGAGCAAAGCAGATATAAAACACTATCAAGCCAAAATTCAGGAACAGCTTAATACCATTAAGCAACAGATTGATAATGTGTTGTTGGTACACAAAGGCAACGAAGCAGTTTGCGAAAATATGCTCATCCTTAAAGAAATTGAAAAGAGTGTAGCTGAGTTTGGTGATTTGCATCCCGAATTCAACATTCATTTAAACGCTAAGATAAACTCTGATGCCCTTGTTATTGCAAATAAAACAGCCTTAAAGGGTGCACTTAACAATATTATTGAAAACGCTATACAAGCAAGTGCCAGATCAAAAGAAATCGACATTAACCTGAGCCAGCAGCAAGATAAAATTATTTTAGATGTAATTGATTATGGCGATGGAATTCCAGAAGAAAATTTAAATCTTGTTTCATCTGGATTTTTTACCACTAAGAAAGAAGGTAATGGCTTAGGATTAGCAATTTCACGTTCCATCATTGAAGCACATGGTGGAACTTTAGTCATAGATTCACAATTAGGTAGTTTTACGAAAGTAACAATTACATTAGCTTGTGGGAAATAAACATTGAATATTTCAATTTTAATTGTGGAAGACGATTTGGCATTGCAAGAAGCTCTTAAAGTCACCTTGCAGCATGCCAACTTTGATATTGACTGCGAATCCAGCGCTGAAAAAGCGTTAAACAGAATAAATGAAAAAGACTATGGCATGATTCTTTCAGATGTGAATTTGGGTAAAATGTCAGGCTTAGAACTTGTTCAAAAGCTTAAAACCCAAGGGATTAACATACCCATAATTTTGATGACTGCATATGGCAAAATCTCCGATGCCGTCTGTGCTATTCACAGCGGTGCTTGTGATTATATACCCAAACCTTTTGATGCTAAAGAATTGCTAGATAAAATTAATGCACATATAAAACAGCCCGCCATTACATCAGATAATATAGTTCACCAAGATAAAGCAACTGCAAAAATGGTAGAGTTGGCCCTGCAAGTGGCTCAATCAGATGCTTCTGTTTTGATAAGTGGAGAAAGCGGTACGGGCAAGGAGGTTTTTGCAAAATTAATCCATGACAGCTCATCAAGAAAGAATGGCCCATTTGTGGCCATTAATTGTGCAGCTATTCCTGAAAATATGCTCGAATCTATCTTGTTTGGTTATGAGAAGGGCGCTTTTACAGGCGCTTATCAATCCACTGCTGGCAAATTAGAGCAAGCCAATCAGGGGACAATATTATTAGATGAAATCTCTGAAATGTCTTTGATGTTACAAGCGAAACTACTTCGCGTTATTCAAGAAAGAGAAGTAGAGCGATTAGGTGCAAAGAAAGTAATCAAATTAGATATTCGCATTATTGCCACCACGAATAGATTGCTGGCACAAGAAGTACAAGCAGGGGCATTTAGACAAGACTTATACTTTCGTTTAAATGTGTTTCCTTTATTGATTAGCCCGCTTCGAGATAGAAAAGACGATATTATACCATTATCATATTACTTTATTAAAAAATACGCATCTAACAACCAAAGCTATTCATTATCTGAAGAATCAAAACAAAAATTAATTGCCTATAGTTGGCCAGGTAATATTCGAGAATTACAGAACATTATTCAACGCGCAATAATTCTTTCAAAAAATAATGTTATCGAGCCGATTGCTTTGTTTTTTGAACAAACAGAACCTAAAAATGATCTCAATCTTAAATCTGATTTAAGTGATCAGCTCAGTCAGACTGAACAAGATCTTATATTGGATGTGCTCAAAAAAAATCAAGGCAATAGAAACATTACGGCAGATGAGTTAGGAATTAGTTCAAGAACATTGAGATATAAATTATCACGGATGAAGAAAATGGGGATCGAGCTCCCTTAAGAGGAATATATGAACGAGATTGATGCTAATCAATTATTGTTGCAAATGAAAATCATGGCTGCCAAAGCACGCAACAGCGAAGCACCCGTTGCTGACAATACCATGCAGGGTGAGTTCGGTAATTTGTTGAAGAACGCTATTGATAAGGTAAATGATCATCAAGCACAAGCAACAGATTTATCGAATCGATTCGAGGCAGGGGATGAATCGGTGAGTTTAACTCAAGTTATGATTGCGATGCAAAAATCAACAGTATCATTGCAAACAATGACACAGGTACGAAATAAATTAGTGAATGCTTATCAAGAAATAATGAATATGCCAATCTAATAGAGGCGTAACATGGCAGAAAAAGCACTTGAAGTTTCAGTCAAAGGGAATCCCGCAGAGGGGTTTTTTGATTTGCCCTTAACAAAGCAGTTGACCTTGTTTTTCGGCTTAGCTGCGAGTATTGCGTTAGGGGTCTATATTGTTTTATGGTCAAAAACACCTGATTTTACTCCTCTTTTTAATCAGTTAAGCCCACGTGACTCTAGTGAAGTCGTTGATGCCTTACAACGAACAGGTATTTCATTCAAAATTGATGAAAATACAGGCTTGGTGCTTGTTGATTCCTCTAAAATTCAGGAAGCAAAACTTAAGTTAGCAAGTCTTGGTGTACCAAATCATGCCGGCAATGGTTTTGAATTGCTAGATAAAGACAGTGTTTTTGGTGCAAGCCAACTCATCGAAAGAGCACGCTATGTAAAAGCTATGCAAGGTGAGTTAGAAAAAACGATTTCCTCAATTGAACATATAAAAGCGGCAAGAGTGCATTTGGCTATTCCAAAGCAGTCGACATTCCTTAAAGATAAAAAAGAACCAAGTGCATCTGTTTTTGTTGATATATATGGTGGTTATAAATTAGATACAGATCAAGTTTCTGCAATCACACATTTAGTGGCTTCGAGCATTCAAGGTCTATCAGCGCAAAATGTGACTGTTATAGATCAAAATGGTAAATTATTATCATCTACAGGTAATGACACCATCTCCGCTGCTGCAAAACAGTTAGACTATACCCATAAACTTGAAAAAATGTATTCAAAGCGTATTAATGACTTATTAACGCCCATTTTAGGATACGATCGTGTAAAAGCAGAAGTAACTGCAGTTCTAGATTTTACTTCATTTGAAGAGACAACTGAAAATTATGATCCACAAAAAACCGCTATACGAAGCGAAAAGCTATCAGATATACAAAAATCTACCAGCGAAGAACTAGCTGGTGGCATACCAGGCGCGGTCTCAAATCAACCCAATGCACCTGCGGCTGCCCAAAAAGGTGCTGCGCCTGTACAACAAGGTGCAGGAGCACAAGCAGGCAAGGATCAAAAAGTTGTCGATAATCCTGTCAGCATGAGCGTGAACAAACAATCGACACGTAATTTTGAAATTGATAGACAGATAAAACATCAAGTTAATGGACCTGGTAAGTTATTAAAATTATCCGTTGCGGTTGTAGTGGATGATAAAGTCACTTACGACGAAAATGGGACAGTAAAAAGAACGCCATTATCAGAGCAAGACATTAGCAAAATTGATAATTTAGTCAAAGATGCAATTGGTTTTGATAAAGAAAGAGGAGATAGGGTTACTGTTATTAACTCCTCCTTTGCTCAAGCAGAACCTATAGAGCCATTGCCTAAACCCAGCATTTTAGACAACCCTATGGCTTCGACCTTCTTTAAGCAGGGAATGGCAGTGTTAATGTTGTTGGCCATTATATTTGTAGTGTTAAGGCCTACAATCAAAAACCTTACCAGCATTTCTAGTTTCAAGAAAAAATTAATGAAAGAAATTGATATTCAAGAGGCAGATAAGCTTTCTGATTCTAAAGGAAGGAATCTTAGCCAAGGTGAATATCAGATCAGAATCAAAGAATTAATTAATGAAGATCCTAAAAAGGCAGCACAAATCATCCGAGGATGGGTAGGGATAGAAAATGAAAAAGGGGCCTGAAGCTGAATCCTTAGATAAAGCTGCAATTTTTCTGATGAGTTTACCCTCAGATGATGCAGCTAAAATTATTAAATTTTTTGGCCCTAAAGAAGTTCAAAAATTAGGTATGGCAATGGCAAGTTTGGATAAAGTTGATAGCAAAACGGTTTTGCAAGTATATAACGACTTTATGAATGAGAATGAAACCCAAACTAGCATTGGCTTGAATAAAGATGAACAAATTCGCAAAGTGATGATAAGCGCTTTAGGTGAAGATAAAGCCAATTCAATTATTGATAAAATAATTGTAGGCACCAATACACAAGGTATTGACACTCTGCGCTGGATGAATCCAAAACAAATAGCTGAGCTTATTCATGTTGAGCATCCACAAATTCAAGCTATTATTTTAAGTTTTCTTGATCCTGAGCAAGCAGCAAATGTATTGATGTGTCTAGATGAAAAGATCAGATTGGATTTAATTTTACGGATTTCAATGCAAGACTATATCCAACCTGCAGCCTTAGAAGAACTAAATAAGATGATGGAGCGACAATCTGCTGCGAGTAGGGTTGTGCAACCAAAAAGCGTTGGTGGTCTTAAATGCGCTGCTAATATATTAAACTTTGTTGAGCCTAGTGCTGAAACGGATTTAATGGATGCCCTAAAGGAAAAAGATGAATCATTGGCAAATCAAATTCAAGATCTCATGTTTGTATTTGATAACTTGCTAGATGTTGATGATAGAGGTATCCAAACCCTGTTACGCGAAGTTAAAACAGATACACTTGTGCTCGCTTTAAAAGGAGCTGATGTAGAACTCCAAGAGAAGATTTTCAAAAACATGTCTAAAAGAGCGGCTTCTCTTTTGAAAGACGATCTAGAAGCAAAAGGACCTGTGCGTGTAAGCGAAGTCGAATCAGCACAAAAGGAAATTCTCGTTATTGCGAAGAACTTAGCAGATGCTGGTAAAATCATGATGGGTTCTAAGTCTGAGGAAATGATTTAAGATGTCAAATGCTGCGAACAATTCTTCAAAAAAAGACTGGTTGTTGCCTGAATTTGGTTTGAATAACAATGCGTCGCATTCAACGCAAAAGCGTCTAAAAACAAATATACCCGATCTCATAGTAAATGAACAAGCTCAAAAGTTACAGTATGAAAATGAACTTAAAAAAGGTTATCAGAAAGGTTATGAAGATGCTATTAATAAAGCTACACCTGAAATTAATGCAAAATTAGTACAATTATCTTCATTAATTACTGAGCTCAATTCATACAAAAGCATCATTGACGACAAATTAAAAGAAAATATTTATCAGTTTGTATTACTTATTTGCGAAAAAATATTGATGGAAAAGCTTCAAAGCTCATCGGAAGTTATCGCCTCTATAATTCAAAAAGCGTTGGGTATGATTGAAACGAATACTTTGGGCTTAAAATTACACTGTAATGAGGCTTTATGCAATCAATTAACACATGCGCAGATAATGGATAAAATTGCTAATTTAACTATAGAAAAAGATAACAGCTTAAAAGATTTTAACTTTAGAATTGAATCAGACAAGCAATTTCTCGCTTTTAATCTTCAAGAATCACTTAAAGAAATCATAGACAATACAAAAGATGCCTTTATAGGAACTTCACAAAACTCATGAAAGATGGTCCTCAAAATCTTATCGTGCAAAACACCATTTCTGAGTGGCAACCCTTCACGATTTCAGGAAAAGTACATCATGTTTCGGGCTTTTTGATAGAGGCGACAGGGCTTAAAGCTAAAATTGGATCGCTTTGTCAGCTATGCTGCAGCGAGGATAACTTCATCATCGCAGAAGTTATTGGCTTTAAATCAGAAATCACTTATTTAATGACGGCTGAAGACGTTGTTGGTCTTTCACCTGGTTGTAGTATCATTCAATTAAACGAATTCCCTAAAGTGCCTCTCGGAGATGGCCTACTTGGCAGGGTTATTAACGCGCAAGGGATCCCCTTGGATAACCAAGGCGAGCTGAATAATGTCACCTTAAGCCAACTAAAATTTGAACCCATCAATCCTTTGTCACGTGCTTTAATCGATGCTCCTTTAGATGTTGGCGTAAAAGCGATTAACAGTTTATTAACCATAGGGCGTGGACAGCGCATTGGCTTGTTTGCAGGTACTGGGGTAGGTAAGAGTATTTTGCTAGGGATGATAACAAAATACGCACAAGCGGATGTTATCGTGATCTCATTAGTGGGTGAGCGTGGACGCGAAGTTAAAGAATTTATTGAAGAAACAATTGGGCCTGATGCTATCAAAAAGACGGTCATAGTTGCTTCCCCTGCTGATAGTTCACCTTTGTCCCGTATTAAAGCTGCAGAAACTGCCACTTTCATTGCTGAATATTTTAAAAACAAAAATAAACAAGTACTACTCTTGATGGATTCTATTACACGTTATGCCCAAGCCTTAAGAGAATTAGGTTTAGCATTAGGAGAGCCACCTACAGCCAAAGGATATCCACCTTCGGTTTTTGCGAAGATCCCAAAATTAATTGAGCGTGCGGGTAATGGCAAAACATCAGCCAGCGCTATTACAGGAATTTATACGGTATTAACAGAAGGTGATGATATTCAAGATCCGGTAGCCGATTCAGCTAGAGGTATTTTAGACGGCCACATTGTCCTTTCAAGGCACCTTGCAGAAGAAGGACATTATCCCGCTATTGATTTGGAGCAGTCAATTAGTCGTGTGATGGATAGGGTTATTGATAAAGATCATAAATTCCTCGCCAAGAATTTTAAAAGAAGCTTTATTAAGTATCGCCAAAATAAGGATTATATAACTCTTGGCGCCTATCAAAAGGGTGCTGATCCTGAAATGGATTTAATTTTGGAAAAAAGACCAAACATGTATTCATTTTTGCAGCAAGATGCTTACCAGCGCTTTGATTTTGAAACCTGTAAGCGCTTACTTAAAGAGTTTGATTGTTTTTCAAAGCATGCATTAATTGTAAAAGATAATGAATAAAATTAACCATCTTAGTAAATTATTGAAGCTTCATGAGAGAAAGGAACATAATTTAATTTTAAAAGCTATTGCCTGTAAAAAATATCTTGATGAAGAAATGAGAAAATTAACCTTATTGCAAAGCTGTATGGAAGAATATAAAGCCAAATTGAAGGCTAATGACAAACCTATAAGTGCCTTTACCTATCACCAATATTATGCATTCTTTAATCAACTTGAAAAGGCAATATTTCAGCAAAATGATTCTGTAGAAAAGAGCAAAGAAGTGCATAAAAGATGGTTGAATGAGATTGAAGTGGCAAAAAAGAAAAAAGAGGGGATAATTAAACTAATCAATAAAGAAAGAATGTTTCAGCAAGCGAAAATGGATAAACGCGAAAACCAGCAAGCCACTGAAATTTTCAATCAGTTAAAATATAATAAATAGTGCAAATACATTCTAAAGAAGATACTAAACTATACCGATTATCTACAGGTAAGTGTTTATACTATTATAAATAATAAATTTCGTTTCACAGGGGCACTTTATGGCAATTAGATCAGCGATGTCAACCGATGGGCAAGAGCTTGTTATCAGTGTGCAAGGTCGATTTGATTTTAGCTCATTACAACTATTTAGAAATGCTTATGAAAATCAAAATGGACATCCTAAAGCATATACAGTTGATTTAAAAGAGTCTGATTATTTAGATAGCTCTGCTTTAGGCATGCTTTTAGCCTTAAGAGACCATGCCGGTGGAGACAGTGCTAATATCCGTATTGTTAATTGCAACCCTGATGTTAGAAAAATACTTGTCATAACCAAACTAGATGAATTATTTACGGTAGATTGATGTCATCCGCAGTAAACGAAGAGCAAGTACGGAATCTAAAAGCCTTATTCAATGAAGGGTTTGATGAATTTGTATTGCTCTATTTCAAAGAGTTTGAAAAGAAAGACAAAGAACTCTCCCTTGTTGTGGGCACCAATAACCTTGATAAAGTGCGTACCCTTGCGCACGCCCTCAAAGGCAATAGTATTAATATGGGCGCAACGGCCTTAGCAGAAAAATGTACAGCCCTTGAGCAAGCCTGCCTTAATAATAAAGATGAAATTGAATCCTTATACAAAGAGCTTCAAACACTCTATCCAAGCGTTAAGCAAAGTTATTTAGATTTTGTTAGTACCCTCTGAATTGGCACAGAAATTGAAGTAAGTTAGTTACTATTAACAATTATAATGCGTGCCACGTGGATATAATAACAAATCTGGTCACATCACCTTTAGCAACATCAAACCAAAACGCTGATATTTCAATGTCTTTTAATCAATCCGCCTTGCCACAACAAAGTGATGAGTCTCAAGTGCTGGATATCCCTCAAGGGGATGACATTATTGCAAACGGCAGAGCTTTGCCGCAGCTAGGCAATAATAAACCTGTTATTTTAAATTTTAATATGGCCTTAAAAGAAGAAATTGAAGGGCAAATGCCCGCACTTGATGCTGAGCAAACTCTCATTGTGCAAAGCGAGAATAATATCCCTGTGCTTGATAAGGAAATAGAAGAATTTGAGATCATTGAACAAGTAGACATAGGTTTCGTTCAAAACAATATAGCGTCTCAGACTCAATTTCCTATAGAAGCAAATGGATTGATACAGCAAGATGAGAAGTTAGCATCTCTAATAAACCTGCCTATTCAGCTAAAAGAAATTACAGATCCGCATTCAGATGTAATAACTATGTCGGTTGAAGAAAGTAAACAACTAACGCCTGTTGTGGGAATGATTAAAGATTTCTATATAGATACTTCTACAGAGTCTGAGCTTGATTTTGATGTTGATGTTGAAGCAGATAAATTGACCCAAGCGATGAGTGAGCCAAGCCCTCAATCAATTGAGCAGGTCAAGACCAATATAAGCTCAGAAAAGGAGATCAATTTATCAATCCTGAAAGAGTTTAAACCAACTGAGTCTGTTGAGGATTTCAATCTTAGTTTAAATGATAAAAGTCCAAAGCAAGAGACTAAAGAGTTGAGCAATACTGAGACGATGACAAGCCAATACCAGGCAATTGCTGAGCAAATCGCCATAAGAAAGAATGAATCATCAGTGCCAAGTAATACACCTGAAAGAGTTGTTAGTCGCGAGAATTTTAGCAAAGATCTCACAGAAAATATTCAGCTAATGATTAATGCTAATGATAATAGTGCCCAAGTGGATATCAACCCACCTGAGTTAGGTAAAATTGAAATCAAAATTGTCCAAGAAGCAGATAAAATGCATATCAGTTTCTTGGCTTCACAACAAGAAACACAAGCACTGATTGAAGCAAGCATTGATAGACTAAAAACCCAAGTTGAAATGCAGGGTTTAAACTTAGGAAACGTTACTGTTTCTCATGGAGATGCAAACCAACAAGAACAACTAGCCAAACAGCAACGTAGTTTTGCTAGGGCACAAGAAGAAGCTGGGGCTGTTGATAACACCCTCACTGTGCTTCAATATCAGGCGCCAAAGAGTATGCTTGATCTTTACGCTTAGTTTTCGTCAATTATTTGACAGCCCGTTTTTTCTAAGCACTTGAAATTACGCCAATAAATGTTGGTATGACCTTTGCATTGGCTTGCCTTAGGAGGAAAATCCTATGGCAGATAAAAGCGAAACCGACACTAATTCAACTAACAAACCAAAGTTTAATCTATTTCTTATTGGATTATTCTCCTTATTAGGCATTTTCTTTCTAGGCCTTATCATCGCATTAATAATGATTTTAAAAATGCCTACAACCCTCCCAGAGGCTCAGGCGCCAGACACAAAACAAGTTGCTGGCTCTGATAAAGTGCTTGTTAAACCAGAAGCTGTGCCAGCTGAAAAAACCAGCACAACCGCTAATGCAGAAGGTGGTTCTGAGAAAGCCGAAAAGGGCGAGAAAGCTGAAAAAAAGAAGGGTGAAGGTAGTAAACCCCAATTTTATAAGTTAAGACCTGTCATGGTAGTTAATATTCCTGCCGCAGACAGAACACGCTATTTACAAATAGATGTTGAATTAATGGCGCGCTCAGCAGGCGGCTTAGAAAACATAGAAACTTATTCACCGATTATTAGAAACGATCTCATTATCTTGTTTAGCACGCAACGCTACGAAGATTTGCTAACAATCGAAGGTAAAGAAACACTTCGTAAAAAAGCCCTTGAAACTGTTCAAAAAATTATGAAAGTAAACACGGGCGATAAGACGGTAGAGCAAGTGTTATTTACTAATTTTGTGGCCCAATAGGTTTATACATGAATCAAACATTAAACCAAGATGAAATTGATTCACTACTGAGTGTTCCTCAGGAGGATAAAGCCGATGATAATGCATTATTAGGAGCAGGGCCAAGAATATATGATCTTTCAAATAATGATAAAAATATTTACAATAAAATAGCAACAATAGGTTTAATTAATGAAAAGTTTGCTAGAAACATCAGAGTAACATTAAACAACTTCCTAAAACGAGAAGTTGAAGTAGTGATGCTAGGATTAAAAATAGCTAAATTTCAAGAGTATATTAACACCTTATTTATTCCGACAAGTTTAAACATAGTCAAAATTAATCCATTAAAAGGGTTAGCTTTGTTTGTGGCTGATTCAAAATTAGTATTTTCCCTTGTTGACAATTATTTTGGTGGCGAAGGAAAGCTGCAATATAAAAGTGATGCCAAGGATTTTACTGAAACAGAAAATAGAATAACGCAATTATTAACACAAGCCTTCTTCAAAGATTTTAAAGATGCATGGCAATCAGTGATTGATCTTAATTTAGAATACAAGAGCTTAGAAGTTAATCCTGCCATGGCCAATATTATTAATTTAGATGAGCTCTTAATTATCTCAAAGTTTCATTTTGAGTTAGACGGCGGTGGTGGTGATTATCATATCTGTATGCCTTACGCAATGATTGAGCCCATTCGTGAATTATTAAATGCAAATATTAAAGGTGAGCGTGATGTTAATGATGGCAAATGGGTGCAACGTATTCGTGAAGAAATTCTAGAAGCAAATGTCCAAGCAACCTGTGTTCTCACGCAAAAGAAAGTGTCTTTAAGAGATGTAATGCATTTTAAAGCAGGTGACATCATCGAAGTTGAGATCCCTGAAGAAATTACACTAAGGGTAACTAATACGCCCGTATTTTCTGGAAGTTTTGGTACGTATGAAGGTAAATATGCCATTAAGATTAACGAAAGATTGAAAAAGTCAGCCAAGGGGTAATCATGGAACCTGAACAACCACAAGAAACACCCAATACGCCAGCAGGTGAAGGGGCAAATAATCAAGCAGCAGCTGCGCCATCACAAGCACCCAAAGCTGAACCTGCTCAATTTTCCGAGTTTAACAAAGAGAGCAAGAAAAGCATTTTTACCGGAAATTCTGATTTTGAAGTGATCATGGATATTCCAGTAACACTTTCATTAGAAGTAGGTAGAACATCAATCTGTATTAGAAATTTACTCCAGCTCAATCAGGGCTCTGTGGTTGAATTAGACAGAAATGCAGGCGAACCCTTAGACGTGTTGGTCAATGGTAAACTGGTTGCACACGCAGAAGTAGTTGTGGTTAACGATAAGTTTGGAATTCGTTTAACCGATATCGTTAGCACCACTGAACGTATGGAAAAAATTCAGTAAGGTTAAATATGCTTAATATTTCAACACTCTCTAATGTTACTTTAATGCTCATGGTTACCTTGTTATTGGTATTCGTGCTGGCATTTTTATTAAAGCATTTTAAAAAGATTGTGCCGCAAGTGCCAGGCGCACTACAGGTCTTGGGTGGTGCTAATCTTGGTAACAAAACAAAAGTTGTTCTTATCGAAGCGTATAATGCCAAATTGTTAGTTGGCGTCACAGACCAACAAGTTCAAACATTGTATGTTTTTCAAAATGAATCAACACCTAAACCCATGGATATAAAGTGAATAAATTATTATTCCTATTAATTTTACTTCCTGTCGCATGCTTTGGTGCAGATTTTAATTTTGACGCATTTCAGGTCACACAGGATGGGCAGGGCACACAAACCTATTCTATAAATATTCAAATGCTTGCCTTGATGACGGCGCTGACATTGCTGCCGGCACTTATCTTGATGATGACATCTTTTACACGGGTTATTATCGTGCTTTCCATTTTAAGACAAGCTCTGGGGATGCCACAAACACCCAGCAACCAAATTATTATTGGTTTATCTTTATTTCTCACCATGTTTATCATGACACCTGTTTATAATGAAGTGCATGAAAAAGCTATTAAACCTTATAGTGAAAACAAGATAACCCAAGAAGAAGCATTGAAAACAGCTTCTTTGCCTGTAAAGCAGTTTATGTATAATCAAACGCGCATTGAAGATTTAGATTTATTCCTAGAGATTTCAAATACAGAACTTGAGCAAAAAGATCCTGAACATATTCCAATGTCTATTCTTATTTCAGCCTTTATTACTTCAGAGCTCAAAACAGCATTTCAAATTGGTTTTATTATTTTCATACCATTTTTGATTATTGATTTGGTAGTTGCCAGTGTTTTAATGTCGATGGGTATGATGATGTTGTCTCCTTTAATCATTTCTTTGCCCTTTAAAATTATGTTGTTTGTGTTGGTGGATGGTTGGAATCTTATTTTAGGCACATTGGCTTCAAGCTTTGCAATGGCGGGAACTTAAATGACACCTGAAATGATTATTGATATCATGAGAGAATCAATATTAGTATTATTGATGATTGTCACTGTCTTAATATTGCCCAGCCTTGTTGTTGGTATTTTTATCAGCATATTTCAAGCAGCCACACAAATCAACGAACAATCATTAAGCTTTATTCCACGTCTTATCACCGTGTTTATCACATTGATGCTTGCATCCCCATGGCTTATTCGTGTTGTAACAGACTTTACTAATAATATTTTTGAACATATTCCAAATGTTATTGGGTAACCTATGATAGCGTTACCCAAAGAACTCCCGCAATATGTGTTTTTATATATGATGCCCTTTATCAGAATAAGTGCCATGATCATGGCATTGCCCATCATAGGGACACAATTGGTGCCAGCAAAAATTAAAATTATGCTGAGCCTTGGGTTAACACTTATCGTCATTTCTACTGGCAAGATGCAGCTTACTAATTTAGAAGAAGTACCATTTCTTTATTTGTTGCTCTCGATAGGGTATCAAGTAGTGATTGGGGTTCTCTTTGGTTTAATTATCCATACCATTTTTCAAGCATTTAATATTGCCGGTCAAATCATTTCCATGCAAATGGGCTTAGGCTTTGCTCAAATGATGGATCCACAAAGTGGAGTCTCCGTGCCTGCGGTGAGCCAATTTTTTATCATGTTGGCAACCTTGTTATATTTATCTATGAATGGGCATTTATATGTTATATCTGCTTTGATTGAAAGTTTTAAATATATACCAGCTGTGATAAATCATTTTGCTCCCATTAATTTCGATGATGTGTTAAATATGGGCGGAATGATGTTTGCTTATGCATTAAAGATTTCGCTTCCTGCAATTATTGCCTTACTGATTACCAATATTGCATTTGGTGTGATGACCAAAGCAGCCCCACAGTTTAACATTTTTACGATTGGTTTCTCAGTTTCTATGCTTTTAGGTATAGGTCTGATCTGGATGAATCTGGCATTTATCTTGCCAATATTCACGGATTTGACTGATAACGTCCATGTTGCACTTTTATCACAAATAGGTAAATGAGCACATGTTAGACGATACACAAGAACGCACAGAACAGGCCACCCCGAAAAAGGAGAAAGAGTCCAAAGAGCGGGGACTGGTCGCGCGCTCGCGTGAATTTAATACCTTTGTCATTTTGTTTTTCGGCAGCATTTCTTTTATGATTTTTGGTCAATACCTCTATTCTAAAATGCATCGCCTGTTCATTCAATTTTTTACTTTCGACACCCAGACCTTGGCTAATGATAATATGATGTTAGTCAATTTAAAGACGGGGATGGTTTCCGGTTTTTATATGTTGTTGCCGATTGCTATTTTAATTGTGGTAGCAAGTCTATTAGGTGCCTATTTAATGGGTGGATGGACAATGTCCTGGGGTAATGTTGCGCCCAAATTGGAAAGATTAGATCCCATTAAAGGTTTGCAACGAATTTTTTCCTTAAAAGGTGTAATGGAATTAGTTAAATCAATTATCAAAGTGAGCTTGGTTTTTGTCGCAGGGTTTCTTATCTACCGTTTCTACTTTCAAGATATCATTTATTTAAGTTTTCTTGATTTAAAGCCTGGTTTGAGCCAAGCAGTAAATGTGTTGATTTATTCATTTCTAATATTGGTTTGTAGTTTAATCGTTGTTTCGCTCTTTGATATACCTTTTCAAATTTGGGACTATCGTCGTCAGTTAATGATGACCAAGCAAGAAGTAAGAGACGAATATAAAGAAACAGAAGGTAAACCTGAAGTTAAATCCAAATTGCGCAGGATGCAACGTGAAATGGCTTCTCGTCGTATGATGACAGAAGTACCTAAGGCTGATGTTATCATCACCAACCCAACCCACTTTGCTGTTGCCTTAAAATATGATGAATCAAAAATGAAAGCGCCTGTTGTTGTTGCAAAAGGTGCTGATGAAGTGGCGATGAAAATTATTGAGCTTGGGAAAACACATTCGGTGCCAACCATTTCAGCACCACCGCTTGCACGTTCCATTTTCTTCCATACAGAAATTGGTGCCGAGATACATCAAAAATTATATGTGGCGGTCGCGCAGATATTGGCTTATGTGCATCAACTTAAACAGTATCGACGCGGCAAAACGAAAAGACCCAAAGTTCCAACAAAATTTGATATACCAACCGATATGTTAAGATAGGTGATTGAATGTCATTAATGAAAAGCTTTCAACAATATCGGCCTTATTCCAACATTGGCATAGGGGTACCCTTATTTGTCATCATGCTTTTAGCAATGATGATATTGCCTTTGCCACCATTTTTATTAGATATTTTTTTCACCTTCAACATCAGCTTGGCTTTATTGGTTCTCTTAGCGGGTACTTATACTTTACGCCCCTTGGACTTTAGCATTTTCCCTATGGTCTTGTTGTTAGCCACTTTATTACGTTTAGCCTTGAATATTGCTTCAACACGGGTGGTATTACTGGAAGGGCACACGGGCACAAATGCCGCAGGTAAGGTAGTAGAATCATTTGGTGAAGTGGTGATTGGCGGTAACTATACTGTCGGTTTCGTGGTGTTCTTAATTTTAGTCATTATTAACTTTATCGTTGTGACTAAAGGCGCTAGCCGTATTTCTGAAGTAAGCGCAAGATTTACCTTGGATTCTATGCCTGGTAAACAAATGTCAATCGATGCTGACTTAAACGCAGGCGTCATAACCCAAGAAGAAGCACGCATTCGCCGTCAAGATGTTTCAGCAGAGGCGGATTTCTACGGCGCAATGGACGGTGCGAGTAAATTCGTACGTGGGGATGCCATAGCAGGTATTCTTATCCTTTTAATTAACATTATCGGCGGGATTATCATTGGTACCTTGCAACATGATTTATCTATCGATGATGCCTTCAGAGTGTATGGTCTTCTCACGATTGGTGATGGCTTGGTTGCACAAATTCCTTCACTTTTGCTCTCGACAGCTGCTGCCATCATGGTTACACGTGTTTCCTCCTCACATGATGTTTCGACGCAAGTTAAAGATCAATTAGTATATCAATTTAAGCCGCTATTTATTTCAAGCATCGTATTAGCGGTTTTGGGTATTATCCCAGGCATGCCCCATTTGGTATTTTTGGGTATATCTGCTTTATTGGGCTTTGGCGCTTACTATCTACAATATTCCCAAACACAAAAGAAAACCATTGAATCATCTAAAACACAAACAAACCAAGATCCATCACAACAAAAAGCAAATGGTGAGCCTGAAATTAAAGAAGTCAGTTGGGATGATGTACCGGTGTTGGATGACATCAGTTTGGAAGTAGGCTACAAATTGATCTCTTTGGTTGAAGCTAAAACTGGCGGGGAATTATTAAACCGCATAAAAGGTGTACGCAAAAAGCTTTCTCAAGAACTTGGCTTTCTTATTCCCAGTATTCATATTAGAGATGATCTTAATTTAGGGCCAACTTCTTATAAAATCTCACTTTTAGGCGTAACTTTGGGTGAATCGGATGTTTTTGCTGATAAAGACATGGCGATTAATTCAGGACAAGTCTTAGGTAAAATTGATGGGATCCCCACGAAGGATCCTGCTTTTGGCTTAGAAGCGGTATGGATTAATAAATCCGAAAAAGAGCAAGCACAAACATTGGGATATACGGTTGTTGATTCCAGTACCGTGATAGCAACCCATTTAAGTCAAATTATCCAAGATTATGCACATCAACTCCTTGGTTACCAAGAAGCACAAAAGATCCTTGATATTCTCTCCAAGAGCGCCCCTAAACTGGTTGATGACTTGGTTCCCGATAAGCTCTCCTTGTCAATTGTTGTTAAGATTTTCCAAAACCTGCTTGAGGAACATGTACCCCTGCGGGATAGTAAAACCATCATAGAGACCCTGTCAGAATATGCACAAAAGAGTCAAGAACCCGGCACATTGACTGAAATGGTCAGGGCTGCATTAGGCAGATTAATAGTTCAGCAACTCAATGGCTCTTCACCTGAGGTCCCCGTTGTGACCTTAGATCCAAACTTGGAACAGATCTTGCTGCAGTCTCTTCATGCAGGAGGAAGCGAGGGGGGAGCGGTCGATCCGAACTTGATGGATAAAATGCAAAAAACTGTTGTTCAATTTGCAAACAAGCAAGAGGTATTAGGGTTGCCTGCCATACTGCTTGTACATCCAAGTCTTCGACGATTGCTATCTAAGCTATTAAGACATTTTGCTAAGAATTTATCGGTATTGTCCTTTAAAGAAATACCGGATGAAAAACAGATTAAAGTTATATCAACATTAGGGTTTTAAAATTATCTATGAAAACTCAAGAGAACGCACGTGAATTTATCGCTTTAACGACAAGTGCTGCATTAAAGCAAGTGAAAGCCTCATTTGGTCCAGATGCTATCATTTTGTCACAGCAAAACATCGGTAATAAAGTGCGTATACTTGCACTACCAGCTTATGCTGCAGTACCTAAAGCACACCCTAATGAAATTAAACATAAAGTAGCTATAGCTTCGGTTGATGATGCCATAGAGTTTGAGCCTGAAGTTCAGCAAGAAGACTATTATTCAAAAGAGGCTAACACCTATAGCCGAATTTCATCATTATCCAAGCAAGAGAATAGCCTGATTTCAGATGAAGTCTCCAGTTATATTAAAAATGAATTAGAATCAATCAAAGATTTAATAAAAGAACAACAACTCAAAGAAAAGCATCAAAAAGCAAATCCTGCTGATTTTAATGTTAATCAGCTTGCCATGATGAGAACCTTACATAAAGTAAAGTTTCACTCAAGCTTAGTCAATGAGCTCTTGGCTGATTTACCCACAGATTGTGGCATAGAGGCTTCTTGGCATTATGTTATTAACAAGCTAACCGATAAGTTAGTATTTGATAATAGCGGCTTTTCAGCCAAGAGAGTTAAAACATTTTTAGGGCCAAGCGGTGTTGGTAAATCCTTACTGTTGGCTAAATTATTGATTTATTTTGCGAATAGGCCCCTACAACAGAATTTTTCTATTATTTTTGTTAATAACTCAAATTTAAAGGTCTTAGAAGAATCTAAGGTCTATGCACGACTCTTTAATGTGCCAACCTATTATGCTGAAAGTTTAGAAGAATTGGAAAGTGCTTATCGCAAATCCTTTGATAAAAAGCACGTCTTTATTGATTTTCCTGCCCATGATTTTGGATGTGCAGAAAACAATTTTTACCTTGAGTTTATTCAAAAATACAGAGATGAAATTGATAATACGTTGGTTGTTTCTTCTCACTGCGACTTTGATCATATCAATAGATTATATAATGCTATCCAACCCCACTTAATTGATGCACTTTCTATTACAAAATTAGATGAAAATAATGCGTTTGAAGAGATAATCAGCTTTTTAATTAGCAAACAGCTTCCTTTAAGAAATTTAAGTTATGGAAACTTAAATTTTTCAAATGGCTATTCCTCTAGGCTTATCTTTGCTGAAAAACAGTATATCCATGATTATTTCAGCAATCGATTGATCAATGGCATACATTCATAGGAGTAATAATATGTCTCATATGCCCGTATCGATTCAAGATAAGACCCGCCCCATACAAGTTGTGGCTGTTACAGGTGGCAAGGGAGGCGTTGGTAAAACCAACGTGGCTGTGAATTTAGGTGTAAGCCTTGCAAGACAAGGTAAGAGCGTATACCTCTTTGATGCAGATTTAGGTTTATCCAATGTAGATGTTGTGCTTGGTTTGAAACCCAGCCTTACCATTGCCGATGTCATTCATCAGCATTGTAGTTTGCAAGATATTATTCTCACAGGTCCTCAAGGATTAAAAATTATACCCGGTGCTTCAGGTGTGCAATCCTTGGTTCAAATGCAGGCCAAAGATTACGCAGGCTTGATAGATTCTTTTAAAGTCTTAGCAGGTCAATTAGATACACTCATCATAGATACAGCAGCAGGGATCTCTGATTCTGTTGTGCGATTTGCATTGGCAGGTCATGAAATTATTGTTGTTGTTTGTGATGAGCCCGCGTCAATCATGGATGCTTATGCCTTAATCAAAGTGCTCCATCTTTCTTATGGCATTTCTCGTTTTCGAATTGTTGTGAATATGTCTAGTAGTTTATATGAAGCAAAAAAATTATTTGCTAAGCTAACTAATGTAGCAGATAGATTTTTAAATGTGGTATTGCACTTTTTAGGGTGGATACCAGAGGACGAATTGCTTCGTAAGGCTATCAAACAACAGTGTGCAGTCGTTGAGGCATATCCAAGTTGTAAAGCGTCGCAATGTTTTTGGGACTTAGCCCAAAACCTTTCGGCACTACGCTTGGCTAAACATGATGGTGGTTATGCGCAATTTTTTATTGAGCAAATGATTAGAGCACAAATAGTGGTTCAGTAGGGGTAAAGGATGAATGGAGCAGCCCTATATAAATCTGTTCAATTGGATGCAGATGATACTTTTATCAAGGAATATGCACCTTTAGTAAAGCGTATTGCCCATCATTTACTAGCGAGATTGCCATCCATAATACAAGCAGATGATTTAATTCAAGCCGGCATGATTGGTCTGATTGAAGCCGCCCGCAATTTTGATGAAACCAAAGGCGCCACCTTTATTACCTACGCAGGTATTAGAATTCGTGGAGCCATGTTGGATGAAATCAGAAAAGGGGATTGGGCGCCACGTTCTGTTCACAAGAACACACGGCGTGTTGCAGCGGCCATGCGTGAAGTGGAGAACGCGACTGGTAGAGATGCCAGGGATGTTGATGTCGCTAATTCTCTGAGCATGACCTTGGAAGAGTACCATCAGATTCTACAGGACTCTAATAGCTCTAAAATCTTCGCATTTGAAGATTTAGGGGTGAATGAAGAAGCCCTAGACTGTCCCACCACCAATCCGATTTCAGGGCCCTTAGAAGGCATCCAACGCGATGACTTTAAGCAAAAGCTCGGCATGGAGATAGCCAAGCTGCCTGAACGTGAGAAACTGGTTCTGGCGCTTTACTACGATGAAGAATTAAACTTGCGTGAAGTAGGTGAAGTGCTGGGTGTGAGTGAGTCGCGGATTAGCCAAATCCACTCTCAGGCGATGCTGAGATTGAAGTCCAGATTGGTAAATTGGAAATGAGAAAGAGCCAAGCCATGGCGAAGTCGGAGTGAAACCCGGCGAAGCCTTTGGCATTGATGGCTATTTGCCTTTATAAATCTTGCAACTAAGCTAGAATTAAAACAGGTGTTTAGCGTTTGCTGGGGTTGGCAATGAAATTAGAAACAATCTTGTTGATGTCCTTAGGGTTAAATCTATTTACCTTAATCGTTTCTTACTACACCTTGCGTCGTTATAAAAAAATCGTAAAACTTTCCAACCTTATCTACGACAAGCTCAGCTTTTCACAAAGCGTAAGTAAAGGTCTTGAAGAAGATTTTAAGCAGAGTTTGCATAAGCATCTTAAAATCGACGAGTTTTCAGAAGTTGCAACGCAACAACCAGAGCAGACTGCCCAAGAAGCTGATCCCCTTATGGAGCTTAAGGAAACAGATTTTCCCTTTGAAAGTCCCACGCGAGTTATGACAAAAGCAGAATCCCACCTGGTTAAAGTGCTACAGGCAAAATATTCCATTAATGATCATGAAGATCCCCATCCAGCAGGCAATTAAAAGAAAGCTGGCTAACGTAAGTAAGCTTGTAAATTGACATAGACTTTGCCTTCGCTTTAGAATCTTACCCAAATTAAATCTAGTTAGTAGTTGTCCCATGTTAAACGCATTTAACAATCTACCAGTGATTAGCTGGGTGATAGATCAATTTTATGAGCATTGCGATCTTGTGCAAGCGCAGCAAATGCCTGATAACTTAGCGGAAATTCCCGGGCGTTCGCCTTATGCTTATGTTATAACTGCTCAGTCAATTTATCTCATTAATAGACAAAACAACAGCCAACAACAAACTCAATTAAGCGATCAAAACGCACTTGCGCTAAGGCAACGTTTAAGATTAGAACCTTTAGAAAATGATCAGCCATTATGTTTAGTTGAAGAGAGCGCTTCTATAGAGAAAATCAGAGCGCTTACCACCGCTAGCCAGCTGATGCTGCCTAAAACTATCATGCCCATCATCAATGCTTTGGTTATTTCTCTCTTTTTAGGGCTAGGTTCTTATGCTTATATTTTGATATCCCCATTTTTATTGGGTTATATCTTTCATCAAAGAAGAGCGATACGACAACGTTTAGGGCATTATTTTAGAAATTTTCGTGGCAATCTTGCTGATTTGCCGCATCGATTTGGTGAATGGGCTGCAGACTTTGTCTTAACAAACGCTGTAGGCATATTTCGGATCTTCAGCTCATTATCCATTTTATTGCTACTGGGTTTAAACACCTGGAGTATTGTTGCAATATATGGGATATATCGCTTCCCCGATCTAGAATGGGTTCGATTTTTCAAAAACACCTTAAATAATATTCAAAGTTTTGGTTTTGGCTTTTTTAATCGCACAGTTGGACGTCGCTCGTTTTACGTTAAACTTAGCATGGGCTGTGCGATGGCAATTTATGTGGCGCTAGAAGCCTATACCGGCGGCGCATTGGCTGTGGTTGCAACCGGGCTTTTATTTGTACAAAGCATTGCCATCGTTATTGGCTTTAAAGCGCTGTTTAGAGATCTATATTACACATTAAAAAACCCGATTAAAGTCCTTTTAAAGCATACTGGCAAGATTTGGGGCGCTTTGTGGGGGCGTTACCTGGCCTACATGTTTTTTACAGGGCGCGTAGAAGGTACATTAGGGCCGGCAGTGGGCCATGTTATACATAATGGTATTTTCTCGGGATTATTTTCCTCCTTCTTGATGCCAGTAGGTTGGTTTACAACCCACAAGGGAATGTTATTTATTGCTCGTTTACAGAATTTTTTCAATAATGTCTTAACAAGTATTTTTATTACCACAGAAATGCAAACCCAAGGTACCTTCTATGGCACAGTAGGTCCAACTTTATTGCAGCTTTTTTCTTTTATGTTAATAGGTTGTGCCGTTGGTTATTTATTTGAAAGGGCGCTTAACTATTTTAACCCGATTATAAGGCAGGAAACCCCAAGAGTAGTGGCATCGACCTTGCGCCAAGTGGAAAGCTTTAATAATAACATCAGAAACAGAAGCCACTTTTCCTTGTGGCATATTGCTTACGTGGCGATGATGACACCGCTGATGATGCAAACACAAATTGGTACGATGATGTTAGGTATTGCTGCCGGCAATCTTGCTGGTGCCACCTTTTTAACTGCGCTAGCAGCGACTTTTGCTTATGGTAGTGTTCGTTTAGGTGTCTATTGTATTAGGCGATTGAGAAGAGGTGCAGTTGCTGCGCAAGCTATCCCAGCAGTAGCGCCATCAGTTGTTAACATACAACTTGTTGCTGCTATACCTCAAAGTATCCCAGCAGAAGTTATGCCATCTGTTGTAGAAGAGGTTGTGCCTATTTTACCTGCCTTTAGGCCGCAAGCAGTGCAACCAACAAGGCGAACACGCGCGCAAACAAGACAACAACAAGCGCCAATCCCACAACCAGATGAGCATAGACCGCAAATATAACCTCTATGCTGCTTTTTTTATAAAGGTGCTTTTTGTGTTTTTGGCAACCAGCGCAAAAAGCATTTTTCAAAAAACAGGACCATAGAGCTACTCAGTTTATCTGAAAGACTTTGTTTGATTTCATAGCCGATTTCAAATACTTGCATTTCTTGTGCTTTGGCACCAATAAAATCATCACTGGTCTGAATTTCATCGATTAATTTAAGTTCAATAGCCTGAATACCATGCCAATGTTCACCGGTAGCAACTTGGGCTATATCGACTTGGGAACGATGATGCCGGATAAAATCTTTAAACAGGCCATGCGTTTCTTCAATTTCTTCTTGGAATTTTTGGCGTGCTTTGTCAGTATTTTCGCCAAACATGGTTAAAGTACGCTTAAACTCTCCAGCTGTGTGTAATTCAAAATCAATATCATTTTTTTCTAAGAGGCGATGAAAATTGGGTAATTGCGCAACAACCCCAATGGAGCCCACGATAGCAAAGGGGGCAGCAATAATTTTATTGGCCACACAAGCCATTAAGTAGCCACCACTGGCTGCTACTTTATCAATCGCTACCGTCAAGTGGAGATTGCGTTGGCGAATTCTATCAAGCTGGGAAGCCGCTAAACCATAACTGTGCACAAAGCCGCCTGCGCTTTCAAGGACAACTAAAACTTCATCTTGAGCAGTGGCTACTTCTACTATTGCGGTGATGACTTCTCGCAGCTCTTCAACCTCGCTGGCGCGCATATCGCCATCAAAGCGAACAACGAATAAACGTTTCTCAGGTTCTTTGTGATCTTTGCTTTCTTTCTTTTCTTTTTTCTCTTTGGCTTTTTGAGCTTTTTGCCATTTCTTGAGAGCGCCTTTGGACAAGGTCTCTGTTTGCATATAGTCCTTAACCTCATCCAATTTTTCATTGATGGGGTTAATCACGAGTACACCATCTTCTGTTTTGGATTTGGCTTTCAGGGCCATTGCTAACAAAGCCGAGACTGTAAAAAGCAGACCTATAACAAATGTTAGTGTTTTAGCTAAAAACAGACCATATTGAGATAAAAAATCGAGCATTGACCCTCACCTTACATTTTTTTGCTATTTTGCTAGCAATACTAAGCTGCTACGCATTGCTTATATTAAAGGAAAGTGACACCATTCATCCATCCTTAAACTTAAGATTAGTTCATGCACATTGAAGCACTTCATCTTAGCCACAGCAGGACAGATAGGTATTTGTTCAGAAACCTAAATTTTAAGCTGCATGCTGGGCAATTATTGCGCGTAGAAGGACAAAATGGCGCAGGAAAGACAACGCTGCTCAAAGTGCTTGCTGGGTTAATCACGCCTGACAAGGGAAAAGTGACTTGGCAAGATCAAACCATTGCCCATAGTCCACACTTTAAAGAAAGCATGGCCCTTATTAGCCATAAAGCAGGTATTAATCCCGTTTTAAGCGTCAAAGAAAATATTGCCCTTCAACTGTGCTTGGCAAATGCTCCCTATGATGAAAATCTTTTAGCAGACGTTTTAAATAAGTTTGCGCTAAGTGCAAAAGTGAATGAACGTTGTTTTCAACTTTCTCAAGGTCAGCAACGAAAAGTAGCCTTATGTGCACTGATACTGAAAAAGAAATCCTTATGGTTATTGGATGAGCCTTATACAGCTTTAGATAGTGATTCGATAAACATCTTTAATACATACATTCAGGATCATCTCGACAATAAAGGCCTTGTTATAATGGCAAGCCACCAACCTTTGATGATAGCAAGCGCTGGGGTATTAAGCTTATGCTAGCGATTTTCAAACAGTGTTTAAAACATGACTTGCTGGTAATGCAAAGGCACCGCGCTGAGTGGGTACAGCCTTTGGTATTTTTTATTATTTTTATATCCTTGTTTGGTATTGGTTTGGGTTTTGAAGGCAACATGCTGATTACGGTTGCCCCCGCCATTATTTGGATATCCTTCTTATTAACGTCTCTTTTTAGCATAGAAAGCATATTTCGTCGTGAATTAGAGGCAGGCTTGCTCGAGAATTTGGTTTTAAGTCCTCATCCTTTATGGTGGCTGCTATTTGTTAAAGCACTCGCGATATGGGTAATGTCTTGTTTACCCTTAATATTGTTGATGCCGCTTTTAGGTTTATTTATGCAATTAAACCTTATCGAAACGGGTGTGCTGTTGTTAAGTGTATTGATAGCAAGCCCAGCCATTACTTTAATGGGTATGCTGGGGGCAACGCTGACTCTGGCTTTGCCGCGTTCAGGCGTCTTTTTAGGTATTTTGTTATTACCACTTTACATCCCCATTTTAATTCTAGGTGAGAGCGCAGTGGTATTATTACTTTCTGGCGCTAAACCGCTTTTTCAAATGGCGCTATTGAGTGCCATCTCCGTGCTAACCTTGACATTAATACCCCATGCAGCAGCTGGGGCGCTAAAAATTGCAATGGACTAATCATGATCAAAGCTTTAATCAGTTTAGGAACGCCGCGTCGCTTTTATCATTTTTTAGGTTTAATTCAACCCTGGAGTTTGATAATTGGGCTGATTGCTATCTTATTAGGTTCCTACTATGGCTTATTTGTTGCCCCAAAGGATTACTTACAAGGGGATGGCTTTAGAATAATCTATGTGCATGTACCTTGCGCATTTCTATCCTTGATGATTTATGTGGCCATGGCCCTTTTCTCAACGATATATTTAATTTGGCGTATCAAAATTGCCGATATGATGGCATATAGTTTGGCGCCCGTGGGTGCATTTTTCTGTTTGTGCGCGCTCATCACCGGCGCTATTTGGGGTAAACCCATGTGGGGAACCTGGTGGATTTGGGATGCGCGCTTAACCTCTGAATTAATTTTATTATTTTTATACTTAGGCTATATGGGCCTGTATGCAGCATTACCTTCGAAAAAAACCGCTGCCAAAGCCTGCGCCATACTTTCTATCATTGGCGTTATCGATATCCCCATCATTCATTATTCAGTTTATTGGTGGAGCACCTTGCATCAAGGTGCAACCATATCAAAACTTGCAAAGCCATCCATTGAGGGCAGCATGTTAATGCCGCTTTTAATCATGATAGTGGGCTTTGCTTTCTATGTTATTGGTATTGCGGCCATGAAAGTGCGCGCCGAAATTCTCTCAAGGGAAGGTGCAAATCAGTGGGTTGCTGCAATGCTGGCTAAAGAGCATTAAGGAGGCAGTATGTTCAGCATGGGAGGATATGGGATCTACATCTGGCCCTGTTACGCGTTAGTGTTAGGCGGCATGCTTTTTATTGTCTATCAAGCAGCCCTTAATACAAAACGTTTGAAGAAAAAAATGAAGCAGAAGAACTAAAGATGTCACCTACCCAAAAAAAGAGAATGATTGTGGTTGCCAGTTTGGTCTTAGGGATTGGAACGGCGCTTGGTCTTGCCTTATTTGCCCTAAAGCAAAATATCAATTTGTTTTATGCACCTTCTGAATTACTGAGCCAACAGATCCCCGCCAATAAATCTATCAGGCTGGGTGGTATGGTCGTTAAAAACAGCGTAGTACGTTACCAAGACACCTCCGTGGAGTTTGTTATCACTGATTTCAATAATGAAGTGAAAGTAAAATACAAAGGCATCTTGCCTGATCTCTTTAAGGAGAACCAAGGCGTGGTGGTGATGGGAACGCTCAATCCCAATGGCGAATTCAACGCGAAGCAAGTATTGGCAAAACACGATGAAAATTACATGCCCCCAGAAGTAGCCGCGACCCTAAAAGGAAAAGCCGGATGATCCCTGAATTTGGCTTGGTCTGCTTAATTATTGCTTTACTGATGTCTATGGTGGCTGGCTTAATGTCGCCGATAGGTCTTTTAACAGGGCGCTTTTCTTATTGGCAACATTTGGCAAAACCTGCTGTCTTTATTCAATCATTGTTTATTTCCCTCAGCTTTGTCACCTTAATGAGCGCTTTTGCCCAAGATGACTTTAGCTTGTCCTATGTTGTACAAAATTCGAATAGCCAATTGCCACAGGTATATAAATTGTGTGCGTTATGGGGTGCTCATGAAGGTTCTTTATTATTGTGGGTACTTATCCTAAGTTTTTGGACCTTGGCAGTTACCTTATATACGAGAAGATTACCCCCAAAGGTGGGCTTATGTGTTGCCGCTGTTTTATGTGCGCTGAGTTTTGGTTTTTTACTGTTGCTTTTGCAAACCTCAAACCCTTTTCTTCGACTCTTACCTTTTGAGCCAAGTGATGGCGCAGATTTAAATCCTTTGCTACAAGATCCTGGGTTTGTTTTACACCCACCATTCCTCTATATGGGTTATGTGGGCTTGGCGGTGCCATTTGCCTTTGCAATAGCTGCTTTGTTATTTAAAGAAAAAGCCGAAATGTGGGCGACCTGGGCAAGACCTTGGGCCTTGCTTGCTTGGGCATTCTTAACCATAGGCATTACCTTAGGTAGCTGGTGGGCCTATTATGAACTTGGCTGGGGAGGCTGGTGGTTTTGGGACCCCGTGGAGAATGCTTCTTTTATGCCCTGGCTAAGCGCAACCGCTTTGGTGCATGCGCTTTATGTCGCGGATAAGCGAAAGCTTTTCCAATCTTGGAGTTTATTGTTGGCAATTAGTGCTTTTATTTTAAGTTTGATTGGTACCTTTTTAGTGCGCTCAGGCGTTGTTTCTTCGGTGCATTCATTCGCCAGCGATCCACAGCGTGGTCTTTTTATTTTGGGCTTTATTGCCGTCGTGATTGTGGCATCCTTCACACTTTATTTCTTAAGAGGTTTTCGCAAGGACAAACAACAAGCGAGTGCCTTATCAAAAGAATCAATTTTATTGTTAGGCAATATTATTTTATTTGTTGCCATGTTAACCGTACTCTTGGGAACCTTATATCCCATCATTGCAGAAGTGATAATGGGGGAGAGGTTATCTGTGGGGCCGCCTTATTTTAATGCCATCTTCAATCCTATGTGTTTGCCTTTGTTAGTGCTTATGGCTTTTGGGCCACATGTTAAATGGCAGCAAGATATGATGACTAAAGCTAAAAAAGGCGCACTTCTCGCATTAGTAGGCGCTATTGCTATTCTCTATTTTATTCCTTGTCCTTTTAGTTTGATGGCAAAAATAGCCATTGTTTTGGCAATGGGTTTAATTTTATCAACACTTTATATTTTTTATAGCGCGCGGGCTAAGCTTGCACCTAAATGGGGAATGATGGCTGCGCACTTAGGGATAGGGTTAAGTGTCTTAGGCATGGCCTTAACCACTTCCTTAGAAGTAGAAAAAGATCTTACCTTAAAGGTGGGTGATTCAACGCATATACAAGGATATCAATTTGAGTTTAAAGCCCTAGAAGATATTGAAGGGTCAAACTATGAAGGTATTAAGGCTACTTTCCATATCAATAAAAATAACCAAATGCTTTATCAGGTTTACCCTGAAAAACGTTTTTTCATTGCACGTAATATGCCCATGACAGAGACAGCTATTGTGCCAGGTCTTTTTAAAGACTTTTACATCGCCTTAGGTGAACGCTTAGATAACGGCAGCTGGACATGCCGTATTTATATTAAGCCTTTTGTGCGCTTTATTTGGCTTGGCGGGCTGCTGGTTGCGTTGGGTGCCTTTATTTCGAGTATTAGAGCCTTCAAAGAATCAAAAAGAGGTTTAGCATGAGTAGACAAGTAATCATGAAACGCGTTATTCGTTTTGTGCCTGGCATTATTTTAGGATTGATATTGATCTTACTGTACCAATCTTTGACCAAAGACGTTGAGGATGAGATGGTCGAGGATAAAGCCTTTCCCCGTTTTGCTTTAAATGACATAAGAGAGCCTCAAAAAAAGGTAACCTTGGAAGCGCTTAAAGGCAAGGTAAGTGTTGTTCACGTTTGGGCTACCTGGTGTGGGGTTTGCGTTGAAGAGCACAGTGTGTGGTTAAGAATCAAAGAAAAATGGCCTATGGAATTGGTGGGCATTGTATTTCGTGATGATAATAATAAAGTGAATAAGTTAATGCAGGAAAAGGGCGATCCTTATCAATTCCTAATGAATGATATTTCAGGGAATTTAGGTTTAGCCTTAGGTATAAGAGGCACTCCCGAAACCTACATCGTCGATAAACAAGGTAGCATTCGTTACCATGTTTTAGGGGCAATGACCCTAGACAAGTTTGAATCAGAACTGCAGCCAATACTTGAAGCGATAAGCCAAGAAAATGTCTGAAGCTGAAAATAAATATTTTGATAATCCCCAAGATGAGCAAGCTTATGAAAACTTGCTCAAAGAACTCCGGTGCATGACTTGTCCCAATCAAAGTATTGCAGATTCTCATGCGCCTGTTGCCATTGCAATGCAGGATGAAATCTATCAACGTCTTAAGCAACATGAAACCCCTGAGAAAATTCGTGAAGCGCTGGTGTCATCCTATGGTGATTTCATTTCCTATAAGCCGGTATTAAAACTAGAAACTTACGGTTTATGGTTTGGTCCCTTGTTAATGTTTGCTGTAGGTGTTTTGCTATGGTTTGGCTTTTTTAAGCGAAAAGAAAATCATGTTAAATAGCATTATGCATGTGCCAATGTTATGGGCTGTCATTTTAGGCTTAACGGTGATGAGCCTTGCATTGTTGCTTTTGCCTTTAGTTAAAAAGGGCATTGCACCGCGCTATTTCTTTATTGTTTTCCCACTGGTACTTTTAAGTGCTTCACTTTGCTTATACCAATATTGGGGAAATCCAGGTGGTTTAGCGGAAAAAGAAGCATTAGGCTATTTAAAAAGTGAGATTGCGCAAATCAGCAAAGATCCCAACATTCCACGCGCGCAGGCGATGGAGGCCTTTGCAGCACTTGAGAACAAAATAGCTTATTCTCCAGTTGCTTTAACACAAATGGCCAGTGTTTATAACCAATTAGGTTTAGTGGATGAGGCCCTTTGTGCGCTTGATAAAGCCATGACGCTTTCACCGAAGGACATTGAAATCCAAGTGCAATGGATTTATAGCCATTCCTTAAAAAACCAAGGAAAGCTAAGTCTTGAGCAAAGACAAAAAGCACAAGAAATCATGCAAGTCGAGCCCCAGCAATACGTTTTATTAAATTTAATGGCTATAGATGATTACTTTCAAGGTAATTATGCAAAAGCGGCCCAGCAATGGGCGGCTTTATTGGCAAGTGATAAAGCGCTTGTCCAAGAAAGAAGGCAAGTGATTGAAGCAGCCATGCTAAAGGCGCGTAGCTTTATTGCTCAAGAAGAACCAAATGGCCCCGTGCTTGCTGTGAAAGTAAAGCTCTCAACTAAAGTGCTTTCAGAAGTATTAGGCAATGAAACCGTGTTTGTCTTTGTTAAACAAAGCGGCGAATCTATGCCACTGGCCGTTATCAAGAAAAGGGTGGCTGATTGCCCCTTTACGGTTGACTTTGATAGTAAACATTCTATGATTGCAGGCAAAGTGCTTACAGAAGGAATGAAGGTAGAGGTAGTTGCAAAATTATCTAAGACCGGTAATCCTTTGGATAAAAGTGACGAATTAAGAGTCAGCACAAAACAGTTTATTTTAAAATCAGTTAACGAACCTATTGAAGTTGAGATCAATTAGCATTTAATTGAATTACTAAGGAAGAAATCATGGTAGAAGAAAAAAGAAGAGGATTATCTGACGAGGCTTTTGATGCTATCACCGCCGTGTTGATTATTGCGGTTGCTGTTACCGGGGTGGTGTTCTGGTTGCAAGGCATGCCTAGCTAATTAATTCTTCGCAATTTCCATTTATACTTCGTTGCCGTCGCTCTCTCACCCCAGTCATGCACCAAAGCGTGCACTCCTGGGGATTCAGCCTCGTCTAAATGCAAATTTTTAGCTAAATCCCTTTTCTTGTCCCTTCTCCCGTCTTATGAATTTGGGAAGTATGCTAAAGATTTTAAGGAGAAGCTTAGGATAAGGGGGATCCAATCATATCCTGATGCCATAACTTTGTAGCCCCCAATACCGCACTTGGCATCACAAATAAATTCACAACTGGAATAGCGCTCAAGCCGGTTAAGGTCAGCCCAAAGCCCAAGAGCAGCATTTTATTCTGCTTCATTTTGACCTTTAACTCCTTGAAGCTAACAAGCTGATTATCAGCAGGATAATCAATATATTCTACTGCCAACATCCAGCTGCTGAGCCACAAAAATAAAAGCGGGATGCACAAATTTAAACCAGGTATAAAATAGAAAATAGCAGCAAGAACAAGCACCACGATACCCCTGAGGATATAATAGAGCAGCTTCTTTAATTCTCTTTTTATGCTGTGCCATACCATTGTTAAAAAGGGTTCGCTAGGCACTTCTTGTTTAAGAACTTTCTTTGCATAAGCTTCACTGAGTAAGCCATTAAAGGGAGCTGCAATCAAATTCGCACACAATGTAGCTATCATTGTGAAAGTGCTCACTAAAATGCCTATATACAGCAGAAAAATAAATTTCTGGATAACAGAGAGTAGGGTGCTGAGCCAATGTAGCCAGCTTGGTAAAGAAACATCAGAAATGAAGCTGAGTTTTTGATAGCCGTATTGGGCAAAATAATAAAATAAGCCGCCAAACACAAGGATGTTGATAATCAAAGGTATGCTGATAAAATTCCGCACGGCTGGGTTCAACATCTCTTTAAAGCCCAATAGCGCAGCGTTTGCGCCAATAGCAAGTGGATGTGTGTCAGGGATTGTTCTGTTCAAAGTGTTGCACCCATTTTAAAATGACCCTGTCCATCCATCGATAATGACAGCACTTATCTGTTTTACCCAACCAGCCTACATGACCGCCCCGTTGTGTAATGATGCTATGAATATTTTTATTGTGTGGCATTTTAAGATATTGCCTACGACTGATAACGGGATCATCTTTTGCATACAAAAGTAGCGTTGGAAGATGAATGGATTTCAAAAACTGTCCAGAGCTGCATTTGCTATAGTAGTCATGCGCGTCTTTAAAGCCACTGCGTGGTGCGGTATAGAAATTATCAAACTCATAAACCGTTGAGATAGGCGGTAAATTTGGGGGAGGTAGCTCCGGGAACAGTTGATGCAACTTATTAATATCATCTAACAAACATTTGACATAAAACTCATTGAGTATTTTGTTTTGCTTTTTGATAAGCAGTTTAACACTGGCCTCTAAATCCAAAGGAGGTGAAACGGCAATCAAGCTATCGATATGTCCGCTATGATGAGGACCATCTTCACCTGCCATTTTAAGCACAATATTTGCCCCAAGTGAGAAACCTACTAAAGTCACAGGACTCTGAGGAAAGGCTTGCGCCATCCAGTGCAGCACAGCACGTGTGTCTTCAGAGCGCCCACTGTGATAAAGATGTTTGGCCAACCCTATACCAGCGCCACAACCACGCAAATTCATGCGTAAAACCCGATAACCCTGTTCATTAAAATATTTAGTCGCACGAATTAAGTATCGCGACTGATGCGAACCCGTAAGCCCGTGGACCAATAGAATGCTACGTTGGGAGGCAGACAATTGTTTTGGCGTGTTTTCAACCAGTACAATTTTATCCCCATCATCTAGAGTGATGACATGTTGCTTGCTATTGTTAATAAATGGGTTGTACGGAAAATAGTAAGAAGCAATAGTTTGCCTTATTCCTTTATTTAATCCTGGCAGGGAATAAAAAGGAGGCATTCCGATTAGTTTTAAGATATCTTGAGACATAACGACTTTCTTTACAGGTATTGCTGAAGGATATACTGGAATAACGAGGAAGTCTAAAGGGGCAATGAGTGCCCTTTAACTTATACCATTATCATTGTGGTTATCTGTCATACTAAATTAGGGATTTTTGTATGGGCAAAAAAAGCATGCGCCGGCTATTACCCTATCTGGGTTTATCATTAATTGTTCTTCATGGCTGTAATAAATCCGATGCACCCAAAACCACCCAAGCTGATAAAACGCTGAATTATTTAAGCGATAAAACCCAAAACATCCCTGAATCACCTTACCGTTGCCAAGAGCTTATAAGCCAAAGTCGCTACAATGAAGCATTCTCCCTTTGTTTACAAAAAGCGCAAAATGGTGATGTTGATACCCAATACCGATTAGGTAATCTGTTTATTGAAGGTAAATTCGGCGCAATAGATTATGAACAGGGTACTTATTGGTTGTTAAAAGCTGCCGCGCAAGGCTTACCAGAAGCACAGTTCTCCATTGCTAAATTGTATGAATCAGGTAATGGTTTAAATAAAGATGATAGTTTAGCTTTGAAATGGTTACTGCTTTCTGTCAAAGGAAATTACATTCCCGCCCAAGAATTATTAGGCGAATTCTACTTTCAGGGCAAAGCAGATAGCAAGGATCTCACCGAAGCAAGACAATGGTTCACCCAAAGTGCAACCCAGGGTAATGCTTTATCCCAGTATTTCTTAGGAAAAATTTATTTATATGGCATTGGTTTAAATAGAAATCCCTATTTGGGAGAACGCTATTTCATGCAAGCTGCCGAGCAGGGGCATGCTAAGGCGCAACTAGAAATTGCCAAACTCTATCAAGAAGGCATCGTTATTCCTAAAAATGATGTTTTAGCTTACAAATGGTATCAAGCTGCAGCATCACAAGATGAGCCTGAGGCGCTTTCAGTCGTTGGCATGAGTATGATTGAAAACGCGCTTTCACAAAATCATTCCATTGATCAGGGCGCAGCTTATTTAAAACGTGCAGCTGATAAAGGTTATTACCCTGCACAATATGCTTTAGCTACTTTATTTTTAGATGGTCATCCCGTCCTAAAAGATAGGTTCATTGCGATTGAATATTTACGTCAGGCTGCATTGAGTGGATCTGTTGATGCGCAAATGAAATTAGCTAAAATTTTAGTCGATTTTTCATTGCCTCAATACGATAAAGTTGCCTTCTACTGGATGAGCCAAGCGGCAACTAAAAATAGCGATGCGGAATATCATTTAGGTTCTTATTACCTTGATGGCATTGGCACCGAAGTGGACTATGATAGAGCCTATCAAATATTTAATACCTTAGCGGCACAAAATAATCATTTGGCTGAGATGAAACTAGGACAAATGTGCTATTACGGCAAAGGTGTAGATAAAGATTTAGAAGCTGCTAAAAAATGGTTTTTGCGTGCTGCAAGAGCAGGTGAGAAAGATGCGAAGAATTGGGTCGCTATTTTATTTAGAGATGGATTTGATACAGCAGAAAATAGTGATGTTCAAAATGAAATTAGCCAATGGGTAAACTATGCGGCAGATAAAGGTGAACCCGAAGCCATTTATTTAAAAGGAACAAATTATTTGTATGGTAAATTCAATGCCGAGCAAAATGTACCACAGGGACTTGAATTAATTGAGATGGCAGCCAATAGTAATTTTGTTCCTGCACAACGTGAGTTAGGCATGATCTATGAACAAGGTTTATTTGGCTTGTTTAGTAATGACAAAGCTTACAATTGGTATCTAAAAGCTGCGCAAAATGGCGATGGTTATGCACAATTTCGTTTAGCTTATATGTATTACACCGGCAATGGTATCGCTAAGAATGATATCCAATCATATGCTTGGGCAAATCTTGCTGCAATGAGTGGAAAAGTGGAGGCAACTGAACTCAGAGATGAGATCTCTCAAAACCTGGAGTCTGCTGATTTAGCCAAAGCCCGAGAAGTAGCGCAAAACTATTTTAATGAGCATAAAAGCAATATCAATGGCTTTGCGATGCCTTAATAACTAAGAGCTTTAAAAGTCAAATGACCAGGATGAAATTAAAGCAATCATGATACAATAAGTAGCAAAATGAGATATTAAGAATAAGAGCAGAGGATAAGATGTCGATTGGAAAAACAATTCTAAAATTTGTTTTAAGCTTTATCGTAATCGTCATTATCCTCTTTTTTGCTATGCTTTATACGGTTGATGAAAATAAATATAAAGCTTTATTCCAAGTTCAGCTTTCAAAAATGACAGGTTTAGATGTAGCCCTTGATGGTCCCCTAAGAATTAATCTCATTCCCTTGCCGCATATTGAGATGAAAAACATCACGCTTAAAGCGGACCTTAGAAATAACAAAGAAATTAATGCGCATATCAAGGATATGTCTTTTGCTATGCCTTGGAATACGCTATTTGAAGATATAAAAGAACTCAAAAATATTGAGGCTTCCAATATAGACATACACTATATAGATGCACAAAAAAAATTGTATAACCTCAATATTGATAAATTCTCAGGCGATATTGTTAGCACTTATAATAATGTGAGCCTTCCCGCATTCAAGTTAGCCTTGGGAAACATCGTTGTTAATGGTGATATAAGCGTAAATACGCTCAAAGAAACATTATTCGTAAAGGGCAATGTTAGCGCAAATGAATGGACAAGCTTTTATTCAAGCAAGCAATTAATCGCAAATAAAACCTTGCTCAGCAAGTCATTTTCTGAGGACTGGCTGAATCGTTTAGATGCGACCGTTGATTTCAAGGTAGATAATCTGCGGTTAAAGGATAAAGTACAAAAGGATGCCCTGTTTACGCTTAATTTGAAGGGTCGCGTCTTAACAATTAACTATAAACAATAAAAGCGCATTTAGGTGTGTTTACACTTCTAAGAAAATAGGTATTAAACCCTAAAAAAAATCATTGACTCGAGTTTGTTGGTTAACATAAAATTAAAAATACGTCATCGAAAAAATATGCTCATGCGTGGTACACAATGAAAACAGACAGCACCAGGGAGCGCATAGTAAAAGTAAAGGAAAATGGGGTAACCGTTTTTAAGATTATTGGCTATGAAGATGACCCTCATGGCTATAAATCCACATACCTACAACTGGTCGAAGAAATTAAAAAAAACATGTACCATTTTGTATCGAATGGGGAATCAATCCCCGTTGTGAGATCACGCCAAAGTATAGAAATCCATTAATATAAAACGACAACGTTCTTATCTTTGTAGCCCACAGAAAGTCGATGTCTTGCACCATATGGTATATAGTGCTCCCCTTATTCATTGAAGCTCCGTCGAGTTCTTATTTATGCACCAAACTTTAAATTGGGTTGATAATCAAATCGCGCAACCGCAAACAGCGCAAATTGAAAAGAAAATTGAAAGGCTTGAAAAAAAGCTGCTGCATTATTTAGGCAGAGCCATTGCCGATTATGCGCTTATTAAGCCTAACGATAGGATCCTGGTTTGTGTTTCAGGTGGTAAAGATTCTTTTACGATGCTGACTTTGTTAAGCATTATTCGAAAGCGCACCAAAGTGCCTTTTGAAATTTTTTCTTTTACGCTCGACCAAGCCCAACCTGGTTGGGATGATACACATTTAAAGTCCTATATGGACAGTACTGGGATCCCTTATGAAATCTTGACCCGTGATACTTATAGTATCGTCAAAGATAAAGTGCCAGAGGGAAGTACTTATTGTGGTCTATGCTCGCGTTTACGTCGCGGCATTATCTATCGCTATGCCAAGGAAAATGGTTTTAATAAGATAGCCCTTGGTCATCATCGAGACGATCTTATTACTTCTTTATTGATGTCCATTTTTTACAATGGCGAAGTAAGGACGATGCCCCCTAAATTATTAGCGGATAATGGTCAAGATATCGTCATCAGACCTTTGAGCTATTGCCAGGAAAAAGATATTGCTGAGTATGCTAAACTTAAGCAGTTCCCCATAATACCCTGTAACTTATGTGGTTCTCAGGAAAACTTGGCGCGTAAAAGAGTTAAACGCCTGATTGATGGGCTCGCAGCCGAGAATCCTAAAGTACCAAGCAATATGCTTCGTGCGCTGCAGCAAATAAGACCGAGTCAGATGATGGATAAAGATCTGTGGGATTTCAAAAATCTCGAAGAGAAGAGGGTGATGGATGACAGAGAATCAGGATCCCAAACTTGTTGAGTTACCAATAAGGTTATCTCACTCTAAACTTTGGCCCATACAACGAAACTATTTTAGTAGTATGGGGATCAAAGCCTGGCGTGAAGAGGTTCCCTTTTATATTTCCAGTAATGCCTTTATTGGTCAACAGTATGCCATGTTGGCCTTGGCATATATCAAGGACTGGCTTGCTAAACATCCCAATCACGTTAACGAAACTTTTTATCTTTTAGAAGTAGGGAGCGGAACCGGCAAGTTCAGCTTCTACATGCTAAAAGCATTAAAATCGCTGCTTGAGGAATATAAGCTAAGTCATATCAAATTTTGCTATGTTGTCTCTGATATTGTTGAAAATAACATTAATTTCTGTCTAGAAAATGCGTGTCTCAAACCCTTTATTGAACAAGGGGAATGTGATTTCGCCTATTTTAACGTTGAAACAGACAGTGATTTTGAATTGCGGCTGAAAAAAACCGCCTTTTCAAAACTCAAATCAAAAACACCACTCATCTTTATTGCCAATTATACGTTTGATTGCATCAAGCAAGATGAATTCGAATATGAAAATAATAAGTTTTATGAAATTCGAATGGGGATCAAGAGCCGTTATAAACATTTTGATGTTGAAAAAGCACTTCATCTAAATGATCTTCGTTTGCATTTTGAAAGAGTAGAATTATCAGATATAGATAACTACTATGAAAATGAAGTATTAAATCAAATGTTAAAGGATTACCCTGCTACTTTTAAAAGTAAAAAAGCAAGCATTATGATGCCTATAGGCGCCTTTGATTGCTGTGACAACTTAAATAAAATGACTCACAATAATGTGTTTATGATTGTGGGTGATAAAGGTGTTTCAATACCGTCACGGTTTCACCTTTATGGAGACAGGCACCGCTATACCTATGATGGCTGCTTTTCCTTTTTGGTCAATTTTCATGCAATTGGCGAATATGTTAAACGCAATGGCGGCGATTATTATTTATGTTCAAATTCTAATGATTTTAATGTTAATTTGTATACAATGGGTATGCATTTTTCAGAGCTAACGCAAACAAAAGCCTATTTTGAACAACATGTTCAACCTGTGGGGCCTGAAGAATTTATCTACATATATGATGAATATCTCACGAATGGTTTTCGTTTTTCTCCAAGAGCCATACAATCTTATCTACGATTAAGCGAATGGGATCCTAACGCCTATGCTGCTGTTCATGAAAGATTAATCGAATTATTACCTGTTTATACAAAACAATTTATTGAAGATATAAAAGTTGATCTGCATCGTATCATTGATAATATTTATGATATCAACATTGGTGATGATGTTTTCAACTTAATCGGTATGTTTGTTTATCTCTTAGGAGAAGAGGATAAGGCCTTAGCGCTCTTTGAACGTTCTTTGGCGGTTTATGGTGAAAAATCTGCACCTCATAACAATCTAGGTGTGCTCTATGAGAAGCAAAAGAACAATACAAAAGCACTCTACCACTTTGAAAAATCAGTGGCATTAGATAAATACAATCGCTACGCTAAAAATAAAATTCTACAATTATCTGGGAAACCATATCTTTCAATGATATCCCCAATTATCAAAGGTCTATTTGTTGTTGGGCTTATTGCACTTGCGCTCTATGCTATCAGTCGATAATTGAACCTTGCTATTGTTAGCAAGGTTCAAAACCTCATTCCTTATTACTTTTTTTCATTAGTGCGCGCACTTTAAGATTAAGTAATTCAATTAATGTTGAATAAGCCATAGCAAAGTAGATATACCCTTTAGGAATATGAAAATCAAAACCTTCGCCAAGTAAGGCAACCCCAATTAAGATAAGGAAGCTTAAAGCCAACATTTTAATGGTTGGGTGTTCATCAACAAAATCACCAATAGGTCTTGCTGCAAACATCATAATAATCACCGAAATCACAATAGCGATAACCATAATGGCTAGTTGGTTTGCAAGACCAACAGCTGTGATCACAGAATCTAAAGAAAAGACTATATCAATAAGGCCTATTTGAAATACCGTGCTTAGAAAATGAGCGTGTTTTCTGGTCTTTGCTTCAGTGTGATGCGGTTCTTCAAAGCTTTGATGTATTTCAGATGTACTTTTGGCAATTAAAAATAAACCACCAATTATCAATACTAGATCTCTGCCTGAAATTGATTGATTCCACACTGAAAATAAAGGCTCGGTAAGATGGATTAGCCATACCAAAGACATCAACAGTAAAATCCGCGTGCCCATGGCCAATGCTAGACCAAAAATCCTTGCCGTTTGGCGTTGGTGTTTAGGAAGACGTCCCACCAAAATGGTGATCATAATGATGTTGTCTATACCTAAGACAATTTCTAAGGCTGTTAGGGTGAAAAGAGCCATCCAGGCCTGGGGATCGCTTATCCAATTAAACATGATGTTCTTCCCATTTTGAATTTATGCATCGTTGTCTGCGCTCATTCACCCCAGTCATGCACCAAAGCGTGCACTCCTGGGGATTCACTCCCTTGACGCCTTGCCTAAATTCAAACTGGTTCGAACATGTTCTTCCCATTTTGTCCGCCTACGCTTTGCTTTGGCGTGATCTAGGCAACTTAAATATTGGTGTCACTACGATTTTACTGATCTAATGTAACTCATTTTTAATGTGCAAATAACCCAGAGCTTCTATATTTAAACAAAGGAACTAAGTTTGAGGACAAAATATGGAACGCTCTTTACTAAAAATATTTGCAGTCATTGCCTTGGGTTATTCAAGCATTTCATCGGCATCATTCGATGGTAACAACAGCATGGGCTATTCGACCAATATTGGTAACTATAATGAATACCGTATCAGTGGCTATAACATTCAACCTAATCGCCCTGGTGTTTGGGATGCAGGTTGCAGAACAGATAATTATTACTGCACAGCACAATTAGAACGTTGCCGAGGTCAACAGGGCTTTACCTATGTTGAACCTAACATACTGAAACAGCACAGATAGAATTGATTGCTAAATTGATTTTGTAGATTTGCTTGTCCGCCAATGCTGATGCATTGGCGTGACAACACAAGCGCTAGCCTTTAGGCAATAGCTGGTTTTGATTCTTTATCTTCAGGGAGGATGAGATTTAAGACTAAACCTGCAAGACCGCCTAAACCTATACCACTGATAACAAAATTATCAGCACCTAAGGTTAAACCTCCGACAGGAACAACCAAGACGATACCCACAATAGTCATGTTACGTGGACTCATAAGGTCGTATTGGCTTTGTGTTAATAAATGAAGGCCGGTTACTGTGATAGCACCAAATAGAAGTACTAATACACCACCCATAACAGGTGTGGGTACGGTGTGTAAAAAGGCACCAACTTTACCAACAAAGGCTAATGAGATAGCGATAATACTTGCCCAGGTCATAATGCCAGGGTTATAGGTTTTGGTAATAGCAACGCCTGCGGTAACTTCGGCGTAAGTAATGCTAGGAGGTCCACCTACTGAGGAGGCAACCATTGTTGCAATACCATCACCCAAAAGGCTGCGATGTAAGCCAGGATAACGAACATAATTACGTCTTGTGATACCACCGATGGCAACGATGTCCCCAATATGCTCAATCGCGGATACAGCGGCGATAGGGATCATAATTAAAGCTGCGTTCCAGTTAACGGTAGGGGTTTGAAATTGGGGTAATTGGAACCAAGCGGCTTGGGCCACTTTGCTAAAATCTACCAATCCCAACCAAAGGCTGGCGAGATAACCAAATACAATACCTACTAATAAAGGAATAAGTTGTAAGCGTCCTTTGCCAAACAAGCGTGTAACAATAGTCGCAACTAAGGAAATACCGGCAACAATTAAAGCGGTGTTTTGCTCGACTAAGACGACATCGCCCTTACCGGTTTTACCCATGGCCATGTTAATGGCAACTGGTGCTAACACTAAACCGATATTCATAATAATAGGGCCGGTGATTAAAGTAGGGAAAAGCCGATTTACAAATTCTTGGCTGCGAACATATACCAATAAACTCATGGCAAAATAAACAAGTCCGCAGATACATAATCCAAACAGTGTGTCCGCCATACCCCAGGTTGAAATGCTATATATAGTCGCGGGTACAAAAGCAAAAGAAGATCCTAAAAACACGGGGATCTGACCACGGGTACACAGCTGGAATATTAAAGTGCCAAGGCCAGCGGTAAATAAGGCAACACTGGGATCCATACCTGTGATGATTGGCACTAAAACAGTTGCCCCAAAGGCAATAAAGAGTGTTTGTAGGCCAAATAAGGAATCAGAGAGTTTAAAGGAATAATCTTGGGGATAGACAGGCTTGTTCATATTAGCTTTACACCATCATTCTGCGCTAGGTAGTAAGGTATCATACTTTGTAGAAGAAAGTCATAATAAATAGACTAGGACTAAGGTGGGGAATGATAAACGGACTGGACTTCAAAAGCTATCTGCATATACACACAAGTCCCCTTTTTATTACCAAAAAGAAGACTTGTCAGGGGGTTAAAACGGATCTTAAGCCCACTTTGATTAAAAGGGGGCGACGAGCGTAGCGAGTGGGGGATTCTCAATGGATCTGAAACAGAGCCAATAAGCCATTCTGCACAAAATTGATGCCAGGCAGCATAATTTTGCTCAATATCCCAGTGCCAATCAGCGCCAATATAATCAAAATCCCAAAGGGGGTTATTTTGTTAAAGCGCTCATCCCAGGGTTTAGGCAGAAGGTAATAGAGAAAACGGCTCCCATCTAAGGGAGGAATAGGGATTAAATTGAGTATCATGAGAACCACATTAATCATGACACCCGCTTGGCACATATAAACCAAGGGCACGAGATATTCATGTTTTGGAACAACAAGACAAATTTTTAAAATACTGATCCAAATCACAGCCATGAGAAAATTTGAAAAAGGGCCTGCCAGCGCCACAATTGCAAAATCCCTTTTTGGATGTTTGAGATTATTTTGATTAACGGGTACGGGCTTTGCCCATCCAAATACAAAATTTGCCATCAGCATTAATAAGATTGGTAAGACTATGGTGCCAATAATATCAATATGCTTCAGCGGGTTTGCAGTTATTCGCCCTTGTTTATAAGCGGTGTCATCACCAAATTTATATGCCACGAATCCATGGGCTGCTTCATGTAAAGTGACAGCGAATACAATCGGTAAAATCCAAACGGCAATCAATTGTACGGGGGTTAGATCTGTCAAAAAATAATCCTCTATGCTTTCTTTTCATAAATATAAGTTGAAGTGAGTCCCCAACTCATGGGTTCCATGCCTTGATACTGTTTTGTAAAACCATCCTCTGGCAACGTTTTTGAGGTGATAATGATTTTAGTGCCTGCTTTTAATAAGCGTAGTTTATCTAAAATAGGCTGCCATGTCGCTTCAAAAGCGGTGGCGTTAATAAAGACAATATCCGCATCCTCAAAAGGGTAATCTATCATGTTTTGATTTATATGGTGTATTTCAAAATCTGCTGCTTGTAGTTGAGCAACTTTAAGATATTGATGATATTTTTCTAAAGCTAAGGTGTGTAGCTCAAGAACTTGTTCAATGCCTTTTACCTGCATTGAGGGATAACATAATTTCATAGCCAAAAGTGCTTTACCCGCACCTGAGCCCAAATCATAGAAAATTTGATTTTTCTTTGGGGGGAGTAAAGCAACTAAGTCTAATAGGGTAACAGGCAAGACTTCGCCATAAAGGTATTCGACATTATCAAGCCTATATTTATTCGCATTGAGCGCCACATCAAAAGGATTTGTATCCGCATAAAGTGATTGAAGGTTCTCAAGAATGAAGCGATAAGTCGTTTTACGTCGATGTTTGATGAAAGCCTGTTTCGCAAGCGGTAGCATCATGAGCAAGGCAAGCAATAAAAGGATGAAATAGAATAAGTTTGTTTTCATATTAATTTGAAAATTGGCTTAATTTATAACCACATAATTCAATAATGCGTTGAAAAGATTTACCTTCGGCGCTTTGAGTGCCACGAATAAAGGTATTTATATAGGCCCGAACGATATATTGAAATTCTTTGCGTGATAATATTGCTAATATTTTCTTTGCGCGTTCTATATCTCTTGGCTTGTTGGGGTTACTTGCTTGAAAGAGAACACCACCCAATAATGCGGCCTTAGATTTTTGACGCTGAAAACTGATTTTATCAAAATCCAATAACCAGTCTTCAATCGCTCTGTCTTTATCCCATTCTAACCAGGCATTATAAAAGGTCATAATTTCATTTACGAGGGCATCTGCTTTAGATTTTTCTTTTACTTTGTCATATAGAAGCATATAGAGCATCGTTGGCACAGAAGATTCTGTGTTTGCCCAGGAACAATTACCTGTAATTTGATGTTTAATGGGTAATTTTGCAAAAGTTTTTAAGCCCAGAATTTGATAGATATCTTGTTTCATATATTTTTCTGAGTGCTTTTCATATAGCAATTTAGTATAAAACTGATCAGTTAATATAGAGGGTTTATCGACTGTATTGATAACGATTGGATCCGTCATTTTATTAACGCCGCGGTCACATTTTGCTAGGAACCCGCCATGTTTAATAAAATTGATGGCATGCCCCTTGTAGGAGACGGGCAAAAGTAACAGATCCATATCCATCAGCGAATAGATTGTCTTTTTGTTTTGTTCGACATTTTTAGAAAAGTGTTTAAATTCTCTTAGCTTGGAAGCATTTTCAAAGGATTTAATGATGGTTTTTAGTTCTTTACTATGAATATCCATGCGGTGAGCAATATAGCTTTGCATGAAGCGTTCCAAAGATTCCTTGATTAAGCCTAATGTAAATTCTAAGTAAAATCCTTCTAAATCAATGGAAATAAAAAGTCCTTCAGAGGTGACGATATCAGACTCACCCTGTAACTCAAAACGGTGACCTATCAATTTGGCTTGAATAAAATCTTTTGCAAATTCAATTTTACCGCCTTTATTGACTAACAATTTTATCATTTCTTGATTTTTGCGCAGGATAGGATAAAACAAGGCAGGTTGGCCATTAGATGAGTAAGTGTTGGGGTTTGCACCATAATCTAGGAGCAATTTGGTTAATTCAAGATTGTTATTATCAATGGCCCACTGAAGTGCATTGGTCCCTGTAAAGTCGACCAAATCCACACTGGCATTTTTTTTGAGCAATAATTGAACAATATCGGTACGATTAGTTACCGTTGCATGGATGAGTGGGGTAAAACCATATTCATCAATAATGTTAACAGGCGCACCTTGTTGAAGGAGTCTTGCGACTCCTTCATATGTTCCCTCAAGGATTTCCTTGGAAAGGGACATGTTGTTCTCCTTTCTATTCCCTTAGCGTCAATCCTTAATTTTGACCAGGATATGACATTCGAACTTTTGGTTTGTACTCTTCTTCCAATTTCTTTTTGAGTACTGCTTTAAGTTCATCGGGTTCCATTTTCATTTTAAGTTTAAGTGCAGGTGTTAGCTCCAATCTATTTTCTGCTTTAGCATCGGCGGTTGCACTTAAGCCTTCAGCATTATCCTCGTAAGATTGTCTTACTTTGGGATCATTGGAGACATCATCAAATAAACCTTTTGCCCATTCAGGAACCGCATAATTGGTTGGCTTTGGGCCAGGCGCGTTTGGATCTTGCCCTAGGGTTTGACGATTACGCGCTTCAGGTGAGACATCGCCACGGGGGATTTGCCATTGTCTGAGCATATTATTAACGTTTTCTAAAAAATCTTTGAAATCGTTTTTTAAAGTATGTTGAAGCGCATGATCAAATGCCAGGGTAACTTCTTCTTTAACTTTATCATTTGGCATGGGCTTATCGTGATAAGCCTCATCCAGAATTCTATCAACTTCATTGGAAATTTTTTGATACAAATTGGTCAACCCTAATTTGTATTGGTTTTCGAATTGATCCCAACTTTGTGGAACTACGGCCATTGTCTACCTCCATTAAGGATCTTATATATTTAGAATAATAGCTTAAATTTAACATAGCTTAGCGCTATTTACTACTAAATGGGGGTTTATTATCAGTTTCCAAGTGCATTCTGTCGGCTGGCTCGAAAAAAATAATCAGAGAATACAAGGGCTTATCTTGTGGAGGCTGGGGCAATATCAGGAGGAATTTCACTTATGATAAAGCAAAAGACAGCACCTTTGGCAAAAACAGTAAATTTCTCCGAAAGGCTGCGATTGCGGATAGCGCTATCGTTGATTTGATGGAGATCTTTTTGATTGAGATCCCAACGTAAACCTTGAGTGCTGATGATGGCATTTGAAAGAGGGTAGAAGGAAACTGTTGCCCCAGGGGTGGTTGAAATACACGAATCTGATTTAAGCAGGAAGATCCATTGTTTTTGGTTATCGAAAACATTCAGCAGCATCACATCTAATTCAGTTTGGTAGCGAGCTATCAAGCTAAGATTATATAGCATGTGATCGGCAGCTTTTCCTAAAGCACCCACACAAATAATATTTTTTATTGCATTTTGCTTTGCAAAATCTAAAGTTTTTTCAAAGTCCGTGGAATATTGATCCGCAATCTGTTCAATTTTTGTTGATGGAAATTGCTTTTGTAGCAAATTAGGCGTAGCAAATTGTGTAGCAACAGAGATAGAATCCATATCACCAATAATGATGTCCGGGGTGATTGCTGCTTGCATGAGAAAATTGGCGGCACCATCAGTACATATTAAGGTACGGTACGGTATGTTTCGCCAAGAAGATGGTTGAGGTATTTCACCATTTACGACAATGAGCGCATCGTACACAATAGGGCCAATATTTATTAGTAGAAGACTTGCTATCATATCATAGTTAAAACATGTTGGATTTAGGCATAGGCCGCACTTCAAAGCTTTAGCAATGAAGGTGTAATAAATTCAAATAGGGAAGAGTGTGGTTTCTTCCTTTTCTTAATTAACTCAGGTATGGTATGCAAAAAATAATTGATTTTATATTGTAAGTTAGTTAATTTAAGGGAGAAACTATGAAAACCAAAATACTTGTTGCTATGGTAGCTTGCTTAGCAATTGCAGCTTGTTCAAAACAAGAAGCTAGCAAAGACGAACACAAAGCAGGCGAAAGCACTCAAGGAACAGGTGGCGCTACCAAGTCAGAACCAGCTCACCCAGGTACAGCACCAGCTGGCCACAGCAGTGCTAATGAAGCTGCTACCACGATTGCTGCTGACGATACAGCTGCAAACGCTGCTGCAACAACTCCTGCTACAACTGCTACCGATGCAGCTCATGACGCAGACAAAAAAGTTGGCGACATGAAACAAGACATGAACAACACAGCTAATCAGATGCAAGGTAACACCACTTCTGGTGATGCTGCTAAAGCAACAACTGATACACACACTCACGAAGACTAATTTTACGAGTCTTTAGCTGATTGTTACTCCGTCTAGGCTATGCTTAGACGGAGTTTAATTATTTTGCATGCAATTTACATCTTTCTTTAGATTTTTCGCTTAATTCAGGTCCAAATTCACTGAGCTTTTGTTGTAAAAAGCTGAATTTTCCTGCATCAGCCTGCATTTCATAGAGTTTCAACAAAGCCATCTGAGCTACCGTATTCCCTGCATCGATGAGTCCTAATAAGGCTTTTTCAGAACATTGACCTTGATTCAATAGCGGAGGCGCATGAGACTCAGCCATGCAGATACTCAATGCATTGTTAACTTCGTTGCGCTCAAAGTTAAAACACTTATTAAATACATCAAAATTTTCCGAGTCCTGCTTTGAAAATTTTTCTAGCAGTTCTTTTGCCAAAGGATCTTTCTCTTTATCAGCCATTTCTTGCAGGGCTTTTATAATGCAATCATATTTCATATGGCATTGGCTAAAAATGATATTTACTCTTTGTGCGCTTTGGTATGAGGTTTGTAGTTCAGACAATGATTGTTGAACTTCATTCTTATTATTTACAGTAGCATCGGCAGCTGAATTTGCATTAAAGCATAGAAATAACAAGCTTAATGGTAGTAATGTCGAAAATACTCTTTTATTCATAGTCTTAATCTACCCAGCGTAAATTAGAAACAGTGCATTTGTGCATTAAATTTAAGTTTATAAGTGCATAAATAAATAGTAGCTAATTTATTATAACTTATCAAAATCTCCTCAAAAGAATGATTGTCAAGTTGTTCATTTTTTTTTATGATAGTGCCACCTCTTATGGGAGATAGGGATTTCTCCAACATGATAAAGCATGGCATACCCTCGCATTATTCTTCCTCTTGGAAAACGCGTATTGTTCTTAAATGTCAGCATTCACTCTTTCAAGATGCAATACAATTTCATATTGATAAAATCAGGCAAGTTGTTTCTCACAAACCTGCAGTACACAAAATACTTTCAGATCCTGAGAAATGGGATGCGCTCAAACAAAATGCGCATAATGAACAAGAGCTCAATAAACTGCAAATTTATTGGACAAAAGTAAAGCCCTTGGCGCATCTTAATTCAAGCGCTTTATATTTGCTATATAGTGAGCATGTTAAACCTTTAGAAAGATATTTAGAGAGCATGCTCTGCGAGCTGAATGCTGATGATTTCAAAAAAGAAGAAAGCAGCTTGTGGCGCCCAGCCTGGTTTGATCAAACAATTCACACGCTTATTGTCGAAACGCAGGATAACCTTGCCAAGTTGAAGTTTCTCAAAACAAAGATACAAGATGCCATGTTGCATCGTTGTGAGCTGCATCAACAATTTGGGCTAGAATATAGGATAGATGACACCTTGGGGGTGATTTGTCAGCAATTTAATTTATATCAACACGATGAAAGCCAACGACTAGAAGTCCCCAAAGTGTTGAGTAAAATTGATGACAATATGCGCATTACTTTCTATGATATTTTAAAAATAGGTCCTGTTGATAGTGCGAGATTAGAAAAGAATGTAATTGGTGTCATACAAAAGAAATCAATTCCTTCATTAACAACCAATGAAATTGTTCTTGGCAATTTGAAAACTACCACTGAATATATTTATGATACAGTGGCAAGTTTGGAATTAGATAATATCTATAGAAAAATATTCACCTATAAATTGAATTATGCACAAACCCAAGCGCTTAATGCTATTCTTTCACCCCTTATTGAAGCACTAAAAAGTTTGGGTATTTATCATTTGCTAAAATATAAAACCTTGATTGGTTACTTTCTATTATTCGTCGCTTCGTTTGTAATTTATGGCTATATTGTCCACATGGCTGCCCCATTACTATTGCTATCATTAAGCACAAACGCCATAAATGCATTTAATACTTTTTTGTTTTATAGCATTGGCATGGCTCCATTTTGGTATCTTTGCATTAAATACGCCAAAAACATAAGAGCCTCTCTGAATGCTGTTCTTAGTGCGCCTAAGCGTCAGCAGTTAATGTCAGGTTTATTAGCGCTTGAAAGATCAGAATATTTTATGGCAAACCGACTAAGTCAATCCATTGTTGATATACCAAATTTTGATATTGAAAGTTTAATAGAACAAGCTGAATATCATTGCTCAACACTCCAACATTTCGCTTGGAACTTAAGACGCTTTACCTTTCGCCAGAAAATGACCTCATCTCCTTCGTTTAGACAAACATTAGAACAATGTGCTTTACGCTTGGAAAATCAGCAGGCTCGTATCAAAAAAAGTATGCATATCTTATCAGAACAACTCGCAACAAATATGAGAGAGGAAATAACGCTATTATCTGCCTCCCCTGATAAAGTCAAACTAGAAAGCTGCTTATCTAAACAACAATTATCTAAAATAAAATCCATGGTAGATAATTATGGAAATGAACAGACAAAATCCCTTTTTGCTGACAACACTAATATGGTTAAACGCTTTGAAGAACATCTCGATGTTGAACACATGGCATTTAATAATCAAAAACGAATCATGCAATTTCAACCATGGGGTGGATATGAACTCAGGCGCGATGTTATTCAAGGCTGGAATGTCCTTTTGGAGAATTATGTAAATGATGACAAAACATATCAGCTGTTAAGAGAAATGAACTGCATTCTCTTAGGGGAAAAGCCAAGTGAGCGTTTTCTAGAAAACATCAATAAACACTTTGCTCATCAATCGCCAGGCATTGTTCATCATTTTCAATGGTTAGTTTTTAATACGCTTTGTGCCAAAAATCCTGGCATGGCTCAATTGTTATCTGAAAAGCAAAAAGAGCTAATAAGCAAATGGTATCATCAACATGAGCAGGCTATTGATGAAGCGCAAAAGATTTTATCCTCCTTGTTTGAGAATTCAAGACAGGAGAACAATATTGATAGCCACACATTGCAAAACTATTACGAACTATTAGATGGCGCGGATATCTATAATCATGCGCACAAAAATGATAATAAAATAGGGCAGCGGTACAACCTTGCCAGAAAATATTTTGAAGAATACCAAGGGGAGCATAGTGATGCCTTTAATTTATTAAAATTTGTTCCTAAAAATGAATATCTTCATTTTTTAGAAAGCCTTGCTCAAAAACGCCTTAATTGGCTTTTAAATAATGTTGAAAAAAGAGAGCCTAAGGTTATTTTCGATGAGACGGATGGGGAACTATTCCATCACTTTTCTTTGCTTAGTGAACAGACATCTTTTAATTTTGATGAACAAATCAAGCGCAGTGCTATGTTTAATAGTGCTTATAGCTTCCAAATGGAGAATTTTTTAAGAGAATGTGAAAGTCATGGATTAGATAACGATGATCTTCTTGAGCAATACCTAGCACTTCATCCTAACAGACCTAGCATCGCGACCGTTTGTGTTTCTAAAACAACATCAGAGCATGATGGCATGATTACCCCTTTGCCGCGAAGAAAGAATACGAGCATAAAAATTGGCAGGAGATAATAGAAAGCAAAATGGTTGCAAGAGCCCTTATTAGAGCCCAGTGTCGTAAAGTAAACAAGCATTTTTTCAATACACTTGAAACATACCCTTATGAAAGTGCTTTAATGCTTGGTAATTTGCTTTTGCTTTCCAAGGATGCAGATGAAGTCAGTGTAGCACTTATTCGCCAGAGCTTATCAACGATAGAAAGCACTTTAACAGCTGAACACATTAAAATAATTTGGCAGGTACTACAGGAAAAGCTCCAATCACAAAACAAATTACTTAATCAAGAAATTGAACTTGCATTAGAAGCACTTCAAGAACACCTTATGAGATCTTATGGATTGTATCAGCATATTAAGCCAGACGATTTGGTAATTTATGGCAGAAATCCAAAATATTATCGGTTTGCACTGGTTGCCTTGATTAGGCAGCACCTAGTGCGAAACAATATAACAGATCCTTTTGCGATAGATTTTAATTATGATTTGATGAGCGCTGCTGGTGCAGAATATAACTATGTTTATCTTAGTACCTACTTGCAACGATGTAGCACATTTCCCCTTTCGCATATTACGGCACTGTGTGAATGCAATGCGCAGGTGGCCGACTTGATTTTAAAAGATATGGCTAATAGTAACTGCTATTTCGCCTTAAGTAGGCAGGTAGCCGAATCACATGCCGCTTTAAGAAACAGTATTTCGCAACAGTGGCGAAATATAATTGAGAATTATCCCTTAGCACCTGATACCGAAGCTGAAGTTCGTCAATCACTGCAATCATGTCAATCCTATCCGGAATTTGCAGACATTCGCTTGGGAGCAAGAGTTCAAAGCGAGCAACCGCCGTTGAGTGTTGTGGTCCCTGATGAATACATCAATTCAATCTTACTTGGTATTGCTGTACCAACAAGCTTAATCAATGCACCCAAATTTATTGCTTATACAACCAGTATACTAAAGCTCGGTGTTGCACTTTGTGAAGGCACAGGGGTAATGACGGCTGCCTATGGGGCTTGCATCAGCGCCGTGCCTATTACTGTTCCTGTGTTGACGTTGGGTGCGCTGCTGTGGGCGGCAAAAACAGTCAATTTCCCTCCTGAGCCTCCCTCGGAGCATACACCTAGATTTAGACCTCAATAATTTTCAATGTATTTACACGCGCAGCTGGAACTTATTGCGCCCAGGTTTAGTCCATTGGGTAATCAATTGAATCCTTAATGGAAAATGCAATGAGTGAAGATGGCGTAAGACCGACAAAAAAAGAACCCAAAATAGGTGTCATGCTTCCTGGAGGCCCAAATCCTGAAAAGCCTTCCTCAGGCCAATTAATAATAAAACCTACTAAGGAGCATTATAGCGCTACCACACCCGATGAGCGTGAAGAACAGCAAACTGAAGAAGAACGTATCAGAAAAGCTTTTAATAGCGTTCCTAAACTAAAAAAAATACTGTTTGAAATTTTTAAGCAAGAAGAATGGGATTGTAAGGACTCTGGTACTTTATTCGTGTTTACGAATAAGCAAAATAGCAAAGAAGTTATTAGAGTTGAGAAAGCAAAAGATGAGATAAGATTTTCTGGCACACCGATAAAAAAATTGGTGGAAGCTGTAAATCATTATGAAAGAAGGGTGGATGTAGAGCTTGAATTTGAAGTTGGCGCTAATACAGTTGATGATGCTAAGGCTTTTATGAAGTCGCTACATGAAAATGGTTTTGATATCAGGAAAATAGCCAGACTAAATCTTCGATCAAAAGGGGATTATGATCTCCAAGAAATGATTGCAGAAATTACCAACACGCCCGTATTGAAAGCGAAACGGGCAGCAAGGCCAGGTGGGCGCAAACACACATCCGATTAACGCTTAATTTAACCTAAAGATAAAAACGAACCATAACAACGCATCATGATATCGTATTCATCGGTTTCCTTCTTAGATTTAAGAGATTCAGCCCAAGTGGCTTCTTGTGCTAATTGATGTTTATCACGATAAATTTCTGACAAAATATATTGAGCTGCTAAATTACCATGATAGGCCAAACCCATCATGCCACCCTGTAAGCACATCTCATAACGCAATACAGCATCTTCTTTTTCATAATTTTCCAGCATATAGCTGTTGTACAACAAGATACAATGGCCAATCGTTAGATTGGCTTGCATATGATTTTCGGTTTGACACTCAGGTTTAATGAAATTGCCTTCTGATATGGCTTTTTCATAGGCTTGCAGTATTATTTTAGCTTCAAGGTTATTTTCTTCTTTGGTGACGCGCTCTAATCCTTGAATGAAGCAATCATCATCTAAGCGTGTGGTGTTGCCACAACTATCAATTATCCCTAGTAGTGTTTTGCGCGATGTTTCATTGGCAGCGCAAATTTGGGCGTCTTTGACATATTTTTGAAAATCAATCGAGTAGATAGCAGGGGATACGCAAAGTAGCAGAGCTAAAGAACGATATGCTGCTTTTGTTCTCATACATGCACCTAGTTTTGTTATTATTCTAAATAACACATGCTTTGAAGCTTAGTTTGATAATACTTTATATATTCCTAATTTCAATCATTATACCTTCCATTGTAGAATTTAGCTTTTAATTTATATCATAGCCGATGAACTGTAGGTGCAAATGACAAAAAAAGCACAACACAAGCAAGTGGTAGTTATTGGTTGTGGCTTTGCAGGTCTTAACGCAGTTAAGAGGCTGCAAGGCTATAAGCACTGTGACATTACGCTGATAGATCAAACAAACCATCATTTATTCCAGCCCTTACTTTATCAAGTCGCGACAGCAGCTTTATCACCAGGCGACATTGCGATGCCAATACGCGAAATATTCAGAAATTCACCTAACGTAAAGACCATTATGGCGAAGGTGATAGCTATCAATAAAGCGCATAAAACACTGCGCTTAGAAAATAATGAACTGATCCATTTTGATGCCTTAATAATTGGCGTTGGTGCAAGACATGCTTACTTTGGTCAACCACAATGGGAAACATATGCACCCGGCTTAAAAACACTCCAGGATGCGCTTCATATTCGTGAAAAAATCCTATTCTCCTATGAAATTGCTGAACGCCTTGAAGATAAAAGTGAACAACTACAATACACGACTTTTGTGGTTATCGGTGGTGGTCCTACAGGGATTGAAATGGCAGGTGCCATTGCAGAAATTGCCCATCAAAGTCTAAAAAAAGATTTCAGAAAAATTGATCCTGCTTTAACAAAAGTAATTTTGATAGAAGGGGGGACTCAACTTTTAAATGGTTATCCTTTGAAGTTTGCAGACAAAGCCAAGCAAGCACTTGAGAAAATGAAAGTAACTGTGATGCTCAATGCCAGGGTAAGTTCGGTAAATGAAAATACAGTTAGCATCGGTGATGTGGAAATTCAAAGTAAAAATATTATCTGGGCAGCAGGTAATGAAGCTTCGCCTTTATTAGCAAGTTTAGAGATTGAACAAGACAGGCAAAACCGAGTGAAAGTCGAGCCCTGTCTTAGCATAAAAGATAACCCGGATATCTTTGTCATTGGCGATGCAGCCCATGTGGTGGATAAAGAAGGTGTAGTACTGCCAGCCGTGGCGCCAGTAGCTGTTCAACAGGGTGATTATGTTGGTAGAATAATCGGCAAAAATATTGCCAAGGATAAGAGAAAACCTTTTTCCTATTCAGATAAAGGGATGATGGCAACGATTGGAAAATACAAGGCATTAGTATTGTCGGGGCCTATTCGCTGTACCGGTTTTATCGCCTGGGTGTTGTGGTGTTTAGTCCATATTTATTTTTTAATTGGTTATCGCTCAAAATTGTTTGTGTTCTCACAATGGGTATTTTATTTTTTTCGTGGTCAAAGGAACGTTCGGCTTATTGTTAAGCCCTATTTTAGGAGTAAAAATGAAAAAGAATAATGTCTTTGCAGCGTTGATCCTTTTGCTTGCTGCACAAGCGGTTTATGCCTTACAAGAGCGTCACATCATTATTTTGCGCCATGGCGAAGCTGATCAAAACATTGCCTATAATTCAAATCCAAAGCATCCTAATTATAAGCCAGCGCACTTAACAACCAAAGGCCAAGAACAAGTAAGACAAGCCGCAGAAGTATTACTGCTCCATGGCTTTGATAATCGTTCGATAGCCGCTGTTTATGTTTCACCTTTGCCAAGAGCCATCGAAACGGCGAATATTGTTGCTGATATTGGGGTTTTTAACAAAGATAAAATCCATGTCGATGAGCGCTTAATTGAAACCCAAGCTGGTGATAGAGAAGGCCAATTTAAAGATAAATTTACCAAAGATTCCTGGATAATTGGTCCTAATGAAGCAAAATCATTTCGTGGTGAATCGAATGATGATGTGCGTAAACGCGTGCTAGCTATGTACGATGATGTAGAGAAAAAACATAAAGAAGGACATGTTATTTTTATTACCCATGGTCTTCCTGGATTGGAATTAATCGATACCCTTAGCCAAGAAAAAGTCAGATTGGAAACAGCACAAGTTTATATTTTGCCTTTAAATAGCAGAAGCATGGTGTCCTAGCAGATTTCCCTCGCATTTATTTGATCTTCTTGTAGGGTGGACTTCCTGTTTGCCCTTAAACAAGTTACTCCACTTGGGATTATGATTATCGTATAGTATTTTTATATTGAGCTATTGCATTTTGTTTGACTCGTAACTTCCAAAAGCTCATTGGAGCGCAAATGTCCGATCACAAAGATATAGAAAATCACCTTTTAGCAATAACCCACCAATTTTTAAGCGAACTTGGGCGTGACAAAGCCACAAGAGCGCTACATCTTGGGGCGCAGTTTGAGCGTGATCTGGGGATAGACAGCCTAGGCAGAGTGGAGTTATTTCACCGTATAGAAGAAGCCTTTAACATCGTATTACCCGAATCCCTGATGGGGAGCGCTCAAAATTTATCCGATCTTATCCCGGATATTAGTCATGCAAAACCTGCTGAAATAATGTTAGGAAAAAGTGTATCGCAGACTATTTTGCAAACAAGCTATTCTCCCACGCAGGCACAAAGCTTGGTTGAGATTTTGGTTAGTATGGCCAGCATTGAGCCAAATCGACCGCATATTTATTTCCAAGACGATAAAGGGAATGAAACAACGATTAGCTATGGAGAGCTTTACGAAAAAGCCAAGATAATTGCGGCAGGTTTACAATCTTATGAGATAGAGCCAGGTGATACGATTGCCATCATGCTGCCTTCTTGCGAAGATTTCTTTTATACTTTTTTTGCGATTTTATTAGTTGGTGCTATACCGGTTCCAATTTATCCTCCCTTTAGACCAGAGCGTATTGAAGAATATGCGATGCGCGAAGCGAATATATTACGCAATGCCAATACAAGGTTGCTGATTACTTTTCATGAAGCCAAAAGATTGAGCGAACTGCTCCAAGTTTTTATCAGTAGCTTAACCGCTGTTGTGACAGTAGATACATTAAAGAAGACAACACATCGTTTTCACAAAGTCGATATCCATCACAATATGCCTGCACTTATCCAATACACCTCAGGCAGCACAAGTTTGCCCAAAGGTGTGTTATTAACACATGATAATTTATTGGCTAATATTCGTGCAGCAGGTCATGAAATGCAGATTAAGCCACATGATGTGGGTGTGAGCTGGCTGCCGCTTTACCATGATATGGGGTTAATTGGCGCATGGTTTATCTGTTTTTATCATGCAATTCCAGTGGTGATAATGTCGCCATTAACTTTTTTAACAAGGCCAGAACGTTGGTTATGGGCCATTCATTATCATCGCGGCACGCTGAGTGCTGCTCCTAATTTTGCCTACGAATTATGTATCCGTCGTATTAAGCCTGAAACAATTCAAGGCTTAGATTTAAGTTCCTGGCGCTTAACTTTGAATGGTGCAGAAGCTGTTAACCCTAAAACGATTCAAAAGTTCACACAAACATTTGCGCCTTATGGCTTTAAAGCAGAAGCGATGCTACCAGTTTATGGTTTGGCAGAATCTACAGTGGCGCTTTGTTTTCCGCCTTTAGGTAGAACACCCATCATAGATAGAATCAATCGGCAAAAATTTCAAGAAGAGCAACTTGCACAAGTTGCGCATGAAAATGAAAAAAATGCACTGGCGTTTGTTTGTTGTGGTAAAGCCATTGTGGGACATGAGATTAAAATTGTCGACAAACAAGGCCAAATTGTGCCTGAAAGAAAAATTGGTTTAATATATTTTCGTGGCCCTTCCATGATGCAAGGATATTATCAGCAACCTGAAGCGACAAACGCTATTTATCATGATGGTTGGTATGATTCTGGTGATATGGGTTATTGGGCGAACGGCGAATTATATATTACCGGAAGAATGAAAGATGTCATTATCAAGGCAGGGCGAAATTTATACCCAGAAGAAATAGAAGAGGTCACCAGTCAAGTCCCTGGGGTTAGAAAGGGTTGTGTGGTTGCCTTTGGGACCATAGACGAACGTCAAGGCACTGAAAAATTAATTATTGTTGTTGAAAGTAATGAGACAACGGAAACAACACGTAAAAAAATAAAACAGCAAATCAATGAAAAAGTAGCTGTTGTGCTCGGTTTTGTTCCGGATGAAGTGATATTAGTTGAGCCTAAAATAATACCAAAGACCTCAAGTGGTAAGTTGCAACGTTCGGCCTGCAAACAGCTTTATTTGAATAATAAACTCCTTAATAAATCATTACCGGTTTGGTTTCAGATAAGCAAACTCTTTGTTAAAGGCTTTGGGCTAAAATGTAAAAATGGTCTCATCAAAGGCCTCAAACTTTTGTATAGTGTTTACGTTGGTTTCTTGCTTTTGCTCCTAGGTCCTCTAGTTTTTATAAGTACCTTAATTTTGCCTTATCTATGGGCAAGTGCTTTTACCAAAGGATGTGCACGATTGGGTTTACTCCTGATGGGCTGCCCCTTAAAAGTGTATTATCGTGAAAACCTACCCAAAAACACCAAAACCATTTATGTAGCCAATCATGCTAGTTATCTAGATGCGCTGGTTCTTCTTGCTGTGCTGCCCAAAGGGGTGCATTTTGTTGCTAAAAAAGAATTAATGAAAGTGCCCTTTTTAAGCACGATTATTAAAAAGCTTAGAATGTTAACGGTGGATAGAATTGATTTTGCATCTAATATTAATGATACCAAAGCCATTCAAGAAAATATCATGGCGGGTAATAGCATCGCGATATTTCCTGAAGGCACATTTACATACGCAACAGGTTTACGTCCTTTTAAGATGGGGGCCTTTAAAATGGCGGTTGAATCAGCTACAAATATATGTCCTATTGCACTTAAAGGAACACGCCAAATTTTAAGGGATGATTTGTTTATTTTTTCAGTAGGCAAAATTGAGGTGACTATTGGCGAACCCCTTAGCCCTATGTCCAATGACTGGCAAGAAGCTGTTCGGTTACAGACTTTGGCCAGAGATATGATTGCGCAATTTTGCGGTGAACCGGTGATTGATTATTAATAGGGAGCGTTTTATGGAATTAACCTTCTTTGAAACTACCTATATTGGTTCAAGAATAAGCAATGAAGATTATTATACGCATCTTGTCAATGAAAAATGGGCTTGTTTTGTCCTTGCTGATGGGTTGGGCGGACACGAAGGTGGAGAAATTGCGAGCGCCTTACTCTGTCAAAGTTTGATAGAGGCTGCACCAAAATTTGCCACACAAATAATGGAGAGTGCTATCACAGGAATGGAAGGCTTGTTTACACAAGCCTGGCATCAATTTAAAGAGACAATCTATAGCAAATATGCAACGATGGATCCGCATACTACGATTGTTTTATTATGGTTAGACGAGAATCAAATGGTAACAGCACATGTGGGTGATTCACGTATTTATCGTTTAGAAAAGAATGAAATTATATGGCGAACCCATGATCACACACATGTGCAAACCTTGGTTGATCAAGGTATGATCACAGAAGAAGAAGCATTAGGCCACCCTTTACAATACAGATTATTGCGCTCTGTTAATGCCAATGAAACACCTGAGATTGATATCTCGGTCGATAGACCCTTAATAAAAGGCGAAACCATGTTGCTCTGTAGCGATGGTTTTTGGAATACGCTTAGTCAAGCTGAAATTTTACAATTGGCAAAGACAGATAATCTTGAGAAAACAGCTAAAGAGCTTAGTGAAAATATTTTAGATAAGCATCCCTTAGATGCAGACAATATAACCATTCAATTGATTAGATAACCATATTAAACAAGGAGAGAATATATGGCACGCACCGTTAGCATAAAAAAGGCTAAAAAATCCCCCCTAAAATCTAAAGCTAAATTGCTAAAAAAGACAGCAAAGAAAACGACTAAGAAACCTACTAAGAAACCGTTGAAAAAAGCAGTAAAGAAATCGAGCAAAAAGCTTAACTTTATTCCTAAAGGCTACAATGCCATCACACCTTATTTAATTGTACATAACGCCAATGAAGCCATTGAGTTTTATAAAAAAATATTCGGTGCAAAAGAAACAATGCGTATGCCACGGCCTGATGGAAAAGTAATGCATGCAGAACTAAAATTTAGCGATGCAAAGATTATGTTAGCTGATGAATGCCCAGAGATGGGTGCCAAGAGCCCCAATGCTTTTGGTGGAACAGCTGCAAGTATTAATTTGTATATCAAAGATGTTGATACAGTGGTCGAAAAGGCTGTTGGTGCTGGTGCAAAAATAATTAAAGAGGTTGAAACCATGTTTTATGGTGATAGATCAGGTTCTATCATCGATCCTTTCGGTCATAAATGGCATGTATCAACCCACGTTGAAGATGTCACCATGGCACAGATGAAAAAACGTGCAGCAAAGATGTTTGCGCAATCATAATGTGATGCAAGGTGGGTGGTAACTATGTGTTAGTTACCACTACTTTGTATTGTTATATGACTTGAAGTAATTAACTGCCTCTATATAATAGTCCATCAACTAAATAAAGGGTTATTATATGTTAGCAGCACCTGTGGAATTCATTTCAAAAAAAATTATCCCCTTATCACGTCATTATTCCGTGGCACAGCTGAATAATATTTTGACTATGGCTGATCATTATATGAAAGCCGATCAGCCCATGCTTTTTAAATTTTCACACGATGAGGATATTGCTGATTTTTTTAAAACAATGATTTTGCCTCAGCTGACAACGATATTAAGTTTGTCGGACTTGAAGAAATTGCTCGAAGCTATTCTTGCGGCAAGCCCTATTCAGTACGATTTGAATAATATGAATCATGTGTGGGCATATTTAATAAAAACCTGTTTTAAAAATTGTGATTTTATTTCATCAGATGTTAATGAAATGCTGCATTGGCGATTTTTTATTGATGACATCAAGCAAATCTACACAGATTATTTGCCCTTGTTATTGGCAAAAAACCAGCAAGGTTCCCGTTATGATTTTTCAGGAATTGATAAAGAAAAAATTCAAAATACCTTTCTTCAATTTATGTGCAGGCTTTATCAATCAGGCAATATCCCTGCGGCCAGAGCGTTGCATCAACTACTTTATCAAGCAAGACGTGTAGGTCAAACACCCCAAAGTACCATGGGATTACTTGAATTAGGAACGTATATCGGGCCAAGTCTTCATTTTTCACTCTTAAGGAATCTTTTAGCTTCAGATGAAGTGAATAATGTTGTTCATAGTGAATGTGCATATTTTGCTAAAATTACGGGTTCGATGTTAGAGCATCCCTTCTTCAATTTGCCCTTTGAAGCGGCCGATTATCCAGGGCTGATTGCTTCAGTCTTCACAAGGCAATTAACCGCTGATCAACATAAAGAAAAGATGAGAGCTATTTTTTGCTCGACGGAGGTTTTAAGTTTTGATGATCCTATCAAAAAACTTGAAATTGAACTGCGCCAGATGAGCTTAAACCAAATACAAGATGTGCCTAAAGCAAGAAGAGACAGAAAGGAGAAGAGGACAAAAAAGGATAACAGAGCAAAAACAGCTCAAAAGGATAATACAGAAAAAGAAACACGGCCTAAAAGTGTCACGATATCGCCCCTATCATCAGCCTATGTGCCTTCATTTGAGCATGAAAAGCGAGGAGGCCGCTTAACGCCAAGGCAACGTTTAACACCGCGTACGACAGGCGATGCCGAAGATTCGCTTATTCCACCGAGCGCTCAACAGGGGGCTGCTAGACCATGCAAGTAGTAGTTTTTTATGGCGCGTGGTATAAAGGCTCTCCTGAGAATCAATATATTTAGGTTTATGACATGTTTGCTTTCTTAGCTAATATTACCCTGAATCAAATTGCTTTTACGGCTACTGTGTTTGAAGCCCTAAAAAGCATTAAAAATGGATTTTTGGCTCTGCTCGACTCCTCAATTGGGCATTATGAAAGACAACCCGCACATTTTCATCCGCAAGATTTGGATGAAAATGCACTCTCAGATCAAGAGCAGCATAGTGATGATAAAAGGGAAATGCTCCTGCAAGCTTCTAAAACTGGTTTGTGTCTGTTAACGGCATATAACTTGGCCCAAGGCAGGGCAACACAAATGGAAATGGCAGTGGGTGCTGCGTGCATGCTTGATGCAGGCAAGGATCTACTAAAATTTGCTTACCGTAAGCTTTAATGCTTACAGTAAGCACCTTTTGACTTGTTCACAAATATAAGCCAACTGTTCATCAGCAAGATAAGGGTGCATTGGTAAACTGAGCACTTTACTGCTGGCAACTTCAGTATTTTTCAATTGCTCACTAGCCCGAGGGTAATGCTGATAAGCAGGCTGCAAATGAAGAGGCTTGCGATAATATACATTGGTTGGGACGCCTACGCTTTGCAAGCTCTGCATTAAGTTTTCTCTTAATTCAGGATGGCAAGCAATTGTATATAAGCCCCAAGCATGGGTTTTGCCTTTTGGTGTCAGGGGTACCTGAACAACTTCTCTTAATTCATTATTATAAAAATCAGCTATTTCTTGTCGACGCTTTAGTTCCCCAGGAAATATAGCTAATTTTTCTAGCAACACAGCTGCTTGAATGGTATCAAGGCGGCTGTTCATGCCGATATGAATATGATCATAACGATGTACACCACAACCATGATTACGCAGTGAGCGAAGGGTTGCGCTTAAAGTTTTGTCATTGCTAAATATAGCGCCGCCATCACCGTAACATGCCAGTGGTTTTGAAGGGAAAAAGCTGGTTGTTGTGGCTAAGGCTAAATTGCCCACGCGCTTATCATTAATAGCGCCACCAAAACTTTGAGCCGCATCACCAATTACCCATAAACCGTGATGAGATGCTATATCATGCAATTGTGCATAATCAGCAGGTAAGCCAAACAAGTCGACAGCAATAATACCTTTAGGCGTGAGTTTTTTATCTAAGGTGCTGATGGCTTGTTCTAAACTTTTAGGATCCATATTAAATGTATGCGGGCATACATCAATAAAAACAGGCGTAGCATGTGATTGCGCAATCACTTCAGCGGTTGAAGCAAATGTAAAGCTTGGAACAAAGACGGCGTCGTTAGGACCAACGTTATATGCCATTAAGAGCAACTTGAGCGCATCTGTGCCATTACTGCAGGTAATCGCATCCTCTGCTTGGGTATAAGCAATGAGTTGTTCTTCTAGCTTCTGCACTTCAGCGCCAAAAATATAACCACCATGGGCTAATACTTTTTCTATTGCTTGGGGGATTTTTTCCCCAATCAAATGGCGTTGCGCTTGTAAGTCTATGAATTCTATTTTATTTATTTTTTCTTTTAACATGGTCTATTTGCAACGTTGGATTATTGAGCAAAATAATAAACTAGCGATAGCAATTTTCCTAATATTTTTATCCATTTCAAAAACTTATAGGGCTTCTTCTAATTTAACCCTGTCCAGATACTTGTCTGCTTCCTTGCTAAGCTCAAGGGGAAGCGATACCGGCATTTCAGTTTTCATAGAATGCGTAGCGGCATCAAGCACCGTCATCACATTAAGAGCTTCTTGAGCACCGGTGATGGGCGTGTTGTTTTTTTGAATACAATCTAGAAAGTGAGAGCATTCCTCAAGCAAAGGCTCGGCAGGGTCGATGGGGATATTTTCCAGGTGCTGCGCAAATGGTTGAGGCAAGCCATCTTGCCAGAGCTCTGGATAGCGACACAGACGTAATTTACTTTCCCAGGGTTGGCTGTCTTCAAAGATGATAATGGCTTTTGAGCCAACAACAATCATCTTTTGTTCTTTGTAGGGGTATAGCCAAGAAGCAAAAATATGGGCCTTGACGTTAGCAGGGAAGTGAAGCTGAATGCTAACAGTGTCAGATTGGGTATGTTTGAAATGATTTGCATTCATAGCCATGACAGATTTAGGGAGCGTTTCTACTAAGGATAAGATCATGGAAACGTCATGGGGAACAAAATCCATTAGAACACTGTTTTCATTGGGAAATTTGCCAAAATTAAAGCGATTGCTATGGATATATTGCAATTCGCCTAAAAATCCTTCCCTCTTAAGCTGCTTTATATGGTTAAAGGCGCGATGATATTGCAATAAATGCCCCACCATTAAGATGCGTTGGTGGCTTTTGGCAAGTTGATGCAAAGAAACCGCTTGAGAAAGATGTTCAGCAAAGGGTTTTTCAATATAGATATGCTTATTAGCTTTAAGGCAAGCCACCCCAATTTCAAAGTGCGTTCTAGAGGGGGTTGCAATTACGACAGCATCTATTTCAGTATCTTCAAGGATTTGAGCCAGTGTTAAAGCAGGTACTTGGAATTGCTCAGAAAATTGTGCAGCTTTAGCAGCTTGGGCATCACAAATCCCAACAAGTACATCAAGGCTATGTAGTACACGAATGAGGTTTTTACCCCAGTTCCCACAGCCGATAACTGCCACGCGAAGGCCACTATAAGTTCGTATAACTGACAAAATCTCTCCTTGAGATAACCTTAGATGAAACCTTTAATTATCTCACAAATATCTAATTTTGTTACATCATCTAAAGAAATAGTGAGAAAAATCAGTATAAGTAATGCGAATAGCTACATCTTGTTTTGATGGAATAAATTGAACTCCAGGATAAAAGAAGATAGCATCCCATCTCTTTTGGCTTAACTGACATTTTGAATGCGCCATTTTCGCTCCTTAATATCAATTTTTGCGCTACTGCTGATTTTTTCTGCAAATAGTTTATGCGCCACGCCTGCCAATTTTGAACAAGCGAAAAAGCTTGCACGAACAGTTTGGAATGATCATCGGGAAACTTTCTATTGTGGCTGTGCCTATGACAAGCATGGTGTAATTGATTTCAATAGCTGCTCATATAAATCAAGAGATGAGCGCCATGATAGAGTCATAAGTTGGGAACATGTGGTACCGGTTTCGTGGTATGGGCGCCAATTAGATTGCTGGAATAAGCCACTGTGCGTATCAAAAAAGGGCAAAAAATTTAAAGGCCGAAAATGCTGTAAAAAGATCTCACCTGTATTTAGAAGGATGGAGGCTGATTTACATAACCTCGTTCCTGTTATCAGAGAGGTAAATGCGAAAAGAGAAAATTTCCGCTTTGCCGAAATGCCTTTAGATAAATCTAAAGAAAAGTATTACTTTAGCGGCTGCCCTATTATTATTGATGAGCGCTATCGTCTTTTTGAGCCACCTGAAGATAAAAAGGGGATGGTGGCGCGAATTAGTCTATATATGGCTAATGAATATGGTATAGACTTGGGGGAAAGGCAGTTCATACTGCTAACTGATTGGAATAACAGATATCCAGTGAGTCCCTGGGAAAAGAAGTGGAACCATAAAATAACCACTATCACTGGCACATCCAACTATTATATTGATCCTAAAGGAAAGCATGAATGAGAATTGGTATCCTATCTCGTGATCCGCGTTTATATTCTACGAGAAGATTAGTAGAGGCCGCAGAGCAACGTGGGCATGAAGTATCGGTTATTGATGTACTCAAATGCTATATGAATATCACCGCGAATCAGCCCTCTGTGCATTATCGTAAACAAATTTTGAGTTTCGATGCCATTATTCCGCGCATTGGTTCTTCCGTAACAGCTTATGGGACTGCAGTCCTTCGACAATTCGAGGTAAGCGGCGTCTATTCAATCAATGAATCTATAGCGATATCTCGTTCCAGAGATAAATTGCGTGCCCATCAGTTGCTTGCCCGTAAAGGGGTTGGTATGCCCATCACGGGTTATGCCCATTCAGCAGATGCAACTGATGAATTAATAGAATTTGTGGGCGGGGCGCCCTTAATTGTCAAATTGATGGAAAGTACGCACGGTAGAGGCGTGGTTTTAGCAGAAACACCTAAAGCAGCCGAAGGCGTCATTAATGCATTTCGTGGCTTAAATGCAAACTTTTTGGTCCAAGAATACATCAGGGAATCCAATGGCTCTGATATTCGTTGTTTTGTTGTCGGTGATAGGGTTGTTGCAGCGATGCAGCGAACGGCAAAAGAAGGCGATTTCCGCTCTAATTTGCACCGAGGTGGTACTGCTGCCAAGATAAAGTTGTTGCCAGAAGAACGCACTTTGGCTCAAAAGGCAGCAAAAGTAATGGGTTTAAGTGTTGCTGGTGTCGACTTAATTCGTTCAGCACACGGTCCTCTTGTCTTAGAAGTCAATTCATCCCCAGGTTTGCAGGGCATTGAGCGCGTCACAGGAAAAGATGTGGCCGATCTGATTATTGAGCATGTAGAGAAACAGGCTCCCAAAGGGCCTGCTAAACCCAAAGGCCAAGGCTAGCATTTCCCTTTTATTTTATGCCGCATTGGCACTCATGAACCCCAGTCATGTACTCACACTCCTGGGGATTCATTCATTTGCCGCTGCAAGCTGAACGGTGTAATTTAAATTTGGATGCTTTCTAACATTAATAAATTCACCATTAATTATGCAAAATTGTCTGCTTTTCACTTTATTTGAGAGATTAACCATTTCTTATTCGAAATTATTGTGGTAATTTCGTTCCAGTTTTACAACCTGGAGGAAAATGAGAATGGCTCTCAAGAAAAAAGCTGCTGCTAAACGTAAAGTTAAAACTGTTCGTAAAGTGAAAACAGCGGCTAAAAAGACATCAAGCAGTCGTCTTGCTTCTTTGAAAAAGGTAGCTGCTAAAGGTTCAATCAGCTTACCTTCTTCACCAATTACTGCTAAACAAACCAAAGCCCAAATTTTTGCTGAATTAGCAGAAATCACAGGTCTTGCTAAAAATGATGTCAGAAATATATTTTCTGCCTTGAAAAATGTTGTTGAAAGATCCATCAAAGGCAAAGGCTATGGTGAATTTGTAATCCCTGAATTAGGGGTTAAAGTACGTCGCATCCATAAAGCTGCTACCAAAGCACGTATGGGCCGTAATCCTTTCACCGGCGAAGAAATCAAAATTGCAGCAAAACCTGCTCGCAAATCAGTTAAAGCAACTGCAATGAAAGCATTAAAAGAACTTGCTACTGCTTAAATTGGTCTTATCCCGCAGGTGTTACCTGCGGGGTACCTGTCTGAATATCCATACACTAGCCATCGTTCCAACATATATAAAAATTCAAAATTGTACGATACTTAAGAGGCATCCGTTCCTAACCTGATAAGGGGACTCATGTCTAACTACTTTCTTAACAAACTGCTGCTTATTTCGCGCTCGATTGTGCTTTTGCCAGTGATCTTTGGCATCATCAGTGCCGTTATCCTTTTTATTGTTTCCTCTATAGACATGTTATACATGATTGGCCATGTTTTAATGGCTGCTAAAAACATGCATTACCCAGAATCGCTGCATGTTGATGTTGTCAGCGAAATCATCGGTGCTGTGGATCTATACTTGATAGCTATCGTCATTCTTATCTTTAGTTTTGGTGTATATGAACTTTTTATCTCGAAGATGACGCCTCCTGAAGAAATTAAATTTAAATTACCACCCATATTAGAAATAACTTCATTAGATGAGCTAAAAGATAAGCTCGCTAAAGTTATCGTCATGGTTTTATTGGTTAGTTTCTTTAAAAAGGTACTGTACATAAAATATGATGGTGCTTTAGAAATGATGTATTTTGCATTGTCCATCTCTGCCTTATCGGTGGGGGTATATTTATTACATAAAGATGCTTTCCATAAAAAGAAAGCCATAAAAAAACCATAAGAATCTAGATTTATGTTAGAAGATTTAAGCAATCAAATAGCAGATTTTATTGAAGTATCTAAGCATTATTTGCCTACCATGCTCTTGTGGCTGGGCGCTTTATGGGTATTTAATTTAATTAACTGGTTATTGCTTGGTTCAAAATTGAATGTTTTAGGTATAAGGCCAAGGAGAGTATGGGGGCTCGTTGGGATCCTCTTTGCACCCATATTGCACGCTAATTTTACCCACCTTCTCTTTAATACGGTGCCACTATTTTGCTTAGGCTTATTTGTGATGTCCATGGGCCTCAATAATTTTTACTGGTCGACCATTATCATCTGCGTTGTATCAGGGTTTTCTGTTTGGTGTATTGCAAGACGAGGGATCCATATCGGCGCAAGTGCGCTCATTGCAGGTTATTTTGGTTATGTGGTCGCTTCTGCCTATATTCAGCCAACCTTTACGACTTTCTTCTGTGCAGGGGTAGCGCTCTATTATTTTGGTGGTATTTTATTTAGTTTATTTCCAACCGAGGAAACGACTTCTTGGGAAGGGCATTTAACCGGCTTCCTTGCTGGTATACTTGCCATGGTGGTTTGTACGCATTTTCAAGAATATTTGCCATCCTTGGCAAGCACTTAAGCGGCAGGCGAGCTGCCTGGTCTTAAGCCAATTTTCATTCCAATCATTTCTAAAAGTCCGAGCTTTCTTGTGAAAGCATCTTGGTTTAACTTATGCATTTCCATGGCTGGCAAGAAGGTCGCTGCGGGCTTTGCAAGATCTTGAGCTTGATTTGCAAGCGGAGCAGGAGCTGGTGTTTGCGCAAAGCCAAGCTTTTCTTCTCCTTGAGTCCATTTTTGAGCATGTTGAAACATTTCATGCGCCATTGGAACATACTTGGATTTCAACAAGGTTAAATCATTTTCGCTAATCAACTTACCGGGCGCCATTTCGAGCATATGGTGATATTTGTCTTTGAGTTCAACCAACGCTCTTTTCTTCAAATTAACGGTATCCTGTGGTGGGTTTTGCACGGACGCCATGTATTGAATAGACGCTTCTAAATTGTTGATTTCCTTTTCAAGCTTTGTTTTATCATCAGCAAATTCAGCTTCGTCAATATAAGTAGCAAAGCCCTGACGTTTGAGAACAGCTTGTTCTTTTAAACGTAAACCGGTGGTGAATTGAATGAAATCCTTCATCTTTGCAGTTAAATCAGTGCTAAGAATTTCTTTTTCGCTTAATTCTTGAATAATATCAAGCGAGTTTTGGCTCTTGCAATGATGATAGAAACCAAGATTGGTAACAAATTGTTCCATAAAGCGATAAAAATCTCGCTTAATATCCAAGGTTTTATCCAATTTACCTGTCACATAAGGGCTTTTACCTTTTTGCAGAAGCTCCATAATGTCATCTTGCATTTTGTCTTTAGCAATTACTTGTCGGCCATCTAAATGTTTCTTATTATCTGTTTGGGCAAATATAGCTTCTTTTTTAGACATAAAATCGTCAAAGTGTGCTTTATCTCCGTAGAGTAGCGCCATATTACGTCCTAGCTTTTTACCTGCGGTATTGGCAATATTCAGCTCGCGGTTATTATAGGGGCTATGCATTTGATTTACCCAATAACCAATTTCACGACGCAGTGCTAATACGCCTTCTTTGGTCTTGAGCTTATCTTTATTCTTTGGATCATTTTTGGCTTTTTCCCACTCTTGCTCAAATGCTTTATGGGCCAATTCACGTTGAAATAATCTATCTTGCTCATAAACAGGTTTTGAAAATGTAGCAAATTCATTATAAGTTGTTAAATAAGGGCGACTACCTTCATAAGGCATTTGCTTCCAGTCACGTTTAGCAATTGCTTCATTTTGTAATTTTTGTGCTTCTTCAATAGATAAATTGCGCGCCCAAAAACGACGGTGGGGTGGTGCATTATCTGCTTCATCCATACGTAATCCTTTACCACCGATATCAGGATGTTCACCTAAGAGAAACAGGCGATCTGATAGCTTTTGTGACAATTGATGAAAGTACTTATAGTTTTCAACGGTTTTTTCTTCGATTAAAAACCCAATTTCTAAATCTGTCACAGGTCCGCATTCTTCACGTGCCATAGAGCCAAGTGTTACCACGCTAAATTTGCAAGGTGGTTTGCCAAGCTTCTTGATTTCATCATCTAGCATTTCTTGTATATATTGTTTGGTATCAGCAGAAATCAGACGTGTTATGCTGGGGTAATCGGGATTGGTTTTTAAACCCTCTTCTTGGATAAGCTTATAGTGCTTTTCGCGTAGTCCTAAGAGTTTAGCGCTATCTTTGTTCACATCTTGTTTGAAATAATTTAAGAGGCCGGCAAAAGGGCTTTTAATTTTATTAACGATGCCTTGATAATGATCATAAACGGCGGTTTTAATATCTTGCCACCAAGTAGGTGCCTTCTTGTGCTCGGATTTTATTGTTGTCATTTTAATTCTCTCTTTAAGTGATGAAGTATTCACATAGCGATATAATGCGGGTTATTGAAGAAAATTAAAGTGAAATCGGATTGGTGGTAACAACAAGAAGACAGCTAGCTAACAAGCGCATGCTGCTGCATTTTATGAGGAAATTACACACAAAGAATACTAGTCACTTTTCGTGACAAGATAAAGATTAGTGCTTATTGCACTTGTGGATGGCAGTTTTTGCAGTTGCAACGTTTAACAATAGCGTTGTATAGCCAAGCTAAAACAAACCCAAAAATATAACCATCTGCAAAAGCCCAGAGTACGCCAATTAAAATCCCTAAGGGGTTAGTGTCAAATCCAAGATATAGCGAAGCCACAAGCTTCACCCATGGCACACCGTAGTGAACAAAATGAGCAAGCAATGCTATGGCTAAAACAGCCACCGCACTCAGGATACCGAATGCGCCACCTAATGCACATGGACTTATTCTACCGCAGGGAACTGGGGTGTTAGTTTCCATTTGATGCCTCCTTACTTTTATTGTAAGAAAGCCCCCCAGTTGTCGCCAGAGAATTGTGATAGGTCTTAAGGATTTAAGACCTAAAAATCATGAGCAATTTTATATGGTTAGCTCAGCGGCTGAAAGTTCACGTATATTTTTCTTTGAGAACCAAACAAGACATGAACCAACAAAAGAAGCGATAGGAATGATTGCTAAAGCTAATGTGTAAGTCGTCGGATTGTAGCTTGAAATACCATCAGCAAGCATGCCAGGTTCGAATATGTCCATTAATCTGCCAATGGTGCTGTGAAAAAAGGAACCACCCAACATATTGATGCAATTTAATAAAGCGATGGTAACACACATTAAATTTGCAGGTACCAATTCTTGGCCTATGGCAAAAACGATTACTTGATAGCAACACAATATACCAACCAAAAACATGATAAGCATTAAAGCAGATTGTGAGAGTAAAGGATTAAAGGCTAATACTGTCAGCATCAAAGATGTCATGATGAAACCGGAGATCATGGTAACACTATAATGCGCTTTAAATTTTTCGCTAAGGTAAGCCAATATAGGCCCACCAAATAGCATGCCTACAAAGACAAAGGAGGTGATGCTCGCGGCTTCTACTTTAGTTAAACCTCGTGATGCCATCAAATAGGGGACACCCCAGACATCGGCAAAACCTTCTAAAGAGCCAACCATCAGGAAATTTGCAAAGGCCAGTATTAAAAGAGAGCGATGCTTAAACAGGGTTTTCAAATTAGCAAAGACAGATGTGGGGGCGGCTATGCTTTCATTTTTATTACGAACAAAGCTGAAATTAAAAAGCCCAAGAACAAAGGCGACAACCCCCAAAACGCCAAGTACCTGTTGCCAGCCCATTTGTTCTATCATCATGCTAACAGGGCGACCACCATATAGTGCTCCAAGCAGACCAAAACTAAAGGTTAAACCAACTAATCTTGCGTAGCGCTCTTTGGCAAACCATTGCGATATAACTTTGGAGGTCCCTAAAAAGCCAACCACAGAACCCACACCAATCAAAAACCGACTCAATAGCGCGATAGGCCAAGAATCAAAACTCAGCATTAACCATATACTCAAGCTGCAGAGCATTGCACTGAAGGTGATGATTTGTCTTGGGCCATATCTATCTAATAAAACGGCCATCGGGATCTGCATGCCGGCATATCCAACATAATAAAGAGAGGCAAAGAGCCCAAAATCAGTCGCGTTGATTTGATATTTTTGCAGTAATTCAGGCATTACTAAACCAGGAAAGAGACGAAGAATGAATTGAAAACCAAAAAATGCCAGGGGGAAGAACCACATCAGCCATGGTAAATAAGGTTTTGTTTTCATTTCATTCTCCGTTTTCATACTACAAAAAAAAAGCCCCCGGTTTTAGCGGGGGCTTTTTTACTTAATTTTTGTTTTGTTTAAGTAAGAGATAGCCCCGCGCGGCGAATAATAATAATCGCAGCGTTTATAATGATGTGGGCTATTGCTTGAAACATAAACGGCCTCTACAGGTAATTCAAATCAAGCTAACATAGGCAATGCATCGACACAATAGCGTATAGATAAAATAGTAATTTTAAGGGGCAAATGGCCTATTAAATTATACCATTATCAAAATGCGGGGTTGGGGTGTACTTACATATATTCTGCCAAGACTGTTATTATCTCATAAGAGCAAGACACAGGGATAATGTAGCATGCTAACCAAGTTCAGGGTCAATGACAAAGGTTTTCTGGCAAAAATTACCGATGCATCTAAAGAGTGCATCTGGATTGATGTTTTAAACCCAAGTCATGAAGAAAGACAGCACATAGAGCAGGATTATCAGGTTTCCTTGCCTATGCATAATGAAATGCATCAATTGGAATTCTCAAACAGATTTTATCAAGAAAATGATTCACTCTATTTTTCGCTTCACGTTGTTACCAAAGCTTCTCCAATCCCCGAAAGCCATGTTATCACCTTTATATTAAAGAAAAATATTTTGGTAAGCTTGCGTTATTCAGAACCCAATCCTATTGAGGATTTAGGTAATCAAATAGAAAGAAAGCAATTTTTTGCTAAAGATCCTTTTGATGTATTTAAATTATTATTAAACAAGATTGTAGGTACTGTTGCTGATATTTTCGAATTAATTGATGAAAATGCAGAAGAAATTTCATTATTTCTAGTAGGGACTTCCAAGCTTGAAACCAGCAATGGCCAAAATGCAAAGCTAAATCAAACTTTATTGGATATAAATTACCTTGAAGCGCTTCTAGGAAAATGTTTTCAAAGTTTGGCTAGTTTAAGGTTGCTATTTACCTTTTTTGACGAAATTGAAGACGACATGTTATCAAAAGAATCATGCCAACGTCTGGCTGTCATGACCAATGATATTGAAGCTCTATATAAACATGCCGAACATTTAACACAAAAATTTAACTTCCAGCTTCAATCAACGCTTGGGTTGATTAATGTTGAACAAACACAAATTATTAAGATATTCACCGTTCTTGCAATGATATTTATGCCCCCCACACTTATAGCCAGCATTTATGGTATGAATTTTCATTTTATGCCTGAGCTCAATTTTAAATATGGTTATTTTTGTACTTTAATTGCCATGTTTATAACAGCGATTTGCCCTTATCTCATGTTTAAGAAAAGAGGATGGATATAACTGTTTATGACTGCCTTTTGTGAGTTGGGCAGATGAATAGCGTGATCTAACCGATAAAAGGTAGCTTATTTGAGATAAACGCTCTGAAAAAATGCAGCAAAATTGATTTGCAAGACGTATGATGACTGCGTTTTTAGAGCGTTTATTTCTAATAATTTTATCGTGTATTTCCATCAAAACAATGAGGTGAACTATGTTACGCGAATTATCAAATCAAGAATTAGCTATCGTTTCAGGCGGCGCACCTAACGACATTACACAAGTCATTCCTGATCCTGTTCCAGGTTGGGTTTTAGTTGGTTGGACTCAGCAAATGGTTGGTATGAACAAAGTAGAATGGACTGAATATGTTGGTTTTTGGGGAAGACCTGTATATCACGTAGATCAAAGCCCTATTTATGAAATCAAACCTGTTTGGGCGCCAGCTATCGTAGAAACCACCACCACAGTTGTCTACAACTAAAATACTCTTCTCAATTTAATCCTAGGCGTTGTTGCCTGCGCTTGCTCACCCCAGTCATGTACCAAAGCGTACACTCCTGGGGATTCTCGCGCTTAGCGCCTCGCCTAGAATCAAATTGCTTTGAGTATTAGATTCTTCTCAATTTAATCCTAGGCGTTGTTGCCTGCGCTTGCTCACCCCAGTCATGTACCAAAGCGTACACTCCTGGGGATTCTCGCGCTTAGCGCCTCGCCTAGAATCAAATTGCTTTGAGTATTAGATTCTTCTCAATTTAATCCTAGGCGTTGTTGCTTGCGCTTGCTCACCCCAGCCATGTACCAAAGCGTACACTCCTGGGGATTCTCGCGCTTAGCGCCTCGCCTAGAATCAAATTGCTTTGAGTATTAGATTCTTCTCAATTTAATCCTAGGCGTTGTTGCTTGGGAGCTATTAAATCTAGGCTTTGTGCAAACATCGCCTAGATTTTTTTTTACAGGCTCACTATTTTTTAATGAGCATTATTGGATGATTCTTTAGATTTTTTTTCTTCTTGGTCAAGATCAGAGGGTTTTGGAATAACCGTGATACGGCCAAATGCTGCCATATCAAAAGCTAAATTAGATTTTTTGATAGATTCAACATTAACGGTAATCGCGATAAGTCCCTTCGTCTCAATAAAGTTCATCGAGCCGCCATTGTCCGCAAAATTGGGTATATCGCTGATAAGCAAAACGGGCTTGCCAGAAAATTGTTTAATAATTTCTTTATCGTTTTCTTTCTCTGTTAGCGCTATATAAACCAATTGGCAATTATTCATTGCCTGCTTTAGTGATGATTTGGCTACTTTGACTTTGAGTTTGTTTATCATCACACCATTGAGTGCATCGATAGGTTTACTATCAGCCAACGATCCAACAACACAAACGTGTAAGGTGTCATCCTTAGTATTTTCCTTTGGCCAAATAACATTGGTTAGTAAATATTTAATGACTTTGGCTTTTTGCGTATATTCCCATTCAGCAGTATTGCCAGCTGTGGTTTGCGCTGCAAAACAAGAGGATGAAAGTGTAATAAGTGATAGAATTGCTATAATTTTATGAGTTAGCTGTTTAAAGTTTTTCATAGCTAAGCGTAAATTTCCCTTTACTGACATTTTTTTGTTTTCTAAAAAAAAACTTATCATGTTTATGTTGTATTGTACTAGATATTAAGTGTTATCAATAAGCGCTTTTTATTGTTTGTAAACTTCCTAACAATTTTTCACTTATAATAAATTGCTTTTCATATAGATTTAAAGAGGATAGGGCCGCATGACTTTACCCAAATATATGCATTTTATTAACAATGAATGGCATGAGCCCTCAAGCAAGGAATGGTTAGAATCTTTTAATCCTTATACCGCTAAACCCTGGTGTCTTATCCCTCGTGGTAATAAAGAAGATGTTAATAAGGCAGTTGATGCAGCCTATAGCGCATTTAAGAGCCCAGCATGGTCTGGGTTAAATCCAACCCAGCGGGGAAAACTATTGCGCAAATTAGGCTATCTCATTGCGCAAAATGTGAATAAGCTCGCTGAAATTGAAGTGCGTGATAATGGCAAGCTCATTTCTGAAATGAGCGTACAGCTCAACTACATTCCAGAATGGTATTATTATTTTGGTGGTCTGGCTGATAAAATTGAAGGCGCTGTATTACCAATAGATAAGCCTGAGGTTTTTAATTTTACGCGTTATGAACCCCTAGGTGTGGTTGTTGCTATAGTTCCCTGGAATTCCCCCTTACTCATTGCGACATGGAAATTGGCCCCTGCATTAGCCGCTGGCAATACTATTGTACTCAAACCCTCCGAATATACCTCCGCATCTGCCTTTGAATTTGCCAAATTAGTAAAGGAAGCTGGCTTTCCACCAGGCGTAGTCAATGTTATATCTGGCTTAGGAAGTGAAATTGGCGATGATTTGACCTTGCATCCTCAAGTAGCAAAAATTGCCTTTACAGGCGGAACCCAAACAGGTAAACGCGTGTATCAAAATGCAGCACAAACACTAAAAAAAGTCAGTTTAGAATTAGGTGGCAAATCTCCGAATATTGTCTTTGATGATGCGAACATTGAAAATGCCGTAAAAGGTGTTATTTCAGGGATTTTTGCTGCAACAGGCCAAACATGCATTGCGGGTTCGCGTTTATTAGTGCAAGAAACTATTCACGATAAATTTGTAGATAAACTGGTAGCACTTGCGAAAACAGCAAAATTGGGCGATCCCCTTTCAACTCAAACCCAAGTCGGCCCCATTACCAACGAACTCCAATTTGAAAAAGTTCTAAGCTATTTTGATATTGCAAAACAAGAAGGGGCTCAGTGTGCCTTAGGAGGAAAGCGAGCAACGACGCCTGAAGCAGGTGAGGGCTGGTTTGTAGAGCCTACTATCTATACAAACGTGAATAATAAAATGCGTATTGCCCAAGAGGAGATTTTTGGCCCGATTTTATCAGTGATCTCATTCAAAGATGATAACGATGCAATTCAAATCGCAAATGATATACCCTATGGCTTAGCATCAGGACTGTGGACGAACGATATCAGACGCGTGCTTGAACTCTCTAAACAAATTCAAGCAGGAACGGTGTGGGTTAATACTTACCGCATGTTCAGTTACATGTCTCCCTTTGGTGGTTACAAACAATCGGGCATAGGCCGCGAAGGTGGCATGAACGCTATCTATGACTATATGCAAACTAAGTGTGTGTGGATCTCAACACAAGCTGAAACATCTAATCCTTTTATCATGCGGTTAAAATAAAGATGCTAAAAAAACTAAAACAACAGCTTCAAATAGAAATTGATACGTCCTATTTATATCATCAATTAGCCCTTCATCATGAAGGTGACAAAATATGTCAAATTTTTCAAAAGATGGCAGATATTGAAGAACGTCATGCTAACAAAGTAAAAAAGAAAATCCTGGCCATTAAACCAAACTTCCAAATGCCAGGGCCAAGTTTTAGAGCAAGATTGCAAGTTAAATTAGCACACTATTTTGGATTTGAATTTATACTTTCACACTTAAGTGCAATCGAATATCAAATGTCAAAAACGGCAATTGAAAAGAAACAAGCGAGCGGCGAGAAAATAACAGGGCTTGAAAATATCCATCTCAATATTATCCAGAACTTAGCAACCCAAGACAATTTGGCCGTTGAGGGTGGGATTTTATCCCGATTTGAAGGTAAACATAAAAACGTTGGTGGTAATGAATTACGTGCTGCGGTTTTAGGATCAAATGATGGTTTGGTCTCAAATATGAGCTTGGTGATGGGGGTTGCAGGGGCAACGACGGCAGAAAATCAAATTTTAGTTGCAGGCATAGCAGGATTACTGGCCGGCGCGTTTTCCATGGCGCTGGGGGAATGGCTTTCTGTGCAAAGTTCAAGAGAACTATATCAAAGGCAAATTGAAATTGAAGCAGAAGAACTCGAAAATTCTCCTGAAGAAGAGATGAATGAGTTAGCAATTTTATATCAAGCAAAAGGCATGGATGAAACTGCGGCAAAGAAATTAGCGCAACAAGTATTATCCAATAAAGATACCGCCTTGGAAGCGCTTGTGAGAGAAGAACTGGGCATTGATATGAATACCTTAGGCGGTTCTGCGTGGAAGGCTGCTTTTACTTCATTCTTTTTGTTTGCCATAGGCGCAATTATTCCTGTATTTCCCTTCTTTTTTATGAAAGGGATGCAGGCCACCATTGCCAGCCTTGTCGCTAGTGCTTTTGGATTATTTTTGATTGGAGCATGTATAACCCTGTTCACCGGTAAAAATGCTTTTATCGCTGGAATGAGACAAATTATATTTGGTTTAGTTGCCGCAGGTATAACTTACTCAATAGGTAAGCTCATCGGTGTATCGCTACTTTAAAAATAATACTTCAACAAGGCCCTATTCGGCCTTGTTGCCTGTTATCACATTTTCTGCAAAAAAATGAGTGACCTTGGGACGTTTATCTCCCTCATGATAAGCATTGATCTTTGCTTGTACTTTTCTATCAGAAATTGACACGCGTTCATGGTATCTTAAATGTTCTAGCCACGATTCAACCATAAAACATTCCACAAAACGGTGATGGTGCTCAATATCATGAAATAAACTCCAATAAAATGCGCCTTCTCGTAAACGTATACGTCGCAGTTCTTGTATATGCTCAATAAAAGGCTGATGATTTTCTCTTTTTACATGATATTCAACGGTGATCATAATCGGACCTTGATCATGTTTAGGCTCAGCTTCACCTGTTGGTGCAGGTGAATCCTTGCTTGGGGTATGATCAAGAAGTTGCATATTTTCTAATTTGATTCTAAGCGT
>CAZBZP010000013.1:0-11726 GCA_964496435.1 Uncultured Candidatus Berkiella sp.
ACAGATTTCCCCAGTAACTAAAGTGGCAGTTACACAAAATTATTTACATGCTCTATAAAAGTGCCTGCATGCATTAGTTATATTGGTTTAGGTTTTCTTGCCTCTACTTTATAGCTCTTTTCAGATAATGATGAGATTTCATCTAGCATCATCATGCATTTAGGCAGATTATGCTGTTTACACAATTTTCTTAAACCTTCCAAATCAGGCTGGTCTCGCTTAACGAAAAGTTCTATTTGTAGTTCATTAAACACGCGTTGTTTTAAAACAGGCTTTTGGTTAAGGATATCATCAAAGTCAATAAAATATTGATTTGCAAGATTATTAATTTGATTTTTAACATTCAAGTCTCTCAGCTTGCGTTCTTGAGGTGAAATAGTTTTAGGTGCATAAAATGAAAGTGTTTTTTGGCTTTTGCTTTTTTCTAGCCGTATGTCCTTGGATTTGCTACTTGAATTGCTTAGCACAAGATTTCTTGAGGATACGGTTTTCAATTTTTTGCTAACAGATTCAATTTGTAATTTAAGGGTGTCGAATTTTTGTAATAATAGTGTTTCTTGCTTTTTGATGCGGGAAGGGGTTTCTGGCGCTTTAGCTTTAAGTCCTAATCTTGATTGTTCGCTTTTAAGTTTTAATTTATCCTTTGCTTTAACATTTTTTCTCACTTTGTCAAAATCATGGATGTTCCCATGATTGCTTAAATCAGGATAATAATATGATAAATACTCAACCAGGAACTGTGAAAATTTAGCTTTATTTTCAAATCGTATATAACCTGTATTTGAATCATGGAATAAAAATCCATCTTTATCATAATTTAAAGCAAGCGCATGGCCATCTTTTTCAGAATATATTGCGAACATTAATCTTGCTGAATCCTCTTTATTAATATGCTTCATGAGGCCATCAACATATCTTTGATAAAATGCTCTCGTATTATCTTTCTCTTTTTTGTGAATAGCATGTGATTTGTCATCTTTGTCGATTTTAAATACATCGCTATTTCTATAAACATCAGATTGTATATTCCATCGCACACCTGATTCAAAAGTCATCCAAAGTGCGTTCTCTTGTAGATTTGCTGAAGCGCTGAGTTTTATTGTATCCTTGTGTTTCAAAATTGGTTTGAATCGACGGAGTTTTTCTTGAAATGTGAGGTCTTTCCAACCATGGGATGAACATACCTCAAGAAATTCTGCTGAATAACCTCCACATAATCCTTGGCTATGTGCCATAGCAGCTAATTTAGCTTGACTCTGATTTAATATAAGTTTGCCACCATAACCTTCAATAAAGTGCTTTGCCTCAATAGTTGAGTCATCTGAGAGCAGAAAATGAAGCCCCGTTTCATCTTGCAATTTTTTAATTTCTTTTTTTCTTGATTTTAATTCTGATTTTTTTGCGCTAAGAGGGTATCTATTATTTATCTCTCTTTTTTGTTCTAAGGCCTGTACACTATTCATCATATAACTGATTTCGTCATTCATTCCATTAAAGAATGTTGAGAGGATCCTTAGCTCATTTAGTCTAGCATTAGCTAATTCATCTCGTTTGGTTTTGAAATGCTTTTCATATTTTTGGCTTAAGGCTTCCATATCAGATTGTAATTCAGATATTTCTTTTGTCAGTGTGCCTATATCATTAAGTAGTTGATCCATGGCTGGCGGTGTTAAATTCTCAATTTCATCTCGATATTGATCTTCTAATTTAACTAAATCCCCCTCTAACAGTTTCAATTTGTCTTTGTGCGCGCTTAATTTACTTTCGATATTTTGTGCACTATTTTTATCAAATATTCTTAGTTCCTCATCAGATGCCGCTTTTTGAGTTGCTTTGAAAACCGTGAGTGCTTCCAGCATTTTGGCCTTTGTTAGCTTTAACTTTGGAATTGAATCTAAATTAAGATCGCCATTTTGCTCTAGATCATCAAATAGTGAGAACACGGGCATCACAACACCTTTTAACAGCGCATGTTGCAAAGCTAAAGAGGGAGGCGTTGTAAAATTTAATGAACAAAGGTTACAAACACTGGTTAAGCAGCCATACAGTCCATTAGGATGAAATTTTGCATTATATTCTGTAATTGAAAGTGCTTGATATGCTTTTAACTCAGCAATTAACTTTCTTAAACTACGTGACTGTAGCGCTTCTAATTGTGCAATTATTTTATCAAGATCAGCGTTAGAATATTCGAAAATATTATTCAATACATCTACCAATGATTTATCAGCATAGGATAATTTGTTTAAAGCTGAGGATATTTTTCTTTCGTTTACAAAATCTTTTATATTGTTTTTATGTAATTCTAAGGTCTTGTTGCCAAATATATTGGGCTCATAACTAATAGGAAGGCTGTTAAAATACTCAGCGCTTGCTTTTTCATCTGGCTCTATCAGTGTATTGAGGAATGCTTGATCAAAACTCATTTTAATTACCCTTTTCAAAGCAATTTTCAATTAGAGTCTTTATCTGGTTATAAGTTCATTTCCTTCAATTTCTTGAAATCTGTGGTCAAGTTATAGCTCGTTTGATATACACCTTTTAAATGGTTATATTGACATAATTTTTATTACGACCATTTGTCATCCCTGTGCAGCCATTTGAATATTAATATTATCAAACACCTAGACATATAACTAACATTTGATATCTTTACGACATAATAAACAGTAAAGGGTTATTTATCGCCATATGAAGACGAGTCCCTCCAAAAAGAGAACTACAGAAAATCATGCTTTGTATCAAAATAAGGATTTTGATTCTTTGCTATCAAGGCTAGAACTGGCTAAAAAGCAGCAAGCACCAAATGAATTGAAGCAGTTGATGTCTCCTAATGAGATAAGTTCATTGCTGACATTTTTTGATAAAACCCAAACTTATAATCAAACACGTTCCAGAAGTAATGCCCTTAAAGGCAAAACAGAACTCTCCCGATTAAAGCCCGGTGAAGCTTATCGTTTACATAAAAAAATCACTAAATTACCAAGAACAATGACAGTTCTCAGACATCCTGAAGGTGAGTATGCTGTTATTGCAGAAACAAAAAGTAAAGTTGCAAATGGCAAAAAGCGAAAATTGGAAAAGGAGGCTGGCAGTTTTAAAAGTGGAAAACCTTGTTGGCGTCTTGATGGATACACTGAATACTTTAATCTTGTAACAAAGTTAAATGATGAAGAGGCATTTGATCGTCTTAAAGAAGAGGTGGGTACCTCACAGGCATTAGCAAGTGAATACGTTAATGAAACACAAATAGGGCCTGTTTATACTAAAAATAATACAAGCAAAGCCAGCGTATATTCTGTACGTGCAATTGGCACTTTAATGAAATTAATAAAAAGCAACAACCTAAATGATGAGCAGATAAACTCGCTTACTAAGCAGCTTCTACTTGGTTTAAAGTATATTCATGAGAGATACTATATTCATCAAGATCTTAAACCTGATAATATTTTGGTATATGGGGATGCAAAGCAAGGTTATCACTTAAAATACACTGATTTCGGTAATTGTTCATCACCAATGGGTGATGATATAGAATCATTATCAACTTGGGACTATGCTTCACCTGAAATAATTTGCTTTTACAGTGATCAAAACACATCACATTATGAATTTTATAGGGAATGCAAAGCGAAAAGCTCAGCTTATGGTGATTTATTTAAACCCCCATCTATCCCCGCGCGCTGGGGGAAACCACATGAAACAAACGATATTTGGGCTGCTGGTATTATAATTTTTGAAATGAGGTATGGTAGAAAGCCTAGAGCTAATGATAAGGCAATAATCAATCAGGATCCTCTATTGAGCAAAATGTTAGCGCCTTTACGAAAGGATCGTATTGGTATTGATGAAGCGCTTAATATTTTTAATAATCTAAATAATGATGAAAATCCTGGGCCACAACAAAAAAGAAGAAAACTTGCTAAATGATTTTAGCTATGAGAAAAGAGATATTCTCTTTTCTCTAGCATCCAGATAATTTGAGCGCATGCCATTGCTGCAAAAAGGTGTTTTATGCCATGCCCGCTCATATGTCCAAGCCATTGATAGATGAAGCTATCGAAACCTTCAAATACTTTGGCCAAAACATACCAAAATGCAACGACCAATAGCATCCAACCATGCGAATATTTTCCTCTATAGAAAGCCATAAACATAGGGATAAGTATAATAGGTAAGAGTTGCACAATGATATAAGGACGCAAATCACCTATACCGATGCTTTGGGTATAGTACCAATAGTAAACAGCTAAAATGCTATACAGTAACATGGGTAAAAAACTAAATTTTGCTAGTGTTGTAGAGACACGTTCGGCTAGAATGGCTGTGAACAAACAGATAAAGGTGAAGGTGATAGGAATGCGATCCCATATGAGCCTAAAATTCGTTGGTTCTAAATGATAATATGCTGAACCGATTGCCGTAAATATTAACCCAATAAAGAATCCACACCAAGCGATACGCTCCATGTTGCTATAAATCTTGTATCGATTTGAACGACATATGCCAAATATACCTAGGAATAGAAAAGGCAAATTAGTTAATACATTTTCAGCATGTGGTATCCCGAGCCAGATATACTGATTGGCAAAATTGTTATATTGCGGAACCTGGGCGATGGGTCCATATAGGATGAAGGCTCCAATAATCGAACCCATCATTGAATAAATACAGGGAGTACGAAAGCGACTTATTATAGATGGGTTAAACATTACGAGCATCCTTCTTAAATACTAAATTTATGCTGATGTTGTACTGGGATAAGAGGGCATAAAGTAGTAGGTTTTTTGAAATAGTATTGTCTTAGTCTTGCATTTAGGGAGTAAGCACTATCACGTACTACTTTGGGTATGCACTTAAGAAAAAAACCACATAATCCATATATCCCACCTAGCTTTAAGAAAATAGTGATGATGGCATCAGAGCGTGATTGCCAGGCGCCATTTTCCGTTAGTAAATACATGGTGTTAAGCTTTGTGGAGGCACCATGCTTATCTTTGAAAATGTTGCCTTGTAAGGGTGAAAAATGAAAGCAATCTTCTTTATCTTCACTTAAAACAAGTTTCACATAACGATGACACAATCCGCATTCTCCATCATAAAAAAGCCATAAAGATTCTTTTTGCCCTTTTGGTTTTATCCAATGAGGATCAAAAGTTATTAGATGGATTAATAGCATTGGAAATGTTAAATCTGCAAAATTAAGACAAATTAGAAAGCCTAACTGCACTATGAGCATGATAAACCAGGCTAAAGGGCGTAAACGTTTTATCAGAACTAAGGGAACAAATAGCAATTCAACCCATAGTATTATCCAAGTTAAGCTCTTAAGAAAAATAGGTGCTAAAGATAATAACCATTCTCTAAACCAGGTATCTCGTGCTAGCGGATTCTCTAAAACAAATTGAATGGTATCACCACTGACCCAGGAGGGGCTGAGCAATTTCGTATAACCACTATAACTATAAGACAAAGCTAATACTGCCCATGCTGCAAAGTAGAGATGTTGAGGTAAATGCCAGGTACCATTATGCTTATTTTGAGGAATAAAGAGGTATAAAATTAACATCCATCCTAAATAAGGTAAGCTTGGGTTGCTTATTAAAGGGTTTCTACAAAGCAGGCAGGCTAAAATATAAAAAGCACTGAAGGCGGCTAGTTTATCTAATTTACCTATTAAAATCCCACAACCTGCCATGATGCCTGTAAGTAATAACGATGTCAGCATGAATGGTGAATCAAACCACGCTAAGATATTGGGAAATAAGGAGAGCAGAGGGCTATGGCTCGCTTGTGACAAAGCGCCTTGATTTGAGAACACTTCATTAGCATAGGGGAGTAGATGTGCAAAATGCACAATCAAAAAACCACCGAGGAGAACGCGAAAAATGCTAAATTGAGAATATGTCCAACCATTACGCATAAGTTTGTGCCTCGCAATCAAAAGTAAATTCATTTTTCCAATAAAAGTCCGCATCAATTGTAGGGTGTCTTGCTTGCATTTTTAGAGTGACAGGCTTTGTTTTATCATATTCAATGCCCATTTCTTCTAAGATGGTTTGATTTGGGTTGCATAACCCATATTGGGCCACACTGTAAAATAAAGAAGCCGTTTTCTCATTCTTTACCAATACAGGCGCATAGGATATCGTTGCACCATACATGTTACGTCTATTGTAAGGACCTTTTAAATGTTGGTAATTATGAGGCGTTATTTCAATTATTTGGCGCTCTCCTTGTTTGTCTGTCACCTCAAAGAAAAAGCGCTTTGAAAAAGTTTCATACCCTTTTTGTGAAGTAAATACTTTTGGCGCAGGGGATGCATTAGTGGCTTGTCCAATTCCTTTTAAAATTGGTATATTTGCAAGATCACCAATCATTTGTATGCTGCCAAGCATAATTAATCCTAGTGCGATGAATTTATTTTTCATGTTTCACCTTGTTGTTCACATTTTTGAATAATAATAATTCTTTTAGTTTCAATTCTTTGTTATTTGAGAAGCCGCACATAAAATCATTTTGTCTAGGGTTATAAAAAGTGCCAAATAACATATCCCAAAGGGGTAAGTCAGCATAATTGTAATGATGCTTTCCTCGTAAGTGATGGATACAATGACTTTCAGGGCGCTGAATAATAAAGCCTAACCAATAGGGGGTTTTAATGTTCCAATGATAAAAAAGTTCCGCTAAACCCGTGATTGCAATCACAATTGCACCAATAGCAGGTGTAACCCCTAATAAATAATAGAGAATGGCGCTTGATAATATCCCATCTGCTAATATCTCAAGTGGATGTTTATAAAAGGCAGTGATGATCTCTAAACGTGTGGGGCTATGATGTAGTTGATGAAATAATTCCCAAAAAAATGATTGATGTCTTAATCGATGCCACCAGTAATAAATAAAGGTAATCAGTAAATATCCTGGCAAAATTTGGAAAAATGCAGATCCATTTAAATGCCATAAGGCATATTGTCTAAAATAATCGTCGAAAAGAGTGGTTGTAAGAAATGAAAGGATCACCTGAGCGCTATTGAATAAAAGCGCACGAAGCCACCAGGTGTCAATAACAGGCCATATTTGCCTAGGTTTCTTTGCCTCGCAAACCATCATGATGAGGGCTGTGGTTAAAACACACGCCAGAATAAGGATCATTTTCGAACTTCCGCTTAACTATATCCCTCCATTCTGAGCGTGCGTAGTAATAGAGTCTACTTAAATTCTTAAAGTAGGGAACAGGTAGACTAAAGGTATTAAAATATAATACTTAATGGTTGGAATTGCTCAAATTAACCCTTTGTTTGTTGTTATCAAACAAATTGGCGCCTTCATCAGTACTTTTAAAGTCCCTATTTGTGCTTCGTTTGGCGTTAAACTGGGCTAAATAGAGGTTTCCAGGGCTTTGGCTTAGGTGTTCGCTCAGGCTTAATTTTGCCAAATCCTTTTCAATATCATCTTCATGCAAGAAAGAAGGCGATGCTAAGGCTAATGGTTTGCTGCATGCTTGAAGGTATTTTACTACAGCTTCATGCGACTTAGATTGCGCAGCTTGTATTGCTTGAGTTAGCGTATATTTATTGAGTAAATTACTATCATTTTCTACTAAACAGCTAATGATCCTTAATAACCCTTTATCACAGGCACTGTAGAATAAATTTTTCCTGGCATAGGAAGGTATTTTAAAAAGCCTGCTCTTTAATATGATAGAGGCTGTGTCAAGATCATCATTATTAGTTGCTTGCTCACATGAATCTAATATTATTGTGAGAGAAAAGTTTATATCTTGGTTTTCTAATATGAGGCTTACCATTTCCTTGTTTTTTTGGTTAATGGCTATTTTTAAAATCTCAATCAACAAGACGATATTTCTATGTATTTTCCCTTCCTTTAATAATTCCCGCATACAATCAACTTGCTGATGGGTCAAGGAGAGTCTAACAGCCTCATTAAGGGCTAAGAGATTATTTTTTAAATAGGTTGAAGTTAATAGTAGTGCGGCGCAATCGGCATAACCCTTAGCACAGACGATGTTTAGGCCTTTGGCTAAGGAAAACTTAAGGGATGGGGCGGTGATAGGGTTAAAAAATATCTGAACTAATTCAATGTTGCCTTGTTCACATGCTTTAAGAAAACCTTCACACAGCGTAGCTCTATCTAATGCTATATGAAAATGACTCAGTAGATAGCTACATATACGTTGATGACCATGTTCGCTTGCAATCAATAATGATGCACGTTTAAACTCATTAGAGGGTGGGGCAGGATCATTGAGGATGTTGATAAACCCTTCTACATTGTTTAAAGCGGCACTAAAAAGTAAACTATAATTTTTGGAAAGTAATAGCTGGGTTGGGCTAAATGCAATTTGTTGGCCTGCGCCAATACAAAGGCCCATCAAAATAGGTGCTGTATCTGCTGAAGGCGCAACATGACTAACAAGAAAATCTGCATAGTCCTTAAAAGTTAATTGATAACGTTTTAAGATAGCACAAGCTTGTTCATGGCATGCTATAAAATGTTGCCTGCAATTATCAAAAGGTTTTAACTTAACAAAAGGAAAATAAAAGGAGAGTGCTTGATGCCAAAGAGAGGCGTCTTGCGCTATTTTGTTCATTTGCTTATTAGATTTAGTGAAATGTACTAAGCTATTTGGGAAATTATCAGTTTTAATTAGGGAGCTTAGAATTGAGAGTAACAGTTCATCGGGAAATTCGCCAAAAGATATCATAAACCCTCCTTGGCTTTATGGACTTTCGTATATATCCTAGGATAATCCAGAACAATCCAAAAAATCCATACTGTAATTTTTATCTCAGTTTGTTTTTGCGTATGGCAAATACAGCTGTATAAAAAAATGTTTTAATCAGAGGAACTCTGTTTTAAGGCATATTGTCTCACCAATGATCTTTTTTTCATTAAATCAAAAAGAACTGGGGAGACAACCATGTTGCACAAAAATATAGGCTGTGGCTTAGTTGGCAGTATTTTAATGCTCTCATTAGCTGCAAGTGTTGAAGCTAAATCAAGTCAATCTACCTCTTTTCCAAATTCGATTGCTGGTGGCAATGTTATTAAGGTAGATTTAGGTAAACTACGTTGGGCGGCATACGATAGCAGTGGTCATCTGGTTAAAACAGGAAGAGCATCAGGCGGTAAAAGCTATTGTCCAGATATTCGTCGCGGTTGCAGAACAATTACCGGTACTTACACCATCTACAGCAAAAAAGGTCCAGGCTGCAAATCGAGCCGTTTTCCTGTAGGTAAAGGGGGCGCACCAATGCCTTACTGCATGCACTTTAAGGGAGGTTATGCCTTACATGGCGGCAATGTGCCTAATTATAATGCAAGTCATGGTTGTGTCAGGCTCCCATACGCTGATGCCCAATGGTTAAATCAAAACTTCGTGCGTGTCGGAAGCACTCGCGTAAGCATTAAATACTAATCACTTCTCGAAATACCGCGGCTTGTCCGCGGTATAGGCTTCTAAATAATTTTCAGCACCATTCAGCATGCGCTTTAATATCAATTCATTTTGTTTAGTTTTATGACCAATTTTTTTTAATTTTCAGATTTTCCAATTTCTTATTAGAATGGTTTTACTCTTATCATCAAATGGACAGTGTGCAATGGATAATGATGCATTAAGCCTTTTTAAAGATAACCAAAAAAAGAGTTGGGGCTTATTTACCCCAATGGAAATATTCACCACCATGCCCGCTGCGTCTTTGGTCAATTTTGCAGCCCTTAACCCCACTCAAAAAGTACTTGATGTAGGCTGTGGAACAGGCGTCGTTGCTATCACGGCAGCACGACAAGGCGCAAAACTAACCGGCATTGATTTAAGTCCAGCGTTAATCAAAGTTGCTAAAGAAAATGCTGTGATTGCTAATCTTGATGTGCATTTTGAAGAAGGGGATGTTGAGGCACTACCTTACGCTGATAATACCTTTGATGTTGTATTAAGCCAGTTTGGTCACATGTTTGCACCAAGACCACAAATTGCAATAGCTCAAATGTTGCGCGTCTTAAAACCCGGTGGCCTTATTGCTTTTTCAACATGGCCACCTGATTTATTTGTAGGTCGTATGTTTAGCTTAGTTTCTAAATATTCCCCAGCACCAGAGTGGGTTTCCCCTCCCGTGCACTGGGGAGAGCCTGCATTTGTGAAACAGCAACTAGGTGATAAAGTACAGGATTTGTATTTTCATCAAGACATGATGCGTTTTATCAGCTTAAGTCTTGGCCATTATCGCCATCATTTAGAAAGTTCTGTTGGTCCTGTTCTAAAATTTATCCAAGATAATCAGCATCAACCTGAACGAATAGCGCAATTCAGACAAGAACTCGAAAAACTTGCCCGTATTTACTATAAAGATAATGTGATTGAGCAATACTTTTTGATGAGCAAAGCAATTAAAAAATGATAAAACAATTTTTAAAATGTACTTTATGTTTACTGCCTTTGAGTGCTTATGGTGACGAGCGCGTTGTCAATTTAGTAATAGATTATAAACAAGTGAATTTTACAGGCTTGCCGGCTTGTGCATTTGCCATAAATAATCAGATTCCATCTCCTGTGTTACATTTTAAAGAAGGCGATCATCTAACGCTCAACGTTCATAATAAGCTTAAAGAAGAAACAGCGCTTCATTGGCATGGCATTATTTTGCCTTGGCAAATGGATGGGGTTGCGGGCATTACCCAGAAAGGCATCAAACCTGGAGAAAGTTTTCAATATAAATTCACTTTGGAACAATCTGGTACATTTTGGTATCACGCCCATGCAGGATTGCAGGAGCAACAAGGTTTATATGGTGCTTTTATCATCGATCCTATCGAAAAGCCGGCATATCACTACACAAAGGATTTTACGATAGTCCTATCGGATTGGAGTAATACTCATCCTGATAAAATTTTAGCCAATCTTAAAAAAGAGGGAGATTATTACTCGCCAGACTTTCCATTGCAGCCTTCTTTAATGCGTTATACCCATGATCTGCAAAAAGCAGACAAGGAAGAGCGAAAAAAATTGATTGAAGATTATCGCATGATGCAGCAAATGGGCATGAGTATTTATGATATCAATGATGTTGCTTATGATGCCTTTTTGTTAAATGGGCATACTAAAGATAATCCTTGGACTGCTCTCGTAAAGCAGGGGGATATTGTCAGGCTGAGATTTATAGGTGCAGCAGCTAATACCGTATTTCAGGTTAAACTACCTCATGCAGATATTGAAATGGTTCATGTTCAAGGGAATGACGTTGTTCCCTATAAAGTAAAGAGTTTTAACATCGCGCCTGGTGAAACCTACGATATTCTTGTTAAGATAAATCAAGATGCGCCACAAGCTATTTATGTTGAATCTACCGATAAAGTTGGTGCTGTGTATGGGGCACTCAAGACGAACAATGATCAAACAGTTGATTATCAAGCGATAGCGCCTTTTAGCGAACCCAAGCCCGTGACCCGTGAAATGATGTCATTTGGCATGATGCATCATGGTGGACATCAAGGTCACGAAGGACATCAAAGTCACGAAGGACATCAAAGTCACGAAGGACATCAAGGTCACGAAGGACATCAAGGTCACGAAGGACATCAAAGTCACGAAGGTCATCAAAGTCACGAAGGTCATCAAAGTCACGAAGGTCATCAAAGTCACGAAGGTCATCAAGCACATCTGCAGGCAAAACAACCAACAGATATGCATCAAGGCATGCATC
>CAZBZP010000013.1:11826-19997 GCA_964496435.1 Uncultured Candidatus Berkiella sp.
CATCAAGCACATCTGCAGGCAAAACAACCAACAGATATGCATCAAGGCATGCATCATGATGCAGTAAAATCACAAATTTCTAAAACAAAATATAAAAGTCTAAAAGCATCACTAAAAACGAATGATCCATCAAAACCCATCCATAAAACCATTACCATGGAATTAGATGGCTGGATGGATAGATATATCTGGTTTATCAATGGTGTATCAGAGCATCATGCTCAACCTATTGTCATCGAACCTGATAAACGTTACCGCTTCATTTTTAAAAACCTATCGATGATGCATCATCCTATGCATATTCATGGGCATTGGTTTATCGTGAGAAATAACCACGATGAATATGATCCTTTATTACATACAATTGATATGCCACCTGGCGCGACTATAATCGCTGATGTTGATGCCGATGCCAGCGGGCAATGGTTGTTTCATTGCCATTTTCTTTACCATATGATGTCTGGTATGGCGCGCGTTTTTCAATATTCAACTTTGCTTGAGATAGTTGATGATAAATATTTGCCAGAGAATATAATTGAGAAAACATCCTTTCATAATCGTCCCATAGTCAGGGTGGATGCAGTTCGGCCTATCGATCCGGTCTTAGTTCAGCATCCCATGGCGCATGAACATAAAATGAGCTTTAGTAATAATCTTAGCTTAGGCGATGATCCTTTTCATAATGTACAACGCTTAAGCTATGAAGCTTTGTATGGTTATGATTACAATAAACTCAATATATTTATCAACGATGCCGAAATGAAAAAGGGTAAAGTAGAAAGCTTGGATGTAGATGCTTTTTACTGGCGCCTTATCTCACAATTTTGGGCACTCAAAGCAGGTATCAATTACACTTATCGTCCAGCGGATACACCTTATTGGCAACCTGGGATTGGTGTAGAAGGTATGACCTCCTATTTTATTGATACAGATATTCGTGCTTACTATGATGAGGGCAGTTTTAAATTAGATATAGAATGCGAAAGGGAAACGCAAATTACCAATAACTTTTTTATCGGTACCGGTATTAGAGCTATTTTAGCCTCAAAAACAGTTGAGGAACATGAAATAGGAGATGGTTTTAATCAACTAAGGCTAATGGTTTTTCCATTCTATCGGGTTAAACCTGGCTTTAATCTTGTCTTAGAATATGAGTTTGAAAAATCTTATGAAAAGCTCAAAAGTATAAAGCAACAGCATGGTGATTCAACTCAAGAACATACAGTAACGTTTGGAGCGCAATTTCTTTTTTAAGCTTTAAAAATACTATAATATAAATTCTTAGTAAAAAGTGGGATTAAGATAATGATAAGCAGCGTGATTAATAAATCTCTGTCATTTTTTATATTGTTTGCGATTAGCTCTATTGCACATGCTGAAAAAAAAGAGGCTGATCAAGCTATTCCACCACAAGAAATTCTAGATGCATGCCGTGATAAATCACCTAATGACCCATGTGCTTATGAAGATGATAAAAGCCGCAAGATTAAAGGCACTTGTCTTAAAGACACACGTGCAGTACTTTGTATTGAAGATCCTGAGCCCGCTAAAAAAGAGTGAAAAAACACTACAAAGCCGGATTGATTTCCTTTGCTTGAGCATAAACTCTTTGCACTGCAGGTCTTGCTGCAATAGCAGCATGCCAACGTTCAACATGGGGTACTTCAATCAGTTTATGTTCTTTTATCAGCGCCAGAAAGGGGCTAACCCAAGGGTAGCACGACATATCTGCAATGGAATATTCGCCAGCAATATAAGATTTATCACTTAACTGCTTATCAAGAACACCATAAAGTCTTATAATTTCTTTTTGGTATCTATCAATCGCATAGCTAATTTTTTCATGAGCAAATTTGGCAAAGTGATTGTATTGACCGCTCATAGGGCCAAGACCCGCTGATTGCCAAAACAACCATTCTAAGGTTGTGTAATACCCTAATTTATCCTGTGCTATAAATTTATTGGTTTTCTGTGCAAGGTATAACAAAATTGCCCCAGATTCGAATATGGCAATAGGCTCATTACTTTCAACTGGGTTGTTATCTACAATCGCCGGGATCTTATTATTAGGTGAAATTTTTAAAAAGGAAGGCTCAAATTGCTCACCTTTGTTTATATTAACAGGGATAATCCTATAGGGGAGTGCTGCTTCTTCAAGAAAGAGCGAGATCTTAAAGCCGTTGGGTGTGGTCCAATAATATAAATCAATCATATACTCTTCCCATTTTAAATTTATACTGCGTTGCCAGCGCTTACTCACCCCAGTCATGTATCAGGGCATACACTCCTGGGGATTCATTCGCTTGGCGCCTTGTCTAATTTTAAAATGGTTCGAGTATCTACTCTTCCCATTTTAAATTTATACTGCGTTGTTCATCAAATCATAGTTTAGCGTATGAAGGATAGTCTTTACCCTAGGTGTAAGTTGATTAATAAACTATAATGAATGCGCTATCCCTAAAATCATTCAACTTATTGATAAAATAAGGTTTTATAGCGAAGGATTCGCGATAAACAAAGACAATGTGGATAGTTAGACTAGCTCTTTCAAGGCCTTATACCTTTATAGTATTAGCTTTGCTCATACTTATTCTTGGCCCATTGGCTATTATTCGCACACCTACTGATATTTTTCCCAACATCAATATACCCATTATTAGCGTAGTGTGGTCCTATACGGGGCTACCACCGGATGAATTGGCCAATCGTATTACCAGTAACTTTGAACGTGCGGTTACCACCACCGTTAATGATATTGAACATATTGAGTCCCAATCGCTCACGGGTGTTAGCGTAACAAAACTGTTTTTTCACCCAAGTGTTAATATTGATTTTGCCTTAAGCCAAGTTACTGCTGTATCTCAAACGATGTTAAGAAATTTTCCGCAAGGCACAACGCCACCACTTATATTGAGTTACAACGCCGCAACAGTGCCTGTGTTACAGCTCATTCTTTCTAGTGAAAATTTAAATGAACAACAGTTATTTGATACTGGCAACAACATCGTACGAACCCAATTAGCCACCGTGCAGGGGGCAGCGCTGCCATATCCTTTTGGGGGCAAGATAAGACAGGTTCAGGTTGATTTAAATCCACAAGCAATGCAAGCCTATGGCGTTTCAGCTCAGGATGTAAATGCAGCCATTGGCGCACAAAATCTTATTATTCCTGCGGGAACGCAGAAAATTGGCTCTTATGAATACATTGTTAAATTAAATGGTAGCCCGACCAATGTTAATGATATGAATTTCATGCCCATTCGGATAGCTGATGATGCCATTCTCTATGTGGGTGATGTGGCGCATGTCAGGGATGGAAATGCACCACAAACGAATATTGTACGTGTTAACGGTCAGCGTGCTGTAATGATGTCCGTTCAAAAATCAGGCAATGCTTCAACATTGGATATTATCGAAAAAGTAAAGTCGAAAATTCCAAAAATCAGAGAAATAGCACCTGATGGCTTTAAGATTGGATATTCAGGCGATCAATCACTCTTTGTGCGTGCAGCCGTGGATAATGTCATCCATGAAGGCGTTATAGCTGCAGCTTTAACAGGATTGCTAATCTTACTGTTTTTAGGAAGTTGGCGATCCACGCTTATCATTACTATTTCAATCCCCTTATCCATCTTGGCTGCCATAGTTGTCTTATCAGCACTTGGCGAAACTATTAATATTATGACTTTGGGCGGGCTTGCGCTGGCTGTTGGTATTTTAGTGGATGATGCGACAGTTACAATAGAAAATATAAATTGGAATCTAGAGCAGGGCAAAGAAGTAGAACAAGCCATATTAGATGGTGCAAATCAAATAGCTGTCCCAGCTTTAGTATCAACTTTGTGTATTTGTATTGTGTTTGTGCCCATGTTTTTCTTAACGGGTGTGTCCCGCTACTTGTTTGTGCCAATGGCAGAAGCAGTTGTGTTTTCAATGATAGCCTCATACATATTATCGCGTACTTTGGTGCCCACCTTGGCCAAGTATCTGTTACGCAAACATGAAAATCATAAAACCCAAGAAAATCAACATTTGTTTTCACGTATTCATCATCGCTTTGAAGCATATTTTGAAAAATTCAGAAGCCGTTATAAACAAGTTCTAGAACATATACTGCAACATAATAAATTATTTATTGTCTCATTTATGGGCTTTTTGCTCGTGTCTTTGGTTATGTTGGTGCCTTGGTTGGGGACCGACTTTTTCCCTAGCAGTGACTCAGGTGCGATTAAGTTGCACATTCGTGCCCCTACTGGAATGCGTGTGGAAGAAACAGCAAAAATTTGTGATGAGATCGATGAAATTATTCGCGAAATCATTCCCAGTGAAGAACTGGTTTCAATAATTGATAATATTGGATTACCCTATAGCGGTATCAATCTTTCTTATAATAATTCAGGTACAGTTGGACCTGAAGATGCAGATATTCTCATTTCATTAGCTAAAGATCATCGTCCAACAGACGATTATGTCCGAAAATTGCGTGTCGTCTTAAATGAACGCATGGCAGGCGTGACGTTCGCATTCTTACCAGCTGATATTGTGAGCCAAATTTTAAACTTTGGTTTGCCTTCACCCATTAATTTACAAGTGATAGGTAGCAAAGAAGAGGAAAATTATAACCTAGCATTAGCACTTTTAAATGAAATTCGACGCATTCCAGGTATTGTAGATGCCAGAATTCGTCAAGCATACAATTATCCTGAGTTATATGTTAATGTGGATAGAAGTCTAGCTAAAGAACTAGGCTATACGCAGCAAGATGTTGGCGCTAATATGTTAATATCTTTATCTGGCAGTTTTCAAACATCACCCACATTTTGGCTGGATCCTAAAAACGGTGTTTCATATTCTATTGTAACCCAAGTGCCACAATATCGATTGGATTCATTACAAGCTTTAAAAAATACACCAATATCAAATTTAACCAAAGCAAGCCAGCCTCAAATTTTAGGTGCGCTTGCTACGATAAGCCGCGGTTTTGGCTCAGTTGTTGAATCACATTATAATGTGCAACCTGTGATGGATATTTTTGCTTCAGTTCAAGATCAAGACTTAGGTTCAATATCGAAGAAAATCAATAAGATTATTCAAAAATATAATAAAGAATTGCCTAAAGGATCATCACTTGTTGCCAGAGGCCAAATGAAAACCCAAAAGGAGACATTTAGTGGTTTGTATTTTGGTTTACTCTTTTCAATTGTCTTGGTTTATTTGTTGATTGTTGTTAATTTTCAGTCATGGTTAGATCCTTTTATCATTATTACCGCATTGCCTGGTGCTATCACGGGGATAGCGTGGATATTATTTATTACCCACACGACACTAAGTGTACCTGTGTTAACAGGTGCCATTATGTGTATGGGGGTGGCGACAGCTAACAGTATTCTTGTAGTCAGTTTTGCCAGAAATTATATGGCGCTAGGACACGATCCCATCACCTGTATGCTTGAAGCAGGTTATGCCCGCATTCGTCCTGTACTTATCACGGCATCAGCAATGATTATTGGTATGATACCTATCGCTTTGGCAATAGGTGAAGGTTCAGAGCAAAATGCACCTTTAGGTAGAGCCGTAATAGGTGGTTTGCTTTTTGCAACAATATCAACCTTATTTTTTGTACCTGCTGTGTTTTGCTTGATTCATGGATATAGAAATAAAAAACAGGGAGATGTGAATGGATCCCAGCACGCCTAATTTACTGTCAGAAAAGAACGCAAGCCGATTGAAAAGGGTACTTTTCATTTTGGCAGCCATTGCATTGTTAGGTATTGGAAAACGTGTTATTGAAAGTCATTCATTAAAAAGCCAGACCAATGATTTATCAATCAGAACAGTGAAGGTAATAGAGGCAAAGAAAGAAAAGGCTTTTGAAGAAATAACCTTGCCGGGTAATCTGCTTGCTTGGCATGAAGCAACGATATTTGCAAGAACTAATGGGTATATAAGAAAGTGGAATGTAGATATTGGCGCGCATGTGAAAAAGAATCAAGTACTGGCAGTGATTGAAACCCCAGAGGTGGATGCTCAACTTCGACAAGCAAAAGCAGATCTTAAAACTGCTATCGAAAACCATGAGTTAGCACAAACGACAGCAAGTCGATGGCTAAAGTTATTAGAAACAAACTCGGTTACAAAACAAGAGGTACAGGAGAGGGTTAGTGCAGCAAAATCAACAGCCAGTATTGTACAAGCTAATGTTGCAAATAAAGATAGATTACAAGAATTAACTGATTTTCAAAAAGTAACCGCGCCATTTGATGGCATCATTACTTCACGCACTACCGATATAGGGGCTTTGATTGATGCTGGTAGTAATAGTGCATTTCCTTTATTTCATATTGTTCAAGCAAATAAGCTCAGATTGTATATCAATGTGCCGCAAATATATGCCACTAAATTTAATGCAAAAACTGAAGTATATATTAATTTGATAGAAAGACCGGAAAAAAAATACCCAGCAAAATTAGTGCAAACAGCAAAGGCCATCAACACGGATACACGCACCTTACTGGTTGAGCTTGAAATTCCAAATCCCAACTATGAATTATTAGCAGGAAGTTACGTGCAAGTGCATATTAAAATAGCATCACCAGAGCACAGCATTATCCTGCCGGTGAATACCTTGATTTTTAGATCCCAAGGTATGCAGGTGGCAGTACTTTCTGAAGAAAATAAGGTACTTTTAAAAAGCATATCCATTTCAACAGATTACGGTAATGTCGTTGAAGTGACTGGGATAAAGCCAGGTGAGAAAATAGTGATGAATCCACCTGATTCCATCGAGAGCGGTGACGTTGTTAGAGTGTTGTCGACGCAGGTGGATGATAAGAAAGCATGAGAAAATCAGGGGTTGTGATATTAATAATATGCTTCCTTGAGGGGTGCTCCATGGCGCCTCCTTATCAGAGGCCACCTATGCTTATTCCTGAGGAATATAAAGAAGATAGTACCTGGAAACCTGCAAATACTTATATTGAAATTTCAGAACAAAAATGTTGGTGGGAAATATATAATGATCGTGTATTAAACGACTTACAAATCAAAGTCGGTTTGCTCAACCAAGACTTAAAAGCACAACTGGCACGTTATGAAAATGCCGTTGCTGTCTATGAGATAGCCAGCTCGGGTCTTTATCCAAATCTCAGTATTAATGGCGATACAAATCGCCAGCAAACCTCAAAAACGGTAGCAAACCCTTCTAGCCATCCTCGTTACAATGACAGGCTTATTACGGCAAATTTTGCTTATGAACTTGATTTATGGCAACGGGTACGTAATAACGTTAGGGCAAGTAAATACCGCATGCAAGCAAGCTCACAAGACCTAAAAGCAACAGAGTTGAGTTTGCGCACTTTGTTATGTAGCAATTACTTCGCTTTGCAAGCAGCTGATGAATCCTTACACACTTTAAAAGAACTTACATCTGCTTATGAAAAAGCACTTGAATTAACCAGCAACCGTTTTAAAGAAGGTATCGCTACGCAAGGAGATGTGGCACAAGCGCAAACGCAGCTAGAAAATGTCAAAACACTCTATGCAGATAAAAAATTACAGCGAGCAACCTTTGAACATAGCATTGCTGTCTTAGTAGGAGAAGCGCCAGCCAACTTTTCGCTTGCTATGGGACATCAAACATTTTTAGTGCCAATTATTGGTTCTGATCTGCCTTCAACTTTATTAGAAAGACGGCCTGACATTTTCAGTGCTGAAAGACAAGTTATGGCTGCTAATGCTGATATCGGCGTTGCCAAGGCAGCCTTTTTCCCATCTCTAAATTTAATTGCGGATGGTGGTTATGAAAGCGCTCGCTTTGCTAAACTTTTTGATGTGCCCAGTTTGGTATGGTCATTGGGCCCAACAGTGATGCAATACCTTTATGATGGCGGTAATCTTCAGGGGCGCTTAGATGCAGCAAAAGCTACATATCATGAAACAGTCGCAAATTACAGGCAAACAGTTCTCAACGCATTTAAGGAAGTTGAAGATAACTTGGCAGCACAATTCTTACTTGAAGAGCAATCTATATCACAAAACGCAGCGGTGAAATCATCCTCTGAGGCCCTAGCACAATCATATTATTGCTATGAGGGTGGGATAGCGACTTATCTTGATATCGTTGTGACGCAAAATATTGCTTTACAAGCTAAATTAGCAGCGATTGATCTACA
>CAZBZP010000013.1:20097-47203 GCA_964496435.1 Uncultured Candidatus Berkiella sp.
TCGTTGTGACGCAAAATATTGCTTTACAAGCTAAATTAGCAGCGATTGATCTACATGCCCGGCGTCAAATTGCGAGTGTGAACCTAATCAAAGCGCTTGGTGGTTCTTGGTAAATTAACTTTCCATTTTCAATTTATGCATTGTTGCCGTCGCTCTCTCACCCCAGTCATGTATCAAAGCATACACTCCTGGGGATTCGCTTACTTGGCGCCTCGCTTAAATTCAAACTGCTAAGCGAATTGTTCTTTACTCTTTTAAAATAAAACGCTAGCTGCTGTTCTTTTTTCCTTTTGCTCTTTGTTCACGTCCTCTTCAACAGTCAGCGTTAGCAATTGCTCGCGAAGTGTAGGGCTGGATTGATGGCCAAAGGCATGTAAGATCTCTTTTTTATCTTCATTAATTGGTCCTTTATATTCGTTAATAACAGTAGGCATGCTATAAGATTCAAGCCTTTTTTTGTTATATGTCCACAGGGCATGGGTGTCATTTGTTTCATAAACCATATTCATGACATCTACCATTTTTGCTATGGCCTCGCTAACCGGCATTGCGCCTTTCACATTTGCTCCCATGCCAATATCGATGAGGCCTGGGCTCATTGCAAACAAGAGAGGGCGCTCTTCAATGGGTTTGTTCAATTCAATGCATTGCTCTGCAAGGCGAATATCCCAAGTACGAATAATGCTATTACCCGCTTGTTTGGTACTTCGGTATGGCAAGTATCCGCCTCCTAAGTTATCAGCGGTACTGCTCACACCTGTGCTCATATAAACAAACATGGAATAGGGGGTGTTCATTAGTTTTGGTGTTAAAGTCTTTAAGGCACAGAAAAGACCTCTTGTATTGACAAAGTATGCATTGTCAAGTTCCTCTACGCTGTGTTCTTCAGCTTTTGCAAAACGCTTGCTATAGCCTTTAGTGCCTGCATTGTAAATAACAAGATTGATGTCATTGATTTCTGCTAAGGCTTTAAAATCTTCTGCTTTTGTCACATCACATTTTATAATGCTTAAGTATATATTTTCTTTTAGTGTAAATAATTCGGTAGAGGCTGATTCGTCACGGTATGTTGCAACCACATCCCATCCTTGACTTAAATAATAATTGGTCCAGGCAAGTCCAAGACCATGATTGCCGCCAATAATAATCACCTTAGGCATAATATTTCCTTATATTTTCAGTTGTTATTCTGAATGAAGGCCATTTCTAAATGGAAGATAGGATAGCAGATTTTAGCCTGAGATAAAGTGGGGAGGGGCTATGAAATGTCGAACTTCTTGCGACATCTATTTTAAGATGGACAGACAAGAAGTCCGCCCATCATTAGAAAATCTTACCACTTCACAGGCTTTGGATTGAGTTCATTAAATCCCATTTGATGCCAATAGGGATAAGCGGGATAGCTGCTGCTAGCAGCATCTAACATGGTGATGTGATCTTTTGTTAACTGCCAGCCAATAGCTCCTAGATTTTCCTTAAGCTGTTCTTTGTTACGTGCACCAATGACAATATTTGAAACACTGGGGCGTTGTAAGAGCCAATTGAGCGCTATTTGCGGTACGGATTTGCCTGTTTGTTGTGCAATCGTTTCTAAGGCATCTGTAACCCTAAAGAGATGATCATCTGAAACTTGTGGGCCACCTTCTGCGCCACCTTGCTGCAAGCGACCAGGAGGAAGTGGTTGGTTGCGTCTAATTTTGCCAGTGAGTCTGCCCCAACCTAAGGGACTCCAAATCATCAAACCTAAACCTTGATCTAAACATAGCGGCATTAATTCCCATTCATAGTCTCGGCCCACCAAGGAGTAATAACCTTGATAGGCTACATAGCGATTAAAGCCATATTTGTCAGAACATGCAAGAGATTTCATCGTATGCCAACCTGAAAAATTGGAGCAACCGATATATCTTACCTTACCGCTTGAAACAAGATTATCGAGGGTACTTAATACTTCCTCAACGGGTGTGAGTCCATCAAAACCATGCATAAAATAGACATCAATATAGTCTGTACCAAGACGCTTTAAACTTGCTTCACAAGCTTTGATAAGATGATAACGTGAAGAGCCTTCCGCGTTAGGATCGCTATCCATTCTGAAGGTAGCCTTGGTTGAAATCAGACATTTATCACGACGTCCCTTAATCGCTTGTCCTAAAATTTCTTCTGAAGCGCCAGTGGAGTAAATGTCAGCACTATCAAAAAAGTTAAGCCCTGCCTCAAGGCATAGATCTACCAGTTCGGTTGCTTCTTTAACATTGGTTTCACCCCATTTTTTAAACATCTCACCTTTGCCGCCAAAGGTAGCTGTACCTAAACTTAAAACAGGTACTTTTAATCCAGAATGACCAAGCTGTCTAAATTCCATGGGTTTTACCTCAAGAGTAGGGGCCAGTAAATAACACAAGGATAGCTGATATATTACGTTGATAGCGCATGATTTTAGTCCATGTTTAGATGCTCATACATCAATCCTTGCTTTGAAGCTTGCGGCGCATAGGGTGATCCTTTAGAGTACTGAGAAATAACGTTTAAGGTGAAAAAATGCAAGCAAAAGCTAAGTCACTTATTCAACAATACTATGATAGTTTCAACAAGCAGGATCTGAACACTTTTTTAGGTTTGCTAGATAATCAAATTGTTCATGAAGTGAATCAAGGTGAGAAGCAAATTGGTCTGCAGGCATTTACCCGTTTCATGGATGAGATGAATGAGTTCTATCAGGAAACTGTTAAAAACTTAATTATCATGGCAAATGAGGAAGGCACCAGGGCATCAGCAGAATTTACCATTGAAGGTGTTTATAAAAAAACACAAGCAACTTTGCCAGCAGCGCATAATCAACGCTATGCGCTGCGTTGCGGTGCATTTTTTGAAATACAAAATAATAAAATTACCCGTGTGACCAATTATTATAATTTACAAGAATGGTTAAAGCAGATAGGTGTATAAAATGCAGGGATTAACCATCAGTAGATTAAAAGGTAAGCAAATTCATCCTTATATTGATAACCTAGCTGAACTTAGGATCGAAATCTTTAAAGAATATCCCTACCTTTATGAGGGAAACTTTGACTATGAGCGTAACTATCTTAAAACCTATACAGCAAGTGATGAGGCTATTTTGATATTGGTGCAAGATGTTCAAAAAGTGGTTGGAGCTTCAACAGCCATTCCTTTGATGTTTGAGACCACAGAATGCCAAAAGCCATTTGAAGAAAATGGCTTTAATTTATCTGAAGTTTTTTATTTTGGAGAGTCTGTATTATTGTCGTCCTATAGAAATAAAGGCGTATATAGACATTTCTTTCAAGAAAGAGAAGCTTGTGCTCGGGCTTATGGCAGTAAAATTGCCGCTTTTTGTGCCGTAGAGCGCGATCCTCAGGATACAAGGCGTCCTACAGATTATATACCTTTGAATGACGTGTGGGAGTATTTTGGTTATCAAAAGCACACGAACTTATGTGCTTATTATGAATGGTTGGAAATAAACCATGTTAAAAGTACTTCAAAACCAATGATATTTTGGACAAAGCACCTGTGATTACCGTCGCTACAACACAATATTGTATTGAAAACATGCAAAACTGGCAGCAGTATGTTGATAAAATAACATCGCTGGTTGAACAAGCGAAAAAAAGAGGCGCACAGTTATTGCTTTTACCAGAGTATGCCGGCATTGAAATGATCAACGAGGCACAAGATGATGCAAACTTGTTTGCTAAGCTCCAACCCTTGATACCGGATTATATAGCGCTTTTTCAGTCACTTGCCCATCAATATCAGCTTTATATTCAAGCTGGTACAGTGCTTGTTAAACATGATCCTGCACATTTTTTTAATCGAGCATACTTTTTTGGCCCTGATAAATCTTATGGTTATCAAGATAAGCTTAATCTGGTCACAGATGAAAAGGGAGCTCAGCTCTTGGTGCCCGGCAATGGGCAAACCATTTTTGAGACAGCTCTAGGGCCTATAGGGATAGTTGTTTGTTATGATAGTGAATTCCCTGAACTTGTTCGCAATTTTACCCAAGCAGGTGTTCAATTAATATTAGTTCCCAGCTATACCCCATCCAAGGCAAGTTTTATGCGAGTTCAACTTTCTTGTCGGGCGCGGGCACTTGAAAATCAATGTTATGTGCTTTTGTCAAGTATAGTAGATAAGGTTAATTTTGCCGGTGATATTGAACATTTAGTAGGGCAAGCTGCTTTATTTACCCCAGTTGATAATGGTTTTAATGATGATGGGATCCATGCTCAAGGAAAAATGAATAAAAGTGAGCTGCTTATTGCAGACATTTCATTCGATAAAATTAATGAAGTAAGAAGGAAAGGGCAAGTCCATAATTTTCACGATTATGAGAACTTAAAAAAGCATCAAAGCTTAAGCAAGCTAAAGCTTTGAATGCCTTTAGCTACATTTTTAGTGGCTTAGAAGCTATCTGAAGTAATGGCGTTGCTACGCCAATTTTTGTCAACTTGTCAAAATTTGGCTTGGCTATCGTTGTATCAAATTGCGGTGTCATTGACGAAGTTGTTATGTAAAGTGCTTCAATTTCTGGTTTAAGAGCTTCAACAGCCTTGGTTGTCTCGAGCTTATTTCTTAGCATCGCGATACGATTTATCTTTAAAGCACTTGGATTTATATCTGCAAAGTCAACTTTCTTGGGCGATGGTGTTGGCTTTGTGTTCAAAGGACTTCTTTTGGGGGCTTGAGGTAATGGTCTTTGCCTTATTTCCAGTACTTGTGGCGATGATGTTTCAGCTTTATTTTCTTTTGCGACTACTGGTACTGTGGGTTTTACTGCCTTTGGTGTTGCAGGTCGAACTCTTGCCACAGGAGACAATTCACGTTTGGCTTCTTCAGTTATAGTGTGAGTTAATGGCTGTTCTTGTTTTGCAATGGGTCTTAGCTTAAAAAGTGGTGCCGGGCTACCCTTTGGCGTATTAATGTCCACTTTGGGTTTAAGTGGCGTGGCTCTTAATTGTACCTTAACATCTTGGTCGAGCATAACTTTTGGTAAAGCGACTCGTTTAAGTAGTGCTGGCGTTGGCGCAGCGACAGTGGGTGCAGTAGCAGCAGGTGTTGGGAGCGCTGCAACAGGCATAAGGGGCGCAATCGGTTTATGAGGGGGCTCAATCTCTGCTATAAAGCGCATCGCTTCAGGAGAAAGGACGCTTAAGCCTTTTAAGGCAGTCATCAATTTTTTAATCGTTGTGTCAACGGGATCTCTTTCATTTGGATTCTTCTTGAGCATGCCTTTGCAAATTTCATGACTAATGCCGAAATTAGCTTCAAACATGACACCAGTCGCATATATATCTGATTCGAATGAAAAGGTTAAGGTGGATAGTCTTGGTTCATCAGTATTAAAGATTTCAGGAGCAATATAGGGACCAGTACCTTTATAACCATCAACAATAGTATTAACTCCAGATGGTAAAATCATGGAAAAACCAAAATCCATTATCTTAACTGTGATGTTATCATTTTCTATCTTAATTTTTATATTTTCAGGTTTTATGTCTGCATGAATAATTCTCAAACTTTGTAATTGTTTTAAAATATTGCAGAATTTGATAGCAATGATGAGTTTTTGTTCTTCATTTAAACTGTTAATGGGAACATAGCAATCTCGATTCTCATAAGCATCTTTGTCATACAGTTTAAATATTAAATCCGTTCCTTCTAAAAGCTCAAGAAGTTTATATTTTTTATATTTACTTTTAAATTCCATATGGGTATTAGGAATAAAGGTTTTGAGTTTGTCTAATTGGCGCTCTATCATGCCAAAAGAATAGTTCATTAATTTTAAGATAACTTCTTCTTTTAAATCATCTTTAACAAGTTTGCCGCCCTCTATTTTGACAGCAAAATTTTCACCTTTCTCATTTTGTGCTACTTTCACAACACCAAAAGTACCAGCACCTAATTTATAGCCCACAGCTACGATGGTGTCATTAATTTTCATGAAGGAGTAGGGGCAACCGCTTTGCTTTTTACTTATTTTTACAGCTGTTGTGTTTAATTTGAAATATTCTTTGGCCTTTACCCAATCAGCAGCATCAATATTTAACAAGAACATTTTTTTATCCTATAACCCCACGTATGTCAGGCTACTATCATACCTGAATGCTCAATTGACCTTGAGTGAAAGTCGATAAAAGGTCTTTTTTAAGGGGTTGATTGGAGAAGTTAAGGGATGCGCAAGAAGGCATTCTATAAGCTATCTTGGTAAAAGAGAGCGTTATAAAAAAGGCAAGAATGAATAAAGCACATCACATTTTTATGCAATGGGTAAGCAGACAGTGGCAAGTGTTTGTTGGTGTTAAAGCAGATTGCTCAGATTATATAGGCTCCCTCCATGCAGCAAATGATGCCATGTATCAAGAAAACCTTGAACATACACCTTTATAACAAAAGATTTATTCCCCTACCTATACTTCATATATAGAAAGTACATATTTTGAGCTGCATTTATATACACATGCTTAAATAAGGTTATATTATGGATAAAATATTGAATGCCTATTTTTCTCATCGTGGCCGTTTAGGTCGTCTTAATTATTTTCTTTACTCTCTGGCGCTCGGTATTTTCTGCGCTATCTTTTTTGGCGGGATGCAATTCGTTTTGCCCCCTGAAAACTCACAGCAAGCTCCAAGTGGTATGGAAATTGTCTTTGCTTTGCTGATGCTCATTGTTGCATTAGTGGTGTTATATGCAAGCGTCATTTTAGCCATTAAACGTTTTCATGATTTAGATAAGTCGGGCTGGTGGTATTTGATAGCAATAATACCTATTGTGAACTTACTTGTGGGTATTTATTTGCTCTTCTTTAAAGGCACTGAAGGGCCCAATCGTTTTGGTGCCCCAGTAGTTTAGCGAGAAAATGAGCCCTGTGCTAAATAGTGCAGGGTTTGTTTAATGACACTTTTGTTTGTAATCATAAAGGTATGAGAAGCATTCAGTACAATATGATCTGTCATGCCGCTTAATTTAGTACTTTCAATAGAGACCTTGCCATCATTGCCTTTTGGTAAAATGAAATGACAGATGGGATCAAGGCAACAGTTACCTGCTATTACTCCAAATGGATAGGCAAGCAAGGGAAAAGGCTTTTCCTTTGCTTGTTTTGTCGTCAGCTCCAAACCCGCAGGTCCATAAACCCAACGATATAAAAAGTTGTTTTGCAGAAAATCAGCAACCTCTGAACCTTGATTGGGGGGGCCAAGGAAAACAATATGGCCAACATTATTAAGTGAATGTTTAGCAAGGAGTTCTCTTAAAACAAGGCAGCCTGTTGAGTAGCATACAAAATGTGTTCGTTCTGCTTTTTGTGCCGATTGTTTTATTTTTTCATAGACAATTTCAGCTAAAACGTTAATAGGCTCCTTGCGTGAAGGATAATCTACATTCATCACATCATAGCCTGCGCTCAGAAGCGCCTTTTCGATTTTGTGCATGGAACGGCTGGTTCTAGCGATACCATGAAGAATAATGACAAGTTCATTTTTATGCATAAGCACACTATAGCATGGTGGAAGGCGGATGATAAAAAGATATTTAACTAAGTTAATTTTGTCATATCAATTCTATATTACTCACAATCCAGGACTTTAGTATGTATTTTAGAAATTTTCTTGTTGCATGTGAGCGATCATTCACATAGAATCTGCCCAAGATTAAAAATCTGGCTCGGAGTACAAATTATGCCAATAAATAACAGAGATTCTTTTTGGAATTCAATAAACGCTTTTCGTGAAACAGTGAGAAATCAAGTAAATCAGAGCATTGAAGTTATGCGCCAGTTTCCGCAATGGGCCAAAAGTGCGCTGAGTGGCATCACAACAACGATTAAGCAGGGCATGCAATGGTCTTATCAAATGCTCATCAATTTGCCACAAATGCTCAGACAAGTCTTTTCAACATTAAGAGAAAAATTGGGGCAGGGCTTTTTGTTTGGGGTGCGTTTTATGCGCTGGTTGGGGAGTATCATTGTTGAAGCCCTCAGAAACCTTCCTGAAATTTTCCGTGAGCTTTATAACCTCATGCCGAGTGTGCTCAGATTTTTTAAAGATAGTTTTATTAGCATAGCAAGAGGTCTGAAAAACAGTGCTATTGGCATTGCAAGAGCGATAAAGCATGTTGTGATGAATTTGCCACATTATGCAAACCGTCTTTTAGAGATGGCAAAAAATGCGCTGATTTTAGCAAAAAATATTTGCATTTACTTATATCATAATGCCATCCCCTTATTAAAGCGTGGCTTGAATATCCTGAAAAATGTACTTGATACTTCTGTTCGTGCCCTCATTACATTTAGCAAATGGTCAATAAAAGCTTTAAGCAAGCGTTTGTTGCTTGGCTTAGGCATGCTCTTTGGCATCAGTTCGGTTCTTGTTGAAGGTATGGCTGGTGTATTCAATAGATTCATAAGCAATACCTTGGGTTATGATCTTGCTAATAACAATGTCGCGAACAGCTTGCAAACCATTTTGAGTGGAGTGCTAACGGGTGCTTTAGTGCTTGGCGCACTTAGTTATAGTTTCATCACCGTAGCTTTATTATTTCCATTGTCATTGTTACATCACGAAGAGGCTGCAAGGGAGCAGGGAGAGCATGTTGAAATGCTACCCCCCGCTCAAATTGATGTGCAAGACCAAGATGAAGCTGATGAGGTGGATGAAATCCTTTCTCAAAGACAAGCGCCTGTTGTTCATCAGTTTGAGGACGAGCGTGCGCAAAATGATGGGCAAGCACAACAGGCTCAAGCTCAAGCGCGACTTTACGCAAGAGCGAACATTTAAAAACGGTTGATTCACATTCATATCATAAATGTCATTGAAGTGAGAGGTACAAATGGCAATCCAGGACATGAATTCCGTATGGCAATATATGGAATCCTTTAGAGTATACTTTAAAGCGCTTGCATCAAGCAGTTTAAAAACTATCGCTGAATATAGCGCTTACTTTAAAACCCAAATTTTCTATTATGCTGCGCAAACCCAAGTATGGTTGGCCAGTGCTTATGCTTATATTAGCCTTGGTTTTAAATATGCTTATGATGGGTTATTTGCTTTTATTCAAAATTTGCCCTCAATGGCAAAATATGCATGGGATAAAGCAATCCATTGGCTGATCCAAGGTTTTCATTATGGTCAACGCTTCTTAAGATTTATGCTTGATGTCGCAGAAATCATTGTAAAAGGTTTGTGGAATAGAATATGTATCATTGCGGAATTTCTTTATAACGAAGTACCCAAACTCCTGGGACAATTCATTAGAAATATTCCCTATTATTTAAATCAAACCTGGTTGTTGATAAAAGATTGTGCATTGGCGATAAAAGACACCGTCATCAAGTTATATGAACTGGCTTTACCATTTGTAAAAGCTTTTTGGAATGCATTTACAGATTTTATCTCAAGGCTGGCAACGCATGCATTTGAAGCAATCAAAATGCTATTTACAGCTGTTGCCAAAAGAATTTTTATGGGTATTGGTATTATCTATGGGATCAGTTCGGTTTTAGTAGAAACCCTGGGTTATGGATTGAATGCTTTAACAATGAAGGCATTCGGGCTTAATCTTGCCCATTCTGCTGCTTTTGCTGCTGTTCAAACAGGGCTCAGTATTGCACTTGCCAGCGTTGCCACCGCAGCTATTGCTTATTACAGCTATAAAGCGGTTTGCTACTTATATAGAGCGGCAAGGGAAAGCATTCATACGCTACGCCAACAGATACCATTGTTGCAGCAACGCATTCAAAGGCAAGCACAACCACAAGTAGATGCTCAAGCTCAAAATACGATAGCGCATGAAGAACAAGCGCGCGCTTATCTACCTGCGCAACAACACAGCAGAAATCAAGCAAGACAGCAAAGGCAAGAAACACAAGAAGCACAAGTGCCTAGACGTAGTGCGAGATTGGCAAATTTACGTGCTGCCTAGCTTGCCTTATTTGTGATCCTCACCTATCAGCAAGATTTTCTCAGCATGCTCAAGATGTGAAAGCTGCCCATAAAGCACTATCACATCACCAGCATGTAACTTGAAATTAGGTGGGGGCTCGACAATTCTTTCTAAGCCTCTGCGTATTGCCATGATTTTTATTTTGATATCAATCAAATTCAAGTCAATGATAAAATGATTAACGGCAAAGGCTTCATCAGGTAATTTGACTACATGCAGCCCTTCTTTGAGGGCAATATCTTCCTCAAAGGTGGCACTTTCCAAGCCAGGAAAGACCATTCTTAATAACACATATCTTTTTTGTCTGCTTTGATTTACCCATTCATTCACTTTTTCAGGAAGCACATTCATCATTAATAGGATATGGGATGAAATCATTAAGGAAGTTTCAAAAATTTCAGGTATAACTTCAGTCGCGCCTTTTTCATAAAAAAGGTTAGTTTCAGCATCATCATGACATCTTACAATAATGGGAATTTTCTCATGATGCTTTCTTATCAGTTCAATGATATTGGCTGTTATCTGCGGGTTAATAAAGCCTATAATGATAGCTCTGGCATGTTCAATATGGGCATGCTGTAAATTTTGATAATCTGTTGCATCGGCATAGAATACATTGTCACCAGCTAGACGGGCGTTTCTTACACGCAGGGGATCTAAATCAAGGGCAATATATTGAAGATTTGCTTTGTCTAAAAATCGCGCAATATTTTGTCCCACACGGCCATATCCACATAGCAATATATGGTCCTTCAAGGTTTGATTGGCAGTTTTGAGACTGTCTTCATCATCTGCGGCTAACTTTTTGTCTCGTATTTTTAATACCTTTAGTATGGCGTGTTGATGTTTAATCACCAGCGGGGCAAGGAGCATACTAAATAACAAGGCAGCTAATATTACCTGACCATATTCATCGGGAAACAAACTAGATTCTAAGGCAATGTTGAGTATGACAAAGCCAAATTCGCTACCTTGGGCAAGAATTAATCCTGTTTGTAAGGCAGTGTATTTTGATCTTGTAAAGAAAAGCCCTAATACAGATATTAAAAGTACTTTGAAAAAGACCAAGGCAACAAACATCAAAAGGGTCCAATTCCATGCCGTAATCATCGTCGTGGTATTAAACTGCGTGCCTACTGTGATAAAGAAAAAGCCTATCAATATATCTTTAAAGGGACGGATATCTGTTTTGATTTGATGTTTAAACTCAGTTTCACCAAGCACCATGCCGGCTAAAAATGCACCTAATGTATAGGACAAGCCTAATGAAGAAGTAATACCTGCACATAGAAAAGTAATAAAGAGAATCATGAGCGTAAAAAGCTCAAGTGAATGATTGCTGGTGATCTTATAAAAAAGCGGTTTAAGGACTTTTGTACCCACAAAAATCAAAAGGGTAATAGCAATAGCACCTTTAATTAATGCCAAGCCAAATAAGCTGCTTAAGGGTTGAGTCTGTGTTGACTCCAAAGAGGGTAATAAAATTAAAATTGGAATTACCGCTAAATCTTGAAATAACAAAATACCTAAGGCATGTTGCCCAGATGGGTTATTAATTTCGCCTTGCTCCGTTAATTGGCGCAGTACAATCGCGGTGGATGACATTGCCACTATAGCGCCCACAATAAAGGATTGAATGAGCGTAAGCTTGAAAACCAAGCCTAATGCCATGGTCAGCAAAATACTGAAGATCACCTGTGTGCTGCCAAAACAAAACACATCCTTTTTCAGTTGCATTAATCTGGGAAGCGAAAATTCCAGGCCTACGGTGAACATGAGGAATACAATGCCAAACTCAGCAAGTAATTTTATTGCATCTGAACTCGTTAAGAAGCCAATTCCAGAGGAACCAGCCAAGATCCCAACCACGATATAACCTACTAAAACCGGTATTTTGATGCGCTGACAGAAAGCTGTCACAAAGATACTGAGTGTTAATAAAAGCAAAATGCTGCTGAATAGATTAAGTGTCATTTCTTCAATTTGCATCCTAAGGTGATAGTTAGCTTGTTAAGCAAATCAAATAGCATTGTCACTTTGATTAAATCACGTGTTTTAATCTTTGAAAACTTACATTTGCTTTTAATCAGATCAATAGAGGTGTAAATTAGTTTATTATATTTACAGCCCTAGACTCAGATTGTGTTAGTGTTCTTGCAGTGATATAGTGAGTTTCTATGAAAAAAAATTCACTTACTAGAAAACTAAGCGTTATCCTTTTTATAAAAGTAATCCTTCTCTTTTGTCTATGGAAAATCTGTTTTAGCCATCCTTTGTCAGTCAGTGATCGCCTTAATGGCATCAAATCAATTTATTCATCATCATCGGAGAGCCTGAATGGTCAATGAAACCGTCGTCGAACTGTCTCGACTACAATTTGCACTTACTGCCCTTTATCACTTCTTGTTTGTACCCTTGACCTTAGGTTTAGGCTTTATATTAGCCATCATGGAATCGGTCTATGTCTTAACAGGAAATGAAATATATAAGGACATGACTAAGTTTTGGGGCAAGCTTTTTGGTATTAACTTTGCCATGGGTGTTGCGACGGGGATAACGATGGAGTTCCAGTTCGGTACGAACTGGGCATATTACTCATACTTTGTAGGTGACATCTTCGGGGTGCCTTTGGCAATCGAAGGTTTTATGGCCTTCTTTTTAGAGGCAACACTCATCGGTTTGTTTTTCTTTGGTTGGGATAGGTTAAGCAAGGCCAAGCATTTAATGGTGACATGGTTGGTGGCCATCGGGGCCAATATGTCGGCATTATGGATATTAATAGCCAATGCTTGGATGCAACATCCCATCGGCGCAGAGTTTAACTATGAAACAATGCGTATGGAATTGTCTAGTTTTTCGGCTATCTTCTTTAATCCTGTTGCTCAAGTTAAATTCGTACACACTGTTGCTTCAGGCTATGTAACTGGCGCTATCTTTGTTTTAGGCATCAGTGCATATTACTTGCTTAAGCATCGAGACACCCACTTTGCCAGACGTTCATTTGCTGTTGCGGCAGGCTTTGGTTTAGCCTCCATTTTCTCGGTTATCGTATTAGGCGATGAAAGTGGTTACACCGTTGGTGAAATACAAAAGGTAAAATTGGCTGCCATTGAGGGAGAATGGGAAACACATGCACCACCAGCACCCTTTACCTTATTTGGGATCCCAAATGATAAAGAAAGACGCATGGATTATGCCGTTAAGATCCCTTATGCCCTAGGTATTATTGCGACGCGTTCTCTTGATAAACCGGTAATTGGTTTAAACGATCTCATGAAAGAGCATGAGGAGAAAATCAAACTCGGTGTCAAGGCGCAACACTTATTAGACAAAATTAAAAAAACAAAAGAACCTAACCCAGCCTTAATCAAAGAATTTGATGAGCTTAAGGATTATTTGGGCTATGGATTGTTAGTTAAACGCTATTCACCCGATTTGAACAAGGTAACAGAGCAAGATATAAAAATTGCAGCCTATCAAGGCTTCCCGCGAGTTGCTCCCATGTTTTGGTCATTTAGAATCATGGTGGGGTTGGGCTTTTCAATGCTGCTATTGTTTGTCTTGGCCTTTTATTTCAACATTAAAGGCAAATTACAACACCGTAAATGGCTGCTCCGTTTCGCCATCATCAGTATTCCTTTTCCTTGGATAGCGGCCGAATGTGGCTGGATAGTGGCAGAATATGGCCGTCAACCTTGGGCAATTGGTGAAATTTTACCAACCTATATGGGCGTATCAAGCGTCTCATCAGGGCAGGTGTTAACCAGCATCTGTGGATTTGTTTTGCTTTATACCTTGCTCTTTGTTGCTGATATATTTTTGATTGTTAAATATGCGCGTTTAGGGCCCAGCGTGTTAGGCACAAAACGTTATCATTTTGAAAAAAATGAATTAGGAGCTGCCAATGCTACTTGATTATGCAACACTCAAAATTATCTGGTGGTGCTTCATCACCGTACTTTTTGCCGTATTCTTTGTGCTAGGTGGTAGAGACTTTGGGGTCAATATCCTGCTGCCCTTTGTAGGCAAAACGGATGATGATAGACGGTTGATTATCAATAGCATGGGGGCTACTTGGGAAGGTAATCAGGTGTGGTTTATCACCGCAGGTGGAGCCGTGTTTGCTGCCTGGCCGATGGTTTATGCCACAGGGTTTTCAGGCCTTTACTATGCTTTATTTTTAGTTTTAATTTCCCTCATTTTGCGCCCACCAGGAATGGATTTTCGTAGCAAAATGAAAAGCCAGGCTTGGCGCTCCATGTGGGATTGGGCATTGTTTATCAGTGGTTTTGTTCCTGCCTTAGTATTTGGCGTTGGTTTAGGTAATTTAATGTTGGGGATCCCATTTGATTTTGATGACATCCTACAATCTCACTATCATGGCAGCTTTTGGGCTTTATTGAATCCTTTTGCTGTCTTATTTGGTTTATGTTCAGTTGCCATATTAATGTTGCAAGGTGGCGTTTATTTACAAAAGAAATTAATTGTTGATTTCACAGAGACATTAAAAAGAATCAATATCATTGCCGCTTTGGGCTTTGTTACTTTGTTTGTGCTTATTGGCATTTGGATAGCTTGGGGTGTGAATGGTTTTCAAATAGAGACTATTGGCAACCTGCAGGATAATTTGATCCCAGTGCACAAGCAGGTCGCTGTTATGCCAAAAGCGTGGCTAAAACACTACCATGAATTTCCGCTGTTATGGTCACTGCCGATTTTGGCCGTGATTTGCGCTTTGGGCGCTGCAATCTCCTCAGCCAAAGAGTGGTGTGGTTGTGCGGTGTTTTTAAGTTCATTAACTATTATTTTAGCGCTACTTACTGCGAACGTAGCTATGTATCCCTTCATTTTGCCTTCATCTGTTAACCCAGATCACAGTCTTACTTTATGGGATTCAGTCTCTAGCCATCGTTCCTTACAATATATGTTTTGGGTAGCGGTTTTCTTTTTGCCTATCATCACTTTTTATACCTCTTGGGTATACAAAGTTATCAGCGGTAAAATGGAAGTAAAAACAACATTGAATAAGCCTGAAGCTTACTAGGAGGCCTTATGTGGTATTTTACTTGGATATTAGGTGTTTTGTTTGCATGTTCATGCGGCATTATCAATGTGGTGTGGTTAGAACATGAGCATCTATTAGAAGAAGATGAATAAATAATAAAAACCATAATAATAAAAATAGGGAGAGGATAATGGCAATCAAAGGTGTTCAATCGCATCAAAGGATACAGTTCAGTCCCGAGTACATATCTTTAATTGCCTACCTCAATCCTGAGAACCCAAGAAAAACCGATCATGAGTATAGAGCATTCGCACTTTCTGCGCTAAGCGATGATGAATTTACTGTTCTTATGGCAATGCTTAAAAAAACGCATATCGATAAGCTTGATTTACAAATTGAGTCTATAACAACAGAACAGGCCTTAGCCTTATTAGAAATAACACTGAGTAATAAACAACTTGTTTCAAAGCACATGAAATTGGGGCAAGCTTTTGAACTAAGAGAAAATATTCAAAGTGATGATCCTGAAGTGCTGCTAAACAATTTGCTCAGCGTGCAACTGCCCAGTGCATCACAGCAAGAGTCTGAGAAAATTGGGCAGATTATGAATATCAGTGCTGCCAAAGTATTTGAGCTAGACATCAAAGACATCCCTGTGGGCTGTATCTTGTATGTACTTGCCGTAATAGGTATGCATCCCTTTGTCACTCATATTGATATTAAAATGCCGCTATATAATGTCGATAACCTGAGTACTTTAAGAGAATTTTTGAAAAAACCAGTCAGTGAACAAGCCCCACTTGCAAGCCAAGAAGAAGATATGTCGGTCATGTTTGCTAATATGTTAACGATAGCTCAAGCTGATTTGGCAGAAATCAGGACAGCGGCGAGCGAGGCAGCAACCTCAATATATGATAGAGGAAGAAGCTTTCTAAGTGCTTATATTAGTCCTGTGGTTCAAGCCATTAGGGATGATCTTAACGGGGCGATGGAGCTAGATGAACCTGATACAAGGCAGGATGCGCGGCCAACAATTTAGGTAGGAAGCTGGGCGCTTCAAGAAATAGAATGATTATTTTGTTCCTTACGGCCGCTCAGCGTTTAAGCATATCATGCTGGGAAGATTGTAGTCGCTTCGCATGCTATTCCTTGCAAACAAATTCATGAGTTATCGTTATCTTATCAGCCCTGCTTCTCGTAATGCTGCCGTAATACCAAGTGTTCGCATATTATCCATCTTTTCTGGATAAAGCTTGCCATCCAGGTGATCAATTTCATGCTGTATAATTCTGGCTTCAAAACCTTGAACGCGTTTTTGAAAAAACTCACCCTTTTCATTTTGTGCTTTAACTTCAATCCACTCATGTCGTGGTACTAGGCCACGCACTTCAGGCAAGCTTAAACAGCCTTCATAAAGATAGACAATTTCATTACTTTTAGCGACATACTCTGGATTGATCATTAAGCAAAAGGGAACCGGATCTTGATCAGGATAGCGGGGATGGCTGGTATCAAAACCATAAGTTAAGAGTCGATAGTTTAAGCCAATTTGTGAGGCTGCTAAACCAACACCTTTGCAAGCTTTCATGGTCTCAAAGAGATCTTCAACCATATGCTTGAGCTCTTCGCTGCCAAACAGGCTTTGTGGCAAGGGGATAGTCACGTGCCTTAATTGGGGTATACCAGCTAATACAATATTTCTAATAGCCATTTAACAGCCTTTATTCTTAGTTGCTCGAAAGCCTAAATTATAATTCAACTACAGGAGAAGCTAAATGTTCTTCTTCTGTCTTTTTCTTATGACTGAGATCATCAGCGAGCATCAAATACATACCAGGTACAACAAAGAGGGTAAAGATGGTGCCAATGGAAATACCAGTTGCTACCACCAAGCCAATATCATAGCGGCTTACAGCCCCAGCACCTGTAGCTGTAATCAAGGGGAACACGCCTAAAACCATGGATGCTGTGGTCATTAAAATAGGACGAAGACGGATGGTGGAGGCACGTTCAATGGCTTTACGCTTACTCATGCCTTCGAGTTGTAAATCATTTGCAAATTGCACAATTAATATACCGTGTTTAGAGATTAAACCAATCAAGGTTACTAAACCTACCTCAGTGTAAATATTAAGGCTGGCACCACCGACACCTAAGCTAATAAAGATCATAGCGCCGCAAATGGACATAGGAACACTGATTAAAACGATTAAAGGATCGCGGAAGCTTTCAAAAAGCGCCGATAGGGTGAGGAAAATAATAATGAGCGCAAAGAAAAAGGTAACAAGTAGTGCGCTGCTTTCTTGCATGTATTGTCTTGATTGGCCAGCTGTATCTTGGGTATAACCATTTGGCAATTCTTCATTGCTAAGCTTGGTTAAGTAATTAAGTACTTCACCCATGGTGATCCCTGGGAAAGGAACCCCCATAATCGTTGCAGAATTAAGTTGTTGAAAGTGATTAACAGATTCTGGCACAACAGTTGTTTTTAAAGAAGCAATAGTAGAGAGGGGGACAGAAGTACCATTTTGGGTCGTTATATAATAATCCAAAAGTTGTTCTTCATTTAAACGTTCATTACGAATGATTTGTGGGATAACTTTATAAGAACGCCCAGACATACTGAAAAAATTAACATAATTTTGACTGAGGTTAGAGGCCAGTACATTACCCACATCGGACATCGTTAAACCTAGTTCTGAAGATTTGTCACGATTAAGATCAATAGAGGTTTGCGCTTTGTCGATTTTAAGATCGGTATCCACATAGATAAACATGCCACTTTTTGTGATCTTATCCATCATGGCTTGGGTTACTTCATTTAATCTATCGTAACTTTCCGTTGTTTGAATGACAAATTGTACCGGTAGGCCGCTGCTGCCTGGTAAGGGGGCAGGTTGGAATACAGCTACTCGAGCGCCTGCAATATCGTTAACTGCCTTTTGAATAATAGGTTGCAGTTGATCAGTCGTTCTTTTTCGTTCATCCCAAGGCTTCAAGACCATACCAGCAATACCAGAGTTTAATCCTGAGACCCCATCAAGTTGGAACACATGATCGGTTTCTTTGAAACTGGCAAAGACATCATAGATTTGTCTGGAGAATAGCTGCGTTTGCCCAAGGCTTGCATTGGGGGCGGTGGTTAGCTGGGTAATAATAATCCCTTGATCTTCATTAGGGGCGAGTTCTTGTTTAGAGCTTGCATAAAGGTAATAGTTACTCATTAAAATGATGGCAGCAAAGACAGCAGTGACGGGTAAATAATTGAGGGTACCATGTAACATCACTTCATAGCGTTGTTCTAATTTTGTGAGTTTCTTATTGATATATTCCATCAAGCCGCCGCCACTGTTGTTCGACATTTTCAGGAATTTTGAGCACATCATCGGGGAGAGAGTAAGGGCGACAACGGCGGATATTCCCACTGCCGCGGCAAGGGTAAAAGCAAACTCAGTAAAGAGCGCGCCAGTCAATCCACCCATAAAACCGATGGGGACGTAAACGGCAATTAACACAACTGAAATTGCAATAATGGGGTTTGCTAGTTCTCTTGCGCCAACAAGCGCTGCTTGAAAGCGTGAGACACCTTCTTCCATATGGCGGAAAACATTCTCAACCACGATAATGGCGTCATCGACCACCAAACCGATTGCCAATACTAAGGCCAATAAGGTAAGAAGATTAATAGAATAACCCAGTACTAACATAACAAAGAAAGTGCCAATCAATGATAAAGGAATGGCAATAACAGGAATAATCACTGAGCGTGCGGAGCCTAAAAATAGGAATATGACCACGGTTACGATAATGAAGGCTTCCAATAAGGAGCGTATCACTTCATGGATGGAGCTATTGACGAATTTGGTTGAATCATAAACAATTTGTCCGTTCAAACCTTCAGGAAATTGTGATTGAATTTCAGGGAATATCTTTCTGATGTTATCAATTACGGTGAGCAAGTTGGCAGCAGGGGCAACTTGGATACCTATATACACGGCCTGCTTGCCGTCAAAACCAACAATTGTGTCGTAGTTTTCTGAACCAAGGGTAACATTTCCTAAATCTTTTAAACGAACAATCGCGCCATTTTGAGATTTGATGATTAAGTTTTCAAATTCTTCAATCGTATGTAAGCCTGTGTCAGCAATTAAATTTACCGTTACCATTTGTCCGTCAGTACGGCCCGCGGCAGAGATAAAATCATTTGCTGCTAAAGCACGAGAAACATCATAGCCTGTCACATTGTAGGCTGACATTTTATCAGGATCTAACCAGGCTCTTAAAGCAAAGGTTCTTTCGCCTAAAATTTCTGCTTTTTGAACACCATCTACAGCTTGTAGTTTAGGTTGAACAACCCGCACTAAATAGTCAGTTATTTTATTGCTCTCTAAAACGTCACTATTAAAGCCGATATACATTGCATCGATAGTTTCACCAATAGAGACAGAAATTGTGGGTTGTTGTGCTTCTTGTGGTAAGAGGTTTAATACCGCGTTCACTTTGGTATTAATCTCTGTCATCGCTTTGTCAGGGTCATAATTGAGCTTGAGATTGGTGGTGATTGTGCTGGTGCCTAAGGTACTTGAGGAGGTCATGTAATCGATACCATTGGCTTGTGCTATCGAATTCTCAAGTGGTGTTGTTATAAAACCAGCAATCAAAGCTGGATCTGCACCTGTATAAACAGTGGTGACAGTGACCACCGCATTTTGGGTAAAGGGAAATTGGCGAATAGGTAATAAGCTCATCGCTCTTAAGCCTAAAACCAATATCATAAGGCTTACTACCGTCGCTAAGACAGGACGGCGAATATAGAGATCAGTGAAATGCATCTGCGCTCCTTGCTATTCGTTCACCAAATTAGGATGCGGATTATTACTTGGCATAACGGCATTATTGATGACGACCAAACTGCCATTTTTTAACTTCAATTGTCCACTGGTGACAACCAAATCGCCTGCTTTGATGCCTTTTAATACAGCAACTTGATCACCACGCGATTCGCCGACAGTAACGAAAGTTTGGCTGGCAATATAAACTTTTTGTGCTTTTTCGTCTTTGGCTTTTTTCTTGGATTTATTTTCTTTGTCAGTAGAAGGTTGTTCTTTTAGAATGTAGGCAATTTCACCATAGGGATTATAGCTAATAGCTGTTTGTGGCAGGGTAAGGAATTGATTAGCTTGTCCGGTTGCGACCTCAACGGTGGCAAACATACCAGGCAAAAGTAATAGGTTTGGATTATCGATTGTTGCTTCAACTTGAACGTTTCTTGTTGCCACATCAATGATGGGATTAATCGTTGTTATTTTACCCGTAAATTTTTTGCTGGGATATGAATCTGAATTAAGTGTAATCGTCATGCCTTTTTTTATTTTTTTTAAAGATTGCTGTGGTAAATAAAAATCAACATAGATAGGATCAAGCGCTTGCAGCGTCACTATCTTATCGCCTGGGTTGATGTATTGGCCTGGATTCACATTACTTACGCCAAGTCTGCCGGTAAAAGGGGCTAAGATAGTTTTCTTATCTACGATTGCTTTTTGCTGATTTACTTGTGCAATGGCGCCTTTCAAGGTAGCTTCATCATTATCGAGGGTTTGTTGGCTTACCGCTTGTACTGTAAATTGTAATTTGTCTCGTTCATAGGTTATTTGCGCTATTGCCGCTGCAGCTTTGAGGGCTTCTAACTGTGCTCTTTCCGCATCGTCATTGAGTTTCACAAGCAAGGTGCCCGCTTTAACCTGGGTGCCAGGTACAAATTGAATCGTTCTAACCATGCCGGCAATTTCAGAAGTCACATCAACACCTTTGATTGCCCGCAAGCTGCCAGACGCTTTTATTCTGGGCTGCCATGCTTCATCTTTAGCTTCAATAGTAGTAACGGCAATGGGTGCAGCACTGGCGGCCATATATTTTTTCATCATATGTGCACTAAACAGGTGATAGACAACAATGCAACCAAAAAACAACCCTAAGCTGATGAGCATAATAATCATTTTCTTAGCCACGGGTATTTTCTCCTTGTGCAACACTTGTCCACCAACCGCCCCCTAATGCTTGAAACAAAGCTGCGGTGTCGGTGTAACGTAAAGCTTGAGCCTGAACTTGATTTATTAAAGCGGTATTGTAATCACGTTGTGCCGTCAATAATGCTAAATAGGTGATTGCGCCTAATTCATGTTGTTTTACTGAAAGTTCATACAATGCTTTTGAACTGCGAACAGATTCTGTTTGCGCTTTAAGAAAGTGGGCGTCAATTTCTATAGCACGAAGGGAGTCCGCTACATTTTGAAAAGAACTCAATACAGTTTGTTGATATTGAAAACGTGCTTGTTCAAATGCTGCAATCGCGCTGCGTCGCTTTGCAAGTAATGCGCCGCCATGAAAAATAGGTTGTAGTGCTTGGCTTGCAATACTCCAAACCAGGGTGCTTGGATTAAATAATTGATCAATTTGTAGTGCTTCCCAACCATAATTACCATTGATGGTTATTTGTGGTAAAAGGTTTGCTGTGGCAACACCCACTTGTGCGCTAGCTGCTTTGAGCAAAGCTTCTTGGGCGCGTATATCAGGTCGTTGCTGTACGAGTTGTGAGGGCAAGCTAACGGGTAATTCGCTTGGCAAAGTTAATTCATCTAAGGAGATATAAGGGATATCAGCAAGGCTAGGTACACTGCCTGTTAATGCGGCTAAGCTATGCCTTGCTTGGGCAAGACTTTTCTCTAAAGGCGGTAGCGCTGTTTTCGATTGTGCTAATTGTGCTTCTTGTGTAAGAACGGCATTTTTTGAGGTCGCGCCAACATTAAATTGTCTTTTGGTAATAATTAACAAATCTTCTTCGAGTTTAATGATTTCTTTGGTTGTTTGAATTTGCTTTTGCAATGAGGCTTCAAGAATTGCCGTTGTTGCGATATTGGCTGCCAAGCTGAGGTAAGCGGCTTCCACCTGGTAGCGTTGATAATCTATCTGCGCACAAAGCGCTGCTAATTCACTTCGATTGCGGCCAAAAATATCAAGGGTATAAGCGACATTAACTTGGGCATTAAATAAATTAAATATCGAAGAGGGCTGATTTTCACTGCCAAATGTGGCGCCAGACATTTGTTGTCTTTGCCCATTAAGCTGTAAATCAAATTGTGGATACATATAGCTGCCAAATTGGGCGCGATAATTTTCTTGGGCAACGTTTAAGGCGGCGATGGCAGCCCCTATAGTCGGGCTATGCGCAAATCCTTCATTAATTAACTGGTTTAAGGAAGGACAATGAAATAATTCCCACCAATTTGCGGGAATAGTTTGGCTTAATTGAAATGCTTGTGATTTTCCACCCTTCACTGGCGCGCTAACAGTTTTCTCTGGTAGTGGCGTTTCAGTATAAGAGGGGGTGGGTGGGGGCTCTGGCCTGATATATTCTGGCCCAACAGTGCAGCTACCCAACAGGGTGCAAAGTGCAAGCGTCGTGAGTTTGGCTTTTGCTGGCATCGCAACTCGCAATGTATATATATAGAACAGGAGTCTCGTTTTAGTATAGGAGCTATATTGTGTTAGGGCTTTAAAAAATTACCCTAAAAAGCGAAGAAATGTGATGATTTTTCCATTAATCGACCCATCATAGCCTTCCATATTAGAAGTTGTTTACACAACTAACAATTTTACATATGCTTGAGTTTAATAAATAAACTTGTTATGTTGACCTTACCATGACTAAGACAACGCCCTTTTTCTTCATCCTCCGATTCCTGCTGCGCAGCGCCAGCTGCTAGTATTATTCACTTAAAAAATATAAAGAATCTTGTGTATTTATCGTTCTACAAAATGTAGAGAGGTCATTGGAATGCGGCAAACAAAAAATTCATTTTCAGTCTGGTTAATGTGGGGCTTAGCCTCTTTCTTCTACGCCTATCAATATATTTTACGCGTTCTGCCCAACATCATGATGGCAGATATTTTAGAGAAATTTCAAATAGATGCTTCCTTATTTGGTCAATATTCAGGTCTTTACTACATAGGTTATGCAGGTATGCATATTCCGGTGGGCATACTTTTAGATAAATATGGCCCTAAATGGATTTTACCGCTTTGTATGATTCTCACCGTTATTGGGATAATGCCCTTGTTATATGCGCAACACTGGATTTATCCAGGTATAGGCCGCTTGCTTATAGGTATGGGTTCTTCTGCTGCTATTCTTGGTGTTTTCAAAGTAATTAGAATGTCATTCCCTGAGGATAAATTCACCTTTATCTTAGGTTGCTCTGTTACCATCGGCTTGGTGGGTGCAATCTATGGTGGTCAGCCAGTGAATTATTTTATGCAAACTTTTGGTATGGAAGCCGTTCTTCAATGCATTATATTGCTTGGCGTGATGTTGGCAATTGCCACTTTCTGGAGTATTCCAGCCCAATCTGTAACACACTCTGATAAGGGCTGGCTTGCGAGTGTGAAAGAAGTCCTTACTAATCCTCAAATAATTTTAATTTGTTTATTTGCTGGTTTCATGGTGGGACCTTTAGAAGGGTTTGCTGATGTCTGGGGTAAAGAATATTTGAGATTAGTCTACAAATTAAATGAAAATGTAGCCTCCTCTTTACCTTCACTTATTTTCTTAGGAATGTGCTTTGGTTCGCCTATTTTGAGCTGGATCACAGAAAAAACAAAAGCGTACTACGGCTTTATCATTCTCAGCGCCGTGGTTATGGCAGCCTGCTTTTTCTTGTTATTAACAGGCCAATTACCTGTTAGTGCTTTGGCGCTCATGTTTGTTATTGTGGGTATTTTTTGTGCTTATCAGATCTTGGCTATCTATAAAGCAAGTACCTATGGTGGTGAACAATTGGTAGGTCTTACCACTGCCTGTGCCAATATGATTATCATGACTTTTGGTTATGTATTTCATAGCATTATTGGGCAAATGATGAGTCATTTCTGGGATGGCACTATGAATGCGGAAATCCCTGTCTATGATGCACACGCTTACACCTTATCTTTAATGGTTATTCCAGTGGGATTATTAATGGGTGCCATTGGATTTATTTGGTTGGCAACTGCCAATAGACGCCATTCTCTTGCCTTAGGCAATTAGACTTAACCCCCTTTTCAATCGAAAAGGGGGTATTCTTTTTTATGCTCGGGACTTGTCTTTAGATATATCTCCTTATAAAGTGGTGCTGTAATAACAATTACAAATTAATGTGCTAACAAAATATACAGTTAATAGGAGATTGTATATGTTGGGAACAACGGAGCAAGCTCTCCTTGAGCACCATGGCATCTCAATCAGTCCCGATGAAAAAAAATTTCTTATCAATTTTGGGCGAGGCAAGAGACAAAGCTTCAGCGAAACAGCAAGGCTTATCCCGCTTAAATCTCAATTTGCAAATGAATTTATTGCAGAATCTATACAGAAAAAGCATTACTTAGAAGCCGATGAGCGTGATTTTTATCGTGTTTGTTGTGAAGGAACTTTTTTTTATAGTGCTGATAGGCAACCTTTATGTGGTGCTTATGTTTATGTGTTATTACCGAATGATTGCCTTTTTTGCGTTGAAGTTTCAAAAAATATAAATCATTCCTATCTCAGTACTGGTTTAGGTGTGAAGGGAGCTGGTATTGCTTATTTTGAAGCAGGGCGTTTAATGACGCTCAGCAATGAGTCTGGCCATTATGCGCCCACCTTGGATGAAATGACTGAGGCCATAGACTGGTTTTATCAGCAAGTAAAAGGACACCGGTTTCTTTTTGAAGATCATTCAGTGCAGGATAAGGATGTGGAATTTAATGGGATACGATATTTTGTTGTTGGACCGCAGGGAGATGACTCAACTTGTAAAAAGGAACTACTCCCTAACAATGATTTATCTCAAGTCTTACATGAAATCAGAACGGCAGAACTTCGCTTTTACTATGAGCATGGGGCTATAAAAAATTTAATAGATTTTGAAACTTTTCCGCCGCTGATTGAGCAGGAAGATACAGAAGACGTTTATACAACAACGCTTAGTCTTGAGACCCTGCAGCTTCCCTCTAATAGCACTATCTTTGATTTTCCAGAGTTACTTAACCTGACAGTTTTATCCAAATTTAACGATAGCCTAAAAAGGAGCAAGCCGCTGAGTCGTTATGGTTGTGTTTTGAAGCATTCATTGGGTAAGTAATTATTTTAAAGCTTTTACTAAAAAGCTATCCAGTGCGTTAGCAAAAGCTTGCTGATCGCGGTTATTTAAACTGCCGGGGCCACCACCTTTGATCTGACCGGTACTTCTTAACTCATCCATGAAGTTTCTCATGGTGAGTCTTTGTTGAATATTTTCTTTGCTATAAAATTCTCCCCTTGGATTGAGGGCATGTGCGTTCTTTTCAATGACCAAGGCGGCAAGGGGGATGTCTGCGGTGATAACCAAAGAATAGGGCTGAACTATCTCAACAATCCGTTTATCAACCACATCAAATCCACCTGGTACTTGTACGAACTTAATAAAAGGGGAAGGTGGTATAGCCATGCCATGGTTGGCAAACAGCGTCGTGGGCAAAGATAAGCGCTTAGCCGCTCTAAAAATAATTTCTTTAATTACTTTAGGGCAGGCGTCGGCATCAACGAGAATTTCACATTTAGGCTGTGGTTGCTCTACTTTTTCTGACATTTATGACAGTAACGCGTTAAATTTAATTCTATATACCATTCTAAGTCGGCATCCCAGTACTTTTCTACAAAAGTGTGGTGACAAGATACACATTCTTTGATGACATAATCAAGAGAAGGTTTGGTGGGTTTGTAAGCTTTTGGATCCTTGATGGTCACAGTCATAAGTTCCCTCCATGGACTTTGGCAATTTCACTTTTATATCAGGAGTCATTCTTTGAAGAGAAGAGCGTTAAGCTCACTTTTGTGTGAGACAGTGTTAGCAGGAGGTAGATAGTAAATTAGCTTAGCTGCATTTTAATCGCTAATGATGAGCTAAAGACCGCCAAATGCATTTGAAATCAGTTTGTGACATCTTTTTTGTAATTTATTTTCAATTTTGATCAAATTAATTGACAAAATACTATCTAAAATTTTCCTTTTTTTATTTTGTGTGCTAAGTTTGAGGTAGTTACCCTAGTACGAGGAGAAGCTAGCATGGTTGTTCGTAAGAAAAAAGCAGCAGTAAAAGGACGTAAAGCTACTGCAAAACCTAAAACAGCAAAGAAGCGCACCGTAAAAAGGAAAGCTGCTAAATCTGCTGCCCCTAAGAAGAAGGCTCGTAAGACTGCCGCTAAAAAGCGTAAGTCTACCGCAGCTGCTAAACCTAAGAGAAAGGTTAAAAGAAAAGTAGCTAAGAAGAGTACAAAAGCTAAAGCTAAGCCAAAAGCTAAAGCTAAAGCTAAGCCAAAAGCTCGCGCTCGTAAGAGAAGAGCTAAAAAAGCTAAAGCTGCTTAATTGCTGCTCTAAATGCCGCTCTGTGATGTATGTCGCAGCGCGGCATTTTCCATTTTAGGACCTATAAATCCCCAATTTTATGCAAACAATTTCTTTTTAGCTGAACTAGCTGCTTTAGGCTGAATTTCCTTCATCTTTTGGTTGTATTGCTCAACAACGTTAATACGATCATTGAGTGCTTCAACCGTATACCAATCGGGATCCCGCCAATTGTGGGGTAATGTAACCCCTGCTATCTCTGCTCTCTTTTTCGCTTTGGAGTAAGGAGAGAGGGGGGTGGGTTTTCGTTCTCGTGGGGGAGAATCATCAAGTTTTTCATCAGTATACAAAAAGGAAGCCAGGTCGCTTTTTTCAGCATTTTTAGCTTTTTTCTTTTTGGCTGCAACAGGCAAAGGCTTGCGAAATATAACTGCAGGCTCAGCTTGAGCTTCCAAGGCTGATAAAGGGGGCGTATTCAAATACGCACCCAAATTGTTATTTTCCTGCAGCTGTTCCTGTGCATTTTGTTCTTTCGACGCGTTCTCCTCGTCGACTTTACGGCGATTTTTAGGCATGGCTTACGCTCTCGGATGATTGATGGGCTCGCTTCTCCCTGCGTGGTGATTCCTGACCATCTTTAGGTTTTCTTTTTCCATAAGCTGGCCTCTCAGCTGAAGGCTTGTCTTTATGCTTAGCGTAGCCCTGTCTCTCAGAGGAGGGTTTATCCCTACGC
>CAZBZP010000013.1:47303-65644 GCA_964496435.1 Uncultured Candidatus Berkiella sp.
TTTGCATAACCTTCAGATGAAGCATTGTCTCTACGCTTTGCATAACCTTCAGATGAAGCATTGTCTCTACGCTTTGCATAACCTTCAGATGGAGCATTGTCTCTACGCTTTGCATAGCCCTCAGATGATGCGTTGTCTCTACGCTTTGCATAGCCTTCAGATGATGCATTGTCTCTGCGCTTTGGATAGCCCTCAGATGATGCATTATCCCTATGTCTACCATTACCCTTGCCTTGTTTAAATCTATCAAAAGGTTTCTTGCCTGATGATGACTGTGGACGACGGCGCTTGCCAAAGGGCGGCCTGCCAGCAGGTTGTTCGCTGGTTTTGCCATGATTAACGTGTTGATAGATAGATTGCCATTTTCTATTTTCAGCAGGTCCTACAAATGACAAGGCATAACCTTGCATACCAGCACGACCTGTTCTGCCTATGCGGTGAATATAGTCTTCAGGACATTGTGGCAAATCAAAATTGATAACATGCATGATGTGAGGAATATCTAATCCGCGCGCAGCAATATCTGTAGCGACCAAGATACGATTCTTTTGGTTGCGATAATTACGGATAACTTCATCGCGTTGGCGCTGTCTTAAATCACCGTGAATGGCATCTGCTCGGTGATCTTCTCTTCTTAATCTATCAGCCAATTGTGCTGCGCTAATTTTGGTTCTTACGAAAATAATAACAGAACCTTCTCTCTCGTTAAGCTCTCTTAGGAGAAGAGGGAATTTCTCATTAGCATTGGCTTTAACTGTTTTTTGCTCAATTTTTGCAGCTGCTTTGGTAACTTCACCAATCTTAATATGTTCAGGTTGGTTTAAGTATTTATGAGACAATTTAACAATATTGGCAGGCATCGTTGCTGAAAACATCATGGTTTGACGTTCAGCTGGTAGCGCTTTAACAATGGTTTCTAAATCTTCACTAAAGCCCATATCCAACATACGATCGGTTTCATCTAGAATCAAAAAGCGCGTATGTGATAAAGAAAGAGAGCCTCTTTCCAAGTGATCAATAATGCGACCAGGGGTACCGATAATAAAACGAGGGCGCTTTTTAAGGGCGATAAATTGTTTGTAAATGGGTGCGCCACCAATTAAGAGGGCGATATCACGATGATCTCTTTTACCGATCAAGTTAAGTAGGGCATTCTTTATTTGGTCGGCCAACTCTCTGGTTGGTGCCAAGATAAGTGCAGTACCATGCGCACAATCAGCTAGTTGACTAATAACAGGCAAGAGATAAGCAATGGTTTTTCCTGTCCCTGTTTGCGCAGTTCCTAATATATCTTTGCCTTTTAGAGCAAAAGGGATGGATTGACGCTGAATTGGCGTAGGCTCAGTAATATTCATGCGATCTAAAGATTCAATAATAAAAGACGGCAGGCCAAAATCTGAAAATTGGTTCATAAATGTAGTGTCCAAATTGGTAAAAATGGTTGTTAGACAATCCCTTTTGGGGGCGATTCGTATTTTCTTTGTCTAACAAGTAAGCAATGCATAAGGCGAGTGATACTCGAAGGTAAGAGGAGTATTCAGGGCTTGTTATCCGAAGAAATCAAAGTTATGTAATTTACAAGGAACGCCACGGAAAGTCAATGACAGTTATAGCGGTCATTTTGAATTCCTCCCTCATTAAGCCTTGGCGCTAAGACAGCAAGTGAACGGATCCTCAGGTGTGTGTCTCTATAATACATGAATGCATTAATTTAATATGGAAAGCGTGGCTAAATGTCTATTGACGATGATGATATTACCTGTAAGGATAAGGCATCCATGGACCTTAAGCCATGGGTCTTAGTAGTACCACATTACTTAAATGGTTTTACTTTTTGTATACAAAAGGAGAGTGTTCATGGCTAAGAAAACTGGGATGATTCTTGCGGCAGCTGTTGGTACCTTATTTGTTGCATCTTCATTTGCTACACCTGCAACAAATGAAACAGATGCGAGCGTAACAGTAAAATGTTCTGGCGCTAATGCTTGCAAAGGAACCAGCGCTTGTAAGACTGCTAACAACGCATGCAAAGGCCAAAACAGCTGCAAAGGTAAAGGCTGGATTATGGTTGCAAGCGAAAAAGATTGCACAGACAAAGGTGGTAAAGTAGAAGCTGCCGAAGAGAAAAAATAAAGTTATTTTTTTTCTGCAAAAAGCCGGACATGTTCCGGCTTTTTTATTAATTACTAGATAGATTTTTTTTAAAAAAATCATCCACTGTTTTATTAAAAACATCAGCTTGATCAATAATAGTAATGTGTCTTGAATTTTTAATGATCACCAACTCAGCATTGGGTATCAATTTTGCGTAAAACTCTTTAAAAGCGACGGGGGTGTAATCCTCATCTGCGGTGATAATTAAGGTCGGACATTTGATTGTATTAATCCGATGCATAACAGACCAGCCTCTAAATGCTCGCAAGGCATTCGTATAGGCTTTGGGATCATTTTCATTCCAACGTTGAATAAAAGTTTCGCGTAATGCGGCCTGTTCTGGCTCAGGAAACAACATTTTACCTAATTGTTTACTGATATGTTGCATACCAAAAAGCCGAACATCATAGAAACGTAAAAAGAACAGAAAACGCGCCTTAAAACTAGGCAAAACGGCGGCAGGGCCACTGTTTAATATTGTTAAGGTTTTAACTAGTGCAGGGTAATCAACCGCCAGTTGAAAAGCAATCATCCCACCTAACGAATGTCCCACAACATGCACGCCTTGTGGAAATAAGGCTTTTATCAGTTCGGCCGTATCGCTGGTGAATTGGACGATTGTGTAAGGATGATCAGGTTTGTCTGACTTTCCATGTCCTCTTAAATCAAATAAAAGCAATTGATAGTTTTGATTAAAGTAGGGGGTTTGATATTCCCAATCACGCGAGCTTGACCCTAAACCATGAATAAAGAGAATGGGCTCGCCCTGTCCTTGGCATTCATAATAAAGATTAATATCATTTATTTTAAGATAAGGCATGGAAACACTTAATGATGGTGTGCCAAAACGATTAGCTTACCCTAATTTTAGCTGCCTTGAATATAGCCCGTTAAAGCAGCAATTTCATATTCTTGTTGCAACATGACCCAGCGAGTTAAGTCACCAATCGAAATAACACCATGTAACTTACCATTTTCAACGACGGGTAAGTGTCGAAAACGTTTTTCAGTGATCATTTTCATCGCTTCTTGCACTGTCATTGAAGGTAGAACAGTGATGGGATCTTTTGTCATCAATTCGGCTACTTTAACAGCTTTAGGATCCTTCGTTGTCCCAAGCAGTTTTCTAATGAGATCACGTTCGCTGATGATGCCTACCAGCTTTTCGTTTTCCATAACTAAAAGCGCACCAACGCCCAGTTCATTCATTTTGGTAGCGCATTCAAAGCCTGATGCTTGAGGTTGAATGCTATAGGTTGAACCACCTTTATCTTTCAGTAATACACTCAAGGGTGTTCGCATACCTTTCTCCTTCAATCCGCTGGTATATTCGTTGTATAAATATACAAGCTTTGAGAATAATCCCGCCATTGCTTAAAAGCAAAGGCGGATGGCCGCAGCAAAAATAAGTATTTGTACAGCCTTTATCGGTATGCAGAGCAATTACTTGAGTTTAATTTGCTGCTGGAAAGCCAAAAATGGACTTCACTTTACTAGCCGTATCTGGTTGAGCCGCGGCTGCAGCATTGTCGTTTTGAGCAGGTTTCTCAGTTATTTGAAGTTGTTTTAAACTCAATGCGAATTGCGTTAGATGTAACTTTGGTTTCATCGTTGGAGAATCTGCAAAGCCCATCTGGGAATCCCAATCTTCTTCACTATCCAGATTTTCCTTATCGCTATGATCTGAATCGGATAACTCAGAGGCTTCTTGCCCAGAGGTTAAGGACATCTCTGAAGTTGCAAAAGCAGAACTCCAATCTTCATTTTCTTCTGTTGCCAAATCCATTTGTTTAGGTACTATTTCTTCAAGCGTTGACAATCCAAAAGCTAAAGAGGCTAATTTAGTCTCCAGAGTTTCAAGTATCAAGTAGCACTCAATAAAATGCGCTAAAGAATCAAAGTCTTCTCCTAATTCTTTAATTTTTAGAACTATCTCTTCTTTTTCTTTCTCTTTGATCTTCATCTGTGATGACAGCAGATTGGATTGTAGCGTCAAGGGATGATTTTTGCGCTCGGATGGTTCAAGTTTGAGTAAATTCAGCTCTGCAAAGAGGGCATTGTTATGCTCTGAAAGTGCTTCATTCTCAATGCTTAACGCGTGTTTTTTTCGGACTAATTGCAAAAAATCTGCGAAGCTAATTGCTGCCTTGTTGTTCAAAATATCACTGACGTTTTTATTGGCAACAAATTTCATTTCATGAAGTTCATTGAAACTAAATTGATATACTGGCATTTTCCCACGAACATATCGTTCTAATTCGATAGCTTTGCTAATTTTATCTTTTAGGATGGGATCATCCTTGTAATCTAGCAGCAAAAGCTTTAATCCATTGATACCACCTAAATTAGGATTATTAAGAAGGTTATCAATCTTGGATTGGTAGCTTTTAGATAATTTAAGGAAGTTTTGTTTTAATTCTGGAATAAGTAATAGAATGTCTGAGTCAGTTAGTGACTCGATGGCGCCCTTGGTTGTCATGTGAAATACCTCGTCGAAGAAAATATGTCACAATAATTCTATAGTAACCCACTAAGCTTTGTAACAAAATACAAAGCTTAGTGGACGGAAGGTCGCTTTGAGTCGATTAAAGGCCCTTTACGGCATGAACCAGTTTGTTAACGACGTCTTGACCGTCACCGTATAACATTCTGGCGTTGTCTTTGGTGAACAGACTATTCTCTACACCGGAAAAGCCTTTGCCTTGACCGCGCTTAATAATGAGGACATTTTTGGCCTTGTCTGCATCAAGAATAGGCATGCCATAAATGGGGCTAGAGGCATCTGTTTTGGCTGAAGGATTAACTACGTCATTTGCGCCGATTACCAAAACGGTATCAGCGTTAGGGAACTCGGCGTTGATCTCATCTAAATCCAGTAATTTGTCATAAGGAACACCAGCTTCTGCTAAGAGCACATTCATGTGTCCGGGCATACGGCCAGCGACAGGATGAATGGCAAATTTAACATTAACGCCTTTTTCTTCTAGTAATTTTGCAAGTTCCCAAATCTTATGTTGCGCTTGGGCAACTGCCATACCATAGCCTGGCACGACGATGACTTTATTTGAATAAGCCATCATAACAGCCGCATCAGAAGGCTCTATAGGCTTTAAGGAACCAGTGGTTTGTTCGCCTTGTGCTTGGGTTGCCGTCATGGGAGCAAATAAGATAGAGGAAACAGACTTGTTCATGGCTTTTGCCATCAGCTGTGTTAAGAGCGTACCTGATGCACCTACCACCGTACCGGCAATAATCAAGGCGTTATTATTTAAAACAAAGCCTTCTAAACCAACTGCAAGTCCTGTCATGGCATTAAATAATGAAATGACGACAGGCATATTGGCACCACCAATAGGAATGGTGAATGTAACGCCTAATACTAACAGTAAAATGTAAAACAAGAATAAAGAGGCATGGCTAGAATGATGGGCGAACAATATGCCACAACCTATCAATAATGCACCTGCTAACATGGCAATATTGAGAGCTTGATGCTTGGGTAGCACGATGACCCTTTTCATCAAATCTTGTAATTTAGCATAAGCAATGATGCTGCCACTAAAGGAGATAGTGCCAATGACCGCGCCGAGAATCGCTAATGCACGCACAATTAAGGTGTCAGGATGAACAAGTTCACCAGCAGCGATAGCCGCTGCCGCGCCGCCGCCCATACCATTATAAAGCGCAATCATTTGAGGCATGTTTATCATTTGTACTTTATTGCCCGAAGACCAGCCAATATAAGTACCAACGGCAATACCTAGAATAATTAAGGCGTGATTCAATGTCCCTTTGATTTCGGGTAGAAAGAAGGTAATCGCAATAGCAGCTAACATTCCCCAACCAGCATAGGTGATACCTTGCTTCGCTGTTTTGGGGGAGGACATTTTGCGAATACCGAGGATAAGGACGATAGCCGTTAAAAGGTAGATAACTTGAATTATATTATGCATTTGTTTTGCGCTCAGTTTTAAACATATCCAACATGCGTTCGGTAACAACAAAACCACCAACCACATTAATCGTTGCAATGAGTACAGCAAAAAAGCCCAAGGCATATCCTGCAAATGTGTGTGCTTGACCAAGGGCTATCATGGCCCCAATCAGGATAATACCGTGAATAAAGTTAGTGCCGGACATTAAAGGGGTATGCAAAATGACGGGAACACGATTAATGACTTCATAACCAGTAAAAGCAGATAAGGTAAAAATGGTTAAAAAGGTAAAGAAGCTTTCACTCATAATTAGCCTTCCACAAGATCACGAATAGGTTGGTATTTAATTTCGCCTGAATGGGTTAAGACGCTTTGCGCAATGATTTCGTCATTCCAATCAAGGTTTAATTTGCCTTCTTTAACGAACAATTCAAGAAAACTTATCAGATTTTTGGCATACATGTTACTTGCATCTGTTGCAATCATACTGGGTAAATTGATTGGCCCTGCAATTTGAACGCCATTAAATTCGATGGTTTCATTGGCTTGGGTTAATTCACAATTACCACCTGCAATTGCAGCACAATCGACAATGACAGATCCGGGTTGCATTGATTTAACCATCTCGGTTGTCACAATTTTAGGGGCACTTTTGCCTGGAATTAAAGCTGTGGTAATCACAACTTCCGCTTTGGCAACAGCCTCGCTCAACGCCGCTTGTTGTTTTTGTTTTTCGACATCACTAAGTTCTCTTGCATAACCACCAGCGCTTTCTGCTTTGATATCAATGGAAACCATCTTGGCCCCTAAAGATTCAACCTGCTCTCTGGCGGCGCTGCGCACATCATAAGCTTTTACAATCGCGCCTAATCTTCTTGCGGTTGCGATTGCTTGTAAGCCAGCTACACCTGCACCAATGATTAAGACATTAGCTGGGCGAATCGTGCCTGCAGCTGTGGTGAGCATGGGGAAAATGCGGTTCAACAAATTGGCCGCAATTAACACAGCTTTATAACCCGCAATGGTTGCTTGAGATGATAAAGCATCCATGGATTGCGCTCTTGATATACGGGGGATTAATTCCATTGCAAAGCTGCTAATTTTTTTATCGCGCAGGGCTTTGATTCTTTGCAAATGCGCAAAAGGGGAGAGCATGCCAATGACAATGCTGCCTTCTTTTAAGTGGGCAATTTCTTTTTCAAAAGGTGCTTCGACTTTTAGCACAATATCGGCTTCGCGATATAAGGTGGGAGCATCGTCAATAAATTCGACACCTTGATATAAGGCATCTGGATAAGCGGCTTTAATGCCAGCACCACGCTCAACTAAGACAGTGCACCCTAATTTATTTAAAGCACCTACCAGTTGGGGTACCATTGCGACGCGCTTTTCAGCGTCAGTAATTTCCTTTGGAATAGCAACACGCATGTCATGGACTTATTTATTTTAAATACTGCGGGCTATTATAAATTATTAAGGGGCTGAGTCTAATTTTTATACTAGTTGGCAAAGTAACAAAGCTATGTTGTTTTTATTAGGGAGAGAGTTGCACTATTTCCCAGACATTATCTTTGAGGGTGTATTGAAATCTGTCATGTAATCTATGTTCCCGGCCTTGCCAGAACTCAAAGCTTGCAGGTTTGAGCACATAGCCACCCCAGAAATCAGGCCGAGTCAGCGTTTGTGCACTTTGGCTTTCTAATTGGTTGTACTTCTCAATCAGGACATTGCGGGAAGCTATGGGAGCGCTTTGTTCAGAGACGATAGCGGCTAACTGCGAGCCCCGAGAGCGTCTTTGAAAATAGGTGTCAGATTGTTCCTTTGAGGCCAGGGTGATAGTGCCGCTAATACGCACCTGGCGCTGGCATTTTGGCCACCAAAATACTAAGGCTGCTTTGGGTACCGCTTGGAGCTGCTTGGCCTTAAAGCTGAGATAGTTGGTGAAAAAAACAAAACCTTGCTCATCGAAGGACTTAAGGAGAACCATTCTTGCGCTAACATTATAGTCTTTGTCCACCGTGGCTAGGGTCATTGCACTAGGCTCAAATTCACCCATATTTTGTGCATCTTGGTACCACTTGGAAAATTGAGCAACAGGCGCTGTAAGAAGCTCTGCTTTGCTCAGCGGCATATGAAGGTAATCATCTGAATTTTTGCTGTTTGTCACTTTAACCCTTCAGTAACCATAGTGCGTCAACTTCAAATTTATCGGCTATTTGCTTTAGTAGTTTTTTATTGGGCACAAGCTCACCAGCAAGAACATGGGTGCTTTCTTCAACTGTTAAGCCAAATAATTGAGAGAAGTGTTTTACACGCTCTTCCTTTAATTTGGATACATTGTTGAAATCAAGCAATGCATGAATATTTTCTAACATAGGCGTATGCATCGGCATAGATAACACTCACTATTGATGACAATTTTGCGCAGGTCCTGGTATGAGGATCAGCGCAAAAATGATTATATCGTTATTAAGTTCCGAGTAAACACCTGCTCCAACTTTTTAGCTTAAATTAAAGTATCTTATTGATTAATAAGGAAATATATTTGATTTTTGCTTTTGGACTTTTAGTTTTATAATACCGGGTTTCAAAATATTGTGCTGGGCGGCCTAGATTGAGGCAAGTTCTAAAACAAGACTTTTACTTGAATGAAGATGTCCTGTCCGTTAGCAAACAACTACTCGGCAAAGTTATAGTTACCAATATTGATAACTGTCTTAGCGCCGGCATGATTGTTGAAACAGAAGCTTACAATGGCATAACCGACAAAGCTTCTCATGCCTACAATAATCGTCGTACTAACCGAACAGAAACCATGTACGCTAAAGGTGGGGTTGCTTACATTTACCTATGTTATGGCATTCACCATCTTTTGAATATTGTTACGGGTTCAAAAGATAATCCACAAGCTGTGCTCATACGGGCTATAGAGCCTATCGATGGTATTGAGTTTATGCTGAAGCGTCGTAAACAAAGTCGACTTTCCTATCGTTTAACCTCAGGTCCTGGCGTCCTGTCAGCTGCGCTAGGTATTTCCAAACACTTGGATGGTGTCAAACTCAATAAGCCGCCCATTTGGCTTGAAGACAGGGGAGTGGTTATTGCAACAAGGGATATCCTTGCTGGTCCTCGGGTTGGGATTGATTATGCCGCTGAACACAAGGATCTTCCTTGGCGTTTCAAGCTCAAAAATAGCCCATGGACTAGTAAGCCATGAAACTTGTGAAAAAATTTTTAGTAAGGACTACATTTTTGTGATTTAGGTGGGTTATATTGGAAACAGAATGCTAAAAACGATAGCAATTCGGATCCAGAATTGCTCCAACGACCACTCCATAAGGTGGCGTAATATAAGATAAAGAAGGCTGTACTAATGAATAAAGAGAACAATATTGAGGTGATTGACGATATCATTCCCTCAGAAAATCAAATACATATTGAATTACCAGCAACACCAGAAATGAATAAAGCGGCTGTGGTTGAAGCAAATGATTACCATACTATGTTGAAAGACTTAATTCTTATGGCGCTACCCAGTCCATCACAGCGCATACATTAAGTTTATTTTTCAGTTAAAGCTGCTTATCTTAAAGTATATAGTTGGATGTTTTGATAAACAGGCGTTGCCTTTTCTGGGCGGCGGCGCATCAATCCAAGTTGTTGGATAAGAAAAGAATATCCACTAAATTGCTCTTCTATCAAATTCAATAATTGATCTTTATGTTGTTGATTCAATGCAGTAAGATTCTGCACCCTCCCGATGGTGATGTGGGGGGAGAAGCGGTGTTTTGCATCGAATTGATATTGATTTTGCGTTGCAAGCATTAATTTTTGATTCATCTTTTTATGAATGTTAAACAATTGCTGATAGGGACCAATTTTTAGCACAATGGCATTTCCAAAGCCTCTTACTTCCTCTACGGTTGCCATGATGGGGCTATTTTGTTCAACTGCACTCATAGTAAGCGCAATATTTCTCATTTCAGCTTCATTCACCTGAGGAATGAATCCTAATGTAGCATGGAGATCTTGCGTATGTGTCCAATGGATGCGTGCAAGCGGTGATCGCTTGCTTTCACAGTTGAGAATTTTTTGAGTCATTACCATGCGATTATCATGGCTAGGTAATGCAGCTAAAAAAATATTTTGTTTCAAAGGGTGCTTCCTAAATTTTATTTATCTTATTCATTTGCTAAGTAAAAAGATAGGCCATTGTTTAATCTGTATTTGAGCGTAAAGGAACAAAAGAGACGAGCTCTAATACCGATTTTTCATAATGATTATCTTGCCTTTTTATTAAAGTGAGCTTTTGCACTTCATGTGTGGCGCCTAGTGGGATCACCAATATACCGCCCTGTGGACTTAATTGTTCTAGTAAAGCTGGTGGAATAGTTGCAGTTGCGGCGGTAACGATAATGCCATCATAGGGAGCATGCTCTAGCCAGCCTTTGTTGCCATCAGCCCATGTGCAATGCACGTTGGTATAGTTTAGTTTTTGCAATGTGTGCTTTGCTTTAATATAAAGCGCTTCGATGCGTTCAATGGTCCATATTTCTTTAAAAATGGTTGCTAGAATAGCCGCTTGGTAACCAGAACCTGTGCCAATTTCTAGTATTTTTTGGGGGTGGGGATGATTGAATAAAGCTTGGGTCATTAAGGCAACCACATAAGGCTGAGATATGGTTTGCTCCTTGTCTATAGGTAAGGCAACATTGTCATAAGCTTTATCTTTTAATTTTGATAAGACAAAGTTTTCTCTGGGTACGCTGGCAATAGCATTGAGTACCGCAGGATGTGTGATCCCGCTTTGCTTTAATTCATGAATAAGTTGATTTCTAGCCATACAATTATTATATCCCTTTCTTTCTTGTAGCGGCTATTTTGATGTATATGCAACATTGTCTTTGAACTATACTGCCTGATATAGCGTAAAAGGGTTTTCTCATGGTTGACACAGCTTTTTTTAATAAAAAATATAGCTTAGATAATGTGGTTGCTCATTATCTGGAAGAGATAAAAAATCTGCGCGTTCAAGTAGCAAATCCAAGCGATGAAACCAAGTTGCAAGCCTACTACCAAGCAGCAAGCAGTTTATTGCGTTTAAGCACTAAAGACATTTATCAATTTATCACCTCCTATGATAAAGCAAGTGGAAAGGCAGCCTTGATGCGTAAAGCCTTTCCTTGTTTGCTTGGCAATACTATTTCAAATCCTTCTTTACTAGATTTAGCCTATCTTCGTTTACTTTTAGCTTATATCCTCAAATTCAAAGCAACACGCGCCAACCTCAAAGACTGGTTACTTCGCTTTTTATTGAGCAGTCCCTTTTCACCGCTTTCTGGTTTTATTGAGAGAGAAATCAATAGTGCTATTGCTCAAACAGAGCAAAAAATTGCCAAGCTCCAATTTCAAATAAAGTAAAATAAGACTGTTTAAAAGATATGTGGATAACTTTATTTTCTTAGCAAGTTATTTTTACAGTTTAATTCGACAATAAATGAGGCTAGAATAAATCGAGTTTATTTATTGTGTATGCTTACAAACAGCAGGGGGCATAAAATGTTAGGAGCAGGTCCATCCAGTGATGATGACGTTTTCCAAAACGACGATAATGATGTTGAACTTCATTTCATAGGCCAATTTGAAGATGAGGATAATGCGGGCATTTTAGCAGTGTCATCAAAACAGCGCACTTCGCAAGCAGGCATAACGCCAACGCCAGCGAGGCCTATTCCCATTCCCTCAACACCACCTACACCATCAATAGGGAAACAAGCTTTAGGTCGCAGTGTGGATTCTTATATGGTGGTTCCACGCTCAGCAAATATGCCTATTTCAAGCGCTTCACAGTCTGCACAAATCGGCGATAATGATACAACAGCTACATCTCCTTCGATGCTATCGATGTATGATTATGTGAGAAGACATAAACAAGAAGAAGAAGAATTTTGTGTGGGTTCTGCGCCTGGTTCTCATGATTATAGACGCAGGGGTAGAGAATTTTTAGCTGAAACCCCAAAATCTAGAGCTATTCCTGCCAAAAAATAATTTTTATTTCTCCCTATTTGTACCGATGTAGGATGATACATCGGTACGATATTTTCTGCTTTGCCTCTTTATTTATGGCTATACTTTAATTAGTTATCTAATCTGGATGAAAGGTTATGTGTGGCAGATTCGCACTTACCTATGCCAAGCCTAAAATTGAGCAGTATCTGAACATTCAGATCCCCTTTGATTTACCGCCTAGATATAATATTGCCCCTACCCAAAACACACTGGTGATTTGCACGCAAGACAGGCTCCCTCAAATGATGCACTGGGGATTTTTACCCTTTTGGGCGAAGGATAAAAAAATCAAAGAGCAGATTAACGCTAAATCTGAAACCATCCATGAAAAACCCATGTTTCGCCAAGCTTTTAAATCACATCGTTGTCTGGTTGTTGCCAGTGGTTTTTTTGAATGGCAGCAAGAAGATGTTGGCGGCAAATCCTTAAAGCAACCTTTTTATATTCATAAAAGGGATGATGAACCTATGATTTTTGCCGCTATATGGGATAGATGTGAAAGGGAGGGCATCCAAACGGGATTTAGCATTTTAACCACCCAAGCCAATAGTACGGTGAGTAAATTTCATAGCCGTATGCCAGTGATGCTTAATTTAGAAAACATCGACTTGTGGTTGAGCTTGAACGCAAGCTGGCAGGAAGTTTCCCCTCTTTTTGAGCCCGATCTTTGCAAAAATCTTAAAGTGAACAAGATATCCAAAGCTATCAATAGCCCCAAAAATGATTATCCTGACTTACTGAATTAGTGTTAATAACAACCTTGATCTAAGCCAAAATACCCTCTATATTGATATTTGTACATTATTCAATCCTGAGAGAAAAGCCGCCATGTTTGCGCTAATTGATTGCAATAACTTCTACGTTTCTTGTGAAAGGGTGTTTAATCCTAAACTAGAAGGCAAGCCGGTGGTAGTGCTCTCCAATAATGACGGCTGTGTTATTGCGCGCTCTAATGAATCTAAGGCTTTAGGCTTTAAAATGGGCGATCCTATTTTTCAAAAAAAAGATATCGTCAGAAAATATCAGGTTTTTGTTTGTTCTTCTAATTTTCGTTTATATGGTGATATGTCTAATAGGGTGATGACCTTGTTAAAGGCGTTTTCGCCAGACTATGAAATTTACTCTATCGATGAAATATTTCTTCGTCTTGATGGCTTTGATACTGTTGATTTAACTGAATATGGCAAGCATATTCGGCAAACGGTTTACCAAAGCGTTCGCATTCCTGTATCCGTAGGAATAGGGCCTACAAAAACTTTAGCAAAGCTGGCTAATTTCTTTGCTAAAAAGCAGGCTCTTTTTGAGGGGGTGTGTAAAATTAACCATCAACAGGAGATATTGCCGCACCTCCTACAAGTGAACCTTGAAGATATTTGGGGAGTGGGTAGGCAATGGGCTGCGAAGTTAAGACAAGTGGGTATTGCTAATGCGCATGATTTAGCTTGTGCTGATCATCAACAGATTAAAAAGAAATTTAATGTGATGCTGGCAAGAACGGTGCTTGAGCTTCAAGGTATTTCTTGTATGGGACTTGAAGATGTTGTTCCACGAAAAAATATCCTGGTGTCACGTTCCTTTGGTAGACCCATTATTGAATTTACGGATTTACGTGAGGCCGTTGCCCATTTTGCAACCAGGGCAGCAGAAAAATTACGCGAACAGCATTCTTATGCCTCAGGGATGATGGTGTTTGTTAGAACAAATCCCTTTAATAAAACAGATCTGCAATATTCAAATTCGATTTGTCTTAAATTTCCTAAAGAAACGGATAATACAGCTTGGATTTTAAAAACAGCGATGCATGGTTTAAAAGCCGTGTATCGTGATGGTTATAAATATAAAAAAGCAGGTGCCATGCTATTAGATCTGTTGCCAAACAGTATCATGCAAAATGATTTATTTATTGATAATGAAAAAATGAATAATAAGAAATTAATGGATGTGATAGATAACATTAACGGAAAATATGGTAAACAAACCATTCAGTATGCTATTTGCGGCTATCGCAAAGCATGGGCAATGAATCAAGAAAGGGTATCGCCGGGCTATACAACACGTTGGAACGAATTGTTAGTTGTATATGCAAATTAAACGCTTTGGCGTTAAATTCTAGCTTCTGGGTTACGAGCGAATGGATTCTGTTCCAATTTTTAAGTAGAATATATTTCTAAGTACTCTCTTTGCAGCAATTACACTATTTTTGGAGTAAAAATGCTTCGTTATATGTTGGCACCACGAAAAGACAAAGATTCCCAAAACTTAAATAATGCAATAGCAAAAGCCAATAAGAAAAGCAAAGAAGATATTTATGCACAACCTGTTATTGATATGTCAAAACCTGAGATGGTTTCGAAGAATTTTAATGAACGGGTTAAAGAGGGTGATATTATAGAAGTTCATGCCGAAGGCATGCCATGGGAACTGTGGAGCGATAATTATCCACAATATAATTATTCAGCATTTAGGCTCGCGAACTTTTTCAATACATATCTTCCTCAAAAACATATAGCGCTTAGTATTGAACTTCATTCTTGTAATTCTGGGACTATTGCCAAGGGCCCCTCAGGGGATATTTGCTTTGCGCAAGATTTATCTATGGCCTTACATCGTCTTGGTTTACATAATATCAGCGTAGTGGGCTATGCAGGATATGTGCAATCACAAAGACCACTCAAGCAATCCGTGGTTTCTGAATATGCTAAGCACGGTGCTAAAGTGCAGCATTGTCCATTAAGCGTCGCTGCAGCAGTTTATAAAAATGGGAAGCTCATAGAAGAGCCTCATAAAAGACTCGTAGAATACACCTATACAGTGGATGAGATGAGAGCTGAATCCGGGCTGGTAGGATATTTTAAGGATAAAATTAATTTTGAGATGGAGATTGTAAGGCAAGCCTATGAAGGCCTCAATATATCTAAAGAAGTCTTTGTGCCCACGAGTTCTACAATTTTTGTGAAAAGTGCTTTAGCTACTGAAGAAACTCAAGATTTATTTGAAGAGCAGTGCGAAGATCAATATCAGCACTGCGAAACGACAAATTATCCAGGATATCGGCCTAAATAAAGCGCTCATCAGTAAAGCATAGCCCCTATAAAGAGATATCTTGTAAAATTTAAGAATATCTTACTAAGATTACTTAAAAGGGGTAGGACATGAGCTTAGGACCAAGTACGTTTTATTTTTCTCCAGCGAATAAAAAAGAATTAAAAATTCCAAAAGATAAAAAGTCTTTGAGAAGACAAGGCTATTTTGAAGAGATTATTTACAATACACCGGAATCTTTTGCGAAATTCATTAAAAGATCTAAAAATGGTGATACACTTGAAATCCACAGCGATGGGATCCCATGGGTTACAGGTGGTGTGAATTATAATGAAAAGCTAGATTTGAATCCCTTTAGCTTAGCGGCTTTGATTAACAGAAGTTTTGCTGATAAAGCAATGACGCTTACCATCGATTTACGCTTTTGCACATCCGGTGTAAAAGCAAGCTGTCCAAAAGATGCAACAAGTTCAACAACGTTGAAAGAACCCATAGATGACACAGAGAAAGAAAGGCTAGAAAGCTTGGCTGTAGACTTTTGTTTTGCGCAGGATTTGAGCAAAGCATTGTATGATTATGGCTTTAGGAATATGACGGTCTATGGCTATACCGGTTATATTAATGCCCAAAGAGGATTTAAAGAAAGTGTTTGCGAAGTAGGAGAGGCTACGATACATGGTTCAAAAGTAAAGCATTGCAACTTAGAAGATGGCCGAAGAGTTTATCAGCATGATGGCAAGTTGGTTACAGAAGCTAAGAAAATCTTAGTGGACACTTTTAATTACGACTTAGAAGAAATTAAAAGGGACAAGACTTTAAGAGCTTATCTTGAATCCAGAGAAAGATTGCATGCGCCCAAAATTGCTGATATGAGTTCTAACGAGGATGATAATGAATTATCATTTACTGAATTACTGGACTCTGCTCCTGTGAACTTCACGCCAAGCTATCCTGCTGCTAAAACAAGCAATAATAAGGAAAATGAAGAGAACAAGCAGGATGCAAAAATTGCTGTTGCCAAGGAAGCAAAACCAAATAATGTAAACACGAGATTGGTTTAGCTTAAAATCGGCTTGAGGCTACAAATCTTTCATAATTAACTGGCTCAGTGTTTGAGGATAAACCATCCTCAAGCGCTATAAAGCTATCAAACATGCAAATATCATTGCCATAATAAATATGGCATCCAAATCCTGTAAAAAAAGTATAGCATTAGAACCTTCGCAAAAATTGAACAAATAACGAAGGGAGCTTAAGTAATGTTTAATTGGTTGTTTAATGCATTGCCTGCTAAAGAATCCTTGGCTAAGGTCACAGATAATTATTTGAGAGGCATTACTATGCCAGTTATTGATGCAATTAAAGCGCAATGGAACAAATTCCCCATGCTATATTCCTGGGCAGCAGGCATAACGCTCTTTTTTGCTTGGCTCATCAAAAGAAGATTTAACAACAATGCAGAAGCAAGAAATTTAAGTGAAATAAATTACACTTTACGATCACAGCGCGATAGATTAGCAAGAATAGAAACTAATAATGGTAGCAGTTTAAATCAAATATATGACAGATTAGGAGATCTAGTAAAAAATCTAATTGCTTTTAATACTGTTGCCTTAAACCAGACTACTTCATTGCAAAATTTGCAGCATGGCGCACAAAATCATCATAGTACGATGCTAGAGCAATTCAGGGGACTTAAAGAAAGCTTTGCAGCAATGTCTCCGATCGTGTTTGGTACCCAAGCAACAGTTTGCAGAATTGAAAAAGCAGTCGGGGAGGCAGCCACCACGGTTGGTACTAGACCAAAATAAAGTCAGTATAGCGATAAAGTGCCCATCCTTTGGGCTGATAGCAAGGATTTACCAACACCCACTTCTATGTTAGCATTATGAATTTTTCATAAGCATAGAGTGGGGTTGGCAAATGCTAAGCGCTGAACAAAAAAGAATACTATCAGTTATGATGGGCTTAGTGGCCCTTACAACAGTGACATACTTGGCTTTTCCGGTAGCAACACTATGGAATACTGCGGTGTATTCTTCCATATTTACGGGTGTTTTTGCACTCTTTAGCATAACTAAAGCATATCTGAGTGACGATGAAACCGAAGCTGCACCCAGTAGGGAGCGGGTGGTTCCTAGGCCAAACATACCTTTGAGAGCCAGTCCAAGTATAGAGCGGCGCTACGAATTAAATCAGCTGTCAGACTTTGAAATAAGCCAAGCAACTTTGATTAGGAAGTTTCGCGGCCAAACAGAGGAAAGGCATGATTTGCAAAGATTTGAAGAATGGTATCCGCAATATGTAATAGAAACCTTGATGTCTGGACAACCTAATCCCTCAGGCGCCTTGCGTGTGGTATTTTCAAATCCAGCCAAATTCTCAGAAGAACTTACCCAATTTAAGATGATGCTAACAACCTTGGGGCGCCCTGGCATTTTTGTTTGCATGGAGCCAGGCGTAGGGCAAAATCATTATATTATCGGCGTTATTCATAGAAATAATTTGTTACTGATTAATCCTGTAGGCACAACCCAACATCAGGATTTTTATGAGGTTGTTGCAAAACTCCGTCGCGATAATATCTTTATCGATATGATTTTATCCACAACTGCGCTACAAAAAGACCCGAATGGCTTGGTGTCTTGCGGACCACTCTGTACGCAATTAAGCCATCTATTATCTAATAGTAATATTGAAACATTTTTTGCTAGCCTATCGGCGCAAGCACAATTACATCCTTCTAGAGCTTTTAGAACGGCGGATATTACCCCATTGTTAGCTGATCCCCTAAGAGCCATTTCTCAAGCAAGCGGTGCTGATTACCAAGCGCAGATGGTGGCTTTGCGTCAAAGACATTTGGGTGAATTATTTCAAGTTTGTAAAGATAAGACTTCAACCAATGCCTGCAATGCATATTTTGACAACGCGGTTAACAGCAACGAAAGCGTATTGCTCAGAAACCTTGTACTAAGCAATGCAACCATTATTGATATGCTAGATATGCCTGAATATAAGGCTTTAGAAGCCCAATATCCTCGTCAACCAAGAGCAAGAGTTAATTTCTAAGAGAAGGTGTTTTAAAGAGCAGGCCACCCAAGGTGTCCTGCTAAAGCAAGGACACTTAGAATCGGCATTTCT
>CAZBZP010000013.1:65744-102477 GCA_964496435.1 Uncultured Candidatus Berkiella sp.
AGCAGGCCACCCAAGGTGTCCTGCTAAAGCAAGGACACTTAGAATCGGCATTTCTTCTTTTCTAAGACTTCTGCCAAGCTAGAGGGCAAATATTGCAAAGCTTCATTAAAATCTTGGGTATTATATTGTTTACAAAGTGCTTGTTGGCAAAGCTGGTAAAGGCTGGGAAATTGTCTCAATTCTATTTCTTTTTGTAACTCCTGTTTACCAAGATATTTTGCTATTTCAAGCGGAGTCGTATCATCGTTGCATTCAAGATCTAAGGTTGGCTTTAGTAAATCCAATATCGCTCTGGTATCTTCTAGCGGTAAATCTTGAACATTATGTTGTACAAAAAAATGGGCAGGCGTTCTACCACGTATTGTACGTGCACTGGCAAGTTTGGGATCATGTTTCAACAATAATTCAATGCAGCTTCTGCTTGCCCTCAAGCACGCTTTATGGATGGGCAGGACAGCTTCTTGGTTTCCTAAATAGCAGTCAGCATTTTTGGAAAGCAAGAGGGCCACAACCTCATGATGCCCTTGAGTACAGGCTAGATGAAGGGCGCTTTGATTTTGATGTGTTTGCAAGTCAATATCAATGCCGGGTTGTTCTAATAAAATAGCTAATAAATCTGCTCTATTGTTGAAGGCTAAATAATGGATGGTAGCCCAGCCACCTGATTTCTCATTTATTTTCTGGGGCACAAGTAAATTGCAAAACCTTTCCTGGGTTGCGCGTTTACTATTGTATTTCAATAAGGCATGTAAGGGGGTTATTTGCTTTTCCTTTGGTCCAAGGGCCTTTTCTTTCAATTGAGGGAGTTTAAATATCATAGTATCTGCTATGGCCAAGGCTTCCTCTACAGCATTTTCTGGGTCTAATACGTGCTTGGGGGCCTTTGCGGGGTCCAATGAAAGTAATTTCATTAATGTAATTAATTCTGCTTCTTCTCGTGTATAAGTTTTGGGTGTGCCTTGAAGTGCCATGCTTATTTCCTCTTGAAGAGATTAACGGCTGTGAACAGCAGATAAATGGAATAAGCAGACTAACACACTAAACTTGGGTGGTAAACTCGTATTTGTAAAATTTTTTATGAAGTAGTGAAATGCACAACGTGCTATTACAACAAAGTAAGTGAACAGTAAAGAAAGTTATGAAACGGCTAAGGGGTATTCGCCTTTAGCCGCCATGATGATTTAGGAACCGATACAAAATGTTCTTTGCTGAGTTTCGCTTGATGCAGGTTTAACGACATCTTCACGTTTGAGCAATCTCACTGATTTTTGCATATCAAAAGCGCCTGTTATAGGTGCACCGTATTTATCGCAGTAAACCATGCCTTCAGGAGCTAAAGATTCAAAAGTAGGGTTTTCTTCAGTATCAAGTACTATTGACTGGCTGAGATCGGTTATGCCTTCAAAGGGTTGACTAAATTGCCTAGCATTCATAGGGCCGTTATCTTTTAGAGCCAAAGAATGGGCTGTTTCTTCATGAGTGGCAAGATAGTTTTCTATCACTTTTAATCCTGCAGTGTCGATTTTCTTTGTCACTGTCGGTGTATCATCCTGCGTTTTGATGGGCATTGGTTTTGCTTGGGTAGCGGTACTTTTGAAAAGCCAACTACCGACATTTGAAACGGCAGAACCAAATGAAACTAAGGAACCAAAATACCCCTGGGGAGCAGCTGTTGAACTTTCGCTATTGTCTATGACGATGGATTGAGATAAATCAGTTTGGCTTGAGCTAACGTCAGTCCATTCGCTGGCTATAACATCATTTTCTTGCGTCGTTTTTTCTTCAACTTCAACTTCAACAGGGTGCCTTGCGCTTAGCACAGGGCTCACAGTTGAAGTGCAAAGTACGTTGTATATACCAATACCAAACCTGGCTAGAGGTAATTTTGACAGAATATTATCAAGGTTAAATACATTAGCCGCTGTTGGATCTTGAGAATCATGACCATGTACAAAATAAACATTAGGTACATTTCTGTTTAAATTAGCTGTTTTCCGATTCCATATTAAATGGGCAAAAGGAAAGGCTTTTGGGTCCATCGTGCCAAAATTGATTTCATTTTGTGATAATTTATCTATATTTATCAGATCAGAAACTGTATTTGTTCTGACATGCTTTTCAAAGGCAACATTGATTTGATCAATCGTTCTTGCTAATTCTGCAGGCTTTGTACCATAAAAAGTTGTGCCTAATTTATTAGCCATATTTTGAATGTTTTCACAGTCAATTTTACCATGGCTATAAATAGTGATTTTATCTGCTTCTTTGTCATAGGAATAAGAGATAGCTTTCAAAGAAGGTTTATAGCTAGATTCTACTAAATCGGCCACTTCCTCATGGCTTACAATACCATTATTAATTAATGTTTGTAGGTTTGTTGCTGATTGCGCTTGTTCGCCCAACAAGCTCTCATCAAAGTGAGACTGCGTTTTATTTGCATTAAATTTCTTTTCATAGAGTCTGATGAATTCAGCATCATGGTTAGAAATTAAGATATCAACAGGGATATGATTATCACGCAATTTTTTTAATAAAAGCAAAACAAAATAATCGTTTTTGCCACGATCTGCTATCAGATCGCCAATTAGCGTTAACATTGCATTTTGAGCAGCAGGGTTTACTTGTGCTTGCGCAATGATACGTCGCACTTCATCTATATCTGATTTGGTATATTGAGATTCTTTATAGTAAAGCTTGCTGAATTTAGAGTAATCTTTTTCAGAGATATTTAGGAAACCATGACGAACCAATGCATAGAGCAGTTTTAAAGAACTGGCATGTAAATCACCCAAGCTAATTTGCTTGCCATCAGCAGCAAGATGCTCAACATCTAAAGCAGGGATTTCATTGATATTTACTTGTTCATTAATGTAGGTATGGCCCATTAGATTCACCTATAGTTATATTATTTCCAAAATGACAGCAAAGAATTTATACGACAAACTATTCTTTGTATATAGTTTTATGACTTAATATGGATGAATGGAATGAGGTGTCCGATAGAATTGTGCTAGCAGCTGAAAAGGCAATACTTTCTAGCTTGTTAAAAACACAGATGCGTGATATTACACATTTTTCATTTGCAGAATTCTATTGACCAAGATCTTCGTTTTCAGCAAAAATCAGCAAAACAACTACACAATCTACTTTAAGAATCCAAATGGCAATTTTAGAATTTTCCGTACAAGGTTATCGTTCCCTGCAGGATTTAACCCTGCCTTTAGATCATATTAATGTGATTACAGGTCCAAATGGTTGCGGCAAAAGCAATCTTTATAATGCGCTTTGTTTATTAGGCAAAACGTCTGAAGGGGGCTTAGCAAAAAGTTTAGCATTAGAAGGGGGAATGCCTTCTATTTTATGGGCTGGTGAAAGGAAAAATTATACGCGTAGCAAAAAACCCGTGAGAATGATCTTAAGGATAAAGACAGATCTTTTTTCTTATGAAGTAGCCCTTGGTTTACCAGCAGGCGGGGTTTCACTTTTTAATTTAGATCCTGAAGTCAAAGAGGAATACGTATGGCACGGCATGCAAAGGCGTGCTGCCTCGACCTTTCTAGAAAGAAAGGCTGGCGCTACCTGGGTCACAAATCAACATGGTGATGCTATTCCCTATCCGATTGCCTTAACCCAAACAGAATCTGTGTTATCACAGTTACATGAACCCCATTTATATCCTGAATTGTCGACCATCAGGGAATCGATGAAAAAATGGCGCTTCTATCATCATTTTAGAACCGATCATTTATCGCCATTGCGATTTCCTCAAGTCGGTGTGAGAACACCCGTGATGAGCAACGATGGGCTTGATTATGCCTGTGCCTTGCAAACCATTATTGAAATAGGGGATGAAAAGGCGCTGTTTACAGCGATTGATGAAGCATTTCCAGGCTGCCAATTAATCATCAAAAGCGAACATGCCAGATTTGAGGTTTTGCTTCAACAACCAGGCATTAAACGCCCCCTGGAAGCCAGAGAATTATCTGATGGTACCATTCGCTATTTATGTTTGATTGCTGCGTTATTAAGTCCTAGACCGCCAGAATTCTTAGCACTTAACGAGCCTGAGATGAGTTTACATCCTGATCTGATTAAACCCTTAGCAAACTTAATTGTGAGGGCTAGTAAAACGTCACAAATCTGGATAACCACACATTCCCTAGGGCTCGCAGAGCAATTAGCGACTATCACCAAAAAACCTTCAATCGTATTGTGTAAAAATGAGGGTTGTACACAGATACAGAATGCTAATAAATATGTATTTGATACAGAATAATCAGCTAAGATTCTAGCCTTAGCATAAAGGAAAGCCATGTCGGGCATAGATCTCAATAAAACCCAAATCGTTTGTGAAGCAGACAACATTCCCAAAAAGCTTGGGGCTTTTGTGAGCCTGTTTTTAAAAAGACATCCCTGGACGATGTTGATATTTACGGTCTTTATTCTCTATGAAGCCTTTATAGCGCCGATGAATGCCTATTTGCTTAAAATCATTATTGATAGCACCATCAGTACAGGCGATCATTTAGAATTACTCATTCCGACCTTGCTTATGCCTGGCATGCTCTATGTGGGCGTGCAAGTTATGATGAATGTGATATTTAGTATATATCGCTATTTTCATTTATTGTTTTACCCAAAAGCCATGTCTGATATAGCTGGCACTATGCATCATTATTTAACCGGCCATTCCTATCGTTATTTTTCTGAGCATTTTTCAGGAAGCCTTTCCAAAAAAATTCTTGATTTATGCATGGGCTTTGAATCTTTGGTGCAGATTATGGTGCACAATCTGATCCCCAAAACGCTTTCTATTATTGGCTCATCCATTATTTTATATTTTGTGCAACCTTATTTTGGCGCTTTACTTTTTATATGGGCAATCATATATATTGGTATTTCCTACATGATGTCTAAAGGTTCTGAAAAATTATCTTATGCCATGAGTGAGGCGGGCAATAACATGAATGGCAAACTCGTCGACAGCATTGTCAATGTGATGAGTGCAAAGTTGTTTGCAAATGCGAAGCACGAAGAAGGTATTTTATTTGGCTCAATAGACAACCTGATGGCAAAAGATCGTAAATTACAATGGTATTTACTTAAAGCCAATATATTACAAGGCATTTTAATCGCTATATTGATATTTTTAATGTTAAGTGCCTTAATCTATGCACGCATTGAAAAGATGGTCACAATTGGAGATTTTGCTTTAATTCTTACCTTATCCTCAGCTATAGCAAATAACATTTACAACATGGGCGAACAAATCCTTGGATTTGCTAAAATGGCGGGTAACTGTCGCCAATCACTGAATATGATAGTTGAACCCCATGAAATTAAGGATGAACCAGATGCTAAAGCGCTTATCGTTAGCAAAGGGAAAATAGTTTTTGAAAAAGTGCAATTTCATTATCAGGGTTCAGAGCAGCTATTTGACAATAAAACGGTCAGCATTGAACCTGGGCAAAAAGTGGGTTTAGTAGGACATTCAGGCAGTGGTAAATCGACCTTTGTTAATTTAATTTTGCGTTTATTTGAAGTTAATCAGGGGCGCATATTAATTGATGATCAAGATGTCAAAAAAGTAACCCAAAGTAGCTTACGTAAAAACATTGGCATGATCCCGCAAGATCCTTCGCTTTTTCATCGAAGCTTGCTGGATAATATTGGTTATGCCAAAGTAGATGCCACTAAAGAAGAGATTATAGCTGCTGCTAGGCAGGCTCATGCCGATGAATTTATTAGCGCTTTAGCACAAGGTTATGATGCTTTAGTGGGCGAGCGCGGCGTTAAACTATCTGGTGGCCAGCGACAACGTATAGCCATTGCCAGAGCCTTTCTTAAAAATGCGCCTATCTTGATTTTAGATGAAGCAACCAGCCAGTTAGATTCTCTTACAGAGCAATATATTCAAGACAGTTTATGGACCTTAATGCAAAATAAAACCACCATTGTCGTTGCGCATCGCTTATCTACCTTGCTCCATATGGATAGAATTTTAGTTTTTGAAAAAGGTAAAATTATTGAAGATGGTACCCATGCGGCTTTATTGGCACAAAATGGTCATTATGCGCAATTATGGAAAGCCCAAGTAGGGGGCTTCTTATTGGATGAGGATGAAAATTCTGAAAATGGAAATAATCATTGATTATCTTAAAAATTACCCTGAACATGTGCCTGTCGTTGCCAATTGGAGTGTGGCAACATGGGGACATTATAATCCTCAATCGAGCGTAGATAGGGCTATTTCTAAATTTGAGGAACATCTTAACGAAGATGTGCTGCCCATTTGTTATATTGCCTTACATAACCATCGCCCCATCGCAATGGTCAGTTTACGTACCACAGATGGCATTCAACCCGAACTAACCCCCTGGCTTGCCTCGCTCTATGTCGATGCTGACTATCGCGGTAGCGGAATAGGTGAAACGCTTATCGATACCGTTAAAACTAAAGCTGCAAACTTAGGATATAAGCAGCTTTATTTATTGGCTTTTGATAATACCATTCCACAATGGTATGCAAAGCTGGGTTGGAAATCGATGGGGACGGATACCCTTAACAATCATGCTGTGAGTGTGATGAAAATTGAAATATCAAAGCATTTTGCGGACAATAGATTGTCATAATAAACAACTAAGAAAGAAGATAACTAACATTATATTAGAAGCTGTTTATTTATAAACTCTTAGTCTTAATAATATGTTAGTATTACGCCTTAAATAATATTGTTACAGCATGAGTGTGAATATATGCTTGATACAAGTACGCTTCTTAATCATCTCACGACAAGATCATCTCTACGATTTTTATTAAGAGATCTTCAACGAATTGCAACAGATTATCACCAGCATGAAATCCCTTTACCTACTATCACTGCAATGTCATTAGAAGGTGGTGCGCAACGAGGAAAAGTATATAGCAGTGCTATTGAAGCGCTCGAAATGTTAGGGATTATTGAGGATTTAGAGTTAGTCGTTGGTACCTCCGTGGGGGCAATTGTCGCTTTTATTATTGGTTTAGGTTTTGATGCTAATCAGTTGAAAGAAATTGCACACAATCTTAACTTCACTGATGTGTTAGATGCACGTAAAACTAAAATGGGTAATTGGTGGGCTGGCACTTGGGCACATAAGGTAATCTCATTGGCTGGTCGCACAGAGTTTATGCATAATGGTAAGATCTTTGAGCATTGGGCCTCTTATTATGTTGAAGCTATTTTAGGTTCCGCTGAAGCCTCTTTTGCTGACTTGCATGAAAAAGTGATTTCAGGAGAAGATCCCAGTCTAAAAGATCTCATCTTTACTGCTGTCGATGCTAAAAATGACGCAGTTCAAGAATTTTCATTTAAAAAAACACCAGATGTTCGTATTGTTGATGCTTTAAAAGCTTCAATTTCATTGCCTGGTGTATTGCCGATGCGAGTTGTGAGAAATAAAGATGGTAGCGAGTTTGGTAAATTTGTCGATGGTGGGGTGAGATTAAATAACCCCATTAATATATTAGATCAATCTTGCTACACAAAAGCGAATTATCCATTGCAAACTAATGAACGTAGCGCAGGAGTGGCGGTTAACCCTAGCGGGCTTGGGCTTTCCTTGGCTTGGATGGCCTCCTTAGATGAAGGCGTGACACCCTTGTCACCTAGTATTAGAAAAGAAATGAATGATTTTAAAGCCGAAAACGCAATGAGAGTGGCAGCCCAAGAACGAAGCTTGTTCGCGTGGAAATGGCTTAAAGAAAAAGTATCGAAAATTACTAAGATAATTTCCTTTTATAAACAAAAATATTGGAAATTTTATGATCCATCCGACATCATCAGGCATGTATTACATTACAATACAGGTTTAGTGACGACCACCCGAGAAGACAGTGTAGCAAAGCTACAAGCACATGTACCCAACGCCATTCAATTGTGGAATCTTGATATTTTGCCTCATGAATTGAACTTTAGTCCAAAACAAAGAGACAGGGCTGATATTGTAGGAAAAGAGACTGCTAACAATTGGTGGGATAAATGGCATAAACCTTCTGAAGTGTATCAGGGGCAATATGTGGAGCTTTTGTCTGATTATGCAATCGACAAGCTGCCAGGCTTATTAATAGCTTTTGAAAAAGAATTAAAAAAATATCAAAATCCCTACTTAAAAGTCCGGGGTTATAATGCTGAGACTAAAAATGTGAGGTTAATTCATCTTGCCAAACAAATTAATCAGGTATTAGCATCAACAGCAAACCCTTTAGAAGCCTTAAAAGAAGGGTATGACGAAGCAGCTAATCTCAAAAAGACAAAGGCTGATAATATTGCTAAAAATAAATATAAGCGCAGATGTTATGAGCAAGCTGATGCAGGATTAAGATTAATTGAAGCAATAAAATCTTCGGATTGCGTTAAGATAAAAAGAGCTTATCACTCTCAGCTAGGAGCAGGATTGTCTTTCTTAATTACACCTTTGCCAGGTCTTAACAAAAACGCGATACAATTCGCATTGGATCAAGAATCGAGTGCCAGTCTTAAGACAATATTAAAACTTGCTGACAATTCGATTAATCAATTCATTCAACATGGTAATAGACCACGGTTCACATCTGTTGAACAACTTATAAAATACGCATGTGATCCTGAAGACTTAAGTAAAATTGTTCGTAAAGGCTCTGCTGATTTTGTGGCCTGCATAAAGAGATATTTTCCTCATTGGCTACAATTTACAATCAGTAATCACTTAGCCTTTTTAAATCCTCCACAAGCATGCTTATTACCCCAAAGAGCACAAGCTAAAGAAATTGCACCATTACAAAAGGCAGCAGGAAGTATATCTATTACAGTAGCCGAAGGTAATAAGTTGACGGCCAAGCATAAAGCAAGGATAAGCAATAGGACTCATAATGGATTATCAAATCGTCCCCATCACAGTTGAATACCTAGAAGGGTTTAGACAAGCGGTTGACAGTGTGGCTCGTGAAAAGCGCTATCTTGCTTTTCTTGAGGCGCCGTCAATGGCAATGACGCGTGACTTTGTTGAAGAACACATTAAGGATGATTGGCCACACTTTGTTGCAATCAGCGATAACAAAGTGGTGGGTTGGTGCGATATTAGTTCTTTGCATCGCCCTGTATATGAGCATTGCGGTGAATTGGGGGTCGGTGTTATTGCGCCCTTTAGAGGGCAGGGGATTGGCAAAGCCTTAATGAATGCTGCGCTGAACAAGGCAAAGCAGAAGGGTTTAACGCGTATTGAATTAACGGTCTTTGCTCACAATCAAAGAGCACACAACATCTATCTTAACTTAGGTTTTGTTGTCGAAGGTCGAAAGATTAAGGCTGCTAAAATTGATGAACAGTTCATCGATGTTATTTGTATGGCGCTCACCATGCTGTAGCTGTATACAGTAATACTGCCTCAAGTACTGTTTATATTTTGACTTGTTTGTATTATTGCATGGTGAATAATGCAATCTCTCTTTGTTAGTTCATAAAAAGGAGATTGACATGCTTAATATGCATACGCCTGAATATTATGGATTTCTAGTTGGAATCAATTACATTGACACAGAAAATGAGCTACAAGGCTGTGTTGATGATATTGAGGACATGGCGAAGATTATGCAAGAGAGTGGGGTTCCTGCTCGCAATATTCAAATGTTATCCGATGCTTATGAGGGGGCTGATAAACAACCAACACGTGAAAATATCTTGGCAGCGCTAAAAGCAGTCGTAGCTAAGGCAAAACCAAATGACATTATATTTTTCCATTATAGTGGCCATGGCGCTAATTCTTTAAGAATAAAAAATGATTATGAAGCGATTTGCCCGCTTAATAATGGGAAAATTGAATTGATTGCAGATTTTGAGCTTCATGAAATTATCACGAAACTACCACCTGGCGCAAAGTTCGTAAGTGCATTGGATTGCTGCCATTCTGGAGATATGTTTAATTTAGAATACAACTTGAATGAAACTAAATTAACACATGCTGAAAGACAATTAAAATTACAGCAAGAATCTGCAACTCAGGCCAAAGAAAAAGCCAAAGATAAAAAGAAAGACAAGGAAAAAGAAAAATCAGCTGAGAAATTCATTCATCTTGTACCCTCATTGCCTGTAACAGCATCTAAACCAAAACCACCACATGGTTATGTGGTTGTTCTCAGTGGATGTGAAATTAAGCAAACCTCAGCCGATGCAGAGCAAGATGGTAGACCACAAGGTGCATTCACAGCTTGTTTGAAGGACTTAATCAAAAAGCATGGTTTTCATGATATTTTAGATATTTGCTTAAGCGGCTCCAAAGACAGAATGCGGGTTTTAGACGCAGAAATGTTGGCTTGGATGAAGAAAAATCATTATACACAAAGACCTGATTTTTCCTTTGAAGGTCAATTAGCCCCATTGCAAAAAGCACTTATGCAACAAGCCAAGGCTTCTACGCCTTCCAAAGCCGCTGAACATATCAGCGAAGAAGAAGCTAAAGCGGTGCTCTTTGGTTTTGCCAGATTTGTGCGTGAAGCAGGGAGCAAACCCTTCCTTCAAACGCAAGTGGCAAGCACCAGCCTTGAAGCTAAAAACGATGAAAAACTTCAGTTTCCTACCAGAAGGAAATTGTCTCATCATTAGCCGGCATTGAAACTTCAACTTAGGGGGAAACCCCTAAGTTGGTTCTGATATAACATGCTTCAATTCTTGAAAGCATTTCAAGTGATAAAGCATTCGCATTTAACTTGAGATTTTTTAGTTAATAGCGCTTATACTAGACATATCCACCATTATTTAATAAATACGATGAACTTCATTAAAAGCAAGAATGTCCCTTTTGCCTTGAAAATGATGCGCTTGTACTTCAAGGTAGGCTCAGCCCTTTGCGCCCAATGCATGGCAAACTATGCCTTTAAGCTGTGGGTCACTCCTGTTAAAAGCAGAATCCCTGAGGCTGAAACCATTGCGGCAAAGAATGCCAAAAAAGATTTTATCAGCATCGATGGTCTTAAGATCAGAACCTGGTCTTGGGGTGAGGGCCCGACGGTGCTATTTATACATGGTTGGGGCGGGAGGGGAACTCAAGCATCAAGTTATATTTCTGAGCTAAACAAGGCAGGATATAAGGTTATTAGCTTTGACTTTCCTGCACATGGAGAGTCTGATGGCGAAAGAACCAACGCGTTTGGCATAGCAAAGGCTTTAACGAAAGTAATTGAGCCAATAGATGATTTGCAAGGCGTGATAACGCATTCATTTGCGGGCATCGTTTTTGGATATTATTACCAGCCCACCTTGGCTTTACATAAAGTGGTGATGGTATCACCGCCGGCTGAACTTTATACACCATTTAATCAATTTGCCGATGTCTTGCAACTATCTGAAAAAGTGAAGCAAAAACTTTTAATTAAAATTGAAGACTTTTTTGGCAAAGATGTGTTTCAAAAAGTATCTCTCATAAATAATGTGCAAAAAATAACACAGCCTGTCTTGGTGGTGCATGATACGCAAGATGATGTGGTTCCCGTTGCAGATGGCGTGGAAGTGGCGAAATATGCTAAAAACAGTCAGATTATTCAAACCACAGGGTTAGGCCATATTAAGATTTTATTTGATTTAGAAACAATTAAGAAAGTGACGGATTTTATAAAGCAATAAAATGGTGCAATCCCTTGCTTGGTGTGCTGTCCTAATTCTTTAATTATAAGAAATGCTTATTTTGGTTTTACCGACTTTCACAAAGTTCTGGTTTAACCATTGTGCTTCATGCACAGGCACTCTCACGCAGCCGTGGCTTGCATTAAAATCTGGCACAAATCCACCATGTAAAGCATAGCCACCTGAAAAGTGCATGCAGTAGGGCATTGGTGCGCCACCTCTACCCACTGGGAAGAGATTGGATTTACAGCTAGAGCCTGATTTTTTATAAAAGGTAAAAGTACCTGTTACAGTTTTGCATCCTTTACCGATATCATCACAGAAATTTTTACCACCTGAAGCGCCACCCCAGCGTACTAAGTTTCCATTTGAATCATAGGCTGCCCAAGCAAGTTTTCCAAGATCTACCTTAAGCATATCGCCACTGGAAATTGATTTAGGAAAGGGCGCCTTATCAAGGGTATGTGCCATTTCATATTTATGCTGTTTAGCCCGCGTAAATTCACGCCAGGTAACAGTATTTACTTTATTTGAAGAATACCCATCACCAATGCTTGCTTGGCTATTTGGCATATAAGAAAGAAAGGTAATACTAGAGATTAAACCCAGTACTAGGTTTTTGTTTAACATAATGCCCCCATTACATAAAAACTTATTTTTATAAGAACTTATGTTTGGCAATGGAGGTTTGAAAAAGTTCCCTTATTTTTAAAAAATATTTTTGACCTAATGTAAGAAACAGCATCAGGTTTAAAAATACAGATTTGAACCCGATTTTTTCTTTTTTGAGTCCTCATTTGTTACAGTGCTTGTTATAGCTTTGGTTGTAGATTGAGTACTGTGCGACACACTGGGTAAAAAGTTACGAGATCTATCCATTTCTGAGGAAGTGGAGGCACTCTCGCTGGACACACTTGCTGGCACTTCACTTTCTTGTGAAAAATTACTCAACATAGGACTTCTGATTGCAGCTAAAGCACTCTTAGCCGTTCTTGAGATTTCCGGATCATCAGATTTTGTGAAAGCTTCAAGACTAGAAAGAAGGGCTTGTTTTTCGGATACTAACTCACTTCGACGTTTTTCATTTTCTGCTGATTCTACCGTTACATTCAGTGATTTGGCAGAAGCTGATTTTCTTGTAAATAGACCTGATAAGCCAGTTTTTGTTTTTGGACGCTCATTGGGTTCTGCAACTGTCGGCTTTAGTTGTTCATCTAAGGAAGCCAAAGCTTTATCTATTATTTGCATTTGTCGGGGAGCAAGTAGAATAAAATTCAACTCTGCTCTTTTGAGAAATTCACTCAGTAGCGGAGCTACTTCAATAAAACAACTATCGGGATGTGATTTACTATGATGATGTATGTACTTTAGCATCGCATAAAAGTGAGCAAATTCGTCTTCGCTCAATTGTTCGACAGGCAAATTAAAGTCGCTTACTTGTACTTTATCAGGGCATGTTTGCCAGCAATAAAGTAATGCAGCAATGCGCATCATAGGGCAGTCTTGTTTGTGATTTTTTGGTCTCGTTAATACACTTATGGCATAATCAGCAAACCCGATGATATTGGCAAAGTGTTGCAGATATTTGATGCTGTAATAGTCGCTTTCATTATCACCTGCCAGAAAATTACCGCCACGTGTTGCCTGCACCCCAACAAATTTTGCGCCAAGCTGATTTACAGCGCTGGCGATATTTTCATTGTCATCTATAAGGACAATGGTGAGATTATCTTTAGGACAAGGTCCTTTATGAAATTGATAAACTTGCGTTTCGCTTTTTATGCGAGCATTTAAAAATTTTAAAATATGGTAATTTTTACCGCTATATTTTGTTTTGTCAACCAGCGCTGCTAGGCCTTTAAAGTCATTTAATTTTGTTGCAAGGGAATTACTTGCGTCAGTTAAATTAAGCGAAGCCACTTGATTGCTAATGATAAAAATTGCTTCTTGTAGTGAGCGCTGCTCAGTTTGATGCTGAATATCTCCGCCGCAGAATATAACTTGATCATGGGGAAATACGATACCAAATGTTTGTAATAGATTTACTAAATTGCTAACAGAAAATTCAACCATATCATCACGTGGTGTTCGATTTGTTAAAATCGCCATATCATGATTTTTGCTTTTTGTTTGAAATAGCATGATAGGTAACAAATAATGAGGATTTTTAATGAAAAAACTTTTTAAATCTAAAATAGTATCGTCGACATCTATGAAATTGAAATAATGATTATTGCTTTGCGTGGCTGTGGCGGATTGTAGCATTTTTATTATTATTTTTATTATAAAAAAAGCCAGTATAGCCTCTTTTCAATCTAATCAAAAGACAGGGGAATAGTTAGGTTTATCTACTAACCAATCACACCTCAAACAAGGTATTCATGAACTAGATAATAAATGTTCCGCAGTTTTACTTTTACGCTTAATAATACTGAGAAGAAGTCAAATAAAACACCAGAACTGATGATGAGTTGCCACTTGATTGTTAGTTCGCGCCTCTTTGCAGAAGCGCCAGATGGTGTGGTGTTTGGACAATATTGAGGTAGAGTAGCTTATCGTCTTCTGCCACCATGATGACCGCCGCCGCCATGGTGTCCGCCAGCACGATGCCCGCCACCAGCGGCACGATGATGGCCACCGCCAGGGTGACCGCCGCCAGCGCGATGATGCCCACCACCACCATGATGTAGGTTGGCTCTGCCATGACCACCGCCGGATAATGCCTTGTTATGATGCGGGTGATTTTGCAAATTACCATGGTGGCCAGGTTTCTTATTACCTTGGAAATTTCGATTTTTCGCTCTATTGCCTTGCTTAGCTTTATTGAGGCTATTAACATTATTTTGTTTGAGATTATGCTTAGCAGAGCCACCTTGGCCTTGAAGTGATTTTTTGTTGGCTAAATTGCCTTTATTAAGTCCTTGTCCCTTTATTTGACCTTGGCGTTCCATATTTTGTATAGCGCCTTTGCCGCTATTTTGTATTTTCTCACGACCTTGTTCAGCACGATTACGAAAAGCGTCTCTTGCTTCGTTCGCCTGAGTACGGTTTATATTATTGACATTGTGTTGCCATACGCCATTGTTAATGGTTGTGCGGTTAAAACTGTTATAGCGATTAGCATTTATGTTGAGATCATGATGCCCCCAATCAAATGCGCCCCATAATGCGCCACCTACAGCTACTGCGGTACCAAAGCTGAGAATTGCACCCACTGGATTAAAGCCTGCTGGGTAGTATGCATAAGGGGGATAATCTGGATAAGGCCACTCGCCATAAATTTCGTTTGGATTGTAGGTTGGCACATAGACTACATCTGGATCTGTTTGTTCAATCGTAATATAGTCTGTGTATGTTGCTGGACCTTCGTTATTCTGAGCAGTGCTAGGCGCTACTTTGCTGGTCTTAACGGTTTGTTCTTTACTTGATTTTAAATTGCCATTTGCTTGTGCTTTTGCTCTTAAAACTTGAACAGCATCTAATACATCCTTTTGCTGAGCAAGAAATGCATTTCCTAATTTGGTTGTCATATCAAGATTATCGTTCATCATATTCAAAATATCAGGAACTGCTGTTAGTGATTTCACGCTGGGATCCCAGGTTTCACTTTGTAAGGCATCTTCTAATGCTTTATCTTTAAGATCAGGATGAGCTTTTACCCAACGTGCGGCACTGACCACATCAAGAGGATAAGTGGAGGCCATCAAAATTTGAGCAAGCAATGGATCTGGGTAAAGGGCAATCGGTGCCACCATTTGCTCAAGTTGCTGTTTAGAAAGTAAAGCTTGTTCTTGTGAGGAACTGATACTAGGTAATAAAACTAAAACCAAGATCAGCATTACGCTCAGCATTTTATATAAACGATGCATAGAGATCCCCTGTGATTATAAATTAAATAAGATATCTTATTCATACATATATAGAATCTATTATGGAAAAAGTACTACTGTTTTATTTTATAGGCAATTATCCTCATGGATGAAGGCCTCATGCTATACTTTTAATGTATAGATTTGCAGTTAGGAGTAAAAAGATGACTAAAAAAGAGGATGAACAGATTGAAATAACTGCTTTGCTGAAGCGTTTTAGTCAGCAACGATTTCCAAGAGCACAAGACTTGGAAAAAAGGGTGAATGCTGGTGGAATCTTGAGTGAAGCAGATGTTAATTATCTGGAAAGTGTTTTCTATGAGGCGAAATATATTCTCCCATTAGCAGACAGACATCCTGAACACCAACAGATTCTTTCTAAAGCAATTCAGATGTACAAAGATATCATGCAAAAAGCATTGGAGAATGAAGGCAAAGCTAACCTGAAGAATAAAAAGTAGTATTAATGTAATGGGAAAATATAATTCATCCAGGCTGCCATTCTTAATAAAATTTTTCTAATAATAGCAAGATGTTTAAAGTGATCGGTATAAATCGCTGATTGACCAAAAGCACCACCTGGAACGGTATTCACATATTGCTCATAACTTGGATCATTTATTTCAATGACAACTGGAATTCTACCCGGGTAAGAGGCATTTCGTGAGTCTATTAAATCTCCTGAAGGAGATGCTTGACCTTCAGCTAAAACAGGCAAAACTTGGTTTACTTCTCCTTTAAATATCTTGCCTGGGATCCCATCGAATATTACTTCAGCTTTATCACCAACTTTTAATCGTAATAAGCTATTTTGTCTGTACCAACCAACAAAATAATAGGTTGACTGCGGAATGAAAATGACAAGAGGACGAAAAGGTAAGGTAACAGCCCTGGTACCAGGTCGAACAACTAATTGTGTAACAAAACCTTTTGAGGGTGCGCGAACGGTTGTCTGTGATAAATCATAATCTGCAAGTGAAATATCAGCCATTAATTGATTTACTTTGGCTTGATTGACTTCTAATTCGCGTTCTGGCATGGCTTGTTTTGCCACTAACACTTTGGCACGCTCTAAATCTGCTTTAGCCATGGTTAATTGGGCTTCCAAGGAGGCGCGCTTATCTTTGAAAGGTGCAGGATCAATTTGAAACAAAACATCACCTTTCTCTAAAGGCATATTTACGCTAACGGGCACATCTATAACCATACCACTTACATTAGGTGTAATAGGCGTACTTATAAAATATTGTCTGCTTATTTCAGAATAAGGGTGGTTATAATTCATGCCCATTAACAGAACACCAATCAGCACTATTCCACCCAATACAGCTGTAGGTACAGTCCATTTGTTAAGAGGGATCTTAAATATTTTAAAAATAAAGATACAAAGTGCGCTGTAGGTTAAGATAAGCAGCAGATCCATTACGGCGTATCCTTATTCTCTTTATCTTCTTTTGCAGCAATGAGCGCTAATTGCGTTTTTAAGTCATGAATATCCTTTATAAAGGATTCTGTCTTTGTTTTATATTCAGATTCAATTTTTTCAAGCTTAATATGCTGTTGCTCCGTGAGTAGCACCAATTGTGAAATAATGGCTTTTTCTTCAGTATTATCAATAAAACCCCAACCTCTATCTGGACGGTAAAGGGTTGCCCAAATCCACAAGAAAGGCCAAATAACGTGTAAGGTAAACAAACTTATCCAACCGGCAATATGAATGGCATCTTGTTGTGGATGCTGACGTGATTTAGCTATTTCATAGGGGATATCATGAATAGCGATAATGCCGTAAAAGATAACGATTGCTACAAAAATTAACAGTGCTAAAGCGATATAATCCAGCATTGCTTGCCCCCTTATTAAATAGTAGTAAGGAGGCTACAATGTTGCTACTTTACAGCTTTAAAAGTTTTTGTATATTTCAGTAATTCTTAGAGAAAATTGTTTCTAACATGTAAACAATCCTCTAAAGCCTGACTTTTGTTCAATATCCATTGGTTCACAATACTCTTCAACATCCATTGAATGAAGATGAGAGCGGCTAAAATTTGTGAGAAAAGATCTTTTTTGATCTTGCTTCATGTTAATTGCGTTTTCAAGTTCTGCTTTGTTGGGGTATTCTTGTTGAGAAAGCCATTCTTGGGAAATGTGCAGCCCTACGTTCCCTAGAGTGAGCAATTCTGAAAATCGAAATCTATGTTCTTGATATTCAATTTGAAAGTTATGATACATCATAAACCCAACAAGTTTTTGTGAAGCTAATTGATGAGGGTTAGCGAAGGATGAGAAATGAAGCAGGGAATTTATCATTTTTATAAATGCTTCGAAAACTTCATCTTGGGTTAAAACATATAACCCCTTATATTGTGCAAAATTTTTAAAATTATTTAATAAAGATGAGGTCTCATCTGCGAGCATTGGCCTAAATGAGGCAGTATTATTGGAAAACAATTCAATTGAATTTTGACTAATATATCCATCAATGGCATGGCTTAACGCTTCCAAATTCAGGGTGTTATACTCAAAGGTATAGGTGAGATAGTTTGATAATGTTTGCATTGCATCTTGCTGAATTTTTTCCTGATGCGCTTTCTCACGGTTTTGTGCTTCAATTGTTTTATTTATAAATCTTAGCAAAAGGTTTTCAAATGATTTTAGATGAGGGGCATTATGCTTGTTCAGCCATTTATAGGCATCGTGCTGTAAATCATGAAATTTACCTTGCCTTGCTTGTTCCTTAAATGAGTAAATCTCATCATCTTTTACAACTGTTATATCTTTATAAACTAAAAATGCGAACAACTGTTTAGCATGCTGTGTTTCTACTGAGGCTAATTTTGAATGATAATCTCTGGAGACAGCACTTTGTAGTTCATCGCAAAATCGGCGCAAAAATGTTTTAGTTAGCATGTAGTGATCAACATTTCTCTCTAATCCAGAAAATGCCTTACTAACGCCATTGGGTAATTGGATGTATACTAATTCTTCAGTAGGGTGTTTATAAAAGTGAGCGAAAAGTTGATTTTCTTCCATTTCGTTTACAAATGTCACAAATTCTTGGACAGAAAATTGAGTTGATGATCTTGGCATTATAAAATCCTACAAATATTGCTTTGAAAAATTAAAAAGGGAATGTAGTGGTGTTATGAAAAGTTCTCAATTTAAAACAGATAAGCTGTCATGTTTGAAGTATTAAACGCTCACAAGAAAGATAACTAAATTCTATTTTGCTTTTAATTGGGCGTGAAAAATATCAGAAAAATAACTAATTTAATAGCTTTATTTTAAACTTCATCTTGAGTAAAGAAGTCGATAAAGTTTCTAATTTTGGGCTGCACAAAGCGAGTAGGTTGATAATAAAGATAAACTGGAATTATTTTTTGATGTAATTCAGGTAGGATTTCAATTAGCTGCTTATTGTCTAAGGCTTGTTTGAGAATATAATCATGCAAGCGCACCATGCCTAAGCCTTGGATAGCACAATCGCGCATTAAGCGACTGTCATTGAGCCATAAAATGGGATTGATGATGACTTCTTCATTATTATCTAATTGTATTATGTTATCCGGAACCCTCATGTGATGGGTGATATAATGATGCTTTCTGAGCTCTTGTGCTGTTTTGGGCATGCCATGTTTTTTTAAATAATCCGGTGAAGCGCATAGAATATAACGCGTGCTGGCTATTTGACGTCGTTTGAGATCGGGCGGTCCCTCCATAGAAATACCCACTATAATATCAATGCCTTCTTGCCCAAGATCAGGAAACTTTTCTGCAACGTCAATTTTGAGCTGTAAATTAGGATTTTGCGCTAGAAAATGAGGCAAGCGAGGCAAAATAAAGGTTTCTGCAAAGTAGCGATTGCACATGACATGTAATAATCCCTTCGCTTCCTTTTGATTCCCTTTGATCATTAATTCGGCATCGATGAAATCGCTTAAAGTCTTTTTACATTGTTGATAATAGGCTTGGCCAAGTTCGGTGAGCGTTAAACGTCTTGTTGTGCGTGATAGTAATTGGACTTGTAAATCCTGTTCAAGCTTGGTGATTTGACGGCTTACGGCAGGTGTTGAAAGCTTAAGCTTCTTGGCAGCTTTGGCAAAGCTCATTTCCTCAATAACTGTAATAAAGGTGGTAATACACTCAAGTTTGTTCATTTTAGCTTGATTGTTGCAAATAGGTAAATAAATATTAACAAAAACATGCATTGTTTACAAATAAATAACAAATATACTATAGAGGAAGCAGAAAATAGGTAAGATCATGAAAGCAAATAAGCCACAATTCATTACATTAATCCTGATGATGTCTTTTGCCTCAGTAAATGCTGTGATGTTCACACCAGCATTACCTGATATAGCCCAGTATTTTGGTATTACAGAAGATATTGCGCAGTATACGTTGTCATTATTCCTGATTGGTTATGCTATTGGGCAACTCATCTATGGCCCTTTGGCAAGTCGATTTGGTCGCATTCAAACTTTATACATAGGAATAATACTGCAGATCCTGGCAAGTTTAGCTTGTGCTTTTTCTGGCTTATTCGATTCTTTCTTGATGCTTGTGATAAGCCGCTTTTTAGTTGCATTAGGCTCGGGTGTAGGGTTAAAAATGACTTTTACCATCGTAAACGAAACTGAAGAGCCCACGCAGGCGAGTCGTAAAATATCCTATTTGATGCTGACATTTGCCATAACGCCAGGTTTGGGGGTTGCCTTAGGGGGATTCTTAAACAATTCATATGGTTGGATGAGTTGCTTTATTGCTGGGGCAATTCATGGCCTTGTTTTATTGTTCTTTATTTCACGTTTACCCAAGATGAACTGTATTCTCGATACCCAAGCTTTATCATGGTCACATTTAAAGCGTGCTTATGCCTTGCAGTTTAGGAATAGAACCTTAATATTAGGCGCTCTCTTAATGGGGATGTCTACTTGCATTGTCTATGCTTTTGCTGCAATTGCGCCATTTATTGCCATCAATATCATGAAAATGAACAGTAATGATTATGGTTTGGCTAATATTATTCCTTCAATTGGACTTGTGATAGGCTCATTGAGTTGTGCCAAATTAGTAATAAAACATCCCATAAAATCACTTATAAAATACGGTGTTTTGATTTGTACGCTGGGCGTAGTGATGATGGGGTTATTAATGATACTTGAATTGCCAGCAATATTATCCTTATTTGTTCCTATGATAATTATCTATATTGGCGCATCCTACATTTTGCCAACTGCCTCGAGTTTTGCTTTGAGCAAAGTAGAAGATAAAGCACATGGCTCTGCAGTATTGAATTTTATCAATATGGGGATGGCAACAGTTTTGGTGTTAAGCTTAGGTGAATTAACGATAACGCCTATGGTTTTACCTGCTGCTTTTATTTGTATATGTTGTGCAATGGGTTTAATTGGCTATAGATTGTTAAAGAGCTCGAATTAGTAATGAATGTTGACACGTGTGTGCCCAATATTAACGAACTCCTCATTGAGCCATTGGGCATCTTCAGGAGACATTCTGACGCAACCATGGCTTGCGTTGTAGTTCGGTACAGAGTTTGAGCCATGCAAGGCATAGCCACCATGAAAAAACATGCAATAGGGCATAGGTGCGCCGCCGCGACCAACAGGAAATTTTGTTGATTTACAATCTTCGTCGCCTTTTCTAAATATTGCAAAAGTACCTGTAACTGTCGTGCATTCACTATCAATATCAGCGCAATATTCCTTTCCCCCTGAGACATGACCTCCCCGAACAAATTCGCCCTCATTATTGTAAGCAGACCAGCTGAGATTATTTAAGTCTACTTCTATTAAATCTTTTTTTGTTGGATTAAATTCGTCTCTATCAGTATCAATACTTTTATACTTTGCTTCTTTCTTAGGTTCAGAGTTAGCATCAATGGGATATGCGACGACATAGCCTGGTCCCATTTGTTGACACTGATATCGACCAGATTGGCAAAGAGATGTTTCATCTTCCCCGAAGGCTGTTGCGCTTAAGCAAAGGGTAAATATTGTTAATAGCATCAGATCTATGTTTTTGTTCATAGGCGTATTTCCACAGATTTGATGGTATAGACAACTGAAAATGAGATTTTGTTTCCAAGTTAGGTGTTAGCTTGGGATGGTGAATATTTTGAGATATGTAAAGCAATGAAAAAGATTAAAAATCCATTTTCGAAAAATCTCCCTTATGGGCGATTTTAGCTTGCTCTTGGTTGGGGGCTTGTAATTCTGTTTGTTGTTGCGCCAAAGAAAACATCGGCGTTAGCGATGGTGAGGTATTTCTTCTTATTAGAGGGCTGCTTTTATCACTAAGGTGGCCGCTAAAATGAGGTGAGGTTGCAGATCGCTTGCGTATGCCCTCAGATGGGGAGCTTAAATAATCTTTTAATGATTGAATCGTTAGCACTCTGGATGAAATGGCAGTGCTGATATGCGAATCTTTTAACAAATGACACAGTTTTAAAACATCTTCATCAAATTTATTATTGTTGTCCATTACCATCATGCGAGGATTAAACTGAAGCACATTAGCGAGAGCAGCAGTTGTACTGCTATAACCAATAATGATTGACTCCTCAAAATTTTCCAAGAGATATTGCAACAATTTAGCATTTATTTCGTTTGATGCCGGTGTGCCATAATTTGCCTCCACAATAATCACATCAACTTGATTTTCATTTGTATTAGCGTCATTGAGGACTTGCTTCAATTGTTCTTGCGCATTTTCTAGTGAATAATGAGCTGCAACAGTGTAGGGGACTGCGATAACTTCTACATTTGGAACTTTTTTTAAAACATTGCTTAGAAAAAATTCTGTAAATTTGTGATGCACTATAATTAAAACTTTACTCATTTAACAAAATAACTTAATACTGGGTGAATACTTTATTCTATAATGAACTCCCTTGAATATAAAACTAAAATGTAATTAATAAGGGGGCTGATAAATATCTTTGAAATGTTGCATAAAACAACTTTTGTATTTCAGTAATTTAAGGTAGTATTCGCGCTCAAAAATTTTGAAGAGTTATAAGGATTATAATGAGAAAATCCCTTTATACTCATATATATTTCCAAAGATTGGATGTGTAAAGTGCATTTCCATTCCGAAGGAATCATCTGAGATTACCCATTCTCTAGAATCACAGCGCCCCAAAAAGACGCCTAAGGGAAGTGGGAGATACCATCTAAATAGTTTTAGCACATAGCCTTTATGCCTTAAATAGATCTGATTATCCTGAAAACAATAAGCAGCTTTGTAACCTAAATTAAATCTTGTTATTTCAACTAAAATGTTATCTTTTAAGCGCAGCATTTTGCTTTTGAATACAAATGGTTTTCTATTGGGGTAAGAAAATGTACGATGAAAACAAAATGCTAAGGGTTGTGATTGGCAGCTAAATTTTACGACAACTGGAATGTCATTTTCCGCGATGGGTGGTAAAACCGTCGGCATAAAAATTTTTAATAATTTGAACCATAATGAAAATGAAACAGACATATTACCCTTAACAATTACCTCCTTTTCGTCAGCAGGTGCGCAGGCATAATGACGTTTAAAAACATCTGGCATGCTTTCCCACTGTGGACCAAAGATAGGCTCGAAAAAAGGTTGCTCTGGTTTTATCATTAATTAGCTCTATTTTGGTAAATCTTTTTGCCATTTAAGATGATTGATGCCCTAAAGTCAATTTATACAGTGTTTTAATATCTAGATTAAAATGAAGAACGCTCAAAATTGATGCTAATTATATATAGGATAGGATCTCAATATGAGGATATCCTGTGAATGAGATGAAAGAAACCCTAAAAGATGTGCCCAAACGAACGCCGGATAGGCCCAATGATGTGTCTGAAGCGCGTTTTGATGAGGCCTTAGTAAAAATTGCGAGCAGAAATTCACTCATGAGCCTTCCGGCTGCGTTATGCTGTGCTACTTTGCTTTACTTTGGGGTTAAATATACAGCAGACGTTCCTCATTTAATAATTTGGTATATGGCTGCAATCGGTATTTATTTACTACGAATTGTTCATGTTTTTTATTATCATTTAAAACCTCAAAAGATAAAAGATTTTCAAAAATACTACTTCATTCTTGCGACATTAACTGCTTGCGTGTGGGGTTCGGCAGGGTCCATATTGATGCCACCAAACAACCTTATTGCACAGATGATGGTTATTATTATTCTTTGTGGCATATCCGTTGGCGGGATCCAATCATTACAGTCGAATTTAGTAGCAAGCTTGAGCTTTGCTTTAATAATAACCATACCACTTTCAACATGGTTATTTATGCAAAATGCTGTAGAATTTTATGTTATGGGTTTGTCTGTTGTAACCTACATGGTGTATTTACTGTATTCAGCGGTGCATAGTCATAGATTATTAATGGAAGCATTAAAACTAAAATATGAAAATGTTGATTTGGTTGAAAATTTACGCATTGCCAACAAAGACTTAAAAAAGAGTTTAGCCTCAATTAACAAATTGGTATCTGAGCTTGAACAGGCAAAAAATGAAGCAGATGTTGCCAATCAGATAAAATCAGCCTTCGTTGCTAATATGAGTCATGAATTAAGAACGCCTTTAAATGCCATTTTAGGTTTTAGTGAAATTTTATTAGAAGATGCTAAAGCCGCCAATTTAACCCAACAAGTATCCCACTTGAAAAAAATCATTGATTCAGGTAAGCATTTGCTAAGCCTGGTGAATGATGTTCTGGATTTATCCAAAATTGAAGCAGGTAAAATGGATGTATATCTTGAAGATGTTACAATAATGGACATTGCCAAAGAGATTGAGATGATGATGCAACCTTTGGTTCACAAAACAGATAATAAACTTGTAATCAGTATATCTGATGAGTTGAGCTATATGCACACGGACATGGTGAAGCTCAGGCAATGTTTAATTAATTTATTGAGTAATGCTAACAAGTTTACAAAACAGGGAACAATTACATTAGATATTCACCCTGTGAAAATTGAACATATTGATTATATTGAATTTGCTGTCATTGATTCAGGGATTGGGATCCCTAAAGATAAGGTAGAAAAATTATTCAAGGCGTTTTCGCAAGCCGATATCGGCACCTCAAGGCAGTATGGCGGAACAGGTTTAGGTCTTTATATTACAGAGAAATTGTGTAAGCTCTTAGGCGGAAAAATCGCTGTTAGCAGTGAAGAGAATAAAGGTTCGACATTTTCAATAATCCTACCACAATGTTCAACGACATTTCTCGAGACCCAAAAAGGCATACATAAAAAGCCAATGGCTGGGGAACTGCGAAATGTTAATTAAAATTTTATTAGTAGAAGATAATGAATTAAACGCAGATATGCTACAAGCGCGTTTGCAAAGAACAGGCTTCGAAGTGATTTGGGCTAAAGATGGTTCTCAAGGCATATCTCTAGCAAAATCTCAATTGCCGCACATAATTTTGATGGATTTAAGCTTACCTATAGTTGATGGCTGGACAGCCGCTAGCGAACTCAAACAGGCCAAAGAAACTAAACATATTCCCATTATTGCGCTTACTGCGCATGCAATGTCAGGTGATAGAGCAAAAGCTTTAAAAGCAGGTTGTGATGAGTATGATACAAAACCAATCGAATATGATAGATTGCTTAATAAAATTGAAAGTTGCTTAAATAAAACGGGCTTTAAGAGCCAATAATTTTCATTATTGGCTCTAAGGTGCTATGGAATATCACCGTTGATAACAAACTCATGAGCAACATTCGGATCATAGAAATCACTATTGCAATATTTCACAAGCGAATGAACAGCAGACGCAATGTCAAAACCTGCTTCTCCACGACCAACTAGAATCATCATACGCGTGTTTAAACACAACATATCTGCAGTGGGTTCACCGTGTGTAAATTCACCTGCACTAATTTCATTTGTTTCAAATGTTGTTAAAGTTCTCATGGTTTTCTCCTAAGGAATACCGCCGGTGGTAGCAAATTCATGTGCAGTATTGAGATCACCAAAATCGGTAGGGCAATATTTCATTAAGGCATGCACAGCAGAACTGATATCAAAAGCAGGTTCGCCTCGACCAGCAGTTACCATTAATTTGGTATCCAAACAAAGCATGTCTGGTGTAGGCCAGCCATGAACATATTCACCACCACTGATAAGCGCTAGAACGTTTGTATCTAATATTTGCATGTTAAAACTCCATCTGATGAAGATTGCATCATATGGTCTTTGATACAACACTGAATCCTACCAAAGCCACTTTGCCACTCTAACGCCAAAAATGACTAATTTGCAAACACCAAAATTTATTTTAAATAGGTATTGACCTAGGTAATCACCTTAAATAGACTCTGTTAGGTTATTTACTTAAAGACAGGCGCAATATTTTCTTAGAAAATGCGCATGCTATCAGGATGAAAATTCATTTCTAATCCTTTCACCATCTGCATCTAGATCCGGTGGGGGCTTTGTTGAAGATAAAGAATAATAGCTACCAAACTTGAGAGGATTACCTGGAATCAGTTTGCCCGCCACTTCCTGCACCATGCCGCGCGCTTTTATTTGTTCAAGCTTGCGGGTATCTTCTATATTTAAAATCAAATCGCAGGGAACGCCTGCATATTCTAGAATTTCGCACCAATCTTGAGCTGTTTTGGTGCTTAATGCTTTTTCCATGATTTCCTTTAAAGCTTCATTATTTTCACAACGTTTAACGTTTGTTATAAAACGCTCATCATTAATACAATCCTTAATATCTAATGCTGTGCATAGGCTTGCAAATAATTTGTCGTTGCCAACGCAAATAGCAGTGGATCTGTCTTTACACTTGAATGTATCAAAAGGATACATGAAAGGGTGTCTGTTTCCCAAACGGTGTGGCACAACATTAACGCCCAGCGCATCCATGAGGCCATGTTCCATAATCGCAAAGATGCTGTCCAGCATCGCGATATCAACAGTGGTGCCTTTGCCTGTTTTTTCCCTTGCGTAAAGTGCTGATAATATGCCACAAAAGCCATAAATACCTGCCTGTATATCCGCAATTGAGGTCCCAACCCTTGTGGCTGGGCCATCTGGGAAGCCAGTCGCATCCATAATGCCTGAAATGGCTTGAATAACCGTATCATAGGCGGCATATTGATGCATGGGGCCATATTGACCGAACCCTGAGATAGAACACACAATAAGGCGAGGGTTTTCTTTGGTTAGCACTTGTGGATCTAAGCCGAGTTTAGCCATGGTGCCTGGTCTGAAATTTTCAACCACCACATCTGCTTTGGCTATCATTCTTTTCACTAAAGCTAAATCTTCAGGATTTTTTAAATCCAGTGCGATGCTTTCTTTGCCACGATTGGGAAAGGCATAATAGACAGACAAGCCATTTTTATAAAATGGGCCCATTTGTCTGGTATCATCACCTGTGCTTGGTCTTTCAATTTTAATGACCCTTGCTCCCTGATCGGCAAGCATCATAGAGCATGTTGGGCCAGCCAAAACTCGGGTAAAATCGATTACCGTTATGCCTTCAAGCGTTTTGGGCTTGTTTGGGTCAAGGTGGGGATTGTTGTTTGAGTCATATTTTGCGTTTTTATCTGTCATCGTTGTTCCTTATATGCTAATTCATTTTGCTCAAATGACCGCTTTCTGTGCCGGCTTTTGGATCTATCATACAATTTATTAATACAGGTTCTTTAGCGGCTAAGGCTTGTGCAAGATATGATTGAAGCTCTTGTGGTGTGGTAGCTTTAAATCCCTTAGCGCCAAATGTTTCCATCAGCTTTTCATAGGGAATATTATTTTCAAACCGTGTGGGATCAGGATCTTGAGAATAGGTATTAACCGCATCCCCCTTATAAATTCCACCATTATTAAAAATAATAATGATAACCCTTAAGTTGTATCGGCATATCGTTTCAAGCTCCATCGCACTAAAGCCAAAAGCTGCATCACCCTCCACAGCCAATACAGGTGCATTTGAAATTGTTGCCGCAGCAATCGCATAACTAAGCCCAACGCCCATAGTTCCCCATGTGCCAGGATCTAGTCGCCTTCTTGGCTTTGTCATCGGGACAATCACTCTGCCAAAATCAAGTGTATTGGCGCCTTCAGTGCAAAAATAACTATCGGGGATTTTAGCCATTTCATCACGTATGATACGAAACGCACAATTGAAATCCATCGGCGTTTTATCCAGCATTTTAGCTTTTAGTTTTTCTTCATTCGTATTTTTTTGATTCGATAGCTGGGCGAGCCACTCTTTTGGTGCTGGGATAGAGTCATTCATGTTGTTGAGCTGAGTTAAAACGGTTTTTATATCGCCAATCAAATCTACATCTACTTTTCTATAAGCATCCATCTCCTCGACACAGATATCCATTTGGATGAGTTTATATTCTTTAGCAAAAGGAGGATGCTCGCCATTAGCAAGCAACCAATTTAAGCGCGCTCCAATAAGAAATATCAAATCAGCATTGCTCAATGCCATCGCACGGGCCGCATTTACACATAAGTCGTGATTGTCTGATATCACGCCTTTGGCCATAGACATATTTAAAAAAGGAATATTGTTTTTAGTAACAAAATTGAGCAATTCAACCTCAGCCCTTGAATAAGCAGCGCCCTTGCCAATGATAATGAGAGGGCGCTTGGCCTTTTGGAGTAATTCAAAAGCACTAAGCAGTTTATCTTCAACTGTAGCGATAATATTATCGTTTGGCGTTATTTCGTTAATACCGTCTAATCTGCAAAGTTTGCTCTCAATGGTTTGGTGTAATACCTTAGCCGGAATATCCAGGTATACGCCACCAGGTCGACCTGAAATAGCCGTTTTCATTGCTCTTGCAATGCCAATTTCTATTTTATCGATAGAATCAATTCTATAAACAGCTTTAGCAAAGGGTTTTGCCGCATTAAGTTGATCAAATCCTTGATAGTCAATTTGGTTTAAATCAGCCATTTCTATCGAGCTTGAACCACTTATTAAAACCATGGGAAAGCAATTGATTGTTGCATTCGCAAGGCCACTTAAAGCGTTGATAAAACCTGGAGCCGCAACGGTTAAGCAAATACCGGGTTTCTTTTGCATAAAACCATAAGCACCAGCAGCCATGCTGGCGGCTTGTTCATTGTGCATACCAATAAATCGAATGCCATTTTCCTGCGCAGAGCGCGCTAATTGGGTAACAGGGATCCCAACTAGTCCATAAATGATATCAATGCCATATCTTTTTAAGCATTGCGCAACGAGATCATTACCGCTTAGGAAAACGCTTTGAGCATCACTTTTTTTATTAGAATCAAGCATGGTTTATTCTGCCTAAATGTAAGCTAACTATAAACCATAGCAAATTATCTTGTTTTAAGTGAATTTGCTTCACATTTCTATATAATTAAACAGGCAAATACATATAGTTTTGATAAGATGAACTTCACTCAATACATATTAATATCAGTGAGCAATCAAATAATTGTTTTCCGATTTTCCAAACCATAAATATTAGTGGCCAATAACTAAACACCTCTATTAATATACTTGCGAATTGACTTTTCAGGAGGGTAAATTAGATATAGTCCTATGATCGTTTCTTAATCAAATCAGTTTGCATACACGTATCTAATTTAATTGCAAAGGAGAGAGTGATGAAAAGTGGAACAGCAAAATCATATACACCAGAAGAAGCTGTAGATCAAATTTTGCAATTCGTGCGAATACTTGGTAATCACTTTCTTGAAAATCCAACGTTGTTTGAGGCAGAAGGTGTCTTTAGAAAAGTGGGTGGTTCAGAGCACGTTGAATCACTATCTCAAGCCATTATAGATGGTGACAAATCAAAAATTGAAACTATGTTGAGTGAATATTCTGAAATTGATAAATCAAGCGCATTTAAAACTATTAGAAATGTACCACTGTTTCAAGACTCAAAATCAATTGCTGAATTGAAAGAAATTCTCTTTTCAAATCAAGATGATAACGAGAAAGCCAATCAGTTTGCTGCTTATATAGATCAACTCGCGCATTCTGATAAGCTAATTGATAAAATGCGAGCTGAAATATTGTATCGATATGTGCATCTTCTAAAAGAATGCAGTAAGTATTCACAGCAAAGTAAAATGTCTGCAAGTAACTTAGCCATCGCTAGCTTGGGTCCGGCTTTAATGGAATGGTTGAATATATCAGGAATGGACCAAGTGCTTAAAATTGATACTTTTAATATTATATCCACCAAAGCTATTGAATCATCTCATTTCGAGAATTCATTTCAGGAAAAATACGGTGAAGAAGTTGCCCAGTGGTATAATACTAAGTTGAACGACTTGGAGGTAGAGGGGCAAGGAATCGAGAAAGAGAATCAAGATATTCATCATGATATTGAAAATATGGAAAAGCGAGAAGCGAAAATTGAGCAATCAATAGAAACACGTGAAAAAGCATTTAAAAAAATCAAGGATAAAGAAGACAAAAAGCTCGCAGCACAAGCCCTGGAGCAGCTTAAAAGTGGCAGAACCCAAAACACAACACAATTGGAAGCCCAAAAGAGCAAATTAGCATCAGTTGAAAATAGAATGCATGAGCATTCTCAAAAAGTAGACATGCTAAAGAACTATATGAGTACACCTGACACAAGAAAACAGTTGGTATTTCATCAATCTTCAACAGCTGATGCTGCAAGACCCAAGCACATAGCGAAGAAGGAAACAAAAAGAGAACTCCTAAAAAAGACTATCACTAGAAATAAGTTGCAATAAGTTTGGCGGCTTAAATTAAAATATTATTCGCTTATATTCTTAATATTCAATTTGTAGTAAACATAGCTTGCATGAACAGCTCTGCATGACATCAATAAGAGTAGACATCTTATTAGCAGACTGACAGTAGAAATTATCTCATTATCACCATAGATAACCCCAAAATAGACTGAATATAAGCAGTTTAAAAACAGTATGATTGCAGCTAATCTGCTTTGGTATTGCTTAACAACATAGCCCAGCGCTATCCACATCAGGCCAAATAGCATAAGAATCAATAGGGTATCTCTTGGCATTGCCATAGCTAAACAAAGGCAGATTTCAAAGAGACCAACGATTATAAATACTATGCCAATTTGCTTGAGGTTTTGTCTAGCTTTATCGATAGTGTTTATGTCGAAAAATGTAAACATAATTAATTAAAAGCATCAGTGATGATTAGGACTTGTAATAATAACAACAATAGCAACAATGAGAATAAAAGCAATTATAAAAAAAACAGCAATTTGCAGCCGTTTGCTGTAATGGAAAATTGCATCTGCAATTAATTGAATTAAAAATTCAAGCATATTCGCTCAATTGACCACTCATATCGTTTCAAATTGCCATATATATAACATTAGCATCCATGGCCGATAAATGAACATAGCCCTAAAAGGTAGTTAAGCAAAATCGTGCGTATACAACACATTATCCTATTTTTATTAAGTAGCATACCTGCTTTCACTCTGGCTACGCAGCTGCCATTAGACATTCATTATCGACCAAACACGCAAGCGATGATTCCGGCGGAAGTTGAGATGACTACGCCCAGCATTTCCTTGCCTGTGATAATAGGCGATTTAGTTAATTGCCCTATCATTAAGGTGATGATTAACGGTCAAGGCCCATTTTTGTTTGCGCTAGACACAGGCTTCTCCCAAACGCTGATCTCAAAAGAATTAACAGATAAATTAAATTTACCCATTATAAAAAAAGATAATGTCAAATATATAACGCCTCATGGCACTACTTATCAACCTGAGAATATTGTGCTAATTAATAAATTTCAAATAGGGGAAATGATAGCCTCAAATTATGCCGTGATTGGATCAGGTACTTCTGCACAAGATGAAGCCAAATTTAAAAAACGCGGCATTGATGGTTTGCTCAGCATTAATGCTTTTCAAGATGTGCTATTAGTGCTTGATTATAAAAATGAAATGCTTCACATTCAAAAAGGTGAGCTTAGTGCATCAGATAAAGATGTGCTGAAATGTCGTCAAGGTTATGATATTCCTGTTGTAGAAGCTAATATCCAATCTGAGAATGTAATGGATAGGCCCTATCATTTTATCCTCGATACCGGAGAGCCTAATTATATCTACATCAATGCTTGTGCTATGCCTGTAAATAAACTTTTCCAAATAAATGAAAGATTCAAGCAATATGACATTTTTGGCAATCCTTCTGAAACATATTTAGGACAACTTAATGGCAATATTAAAGTAACAAATCAAACCTTTATCAAATCCCCGCATGTGACATTTTCTGAAAAGGATTGTAAGAATTCACCTCCGCCAGGGCGCTTTGGGACTAAATTTTTTGAAAAGTATGAAGTTACTTTTGATAATAAAAATGATTTGGTAAAAATAAAATAGTCTTCACATATACAAGAAAATATCAAATTAACTTTCCCGTGAGACGCAACTTAGCGCATTTCCTGTATGTACATTCAATATACTTTTTAAGTTAAAAAACTTAGATAAAGTTGTTGAACTTGTCAGAAAATTATATATACTTTGCCACTTCTTAAATTCGTCACAATAAATACGACAGGGATGGGGTATGGCTCTTAAAAAAATCATCGTGCTTTTTAATGGAACAGGCAATGGCGACAAAGATGGTACAGAAAATAAAAACAAAAATACTGCCATTACCAACGTCGTTAAAATGCGAGACGGTCTGATTAAAGATGAGTCCCAATTTGTGATTTACAGAGATGGTATTGGAAACGATCAACAATGGCATTGGAAGCCACTTCGATACTTTTCTGAAGTCACGGGCTACGGTGGTGGTTGGGTAATGGATCATGCCTATGCAGATTTAATGACAGCTATCGATAATGCTATTAAAAATCAGTTGATTACCGAAAACGATAGCCTGCAAGTTTATCTTGGTGGTTTTAGCAGAGGTGCTGCCTTAGCAAGGCACTTTGGCAATGAGTACATAAATAAGAAATTTGTTCAAGAAATGCAGCACAAACTTCCTGGGGTACAAATTACACTTGAAAGTGAATATTTATTTGATACCGTGCCTTCCTTTGGGATCCCCATTAACTTATGGATTGGTAAATTATTTGGGATCAATAATCAAGAAATTGATTTAGGCTATAACTTTGATATACCTGACACTACCAGGGCTAATCATGCTGTTGCCATTGATGAACACAGAGATGCGTTTAACCCGCGCTTGGTAGATCATGTTGAAGGCATGACAAAAGAAGTGTGGTTTGATGGCGATCACTCTAGCATTGGTGGTGGATATAAACCAGCTCAAGAAAGCGAAGTGATGGGTGATGAAAATCCCTTGAGATTTATGGTGGGCTGCGCTTTAGATGATGGGATTCGTTTTGAACAATCATTTTTAGATGCTATCCACATTAATGAGCAGGTTCATCCACTTGGCCATATTGAGACCCCAGAGCGTAAGAATTTACCGCCTACTCAAAGAATAGACAGAAAAATTTGTCTGCAAGAATATGGTAAACGCAGTGATAAAGCACCCACCATTGCTCGTAGTGTTTTAGATCGCATCCAAAGTGAGTCCTATCGACCTGAAAATGTCGCGGCATTAAATCGTTTTGATATTCGTGAAGAGGATGGTAATCTTAGTTCCTTTTCTAAGAATAGATTAGATGAGCCTTGGGACATTTTGGCAGGCCCTAGGTTGCTTCAATTTACTAAGCTACAAATGAGCACTCCAAATGCCATATCCTTAGATGATGCACCATTAAGTTTGAAACGTAAAAATCAGATCTAAGAAGGAATGCCCTTTAAAAACGGCATTCCTCATTGCGCTTATTTCAACATCTAGATCTTGGGTGATGTTTTGTGTAAAAAATCATCCAAATAAAAAGAGCAGTATTATCTTTTCGCGCGTAATAGCATCATATTGAAGTTATATTTATTATTTTAAGTCTTATAAAAAATGCTTGAAAGCTGAATTATGATGTGTTCTAAAACGTTGATCTTGATAGTATGCCTTAAGATCTATATCTATCCGAAGACTGGGCCATTCGACCCAATCTAATGGTTGCCATTGAATTATTTTGAGAAATGTTGCACTCTCGCTGTTTGCAAGGCATCTACATCCATCTCACCATTTTCAGCACTACTGCTTGCTGCAGCCGCTGCTGCTGCAGAACTTGAGAAAAGTAAAGGGGGATTATGGTAAGCCTTCAATTCATTGCTCAATTCAGAAACCGAATTATTAAACTCAAGTGCACTGATGTATTCTCCCACAATAGTATCGTAATTTGGTAACAGGTACTTCAAACTACCAAATTCCTCTTCAAGCTTAGCGATTATACATGTGGATAGCTGTTGCAGCAACTCATCTGGTAAAATTGAGTCGCCTACCATAGTTTGTTGAGCATAGCGCTGTTTATCTTCAGGCTTTATGCTGTTGATAAAATCTTTAATTAAAGCATTAGCTTTCAGTAGCAACGTTTTCGAGTTAACAAAAATAATATTAACATCTTCATGTCTGCCTTCACCTAAGGTGTTTAACAGTGTCGTAAAACCACCGGCAGAGCATATTGGTTTATCTGAACGTCTATCATCTCGTTCTGATTTTGTAATATTATAACCACGTTGCATCCTATATAATTCTCGGATCAATATTTGCTTTCGCTCCTTTAGCATATTTTCATCGATTGTGGGCTGTGTGCCATCATTAGCAGCATAAGGATAATGTATCCCAAGCCAAACTAACCCAAAAAGCTGTTTAAGCGTTACCCCTGAGCACGGATCAGTGAAATCTCTGACACCATAGTTGGTTAAAGCTACTTTTGCAGCTCTGATTTGATCAGTTAATTCATCTGTACATATAAGGCCATTAACAAATTCGAACAGCGCATCTTTGGCTGCGTCAAGATCTCTATCTCTATATTTTTCCAACAATCTTGACACGCTTTCCGAAACTGATATATGAACAGAAGTGGCATGAATACTCTGATTGCCTCCTATATCAGGATCTAGTGCTGCCTCAGCTGGTAGAGGTCGTAAATGTTCTGGTAATTGTGCCCCTAGTGCTTGTAATTGCGCCACTAAATCATGAAATCCGCTTTCAAATGCGATGATAATTGGGGTTTCACCAACTCTATTGATTGCATTGATATCTGGACGCTGATCTTCGGGCAAGGCCAAAAAAAACCGAACAACATCACGATATCCTATTCTTAAAGCGTCATGTAACGGGGTTGTACCACGCAAATCTCCCGCATTGATATCCGGTCGCCGTTCTGGTGGTAATCCCATTAAATACTGAAGGATCTCAATTTTTCCCGTTATTACAGCTGAATGAAATAGGGTAGTACCAGCGATACCTGCTGCATTGGCATCAGCACGTTGCCCATCTGGCAATTCCAATAAATACCGCATGACATTAATATGTTTATTGAGAACTGCCAAATGAAGCGGGGTATGGCCAATATGGCGTCCAACATCGATATCAGGACGTTGATCTGGTGGCAAAGCCAACAAATACTGAACGACCTCGAGATTGCCAAACATTGCGGCAACATGTAACGGGTTTAATCTGTCTTTATTTAGTGCTTTGGCATCAGGACGTTGACCTACTGGCAAGTTAAGGAGATGTTGGATTACATCCATACGACGACGGGTAATTGCTTCAATTAGCAAATCAAGGGGAGAACTTGCTTCTTGCATTAATATCCATAGAGCAAGTTCAGAAGGAACTTCTTCAATAGCATTTGATTTTGCTGCAGAAACAGGTGACATACCTTCATAGACTTCATCAGCAGTTCGTTTATTTCCACTGGCTGCTGAAACGATCGTTAAATCATTCTCAACGTTGCTTTTTTCGGGAGCATCATGTTCATTGATTTTAGAAGTACGATGTATAGGCACAAATCACCTCAATATTAAATAGTATATTTTCAATAAATGGTGACAACGGTGAAACACCCATACTCAATACATTCCAATGATAGACCCGTTTCACATGAAACTAAGTTTTGTCACCAGTCCTCGATTTACCTTATCGAGAAGACCTATCATTTAAGATGCAAAGAATATAGCAATTAAAATGGGGGTTTTTCTAATTAAAGCAGACATGTTGAGGCATTGAATTGATTAATGGTAACCCTCCGATAAGAACGAGCATAATACGATTAGGTGCACGACCAGACTTTTCCCTTGTTCCTCGCCAACGATCTAGTTCAACGCGTACAGTTTCAAGGGTAGTGGTTGGCATATGAACTCCATACAAATAAATCATGGAGAAACATTAAATCAGGGCCTTAGTGGGGATCTAGACATGCTCACCGGAAGGTTACCTGTGATTTATATTTAGGTTATGATCAAAAGTAAATAAATTATGTTCTTTTAACTGTCTTTCATGATGAATAAATTCAGAAAACGCTATCCTGTTGATAAGCCATTTTCCCATTTGTTTGTAGAAATAATGATAGGATCCCATCTTACTAAATGGAATTGCATTATTAAATTTAGATGACAAACACTATTGTCGGTTCCTTAGGGAAGGGAAAAATGAAACTAATCGAGGTTGAAGTAATAGATATTCATCAGGCACAAAGGTTCGCATGGGGGACTGATTGTTTTTGTTTGGTTTTGATTGAAGATAGAGTATAAGAAAATGAAGAGAATTCTTAAAATAGTATAGAGGGGAATGCTTATGAAAACTATGAATCACAGGTTACTTGATAAAATTGGTGCTGGTTTTTATGCTTCCCCCTTTGTTTGGGGCTCTGTTATGGGGGCTGTAGGCTATTTAATTGGAAATAAAAAGGATATTTATTTTAACGGCTTGGCCGTTGCAACCTTGGGTGGTGGCCTTACAGGTTCTTTGGGAGCACTGGGAACTTATGCTAATGTCCTTCAAGTTTTAAATGTTGCTATTAGCGCTGAAATTGTTTATTACATACAGAATCATGAGTTTTAAAATATAGACTTGAGAAGTGTCGCTTAAATTTCCTATCTATAAAGTACTTGCCCCGCAAGCTTTCAAAAGAAGCAAAATTTAACAAACAAAACGTATCGATTAATTCTGCCATAAAATAACTTCTTTAATGGCATTATATTCCATTTTCAAAAATATAACTCACGAAATATTCTTTGCACCTCAAGTTTTGCATGCTATCTTTTTCACTACATTAATATTTTAGTCAGATTACTGTCGGGATGTTTGCCAATATGAAGTTTGATAATGAAGCCTTTTTTCAAGCGATAAATGATGAAAAATTG
>CAZBZP010000014.1:0-57914 GCA_964496435.1 Uncultured Candidatus Berkiella sp.
CAGAGCTGCGCTTAGGTCAAATTGCAGGATCTTACCCTCTCCCCCTTTTAGTAAAAGCAGAAACGGTTTGTTGTTAATTAGGGAGAGGGCAGGGTGAGGGAAGCTCGAACTGGCTATTGGAAAGAGCCCGCACTACCCTCATCCTAACCTTCTCCCTAATAAACTTCTGCGCACTAAAAAAATCCATGAGACGGGAGAAGGGATCAGAGCTGCGCTTAGGTCAAATTGCAGGATCTTACCCTCTCCCCCTTTTAGAAAAGGCAGAAACGGTTTGTTGTTCAATTGGGAGAAGGGATCAGAGCTGCGCCTAAGTCAAACTACGGGATCTTACCCTCTCCCCCTTTTAGTAAAGGCAGAAACGGTTTGTTGTTAATTAGGGAGAGGGCAGGGTGAGGGAAGCTCGAACTGGCTATTGGAAAGAGCCCGCACTACCCTCATCCTAACCTTCTCCCTAATAAACTTCTGCGCACTAAAAAAATCCATGAGACGGGAGAAGGGATAAGAATTAGCGCTTCACACTATTTCATCATTTCTGATGCTGGCGCATTGCAGCCTTAAATACTTTATCCTGCAGAAAGGCGTTCTTTTCTTTAGCATGCGCATTTTCCTCTTTTAATTCCTGCATGATCTGCAAGGATTGGCTTTTTTCCTGCTTTAATGTCTTAATTTGTTGCAGCGCTTGAAAGAGCAGTTTCTCAACTGAATCCCCACACAGACTTTCATCTGCATGACCATCTACATTTGATAAAAAATTAGCAAATTGACTTAGCATGTCGCCTTGTTTTAGCTCATTGGCATATAGCAGGGTTAATTCTTGATTGCGTCTAGCCATGTCAGCAGATGCCACAAAATCTTGCGTACGCATTTTTACATTGCCTATGCCATTTTCACCTTCTTGTTCAGTAAAGGCTCTATAATGTCCTGCAATAAGATTATCCATAATTATTTCTTTGGATTTAACAGCTAAACGAATGTCAGAACTTTTGCAATTCTCTAGAACAAGCTCAAAAACATCTTGCTTGGTTCTAGCAGCCTCTAATACTAAGGGGTGATTTAAACGAATTAATGCGCTGTAAAATATTTTTTTGAATTTTTCATCAACTTCTTGATTTTCAAGCTCTCTGGGAAAGGCACCATGTTTTAACAGTACCAAGAAAATTTCCTCAAGGCCAAATGTAAGCGCACTGTATGCTACTGTTTTATGACCTTTGAGTGAGTCCAAATAATTTGGTTCCATGAGCGGCCAATTTAAAAATATCTTCTTATTTTCAGCAGAACATTTATTAAGATATGCATCAAAAATACCTGATTCATATTTATAGTAGGGACTTATCATAAAATTATTACGATAATGGAAATGTTCTTTGGTAAAGAATGTATAAAATCCAAGAGCTTCACGAAGTAATTGTGAAAACTTCTCATCTTTAATAGTTCTGCTTAAAAAATTTAGCGTGTTGTATGAAAACGGATGCTCATTCAAATGCGCTAAGAGCAGTGCTGACATACCGGGTAAATTGAAGATATATTCTTTTAGCTCAAGATGTGTTGGCCTTTCAAGTTCAAAAATTGCAAAATTATAGAGGGGTTTTAAGTCGCTCAAATAGGGGGCCAGTTCGATGATAACAGCATCCGAAAACTCGGCAAGATTTTGTGTTAGGGCATCAAAGTCGCGAAATCCTATTGCACTTAATTTCTGTAGAAATAGTTTATTTTTCTTTATATCATCATTTTTGCTATTGCTTGGTGAGATGACTTCATCGAGAGTTTCATGATCAGGTTGTTTTTCTTTTAAAGCCGTTGTAACTGCTTTAATGAGCTCTGCTTGGTTGCTTTCATGTATCCATTTTGCAACAACATTCTGTACTCGTTCATTTGAAGAGTAGGGCTCCTCTGTCAACAATCTTTTAATATCTTTTAAGTCAAATGCCTGTAAATCAACTTCATTTAACCCTTTAAACATAGGATTATGCACTTGTGCTTTTTCCAGCACATCATAATCAACATAGGTGGCAGGCTCGAGAGCGACATCAATTGCCTCATATTTTTTAGGTTCTTTGAGCCAATCGAGGAGAAATTTAACAGCTCCTATTGGGGAAGGAATGTAATCTAATAGAGATGGGCCAAGATTCATAATAAACACCATAGTTGAAATGAAACATTGGTGATTATTATATATCTTAGAAAGGTAACTTAAATGTATTGGCGATATTTTGCAGGATCTGAAGCGCTAAAGGTTTAAGCGTCAAAATAAGTGCTACATTATTTTGCTATCATTTCGTCGCTTATCCACTTAAACAAGGTTTGAGCAACGCTCATGGGGATAGCGTCTTCTGGCACAATGTCGATTAAATCTTCACAAATTTCCGCAAAAGATTTCTTCTCTAAAACACCTTGGAACATGATGTTTTCAGTCTGTGTACAAGATTGAAATAGACTGCGCAGGCCTTTACGCCAAAATACCCAACGCACAGGCGTTTCTTGGCGTTTTGGTTGGCGTGGTTCTTTCTCTTGCTCAATATCTTGCCATAACTGGGGCACATCCCAATAAAAAAGCTGGCTCATCACAGAAGGATGAAAACTAAACACCAAATCTGCCCATTGTTCTGGGTCAACTTGAGTTAGCGCCTCCTGGGTAACAATACTGGCATCTTTGGCATCCAAAGTATGGCTCACTGACCATTCAAATAGGGCCATTTCAGCAAAAACCGGGAAATCAGCATAAGGTTTTGTGCTGGCTAAAAATTGCGAAAAATGTCTGCCAAAATAACGCACTGAAAAATGGGTAGAAGGGTAGTTTTCTAGATAAAGGCTAAAAGCCTCATCCATCGCATCATCACCTAAGAGAGTGTGTGTTTTAGGGAAATCTAATTTTAGAATTTCATTTAAACGAATACGATAAGCGTCAAAGTAAATGCGAAGGCGTTTATTGGCACCTAAGCGCGCATCATCAACAATTTCTGGTCTTATGCTACTATCGCCCTTGGTTAAATAACGTTGAAAATCATCCTGCACTGATTTAAGCACTGGCATAGTCTTCCTCGAACACTTCTTGGGCTATTTTTTTAGCATAATCTAATTCTTTGAGCAAAACAGGCAATTCAGGAATATGATCATCTCGCTCAATCATGGTTGATACTTTGCCGTATTGGCGCAATGCCTTAGCGTAAAGATCCCACACAGCCTTAATAACGGGGTGATCGTGCGTATCGATGATATGATCGCCATTATTGGTATGGCCTGCTAAATGAAATTGCTGCACTCTTTCCTTGGGGATCCCCTTCAAATATTCTTCTGGATCAAAACCATGGTTAAAAGAGCTAACATAAATATTATTGATGTCGAGCAAAATCAAACAATCTGCTTGTTCTGCAATTTCACGTAAAAAATCCCATTCCGTGAGAGCAGAACTTGAATAGGTTAAGTAGCTGGAGACATTTTCTATGAGTAACTGTCTGCCTAAATAATCTTGTACTTGCTTGATGCGTTCAACCACATGTTTGAGCGCTTCTTCGGTGTAGGGCAAGGGCAGCAGATCATGCATGTTCTTTTGTTGAACCCCTGTCCAACAAAGGTGATCAGAAACCCATTTAGCTTGTACACGCGAAGCTAAATCTTTAACTTGTTTTAAATAATCAAAATCGAGTGGATCAGTACTCCCAATGCTCATGGAAACGCCATGCATCACGATGGGGTAGTGTTCACGAATTTTGTCTAAGTAGTAAAGCGGTTTGCCACCGGGCACTAAATAGTTTTCAGTTAGAATTTCAAACCAATCTATGTTGGGCTTTGTTTCAATAATATCGGTGTAATGATCGGTTCTTAAACCAAGTCCAAAACCAAGATAGGAGAGTGCGTTTTGATTTGTTGTTGTACTACGCATGAGGAAACCACTTGAATTTGAGGGTTTTAGAAATGCCTAAGGCAACAAACCGAGGTTTGCTGCCTTAGCGGTTCAGAGCAGCTTAATCTACGATTGTGCCGCCTGAGCCTGTGCATTCGCCTCTGGTCATGTATGTCCAACCATTGCCTTTGCAACCGTTGCGACCTTTGCATGAGTTGTCAGGTGTAGCACATTCGCTTGAGCCTTTGCACGCGTTTGAACCAGCGCACTTAACTAAAGCTTCATGGGATTCGCCACACATTGTTGAACAACCTGTTGCAAAGAGTGCAGCTGCTGCAGCAGCGAGAGCTAGAGCTGTTTTGGACGTCCGTTTCATCTAGAAACACTCCTGATTGGTAAATGTTAATCTTAGTTTGAATACTAAGTTTTAATTCGTGTCTTGTTTTCCAAGCCACTTATTTAAACATGTCAGTATTCATTTAAAGAATATGACAATATAATCGCGTAATTACAAGGAATTAATGAAAATTTTTTTTATATTATGAATATTTAAGGAAAACGTTGGTTGGGTTGCTGCCAGAGTGCTATACTAAATGTCTTTACCGTAGTAAAGTCTGGCCCGAACAGTAAGCCGCCCACCCAAAAGTACCCAAAACTGATTGATGTTAACCATATTATCCCAATTGGAATAAAGATGAATCCTAATTATTTAGATTTTGAACAACCCATTGCAGAACTAGATGCAAAGATTGAAGCGTTGAGGCTTGTTGGTAGTGATACCGAAATCAATATTGGTGAAGAAATCTCCCGTTTACAAGCTAAAAGCAAAGACTTGACGGCAAGCGTCTTTAAAAATCTGAGCGCTTGGCAGATTACCCAATTAGCGCGTCATCCCTTAAGACCATACTCTCTTGATTATATATCCAGGATATTTACCGACTTTGATGAATTGCATGGTGATAGAACTTTTGCAGATGATCATGCTGTGGTTGGTGGCATCGCGCGTTTAAATAATGAACCTGTAATGGTGATTGGCCAACAAAAGGGCCGTGATACCAAGGAAAAAATATATCGTAATTTTGGCATGATGCATCCTGAAGGTTACAGACGTGCAAAACGATTAATGGAATTAGCAGAAAAATTTTCTTTACCCGTTATTACTTTAATAGATACACCAGGCGCTTATCCTGGTATCGATGCTGAAGCGCGCGGACAAAGTGAAGCGATAGCGCGTAACCTATTTGATATGGCCAAATTAAAAACACCGATTATAGCTGTGGTGATTGGAGAAGGCTGTTCTGGCGGTGCCTTAGGTATTGGTGTTGCTGATAGGGTGCTTATGTTGCAGTACAGCTATTATGCCACTATTTCTCCTGAAGGTTGTGCCACCATTCTCTTTAAGAGCGCTGAAAAAGCCTCTGAAGCTGCAGAAATTATGGGTGTGACCGCAGATCGCTTGCTCGCGTTGGGCTTAATCGATGGTATCGTGCCTGAACCTTTGGGTGGTGCACATCGTGATGCGGATAAAATTGCGGCCAACCTTAAATCGCATTTAGTGAAGAATCTGCAATTGGTGAAAAGCATTCCAAGAGAAAAATTGGTTGATGAACGATATAAACGGTTGATGGCGTTGGGCGAGGACTAAGAATCCCTCTGCGCTGCGCGCTTCTCCCTTTTAATCAAAGGGAGATAATGTGTTGCATCCGACGGCATAGCGCTTGATTTATGCCCCCTTTGAATAAAAGGGGGCCGCCACGCCCTAGTGAAACAAAGGCGTGAGGGGGGATTTTGAATACAATCTTCAACACTTTATCAACTTGGCTCGATAAAAACCTCAGCTCAAATACCCAGCTCATTGTTGCCTACAGTGGTGGTCGCGATTCCCATGTTTTACTGGATGCTTTGGCTAAACTAAAAGCTTCTTATGCTTATCATCTATCCGCCATTCATATTAATCACGGCTTACAGCAAATTTCTGATAGTTGGGTGGGGCATTGCCAGCAGGTTTGTGCGGGGTATGCTGTCCCCCTAGAAACAATACATTTAGCCTTAAAAATACACCCTGGTGAAAGTTTAGAAGAAAAAGCACGTACTGCGCGTTATGCAGCTTTTGCAAAACACATGAACGCTAATAGTATTTTATTAACAGCGCATACCCAGGATGATCAAGCAGAAACCTTTCTCTTACAAATGATGCGTGGTAGTGGTCTTAAAGGCTTAGCGTCAATTGCGCCAAGCAAATCTTTTGCCACAGGGGCACTTGCAAGACCCTTATTAGAAGTTAGCCGAGATGAAATTGCACATTATGCTGCCCAGCATAATTTAAGTTGGATTGAAGATCCTTCAAATGACAATGTTGCCCTTAGACGAAATTTTATGCGTAAACATATTTTAGGGCCCTTAGATAGCGTTCAACCCCATAGCAGTCGCTGTATTGCCAGAAGTGCACAGCATTGCCAATCAGCTTTACTGTTATTAGAAGATTATTTAGCTGCTGATTTAGCGCTGTGTCAGGCACAAGAGCCCCATACCTTACATGTGGATGTTTTAAAGCAATTTTCTGCTGAAAAACAAAACTATATTGTGGGCTTATGGCTCAGTCGATTGCATATCATTTTACCGCCCACCACTAAACGCCAAGAAATGCTCAGACAATTATTAACAGCAGCTCTGGATAGCAATCCTGTGATAGTTTTTGGTCAGTGGCAGTTAAGACGTTATCAAAACCTCATATATGTTCTGCCACTTGGGCAAGATAGAGAGGCCAAGGGGCAATGGGAGTGGGATCTGCAAGCCCCCTTCACCATGCCTGATGGCACGACTTGGCAAGTGAAAAGGGTGCAGGGTAAAGGTGCAAGCTTGGGCAAATTACAAAATACCAAGCTAAGCATCTGCTATCGTCAAGGTGGGGAACGAATCACTCTGGATAAGCAGTCTAACTCAAAATCTCTTAAAAAACTCTTACAAGAAATCAAAATGCCACCCTGGCAGCGACAGTCTTTGCCGCTGTTTTATAGGGACACCTCTCTTATTGCTGTGGCCGATCTTTTTATTTCTAAGGAGTGGCAGGTAACACATCCCGAGGAGGAAGGGCTTTGCTTTGAAAAGGTTGAAAGTTAGGCAGCTTATAAATTGGTATTTCCTTTCGCGTTCTGTTATTATGCCTTCCCGTCCTAGCTATTAAATATTTCCTATTTATTCATACAGAAAGGTTATTCATGACGCGCTTTATATTTGTGACGGGTGGCGTAGTCTCCTCCCTTGGTAAAGGCATTGCAGCTGCCTCTTTGGCTTCCATCTTAGAATCTCGTGGTCTATCTGTAACGATGCTAAAACTGGATCCTTACATTAACGTAGATCCAGGCACCATGAGCCCATTTCAACATGGTGAAGTTTATGTAACCCAGGATGGGGCAGAAACAGATCTAGATTTAGGACATTACGAACGTTTTGTTCGTACCACCATGACGCGTAAAAGCAACGTCACGACAGGCAGTATATATGCCGAAGTGATCCAAAAAGAACGCCGTGGGGATTATCTGGGGGCGACAGTTCAAGTCATTCCTCATATAACCGATGAAATTAAATCACGCATCATTAAAGCCGCTCATGGCGCTGATATTGCGATGGTTGAAATTGGCGGAACCGTCGGTGATATTGAATCCTTGCCCTTTTTAGAAGCGATACGCCAAATGCGCTCCGAGCTGGGTGCATCGCATTCCTTATTTATTCATTTGACCTTGGTACCTTATTTGCCAACAGCAGGTGAAATTAAAACCAAACCAACGCAACACTCTGTAAAAGAATTGCGCTCAATTGGTATTCAGCCTGACATTTTAATCTGTCGCAGTGAGTGTGAATTACCCGCAAGCGAACGTAATAAAATTGCCTTGTTTACCAACGTTGAACAAAGAGCGGTTATCACCTCAGTAGATGTGCCCACCATTTACCAAATACCACAAGAACTACACCGTCAACACCTTGATCAAATCGTGTTAGACAAGTTAGGTCTTAGTGCTAAAGAAGCTGATCTCTCCGATTGGACTGAAGTGGTAAGAAAACTTAACCACCCAGAGAAATCCGTGAAAGTCGGTATGATTGGTAAATATGTTAACTTTGTTGATGCCTATAAATCATTAAATGAAGCCCTGATTCATGCAGGCCTTCAAACTTTAACCAAAGTTGAAATTATTTATATCGAATCAGAAGAAGTTGAACGTAAAGGTACACAATTATTAGAAGGCTTGGATGCTATCTTAATTCCAGGCGGATTCGGTAATCGTGGAATCGAGGGCAAAATTATTGCTTGTGAATACGCAAGAGAAAAGCAAATTCCCTTCTTAGGTATTTGCCTTGGTATGCAAACGGCTTTAATTGAATTTGCCAGAAACAAAGCCAACATGAATGGCGCCAACAGCACAGAATTTGATAAAGAAACACCATATCCCGTAGTGGCCTTGATTACAGAATGGATTACCAAAGATGGCGCTAAGGAATTAAGAGACGAAAACTCTGATTTAGGTGGCACAATGCGCTTAGGTGCTCAAGTATGCAAACTGCTTCCTAACACCAAAGCAGCACAAAGCTACGCCAAAGAACTCATTATCGAAAGACATCGTCATCGTTATGAAGTCAATAATCGATTACTAGAAAGGCTGGTAAAAGCAGGTTTGGTCGTATCTGGCGTTTCTTCAGATGAAAGTTTGGTCGAAATGATAGAAATCCCTGATCATCCTTGGTTTGTGGGTTGTCAGTTTCACCCAGAATTCACTTCAAACCCGAGAGTCGGGCATCCTTTGTTTATTTCCTTTATTCAAGCGGCAAGTACCTTTGCGATTGCAAAAAAAAAAGCACTAAGGAGCACCAATCATGAAGCTGTGTCACTTTAATGTAGATAACGCTAGCCCGTTATTTTTAATAGCGGGACCTTGTGTCATTGAAAGTGAAAGCTTAATTCTTGAAACAGCTGGAACGCTCAAAGAGATCACCGCAAGGTTGCAGATCCCTTTTATCTTCAAATCCTCATTTGATAAAGCCAATCGTTCTTCGATAAACAGCTTTAGAGGATTAGGGATAGAAACAGGATTAAAAATATTAGAGCGTGTGAAAAAGGATATTGGCGTGCCAGTCTTAACTGATGTGCACGAAGATACGCCTTTAAACGAAGTTGCCAGTGTTGTGGATGTATTACAAACACCGGCTTTTTTGTGTCGCCAAACGAATTTTATTCAAAATGTTGCTAAAACAGGTCTACCGGTCAATATTAAGAAAGGCCAATTCTTAGCGCCTTGGGATATGAAGCATGTGGTTGCCAAAGCAAAAGCAACAGGCAATGAAGCTATTATGGTCTGCGAACGCGGTGCGAGTTTTGGCTATAACAATTTGGTTTCGGATATGCGCTCTTTAGCTGCCATGCGTGATACGGATTGCCCTGTTGTATATGATGCAACCCATTCCGTGCAATTACCTGGCGGTCAAGGCAGTGCTTCTGGCGGTCAGCGTGAATTTATACCTGTATTAGCAAGAGCAGCAGTAGCAGCGGGTATTGCTGGCTTGTTTATGGAAACGCATCCCAATCCTGCCAAGGCTTTAAGTGATGGCCCCAATGCAATGCCATTACAAAGAATTGAAGAGTTATTAGTCACCTTAAAAGAAATAGACAATGTTGTAAAAAAACAGAGCTATCTAGAAAATAGCTTGGAACAATAATAATAAAATAAAGGATTTAGTCATGACTGTGATTAAACAAATAATTGCAAGAGAAATTCTTGATTCAAGAGGCTTTCCTACCGTCGAAGCACAAGTCATATTAAACAATGGCGTGCAAGCAAGAGCTTGTGTTCCTTCAGGTGCATCAACAGGCAGCCGTGAAGCATTAGAATTGCGCGATAAAGATGAAAAACGTTTTAATGGCAAAGGTGTATTAAAAGCGGTTGACAATATCACCCAAAGAATTTCACCAGCGCTGAGCGGCAAACCCATTTTAGCCCAAGATGAAATTGATAAACTGCTCATTGAGTTGGACGGTACTGCCAATAAAGCCAATTTAGGTGCTAATGCGACCTTAGCGGTATCTATGGCTTGCGCTAATGCTGCAGCCATTGCTTCTCAATTGCCACTTTTTCTCTATTTAAACTCACTCAGTGATACCGAGCTCTCATTACCTGTTCCCATGTTTAATATCTTAAATGGGGGCGCACATGCCGATAATAGCGTAGATGTGCAAGAGTTTATGGTTATTCCTGCCGGGGTGAGTGATTATAAAACCGCCTTGCAATGTGGTGTTGAGATTTACCATAGTTTAAAAGGCGTTTTAAAGAAAAAGGGCGTGAATACCAACGTTGGTGATGAAGGTGGCTTTGCACCTGATTTACCTTCTAATGAAGCAGCGCTTGAATTGATTATGCTTTCTATTGAACGTCTAGGCATTATCAGCGGCAAGGAAGTATTTTTAGGCTTAGATGTGGCTGCCAGTGAATTATATAAAGACGGTCACTATCATTTATCTGCTGAAAACAAAAAGCTCAGTTCAAATGAATTTTCTGATCTCTTAGCAACGTGGGCAAAAGCTTATCCTATTATTTCTATCGAAGATGGTTTAAGTGAAAATGACTGGCAAGGTTGGGCATACTTAACCAAACAATTGGGTTCTACTGTGCAATTAGTAGGTGATGATTTATTTGTTACCAACCCTGCTATTTTCAAAGAAGGGATTGATGCACATATTGCCAATGCTATCTTAATTAAACTTAATCAAATTGGCACTTTAACTGAAACCATGCAGGCAATAAGAATGGCCAAGCAAGCATCTTACAATGCGATTGTCTCGCATCGTTCTGGTGAAACAGAAGACACCTTTATTGCTGATTTGGCGGTAGGTTTAAATGTTGGTCAAATCAAAACGGGTGCGCCAGCACGTTCTGATAGAACAGCGAAATACAATCAGTTATTACGTATTTCCGAAAGACCAAACATAAAATATGCCGGTGCCGATGTGTTTTCACGTTGGATTAAAAAATGAAAGTCCTGATGGGTATTTTGGGCGTGCTCTTTGTTGTTTTGCAAATTAAATTGTTTGTAGGCAATGGTTCACTGTTTCAAGTACATTCCTTGCAAAAGGAAGTGGCCCTGCAGCAGGAAAAAGTACAAAAGTTAAAAGAGCGTAACCAAACCCTAGAAGCCGAAGTGCAAGATTTAAAGCATCGCATGGAAGCATTAGAAGAACGTGCGCGCACGGATTTGGGTATGGTTCGCAATAAAGAATCTTTTTATCAATTTTTGCCAGAAGGTCATTCATAAAATGAATAAGTGGGTGATCATACCTTGTGCCGGTAGTGGGCAACGTTTTAGCCAGGCTATCGTTAAACAATATATGATCATGCACGACAAAACGGTGATGGAGCACACTCTGTTGCCTTTTTTAGAGCGCACAGATTTTAAGAAAATTATTATCGCCATCGCGCAGGATGATAGTTTTTTTTATGAATTGCCCATTGCCAAGCATCCTTTGATTGAAGTCGTGTTCGGGGGCAAGACCCGCGCACAAACCGTGCACAATGCTTTGTTAGCTATACAATCGCAGGCAAAGGCAGATGATTGGGTGTTAGTACATGATGCGGTAAGGCCTTGTTTGCATCCCCAAGATCTGGATTTACTGATTGAATCGTTGCACGGTGATGAAGTGGGCGGTTTGCTAGCGTCTCCTGTGGTTGATACCCTTAAATTTGGTGAAAGCCGGGTGCAACACACTGTTTCGCGAACGCATTTATGGCAAGCACTAACGCCGCAAATGTTTAGATTCAAACTCTTATTTGATGCTATTGAGCTCTGTAGAAGCAAAGGTTTAACCCTTACTGATGAGGCCAGCATCATGGAAGAGGCGGGTTTTAACCCCAAGTTGATAACAGCTAAATATCAAAACCCCAAACTGACTTTTGAAAAAGATAAAGACATTATTGCATTTATAATTGGGCAACATCATGAGGCAACTGTTTGATGTTTCGCATTGGCCACGGTTATGATATTCACCGTTTTGAAGAAATACCAACTAAAGACTATATCATGCTTGGCGGGGTTAAAATTCCTTATGCACGCGGTATTGTCGCTCATTCAGATGGTGATGTCGTTATTCATGCTATTTGCGATGCGCTGCTTGGGGCCTGTGCTTTAGGGGATATTGGCACACATTTTCCCGATACTGCCGAAAAATACAAAGATTGTGATAGTCGTCTATTATTGAGAGAGGTCCTGCTCAAAATACAAGCTTGTGGTTATCAAGTTGGAAACATAGATGTTTCAATTATTGCCCAAGCACCCAGAATGCAACCTTATATTTTGGCAATGCAAGAAAATATAGCACAAGATTTACAGCTATCTTTAAATAGCATCAGTATTAAAGCAAGGACGAATGAAGGCTTGGATGCCCTGGGAAATAAACAAGGCATTGCAGCCCATGTTGTTGCCTTATTGCTAGGGAAATAATTTATGAAGATTCTCATTAGTAACGACGACGGATACAGTGCACCAGGGATTATTGCTTTAGCTGCTGCTTTGAAAGATTTAGCGCAAGTAACAGTTATCGCACCAGAAAGAGACAGAAGTGCTGCCAGCAACTCTTTAACTTTAGATTCTCCTTTGCGCGTAAAGCAGCATCCCAATGGTTTTTATTCTATTGATGCAACGCCAACCGATTGTGTGCATTTGGCTATCACAGGTTGGTTAGATGAGCATCCTGATATGATAGTTTCAGGTATTAATGCAGGTGCTAATTTAGGCGATGATGTGCTTTATTCAGGCACAGTAGCTGCCGCGATGGAAGGGCGTTTTCTAGGGTATCCCAGTATGGCAGTTTCTTTAGTGGGGCATCCCAGCCATATTCCTTCTTATGAGATGACACATTTTGAAACCGCAGCCCATGTTGCCAAAATTGTGCTTGAAACAATCATGGCTAAGCCTTTAGCCAAAGATACCATACTTAATATCAATGTACCCGACAGACCCATTGCTGAACTTAAAGGCTTGCAGATAACCCGTTTAGGGCACAGGCATTTAGCGGAAAAAATGATCCCAGGAAAAGATCCTCGTGGTAGAACTATCTATTGGATTGGTCCTGCAGGCACCGAGCAAGATGCAGGCCCTGGCACCGATTTCCATGCAGTAATAAATGGTTATGTCAGTATAACGCCTATTAAAATTGATTTGACCGATTATAAAGCCATGGATGGTTTGTCTGATTGGGCAAAACATATCAAGTTAAGCTAGCGCAGCGCTTTGTCATTGTTTTGTTGCAATGACAAATATGATTTAATCTATAAAAACAAGTCTGTTAGCTAACGTGTAGTTATTACAACAACCTATATATTCGAATTTGCTCAATATTTTGTTATTATGCTTTCTATGAAATTCAACCAAGGTGAACAACCATGATTACGTTTAAGCCCATCGACATTGATGAAGATATTGTCCTTGCCAATGCCAATATCTTGCTTGATTTTGACCCCACAGATGAACATAAAAATAACACGCTGTTTATTGGTCAGGATGGTCTACTGGTTCTGCAGAATCGTCACTTAAATGATGCTAGTGCTGAACAAGTAGCACCTGATAAGAGAATTAAAGAGCTTGGTTTTTTACAAGAATCATTGGTCTTGCTTTGGCAAGCGCATCATTTTTGGGCGCTCATGAATAAGCGTTTTAATGAACTTAAAGATGCACCTATAAATGATATACATCAATATCACCAAGCTATAATGAATTTGAATGGCTTTTATCATCTTTGTAAGAACTTTAGATTGCAGCTTGAAAATTTTAAAAATCATATTGATGCATATCATCAGGATAAAGGTTTTAGGCAAGACTTATTCTTTGCTTTAACAGACCAATTTATAACAAAGAGTTGGGCTGATCATACTTTAAATGCAAAAACTTTATTAAAATCAATCAAAGCATATAAAACAGAACTAATTAATTATAAAGAAGCAATACTCACTATCCCCTTATTTGGTCAAGTAGCGCTTGGACACGTTAGTGCACATAGCTTTGAATTTGGGCGATATAACTTTGGCGGCGCACTCCATAAATTTAAAGTATCTTTAGAATTCGTTGAAAACTTTACAGATGTGATAAAGAAAAACCCTTTTAGCGCTAAGCTTAAAATGGAACTTGCCTGCGACACAGATGAATCTGTGCATGGTTCAATGAGCCTTTACCCAAGCTGGGATGCTGTTTCGATGCGGCCCATTACCTTAGATGAATTTAATGATGCAAATGATGGCTCCAATGAAAAGTTGATTGAAGGCTATGAACAATCAGGCACAGGCATGATTGCGCTGTTTAAAGAGCCCACCCTCAAAGCCTGTTTTAGCCATATTTGTCCCCATATGTTTACACATTCTTTTGTGCCCTATTTTATGGGTTTAGTGTCAGCCGCTAAACAACAGGGTTTTGCAGAGCTAACCTTCTATGCGCCTTATGGATTTTCCGCTATAGCCTTAGCAGCTGGTTTTAGTTCACAGGACGAGGAAAGACCAACATTAGTAGAACAGCTAAATACTATTAATGACGCGATGCAGGCTGGCACTCTTATTCAACCACAGGTGGAATTTGATAAGCAGGCTCCTAACGGCGATCAATTGTGCAGAGCCTTTCATCTTAAGGTGGGGCAACTCGATAAGAAAAAAGTTTTTATCACTAACGAGAAAAAGGAAACAACATACAGCAAGTTGTTTGAAGATAACGCCTTGATCGATGCAAAGACTTATCCGCAAGGCATTGTACCTGAATTCAATCAAGCACCGCTTCAATTTTCACCCTTAAGCAAAAAAGCATCGCTGCCAGAGCGTTTAGCCCAAAGAGAAAGGGGAGAGCGCTTCAGAATTCCAGCTGTCTCTTTAAGTCTGCAGCAAGTGAATTATGAATTGATCAATAGCAAGACAGAACTATCAGCTTATGCTTTTGCAGATCCTGAGGTTGCAAAGCAGAACGGCTTTAGAAAGCAATTAACATTGAGACGTTTTTAAAAAAACGCGAGCCTGCTCGCGTTTACAAGTTAATAGACTAAAGTTTTTCACTTTTCATCTTTTGGGTGGATGTGTCAAAATGGGCCACATTTAGAATAAATAAGATTTCATTGTGGCCATATTTCGCCAGCTTTATGACAAAATAATTAACTGGTCTAAGCACCGACACGCACCTTATTATTTAGCAGGGGTAAGCTTTATTGAGTCCTCTGTTTTTCCTATTCCGCCCGATGTCATGCTTATACCTATGGTTCTTAGTAAACCCACTAAAGCATGGCACTATGCTGCTATCACCACTTTTGCTTCCATCCTGGGTGGTATCCTTGGTTATGCCTTAGGTTTGTTTGCGTTTGAATTTATTGGCGAACCCCTTTTACAAACTTTTGGTTATCAAGAAGCATATGCCAAAGTGGTAAAATGGTTTGAACACTATGGGTTTATCGCAGTCTTTGTCGCGGGGTTTACGCCCATCCCTTATAAGCTATTTACCATCGCAGCGGGTGCTACGATGATGCCTTTATTTCCTTTTATCATTGCTTCCATATTGGGACGTACGATACGCTTTTTTGTGGTTGTGTGGGGCATTAAAGGTTTAGGAAAGAAATTTGAACCGCTATTATTAGAATATATCGATACTATTGCTTGGGCCAGCATAGGCCTTATTGGTATCGCAGGGGTTCTCTATTATTGTTTTAAGTGAAGTTAAGGATAAACAATGTGGCGAGCAACTTTAGGTAGTTTAGCAATACTCGCACTCTCAGGGTGTAGTTATTTGAACAATGAGGTAGCAGCGCCAGTTGTTGCCTTAAGTAAATTTCAAACAGTGACCCATGGCACGCATATTGTTAACAGGGGCGAAACACTCTATGAAATTGCTTGGCGTTATGGTCGAGATTATCGCGACCTTGCGATGGTTAACCATATTGGAGCTCCTTATGTCATTTATCCTGGGCAGAGATTATCTTTAAGTACCCCAAAATACCCACCTTCTGTGTATGCAAAAGAGCAGCCCATTGTTAAAGCGCAAAAAGCGCAGCCCGCTAAAGAGAAAACTGTGGCCACAAAGCAAGCGGCTGAAATGACTATAGCAAAAACACCTTCGATTCAAAGTGCTGCCCCAAGTGCCAGTCAAACTGCTTTTAATGGCAAATGGCTCTGGCCTGTGCAAGGTAAAATTATCAAAGCCTATTCTGCTAAAGGCGTTGGGCTAAAAGGCATTGATATAAGTGGAAATTTAGGAACGCCTGTAAAATCGGCTGAGAGTGGTAAAGTGGTTTATAGCGGCCAAGGTTTAAGAGGATATGGTCAACTGGTCATTATCAAACACAATGATACTTATTTATCTGCCTATGGTCACAATAGTGAAGTGTTAGTCAAAGAAGGCCAGTCAGTGAGTAAAGGCCAAGTGATTGCAAAAATGGGTAACACGGATGCACAGCAAGTTAAGCTACACTTTGAGATCAGAAAAAATGGGCAGCCTATCGATCCTATGTTGATGCTGCCTAAAGCCTAATGCTACGCACGGTCGATAATATGCTGGCAAATTAAACGTGCCTGTTTGGGTATATGGCCTAAAAATAATGACAACATCAAACTGTAAAAAACAACGGTAATTTTCTTTGAACTAAAACCTTACACCACAACTCTTAGGTAGTAGAACACAATACATTTAGGGGTTGAGGTGTACGTATGATGTCTGCTGCAAAGAGGGTGACTCGTAAGTTTGATTCAATATATCAGTATCTTCTGGAAATCGGTCAAATCAAATTATTAACAGCCGATCAAGAAAAATCACTAGCAAGGGAAATGCAAGCTGGTGATAAAATGGCCAAATCTAAATTAATTGAAGCCAATTTACGTTTGGTTGTTTGTATAGCCAGACGATATATCAATCGCGGTTTACCTTTAGCGGATTTAATAGAAGAGGGAAATCTAGGCTTGATTCATGCAGTGGAAAAATTTGATCCTGATGTGGGCGCACGTTTTTCTACTTATGCAACTTGGTGGATACGACAATCTATTGAAAGGGCACTGATGAATCAATCACGATTGATTCGCTTACCCGTTCATTTGGCCAAAAAGCATAGGCAATTTATTCGTACCCAACAAAGATTAATGCAATTAAATGAAGTTGAGCCAAGCTTACATGAAATTGCTAAAGAAATGGATATGAGTTTAGAGGCCTTGCAAGATTTAATCACGCTGGATAGGCAAGAAGTATCCATTGACGCTCCCATGAATGAGGAGCAAGATATCTTTTTTGTGGAAACCTTGCCGGATCATGAAACTCAAGATCCTGTTGATGTTTTGCAAGATCAAGAATTGAAGGCGTTATTAGATGGTTACCTTTCTTCTTTAAATGAACGTGAGCTTGAGATCATTGAAAAACGATTTGGCATTCGTGGCAGTGATATCATGACCTTAGAGAATATTGGTGAAAACACAGCCTTAACGCGTGAGCGAGTACGTCAAATTCAATTACAGATCTTAAGGCAATTAAAACGTCAATTTCATAGCGCAGGGATCCATAAGGACATGTTAACAGATCGCTAAAATGCTATAAATTGAAATGGGAAGACTATGGAAAGTTTGCAGGATACCTATGCGCCACACAATGCCTGTTTTGGATGTGGGCCAGCAAATGACAAGGGATTAAGAATTAAGAGCTATGTGCAAAATGATGTGGTTGTAGCGGATTGGAAAGCGCAACCTCATCATGAAGCCTTTCCGGGTATGCTTAACGGTGGCATTATTGGTGCTCTTTTAGATTGTCATTCAAACTGGACAGCAGCTTACTTTTTGATGCAACAGCATCAAAGTGATACACCGCCTTGTACCGTAACCGCATTTTTTAATGTCAGCCTAAAGCGTCCAACACCCAGCGCAGAACCCGTTCATTTGATTGCGAAGCTAAAAGAAATCAAAGAAGACCGTGCCCTCATTTATGCAGAGCTCTTTTCAGGTAATAAGCTGTGTGCAACTTGCGAGGGGTTGTTTGTGGCAGTCAAAGAAGGGCATCCTGCTTATCACAGGTGGTAAATGCGCTTCACACTTTGAATTTAGAGTTCGTTACCTTCATTCTCTCACTTGGTGCCTTGTCTGAATTCAAACAGCTTTGAGCATTAAAGGTATAGTCGACTGTCTTACTACAAGGCGCTATAATAGTTTTCAATTTTATATACATAAAGATGGGCTGCAAATGACAAATTCAACTGTAGATAATGTTGCCTGGCTGAAATGGGCATCTGAAATTCAAGCTATCAGTCAAAACGGGCTGACATTTGCGCAAAGTGAATTTGATAAAGAGCGCTATCAACAATTACAAAATATTGCTGCCAATATGATGGCCTCCATTACAGATACACCGCTTGAAAAAATTATCGATGTGTTTGTGAGTCAATCAGGTTATGCAACGCCCAAAATAGACGTACGTGGCGCTATTTTTAAAGAAAACGAAGTTTTACTGGTCAAAGAAAGAACAGATCAATGCTGGACTTTACCTGGTGGGTGGGCTGATAGAGATTACTCACCAGCTTATTGCATGCAAAAAGAAATTTTTGAAGAGTCTGGTTATCATGCCAAAGTCATTAAATTAGTCGCTTTATTTGATAAATGGAAACATGAGCACCCGCCACAATGGCCTCATACTTATAAGTGCTTTTTCCTTTGTGAAATAACGGGTGGGGAGCCTACAACGAGCATTGAAACCTCTGAGGTTGCGTTTTTCCCCGTAGATAAGTTGCCACAACTTTCATTGCCCCGTGTTACCCAGCGTCAAATTGAGCGTTGTTACAAGCATTTCCTGAACCCGAACTTGCCAACTGAATTTGATTAATGAGCATAATAAGGGATTAAACATGCTGGTAACGCCTATTCGAACGGCAGTGATAAGAGGATCACGCCCGCAACCGCGGGTTGTTCAGAATCAGTTTGGCTTGCAACAGTTGCGCGAAACATCAACTATCCCGCTTGTTGATTCTTTATCTATTTTGTTCGAGAAGATGAAGATAGTAGATAAAATCAGCCCTCATCGAAAAACATCGCGCTATTTCAAGCCATTTGTACAGCGTCGTACCTATACAGTTCAATATCGCCGATATACTTCCTTCAAGCCCCAAGAAAAAATGGATAATGACCATGTGGATGAAGATGGCAAAATTAAAGATATTATACTGGCGCAAAGAAAAAAGTTTTTAAAGGATAATGATCTCTTAAAAGATTGCTTTACTTATTACGATAGAATCGTATATGCAAATAAACATTTATATGATCTTCATCAAAAGGATACGATAGGGCGCAGTAATCTTGAAAGAATGAGAAATGGCTATTGTCCTGTTGATAAATCAGGGCAAGATATTATCATAATCCATCACTTTGATCAGACAATGCAGGGACCTTGGGTAATTTTAACTCAGTCCTTCCACCAAAACGAATCAAGAAATTTGCATAGTTTTGTTATCCTCAAAGACAGAGTCAATCGTCATAAGTTCAATATTGAAAGACAGCAATATTGGAAATACATCGCTAAGGAATATGATAGTAACCCCCAAAGTAAAGAAAGCATGGACAAAATAACCCAGATGTTAAAACATGTCTCAAAATTGTAAGGGTTCTAACTATGTTGTGCTTATCGCCAGAAAGACAGGCATATTTTATACTTCTGATAATAATGGGCTTAAGGAGCTAATAGTATGAAAAAGTTTATCAAGGGTTTTCTCATATTTATTGTTTCATGCGCCATTATAGGTGTGTTTGTTGGTTACTTGCTTAGCAGGATGCCAGTCCTGACTGTTGGTGCCAGAGGTTTTCTCCTTGCCGTTTCCGCGGGGCAATATGATCAGGCTTATTCTTTAATGACCCCTGGTTTTAAGGAAAGAAATGATCTAGAAACTTTCAAAACAATCCTTCAACAAAGCGGTATTGATCAATATAAAGATATCGTGTGGCTTAAAGATGCAACATTTCCCCAGGGGGGCGGTTATGCAGTAGGCCGGGTGACAACCAAGCAAAATACACAGTTTTTAATTGAATTTCAGTTTGCAGTGGTCCAAGCTAAAAATAAAAGTCAAAAAGGCTGGTTTATCAATAACATTCGATTACCAAAAGATTTGGAAGACACGGGTATGTTACCCGTGCCTGAGTCAACCACGACGCAACAACCAAACCTACATGCGCCAACGCATTAATGTGTTGGCGTGAGAGTCGCTTTACTGTGTTCTTCCTGCTTAGGTTCATAGGGTGAAACTGAAGGGGATGGGGTGCTGGCAGCTATCGCTTCATCTTCAAGGCTATAATCAATGCCAAAGGTTTCATCGGCAGAAATTTCAACCTTTTTAGCAAAAGCATCGTGCATCCAGCGCAAGTACTCAGCGGGATTAAGCTTTGATAAAAAGCTTACAAATGCTTTTAATTTACGCACAATACTATCTAGCACTGAAAGCTCATCAGCTAAATCCGTTTGCTGTCCCATGGGGCTATGCTTGGCTAGCGGCAAACTAAGCAAAAATTCGCGGATTTCTAGTGCAATAAGCTGCCTTGTAGAATATTTTTGTGCACTCACAGGTGACTCCAAAATGAAGATTGGGAAAATTAGCAAAATAGTAGCGGATTTTAGCCCCAAGATCTTCCCATCTTCCGATGAAAATGTCCTAATATGGGGTTAAACGGAGAAAATACATTAGAAGGCTAACAAATATGCATGGGCAAAATCTACCAGAACATTTTGTTGTACTATCAAGGGTCGCTCCCCATCTACAGATAGATCTTAAATATTGCACCAGCGATAATCTTATCGGTAGGCCCTTGGCAGGCTATGCGCCAGATGGGACAGCAGTCATGACCTTGCCTGCAGCAAAGGCCTTAGGAGAGCTTGCAATGCATCTTCAAAGCACACCGCTCAAGCTGCAGCTAAACATGGTTGAGCCTACCTTGATTATTTGGGATACCTATCGCCCTGAGATGGCTTGCGAAGATTTTTGGCAGTGGAGCATTTCGGATTGCGAGAAAACCAAACAAGCATATTATCCAAATGTAAATAAACGCGATATGTTCAAATTAGGATACATCGCAAGAAAATCAACTCATTGTCGTGGTTCCACCGTTGATCTCAACATTATTGATAAAGCCAATGGTCGTATGCTGGATATGGGAACGCGGTTTGACTTTATGGATGTCTTATCTCACCCAGATAATCGCGATGTGAGTGAAGAAGCTTTTGCAAATAGAAATTTTCTCAAAAAATTAATGAATGATTTTGGTTTTGAAGGTATCGATCAAGAATGGTGGCATTTTACCTTTCGTGATGAACCTTATCCTGATACCTATTTTAATTTTCCTGTTATAAACTTTAAAGAATAAAAATATGCTAATAAAAATGATTGAACAGGCTTGTAAGCAAGCCTTTATAAGTGCCTTCCCAACATTGGCGAGTCAAGCTTTTAGTGTGGAAATTACGCGAAGCACGAATGCCCGTTTTGGCCATTATCAATGTAATAGTGCAATGAAATTAACGAAAGTGCTAGGGATCCCACCACGTGAGATAGCAGCCAAAGTCCAGAATGCGCTTGAAAACGCTGATATTAAAGAAAAAATCGAAAAACTTGAGATAGCAGGCCCAGGTTTTATCAATATTACCTTGAATAAAAACTATCTTTCAAAGCAATGCCAGGAAATTGCAAGTCAAGCTCAAGTGGTTGCAAAAACAGCACATCCTCAAAAAGTAACCATCGATTTTTCTTCACCCAATACGGCAAAAGAGATGCATGTTGGACATCTACGTTCAACGATTATTGGTGATAGCTTGGCTAGAATGTTCGAATATCTTGGTCATCAAACCCTAAGACTTAACCATCTGGGTGACTGGGGCACGGCTTTTGGGATGTTAATTGCTTATATCAAAGAGGTTGAACCTGGCATTATCACGGGTGAGAAAATAGCTGATCTGAGCATATTAGTTAAACTTTATAAGGAATCCAAAAAGCGTTTTGATGAGGATGAAGGCTTTAAAAAGAAATCGCAATTGATGGTAGTTGCGCTGCAAAGTGGCGATAAAGAAGCTTATAAGGCTTGGCAAATAATTTGTGAAATTTCAAGAAACGCATATCAAGAAATATACAATCTCCTGGATGTGAAATTAATTGAAAGAGGAGAATCTTTTTATAACCCTTACTTGGCGAGCATCATTGAAGATGTTGAAAAAAAGGGACTCATACAAATTTCTGATGGGGCCAAATGCCTTTTTATTGAAGGTTTTGTCAATCGAGAAGGGGAACCCTTACCCTTTATTCTTCAAAAATCAGATGGTGGCTATAATTATGCCACGACCGATTTAGCCTCCATTCGCCATCGTATTGAAGATGAGCATAGCGACAGAATAATATATGTAACAGACAGTGGCCAAGCAACGCATTTTGCCATGTTGTTTAAGGCAGCTGAAATGGCAGGTTATTTAGCGCCAGATAAGATCCGTGTCGATCATGTACCTTTTGGTTTGGTCTTAGGTCCAGATGGTAAGAAATTTAAAACGAGATCAGGTGAAACAGAGCGCTTAATCGATTTGCTAACAAGCGCTATTGATAAAGCCACAGATATCTTAGCGGCACGCAATAAAGATAAAGAAGCCTCATCCTTGTCAGAAATCGAGGTGCAAGACATTGCCAAGGTGCTTGGTATTAATGCTGTGAAGTATTCAGATTTAGTATGTAATCGCACCCATGACTATGCATTTAGTTATGACAAAATGTTGCGCTTTGAAGGTAATACCGCAGCCTTTTTAATGTACTCTTATGTTCGCATTCATGGTATTAAACGCAAAATTCAAGCTGAGATATCATTAGCTCCCATTGAATTACAGCACGAAAGTGAAATAAATTTAGGTTTACACCTGTGCCAATTCGCTGAAATTTTAGATTCAATCGGCGATGATCTCATGCCAAATCGTTTATGTGAATATCTCTATGAGCTTGCTGAGAAATTCAATGCTTTCTTTAGAGATTGTCGCGTTGAAGGAAGCCCGGAGCAAAATCAACGTTTAGCCTTATGTGAATTAACCGCAAAAGTGCTCAAAGAAGGTTTAACCATACTGGGGCTTAAAACAGTCACCAAAATGTAATTCGCTTTGAATGCCCGTTTCCTTCTAGACTTCGTGCTAGAAGGAAAACCTCTGCTCCCCTTTTTTCATATCTTAATAGCATGACCTAGCAGCAATCATTATTGGGGAGTCACTCATTATTCTTTTAAGTTATATCGCTGGCATGACATAATTAAAGTGTAAGACTCAAAACAGAAGTTGAGGAGTTGCACTTATGCCTGCCAATAACGGTCTTTTAAAGATTAGTGAGCAAGAATGGACAGATGCCAGAACTTATTTTGCTCAAGATTTCAGTAGAAATCCCCATCTTGATCCCACCAAAATGTCAAAGAAAAAAGGCAGTAAAACTGGGCATTCCTTTATAAAAGTAGGGGATGAAATTTTCGCTATTGCAAATAGGAAATGCTACGGCGAAGCTAAGCATGGTCTTTTAGGGGAAGGCGCATTTGGTAAAGTAAAGATTGTGCAAACGCACAGCGGTGAAAATTTTGCTGTTAAAGTGGAAGGCCGGGGTTTAAGAGGGGAGCATGATGCTGAAACCAAGATCATGCAAGCAATAGGATTTAGTAAAGGGGAAGCTGTGAGACATTTAAAAGCACAAAAAGCCTTTAAAGGTCGTTTTACAACTCAAAAACTTTATACCGTTATGAAGTTAAGAGAAGGCAAGGAGTTAGAAGAATATATCTACATGCCAAAATCAGATACAAAACGCCCCGATCAATTATCTAATGATCAAAAATTACTTGCGGCCCTTTTTTCTTGCAAAGCAGTACAAGAATTACATGATAAGGGAATTATACATGCTGATTTAAAACCGGCTAATTTAATGGCTAAAATTGATGGCACGCAAATAGTGGTCAGTTCGATTGACTTTGGTTTTTCAATGCAATTAAGGCCAGAACAAAATGAAATTGTAACGGCCAGTAAAGGTTCGCCCATGTATATGGCACCTGAGTTGGACAGAACTTGTAGGAATTACGGGACTTTTTCCTTTGCTTCTGATATATACGCACTTGGTGTTATGTTCAAAGAAGATTTAGGATTAGACTCTGCGCTTTATGATGGTATGCTTAAATATAATCGTTTAGAGCGCGATGACATGAATAAGGTCATGTTAAATGTAATTGCAAAACTAAAGCAAAGCCCAACCCTCGATTCTCAAAATCTTGTTCTAATAGCACAGTTGGAGAAAGGCATTTATGAGAGGGAAAATCAAAAGAAAGAAGCCATTACTGCGAAATTTGAAAATCATTTGACGCAATGTAAAGATCCCAATAAATTCATAGAAGCTATTTCAAACGCACCTTCTCATCTCACAGATTCACAAGGATATCCTGTTAAGGGCCAAGAAGTAGCACAAATAATGAGGGATATCATTAGTAAGCCAGAATTGGTTACGCAATTTAGCCAGGATCCCTATGCTGCTTCAAGGATGCTTGCCCAAATGGGCATTACCTCAAAATATGGCATTCGAAATGGTTTCGTTGAAATGCTAAAAGTTCAAAATTTAAAAAATACTATCATTTCGGCACCTGATGAAGCAAGCTTGATTAATATATTAAATGCAGCGCCAGACAGCATATTTGGCAACAAAGCGAGGTTAGAAGCTAATATAAAGGCTATATTAGCTCAACCTTCAATTATTGAAGCTATGGCAACTAATCCCAGAATGGCTCATCTCTACACGCATAACTCTGGCATATTTGATGATTATGGTTTAAAAACTGCGGTCTTAAATATTGTTAATGTAAAATATCAGGCACAATTACTTGAAGCAAAAAAACAAGAAGATCAAAAAAGAGAAGCACAGGCTGATCTCGCGCAAAAAATAAATCAAGCAGCAAGCCTAGGCATCGATGAAATTATCAAAGTTATCAGAGAACATCCCGCACCACTATATAGTAAATTAGGCCAAGAGCTTAGAAAAGAAGATCAAATAAATGCCATTATGAATTTAAGAGATCCAAAACCTGGTGCTATTGTTCCTAAAATAACCAGCAATTATGATTTGGAAGGTCTTGTTAACAGATTAGTTGAACAGCAAAAAGAAGCAAAATTAAGACCATTGCCAAACCCAATTCCCGAAGCTGTAATAGATAGGTTGCCCCCCTTACCGCAGACACCTAATCAAGTTCCTTTGACACCACCGTCACCTAGCCCTGTTGCTGGTATGCAATCGCCACCAACACCTCCTCAAGAAAACATGGAATTGATCTTAAGAACTGTCATCGCACAAAATCTTCATGGTAAGGGTGCAATTAGTTTTGAGGGAAAAAATTGGGATCAAGTGAGTGCAAATGTCGATTTTGCAGGTCTTAAAACCAGATATATGGTTTCACTAGGATCAAGCACGAGCAGAGAAAGATTGTTTCTAGATAGAGAATCGCCTCATGAAAAAATGGTAGCACTAAGAGAAAAGATAGCAAATGAATCCAGAGGGAAGACTGTCCCTGAAATATTGGCCATTGTAAATAAACATATAGATGCCCTAACAACAGATCATCCCAGCGTACGAGGTCAAAGTAGAAATCAAATTGAAGCAGGATTAGATGGTAGATTAGATAGATACTTGAATGATAGAGCTGCAGGCAGAATTCCTGGAAAGCCTGCTAATAGAGACGTAAGTATGGATGAATTAGTGGATGCTGGCATTTTGGTTTGTCGCCATAAAGGCTTATTAGCTGCCAGCATTATGGGGCAGCTCATTGATAATAAAATTCTGCCGCCAGGCGCTGCACGACAATACCGCAGTGAAATTCAAAATGTTGCAGGTAGAACAATAGGCGCTCATACTTGGTCTGTATATCGCGATGGTACCACAGGCGATTTATGGGTTAATGATCCCCGCTGGGCACAAGTAAAGAAGGTTAATCCTGCCAGAATGTCAGATATCGGTTATGGCGTACCCGCTGTTAGACAAATGATGCAACGTTTGGATGCAATCGATAAGCCGATATTAGATCGCGTAAGGGTAGCATTAGAACAAGCCTTACCAAAACCTCATTTTGTTCAGCCTCCAAATCAACCAGTTTTAGCACAAGTGAATCAACCGTCCCCTGATGAACAAAAGCTAATAGATGCAATTAAGAACGCAAAATCTACAGGCGAACTAATAGAAATATTAAAGGCCACAAATATTGAGATTAAAAGCAGAAATGGCATGGCAATTGATAAGCAAAGAATGCTAGATAATTTAAAAATATTTTCATCAGAGCCTGTATATATTAATGCTATTGCTAATGATAGAACATTTGGTGGCATATCGCCGTTTGCAGGCAGTGAAATATCAAGCACTTATGATATTAGAAACAAATTTATTGCGCTTGTAAAAGAAGAGCATGCGAACAAACTCAAACAACAAGCGCCTCTTGTTGAAAATAGAGAGCCTGTACCACAAAATGTTCATATTCAACCAATCAAACAGGAAGTAGAACAAAATAAAGAATTTAACATTAAGAATAAAGAATTTAATATTGAAAATATTCTCAATAAAGCTAACAACAAAGCACCACAAGAACCTGAAATATCAGCTCCTTCAGATCCTGTTAAAGAAGCTATCGCAAAAATTGAAGAAACCCAAATGTGGGCTATCGGGCCTAGAGATAAAAGACAAGAGTGGCTTGTACCTTTGTTAGAAGACTTGGAAAAACTGGATAAACAAAACATTTCTGCGCCAGAAAAAAGAAGGATATTAGAAGAGAAGGTCATGCAAGTCTACAATTCAGCTGGTTTGTCAGAGTTTGGACATAATGCCAAAAGAGTAGCACGAGATATTTTGGTTGAGGTGTTAAAAATAGAGCCACCCGTCATAGTTAAAAATGATGTTAAAGTTGATGTAAAAAATGATCCAAAGATAGAACGCATTATTAATCTTAATGAAAATCAATTAAAAGAGAGCTATAACAAAATTCGCGATGGTAAAGGGGCTACAAATTGGGCAAGGGTTAAAGCTAAAAATCTTGGTCAAGCTTTCACAGACAAAGGGCAAACGAGGGTAAACCAAATTTCAGAAATGGCAAAAGTCTTTGAACATTTAAAGAAAAACCCCTCTCCTGAAAACAGTTTCAAAGTGTGGAGTTATCTAGCTGTGATGTCCGATGACATTCAAAAAGAAAATAATAAAATGCAATCAGCGCTACTACAAATGTGTAACAAAATGATGAGCGAGATTGATCCACAAAAGAAATTCATGGATAAAAGAATTGATCAAATTGAAAGCGCATGTAAAGAATGTAAAGCTGCTGTTAATACTGAATATAATATACCCAAAGTTAATGATCCCGGCAAAAATCGTCGACCTTAATAAATTATAAAAAATGTCGTTATTATCATGGCATTTGATGTCCATCCTGCTTAAGATATAATGCGCCTTAGCTTATTCAGGGATGGAATACATAAATGATTACTTTTCTTGGTGTTATGGCCTCTGCAACAAAATTCGGCGTACAAAAGCTGCAACCCAATACAGCCGCAAAACTCATTCATAATGCATTTAATATCTATCATGAATACAAAACCATCAGAAGCGTTGTTTGTTTGTCTTCTACACTTGTTGGTGGGGCTCTAGGTGCAAGCCTCTTTGTTGCACAGCCAGATGTTGCCAGCTACCTTGAGCCAGTTGTTAGCTCTGCATTGCCCTTTTTGGGCGCGTTAGGCACGCAAATATTTTCAGGCTTTCTAGGGTTTTGGGTAGGTGGCGGTGTTGGCTACAATGTTTCCAAACAAGCCAGTAGGGGCGTGTCAAAATATCAGAACGGGCACAGCAATACCGCTTATACATTAGACGATGCACAGATTGAGGCAATAATTCACGCCAATCCACCTTATTATCCGCAGCCTGAAGATGAGTTGATGGATAAAGATACGCTTCTAAAGGATGTGCAAGAGCTAAAAGCCTTTTTGAAGGATGCGCGCGATAACATTACTTTGCATAAGTCTGATCCCAGGAGCATAAACGCTATAAAAAAGCCCTATTAGAAGCGCTTCGTGGTTCCTCTTTAGAATTTATGATTCATGTATATAGTGAAAAATATATAACAAGAACAAGGCTTATCGAAGAGGGCATTAAAAGAAGGGATAGCATGCTAATGAAAGAGGCTGAAGGTGATGATGGCCTTATCCAGGTATCTGTGCTTGAGGATAACAAAGAAAAAGAACAACAAACGCCTCCCCTTAAAGAAAACCTTCGCATTTACTCTCATGAGCAACGTTTTGCTATTTTGATGGCGCATCAAGATACAAGCAGTATTCAAGCTTATAAGCCCGCTGAAGCTAACAGATTGTTAGATGCAAAAGAATGTGAAATGGCCTTTTTAAGTCTCAAGGCTGCTCTAAAGTATCAAACGGAAAAATTAGAAATCGAAAATGAAGTCATTCCGCAAAAATTAAAATTTATGATATGCAAATAAAAAGCCCCCAAGGGGGCTTTGAAGGGCTGCTCTATACTGAGCGGCGCAATTTTTCTTGTGGTTTAGCGAAAGGCTTATCAGTTATTTTTTGTCCTGGGGTATCTTTATCCTTTTGCAAAACCCTCTTTTTAGAATCGAACAAATGGGTGAGCACTGTTTTAGCAATGAGTATAAATTCCTCTGGTTTTTCAGCCTCACCTTGCTTAGGGGGCAAAAAAGCTACAGTCGCTGATGGTATCATCGGCCTTAAGACAATAGGCATTACTGGCATAGTCTGAAGGGGCTTAGCTGGCATAACATATGGCGCATCAATGATGGCAAACTTATCTAGCGTTGAGACTTGTTCTCCTTGATATTTTTTAGACACTCGCTTGGTTAAACCTGCTGCTTTATCTTTGAGGAATTGCTTTTTTTTCGCATAGCTTTCTTTGTAAGCACGTGTATAAGCTTCAGCATGGGGAGCAAATTCCTTGGCTACTTTTCTTAAATCACTTTCATTTAGAGTTGCGTCTCTAGTAGCAGCACCAGAGCCTCTTGTTGATGCGAGTCGTATGACAAGCGTTTCTGTAGAGGCTGTTTTGAGTCGTTTATCGAATTGTGTCATGTATTGCGAAAGATAGAATTCATAATTATCAGGAAACTCTTGTTTGATTTTTATAGTGTATTTATCCTTATTAAAAAGTAGGGCAGTGCCATCTCTGAAACTATGATTTGCTCGTCGTCTCGCTTTATGCGCAAGTGTTTTATCTGCATGATCAAATTCTTTGGGCATTTCAGCCAAATCGGTGCTACTTTCATTATCAGATTGCATTTGCAACATAGGGTAATCCTTCGGCACACAAGGGAGTTGGTGCGAATGATAACTAAAAGAAGCATAACTGTAAGCCGTAAAAAATTATAAATGTACTAATTCACGCTTAATCTGTTGCTTAAGACCCTTGGTGATGCACAACGAGAGTGGGTGGGCTTCTTATGTGGTGATATATCTGAAAACAGTAATGGCTTTGGTGAAGAGCTGATAGCACGCCTATTTGTATGAGGCATATCTTCATTTGCTTTTCGCACCAGGATAGGGATCTGTTTGCTGCCTTTTCTTTGAATAGAGGTAGGCATACTTGCCTCGTGACTTATCTGGGGCTTTATATCAGCTATTGTTTCCGATATTTTTGCTGGCGTCACTTCAATTTGAGGCCTTTGTTCTATTACTGCTGGTTCAACATCAATAATGGGATCCCTGTTTGGCCTCTTAAAATAATCCGCAACATCGCCCCATATATTTTTGAATTTAGATTTAATGCTTGATGGTGCGGCTCTGACCGTCTCAATACCGGATTTCACGCTATCAACCGCACTATTCAGGGCTTCCATCTTATTCAGGAATTGATTGTATTTTTGACCTACATAATAGCCTAAGAGGCCGCCTGGAATAATGGCAAGGGGCCCAGCACATAAGGCACCTATGGTGCCACCCCATAATACCCATTCAGGATCAATTTCGGGATAAATTGCAAAAGCCCCTACAGCACCAATACCAATAACGAGGTAAAGTGCTTGTGGCCCAAATAACAGTGCAATGACTAAACTGCAGCCGATAACGCCCGCAACAATATACCGCTTGAGTGCTGCATCAAATTTTGTCCAGTCACGTTGTGTTGATGGATTGTTTGGAACCGTTTCATCAGCTGTTTGATGAGGCATGGAAAGTTACTCGACTACGTATTCTCTTTATTAGCTCGTTGATAACACGTAGTCCAGTTGCTTGCTAGTTGAAACAGATTAACGCCACTTATTTTCCGACAATCGGTATAAGTTGAGCGACTAGTTGCTCTTATTTAATATTCTCACCTTTATTGTGTTGGGTATAGCTTGTAATTTATTCAAAATGTCATCTTTGATCTCATGATTTAAATCAGTGATCACATAACCAATTTCCTCATTGGTCTTTAAGAACTGACCTTCGATGTTGGTTTCATGCTCAGCAAATAAGCTATTTATTTTGGCTAAGATCCCTGGCACGTTTTTGTGTATATGAATTAAGCGCTGTGGATAATTCATCGTGGGTAAGAATAATTGTGGGAAGTTAACGCTGCCAATAGAGGTGCCATCCATCGAATAAGCAGATAAGTTACGGGTAACATATTCGCCGATGTTTTGTTGTGCCTCTTCTGTGCTGCCCCCGATATGCGGTGTTAAGATTACATTTTCAAACTGTTGTAAGGGGGTTTTAAACTCACTTTTTGAACCATGGGGTTCTTCAGGGTAGACATCCACACCAACGCCAGCGAGTTTTCCTGATTTGCAGGCATTCTCTAAAGCATCATAATCCACCACAAAGCCACGACTTAGATTGAGAAAAACAGCGCCATCTTTCATCATGTCAAATTCTTTAACCCCAATGAAATTTGCATTTTCCTTGCGGCCATCGATATGTACACTCACAATATCAGCGGCATTTAATAATTCTTCCAAGCTATGGCATGCGCTTGCATTGCCGATAGGGAGCTTATCTTCGATATCGTAATAAAGTACACGAAGGCCTAAGTTTTCGGCCAAGATAGACAGCTGTGAGCCAATATTGCCATAGCCAATAATACCCAAGGTTTTACCGCGAACCTCATGTGCACCTGTACTTGATTTTTCCCAAGCACCATGACGCATTTTATGACTCACGCCCACAGCTTTTCTGACTAATAAAATAATTTCGCCTAAAGCCAATTCGACAACACTGCGGGTGTTGCTATAAGGGGCATTAAAAGCGGCTATCCCTTTTTGGGAGCAGGTTTTTAAATCAATTTGGTTGGTACCAATACAAAAAGCACCAATGGCTTCCAATAAGGGGCTATTGGCAATGATATCCGCACTGACTTCTGTTTTAGAGCGGATCCCCAGAATACTGATATCTTGTAATTTCTTTTTGAGTTGCTCGCCCTCTAAGGCATTTGGAAGACTTTCAACTTCAAAGCCTGCATTTTTAAAATAATGTGATACATAAGGGTGTATATTTTCAAGCAATAACACTTTTTTGTGCGTGTTTTTGTTAATATAAGGAATTTGGCAGGTTAAAAATAAGCCTTCTAATTCATCAACCACGATATCTGCTTGGGCAATAACGGCATCTCTTTTGACATTCTCTGTGAAGGCTACAAAAGTGTCAGCACAATTGGCAGCTTTTATTTCAAAATCGGTATAACCATCACCAACAACTATCACATTGCCATCTAGATTTAACTGTTTGCTGACAATGACTTTCCCTTGGTCCTGCGCTAAAGGGTTGTTTCTATCATAATCGATAATTGCTGACTCAAAATCATATAATAAGCGATTAGCGAAAACATGCGCGCGTTTAATACCAAAGCTTTGTACAATAGGCCAGACTATTTCAATAAAAGCACCTGATAAAATATAAATATTGTCTGCGTTTTTCTTGAAAAAATCTTTGTTGCGGGCAATCGAAGGGGTGATTTTTTGTTTGATGATTTCGAGTGCTTGCTCTACGTGTGAAGTGCTTAAGTTTAAAATGGCAAATCGTTCACTTAAACTTTCTTGATAGGAATAGCGGCCTTCCATTGCTAATTTGGTGATATTGTCAATCATGGCCAGTTGTTCATCTTTTTTGGGATGATGCGCCAGGCTCACTTGAGCCAAAATATCAATGGCTTCTACTTGAATAAAGGTGCTGTCAAAATCAAAAATGTAATTTGTTGTCATATTATATCCTTTTTAAAACCCCCTCCCCCCTTTGTTATCAAAGGGGGGAGGGGGTTTTGATTACCATTTCTTATTTGGATTTAGCGTTTTACCACCCACATAAACCCACTTATTGTCGATTAAATGAAATTCACTTTTTTCACAAATGGCTTGCGAATTCCCATGATAATCATATCGCGCTTCAAAACTCACAAATCCTAATTTATCTGATTTCATTTTTGTGTTGATGACTTTTAATCCTTTCCAGCTTACTTCTTTCAACCATGTTAAGGTGTCATTGGCATCAAAATCAGCAAGGGGTGCGCCTATCATCGTACTTTGTAAATAGCTTACATTTGCTGTTGCGTAAGCACTATAACGAGATCGCATCAGATCCTCTGGGGTTGCTGGCGATGTTTTACCTTCAATATATTGTGCACAGCATTGTTCAAATTCAAGTGGTCTTCCACAAGGGCATGGGGTATTCATGGGCCTGTCTGCTTATGATTATCAAGTTGTAAACTGAAATTCAGGATTGCCTGCCAGTAACCACTGGGATCAATGGCTAAAATATTGTTGTGATCAGCCCCTTGCACCCAATAGGTCTGAGTAGGGCCTTTTGCTTTTTCAGCAAGGGTCTTGCTATGCCAAAAGGGGATAACACTATCTTTTGTGCTCGCTATTAGCAGCAGGGGAATTGGGGTTTGAGAAAGTGTTCTTAAGTTAGGGTATTTATCAAAAGGTATTAAAGGGATCCCTGTTTTGACACGATAGGCGCTGAGGAAGGCATTTTCTAAAATAAGCGCCTTGACTGGCACCTGTGATACTAAGTGAACACTGGGCCCAGAGCCGACCGAGCGGCCATAAACAATAATATGTTGGGCAGGTACCTTTAACACTTGCGTTAAATAATGATAGGCAGCCAAAATATCTTGATAGCTATTTTTTTCGCTAGGTTTTCCCTCACTTGTGCCATAGCCTTCATAGTCATAAGCAAACACCGAAAAACCTTGCTGATGAAAGCGTTGCAAAAAGGGCAGTACATGGCCTAAATCTTCGGCATTACCATGGCTAAATAAAATGGTGTATTTTGCTTGGGGATGCGCTAAATAGATGGCTGATATTTTTTTAGCATCATCCAGCGGTATTTTAATAATGTTAGGATTGTCTTTATAGGATGCAGGCGGTGGCGCAAAGATAACGCTGTCTGATAAAAAATAAAAACCAAGCACCAGCAAGGCATAGAAAGCCAGCAAGTATTGTAAGGGCGTTTGAATTGTCGACCAAAGTGGATGTGACAAATGCTATCCTTTAGAACAATTAACAGCAAAAAGTTATTTTATGAAGGGCTGCTTTAACATTCAAGTAAATATCTTTGCTGTGTTACCTTACTAATTATTATTGAGGTAAACAATATTTCCATTCTCATCATATTTGAAAATGACTGTATTGCCATTTGCATCGCTTGAGATATAAACCGGATTACCGTCTGCGTCGTTGCTGACATAAATGGTATTGCCATTCTCATCAACAAAGGAACTGAGATTGCTCGTATCTATCGTAATGTTATTTTCAATTGTCGTGCTAGCACTATTATCACTAACATTGGGTTCTATTGTATAAGTATCACCGGTATTGGGCTCTATGGAATAGGAATAGCTATAATTGCTGCTGCTATCGTTGTAATACGGCCAGACATAGGGATAAATGATGGTGACGCTATTGTCATGACGATGATGATGTTCGTGGCCATGATGCCAATCATGATTTTGTGTCCATTGATAATTTGGTGTTACAGCTTGGTTTTGTGTTTGTGATCTTTGCGCGCGTGCTGCATTGATGGCATTGTTTTGTGTCACGCTGGGTGCAACATGTTGTTGCGTGATTTGTGGTTGCTGCTGTTGAATCGTAATGCCAGGCGTTGTACTTGGTGCAATATGTTGCTGGGTAATATGGGGATGCTGATTTTGGATAGCCCCATTTTGCTGCTGGTGCTGAATAATCATATTTTGCTGCTGCTGCTGAATAGCTCTATTTTGCTGCTGGTGTTGCACACCAGCTGCGCCAGCATTGGCATGATTATGTTGAAAGGCAGCGCTTGCATGTTGGCCACCTTGTTTTAAGTCTTGAGAGGGTAAGGTGGCGCTTAAGCAAAGTGAGGGTGATAAAAAGAGTATGAGAGCTAAGTATTTAGACATGGCACAGATCCTCAACTTCTTTTTAGAATAAGACTGTTCTTAAGCTAAAAAAGTTCCCATTGAGGAAGTTGCACCTATGCTTTACTTCTCTAAAATATTTTCTCTATTTTCAGCCTTTTTACTGAAGATTTTATTAAAGCGACCGGAAAGTGCTGTATATAAGCTTTCAGCAGGCGTATATTGTGTCAGCAATTTAAGATCATCAGGCTCTTGCTCTTCAGGATCTTTATTATCTGTACTGTTATCTGTTTTTGTAATGTGTGCTTTGTTATCTTCTTTGGTTTTTAATTTTAAACCAAAGATTTTCTTTTCCTTGGTTTTTACCTCAATTTTAGCTGGATCAATAATGGTTTCACCATCTGAGCTTATTAAGCCTTGTCGATTCCAAGGTAAATTGCGATAAGGACTGTCGGCAAAAGCAATGAAAGGATATTTGATAATGTCAAAATAGGGCGAATAATCAAAATCACTGGGCGTAAAGAGTCTAGGATTGCGCACAAATAGCTCTAAGCCTGTTTCTTCGTGTCTTTTGACGACCGGCAAAATCGGGAAGTCAATTGAGGAAAATGCTTCAGCAATCATTGAAGAGCACACAGTTTTAGTGGGGGTGCCCGCGTGATATTCAAATAAACTTGAGCGCCAGCGTCTGGGAAGAATGGACCATGGCACCAAGAAACGGGCTAAATCAAATAATTGTCTGATGTGATAGCCTGTACCTAGTTTGTTAATAGCAAAAGCAGTTACATTTTGTGCATCGGGGCGTGATAAACCTCTTGGGCGACAAATACGAATATGATCGCCACGATAATTTTCTAAGGGGCTCACGATGGTGCCTTTGCCTAAGTAGCCTTCAATGACCAACTGCATGTTCATGTCACCATTAAAGTGTGCGGCCAGCATTTGTTGTAACTCAGGGTTATCAACATCATGAATACGGCCAATATATAGGCAAGCATGCGACCAAGAACTTTGGGTAATTTGTTTAATAACTTCGCTAATACGGCTTCGACCTTCGATTAGCAACACATCACAGGGACGCAGCTCATAACGAATACGTTCAAAATCGCATAGCGGAAAATCGGTATTGGGACGTTCTTCGCTAATAAAATCAATTAATTTTTTTTGTATTGCTTGAAGCATAACGGTGTAGTTCCTAGGAATGAGGTTCCTCTTTAGTGTAGAACAACAAATCGTTATCTGCCTTACTAAATCTTCGTCCAGCCTTGATGCTGAAATTAATTGCAGGGCTTAAAAAGTGAGCCCCAAGCTTCCTTGGGGCTGTAGATTAATCGAGGCGTTTTCTTGCAGGAAAATCAATAACTGTCACAGGTACATGCGAACGCAGCGGAGAGAGTGTATTAATCGCATTGACATCGCGAGGGGAAATAGCAGAACGTGAACGATATAATACGGGTGCAGGTGAATGTTTAAGTAAAACCTGCTTTAGCTCTTCAACACTGAGATAAGTGCTAAAGCCATATTGTTCGAAAGAATTTCTTAATCTATTTTTTGCATTTTCTGAGGCATAAGCTTCTTTAGCTTCTTGAACAAAGGCTATTACTTTTTTTAGGTTGCTAGGATAGGGTAATTGAGAAATTGCCTTGAAGGTATTGGCAGCAAAACATAATGAGGTATCTATAGCGAGGCTCGCAGCTTGTCGATAGATGTTACGATAAAGTTTATCATTATCATTTAAGTTAGCATCAACAATATTTTTCTGAGCAGCATAGATACCATCTAACCACATTAAAATATCAACTTGATTGTCGCTGGTGTTGAGTCTTTGTAAATAATTTAGCAGATGATCATTATTACTTAAGGCAATTAACTGCACTAATCTTTTGCGAATTTTTTGCGGCGTTGGATCAGGAATATCGGCATCAAATGAGTTATATATGGGTTGGGCCGCGGTAATTTCAGGGCCTACCGTAGCGACAAAAGCATCAATTTTTTTAATTTCTAGGGCAGAGAGGGTGCGACTCATGGTGTTTCCTCCAGGGTTTGTGCAAGTATTGCTTTATCTTCTGCTAAGACACTCAACTCAACTTTTTCAATTTGGGTAAAACGCTTGCTTATTTTTAAGGCCGAAGTGTGCACTTGTTCAACATCATCATGGGCTTGTTGAATATGGCGTGATAAATTATCCATGCGCTTTTCAAAGCGGCTAAAATCCTGTGCTAAGAGACGTAAGTGCTCTTGAATAACATGTACTTGTTGCCTGGTGGCAGAATCTTTTAGCACAGCACAAGCAGTTGTTAAGATAGCCATCATCGTTGAAGGGGAAGCTAACCATACATGTTGTTGCATAGCATATTCTACCAATTCGGGGTGATGGCTGTGTATATCAGCAAAAATGGCTTCGGCAGGAATAAACATTAATGCGCCATCTGTGGTTTCACCGGGCACAATATATTTTTGATTAATATCTTGGATATGCTTTTTGATATCTTGTTTGAATTGCGCGCGTGCACTTTGGCGCTCATGTTCGCTTCTTTCGTTATCAGCATATTTTTTATAGTTTTCTAAAGGAAATTTAGCATCCACCGCTACTTTTCCTGTGGGTTCTGGGAGTAATAATAAGCAATCAACCCGTGCATTATTGGACAAGGTATATTGCAAATGATAACTGTTTGAAGGAAGGCAGTTTTGTAATAGAGTATTTAGCTGCACTTCACCAAAGGCACCGCGCGAGCGTTTATCTGATAAAATTTCTTGCAAGCTAACGACATTTTGCGAAAGTTGCGTAATTTTCTTTTGTGCATCATCAATGATTGCGAGTCTTGTAATGATATTGCTAAAGGTTTCATTTGTTTTTTCAAAACCCTTGGCTAATTTTATTTCAACGGATTCACTTATTTTAATCAGGTATTCTTGGGTCGATTGATTTAACTTATCAAATTGCGAAGACAAGTTAGTGGTGGTGCGAAGGAGCACTGATTGAAGTTGTCTGTCTAATTCTGCAAAATGTTCCCGCATGCTACTTTGTAAACCTAAGAGTTGCTGGGAAGAGAAGGCGGTGATAGCTTCATTGGCGCTTTGCTGATTTTTGAGCAGGGTGTCGAATAGTTTTTCTTTTTGGGTTATTTGCTCATTGAGCAAGTCTTGTAATTGTTGTTTCATTTGGCTTTGAAATCTGGCAATTAAAACAACTGAAAAAACACTGATAACTAATATTAAGCCGCTGAAAAGGGCTATCCCCTGGGAAGCAATAAAATCCATATGAGCCACACAACAAAAAGAGTAAGTGCAAGGATCCTAGCAAGACTCAATTCAAAATGCGATTATTTAGAATATGTTGGGTGTCGAAATTAAACTGGCATTATGTCTAAATGCGCTCTTATAAAATACCGTTTGTCTTAAATTAATTGCCACCCAACACTTTGTAAGTATCATGACTATATTGTATGGGAGTTTTATACAAAAGCGGAGTAATTATGGAATTGGGTCCAGTTGAATCAGTCTACATTTATAAGCCCATGGAGAGACATGCAGGCTATCGTATCATCAAAGAGAATGCGCAAAAGATGGAGCAGGAGAATACAGCGCTTGCCAATATCAAGCAAAATGCGACACCTCTTTGGTTGCTTCGTGAGAGCAATGTGGCAGGCATGCTAACCATTGATTATATCTATTGGGAAAATAAAGCAGGGTGTTGGGCCGAAAATAGTATCCGTATGGCTTTAACTTCGGCGGGCTGGATTGATGCTTCTGATATTAATAATCCTGCTGTCCAAGAAGCGCTCAAATCAAAGCGACCTGTTACTGCACAAATGGCACTAGAGCATAAAGATTCACTTAGTTCTTTTATTGGGCAATATCATACTTCTAGTAATTATGCCCATTTGCAATTCATGCTTGCAAACCGCCAGAACCCCGGAAAAGAGCAACAAAGCAAATCGGCTGTATATTCTGGCTATACAACGGTAGCTTCCCAAAGTTTTACCCCTATTTTTGAAAGCATCTCTAAAAAGCCGACACCAACGAAGATAATACTCGATCCCGCTCTTACGCAAGCTATCACCTGTGATATAACAGGAAAGCCTTTTAAAGATCCTGTTGTGCTGATACAAGATTGCATGAAACCTAATGCAGAAAATAAAGTCTTGTGTTTAAAAAAGGGGCGAAGCTATGAAAAATCAGCGTTATTGGCCTTAGGTATTGAAAACAAGTGGTTTTATGATAATTTTACTTTGAATAAAATCATTGATAGGTTAGGCGCAAATGATGTTGAGAAATTACAAAGTTTAACAGATGAACGTTTGCTAGATAATGTTTTGCTTGAAACTTACATTGATCCTTATATTCTGCCCTCAGGTCATTCCTTTAGTAAGTGTGTGATTGATGAGATGGTTAAATCTGGACGTACGCTCCAATGCCCCAATACACGAGAAAAATTTGAGAAAAAGCAAGCAGTGCAAAATGTTAATTTGAAGCATTTTATCTTTGCATGGCCAGCAAGTCAGGAAAAACTCATAAATCATATTGAGCAAAAAAGAAAAAATGAGGAAGTAATGGAGCTTGTAAATCCAACAGAAACAAAACGTGCTAGATCATCATCAAAATTGTAGACCGTTGATGTTTCTTTAATCCGCCTTTCCATAAAGAAAGGCGGTTAATTTAGCAATGTTTGACCGCTTTCGCCATCTTTCTCAATTAATTTTTTCAATTGTTTGAGTGCTTCAGATTGTAATTGACGCACGCGTTCACGTGTTAAACCAATTTCAAGACCGGTTTGATCTAAAGTGGCCACATCATGCCCCTGCAAACCATAGCGACGAATAACCACTTCACGATGCTTAGGTGATAAACGCGCTAGCCAGCGTTCAATATTTTCCTTTAAATCCATGCTGGCATATTTATGCATAGGATCAAATTCTTGGCCATCGTGCAAGGTATCAATTAAAGGCTTATCAATTAAATCTGAAATGGGCGAATCCATGGAAATTGTTTTTTCATTAAAAGACAGCATTTGTTCAATTTCTTCAGGGTTGCGCTTTAATGCCGCCGCAATATCACTGGCTCTTGGTTCATGATCTAATTGTTTGGTTAGTTCGCGCCCCTTTCTTAAACAAGCATTGACTTGCTTTACCACATGCACAGGTACACGTACAGTGCGTGATTGATTCATGATGGCCCGCTCTATGGTTTGTTGGATCCACCAAGCCCCATAGGTTGAAAAACGAAAACCTTTTTCAGGATCAAACTTTTCAACAGCCCGCATCAAGCCAATATTACCTTCTTCAATTAAATCTAAAATGGGGATCCCACTTTTGATATAACGCTTTGCAATTTTGACCACAAGACGTAAGTTAGATTTAATCATTTTATGCTTGGCTTCAATATCGCCTTGCTGGATTTTGCGTGCATAAAATATTTCCTCTTCTTTGGTCAACAAAGGCGAGGTTCTGATTTCTTTATAATATTGTTCAATCAGATCAAAAGGCTCAGCATAGAACTCTTTTTCAACATGCTCCTGATTGGTGGCAAGTGCTGTGCTTACATCGAATAATGTTGGCTGTGAATCAGGCGTTTCCTGATTTTCAGCGGTATTTGAGTAAGCGTTAAAATTCTTTTTGACGCCGTAATTCCACTTGTCATACATGAGGAGGACCTCTTTATCGATTGTGATAATTAGGAGTTCCGTTCCACTCTATGACAGTGTCGGCAATTTGACAGGGGGTCTTTAGCTGTCTACGAAGAACTTGAGATCTGATCAGAAACTTTGGACATGGCGTCTTTGAAAGGGATGGCATGGCCTGGGTCGAGCTCCCAGATACCTAATAGGCGATGTGCATAATCGGTTATATAGATTTGATCATTAATACGATGAAAGAACAAACCGCCATTGGCTTTGATTTCCAGTGTTTGAACAAACTTATTGTATTCATTCAGGTTTTTCATCATGCACCTTTTATACAAACTGCAAGAAGCAACAGTGCCATCATCATATCTCTAAATAAAAATGATAGCCACTCATAAGACTTTAACAAAGAATTTTTCCTATAAGTATTTTCAGCCATGCTAAAGATAGCTAAACTGAGCTCTTAACTTTTATGTCGTTACTTAGTTAACTTAGGGAGTTGTTGCTATGGTAGAACGTCAATCCTATCCTTGGTGGTATTTTTGGATTAAATGGGTATTACCCATCTCTTTAGCTGTGACAGCAAGTGCATGGCTTGGGCTTACCTTAACTGCTGTGATACCAGCATATGGCATGATGCAGTGGGCACCGGTACTTTTTTCAGGTTTAGAAGGTTTTTCAGCATTAGCTGTTTTAACTTTAGGCATGGGCGCTGTCGCCTCCATGATAACCATAGGCACCAGTATTCTTACGCGTTCCTTGCTGTTATCAGTGAGCGAAGAAGTCGCCAGAGAGAATATGTTTAGAAGAAGATTAGCCGATGAAGATAAAGGACGTGCAGAGACTGAAATCGCGCGTTTAAAAGCTGAAATTGAAGAAGTAAAAGCAAAATCAGCCAATGAAAAAGCCGAAGCTGATAAAGCCTTAGAGTTAGCAGGGCAACGCAATGATGCTTTACTAAATCAATATCAAGGTAGTCCACGCGAACAATTTCAGTTCAATGAAGGTGCGCCAACACCGCAGCCAGTTCAACCTACAACAACGGCTGTCGCTTCTAACGATGCGCCAAAGCCAAGAGCTGTAAGAAAAACGGCAACCAAAGTAAGATAAATTCTTCTCGCTTTGATTTGAATCATCAAAGCGAGAAGCTTCTCATCCTCATCAATCTTTAAAAGTCCAGCAGGTTATTCTTGGCTTAGCATGCACGCTAGCATTTTTTGCAGGTAGCGTTTTATTGCTGTTAGTTTTTAAAATCATTTGTCTAAGTTGTTTATTTTCAATTTTCAACAACTCGATTACTTCTAAGAGCCTGTCTAATTGTTCTAAATGGTGTAAGTATAAACTCAGTGTTTGCTGATCACTTTCTTGGGGCTTATTGAGAAATTCGGTAGCTGACATGTATTTCGTCCTTGCTTGGCGGTTTACTATAAGCTTAAGAACTCATATAGGTTTTAGTCTAATGACTTAGTAAAGATTTCTACTAGTAGTTGCTACAACTAAAAAAGTGCTAAAATTTCCGCATTAAAATAATAACAACTAAGTTAAATAACAAATATTGCTGGAGATGTTTATGTCCACGGATAGTCGCTTTTTAGGTGCCTTATTACAGCAACGTCATATGACAGTACCTGTCAAAATTGGGAAAGTCACTATTGGTGGCGGCGCACCTATTGTGGTGCAATCGATGACCAATACAGACACCGCGGATGTAAAAGCAACAGCACAACAATGTTATGAATTGTATAAAGCTGGTTCAGAATTAGTACGTATTACGGTTAATAATAAAGAAGCAGCAAAAGCCGTTCCTTATATATATGAAAGCTTAGTCAAAATGGGTTGGGATGAACCGCTTTTAATCGGCGATTTCCATTACATTGGTCATCAACTTTTAACGCAATTTCCTGATTGTGCACAAATGTTGGCTAAATACCGCATTAATCCTGGTAATGTGGGCTTTGGTGATAAGCATGATCTTAATTTTTCAACCATGATTGAAGTTGCTTTAAAACACAATAAACCTGTGCGTATTGGTGTTAATTGGGGGAGTTTAGATCAGGATTTGGTTGTGCGTTTGATGGATGAAAATGCCAAATTAGCAAAGCCCAAAGATGTTGGCGATGTGATGCGTGAAGCGCTAGTGATTTCTGCATTGGCCAGCGCTGAGCAAGCTGAGAAATTAGGGATGACAAAAGATAAAATAGTTTTAGCTTGCAAGGTGAGCAAAGTACAAGAGTTGGTAGCACTTTACATTGAATTGGCTAGACGCAGTAATTATGCTTTGCATTTAGGCTTAACAGAAGCCGGCATGGACAGCAAAGGGATTATTGCAACAGCTGCTTCTTTTGGGATCTTATTACAACAAGGCATAGGCGATACCATTCGTGCTTCTTTAACACCTGAACCAGGTGGCGATAGAACCAAAGAAGTCGTGGTCTGCCAAGAAATTTTACAATCTCTTGCATTACGCGCCTTTACCCCCATGGTAACGGCATGTCCTGGTTGCGGTCGCACCACCAGCACCGTGTTCCAAGAATTAGCGCAAAAAATTCAGCATCATGTGCGTAATAATATGCCTATCTGGCGTGAAAAGTACCGTGGCGTTGAAAATCTTAAATTAGCTGTGATGGGTTGTGTTGTGAATGGCCCAGGTGAAAGTAAACATGCTGATATAGGAATTAGTCTACCTGGTACAGGTGAAACGCCTGCGGCCCCTGTGTTTGTCGATGGTCAGAAATTCAAGATTTTAAGAGGCGATAATATTGCCGGTGAATTTATTGAAATCATCGAAAACTACATTGAAAACAAATATCAAATAGCAAACTAGCACTTCAAAACAAGGTGGATCCCGACGGGATCCACCAGCAATCTCATTCAGAAGTATAAGTTGTTTAGCTGTCCAACTTATTCATGTAACTTTCTTTATTTTTTTAATGATGGTAGTATGGCAACCTACTTATACCCCCGTTGGGAGAATTCTTTATGTGGAATAGTTTAAAACAGTTTATCTTTGGTGAATCACAAGAGTCGACACCACCGCAACGCGTACCTACTCACCGTACTGTCGCTAATCCAACAAATGAGGTGGTTAATCCACAGCCTGCTACGTCTGGCTTAGCGGTGCCTTCACCGATTGCATTTCCTACAACGCAACAAGCGCCCCGTGCTGTGCCAATGCCACAAAATACGCATGCGCAAAATGATGCAGAAGATGAAGAATTAGCTGCAGTTATGCTGGCTTCAAGAGAAGAACATCGAAATAACGCTGATCAACAACATAGAATGCGATTACAATCCTTTTGCCAAAAATTGCAATTGCAAGCCCAAGTGATTTCAGGTTTGATGAGTCATTATGACGAATACCTTGACGAATGCTTTGGCTCAAAAGCAACTTTTTTAAGTATTGATTTTGAGGCGCTTTGTGAAGCTTTTGATACATTAGATGAGGGCGTTCAACTCAATATTACGCTCTTTTTCCATGAGGAATTAGCAGGGTTAGCAGATTCATTTGTAAATCAATTTAATTTATTTTTAAATCTGCGTGGTGATCCCATTAGCGCATTATTAGACAAAAACCACGAGTACATGCAAGCAGCACAGAAACAGCAAGCCCAGCAAGAGGAAGCACGCGGGGATAAAATTGACAAGCCTTCGCAAGCTAATCAAGAAGACGATGAATTAGCACAAGCGATTGCTTTAAGTAATCAAACCTTCAATGAGCCTGCAACAGTTGCTGTTCAATCTGTCAAAGAGGAAGAAACAAGAGAGCCGATTCAAGGGCCAACAGTGGAAGAACAAAAAATAGTGCTTGGCGCGCAGGAAATCAGAAGATTGCGATGCTTAGGGATTGATTTGCGCTCCACACTCGCTAAGGATGATGGTGCTATAACCCTGATTCAAGAACATTGTCACTGGAGCGAAAGTTTAGCACTCCAGGAGCAAAGAAAATCTTTGGATGCGCAAGAGAAGTTGGTTGCTGCTTTCAAAAAAGAACCTAAAGAAAATCATACGCTTGAAGGTTTGAAAGCGTTTATCAGCACTTATCAAGAAAAAGCACCTACTGCACTGACAACCGCTTTTGACAAACAACGAAATGAGACTAAATCAAAAACTCCTGAGACAAATGAGGCTCAAGGCCAAGCTCCAACAAATGAAGGTGCTACACCAAAACAAGGAAAATCGAGAAGGACAAGCGGCGAAAAGAGATAAGTCGCTGTAAAGGATCCCCACTTTCACAAGTGGGGAAACTGAATCAATGATTTCTTTGGTAAGCTATTTTCAAGCCTTGTAATACTAAATCAGGGTAGATAGCATCAAAAATATTGTCTTCTTCAAATAATTGCGCAAATCCACCTGTGCCTATCACTACCGGCGCTTTACCCGAAAATTGCTCTTTGCTAATAGAGGATATAATTTCCTTGATGGCACCACGGTGTCCATAATACAAGCCGGATTGGATATTAGACGTTGTTGTTTGCCCTAGGGCAGCATTTGTTTTCAAAATGCGTACCGGTGGTAAATTAGCCGTTTTCTCATTCAAAGCCCGCATTTGTAATTGCAAACCTGGGATAATCGCGCCCCCTAAGAACTCGCCATTTTGTGCAATGACTTCAAAAGTGGTCGCTGTGCCCAAATCAACAATAATGGTGTTTTGTGCCGGGTAAAGATCGGTGGCTGCAATAGCGGTAGCAATTCTATCTGCGCCTACTTCAGAAGGATTGGTGTATTTGATTTTAAGGCCAATATTGCCAGCACCACTCAATACATAGGGATCGATATTAAAATATTTCACAAAAGCAGAGCGGATAGAGTAATCAAGAGAAGATACCACAGAGCAGTATGCTACCTTTTGAATGAGTTTTGCATCTAAGCCTATTTCCTTAAGATAGTTCTTTAAGAAAATACCAAACTCGTCTGAGGTGCAACAGCTTTTGCTAGGATAGCGAAATTGAAAGGCGAGTTGATCACCTTTAAATATGCCGCCGTAAATATGTGTATTACCAACATCTAAGCATAGTAACATTGTTAATCACCCAATTTGTCTGATAACTAATTCTTAACTTGAGCATACGCATACACAAGCTTGCATCTACTCGAACAAGTAGAAAGCAGGGAAGAGTATACACGCGATTTCGGTCGCGAAAGATTATAAAATACCCCTCAGATAATAAGCAAGATAGGCTAGTTTACTAAGTTTGGAGTCATAATGGATCTTGGTGTTACGAATGAAGTTGCTCCCAGTGATATCACCGCAGAATGTGAAAGTTGCCATCAAACATTCTTGGTAAAATACTGGGACGAAGAATTGGATTGGTATATTGAATTAAATTTATCGAAGCATTGCCGTGACTGTAGGCCTGCGGAAGGTTCAATAAGTGCAACCGAGACTGCGCATAGCGCCCAGAGCGGGTAATTTTTTATCAACTAATTCATCAGCTAATTTTTGTGCTCTTCTGAGTTCATTATAGGTCAGCCAATTTCCTATTAAGCGTCTTGCTTCAATGGCTGATTCTAAACCTGTATCTGCTGCAATATCTGCCCAGGCATATGCTTTTATTCCATTTTTTTCAACGCCTTTACCATCTTGATAGAGCGTAGAGAGATTCATCTGTGCCTGTGTATTGCCCTGTCTTGCAGCAAGTTGATACCATTTTGCAGCCATTGCAAAATTTTTAGGCAAACCTCGCCCTTGGTGATAGCATAAACCAACATAAGCTTGAGCCTGCACATTACCACCTTGTGCTGCCAATAAAAAATAGCGTGCTGCTTGGCGTAAATCTTCTGGCACACCCATACCATAACGATACATTTTTCCTAAAGTTAAGGCGGCTTCTACATCGCCTTTTTGAGCTGCTTTTTGCAACCACATTTTTGCTGAGGCAAAATTCCTGGTTTCTTGGGTGCTGAGTAACAAGCGTCCCAGTAGAGATTGCGCGAGTGTAAAATCTTGTAATGCCGATTGCTCTAACCAATAAAAGCCTTTTTTACTATTGTGTACCAAACCGGTTGCTGAAGTGTACATTGCGCCCAGTTGATATTCTGCACAAGCAGAGCCTAAGGCTGCCGCTTTTTGATACCACATGGCAGCTTGTGCATAATCTTGTCTTCCAAACTCGGTGTAATAGAAAATGTCGCCTAATTTGCCATAAGTGCTGACATTACTATGTTCAGCTGCGCGAATATACCATTCAAAAGCAAGCTGATAATTTTGAGGAACGCCTTCACCATTTTCATAGCAGCGTCCAACGGCATACTGACTTTCTGGCACACCTTGATTGGCAGCACACATATACCAATGAAATGCTTTTTTGTGATTGATGGGTAATCCATTACCAAAGTAATAGAGATCGCCCAGGCGTGCTTGCGCGAGTGGATCATTCAATTTTGCTGCTTTTTCATACCAGTAAATACTATCTTCCATGGTATTTAATTGTGGATTATAAACTTCATAAGTTTGGCCTAAGGCATACATAGCTTCTCTGTTGCCTTTATCCGCTGAAGCGCGTAAAAAGTTTCTACCTGGTTCTAAATCAAGAGGCACAATTAAATTGCCTAAGAGATATTCTCGTCTTGATGCATTCAATTCATTTTCAGCAGTGATACAAGCTTCAAATAAATGATCTTTTTGTCTTGGTATGAAATAGTGGCTACAAAGCGCTGAATTAACAATGACAGGAGGCACGACGGGTTCTTCTACGATAACAACAGGGCCAGGTGCGGGCACAACAACCGTTTCAACCACGATAGGGGGCGGCAATGAAAATTGACGTTCAGCCATAAGCTGTTGTGGTATGAGCGCAAACAGCGAATAAGCTGCGATAATATGCAGTGTTCGCGCGGCATTCGTCCCTGATTTCATGCCTTGTCCTATAAAGCCTAAAGAAAGAACATAATATATTTAATAAATAGTCTGATATGCCGATCTTTGCTATAGAAAGCCTAAGCCTTAATAATTATACCATTATCAAAACAGTGAACGGTGTACATATGATCAATTCAAATAGTAAAAATTTATTTTCGCGACGTAGCTTAGTTTTGCTGAGTTTAAGCGCATTATTATTTGCGAGTGATCTTCTTGCTCAAGGGCAAGCTGTTCAAGGGGGCGCTCAGGTAACACAAGGTACAGCCCAAGGGGCTCCAGGTGGTGCTCATACAACCCAAGGCGCAACACAAGCTGCTCCAGGTGGCGCACAAGCAACCCAAGGCGCAGTCCAAGCTGCACCAGGTGTTGCTCATGCAACCCAAGGGGCAAGCCAAGCTGTTCAAGGCGGCGCACAAGCAACCCATGGCGCAGTCCAAGCTGCACCAGGTGCACAAGCAACCCAAGGCACAACACAAGCTGCTCAGCCGCAAGCAGGACAAGGGCAACAACCCCAAGCAGGGGCTGCACAAAGCACCCCAGGGGCACAGCCAGCAGCGCCTGGTGCACAACAAACCAATACGGGACAAGCAGCACCAGCTGGTGCTGCCAGTACAACCGCTGCGCCCCCGATTAGCGATGAAGAGGTAGCCAAGCAAACTTTTGAGGCAACCCTTAATGAAGCCAAAGGGGGTAATCCACAAGCGATGTTAGATGTGGGTATGATGTATGCAGAAGGCAAATTTGTGCCCAAGGATAACGCGCAAGCGGTAGATTGGTTTAGAAAAGCAGCAGAAAAAAATGTTGTGCAAGCGCAATATAATATGGGTCTTTGTTATTACAAAGGCATTGGCGTATCCAAAAACATTCCAAGTGCCATTAGCTGGTTTGAAAGAGCAGCGAATGCGGGTGATCCAGCATCTCAATACAATTTGGGATTAATTTATAACGAAGGTGTTGATGTTGATAAAAACTTTATGTTGGCAAACAAATGGTTTTTAAAAGCGATGGAAAAAAATTATGCACCAGCCAAATATGCATTGGGTTTAAATTACAGTAAAGGTCAAGGTGTTAAACAAGATGATGATAAAGCGCTCGATCTTTTTGAAGAGGCGGCAAAAGATAATTATGCACCTGCTTATTATGTTTTGGGGATAATTTATCAAAATGGTATGGGGATCCCTAAAAATCAAACCAAAGCAATAGATTATTTTTCTAAATCAGCTCTGATAGGTAATGTTGATGCTGCTTTGATGGTGGCACAAATTTATCATGATGGTGATGGTGTTAGCCCCGATAAAGCACAAGCTGCTAAGTGGACAGAAGTGGCTGCAAAAACCAACGACGAAAAGGGGTTAATTGCTTTAGCAAAATTATACCGCAATGGTGACGGGCTTCCCGTTGATTATGCTAAGTCAAATGAGATGCTACAAACAGCAGCTAAAGGCGGCTCAGTTAAAGCCATGTATGAGTTAGGCATTGCAGCTGAAAGAGGTTACGGTGAAGAAGTTGATAAACTAAAGGCCTTGGACTGGTTTGAAAAGGCAGCTGCTAAAGGTGATGATTATGCCTTGTATAAGTTGTTTGAATATTACTCGAATGGTTATGGTAGTGTAAAACAACAAGTGGTTGCAGGTGATTATCTCAAAAAAGCGCTCGAGAAAGAGAATCCGCCAGCGATGGTGTATGCGGGTAAAGCCTATGCTGCTGGTGATAAAGGGTTTAATCAAGATTCTAAATTAGCTTGTCAGTATTTTGAAAAGGCGGCCAAAGCCAATGATCCTGGTGCTTATTATAGCTATGGTACCTGTTTTCGAGATGGGATTATGGGACAGGCAGATTTTGCTAAAGCAAAAGACTGGTTCTTAAAAGCGGCTAACAATGATGATGGCGCTGCACAAAACGAGCTTGGTAAAATGTATGCTGATGGTATGGGGGTGGATGCTAACCAAGAATTAGCATTGAAATATTTTAGCATGGCAGCAAAACAAGGATTCAAAGATGCACAGTATGGTTTAGGTATGGCCTATCTCAATGGCAAAGGGGTTGCCAAAGATGAAGCGGCTGCAAATGACTTACTCAAAAAGGCCGCAGATCAAAACAATGCAAGTGCGCAATATGAGATTGGAATAAGTTACTTAAAAGGTCGTGGCATGGAGGCGAATAGTACCTTGGCTGCGCAATATCTTGAAAAAGCGGCGGTTCAAGGTGATAAGAATGCGCAATATGAACTCGGTTTGCTCTATGGTGAAGGTAATGGTGTTGTCAAAGATTACGCTAAAGCTTATGCCTGGCTAAAAATTGCTTCCATGGGGGGCAGTAGCGAATTTAATAAAGCACGCGATGAACAACTGAATAAACTTTCGCCGAAAGAGTTAGAGCAAGCAGACAAGTTGATCAGTGAACTCACCAAGACGCAGTTAAAAAATGTAGGAAAAAAATAAGATATAGTCGAACCCAATTGATTTTGGTATATACTCATTTCATTTTTGTATAAAGGAAGTGTTTTAATGGCATCGAAAGTTGAAGAGATAACAATAGAGTATACAGATGAAGGTGTTGTTACCATCAAGGAACTAGATAAAGTTATTTTATCTAAAGGTGCATGGACAACCATTATTTTTAAATATCAAGATTGGGATAAGCGTAAAGAAGAATATGGTCCTGTAAAATACAGTATTCGCCGTTATCAAAAGAAGAATAACGAATATCGTCCTAAATCTAAGTTCAATATTTCCAGCAATGAGCAAGCACAGAAGATTATTGATTCATTGAATGCTTGGATGAAAGAAGAATAAAAAGTGATTCTTAGACCGACTTGTAGGGGCGGACTTCATGTCCGCCCTTCTTGTTCATTAGCAAGTCATGGGCGGACATGAAGTCCGCCCCTACACTAAGAAGAGGGTTTAAGGCTTTAAATTCCATCCTAAAATACGCGGCGTTAAGCCTTCAAAACTAAACTCGCAATAATTCCCCGTACCTACTTTATAACTTTCCATTTTCTTATCAAGGATAAGGTTTTCCCATAAAGCGGGCAGCCACTGAAGCATCAAACGAATGATACCATTGCTGGAAACAGCAACGACGAGGCCATTATCAGGGGTTGTTTTTGCTAGTTCTTGTAGCCATTGATTGAGTGCTTGGGTATGTTGATCAAAAGAAGCGCCGAAAATGTGGTTTGGCCACTGTGCTTGGGCTACCCAGTTTTCATATTCATTTGCCCATTGTGCTTTGATTTGATCAGTACTCAATCCTTCCCATGCCCCATAATCAATTTCATCTAAGGCATTTTGCTTTTCAAAGAGACTTGCTTGGGGAAATGACGCTTTAATGATATGGGCCGTTTTAGATTGGCGTTGCAGGGCGCCACAATATATTCTGCTTGGATTTAAGCCTTTTTGCTGTAATAGTGTTGTAAAAGACTGCGCTTGAGAGAGCCCTTTTTCAGTTAAGGGCAGATCGGTTTTGCAGCCTACTTGCGTGGCAATTTCATTTGCTTCAAAAGTATTGCCATGACGAACCACTATTAAGGTAAAGCGCTTATCCTTCATGCGACTAATTCTCCCTCGTTCGCAATAATTTTTTCCACAACGTGAACGTCGTGAGGTGTATCTACTGAACCATGTGAACGTCCTTGATAGTCTACACATACAACCCGAATAGGGATCCCGTTTTCAAGGGCGCGTAATTGCTCAAGCTTTTCTTGTTTTTCCAACGGAGATTGGGGTAAAGATTGTAATTTTTTGAGCGTTTTTAAACGATAACCATACAAACCGATATGACGGTAGAGGTAGGCATTTTCAGTGTGTGCTTGGTAATCAAAAGGAATAGGGCGTTTTGAAAAATATAACGCGTTAAAATTTAAATCAAAAACAGCTGTGGTACCAGAGCTTTCGCTTATTTTCTTATGTTCAAGAAAATCTTGCAGTGTTTTTCCCATCAATTTAACAACGGGCGTTGCAAGGCACACATCGGGATTTTGTTTCATCGTGTGGATGACTTCATCAATAATCCAGGGCGGCGTCAAGACGGCATCGCCTTGCAAACTGACAATGATGGCATTGTCATCCTGCAAGTGCGAGGCTGCCTCAGCCACCCTGTCCGTGCCTGTGCGGCAACTTTCATCAGTCATGATAGCTTGGGCACCAAATTCATTCACGTGCGAGCGTATTATTTCGCTATCCGTTGCAATCACCACGTTATCCGCGTGCTGGCAGTTTTTTGCAATTTGCCATACACGCTGGATCATACTGATGCCATTAATTTGTGCTAATGGTTTACCAGGAAAACGGGTTGATTCATATCGGGCTGGAATGATGATTGATGCCTTCGCATTATTCATAACTTAAAAAAGTCCTTTTATGCCTTGGATAGGTGCACAAATGCCACGCGTGAAGTAGTCATCTTCTTCAAGGTTATCGCAACCATTTGCCCATAATCCGCCAACATAGTTCACAAATTCACGTAAACCAACAATCATGTGCGGTATTTCTAAGAATAAAATAGCCATACCAAAGGTTCCCATTGCGGAATGACCACCACTGATTTGTTGAACCTCAAACTCATTTAGAAGACGTACTTCTTTTTGCATTATTGCTCTCCTAACTAACTACTATGGGAATTTTGAAGGCAAATGATACTCATTCGCAAATAAGGTGTAAATAAAAACTAAGCATCATTAGCGCTTGTCCCACCGAAGCGAGGTTAGGGTACTATCTTCACCAACGATCCTATTTCTAGAAAGTTATGATTTAACCACATGGCATCTTCTGTAAACATACGCACACAGCCATGGCTTGCATTAAATCCTGGCACAGTAGGGGAGCCATGTAAGGCATAACCACCATGAAAATGCATGCAATAGGGCATGGGGGCGCCGCCATGTGTTGCAACAGGAAAGACGTGTGAAATACAGCCTGCACCTTGCTTATCTATTACATGATAACTGCCCGTAGGGGTATGACATCCGCGGTGAACATCAGGGCAATAACCTTTGCCACCTGAGACAGGGCCCCAATTTACCAACTGACCGGATCCATCATAAGCAGCCCAAGCCAGTTTGCTTAAACTGACTTGAACCATATTTGAACCCTTAGTATCAATTTTGCTAGGAAATGGGGACAAATCCATCACGCTTGCAGATAAATTATCAGGGACGGCAATTACCATACCTTTATGTAATGGTGTGTTCATACGATTTACTTTCTTGATTTTCATGCGTGTGTCTTCGTCAGGAAACAAGGATGTCCAAGTTTGCCCTTGATTAACAGTAACGCAGTGATAATTAGGTGTTTTACAAAGGGTTTGACCAAATCCTGCTGCGAAAGTGAGAGGGGAAATAAAGCACAGACCCGCAATGATTATTGTCGCTGTGACACGCATGGTGCCTCCTCGTCTTTTTTATCATTCTAAGACTGTGACTTGGGTTTTTATATATAAGTTCAGCTAACATACTGTATTTATAAGTAGTGAGCTTTATAAATATATACGATGTACGATAGAATGGGCGCTTTCAACATGCATGTAGATAGCAAGATGTTTGGTATAGAAGTACTTACATGGACCTCCGATCTTTCTCAGATTTCCTCACCTTGGCAAGTGTTTAAGCATTTTTTTATCAAAGGTTCAACTGGCCACAGCGCTATCAAATTAACCATCCCCGCAACAGCTGAGAATACGGCGTTGATTAAAGCATGTTGCCAAAATGAAAAGGGAGAAACAATCATACCCCATTATCAAGAGGATGTGATTGTTAGCGCTAAGCGGCGGAATAATAAAACACAAGAAATAATATATTATCCAAAAACGGAAAAGGGCTGGGTTGTGTATTTCAGTTTTTGGCCTAGCTTCTTGGGTCAAGAGCATAAAGATAGAACGATTGAGAACGCTGCAGCAGAAGTAGAATATCATGAGAAATGGAAGTCCTATTTAAACGTTCAATATAAACCAGCGCAACAAGGCCTTTTTGCAGTATTTTTTGGTAGTAGGCTTTCCACATGGTTGTGGCCAGATAAAGTGGCTGTGCCTATTCAGGAAATTTTCCATTATCAAGAGCGATCTAAAAAGCAATATGAAGCTTATAAAAAAGCAGAATTCGATTATGACCAGGCCAAAAGTAAATTAAGGGAAATTGATCAAGAAATTCATTTGTTGAACGCTATATGCTTTGAACTCATCTTAGCATTGGAGAACGAGGAGCAGAAGCGACCACTGTATTCTCTGTGTTTTCCACAAGCAATTATTGACGAATTAGATGGCAATATTGCCTATTTACAAAATGAACTTTTAAAAAAGAACAAACGTTTAACGGCATTAGAAAAAGTTAAGCATTCACTTACAAACGTATATCAAGGATGCAAAGTAAAGTTAAACAACTTGGCATTGAATTCTAATAAAAACCCAATCAGTTTAGGCATTGCGCCTACCTATACTTTTCGCCTACCTATCCAGGGTGAAGCCCCTAGCGAAGGTTTAGATATCAAAAGCATGCTTTTACAAATGCAGACAGTTGCTAAGGAATTGGAGGAGTTTCATGTTGCCTTCAAGAATTGCAGCAGCACAGTGCTTGAGATTATCTATGCTGGCATCAAACCAAGCTTATGGACCTCATTAAAAGAAGAAGGAAAGCTATCCTCCTTTGCCACACTCCCAGGCGTTGTGGAAACACCAGATCGTTTGGCAAGTGTGATGTTGGACTTTGATAGAGCTTTTGCCAGGTATCGCATTGCCAGAATAACTAAAAGTTTAGAAGAATCGGGCACAAACGTGCATGAAGAAATTGTTCAAGCGCAAAAGCCTATTGTAAGCAAGCGAATAAAAAGAAAGAGTTCCTATCTTAAGGAAGTAAGACCCACAAGCTCAAAGCGAGCATTGCTTTAAACGGATGTATTGTAGATGATAGCATATGCGATCCGCTTTGAACTAGTTAGAGCTTAAACTACTATGAGACATAAAGATAAAACAAAGAATCATGAGAAAAAGGTATGGGTCGAAGTTGAAGTCAATAAATACACTGATGGGATAACCGTATTTAGAGGCCAAATGTTGAAAACTGATTTAGAGGCATGGTCAAGGGGTGAGCTTGCAGAGTGTGCAGTCAAACTTGAAAAAACCTATTGGTTTCTTGAAGACAATATCTGCGTCTTAGGAAAAGGGGACGATAACGCACGTCAATATACCGGAGATACTTACCTGCGCGCGGATACGATTATGTTAATCTTTGCCTTGAAAGATGACAGCTTCCCTACTCATGCATTACCGAATATAGACAATATATTTCCGTTTCCAGGACGTGGGAGTAAATAATGAATTATAAAGCCATTCATACTAATCAAGCCCCAAAAGCGATAGGTCCTTATTCTCAAGCCATTCAGGCTGGCAATCTTCTTTTTCTTTCTGGGCAAATAGGCCTAGATCCTGTCAATGCTATCTTGGTTGAAGGGGGTTGTTTGAATGAGTTTCAACAAGCCATTAAAAATATTCAAGCCATTCTGAGTACCGTAAATGCTAATTTAGAAAACATCTTGAAAATCACGCTTTATCTGTCGGACTTTAAAGACTTTGTGGCAGTTAATAATGCAATGAAAGATCTCTTAAAGGAGCCTTTCCCGGCGCGAACCACGATTCAGGTGGCTAAATTACCCCTTGGGGCGGCAGTTGAGCTTGATGTAATAGCCTTAGTTGATTAGCTTAAAGCCTAAAGTTATTTAATCAAACGAGTATAGGAGAATGCATAGGGCCAATTTGAGTTCAGCGTATTGGAGTTTAGAGGAGTATCTGATATCTTTTGCGACTCAAATTATGTAGGCTGAGATTAATTAAATTGAATAACTTAATTGTTTCGCATAGTAATTGGCCAGTCACTCTGATGAGTGACATGTTTTTTAACATGGTAAAGGAGACTAGCGCGTGAGCTTAAAGTGGTTCGATTTCTTAAAGCCCGCACCTTATCTGCCCGTTACTAAAAGCCAGGCCGAAATAAACGGCGACTACCGCTACTGGCGAATCCGGATCTGTTATTCCATCTTTCTTGGTTATGCAGTTTTTTATTTCACACGCAAAAGTTTCACTTTTGCCATGCCTTATATGTCAGCCGAACTTGGCTATTCAAAAGGCGATCTTGGCTTATTAGCGTCCATTCTATATATCAGCTACGGCATCAGTAAATTTGTCAGCGGCGTAATGTCTGACAGATCTAACCCCCGCTACTTTATGGCAACCGGTCTTATTATCACTGGGGTGCTCAATATTTTATTTGGCATGAGCTCAGAGTTATGGGTCTTTGCTATTTTCTGGGGACTCAACGGTTGGTTCCAAGCATGGGGGTGGCCAGCTTGTTGTAAGCAACTTAATTATTGGTTTGATCAATCTGAACGTGGCTTGTGGTATAGCATTTGTAGCACCTCTCATAATTTGGGTGGCGCGCTTATTCCTTTGCTTGCTGTGTTTTGTGCCGTGAAGTTTGGCTGGCGCTATGCCATGTTTGTCCCTGCAGTATGCAGCATCATCATGGGGTTGATTTTAATTAACCGACTACGTGATGTGCCAAGAACGCTGGGCTTGCCAACGGTAGAAGATTTCAAAAATAAAGTACCTTTCACCCAATCTAATGAACATCAAACCAAACATTCTCTTTTATCAGTAAGAGAGATTTTATTTAACCAAGTGTTAAATAATAAATATGTTTGGATATTTTCCTTGTCCTACTTCTTTGTCTATGTTGTGCGAACAGCTATCAACGATTGGACATTCTTCTATCTCACAGAAGCGAAGAATATGGCAGACATGTTAGCAAGCAGCGGCGTGTTTTGGTTTGAAGTTGGCGGCTTTGTTGGTATGATAGCCGCTGGTTGGGGCTCCGATTACTTTTGGAAAGGTAACCGAGTACCAGCTATGGTTGTTTGTTCAATAGGCTTAATAGGCTCCTTGTTAGGCTTGATGTATGTTCCTGAAAACTTTGTGTTTCTTGACATGGCATTGTTAGCGTTAATAGGCGCTTTTGTATTTGGCCCACAAATGATAGTTGGTTTAGCAGCGGCAGAGTTCGTAGATAAGCGAGCTGCTGCAACCTCCAATGGTTTTGCTGGCACCTTAGGTTATTTTGGTGCAGCCACTGCAGGCTATCCAATAGGCAGAATGATCGATGCTTATGGATGGCACGGATTTTTTGTAGCGTTATTAGTTAGCTCAGCAATAATACTACTCATGTTGTTACCCTTATGGTCAGCACATGATCGCAAACTTGAAGAAAATAAACTTGGATGGTCTTCTAAGCGTACCGCCGAGGAAGTATAGAAAAAGGAGGTTGTATCAATTTGAAAAAGGAAGTTTCACATTCATAAAATAATAAAGAGTTTCGTAGTTTTTTGTTGTAGTTAAGAGGTTGACGATGAAGTTTATATACCACGTTCCTGGGAAGGATATTAACGCTTACAATAATGATGGCATCATTAAGCTGAGTAATGAAGAAATACTAGGCAGTCTTGCTTATACCCCTGAAAAAGCAAAAGAAGATGATGGCTATACAGTGTTTGACACACTAGAAGAAGCCAGAAGATTTGCTCTCGTTGACCAAGAGCAGCACAAACAAGACGTATTCCCTATCATGGTTCTTGCTGCGCAAGATGATCTCGAACTTGGTGAAAAAGTCACCATAGACAAAGATGGCGATCTCGTTGTTGACGGTAAAGTAGAAAAATCCGTTAAAAAAGGCAAAAGAAACGTAAGAACAACCGTTAGCCTTGGCGAAGATGATCCAACTTTCTCAAGCTATCAAATAAACGCTAAAGAAGTCGTTATCGTAAGTGCTTCAATGAAGCATTCCTCAGACAAATTCGAAGACCACGTATTTGATAAAGCAAATTACGATGAATTTGTTAAATCCGAAGCCTATACTAAATATTTAGCCTCAATGCCAAAAGTAGCAGCTGATGAACCAGCTAATACATCAACTGATGCTAATACCCCAACTGATAACACAGCTGCAAAATTTAATGTGATTGATTTTGCAAAGAGATGGTTGTTACCTGCGGGTGTTGTTGCAGGTGTTGGCGTTGGTTTTGCAACAAGTGGCGCGAGCTTGACTGCAGTTGGTTTAATTGGCAAATCATTTGGCGTAGCTTTACCTGTTGTCGGTGGAGCAGGTATTGCGTTGCAAGTCGCTGTTTCTGCGCTTGTTGGTGCTGCTGCTTATGGCACATTCTTAGCTGCTCAAGTTGTTGTTGGCGCAGTATGGAATGCAGGTAAATCTGCTTATGCTGAATACAAGAAAACACAAAAGCAGAAGTACGAAGACAACAAAGTTGCTGCTACTAAAGACGTAGAAGCTTTGGAAGCAGAGCTTAAGTACGATGCAAATTCAGACATGCATAAAACATTGGCAGATTTGCTCAATTCTGCACCTGAAGCTGAATTTGATGCAAGCGAAAAACTTGTTGTTAATCCTGCTACAGAAGCTAACGCAGCACCTGTTCTTAATCGTTTGCAAGTTCTTGAACAAGAACGCCAAGCGCTTAAAGAAATCCAAGCTGCTAATGATAACAAGCGTCAAGAACTCGAAGCCAAGATCCTCACCAAAGGCTTTAAGTTTAGCTAGAAATCATAAGCTAAGTTATGAGATGAATGAAAAAGCCCGGTTATACCGGGCTTTTTTTTGGCTTTTTTCCTTAAATCTATTGTTGTTAGTGATCTTTGTTGTTAGTATGGCGGTTCTTTGTTAGGGCGATAAATACCTTAAATAAGTTAAATAACTTATTTTTTGTTTTGAAAATATATATTCATGTTGTGTCATTTAAGAGGTTGACTATGAAATATTATGTAGTTGGTGAGAAAGTCACTATCGGTACCGCATCTTTAGAAACAGTGCGTGATGGTTTGGTAAATCTGGCTAAGTTTAATGGTTTTAAGACCAAAGAAGCTGCTGAACAGCTCGCTGCTTACGGCCAGCACCCCAATGCTAAAACAGCTTATGCTGTTTATGAAATTTCTGTTGAAGGCGAAGCTGGTTTGTATGCCAGAGAATTCAAAATGAAAGGCCAAACACATCAAGGCTTTAAATTTAAAAAAGCTGAATTGCAAAACTTTGAATTAGTTTCTGCTTCATTCAAAGGCAATGACTACAATTACGCTAAAGAAGTAGCTGCGCCTGTTGTTCCAGTTGATACAACTGTAGCTGTTGCGACACCAGTTGATACAACTGTAGCTGTTGCGACACCAGTTGATACAACTGTAGCTGTTG